>CAVWYY010000011.1:0-294561 GCA_963759375.1 uncultured Solirubrobacteraceae bacterium | reverse complement strand
GGCCGAGATCACCGTGCCCGAGATCGACGAGCTCGGCATCGAGGCCGGCACCTACGACGTGCAGCGCTTCGTCTACCACTTCTTCATGAAGTGCTTCTGGAGCGACGAGCTCGACGCCGAGGCCAACGCGGCGATCAACTACGACTGGTACCACCCGCAGGACTGCTCGCGGCACACGCTCGACGAGGTCCGTCGACTGGTTCGCGCGCGCCGGTCTCGAGGTGGTCCACGAGCACGTCGATCCCTACGGGATCACGGTGCGAGGCGCCGGCGCAGACACCTCGCGAGGCCGTCGCGCAGCGACACGCGCGGCGTGACGCCGAGCACGTCGCGCATGCGCGTCGTGTCGGCGACCAGTCGAGGCGCCGCGCCCTCGGCGTGGCGGATCCGCGGCTCGACGCCCGCCGAGCTCGGCCGAGCAGCTCGACCAGGCTCGGTCGAGCGTCACCGCCTCGGCGCCCGCGACGTTGATCGTCGCCGGCTCCTTCGAGCTCGAGCGCGGCGGCGACCGCCCGGGCGGCGTCGTCGACGTGGATCGGGTTGAGCCGCAGCCCGGGTCGCCCTGCACCACGACCTCCTCGCCGCGCCGCACGCGCGCGCGCCAGCTGGCGATCAGCATGCCCGTCCTGGCCGGGGCCGTAGATGAAGAACGGCCGCAGGATCGCCGTGACGACACGGCCGCGTAGCCGTCGGCGAGCACCTCGGCGGCGAGCTTGGAGCGCGGGTAGAAGCCGCGCGGGCGCGAGCGGGTCGTCCTCGCGCAGCGGGCCCGCGGCGGGCGCGTACACGCCGCCGGTCGAGGCGAGGACGAAGTGCGACGCGCCGCGCGGCGCGCGTGCTCGAGCAGCCGGAACGTGCGCGTCGACGTTGACCGCGTACACGTCGGCCGCGCCCGTCGGGCCACTCGCGGTAGCGGCGCGACTGCGCGAGGTGCACGACGGCGTCGAGCGCGCGGGCAGCGTCGCGCTCGCCGCGGCCGAGGTCGGCGACGACGCGTCTCGACGCCGTCGACCGGGCCGGCGCGCGAGCGCCGACCACGCTCGTGCCGTTCGCGCCAGCAGCGGCACGAGCCGGCGTCCCGAGGAACCCGCTGGCGCCGGTGACCAGCACCCTCACGGGTGCGCGCCCTTGAGGAACGTGCGGCACCAGTGCTCGAAGCTCAGCAGCGACCAGAGCAGCAGGCGCCGGTTCTCGCGGCCCTCGAGGTGGTCCTCGACGAGCGGCCGCACGCCCGCCGGGTCGAGGAACTCGTAGATCGCGCGCGTCCGGGTCGAGCAGCTCGCGCCGGACGTAGTCGATCGAGTCGCCGCGGAACCAGTTGGCGTCCGGGCCGGAGAAGCCCTGCTTGACCTGGTCGGTGATCGTCTCCGGCACGTAGCGCTCCATCACCTTGCGCAGGAGCAGCTTGCCGTCGCGCGTGCGCTGGAAGTAGCGCTGCGTCTTGTCGCCGGGCTCGTTCTCGTTCAGGCGCACGACCTCGTCGAGGTCGCGCAGCTTGAGCCGCGACCGGCACCCGCTGCGCGAAGTCGACGAGGTCGTTGTCCAGGAACGGCACGCGGTTCTCGAGCCTGTGCGCCATGCTCAGCTTGTCCTCGACGACGAACAGGCCGTGCAGGAACGTCTTGCGCCTCGAGGTAGAGCGAGTGGTTGACGTACTCCTCCGGCGACTGCCGGCGCCTGCGTGTCCGGGAACTGCGCGCGGAAGATGTCGATCGTCCGCACGTCCTTGACGTCGTTCCAGACGTCGGCGCGGAAGAACCGCGGCATGCACGCGCGTTCGGGATCAGCCGGTGCCAGAAGCCGTAGTACTTCTCGATGTAGTGGTCGAAGTCGTCGTTGACGACCGCGCGGTAGTAGCGCCACGGGTAGCCGGCGAACAGCTCGTCGCCGCCCGAGCCCGGCGAGCACGACCTTCACGAACTTGCTGGCGAGCCGCGCGACGTAGTAGTTCGGGTAGCTCTGGCCGACGCGCGGGTCCTCGAGGTGCCACATCGAGCGCCGGCATGCAGCGCTCCATGTCGCCCGCCTTGAGCACCGTCTCGTAGTGCTCGGTCTTGAAGAGGTAGGACATCGCCTCGGCCTTCTCGCGCTCGTCGGTGCCGCAGCTCGATGCCGCAGGCCGACGTCATGTCGAAGCCGACCGTGAACGTGTTCAGGTACGGCAGCTGCTGCGCCGCGAGCGCGGTGATCGAGCCGGAGTCCATGCCGCCGCTGAGGTACGCGCCGACCGGCACGTCGGTGACGAGCTGGCGCTCGACCGCCTGCCGGAACAGGCGGTCGAGCTCCTCCTCGTACTCGCGCGGGTCGGCGACGTCGCCGCTCGGGCTCGCGGAAGTCGAAGTCCCAGTAGCGCTCGGGCCGCACGGCGCCGCCGTCGGCGCGCGATCGTCACGCGATGGCCGGCGGGCAGCAGCTGCACGCCCTTGAACAGCGTGCCGTCGGTGAAGATGTTCTGGAACGTGAAGTACTCGAGCAGGTGCTCGCGGCTGACGCTCGGCGCGAAACGCGTCGTGCGCGAGCAGCGCCTTGATCTCCGAGCCGAAGAGCAGAGCGGCGCCGGCCTCGGCGTAGTAGAGCGGCTTGATCCCGTAGCGGTCGCGCGCGAGGAACAGCTCGCGCTGGTCGCGGTCCCAGATCGCGAAGCGCGAACATGCCGTTGAAGCGCTCGACGCAGCCGGCGCCCCACTCGCTCGTAGGCGCGTGAGCACGACCTCGGTGTCGGTGTGCGAGCGGAACGCGTGGCCGAGCCGCTCGAGCTCGGCGCGCAGCTCGCGGAAGTTGTAGATCTCGCCGTTGTAGGTGATGACGAGCGAGCCGTCCTCGGCTCGCCATCGGCTGTGGCCGGCGGGCGAGAGGTCGATGATCGCCAGCCGCCGGTTGGCCGAGGCCCGACGGCCCGTCGACGAAGTGGCCTTCGCCGTCCGGCCCGCGGTGCGCGATCGCGTCGCGTCATCCGCCGCAGGACCTCGAGCGGGACGGGCGCGCCCGTCGCGGTCGAGGACGCCGGCGATGCCGCACATGCAGCTGCGCGGGCTCGGCCTAGGCGCTCGGCGAGCGCGCGCCGCTGGTCGCTGCGCCGCCACTCGACCACGGAGCGCAGGCCGTCCTCGTAGGGCGATCTCGGCCACGAAGCCGAGGTCGCGCTCGGCCTTCTCGGTGCTGCCGACGCGGTGCGTCACGAACATCTGCTCCTGCGGGCGGTACTCGGGCTCGAGCGTCGGAGCCGGTGATCTCGAGCAGCGTGTCGACCAGCTCCTTGATCGTCGTCTTGACCCCGGTGCCGACGTTGTAGATTTCGTCGGTCGCGTCGGCCTTCAGCGCGAGGATGTTGCGCGCGCCACGTCGTCGACGTGGACGAAGTCGTAGGCCTGGCTGCCGTCGCCGAAGATCACCGGCGCGCTCGCCGGCGTCGATCCTGTCGAGCACCTTCATGATCACGCTGACGTACGTGCCCTGTAGTCCATCCGCGGGCCGTAGACGTTCATGTAGCGCAGGCCGACGTAGTCGAGCCCGTGCTGCTCGTGGAACGCGCGGAAGAACTGCTCGCCGGCGATCTTGGTCGCGCCGTACATCGTGCGGTTGTTGAACGGGTGGTCCTCGGTCATCGGCGTGAACAGCGCGTCGCCGTAGACCGACGCCGACGACGAGTAGACGACCCTCTTGACGCCGGCGGCGCTGCGCGGCCTCGATGACGTTGTACGTGCCGACGACGTTGATCTCGAGCGCCTTGCGCGGCTCGTGCACGCACTCGAACAGCCACAGCGCGGCGAGGTGGAAGACGTAGTCGGCGCCCCCATCAGCGCGCGCGAGCAGCTCGCGGTCCGTGACCGAGCCCTCGACGAGCTCGACGCGCTGGTCGCGCGACCGCGTCGGCGAGGTTGTCGCGCGTGCCGCGGACGAAGTTGTCGAGCACGGTGATCTCGGCGACCGGCTCGTCGAGGAGCTGGTCGACGATGTGCGAGCCGATGAAGCCGGCGCCGCCGATGACGAGGATGTTGGAGTTCTCGATGTTGGGCATGGGGGCGGCCACGGTAGCAACGGGCTAGTCGCGAACGAGCCGACCGGCTCCAGGCCCGGGCTCGTCGCTCTCGGGCTGCGGCGCACTCGAGCTCGCGCAGGCGCTGCTCGAGGATCGCCTGGCGCTGGGCGAGCACCTTGGACTGGTCGCTGAGCCGCGACATGGCGGCCGAGAAGTGCAGCAGCAGCAGCAGGATGAACGCGACCGCGACGAAGAACAGCGCGTTCGGCGCCGAGACGATGCCCATCTGGCGCGCGAGCACGTCGAGCGCGTCCTGCCAGACCGCGAGGCCGAGGACCACGACCGCGCAGAGCATCCACAGCAGCGCGTAGCGCTCCATCAGCGCGCGCCGGCGGACCAGCTCGAGCACGAGCAGCAGCAGCGCCGACGGCGCCGACGATCGCGACGATCTGCAGCCGGCTGTCCATCAGATCCCGTGCTCCGCGGCGACCGGGGCCGGCTCGCCCGGCTCGGGCACGGCGCGCGCGCCGGCCGAGGCCGACGAACAGCGCGAGCAGCACCTTGACCATGTAGTAGAACGACTTGCCCGAGCTGATCGACGAGACGCCGCCGCCGCGCTGGAACATCCGCACGGGCACCTCGCGCATCGTCAGGCGGTGGTGGTGCAGCATCAGCACCGCCTCGACCTCGGGGTAGTCGTGCGGGTAGTCGCGCGCGAACAGCGCGATCGCGCGGCGGTTGTAGAGCCGGAAGCCGGACGTCGGATCGGTGACCGGCTGGCGCAGGAGCCGCGAGAGCAGGAACGCGAAGACGTGGATGCCGGTGCGGCGGCTGATCGGCGCGACGTAGCCCGTCGGCGTCGCGAAGCGCGAGCCGCAGATCATGTCGGCGCGGTCGGGCCGTCCATCGCCGCGAACAGCTTCGCGATCTCGCCCGGGTCGTGCTGGCCGTCGCCGTCGACCTGGACCATGTAGTCGTAGCCGTTCTCGTCGGCGTACTTGAAGCCGGCCTGGACGGCGCCGCCGATGCCGAGGTTGAACGGCAGCCGCAGGACGCGCGCGCCGGCGTCGCTCGGCGCAGCTCGCGCCGTCGCGTCGGTCGAGCCGTCGTCGACGACGAGCGACGTCGAGCTGCGGCGTCTGCGGCGCAGCGCGCGCGACGACGCCGCCGACCGTCGCCGCCTCGTTGTAGGCGGGCACGACGGCGAGGCAGGAGCAGCGGTCGATGAGCGGTGTATGCGAGCGGCATCGTGGGGTCGGCGGGGCCGGTCGCCGCTTGAAACGTCGGCGCGCGGTCGGGGTTGCGGTCATCCGCTCCCAGTGCGGGCGTCGCAGGCAGCGTGCCCGGACGGCGCGCAGGCTAGCATGCGCGCCCCCATGTCCCGGGAGGCTGCAACGCGGCTGTCGGTCGTCGTCGTCACGTACAACAGCCGGGCCGCGGTCGCCGCCTCGCTGCCGGCGCTGCGCGCGCAGCTCGGCGCCGGACGACGAGCTCGTCGTCGTCGACAACGCGTCGAGCGACGACACGCTCGCGCGTCGTCGCGCGAGCTCGCGCCCGGCGCGCGGTCGTCGTGCGAGACGGGCGCAACGCCGGCTTCGCGGCCGGCGCGAACGCCGGCGCCCGCGCGGCGGCGGGCGACCTGCTCGTGTTCCTCAACCCCGACGCGACGCCGGCGCCCGGGCTTCGTCGAGGCGATCCGCGCGCCGCGCGCGGCGAGCTGGACGGCGTGGATGGGGCTCGTGACCGCCGACGGCGGGCGCGTGGTCAACACCAGCGGCGGCGTCGTGCACTTCACCGGCATCGCGTGGGCCGGGCCAGGCGCGCCGCCGGCAGCCGGGCCGCGCGAGGTCGCGTTCCTGTCGGGCGCCTGCCTGGCGGTCCCGCGCGCGCGAGTGGGAGCGGCGTCGGCGGCTTCGCGGAGGACGTTCTTCATGTACCACGAGGACGTCGACCTCTCGCTGCGGCTGCGGCTCGCGCGGCGGCCGCGCTCGGCGTCGAGCCCGCGCGCGGTCGTCGACCACGACTACGAGTTCGCCAAGGGCGCCGGCGAAGTGGCGGCTGCTCGAGCGCAACCGCTGGGCGACGATCGCTGCGCTGCTACCCGGGCCGCGCTGCTCGCGGCTGCTCGCGCCCGCGCTGCTGGCGACCGAGCTCGCGCTGCTCGCCGTCGCCGCCGCCGGCGGCTGGCTGCCGCAGAAGCTGGCGGCGACCGCGCGAGACGCTGCGCGCGCTGCCGCGGCTGCTGCGCGAGCGGCGCGCGATCCAGGCGACGCGCACGGTCTCCGCCGCCGAGTTCGCGGCCTGGCTCACGCCGGACCTCGACTCGCCGTTCCTCGGCCGCGCCGGCCGCTCGCGCTGCTCCGCTGCGGCCTGCGCGCCTACTGGCGCGTCGTGCTGCGGCGCTCGCTGATCCTCGGCGCGCGCGAGCGATGCCGCGCGCCAGCAGCAGCGGCGCGCCGACAGTAGCGCGCAGCGCCGAGCACGAGGTAGACGACCGGCGTCACCCAGCCGGCGCGGAACAGCGACGCGCGGTCGGCGATGTCGGGCAGCAGCGCGACGCAGCGACGCGGTCGCCGGTGCGCAGGTCGAACGCGAGGTCGTTCGTCGATCGGCTTGCCGTCGACGCGTCGCGCGTCGATCGCGGCGACGCGATCCCGGGCTGGCCGATCACCGCGACGGCCGGGCGCCCTCGTTGACGAGGCAGAGCTGCAGCGGGCGCGCGGTCTCGACGCGCCCGACCTCGACGACGTGCTCGCGCCGGCGCGCGGACCGACGTCGGCGTAGCCGCCGGCCAGCCGGCCGGCGCCAGCCGCCGGCCGCGTGCCGTCGTCGAGCACCTCGACGCGCAGCGGCGGGTCCCGGCTGCGCGGACGTGCGCGGCGTGAACGCCACGCGGTCGAACGTCGTGCCGTCGGGCAGCTGGACGGGCGCCTGGCAGGCGCGCTGCCGGGCGTCGAGCCGCGCGACCGGCCGCGGCGGGCGCGACGCCGAGCGAGTAGACGAGGCTCGAGCGCGCGTGAGGCCGAGCGACGACGACGCCGGCGAGGCCGACGGCGAGCGCCGACCAGCGAAGGCGAGCGCGGCGCTACGCATAGAACCGCTCCAGCACGAGGCCGAGGCAGAGCACGTGGAAGACGAACAGCGCCGCCGACGCGTCGCGCCGACGCGCGACGCCGCGCCGCGCGCGCGGGCAGCAGCGAGACGGCGGCGGCGAGCGCGAGGCCGAAGATGCCGATCGAGCGGGAACATGTAGCGGCCCTGCATGAAGCCGATGCCGGCCTCGAGCTGGTGGTAGTCGGTCCAGTGCAGGCCGGCGAGCAGCGCGCCGCAGGCGAGGACGAGGAACGCCGGCGACGCGCAGGTCGATGCGCCGCCGCGCGCGCACCAGCGCCGCCAGCCGCGGCGACGACGACGGCCGCCGTCAGCAGCGCCGAGCACCCGGTAGACCCACGGCGGGAACTTGACCTCGAGCCAGCCGAACGCGCCCCAGCCGCTGCACGATCCAGACCCGCAGCAGCGGGATAGCCGCCCTGGATCGCCGGGATGCCGAAGTGCTGCTGGCCCGGCAGCCGCGGCAGGTAGTACTGCCACAGGTAGGAGGCGAGCTCGCGCCAGTTCGTGCCGCTCGCGGCAGCGACGCGGTCGACTGAGCGATCTGCGCGGCCGCGGGCGCGTCGCTCGCCGCGCGACGACGAGCACCAGCACGCCGAGCGTGAGCACGAGCGGCGACGGCCGACCGCCGCCGGCCGAGCGCGACGCCGCGCGGAGCGCGCCACGGCCGCCGCGCGAGCGAGGCCCAGCACGCCGACGAACGCGCGCCGCCGGCAGCAGCGCGTAGCTCGTCGCCTTGATCGTGCACGCGAGCGCCGACGAGCGCGAAGAACGCCAGCGCCTCGCGCAGCGGCACGCCGCGCTTGATGCAGCGCACGCCGAGCCACAGCGCCAGCGTCCAGAGCGCGTAGAGCATCCCGTCCGGGCTCGACCGACGCCGAGATGAAGGCCGACCATCGGCAGCAGCGCCGGCACGCGCGGCGGCCGCGGTCTGCAGCAGCCGCCGGCGGCCGAACAGCTCGCCGGCGAGCAGCCACGTCGCGAGCACGGTGACCGGCAGCCACAGCGCCGACATCAGCCGCGCGCCGAGCAGCTCGTCGAACAGCGAGCCGCCGCGCCAGCCAGGTAGCCGAGCGCCTGCCACGCGTACGCGGCCGGCGGGTAGCTCGACGCCGGGCTCGCGGCCGCCGCCGTCGTCGCGCGGCGCGTCTGCGCGTCGACTCGCCGCCAGCGCGCGCTCGACGGTCTCGCTCCACTCGGGCTTGACCGGCAGCTGGGCGGCGACCTGGTCGGAGTTGACGCGCGTCGCATGCGCCGCGATGATGCTGGCTCGAGTAGACCGGCCGCGTCGGGATCGCCCGGGCAGCGCGAAGCGCTCGCCGAGGCTCTGCGACGTAGGAGAAGTGGCGCTGCTCGTCGGGCGCCTGGAACGCCGGCGTCACGCACGCCCAGACGACCGCCAGCAGCGCGCTGACCGCCAGCAGCGCGCCGAGCGCGGGCGGGATGCGGCGGAGCGCGGTCAGCCACCGGCCGGCGTCCGCGGCTGCGCGAGGAAGTCGCGCAGCGCGCTCTCGACCTGGTCGCCGGCGCGCTCCCACGTGCGCGCCTCGACGAACGCGCGCGCCCGCCGCGCCATCGCCGCCGCGGCCTCGCGGTCGTCGAGCAGCCGCTCGACGCGCGTCGGCGATCGCGTCCGGGCGGCGCGGCGACCTGCTCGACCAGCTCGCCGGACGGCGCCGAGCGCGGAGCCGACGTTGTCGCCCTCGAGCTCGACCGTCGGCAGCCCGCTGGCCATCATCTCGTGCGCGACGAGCGAGTGGGTCGTGAGCGAGAACACGAGCCCGACGGCCGCCTCGCGGTACAGCTGCGGCGAGCCGCCGCGGCGGCACCACGCCGAGGTCCTCGGCCGGGAACGGCAGCGTCGGTGCGGCGGTGCGAGCCGAACAGCACGGGCCGGATCGTCGGGCCGGCGCTCGGCGAGCAGCGGCGAGCGCCGGCCATCGCGAGGTCGACCGCGCGGCGCTCGGTCTCGCGCCGCGCGTAGACGGCGATCGATCTCCGCGGTCGCGGCCCTCCGGGCCGGCGAACGGGAACACGTCGAGGTCGGTGCCGCACTCGAACCAGCGCGCCTCGAGCCCGTAGCGCTCGCGCAGCACGTCCGCCATCCACGGCGTGTAGGCGATGCAGCGGTAGCCCATCCGGTAGGTCTCCTCGGCCCAGATCGACTGCGCCGAGGTGGCGTAGAACTCGGGCTCGTGGTCCTGGACGAGGTAGACCTTCTCGCGGCAGCGCGGGAGGTCGCGGACCGGGAACGCGGTCCGCCACTCGGTGGCGATGCAGACGTCGGCGCGAGTCGAAGTCGTCGAGGCCCTTGAACACCTCGGCCTCGACGCCGGGACGAAGTGCTCGCGGATCTCCTCGCGCAGCTCGCGGCGCCGAGCGGTCGACGCGGCGCGTGCGGGTCGAACACGAAGATCGCGCAGCGGTGCCCGCGCAGCTCCAGCTGGCGGATCAGCCGGAAGATCGTCGTGTGGCCGCCCGAGCCGACGCCGCCACGGCGGCACGACCCAGGCGATCGTCCACGGCGCCGTCGCGTCGCCCGAGTGCGGCTCGACGGCGAGCGGGCGCGGCGGGATAGGCGTCGCGCGATGAAGTCCCACTCCCAGTGGCCGTCGAGCTCGACCGGCCGCGAGTCCGGCTGCGTCGGCGCGGCGCGAGCAGCGGGCTCTCGGGCACGTCGTAGGGCGTGAACGAGTCGCGCCCCTCGAGCGACAGCGCGCGCGCGCAGCGGCCGCGGCACGCGGTCGGCGCGCGTGCCGACGATCGCGCCCGGCCTGGCGGATCGCGTGGTGGCGGTAGGACACGGCGAGCGGCGCGCACGAGCTCGCGCCCGTCGACGCCGCGGCGCGCGCAGCCAGCGCTCGTCGTGCGCGCGACGAGCCCGCGGATCGTCAGCGGCGTGCGCACCGGATGGGCGGGCTCGACGTGGTCGAGCACCTCGCGCAGCGAGCGGAACTCGTCGAAGTAGCGGCGCAGGAACTGCAGCCGGCGGGTAGTCGTGCGAGTGCAGCACGCGCGCGTCGGGGTGGAAGACCTTCGCGAAGCCCGGCCTCGATCATCTCGCGGCCCGAGCAGCTGGTCCTCGGCGTAGGGCACCGTCGCGGTACGGGATCCGCTGCCACGCCCAGCGTGGCGACGCAGCCGTTGACGTCGGAGAAGAACGTCAGCGGCCCGGGAAGCGCGCGGTAGGCGGCGAGCTCGGCGCCGCGTGCGCCCGAGCCGCTGGACGTCGATCCCGGCCGTCGCCCCAGACGGCGAAGTGGCGCTCCATCTCGCACTTGATCATGTGCGAGGCGTCCGGCCGCGGCTCGTGCGGGCCGAACACGAGCGCGACGTCGTCGGCCTGCTCGAAGCCCTCGAGCAGCGCGGCGAGCCAGCCGTCGTGGGCCGGCGTCGCGTCCTGGGTGAGGAACGCGACGTGCTCGCCCTCGGCCAGCTCCATCATCCGGTTGCGCGTGCCGCCGTGGGAGAACTCGCGCCTTCGGGATGCGGTGGATGCGCGCGCCGTGGCGCTCGGCGATCTCCAGCGAGCCGTCGGTGGAGCCCGAGTCGACGACCAGCAGCTCGACCTCGCGGTCGGTGCGCTGCGCGCGCACCGCGGCCGAGCACCTCGTCGAGGTACCGCGCCCCGTTGTAGACGGGGATCGGCGACGGTCACGTCGGCGGCCATCAGTCGCGCGTCGAGCGTCCTGCGCACCTTGACGTACAGGCGCTTGACGTCGCGCAGCGGCCAGCGTGAGCCTCCAGGACGCCGTGCCCTCCATGTAGCGGCGCACGCCGCTGGTAGTGCTCGACCTCGCGCCGCTCCGGCGCGCAGCTGGTGCAGCTCCTCCCACAGGCGCGCGCGCTCGGCGGCCAGCTCCTCCACGCGCGCCTCGGCGGTGCGCGCGCGCGCCTCCCAGTCGATCCGTCGGTCGTCGGTTCGCTCACAGCTCCTCCGCGATCCGCGGCGCCTGCGGTTGAAGACGTAGCAGCCGAGCACGACGGCGCGCGACCACGATCGCCGCCGGCGACCAGCAGCGACGCCGGCCGCCGGCGAGCTCCCAGGCGTGCGGCGCCGACGGGTCGACCACCGCGGCGCGCATCTCGGTCAGCAGCGCGGCCAGCGGGTTCAGCAGGTACGGCTCGCTGGTACTGCTCGGGCACGAGCGTCGCGACGTAGAGGACCGGCGAGACGTAGAAGAGCATCTGCGAGACGACCTCCCAGATCGGCGCACGTCGCGGTAGCGGACGAACAGCGCCGACAGCAGCAGGCCGATGCCGGTGGCGAACAGCGCCGACGAGCAGGACGATCACCGGCAGCTCGAGCCAGCGCCCAGCGTCGGGTACACGCCGGTGGCGATCGCGAAGATGAACACCGCGACGAGCGTCGCCGCCGAGGTTGAAGATCGCGGTGAGCACGACCGACAGCGGGATCACCAGCCGCGGGAAGCGCATCTTGCGCAGCATGCTCTCGCGCGCGACCAGGCAGCGCACGCAGTCGTTCGTCGCCTCGCCGAAGAACTGGAACAGCACGAGCGCGAACAGTATGTAGACGCCGTAGTTCTCGACGTTCGCGTCCAGCCCGGCGATCTCCGAGAACACGAAGTAGATGACGCCGAAGAACAGGAACGGCCGCGCGAGCGTCCACGCGTAGCCGAGCACCGAGCCGTAGAAGCGCAGCTTGAAGTCGGTCGCCGCGAGCGTCCACGTCAGGTTCCAGAAGCGGCGGAGGTCGCGCGCCGAGCGACGTGCGGGCCGCTGGCGCTCGAGCTGCCGCGACGGCGCTCATCGCGCGCGCTCGATCTCGATCGTGTGCGGGATGTCGACGACGCCGTCGAAGTCGCCGCGCGCCCTCGACGACGATCGACGTTCGAGGTTCTCGCGCACGTCGAGCGCCTCGCCGGGCCCGGCGCCGAGGCGCGCGAGCGTGGGCGACAGGAAGTAGCGGCCCGGGCGCGAGCCAGTTCTCCATGCGCGACGCGGACGACGGCCGTGTCGCCCGGCGCCGTACGCGCCGGTGTCGAGCGGGTGCAGGTCGGTGGACGTCGCGAAGATCGTGTGGTGCGACTCGTTGCGCAGGTGGAAGTGGAAGCGCGGGCGCTCGATCGTCGTCGTGGAACGCGACCTCCATGCACAGCGCGCAGCGGCTCGCCTGCGCGCGACCTGCGGTGACGCGCTTGCCGTCGCGCGTCCTCGAACCACGCGGCGCGGATCTCGGCGCGCGCGGTCCTCGGCGTCGATCGCCGTCGGCCGCCGCGCGGCAGCCGCCCGAAGTTGATCTCGTTGTACGCGCGCGCGATCGGCGTGCGGCTCGCCGAGCTCGACGCATCCGCCCGCGCTCGAGCAGCATCGCGCGGTCGCAGAAGCGCTCGACCGCGCTCATGTCGTGCGTGACGAAGACGATCGTCTTGCCGGCGGCCTTGAGCGCGTCGAACTGGTCGAAGCACTTGCGCTGGAACGCCGCGTCGCCGACGGCCAGCACCTCGTCGACGAGGATGATGTCGGCGTCGACCTGCACGGCGACCGAGAACGCGAGCCGGACGGCCATGCCGGACGAGTAGTTCTTGAGCTTGAGGTCGAGGAACTCCTCGAGCTCGGCGAACGCGATCACGTCGTCGAAGCGCTCGTGCGCCTCGCGGCGCGTGAGGCCGAGCATGATCGCGTTGATGATCACGTTGTCGCGCGCGGTGAGGTCGGGGTTGAAGCCGACGCCGAGCTCGATGAACGGCGACACGCGGCCGCGCGTCGTCGCCTCGCCGTCGGTCGGTCTCGTAGATCCCGGCCAGGCACTTCAGCAGCGTGCTCTTGCCCGAGCCGTTGCGCCCGACGATCCCGAAGAACTCGCCCTCGCCGATCTCGAAGCTCACGTCGTCGACCGCGCGCAGCGTCGTCGATACGTCGCGCGAGCGGAACGGGTGCAGCGCGCGCTCCTTGAGCGTCGAGTAGCGCTGATGGGGCAGCCGGAAGTGCTTCGACAGCTCGTCGACCACGACGCGGGCGGCGCCGCGGAGCGTCGGCGCGGCCGTATCCGGCGCCGTGGGGACGGTGCGCTGCACGCCGCCAGACGCTAGCAACGGCATGCGATGCTGACGGGGTGAGTGCGACCCAGCGAGTCACGCTCTATGCGGCGATCCTCGGTTCGGCGGTCGTGTTCATGGACGGCACGATCGTCAACGTCGCGCTGCCCGCGATCCGCGACGATCTCGGCGCGGGGCTCGCCGCCCAGCAATGGATCGTCGAGGCCTACCTGCTCACGTTGGGGGCGCTGCTGCTGGTCGGCGGCTCGCTCGGCGACCGGCTCGGGCGCCGCAAGGTCTTCATGGTCGGCCTGGCCGGGTTCGGCGCTACTTCGGCGCTGTGCGCGATCGCGCCGAGCGACGTGACGCTGATCGCCGCCCGGGCCGTGCAGGGCGCCGCGGGGTCGTTGCTCGTCCCGTCGAGCCTCGCGCTGATCACCGCGACGTTCAGCGGCGAGGAGCGTGGCGCGGCGATCGGGTCGTGGACGGCCTGGACCGGCATCGCGTTCGTCATCGGCCCGCTCGGCGGCGGCGCGCTGATCGAGTTCGTCTCCTGGCGCTGGGTGTTCGCGATCAACGTGCCCGTCGTGATCTTGACCCTGCTGCTGGCGCGGGGGATCCAGGAGACCCGCGACGAGGAGATCGAGGGCCGGATCGACTACGTCGGCGCTGTGCTCGCCTCGCTCGGACTGGCCGGCCCCGTGTTCGCGCTGATCGAGCAGCCCACCTACGGCTGGGGCGACCCGCTGGTGTTCGTCCCGCTGATCGGGGGCCTCGCGCTGCTCGGCGCGTTCATCTGGTACGAGGAGCACACGGCGCATCCGATGCTCCCGCTCGAGCTGTTCCGCGTGCGCAACTTCACGATCGGCAACCTCGCGACGCTGATGATCTACGGCGGGCTCGGTGGCGCGACGTTCTTCGTGACGATCTACCTCCAGCAGGTCGCCGGCTTCACCCCGATCGCCGCTGGACTTTCGCTGGTGCCGCTGACGATCATCATGTGGTTGCTCTCGCGGCGTTGGGGGGCGCTGTCGGAGCGGATCGGGCCGCGACTGTTGATGGGCTTCGGCCCGATCGTCGCGGGGATCGGCCTGATCTGGATGGGTCAGCTGCGCGCCGACGTGGACTACGTGACCGATCTGCTCCCCGGCATCCTCGTGTTCGGCCTTGGCCTGTCGGCCACGGTCGCGCCGCTCACGAACACGGTGCTCGGGTCCGTGCCGCAGCACCACGCCGGCGTGGCGAGCGGGGTCAACAACCAGGTCTCGCGCGTGGCGGCACTGCTGGCGATCGCCGTGCTGGGCGCGGTCGTGGCCGGCGTGTTCAGCTCGCAGCCGGGCGTCGGGGACGCCGAGCCGCTGTCCGGAGGATCGCCCGCGGTCGTCGACGCGTCGGTGAAGGCCTACCGCACCGGCCTCGGCGTCGGCGGCGGGCTGGTCATCCTCGGCGGGGTGGTCTCGCTCATCGGCATCGTCAACCCGCCGAAGCGGGCCGCGCCGCGCGAGCCGGTGCAGGAGCTCGGCGCCATCCGTCTCGCCCATCCGTGCCCGGAGCCCCGCAAGGCCGCCTAGGTACCGAGCCGGGCGACGTTCGGCCCGTTCGGGCGGACGCTCGCCGCGCCTGGCTGCGTCCTCGGACTTGCCCGTGCCACCAGCACGAACAAGTCCTGCGTCCTCCCCAGGCACGACGATCGGCTCGCCCGCGACGGGCCGAACGCCACCCGACCCGGCACTAGCATTAGCGACCGGATGGGGGATCGCCTGACGCTCTCGCTGCGCGCCTACCAGTGGGTCGCGTATGCCGCGCTGGCCACGCTGGTGCTGATCGTGCTCAGCGGCGCGGGCGTCCGGCTCACCGGCTCCGGGCTCGGATGCCCGAGCTGGCCGGACTGCCAGGGGACGTTCCTGCCGGAGCTGTCCTCGCACGTGTGGATCGAGTACGGGAACCGGCTGTTCTCGACGGTCGTCGGGATCGCGTGCATCGCGGCCGGCGTGCTGGCCTTCCGGGTGCGGCCGAAGCGGGACGACCTGCTGCGGCCGGCGTCGGTGCTCGCGGCCGGCGTCGTCGCCCAAGGGCTGCTCGGCGGGCTGACCGTCGCGCTCGACCTCTCGTGGCCGGTGGTCATCGCCCACTACCTGCTGTCGATGACCCTGCTGCTGGCGGCCGCCGTGCTGGTGTGGCGCGTGCGCGGTGGCGTGCCCGGCGAAGGCCGATCGCTGGGTGACGCTGGCCACGCGCGCGCTGGTGATCTACGGCGCGCTGGTGATCGTCGCCGGCACGTTCGCCACCGCGGCCGGCCCGCACGCCGGCGGCGCCGGGACCGGCGACGTGGTCGAACGGCTCGACGCGTTCGGCGCCGGGACGCTGAAGACGCTGATCCACCTGCACGGGCACATGGCCACGGCGATGGGCATCGCCGCGGTGGCGCTGTGGGGCTTCGCGCGCGTGCGCGGGGCGGGCGCGGCGCTCATGTGGCCGCTGACGATCGTCTGCCTGCTGCTCGCCGCTCAGGGCGTCGTCGGCCTGATCCAGTACCACAACGCGCTGCCCGCGGCGATCGTCTGGGTCCACGCGTCACTCCCCGCGGTGCTGTGGGCGTGCCTGGTGTGGAGCTGGCAGGCGGCCGGCCCGCTCGCCGCCGTGGTGCCTGCTGCGGCCGCGGCTCAGTCCTCGGGCCAGCGGCCCGTGCGCGCGTAGAACTCGCGCGCGTCGTCCTCGGCGGTCCGCTCGTGGTCGCCCTTCACGCCCGCGCGGTAGAGCCAGTTCAGCAGCAGCACGGAGAGCGCCGCGCCGGTGGCCATCGCGAACCCCTCGATGCCGATCGAGTTGGGCTCGAGCACCAGCATCAGGATGCCGCCGACGAACAGCAGCAGCGGGAGCACGTAGCGGACCGCGAGCATCAGTCGTCCTCGTCCTCCTGGTCGCCCTCCGGCTCGGAGCGCTCGTCCTCGTCGCGTTCGCGCTCGTCCTCGTGCTCGCGCTCGTCGTGGTCGCGCATCGCCTCGCGCACGCGGTCGATGTCGGGCTCTGGGCGCTCGGACATGGGATCCCAGAGTGGCACACCTGTCCATTTGTAGGGAAGCTACAGATTCGAGTTGTTAACCGTCGGGCGAGGTTCCAAGAAACCGGACGGCTTGTACGCCAGGCTGCAGTGCTATGTCGAGAGCAGAACGCACCGCGAACATGATCGGCGTGGTCCTCCCGTTCATCGGTCTGCTGGCGGCGATCGTGCTGCTGTGGAACCGGGCGGTCGACGCCACGGACCTCGCGATCATGGTCGTCACCTACATCTTGTTTGGCTTCGGCGTGACCGTCGGCTACCACCGGCTGCTCACGCACCGCGGCTTCCAGACCCACCGGAACCTGCAGTACATGTGGGCCGTCCTCGGCGGGATGGGGCTGCAGGGCTCGGTCCTCGACTGGGTCGCCGACCACCGCAAGCACCACGCGCACACCGACCAGGAGGGCGATCCGCACTCCCCGCACGTCGGCCACGGCCACGGCATCAAGGGCCTCTGGCACGCGCACACCGGCTGGCTGTTCGAGACGCACGGCCAGGCCGACTGGAAGAAGTACGCCGCCGAGCTCTACGAGGACAAGGGGATGCGCCGCATCAACAAGGCGTTCCCGTGGATCGCGTACCTGAGCCTGGCGATCCCGACGGTGCTCGGCTTCGTGCTGCACGGCTTCACGGCCGAGGGCGCGCTGCGCGGCCTCGTCTGGGGCGGTCTCGTGCGGGCGTTCTTCCTGCACCACGTCACGTGGTCGATCAACTCCGTCTGCCACTACTTCGGGCAGCGGCGGTTCGACATCGAGGACCACTCGACCAACGTGTTCTGGCTCGCGCTGCCCTCGTTCGGCGAGAGCTGGCACCACAATCACCACGCATTCCCGCGCTCGGCCGCGCACGGCCTCAAGCGCCGGGAGCTCGACCTGTCGGCGCTGCTCATCAGGGGCATGAAGCGCGTCGGGCTGGCGTGGAACGTGATCGAGATCGCGCCCGAGCGCCAAGCGGCCAAGCTCATCGGAGCCAAGCCGGCGGTCGCGACCGCCACGCCGCCGCCCGCGCCTGAGCGCGAGCCCGCAGGCGTGCAGCTAGCGGCGGACGCGCACGTAGGCGACGGGGCGGCTACAGCCGCTCCGCGTCGGCGTGGCGACCTTGACGGTCAGCCGGTTGCGCCGCACCGCGCGCACCACGAAGCGGGCGCGGCCGCGCTTGTTCGTGCGGCCGTGCTTGTGGATGTGGCGCGCCTTGAGGACGACGCGCACGCCTCGCGCACGCTTGGTGCCCTTCCGTACGGTGGCGACGATCGCCGTACGGCGGTGGATCGGCACCGTGCGCCGGCTCACCGCGACGGAGGTGCACCGCGCGGGCGTCGTCGTGCGGCCCTTCTCGGCGACGCGGACCGGCGGCGCGCCGGGCGCGTGGCCGATCGGGCCGGTCGCGGGCGTCTCCGGCGGCGGCTCGGCGTCAGCCTCCACCCCGTTGGCGCTCAGCGCGGCGCTCCAGACGTCCACGTCGTCGATGTCGCCGTTGAACGGCAGGTTGCAGCCGCCGTAGGCGCCGATGTACGGCGCGCGGCTCGCGAGCCCGTACTCGATGTTGGTCGGCCCGGCGGTCCCGCCGCCGACCTGGGCGCCGTCGACGAACAGCCGCACGCGCACGCGGTCGTACGTACCGACCACGCGGTGCCAGCGGCCGTCCCAGACCGAGGACGCGGCCGCCTGCGGCGACAGCGTGAACAGGCCGTTGCCCCCGACGTAGAACGCCATGCCCCCGGAGCTGCCCGTGTAGAGCGCGTAGGAGCTTCGCAGGCACGTGCTCGAGCCCTTCGAGAAGACGTACCGGAACGTGCCCGGGCTGCCGACCCGGCGCACCCACGCGCCCACCGTGATCGCCGGCGGCTCGAGCGCGGAGCTGTCGGGCAGTACCACCGCACCGGCGCCGCCGAACCGCAGTGCGGCGCCCTCGACGCCGGCGATCCAGCCGGGCCCGGGCGTCAGGCTGCCGTCGAGCCGGAGCGGGCGGCTGTCGCGCACCGCGGTGCCCGAGCCGTCGTCCAGGCGCCACGAGGACACGGGCGCCTGCGCCGCAGCCGGCGTCGCGCACGCGAGCGCCGCGCCGACCGCGCCGACCAGCGCGCGAGTGATCCAGAAGCCAGTCCGCATGGTTGGCGGTGTCAACACTAGGCGACATAACCGACGCCGGCGGTGGAACGTTCGTCCATTCAGTCCGCTATGAGCGGTTAACCGGTCGGCTCCGCAGACGGCCGGCGGTCTCCCGCTCGGCGCGCTTGCAGGCGACCGGGGGCAGCCCGGCGAGGATCAGCTCGAGATCGGCGACCGCCAGGCGGCCGATCTGGAGGAACGCCTCGCGCATCCCGCCCGCGCGGTGCGGCGACATCAGCAGGCCGGTCAGCTCCCTGACCGGGTCGTCGGCGGCGACCGGCTCGCTGGGGAAAACGTCGGTCGCCGCGCGGATGCGGCCGGAGCCGACGGCGTCGGCCAGCGCGTCGAAGTCCACGACGCCGGCCCGGCTCATCAGCAGCAGGATCGCGCCCGGCTGCATGCGCTCGAGCTCGGCGCGGCCGAGGAAGCCCTCGTTGTCGCTGGTCACCGAGGCGAACACGAACACCACCCGCGAGCTCGAGAGCAGCTCGTCGAGCGAGGCCGGCTCGGCGCCGGCGCGCCGGATGACGAGGTCCGGCAGCCACGGGTCGTGGACCTTCACCGGACAGCGGAACGGCGCGATCAGCCGGTGCAGCTCACGGCCCAGGTCGCCGAACCCGACGATCCCGACGGGCCGGCCGCTGATCAGGAACGCCTCGTCGTTGCTGTCCAGCCCGTAGCGCTCGGTCCCGGCGCGCATCGCGCGGTCGGCGGCGCTGATCCCGCGCGCGACGTCGATCGCCATCCCGAGCGCCATCTCCGCGACCGGCAGCGCGAACGCCGGGCTGGCGTTGAGCACGTGGATGCCGCGGTCGAGCGCTGCGTCGTAGTCGACGTTCGGCAGGAAGTTGCCCTCGACGTTGACGATCGCCCGGAGCTTCGGCGCCCGCGCGATCCGCTCGGCCGGCATCGCGGTCTGGCCCACGATCGCGACCACGTCCGGCAGGTGCTCGTCGACGATCGCGTCCGGCATCGGGCCGTCCTCGTGCACCACGAGCGGGCCCAGTGCCTCCAGTCGCGCACGCGTCTCGGCGTCGCAGATCATCTCCAGCGTCCGAGGGAGCGGATCGACCAGGATCACGCGGCGCATCTTGACAGACGAACAGTCTCGATATATCGTTACGTATCGTCGATACTCCCCGAAGACAGGAAATGACATGACGTACGCACACCAACAGAGTCGATTTGACCCCCGATGGCTCGGCCTCCTCGCGATGGCCGGCCGCCATCACCACCACCGCGGTCGCCACCGAGGCGGCGGCCGGGGCGGGCCCTGGGGCCCCATGGGCGGTCCCGGCGGCCCCTGGGGCGGCCGCGGCCCCCGCGCCCGCCGCGGCGACGTCCGCGCCGCCCTCCTCACCCTCCTCGCCGAGGAGCCGCGCAACGGCTACCAGCTGATCCAGGAGATCGAGCGCCGCAGCGAGGGCGTCTGGCGCCCGAGCCCCGGCTCGGTCTACCCCGCGCTCCAGCTGCTCGAGGACGAGGGGCTCGTGCGGGCCGACGAGACCGACGGCCGCAAGCTGTTCCACCTCACCGACGCCGGCCGCGAGGCCGCGGAAGCCGCGGGCGCCGAGGGCGCACCGTGGGACGCGGTCTCGGACGCTGTGGACTCGGACGTCTGGGAGCTGTTCAACGTCGCCCGCCAGACCGGCATGGCGGTGTTCCAGATCGCCCAGGCGGGCACGGCCGAGCAGATCGCCAGCGCCCGTGAGGTCCTCAACAACGCCCGTCGCGCCCTCTACGGGATCCTCGCCGAGGACGAGACGACGGAGCCTCCCCAGGACGCCTAGCGACCCTCGCTCGGCAGTCGAAGCACGGCGAACACCGCGCGGTGGTCGGTCCCCGGAATCGAGTGGACCGACACCGCGCGGACGCCGATCCGCTCGTCGGCCAGCACGTGGTCGATCGTCACCGGCGGCGGGATCCGGCGCCCCGCCGGCCAGGTCGGCTTGAGTCCCTCGCCGACGATCGACGCCGCGTCGACGTAGCCGGTGTCGATGATCCGCCGCAGCTCGGCATGGTCGAGCGTGGCGTTGAAGTCGCCGGCCAGGATCGCGCAGCGGCGTCCGCGGCTCCGGGCGGAAGCGTCTCGCAGGTCGCGCTCGCCAGTCGCGCGATCGCGGCCGCGCATCGGCGCCGATCGGATGTACGGCGACGAGCTCGATCGCCGGCGCGCCGCGCGGCGCGGGCCGTCGCCGTGGCGATCGCGAACGCTCGTGCCGGTCGGGCCGGGAGCGGCGTCGAGCTCCGTGCGCGCGTACAGGCCCGTTGCCGTCGCTCGCCGTCGCGCGCGGCCAGCACGTAGTGCGGCATCAGCTCGCCCAGACCGGCGGCATCGAGCCGGCGCACGAGCTCCGGCGTGAGCTCCTGCACGCTCAGAACGTCGGCCCGCGTCGAGCGCACGAGCGCCACGAGTGCCTCGGCCGAGCCGTCGCCGAAGTGCATGTTCGCGGTGAGCACCCGCAGCTCCGGCCCGGGGTCGCCGTCCGGCGACGTCGGGCCGCCGAGTGCCCGCGGCGCGATCGTCACCGCCAGCACGATCGCCACCAGCCCGGCGACCAGCGCGGCGCCGCGCTGGCGCAGCAGCACCGCGATCGCGACCACTGCGACCGCCGCCGCGGCGGCGAACGGCGTGTAGGCGACGAGCGGCACGAGCGGGAACCCGCGCTCGAGCCCGAGCAGCCGCATCGCGGCCCAGCCGACGCACACGGCGGCGAGCAGCCAGGCGAGCAGCAGGCGCATCGACAGAGTGTCCCAACCGGCTTGGACGCCACCGCCGTGTCGACGGTGCCAATCTTCGTGGCGTGACGGTCACCGATGTTCCCGCCCGCCCGGCGCTCGACGCGCCGGGGCTCGACCGCGACACCCGGCTGCTGTCCGGGCTGCTCGAGGAGACGATCGCCGCCCAGGGCGGCGAGGGGCTCCGCAGCGCGGTCGTGCGGCTGCACGGCGCGGCGGCGCGCGTGCGCGCCGAGGAGCCGGGCGCCGAGGCCGAGGCGGCGGCGCTGGCGGCCGAGGTCCTGGCGGGCGACCTGCACGACGTGATCCGCGCCTGCTCGATGGAGCTGCACCTGGCCAACCTTGCCGAGACGCGCGAGCGCGTCCGCCGCCGCCGCACGTACCTGCATGCCGACGGGCCGCCGCAGCGCGAGTCGATCGCCGAGGCGGCCGAGCGCCTCTCAACCCGCTCGTCCAAGACCGCGGCCCGCGCCCTCGACGACCTGCGGCTGGACCTCACGTTCACCGCGCACCCGACAGAGGCGACCCGCTGGTCGATCATGCAGCACGCCGGTGACGTCAGCGAGCTGATGGGCGAGCTCGACGACGACCGCCTGGGCGCCCCGGCGCGGGCGCGCATCGTCGGCCGCATCCGCGAGGCGCTCGCGCTCTGGTGGCAGACCGCCGAGGTCCGCACCGCGCGCCCGCAGGTGGACGACGAGGTGCGCCGCAACCTCCACTACTTCGACCGCGTGCTGTTCGACGCCGTGCCCGAGCTCGTGCGCGAGATCGAGCGCTGCTTCGGCCCGCGGCCGCACGAGTTCGCGCCGCTGCGCTTCTCGAGCTGGGCCGGCGGTGACATGGACGGCCATCCCGGCGTCACCGCTCGCACGTTCACCGCGACGATCGACACGCACCGGCGCCTGGCCGTCCGCCTGCTGCGCGACCGCGTGGAGCACCTGGCGTCGCGCTACTCGCAGACCGAGTCCGAGATGGCCGGCGGCCGTGCCGCGCTCGAGGCGAGCCTGCGCCGGGACGGCGCGCTGATGCCCGACGTCACGCGCCGGCTCGGCGACCGCCGCCGCCACGAGCCACTGCGCGCGAAGCTCAACTACATCTCCGAGCGCCTGCTGGTGAGCGGCGAGGACCCCGACAGCCCGCTCGCCTACCGCGACGCCGAGCAGGTGCGGCGGGACATCGAGCTCGTCCGCGACGCAGCGGGCGGCCCGGCGGTCGCCGACGGCGCGATCAAGGACGTCCTGCGCCAGGTCGCCGCGTTCGGCCTGCACCTCGCCCGGCTCGACGTGCGCCTGGCCGCAGATGCGATCGCCGTGTCGGTGCACCGCGACCTCCCGGAGCTCGACGGCGCCGACGAGGCGGGCCGCCGCCACATCCTCGCTGCCAGGCTCGCCACCGTACAGCCGGACCAGTTCGGGCCGATCTGCGTCCCGACCGAGGCGCTGCACGCGATGAGCACCGCGGCCCGCCGCTACCAGGGCGGCGCCGACACGCTCGTCATCTCGATGGTGCACGAGGTCTCCGACGTGCTGGGCGCGCTCTGGCTCGCCCGCCGGGCCGGGCTCGGTGGCCC
The DNA here is from genome assembly GCA_963759375.1 of uncultured Solirubrobacteraceae bacterium. Taxonomy (GTDB): domain Bacteria; phylum Actinomycetota; class Thermoleophilia; order Solirubrobacterales; family Solirubrobacteraceae; genus DASSUW01. The sequence continues at coordinate 271,994 of CAVWYY010000011.1, read as the reverse complement.
GGGCGAGCCGCCGCTGCACGTGACGCCGCTGTTCGAGACGCTGGCCGCACTCGAGGCGGCTCCGGCGACGATGGCCGCGCTGTACGCCGAGCCGGCGTACCGCGAGCACCTGGCCCGTCACGGCGACCGCCAGGAGATCATGCTCGGCTACTCGGACTCGGCCAAGGACGCGGGCTTCCTCACGAGCCAGTGGGCGATCTACCGCGCGCAGGAGCAGCTCGTCGCGCAAGGCCCCGAGCACGGCGTCGAGGTCGCGTTCTTCCACGGCCGCGGCGGCTCGCCGTCGCGCGGCGGCGCGCCCGCGCACCAGGCGATCCTCTCCCAGCCGCCGGGCACGCTCGGCGGTGGCGTGCGGATCACCGAGCAGGGCGAGGTCATCTCCGCCAAGTACGCCGACACCGGGCTGGCCGGGCGCTCGCTCGAGCAGCAGATCTCGGCGCTGCTGACCGCGCGCGCGGCGCCGAAGACTCCCACGCCCGACGCGTTCCGGGCCGAGATCGAGCGCGCGTCCGAGCGCTCGTGCGGGATCTACCGCGAGCTGGTCGGCGACGAGGACTTCGTGCGCTTCTTCCGCCAGATCTCGCCGATCGACGAGCTGTCTGAGCTCACGATCGGCTCGCGCCCGGCCTCGCGGCGCAGCGGCGGGCGGCTCGAGGACCTGCGGGCGATCCCGTGGGTGTTCGCCTGGACGCAGAACCGGATCCTGCTGCCGTCGTGGTTCGGCGCCGGCACCGCGCTCGCGGAGGGCGAGCTCGAGCTGCAGCGGGAGATGTCACGCGCGTGGCCTTTCTTCCGCATGGCGTGCTCGACGCTGGAGATGGCGCTCTTCAAGGTGGACCTGTCGGTCGGCCGCCGCTACCTCGAGCTGGTCGAGGCGCCGCTGGCCGAGCGCTTCTGGCCGCAGATCGAGGCCGAGCACGCGCGGGTGGTCGAGCGGCTGCTGACGATCCGCGAAGCCGACGCGCTGCTCGACGGCACGCCGGCGCTGCGCGACCGCCTGTCGCACCGCAACCGCTGGGTCGACCCGCTGTCGCACCTGCAGGTCGCGCTGCTGGCCCGCGCCCGGGCCGGCGAGGAGGTCGGCGACGCGCTGATGGCAACGATCACCGGCATCGCCGCCGGCCTGCGCAACACGGGGTAGGGGTGGCCGCACTCGGGGGGTCGGAAACTCGAACTCCGGGACGCAGGGCACCGCGATAGAGCCGGATGTCACATGGAGCGAGTATGCGGTCCATGAACACCGTGATCGCTCTCATCCACGCGGACGCCGTCCAGACCGGCCGCGTCAACCGCCGCGGGCGCCGTAGCTAAGGCCATGACCGTCGTCGTCACCCCCCGCCCGCCGCTCGCCGCCGCCCACGCGTTCACGACTCCCGTCGTGCGCGAGGTTCCGCCGGTCAACCGGCCCGGCCTGTTCGACGCCACCTGGTAGCCGGCGGTTCAGCCCACGGGCAGCCGCCGGCCCGAGGAGACCTCCTCGTGCTCGAGCAGCCACTTCTTCCGCTCGAGCCCGCCGCCGTAGCCCACCAGTGAGCCATCCGCGCCGATAACGCGATGGCAGGGGATGATGATCGAGACCGGGTTGCGCCCGTTCGCCAGCCCGACCGCCCGCACGAGCTTGGGATCGCCCAGCCGCCGGGCCAGCTGCGAGTAGCTGATCGTCTCGCCGAACGGGATCTGCGCGAGCTGCTCCCAGACGCGCAGCTGGAAGTCCGTGCCGTGCAGCGCGAGCGGCACGTCGAAGTGCTCCAGCTCGCCGGCGAAGTAGGCGTCGAGCTGCTCGCGGGCCGCGTCGAACGGACCGCCGGTGTCCGTTGCGCCGTCGTGGCGGAGGTACAGCTCGATCAGTCGGCCCTCGTCGTCGGCGCGCAGCAGGATGTCGCCGACCGGGCTCGGATGAAGCGTCGTGTACATGCCCCTACAACGTCCCGCACGCCGCGGACGTGATCAGCCGTACGGATACCACCAGTCCTTGACCTCGAGCTTGGTCTCGATGTGCACGTGCTTGGTCTCCTGGAAGGCGTCGAGCCCCTCCTGGCCGAGCTCGCGGCCGAGGCCGGATCGCTTGAAGCCACCGAACGGGCCGGCGTCGTTGTCGGTCAGCGGGTCGTTGATCCACACGGTGCCGGCGCGCAGCTCGCGGGCGCAGCGGATCGCCGTCTCCAGGTCGCGCGTGTAGACGTTGGCGCCGAGGCCGAACTGCGTGCCGTTGGCCAGCTCGATCGCCTCGTCGAGTCCGCGCACCGGCACGATCGGGGCGACCGGGCCGAACGTCTCCTCGCGCAGCAGGTCGGTCTCGGCCGGCGCGCCGGTGACCACCGCGGGCGCGTAGAAGTAGCCGCGGTCGAGCCCCGCGCCGTCGCCGCCGACGACCAGCTCGGCGCCCGCCGCGACGGCGGACTCGACCTGCGCGCGCACCTTGTCGCGCTGCGCGGCGCTGACCATCGGCCCGATGTCGGTCGCCGGGTCCAGCGGGTCGCCGATCCGGAGCGAGCGCGTGTGGTCGACGAACGCGTTCAGGAAGTCGTCGTACACGGTCCGGTCCACGTAGAACCGCTCGGCCGACGTGCATACCTGGCCCGCGTTCAGGAACGCGGCCCACGCGCCGCCGCGGGCGGCGATCTCGATCTCGCCGGCCACGTCGGCGCAGACGATGAAGGGGTCCTTGCCGCCAAGCTCGAGGTTGACGCGCGCGACGCGCTTCGCGGCCCGCTCGGCGATCCGCGTGCCGGTCGCGACGCTGCCCGTGAACGCGATCCCGTCCACGCGCTCGTCGTCGACCAGCCGCTCGCCGACGTCGCCGCCGCCCGCCACGAGCGTCACCAGCCCGGCCGGCAGGTGGTCCACGCACGGCGCCAGGGCGAGCGTCGAGAGCGGCGTGAGCTCGGACGGCTTGCAGATCGCCGCGTTGCCGGCGGCCAGCACCGGCGCGAGCTTCCAGGCGAGCAGCAGCAGCGGGTAGTTCCACGGCACGATGCAGGCGACGACGCCGAGCGGCTCCTTGAGCACCAGCGCCAGCTGCGAGGACTCGACGGGCGGGATCACGCGGCCGGCCGACGTCCGCGCCAGCTCGGCGTAGAAGTCGAACGCGCTCGCGGTCCAGCCGACCTCGTCGCGGTTCTCGATCAAGGGCTTGCCGCCCTCGCGGGTCATCAGCTCGGCGAGCTCGTCGGTGCGCGCGCGCATCCGCGCGGCGACCTCGTGCAGCGCCTCGGCGCGCTCGGCGGCGGGCGTGGCCGCCCACTCGCGCTGCGCCGCGACCGCCGCGGCGATCGCGGCGTCGAGCTGCTCCCCGTCGGGCGTGCCGACCTCGGCGAGCGTCTCCTCGCGCGCCGGATCCTCGACGGCGAGGGCAGGTCCGTTGCCGGCGGTCAGCTCGCCGCCGATCAGCAGTCGCGTCTCCATGACGCGGATCCTGTCAGGCGCTGACGAAGCGCACCGCGGTGCCCCACGGGTCGCGCGCCTCGAACCCGCCGTCGACGGGCTCGGTCTCCTCGAGCCGGTCGCGCACCGCCGCGACGTCGTCGGCCGTCGGCAGCTCGACGGTCCAGTGGCGCAGGCCGGCGCGGTGCTGCGGCGCGGGCGGGACCCCGGCTCCGCGCCAGGTGTTGAAGCCGAGGTGATGGTGGTAGCCGCCGGCCGATACGAACGCCGCCGAGCCGCCGATCTCGGCCTGCTCCTCGAAGCCGATGGCGTCGCGGTAGAAGCGCAGCCCCTCGGCGATATCGCCGACGTGCAGGTGCAGGTGCCCCATGCGGAGCCCGGGCGCCGACCTGCGGCGCGTAGTCCTCGCCGGCCACCGTGGCCAGCAGGTCGTCGACGTCGAGCGGCTTCGGGCCGCCCGCGTACCCGAGGTGGTCGGGCCACTGGTCACGCGGTCGGTCGGCCGCCAGCTCGATGCCGTTGCCGTCGGCGTCGGGCAGGTAGATCGCCTCGTGCGTCTCGTGGTCGGACGCGCCGTCGATCGGCGTGCGCGTGGCGGCGATGCGGACGACGGCGCGGGCCAGCTCCTCGCGGCTCGGGTACAGCAGGGCGTAGTGGTAGAGGCCGGCGTGGCGGCCGGCCGGGAGCGCCTGCGGGTCCTCGTGGAGGATCACGGTCGTCTCGGAGCCGTCGCCGAGCTCGGCGACGCCGGTGTCCTGCCGATGCACGCGCAGGCCGAGCGCCTGCTGGTACCAGGCGACCGCGCGGTCGAGGTCGCGCACCGTCAGGTCGACGGGGCCGAGGCGGAGGGTGTCGGGCAGCGTGGGCATGGTTGCGTCTACAACCAGTGTAGGTCAGCGCACGGGCAGTGCCACGGTGCCGGTGAAGCGCTCGCTCCCGCGGCGGGCCGAGATACGCAGCGTCCAGTTGCCGCGGGTCGGCAGGTACGCGCGGCGCACCGTGAACGTGCGCGGGTCGGCCCCGCGGACCGCCGCGAGCGCCAGGTCCTTGCCCGCGGCCTCGAGCGTCGCGCGCACGCGCACCTGCGAGTAGCCGCCCGACCGGGCCGTCGGCCGCGGCAGCGTCAGCTCGATCCGGTTGGCGCCCGCCCGGGCCGGCGTCACCGCCAGCCGCCCTTCCAGGTCGCCCATCAGCACCCGCGAGCGGAACGTCGTCTGCGCCTGCGCCGTGCCGGCGCCGGGATCGACGGCGGTGCGGACGAGCGGCATGGCGGCGAGCGCGAGCGCCGCGACCACGAGCGCGCCGACCAGCCGCCGCCGGCGGCGCCGCGCGACGAACACGAGCAGGACCGCGCCCGCGACCCACAGCCCGAGCAGGACGTACGAGGCGATCCGCGTCACCTGCGCCGCGGTGCTCTCTCCGTCGCCGCCCGTCGCAGCCGGCGAGAGCGCGGCCGTGCCGCCGGTGGACACGTGGAACACGAACACGCCGTCGACCGGGTCCTGGTCGCGCGAGATCACCTTCCAGACGACCGTGTAGCTGCCGCGCTCGAGCGTGCGCCCGAGCGGGACCACGACCTTGCCACCCTCCTTCTGGCTCAGTCGCCCGATCGGCACGGGCTTCGCGACGCCGTCGAGCACCTGCACCGAGTCGGCGCTGGTGATCACCGGCTCGCTGAAGGTCAGGACCAGCTCGCGCGGCGACTCGCCCACCACCGCGTCGTTGCCGGGCGTGCTCGACATCAGGCCTGCGTGCGCGGACGCCGAGGCGGGCAGCGCGAGCAGGAGCGCCAGGGCGGCGCACAGCGCCCTCATGGTCCGACAATCAGACCAGCGGTCTCGAGTTCCTGTCAAGCGCGACCCGGGTCACGTGCTCGTGCATCCGCCGGCGCGCCTCGTCGGGCTCGCGGGCGGCGACGGCGTCGAGGATCAGGCGGTGCATCTCGATGGCGTGCTCGGGGCTGCCGGGAACATGGAAGCTGGAGGCCAGCGAGCGCTGGAGCTGCGACCGGATCGCGTGCATGAGGTGCACGATCAGGCGGTTGCGGGTGGCCTGGGCGACGGCCATGTGGAACCGCAGGTCGGCGGTGATGAAGTCGGCCTCCGACTGCAGGCCTGCCTGCATCGCGGCGATCTGCCGCGCCATCTCGGCGATGTCGGGCTCGACGTGGCGCTCCGCAGCCAGGGCCGCGGCCTCGGCCTCGAGCATGTGACGCACCTCGAACAGCTCCCGGAAGTCCGCCTGGTCCACGCTGATCAGGAAGTCGAGCGACCGGTTCAGCGTGTCGCCGAACGCGGCGACGGTGAAGCTGCCGTTGCCGACCGACTGGATGACGCCCTTGGACTCGAGCATCCGCAGCGCCTCGCGGATCGACGAGCGGCCGACGCCGTAGGCCTGCGCCAGTTCGCGCTCGGCCGGCACCGCGTCGCCGGGCTGCAGGTCGCCGTCGGAGATCAGTGCGAGCAGCCGCTCGGCGACGAGCTCATACGTCTTCTGACGGGCGATCGGCTCGTATCCCACGAGCCGAACATACACGCCCTTGACAGCTGTCTCTCCGCTCGGAGATACTCGTTCGTGGTCTGACAATCTGACGCCCTACCCGGGTGCCGGCCGGGAGGGTGTGTTTTCTGGCCACGGGACTGCAAACGATTGCAGCCGGAGGAGAGGGGTGGTTTGATGGGTGAGGGGTCACGAGGTAAGGCCTGGCGAGCCGCGACGGTGCTGGCAGCAGCCGCCGTCGCGGCCGGGTCCACCGCCGTGTTCGCGAACGCGGGCGGCAACGGCCACCACGGTGACGACGATCAGGTGAGTCTGGGCACGCTCGGCGTGCCGACGGTGATCCTGTACGACGGCAGGATCTCCACGGTCGACAAGCGCAATTCGACCGTCGAGGCGATCGCGCTGCGCGACGGCGAGATCATGGCCACGGGCAGCACCAAGTCGGTCAAGAAGCTGGCCCAGCGCGGGACCAAGCTGATCGACCTGAATGGACGCCGCGTGCTCCCAGGGTTGATCGACGGGCACATCCACGGCATGCGCGAGGGCTACCACTGCTGGACGCAGGTGGTCCGGCTCGACCTGGTCACCTCGCGGGCCACGGCACTGGGCATGTACAAGGCGAAGGCCGACCAGCTGCCGGACGGCCGCTGGATCTGGACGACGTCGGGCGGCTGGAACCTCAACCAGCTCGACGACCCGACCGTCTTCACGTACGACGAGCTCAATACCGCGGCCCCCAACAACCCGGTGTGGATCCAGGGCAGCGGGATCACGGGCTCGCGCGTGAACAGGGCCGCACTGACCGCGGCCGGTCTCACCGAGACCTCGCCGGGCGTCACGCTCGGGCCGGACGGCAAGCCGACGGGCGCCGTCACCGCTCCCGCGACCACGATGATCAACGCCGCGATCCTGGCCCAGCTCGACCAGTTGGGCATCGACGGCGAGGCCAAGTGCCTGCAGGACTTCATCGCAGAGGCCAACAGCCGTGGCCTGACGGCCTGGAAGGACGCCGGCGGCAACACCGCGCCGTGGAGCACGATCGGCGCCATCAACGAGGGCACGCACGTCGAGGAGGGCGCCATGGCGCTCTACCGCGACAAGGGCCTCAACGCCCGCATCGCGTTCAACGCGATGAGCAACTACGGCGGCTGGGCGCGCCAGGAAACCGACATGCACAACGAGTTCGGCTTCCTCGGTGACGACATGTTCCGCTACCTCGGCCCCGGCGAGGACATGATGCCGGACGATCCCGACTACCAGACGTTCACGCGCGCGGCCGCCAACAAGCGGCTCAGCGTGGAGACGCACGTCGGCGTCCTGGATCCGCTGCTGACCGGCTTCGAGGAGGGCAACAAGGTCTACTCGGTGTCGAAGCTCAAGTGGCGGGTCGCGCACCCGAACAACAACGAGCCCAGCGATGCGCAGCTGGCCCGGGGCAACGCCCTCGGCGTCGGCTGGGCGCTGACGTTCTCGGCGGTCCGCAACGGCGCGGTGGGCCCGCGCTACAAGACCGTCATGGACAGCGGCGCGCACATGTGCCTCGCCACGGACGCGATGAACGTCGCTCCGTGGGCTCCGTTCCAGACGCTGTGGTACGTGACGACCGGGCAGACCATGCTTCCGGGCGTCATGGGCGTCCCGCCGGAGCAGCGGCTCACGCGCACCGAGGCCCTGCGGCACGCCACGGTCGAGTGCGGCTGGTTCATCGACCAGGAGGGGCGCGTCGGCTCGCTGGAGCCGGGGCGTCACGCGGACCTGATCGTCCTCAGCGACGACTACTTCAAGGTCCCCGACAACAAGATCAAGGACATCCGCTCCAACCTCACGATCGTCGACGGACGTATCGTGCACGCGGACGGTCCGTACAAGTACCTGCGATAGGAGGACGGCGGTCGGCCGCGGGGTTCGCCCCGCGGCCGCGCCGGCGGTCGATGGGCAGATGGTTGGTTCTCGGGGCGTGCGCACTCGCCGTCGCGGCGGGCGTCGCCGTGCTCGTGGGGACGGGCGGCACCGACGCCGAGCCGGCGGGCGCGGCGCCGGACACGATCGTCCACAACGGCCGCATCAGCACGATGGACGGCCGCGGCACCACGGTCCAGGCGCTGGCCATCCGCGATGGCGAGATCGTGGCCACGGGCAGTGACGAGCGCATCCGTGCGCTCGCTGCTGGCTCCGACACACGACAGATCGACCTCGGCGGCCGCCGCGTCCTCCCGGGCATGGTCGACGCGAGCCTGCGCGGCGTCCAGATGGGATCGACCGAGTGCTTCTCGCGCTCCCCGCGGCTCGACGGCGTGTACACGCGCGCGGAGGCGCTGCGGACGGTCGCCGACCGCGCGCAGCGCACGCCGGCCGGCAGCTGGCTGGCGGCGATCGGGCGCGGCTGGAACGTCGCCCAGCTCGACACGCCGGGGATGCTCACCAAGGCCGAGCTCGACTCGCTCGCGCCCGCGCATCCCGTCTACCTGCAGGCCGCCGGGTTCGCGGGCGGGCAGCTGAATGGCCTCGGGCTCCGCCGGCTCGGCCTCGCCGTCGGCGACCCGGGCGTGCAGCGCGACTCCACCGGAGCCGCGACCGGGCAGGTGACCGGGCCGGCGAACGAGCGGGCGCTGCGCGCGGTCCGCGCGGATTTCGCCGGTCTCGGCCCCGACGAGCAGGAGGCCTGCACGCGCCAGCTCGTGCGCGAGCTCAACCGCCGCGGCCTCACCGCCTGGGACGACCCCGGGGGCGGCGATCCCGCCGCGATCGCGGCGCTGCACCGCGCCGGCGAACTCGGCGCGCGCGTGCGGCTGAACTTCCCGGTCGGCGCGAACGCCATCGGCGACATCGGCGACGACGTGCTGCGCGTCGGCGGCATCGGGCCGGACGTGATCGCGCCCGGCCGCAGCGGCGTGTACCCGTCAGGCCCGTACCGCCGCATCCTCACCCGGCTGGCGGCGGGCGGCTGGTCGTACGAGGGCGCCGCGACGCTACCGACCACCCAGCACGGCCTCGTCGAGGATTGGGAGCAGGTCAACGCCCGCACGCCGATCACCGACCTCCGGTGGCGGATGCTGCACCCGGGCGGCGGGCCCAGCGAGCCCAACCCCGACGCGCTGACGCGCCTCAAGGACCTCGACGCGGGCGATCGTCCCGACCGACGCGCCGGTCAACGGCGTGCCGTCGTATCCGCCGTACAAGCGCATTTACGAGAGCGGGACGCGCGCCTGCCTCGGCACCGACGCGCCGGCGCAGGCGCCGTACACGCCGTTCGTGCACCTCTGGTTCACGATGAGCGGCCGCAGCTCGATCCCCAACCGCGGCGGCGTGGCCGCTGACCAGCGGCTCACGCGCGAGCAGGCACTCGAGCTCGCCACCCGCCGCTGCGACTGGTTCATGGGGCTCGACGGCCGCATCGGCGCGCTCGAGCCCGGCCGGCTCGCCGACCTGATCGTCCTGTCGGGCGACTACTTCCGTGTGCCGGTGGACGACATCCGCGGCCTGGAGTCCGTGCTCACGATGGTGGGCGGCCGGGTGGTGTACGGCGCGGGGCCGTACGCATCACTCGCGCCGTAGCCTCGACCATCGCCACGTAGCCGGTGCACCGGCACAGGTTGCCGGCGAGCGCCTCGCGGATCTCGTCCTCGCCGGCGTCGGGCCGGTCGCGCACGAACGCGTCGAGCGACAGCAGGATCCCCGCGGTGCAGAAGCCGCACTGCAGCGCGTGCGCCTCGTGGAACGCCTCCTGGAGCGGGTGGTCGAGCCCCTCGATCGTGCGCACCGACCGGCCGCGCGCCTGCACGGCGAGCATCAGGCACGAGCGCACCGCCTCGCCGTCGACCTGCACGGTGCAGGCGCCGCAGACGCCGTGCTCGCAGCCGACCTTGGTGCCGGTGAGGCCGAGCCCGTGGCGCAGCAGGTCGGACAGCAGCGTGCGCGGCTCGACGTCGGCCTCGCGCGGCTCGCCGTTGACGGTCAGCGAGATCCTCATGCCGCGGCCTCGATCGCGCGGCGGGCGAGCGCCGCGAGCAGTGCGCGCCGGTAGGGGTCGGGCACGTCGATCTCCGCCTCCGAGCCGACGACGACCGGCGTGAAGCCGGCGCCGAGCAGGCCGAGCGTCAGCCCGGCGTCGTGGACCACGGCGGCGACGCCGGCGATCGCGAAGTCGCCGTGCGTGCGCGCCTGCTCGAGGAACGCGGTGCGCGCGCTCTCCGGCAGCGGCGGCACCTCGATCTCCACCAGCAGCTCGTCGGGCGCCAGCGCGGTCATCAGCGGGCCGCGGAACAGCTCGCCGGCGGCGAGCGTGCGCGCGCCGCCGGCCGACCGGACATGGAAGCGAGCGCCGAGCGCGGCCAGCGCCACCGGCAGCTCCGCCTTCGGGTCCGCGTGCGCGACCGAGCCGCCGATCGTCCCGCGCGCGCGGATCTGCGGATGGCCGACGAGCCGCACGGCCTGGCGCAGCAGCGGCCAGCGCGCGGCGATCTCCGGCGAGCGCTCGATCGCCGCCTGCCGCGTCATCGCGCCGATCCGCAGGGTGTCGCCCGCAGCGATGAAGGCGAGCGCCTCGACGCGCTCGAGGTCGACCAGCCGGGCGGGGCGGGCGAGCCGGAAGTTGAGCATCGGCACGAGGCTCTGCCCGCCGGCCAGCGGCCGCGAGTCGTCGCCGACCAGCGCGAGCGCCTCGTCGAGCGTCTCCGGCGACGCGTACTCGAACGGTGCCGGTTTCATCGCAGCGCGCCCCACAGCTTCTCGGCGGTGTACGGCGGGTCCACGTTCCGGCCGAGCGCGTCGGCGATCGCGTTGCCGATCGCCGCCGGCGCGCCGATCGTGCCGCCCTCGCCGATCCCCTTGGCGCCCAGCGGGTTGCGCGGCGACGGCGACTCCACGAACGCGGTCCGCAGCTCCGGCACCTCGGCGGCGGTGAGCAGCGAGTAGTCGAGCAGCGATGCGGTGGTCGGCTGGCCGGCCTCGTCGTGCACCATCTCCTCGGTGAGCGAGACGCCGAGGCCGTGCACCGAGCCGCCGATCACCTGGCCCTCGGCGAGCAGCGGGTTGATGATCGTGCCCGCGTCGTCGACCGCCGCCAGGCGCAGCACGCGCGGCGTGCCGGTCGCCCGGTCGATCTCCACCACCGCGGCGTAGGCGCCGGAGCCGAACACGAGGTCCGACGCGAAGCGGGCGTGTGCCTCCAGCGGCGGCGCCTCGCCGGCGTCCAGGCGCTCGCGGGCCTCGCGCGCGGCCATGAACAGCGCCGAGCCCGCCATCGCAGTCGTCCGGCTTGCGAACGTGCCGATGCCGTCCGGCACCTCGGCCGAGTCGCCGAACCGCAGCGTCACCGCGTCGGGCTCGACGCCGAACGCGTCGGCGACGATCTGGGCCAGCGCGGTCACGTGGCCCTGGCCGTGTGGGCCGGCGCCGGTGTGCGCGGTCACCCCGCCGTCGGCGCCGATCTCCACGCGCGCCTCCTCGAACTGGCCGCCCGCGCGCTCCACGTACAGCGCCACGCCGGTGCCGACCACGCGCGCGGCGTCGGACCGCCGCTCGGGCTCGACGAGCTCGACCGCCAGGTCCAGGCAGCGCTCGTAGTCACCCGAGTCGTAGCTCCAGCCGAGGGGAGTCTCGTACGGGAACGCGCGCACGAGGTTGCGGCGGCGCAGCTCGACCGGGTCGATCCCCAGCTCGCGCGCCGCCCGGTCGACCGTCCACTCCAGGAACGCGGCGGCCTCGGGGCGTCCGGCGCCGCGGGTCGGCCCGGTCGGCACCTTGTCTGTGCGGGCGCCGATCACGCTGACGCTGGCGGCGGGGATCGCGTAGCACCCGCACATGAGCATCGCCGTGGTGTGCGGCGGCGGCGCGCTGTTGGTGAACAGGTAGGCGCCGACGTCGGCGAGGATGCGCGCACGCACGGCGAGCATGCGCCCGCCGGCGTCCAGCGCCAGCTCGACGTCGGCCTGCAGCCCGCGGCCCTGCGCTGCGGCGAGGAAGTTCTCGTAGCGGTCCTCGGCCCACTTGACCGGACGGCCGAGGCGCAGCGCCGCGGCGGCGGCCGCCGCGACCTCCGGGGCGGGCACGCCCTTGGAGCCGAACGCGCCGCCGACGTCGGGCAGGCGCACGCGGATCGGCACCCCGAGCACCTCCGTGAGCCCCGCGAGCATGCGATGCGTGTCCTGCGCCGAGACCCAGACGCTCAGCCCGTCGCCGTCGGGCTCGGCGACGACGCCGCGCGTCTCCATCGGCACGGCGGCCACGCGCGGGATCTCGTGATGCGCCGCGACCACGTGGGCGGCGGCGGCGAACGCGCCGGCGACGTCGCCGGCGGTCTTCTCGAACCGCAGCAGCTCCGGCGCCTCGCGCGGATCGACCACCACGTCGAGCGGGTCGTACTCGACCTCGACGAGCTCGGCCGCGTCCTCGGCCAGGGCGCGCGAGTCCGCGAGCACCAGCACGACGGCCTGGCCGGCGTAGCGCACCTCGTCGCCCGCCAGGATCGGATGCCCCGCGTCGAGGTGCTCCAGCCCCGGCGGCGCGTGCACCGGCATCGTCCCGACGATGTCGGCGCCCGTGAACGCGGTGACTCCGTCCGGCACCGTGATGCCGGTGATCCGCGCCCGGGCGAACGGGCTGCGCACGAACGCCGCGTGCAGCGTGCCGGCCGGCTCGATGTCGTCGAGGTAGCGGCCGCCGCCGCGCAGGATCCGCGCGTCCTCGCGCCGCGGCAGCGCCCGGCCGATCCAGCTCACGCGCCGACCGCCTCGAGGATCACCCGCAGCGCCGCGATGCCCTCCTCCGCCCCGGTCTCGATGACGACGTCGCCACGCATCGCCAGGTCGAGCTCGGCCAGTTCCTCGGCCAGCATGTCGCGGCGCTCGAAGCCGACCGGCTCGCCGTCGACCGTGAGCGTCGAGACCTCGTCGACGCGCTCGGCGGCCGGCCACACTCCGCCGAGTTCAGCGCGGTAGTCGAGGACTCCCTCGCTGCCCTGGAGGCGCACCCCGAAGGTGTGCGGCGAGACGTAGGAACCGGTGAGCACGCCGAGCGCGCCCGACGCGAAGCGCATCGTGGCGACGCCGACGTCGTCGATGTCGGCGTCGGTGTGCACGTGCGCGAACGTGCCGGTGGTCTCGCGCACCGGCCCGAGCCAGGCCATCAACGTGTCGACGTGGTGGATGCCGAGCTGCATCAGCGGGCCGCCCGGGTTGCGCTCCCGGTGCGCGCGCCACGCCTGCGGGCCGAGCTTGCCGGGCAGCGAGAACGTCGCCTCGGCCAGCACGACCTCGCCGAGCCGGCCCGACCGCACGACCTCGGCGGCGCGCCGGGCCGCGCCGAGCCGCCGGAACGCGTGGCCGACCATCAGCAGCACGCCGGCCGACACGCAGGCGTCGCGGATCTGCACCCCGGCCTCGACCGTGTCGGCGATCGGCTTCTCGACGAACACGTGGCGGCCGCGCTCGGCGCAGGCGATCGCCTGCTCGCGGTGCACGTCGTTGGGCGTCGCCAGGATCACGACCTCGACGTCCGGGTGCTCGATCGCCGCCTCGAAGCTCTCGGCCACGGGCACGCCGAGCCTGGCGGCCTTCTCGCGGTCGCGCGCGAAGCAGGTCACGACGTCGAGCCCTGCGCGGCCGGCCGCGGCCACGAGCCGCGGCGCCCACATCCCCGCGCCGATGACCGCGACGCCGGTCATCCGAGCCGGTCGCGCAGCCAGTCGGCGACCAGCGGGCGATACACGTACGACAGGTTGGCGCACACGTGGTTGCCCTGCTCGAGCAGGACGAACTCGCCCTGCGGCGCCGCGTTCGCCGCCCGCTCGGTGGCCTCCCACGGGATCAGCCGGTCGAGCTTGCCGGTCACGAACAGCGCCGGCTTGTCGAGCTGCTCGACGACGCCGTCGAGGTCGAGCTTCAGCGCTCGCTCGCGCGCGTCGCCGTTCGCGCCCGACTTGTGCGCGAACGTCTCGCGCGTCAGCTCCGGCAGCTGGTCCCACAGCGCGCCGAAGTTGAACGGCCCGCTGACGCCGGCCACCGCCTTGATGCGCGGCTCGAACGCGGCGGCGCGCGGCGCGTGGTAGCCGCCGAGGCTCACGCCGGCCGCGCCGACCCGGTCGAGGTCGAGGTCCTCACGGCCTTCGAGGATGTCCAGCGCGGCGGCGACCGCCACCTCGTAGTCGTGGCGGATCGGCAGCTCGTAGCCGGACTCGCCCTGGCCCGGGCCGTCGAGCGAGAGCGTCGCCATCCCGCGGCGCAGGAAGACCTCCTCGAGCGTGAAGAACTCCTCCTTGGTGGAGTCCAGCCCGGGGATCACGAGCACGAGCGGCGGGCGCTCTGCGTGCGCGGGCCGGCGCAGGTTGCCGACCACGCGGCCGTCGCCCAGCGGCGCCTCGATCCGCTCGGCCGTCGGGTCGAGGTGGCGGTGCGCCGCGTACAGCGCCTCGACGGCCAGGTCGGCCACCTCGCGGGCGCGGTCGGCGTCGAGCACCCAGACGAACTTGCCGAAGTGGTAGGCGACCGCGGCGCGCAGCCAGGCGTCGCCGGCGGTCACCCGCCGCGCTGCGGTCTCGGCCTCGCGCGCCGCCTCGGCGTGCTCGTCGCCGAGCGCCCGCCAGCCGTCGAGCCAGTCCTCCCAGCGCTCGATCCCCGCCGTGGTCTTGCGGAAGTCGTTGATGTCGACGCCGCCCTGCACGAAGCGGGGCGCCCAGTGGTCAATCGCGGACTGCACGCGCGCGTCCGGCACCGCGCACCACCTCCTCGATGTCTTCTCCCAGGTCGTGCAGGAGCACGACCGCCGCGTTGCGCCCCGGGGCGCCCGTGATCGATCCGCCCGGATGCGTGGTGCCGCCCGTCTGGTAGAGGCCCTCGATCGGCATCCGGTGCGAGGCCCAGCCCGGAGCCGGCCGCAGCGGCCCGCTCTGCGGGTAGGTGCGGTTGCCGCCGTGGAACGTGCCGCGGATCATGTGCTCGTTGGCGGCCTCGATGTCCTCGGGGAACTTGATCAGCCGCTCGAGGATCACGTCGGCGCCGAACCCGGGCGCCACCTTGCGCACCCGCTCGAGCTGGCGGTCGGCCTGCTCGACGCGCTTCTCCGGGAAGCCGTAGGACTGCGCGCTCAGGAACTTGACCGTGTGGTGGCCGTCCGGCGCGCGCGACGGGTCGACGAGCGTGGGACAGGCGACGAGCAGCCACGCCGGGTCCTCGATGTAGCGGCCGTCGCGCAGCGCGCGGCCGTAGGCGAGCACGTCCTCCGGGAAGCCGGCGAGGCCGGCCGACACCGCGCTGCGCGGCCCGTCGGGGGTCTCGAACACCGGCGGCGCGGTCGTCCCCATGTAGACGGCCATCGCCGACACGCCGACGTCGAACGTGTCGACGCCGTAGCGGAAGCCCTCGTCCCAGGCGTCCTCCGGCGCCATCTCCAGCAGGTGCTTGACGTGGATCGTCGAGACCACCGCGGTGGACGCCGTGTAGCGGTCGCCGTCCTCGGTCTCGACGCCGGTGCAGCGCCCGCCGTCGAGCAGCAGCCGCGTCACCCGCTTGCCGCAGATCACCGTGCCGCCGTGCTCCTCGATGCAGGCGACGAGCGCGTCGGTGAGCGCGCCGGAGCCGCCGCGCGGGATCGTCCACGACCGCCGCTGGCGGCCGAACACGAGCGAGTACGCGAGCTGGCCGGAGCCCTCGGACTCGACCGGCACGAGCGTCTGGTACGCCTGCCAGAGCAGGAACGCCTGCGTGTGCCGGTCCTCGAACTCGTGCCGGATGACGTCGAACGCGCTCATCGCGCGGCGGCGCAGCCAGATGCTCCCGCGCGGGTGCTCCGCGAGCATCTGCTCGAGCGGCGGCCCGAAGCCGACCGGCGTGAACTGGGCGGCGGAGAAGACGTGCTTGACCTCGTCGTACTCGTCCAGCAGCCGGCGGTACGCCTCGGCGTCGCGCTTCGAGTAGCGGGCGAACTCCTCGATCGTGCGCTCGCGGTCCAGCCACGCGGTCAGGTGCTTGCCGTCCGGGAACGCGACGTGCGCGAACGGGTCGGGCTGCAGGTACTCGAGGCCGTAGCTGCCGAGCAGCGACAGCTCGTCGCCCGTCAGCAGCGGGTTGGTCTGGATCAGCGTGTGCCCGGTCGAGCACGAGTCGATGACGTAGCCGGGGCCGAGCAGAGCCTCCGAGGCCGCTCCGCCGCCGGGGATGTGCCGCGAGTCGAGCACGACGACCTCGTGGCCGGCGACCGCCAGGTAGGCCGCGGTGATGAGGCTGTTGTGGCCCGCTCCGGCGACGACGACCTCCGTGTTCATGTCACCAGCCTTTCCGCGTTGGCCCCGAGCACGGCCGGATCGAGACCGGCGGCGACCGCGGTCGCCACGGGATCTGGATCGGCCATGTCGAACGGGTGGTCGGAGCCGAGCACCACGCGCTCGGGCCCCGTGAACTCGACCAGCGCCTGCAGCAGCGCCGGGTCGTGGGTGATGGTGTCGTAGTGCAGGCGCCGCAACGAGTCGGCGACCGGCTCCCGCAGTTGCGTCTGCGCGGCGGCGAGGTGCTCGTGCGCGTGGCGCAGCCGGCCGCGCAGCCACGGCAGCGCGCCGCCGCCGTGGGCGAGCAGGATCCGCACGTCGGGGTGGCGCTCGAGGACGCCGGACATCACGAGGTGCGCGGCCGCGACGGCGGTCTCGGTCGGGTTGCCGACGGTGTTCCACAGGTAGTGCTCGCCGCGCGGTTTCGAGGTCGGGTGGACGAACACGAGCGCCCCGGTCTCCTCCGCCGCTGCCCAGAACGTCTCGTAGCGGCCGAGGTCGGGCGCGGCGGTGATCTCCACGCCGGCCAGCGGACCGCGCATCACCTCGCGCAGCTCCTCCGGCGCGTCGAGCGACGCGGCGCCGAGCGCCGCCACGCGGTCGGACACGAGCCCCGCCATCGCCGCGTTGAGCGCCGCGCGGTCGCCGTCGAGCAGTGCCACCCACGGGCAGACGACGAGCCGGTCGGCGCGCGTCTGCTCGAGCATCCGGTCGACGTCGCGGAACTCGCCGATCATCGAGGCGGGCGCCGGCGGCGCGTCGACGCCGGGCGGCACCACGTGGACGTGCGCGTCGACGACCATCAGCCGATCGCGATCAGGGCGACCGCCCCGCCGACGACGAGTGTCGCGCCGACCCACACCTTGCGCGTGACGATCTCGAGATGGCGGCCGACCAGCAGCGGCGAGAGGAACAGGACGATCGGGACCGACACGAGCGCCAGCGCCAGCACCACGGCGACGTCGGCCCCGTCGATCGCCAGCCAGCGCCACCACGTGGACAGCGCGACGGCGACGCCCGCGGCGACCTTGAACGCCAGCGCGGTCCGGTCGGTGGCCGCGGCCCCCAGCCGCCGGCGCCGGCCGGCCAGGAACAGCCCGTAGGCGGCGGTCGAGGCGACCATGCCGAGCGTGACGCCGAGCAGCGGCGCGTCGAGCCCGTCGAGGCCCTTGATCGTGAGCACCGGGCTCACGCCCCACATCAGCGCGCAGGCCAGACCGGGCAGCGCGTCGGCGCCGCGCGCCTCGCCGCCGCCTCCGGCCACCAGGTAGGCCCCGAACACCATCGGGACGATCGCCAGCAGCGCGACCGCCTCCGGCAACTGGCCGACGACGATCGCGGCGACGACCAGCGCGAACACCGGCGACATCGTCAGCAGCGGCGAGGTGCGCGCCGCTCCGATCCGCCGCTGGCTGAGGTTGAGGAACGTCCAGCCGAGCAGGAAGTGCACGATGCCGGCGCCGGCGAACGCGGCGAGCGCCCAGGCGTCGGCGTCGAACAGGCGCCCGAGGTCGTCGGTGGAGACGGCGACGGCGACCAGCACGAGCGAGGCGATCGCCAGGTTCAGGAACGTCGAGACGTAGGCGTCCTCGATGTCCAGCAGCGCGCGCCGGTTGAGGCTCTGGAACAGCCCGAACCCGACGCCCGAGGCGACGGCCCAGAGCGCGGCGCTCACGCCGCGCTCCGCTCGCCATCCGGGCTCGCCGGAACGGAGCCGGCGTGAGTCATCCTGCCGGAGCCGGGTTCTTCACGGCGTTCTTGACCGAGCCGCCGAAGTAGAGGTCGGCCATCTCGGGGTTCTCGAGCACGTCGCGTGCGCGGCCGTCGAGCAGCACGCGCCCGCTCTCCATCACGATCCCGTGCGACGCCAGCCGCAGGCCGAAGCGCACGTTCTGCTCCACCAGGAGGATCGTCTTGCCGGCGGCCGACATGCGGGCGACGCTCTCGGCGACCATCTTGAGCGCCTTCGGGTCGAGCCCAAGCGACGGCTCGTCGAGCAGCACGAGCTTGGGGTCGAGCATCAGCGAGCGCGCGAACTCGACCATGCGGCGCTGGCCGCCGGACAGATTGCCGGCCTTGTCGTCGGCGCGCTCGGAGACGACCGGGAACAGCTCCCTGGCCTCGTCGTAGCGGCGCTTCACGAGCGCGCGGTCGCGCCGCATGATGTACGCGCCCATCAGCACGTTCTCGCGCACGGTGATGTTCGGGAACAGCGCGTCGGACTGTGGGACCTGCGATACGCCGGCGGCGAGGATCTGCGCGGGGGAGAGCGTGTGCAGCGCGTCGCCGTCGAGCGTCACGTGGCCCTCGCGCGGGCGCAGCAGCCCGCTCACGGTCTTCAGGACCGTCGACTTGCCGGCGCCGTTGGGACCGACGATGCAGGCGATCGCACCCTTGTCGACCTCGATGTCGACGCCCTGCAGCACGTCGCCGCCGCCGTAGCCGGCGATCACCTTGCTGAGCTGCAGGATCATGGGACCTTCACCGCCGTCGACTCGTCGAGCTTGAAGTCGTCGCCCAGATACGCGTCGAGCACCCGCGGGTCGCGCTGGATCTCCCCGGGCTTGCCGGCGGCGATCGTCTTCCCGCGCGCGAGCACCAGCACCGGGTCGCACAGGCCGAGCACGAACGGCATGTTGTGCTCGACGATCAGGAACGTCTTCCCCCGCACGTTGAGCTCGCGGATGATCTCGCCGATCCGGTCGATCAGCGTCGGGTTGATGCCGCCGGCCGGCTCGTCGAGCAGGATCAGCTTCGGGTCGAGCATCAGCACCTGTGCGAGCTCGACGAGCTTCTGCTGGCCGTAGGAGAGCGCGCCGGCCTGCTGGCCGGCGAAGCGCTTCATCCCGACGAAGTCGAGCAGCTCCTCGGCGCGCTCGGCCTCGGCGCCGCTCACGCCGTCGGCGTTGAGCTGGCGCAGCGAGAAGCTGCGCGCCGGCGCCACGACGTTCTCCAGCACGGTCATCTGCCGGAACAGGCGCGTGATCTGGAACGTGCGGCCGAGCCCGGCGTAGGCGCGCGACCACGGCCGCTTGCCGTCGATCCGCTCGCCGTCGAACCAGACCTCGCCGCTGTTCGGCGGCATCGTGCCGCCGATCAGGTTGAACACGGTCGTCTTGCCCGAGCCGTTCGGGCCGATCAGCGCGGTGATCGATCCCTCGGGCACCGAGAACGACGCGCCGTCGACCGCCTTCAGGCCGCCGAAGCGCTTGGACAGGTCCTTGACCTCGAGCAGCGTGCGGCCGCTGAGCGCCGGGCGCTCGGGGATCGCCTCGCGCTCGCGCAGCTCGAGCCGGGCGCCGACCAGGCCGGCCTTCCCGCGCCGGCGGCGCGCCTCGATGATGTCGCGCAGCGTCGGGATGATGCCGCGCGGCAGGAACATCACGACCAGCGCCATCAGGCCGCCGAAGATCAGCAGGCGCGAGTTGCCGCCGCCGAGGTTGTTGTTCGTCCACTCGTTGAGCGGCTCGATGATGAACGCGCCGAGCACCGGCCCGAGCAGGGTGCCGCGGCCGCCGAGCAGCATCGACAGCAGGATCTGAACGCTGAGCAGGATGTTGAACATCCCGGTCGGGTCGACGAACGACAGGTAGTAGCCATAGACCGCGCCGGCCATGCCGACGAACACGGCGCTGGCCACGAACCCGAGCAGCTTGTAGATCGGCGTGTTGACGCCGACGGTCGCGGCCTTGTCCTCGTCCTCGCGCATCGCCACGAGGCCCATGCCGAACTTGGTGCGGCGGATCCACCAGCTCATCAGCAGCGACACGCCGAGCAGGCCGGCCAGTGCGTAGTAGAACGGCCAGTTCTGGATGTCGATGCTCCACTGCGGCAGCGGCAGAGAGATGCCGGCGGTACCGCCGGTCAGCGACGACCAGTTGATCGCCACGATCTGCAGCAGGAACAGGAAGGCGATCGTCATGATCACGAACGACGGCCCGCGCGTGCGCAGCGCGACCACGCCGAGCAGCGCTGCGAACAGCCCCGCGACGACGCCCGCCACCGGCACCCAGATCCACACCGAGACGCTCTCGACTCGGGTCGAGAGGATCGCCAGCGTGTACGCCCCCAGGCCGAGGAACGCGCCCTGGCCGAGCGACACGTAGCCGCCGTAGCCGGAGATCACGTTCAGCCCCACCGCCCCGATCGCGAAGATCAGGGACAGGATGATCATGTTCTGGTAGTAGAGGTTGTCCGAGACGACCGGGTACAGCAGCAGCGCGATCGCAGCGGCCAGCACCACGAGCCGGGTCGGCGTCAGCCTCGCCCTCATGCGGCCGCCACGTCCTCGCGCAGCCGCGTGCCGAGCAGGCCCTGCGGGCGGACCAGCAGCACCACGAAGATCACGACGTACGGGACCGCGCCCGCCCACGACGGCGAGATGTAGGTGACGGTCATCGCCTCGGCGACGCCGAGCAGCACCGCTCCGATCGCCGCGCCGGGCAGGCTGCCGAGGCCGCCGAGCACGACGATGCTCAGCAGGCGCGCGATCCACTGGTAGTGCGAGCCCGGCAGGAACGGATACAGCACGCTGACGATCGATCCGCCGGCGCCGGCGGCCGCCACGCCGACGCCGAAGGTCAGAGCCGCAACGCCGGCGACGTTGACCCCGACGAGCGCGGCTCCCTCCGGGTTGACGGCACTGGCGCGGATCGCTCTCCCCAGCCACGTGCGGGTGAGGACGACGTACAGCGCGGCGAGCACGACGACCGCCACGAGGAAGCCGTAGACCTGCGCCTTCGGCAGGAACAGGTCACCGATCGAGTAGGACTCGTTGAAGTACGCCGGGCGCACCGAGTGCGACGTGTTCCCCCAGATCACGCCCATCAGGCCCTCGACGACCAGCGCGATCGAGAACGTCAGCAGGACCGACGAGGACATGTGCGCCCCGCGGATCCGCTTCACCGCCGCCACGTACAGGAACCAGCCGAACGCGAACATCATCGGCGTGGTGAAGAGGATCGACACCAGCGGGTCGATCCCCGTGGCCTTCCACAGCGAGTAGGTGACGAAGGCCGCGAGGATCAGGAACGAGCCGTGCGCGATGTTGATGACGCGCATGACCCCGAAGATGAGGGTCAGACCGGAGGCGAGTAGCGCGTACACGCCTCCGATCAGGACCCCCAGGATGAGCGTCTGGACGAACTGCGTCACGACCCGGGCTTATAGCCCTCGATGATCTTGTCCGTCGTCGCGGCCTCCTCGGGCAGCACGATCTCGGCCTTGCCGTCCTGCCACTGGCCGATCAGGAACTCGCCCTTCGGCGCGCCGTTCTCGTTCCAGCTCAGCGTGCCGAGGATCGTCTCGACCTCGTTCGAGCGGATCCAGTCGGCCAGCTTGAGCTGGTCGGCCTTCTCGACGGTCTTGTTGGCCTCGACCGACGCCTGCAGGACCTGCGCGGCCGCGTAGGCGTCCGCCGCGTCCTCGGGCACCGCCTCCTCGCCGAACTTGTCCTGGTAGGCCTTGACGAACTCGGCGTTGCCGGGCGTCTTGGCCTCCTGGCTGTGGCTCACCGCGTAGAACACGCCCTCGGTGTTCTCCTCGCCGACGCCGTCGGCGTACTGGCTGCCGAACGACGGCGCGTTGGTCTGGTACAGCCACTCGGGCGCGAAGCCGACCTTGTTGAGCGCGCGCATCATGCCGATGCCGTCCTCGAACTGCGTGCCCGCGACGACGAGGTCGGGGTTCTTCGCCTTGACCGCGTTGGCGATCGAGTCGAAGTTGCTCTGATCGGCCGTGTACGTCTTGCGGTAGACGGTCTCGATGCCGGCACCCGAGAGGATCTTCTCGATGCCCTCGGAGGTCGGGGTCGTGAACGGGTCGTCCAGCGTCGGGTACGCGGCCGTCTTCGGGCGCTTGTCCTCGGGCAGCTGGGTGATCCAGTTCGCCCACACGTCGCCCTGATGGTCCGCCGTCGCCTGCTGGGCGAAGAAGACCATCTTGTACCCGCGGTTGAAGATGTCCGGGTTGCCGCCGGCCGGCTCGACGTAGACCATGCGGTTGCGCTCGGCCACGGTCGACGCCGGCAGGTTCAGCAGCGACGAGAACGTGCCGAGCAGCAGGTCGACCTTGTCCTGCGCGATCAGCGCGTTGTAGTCGGACACCACGGTGTTCTGGTTCGACGCGTCGTCCTTGACGACGAGCTCGACCTGGCGCCCGAGTAGGCCGCCGTTGGCGTTGATCGTGTCGACCCACAGCTCGTAGCCCTGCTGCGCCGCCTTGCCCGGCTCGGAGAACTCGCCGGTCAGCGGCAGCGACGCGCCGATCTTGATCGGCTCGCTGGTGTCTCCCCCTCCGCTGGAGGCACCGCCACCGCCATCGTCGTCGCCGCCGCAGGCGCCGACTGTGAGTGCCAGTGCTGCGGTGATCGCAAGGATCGCCCAGCGTGTGCTGCGAAGCCCCATCCGCTCCTCCTCCTCAGCTGCTTGCAAACGATTGCAGCAAACGTGTGCAACCGTATCGGGCGCTCGCCGGGGTTGTCAAGGAGAAGCGGCCGAGCCGCGCACCACGAGGGTGGGCGGCAGGACCACGTGGCGCGCTGGTCCCGTGGGCTCCTGCAGGCGCTCGAGCAGCAGATCGGCGGCCGCCGATCCGATCCCGTAGTGGGGGATGCCGATCGTGGTCAGCGGCGGGTTGAAGCGCTCGGAGAACGGCATGTCGTTGAAGCCGACGACCGACACGTCATCGGGGCACGAGAGCCCGCGCTCGGCGAGCACGTCGTAGCACCCGAGCGCCATCAGGTCGTTGCCCGCGACGATCGCCGTCGGCCCCGCCCCGCCGTCGAGCAGGTCGGCGCACAGTCGGCGCCCTTCGGGCTCCGTGAACGCGGTGCCGAACCGGACGAGCGCCGGGTCGACGGCGAGACCCGCCTGCTCCATCCCCGCGAGGAAGCCGACGTAGCGCGTGTGGCCGGTCGAGACCTCCTGCGGCCCGGCGACGTGCGCGATCCGGGTGTGGCCGAGACCGACCAGGTGCTCCACCGCCAGCCGCGCGCCCTCCTGGTCGTCGGGGCTCGCCGACGGCAGCTCGCCGTCCTCGAGGCGGCGGTTGACGAGCACGATCGGCAGGCCCGCGGCGCTCATCTCGTCGAGCATCACGTGGTCGAGCCGCGCGGTGGCGGTGATCACGCCGTCGACCTGCCGGGCCAGCATCGCCTCGAAGTCGTTGCGCTCGCGCTCGCGGTCGTTGTCCGTGTTCGCGATCAGCGGCGTGTAGCCGGCGGCCTCCAGCCGGTCCTGGATCCCGCGCACGATCGGCGGGAACAGCGGGTTCGTGAGGTCCGGGACCAGCACGCCGATCGTGTACGAGCGGTTGGTCTTCAGCCCGCGGGCGATCGGGTTCGGCCGGTAGCCGAGCGCCTCCGCCGCCTCCAGCACGCGCTGGGCGGTCTCCTCGTTGACCAGCCGCCGCGTCTCCGGGTTCAGCGCGCGCGACACCGTGCCGGGATGCACCTCGGCCACACGGGCCACATCCCTGAGCGTCGCCGACGCGTTCCGGTTGGGCACGGCGCGATTATGCCTGCGGTGCCAGTCGGTCCCGGACGGCGCCGTTGGTCTGGGGGGTGGCGGTCTGCGCGTCGGCGTCGAGCGCCGTGTTGCGGTCGCTGGTCACCTCGCGCTCGAGCGGCAGCGTGCCGCCGACCGTGTAGTACGGCTTGCCGGCGATCACCAGGTCCTCGGCCGGGAAGCGCGTGATCACCTCGCAGCCGTTCGCGGTCACCACGAGCTGCTCCTCGATCCGCGCGGCGGACCAGCCGTCGGTCGCCGGCCAGAACGTCTCCAGCGCGAAGACCATGCCCTCCTTGATCTCCTCCGGGTGGTCGAGCGAGACGAGCCGGCTGAACACCGGCTTCTCCCAGATCGACAGGCCGACGCCGTGGCCGAACTGCAGCGCGAACGCGGCCTCCTCGTCCGGGAACCCGAACTCCTTGGCCTCGGGCCAGACCTCGACGACCTCGCCGGTGGTGACGCCGGGGCGGATGCGGGAGATCGCCGCGTCGAGGTAGTAGCGGCAGCGCTTGTAGGCGTCGACCAGCGCGGGCGAGGCGCTGGCCACCGCGAACGTGCGGTAGTAGCACGTGCGGTAGCCGTTGAACGAGTGCAGGATGTCGAAGTACGCGGGGTCGCCGGGGCGCAGCGCGCGGTCGGTGAACACGTGCGGATGCGGCGAGCAGCGCTCGCCGGAGATCGCGTTCACGCCCTCCACGAACTCGGAGCCCATCTCGTACAGCGCGCGGTTGACCAGCGCGACGCACTCGTTCTCGCGGAAGCCCGGCCGCATCGTGCGGTAGAGCTCCTCGTAGGCGGCGTCGACCATCGCGCAGGCGTGGTTGAGCAGCAGGATCTCGTCCTGGGTCTTGATCACGCGGGCCTGCTGCATGAGCTGCTGGCCGTCGACGATCTCGATGCCCTCGGCCTGCAGCGCGAACAGCACGGCGGGCTCGATCGCGTCGACGCCGACCGGCTCGCCGAGCAGCCCCCGCTCCTCGAGCTCGACGCGGATCTTGCGGGCGACGTTCTCCGCGCGGCCGGACTCGGGGGACATCGCGCCGCGCAGCGTCGAGATGCCGGCGCGCGAGCGGCCCTCGCCGAGCCACGGGTTGTAGAGCTGGTGATGGCGGGCGGCGGAGCCGAAGTCCCACATGATCGGGTCGTCGCCGCGGGCCAGCAGGCAGAAGCGGTTGAGCTTGTCCTGCGCCCAGGTGCCGATGTGGGTCGCCGTGATGTAGCGGATGTTCGTCATGTCGAAGCACAGCAGCGCTCCGACGTCGGACGCCTCGAGCTCCGCCTTGATGCGCGCCAGCCGCTCCTCGCGCAGGCGGTCGAAGCGGATCCGCTCCTCCCAGTCCACGCCCATCGCTCCGTATGTGTGCAGGCCCATGTCGATCCCCTCTGCGTTCTGCAAACGATTGCAGCGTAGCTGGCGGAACGGTCGAACGTCAACTGCGGCTGGGTAGGGAGGCTGAGGGGTCGGCCGCGCCGGTCGTCCGCGGGCGGGTGTGGTCAGTTTGAGCGAATAATTCACCTCAACTGACCACACCCCCGCGAGGGTGTGGTCGATTCCTCTCGGTATGCGAGAGCAACTGACCAGATCAGCGCGGTGTGGTCAGTTGTCCGCGATATGCGCGGCTAAGTGACCACCCCCGCGGACGGACGACCGGCGAGGCCGGCCCCGCCGCCTCCCTACCCAGCGGGGGTTGACGTTCCCAAACGCTCGCGCACGGAAGCGACGATCGCGTCCGCGTCCGGCATGAACGCATCCTCCAACGTCGGCGAGTAGGGAATCGGCGTCTCGTCCGTGGCGACGATCCAGGCGTCGTCGAGGTCGTGCAGGGCGGCCTCGGCGACGGCGCCGAGCAGGCCGGTGGCCCAGCCGCCGGTGCGCGGCCCCTCCTCGACGGCGAGCAGGCGGTTGGTCTTCGCCACGGACTCGGCCACGGTCGCGACGTCGAGCGGGCGCAGCGTGCGGAGGTCCACCACCTCGGCGGAGAGGTCGAGCTGCTCGGCCGCCGCCAGCGCGTCGCGCACGCCCTTGCCGATCGAGACGATCGTCAGGTCGTCGCCCTCGCGCGCCACCCGGGCGCGCCCGAGCTCGATCGCCTCGATCGTGTCCGGCACCTCGTCCTTGACCGAGTACAGGCGCTTGTGCTCGAGGAAGACCACCGGGTTGTCGTCGCGGATCGCGCCCTTGAGCAGGCCCTTCGCCTCGGCCGAGTTGGACGGCATCGCGATCTTGATCCCGGGGACGCCCTGGAACCACGTGCCGTGGGTCTGCGAGTGGACGGCGCCGAAGCGGCCGCCGCCGCCGACCGCCGAGCGGACGACGAGCGGGATCGAGGCCTGCTCGTTGGTGATGTACCAGTACTTCGCCGACTGGTTGACGAGCGAGTCCATGGGCAGCGCCATGAAGTCGCCGAACATGATCTCGAAGACCGGGCGCAGCCCGGTGACGGCCGCGCCGAACGCGGCGCTCGAGAGCGCCAGCTCGGAGATCGGCGTGTCGAGCACGCGCTCGGAGCCGAAGCGCTCGTGCAGGCCGGGCGTGGCCTTGAAGACGCCGCCGGCGACCCCGATGTCCTCGCCCATGAAGATCACGCGGTCGTCGCGCTCCATCTCCTCGGCGATGGCGTCGCGGATCGCGACGCGGAACTCGAGCGTGCTCATGCCGCGAACTCCGTCGCGGCGTCCTCCGCCGGGTCCGGGTACGGCGCGGCCAGCGCGGCCTCGACGGCGCGGTCCAGCCCCGCGCGCACCTCGCCCTCGAGCGCGCCGATGTCGTCCTCCGGCACGCCGAGCTCGAGCAGCCGCGCGCGGGCGATCCCGAGCGGGTCGCGCTCCATCCAGCGCTCGACCTCCTCCTTGGGCCGGTAGGTCGCCGGGTCGGACTTGGAGTGCCCGTAGTGGCGGTAGGTCTGGCACTCGAGCAGCGTCGGGCCGCCGCCCGAGCGCGCACGATCCACCGCCACCTGGGCCGCCTCCGTGACCGCCCACATGTCATTGCCGTCGACGAGCGCGGACGGCATCCCGTACGCGTGCGCGCGGCCGGCGATGTCCGCGCCGCCGGTGACCTGGCGCATCGCGGTGAACTCGCCGTAGAAGTTGTTCTCGCAGACGAACACGACCGGCAGGCCGGCGACCTGCGCGAAGTTCAGGCACTCGTGGAAGTACGCCTGGTTGGTGGCGCCGTCGCCGAAGAACGCGACCGCGACGTTGCCGGTGCGCTTGGCCGACAGCGCGGCGCCGGTGGCCGCGCCGATCGACGCGCCGACGATGCCGAAGCACCCCACGAGCCCGTGCTCGAGGTCGGCGACGTTCATCGACCCCGCGCGGCCGCCGCAGACGCCGGTCGCCCGGCCGAGCATCTCGGCGACGAGCTTCTCCGGCTCGGTGCCGGCGGCCAGCGCGTGGCCGTGGCCGCGGTAGGTGCCGGCGATCCAGTCGCCCTTGCGCAGCGCCGCGCAGACGCCGACCGCGACCGCCTCCTGGCCCGCGTACAGATGCGTGGTGCCATGCACCTCGCCGCGCAGGAACAGCCGGTGGATCTCCCCCTCGAACAGGCGGATCAGCAGCATCCGCCCGTAGTGCTCCAGCTGCGCCGGGTCGGTCCCCGCCCGGGTGGTGGCCTCCATGTCGGTCACCGCGCGGCGGCCATCGGCTCGTCGTCGCGCAGCCCGTCGGTGACCGGCGCGTCCTCCGACACCAGCTCCAGCCCCGCGGCGCGCGCCTCGAGCTCGAGCAGGGCGGCGAAGTCGACGTCGGTGTACCCGTGGCCGATCAGCGCCTGCACCGTCTGCTGGGCGGCCGCCGAGACCGGCATCGGCACCTCGAGCTCGCGCGCCGCGTCGGCGCCGAGCAGGAAGTCCTTGAGCAGCAGCGCGGGCGTGAACGTGGGCTTGAAATCCAGGTTCACGTAGGCCGGCGTCTTGTAGCGCGTGAACATCGAGCCCATCACGCTGTCGTTGAGGAAGTCGAAGAAGTCGGCACGCGAGACGCCGCCCTTCTCGGCCAGGACCGAGATCTCGGCCATCGTCTGGGCGACCACGCCGAGCATCAGGTTGTGGCAGATCTTCACGAGCCGGGCGCGGTCGCCCTCGCCGACGTAGGTCACGCGCGCGGCGAGCAGCTCGAGCAGCTCGCGCGCCTCGTCGTAGGACTTCTCCGGGCCGGAGACGACCATCGTGAGGCGGCCGGCGGCGACGACCTTCGCGTTGCCGCTGACCGGCGCGGCCAGGACGCCGGTGCCGCGCTCGGCGGCCGCGGCGCGGACCTCGTCCGAGGCGGCCTGCGAGATCGTCGTGGAGTCGATGAGCATCCGCGGCGCGACGTCCGGCCTCGACAGCACGCCGTTGGGCCCGATCACGACCTCCTTGAAGTCGTCGGACCCCCCGACCATCGTGAACACGATGTCGCGATCCGCGAGGTCGGCGGGCGAGTCGACGACCGTCGCGCCCAGCGCCTCCGCCTTGCTTCGGGTGCGGTTGTAGAGCGCGACGTCGTGGCCCGCGTCCAGCAGGCGCTTCGCCAGCGCGGCCCCCATGCGGCCGGTCCCGATCCAGCCGATACGCGTGCCCTCGTGCTTGCTCATGTGCTCCTCATCTGCATGTTGCAAACGTTTGCAACAGGCTAACCAAGGCACTGGCGAGCGTCAAGCGGGCGATGTGTCACATCGCGAGCGCCACCGTCAGCGAGCCGAGCGGGCCCAGCTCGGCCGTCACCGTGTCACCCGGCCCGACGCTCAGCGGCGCCACGGCGGAGCCGGTGATCACCACGTCGCCGGGACGCAGCCGCTCACCGCACGCGGCCAGCAGCTCGCCGGTCAGGCGGACGACATCGACGATGTCGCCGGTCAGCGCAGCCGGGTCGTCGGTCTCGGCGGCGACCTCGCCGCCGCGGACCAGCCGGGAGCCGATCCCGCCGCCGTCGGTGCGTGAGGAGTCGACCGGCCCGAGCATGACGTGCCGGTGGTAGATGTTGCCCGCGACGATCGCCTCGGGGTCGGCGGGCGGGACGTCGACGTCGGCCAGCTCGATCGCCGCCGACAGGCCGGCGATCGCGCCGTCGTCCCCGATGTACGCGGCGATCTCCGGCTCGAGCATCGGGTTCTTCCAGTCGCCGACCGGGACGGTCGCCCCGTCCTCGATCAACCCGCGGTCGGTGAGGAAGCCGACGAGCGGGCGGTCGGTCTTCAGCAGCTCGAGCGCGGCCGGGGCGCCGAACCCGACCTTCCAGCCGAGCGGGCGCGCGCCCTCGGCGAGCGTCGCCGCCCGGAGCTCGAGCATCGCGTGCGTCCCGCGCTCGATCCGGGGGTCCAGGCTCATTCGTCGAACGCCTCGTCCGGAGCGGGGATCGCGTAGCCGGCGGCGTCGAGCGAGCCGGCGCCGCTCCAGCCCCAGATCAGCAGCACGTCCTCGTCGGACGTGTTGTCGAACCCGTGCCAGTGCCCGCGCGGCGTGAACACCACGTCGCCGGCCTTCGACGTCTCGCGGCCGGTGTCGGTGTAGATCTCGCCGTGGCCGCTCATGACGACCAGGAACTCGTCGCAGTTCGGGTGCAGGTGACGCTCGTGGCGCGCGCCCGGCGGGAGCACGGTGCGGCCGACGACGAGCTGGTCGGAGCCGGCGGCGCGAGCGTCGATCAGGAACTGGACCTGCATGTCGATCCAGCCCTCGTCGCGGCGCAGGCCCTGCTCGAGCGGGACGTCCTCGATGCGGGTGCGGTAGGGCGCGGCCATCACGCCAGCCCCGCGCTGCGGCGGTACGCCTCGTGGACGCTGACCAGGAAGTCGCGGTCGCGCTTGCCGGTGCTGCGGCCGGCGCTCAGCATGTCGCTCGCCGCCGAGCAGGTCGGCACGGTCGCGCCGAGCCGGCGGGCGAGGTCCTGCGCGAGCACGAGGTCCTTCTGCTGGAGGTCGACGTCGGCGAACACGGTGTCGTCGTCCACCAGCAGCGGCGCCCGGTAGCCGAGCACCGGCGACGCGATCACGCTCTTGAGCGCCGCGTCGACGACCGCCGCGCGATCGACGCCCGCCTTCTCGACCAGCGCGACGCCCTCGGCGAACGCGGTGATCGAGACCACGAGCGCGAGGTTGATCGCGACCTTGGTGAGGATCGCCTGGCCGTTGGGGCCGATGTACGTGACCTTCGGGCCGATCGCGGCGAGCACGTGCTGCACGTGGTCGAACGCCGCGCGGTCGCCGCCCACCATCACCGACATCTGGCCGGCGGCCAGCGTGGCCGGGCTGCCGGAGACGGGGCAGTCGAGGAAGAACGCCCCGTGCTCCCGGGCGCGCTCGGCGAGCGCGACGCTGGCGTCCGGCGCGATCGTGCTCAGATCCGCCCACACGGTGCCCGGGCGCAGGCCGGCGAGGATGCCGTCGTCGCCGCCCGCGGTCGCGTCGAGCGCACGGGTGTCGGTGAGCATCGTGAACAACAGGTCGCTCCCCGCGGCCAGCTCACGCGGCGTGTCCGCCCAGCCCAGGCCGGCGTCGAGCAGCGGCTGCGCCTTCGCCTGCGTGCGGTTCCAGGTGGTCACCGGGTGGCCGGCGTCCGCAAGCCGGCGCGCGATCCCGGCGCCCATCGCGCCGAGCCCGGCGAACCCCACGTGTTCAATGTCATTGAACATGGCGTGAGCCTACTCGAAGATTGAGCCAGACCGTCGTGACGGGCTCGTCGCCGAGCGCGCGCAGCCGGTGCGGGGTCTCCGAGCCGAACGCGATCGAGTCCCCGGGGCCGAGCTCGAGCGTCTCGTCACCGACCTCGATCCCGAGCCGGCCGCTCAGCACGAAGCCGTACTCGCGGCCGCGGTGGCGGGCGGGTGGATCGTGCGCCCCCGAGTCGGCGCCCGGCGGGTAGGTCACGAACGCGAAGTCGGCGTCGGGATCCGGCCCGGCGGTCAGCCGCTCCCACACCACCCCGCCCTCGAGCTCGAGCGCCGAGCGGCTCTCGGCGCGCTGGACGATCGTCGGCCGGTCCTCGTCGGCGGGCGCGAACAGGCTGTCGAGGCTCAGGCCGAGCGCGGTGACGACCGCCCACAGCGTGCCGACCGACGGGTGCGCCAGCCCGCGCTCGACCTGCGAGAGCAGGCTCGCGGACACGCCGATGCGGCGCGCCAGCTCGCGCACCGACAGGCCGGCGGCCTCGCGGCCCTCACGGAGCCGCGCGCCGAGGTCGCGGAGGTCGGCAGGTTCCACGACGCGCGAGGATATGCGGATGGCCCCCGAGGTCCGCCTCATGCGCCCCGACGAGCGCCCCGCCGCGTGGGAGATGATCCGGATCGCCTTCGGCGCGGACCGCGAGGTGCCGCCCTGGTGGCGCGACGACCGCCCGGGCCGGCTCGACTGGGCGGTGTTCGACGAGTCCGGGCGGATGATCGCCAAGGCCACCGACCGCATCCAATCGCACTGGTTCGGCGGCCGCCTCGTGCCCGGCTGCGGGATCGCCGGCGTGATCGTCGCGCCCGAGCTGCGCGGCCGGGGGCTGGCGCGGCTTGTGCTCACCCACCTGCTCCACGAGGCCCGCGCCCGTGGCGCGACCGTGGCCACGCTGTTCCGCACGTCGCCCGGCCCGTACCGCCGTCTCGGCTGCGAGGAGGTCGGCGTGCGGACCTGGACCGAGGTGCCCGCCGCGGCGCTGGCGACGGTGCGACGCCCGGACGGCGTCGAGGTGCGCGCGGCCACCGCCGAGGACGTCCCGGCCACGCAGGAGCTGTTCCGCGCGATGGCGCGCGCGAGCAACGGGATCATGGAGCGCGCGGCGCCGCTGCAGGACACGTCGCCCGACGCGGTGCTGGAGAGCGTCGACGGCATCAGCGTCGCCGTCGGCGCGGACAGTGTCGATGGCTACGCGAGCTGGGATCGCGAAGGCGGCTACGAGGGCGGCGGCCGCATCCGGGTCGTCGACCTGGTCGGCGCGAACGCCGACGCGACGTCGGCGCTGCTGGCGATGCTCGGCACGTGGGCGTCCGTGGCCCCGACGATCGTCGTGCGGCTGCCCGACGGGGACCCGGCGACGCTGCTGGCGTCGTTCACCGGCACACGCGTCGAGGCGCGCGAACCCTGGATGCTGCGGGTGATCGACGCGGCCGCCGCGGTCGCCGCCCGCGGCTGGCCGCCGCACCTCAGCGGCTCGCTCGACCTGCTGATCGAGGACGAGACGTGCCCCTGGAACGCCGGCCCGCACCGGCTCGTCATCGAGCGCGGCGAGGGCCGGCTGGAGCCGGGCGGCAGCGGCGCGGTGCGCCTCTCGATCCGCGGGCTGGCGGTCGTCTACGCGGGCGCCTGCTCGCCCGCCGTGCTCCGTCGCGCGGGCCTGCTCGACGGCGGCGACGAGCGCTCCGACGCCTTCCTGGGTGCCGCGAGCGGCGGCCCGCCGCCGACGCTGCTCGATTACTTCTGAGCTTGTTGACCGCTTTAGGCGTTGCGGTTACGGTCGGTTAGTCGCGCGGTCCAACTAAGCCACGCGGCTCCCGACCCCAGACGAGATAAAGGAGCGCCGGTCCGATGCCCGTCGTACCGATGCGTGAGATCCTCGACCGCGCGTTCGCCGAGCGCTACGGCGTCGCCGCGATCAACGTCGTCGACGACCTCAGCCTCGAGGCCGTCCTGGCGGCGGCAACCGACCTCGAGGCGCCGCTGATCGTCCAGACGTCGCTCAAGACCGTCAAGGCGATCGGCGCCAAGCCGTTCATGGCGATGTGGCGCGCGCGGGCCGACGACGCCCCCGTGCCCGTCACGTTGCACCTCGACCATTGCCCGGACCGCGAGTGGATCTCGATCTGCCTGCGCGAGGGCTGGAACTCGGTGCTGTTCGACGGCTCCGAGCTCGACGTGGCCGAGAACACGCGCCAGACGGTCGAGGTCGTCGCCGAGGCCGAGCGCTACGGCGCCCAGGTGGAAGGCGAGATCGAGAGCGTGCTCGGCGTCGAGGACGGCGTCGGGTCCGACGAGGCCGGCGAGGTCCATCCCGTGGAGGTGTCCGGCGAGTTCATCGACGCCACCGGCATCTACTCGTTCGCCCCGGCGATCGGCACCGCCCACGGCCTCTACAAGGCCGAGCCGCACCTGATGCCCGAGCGCGTCACCGAGATCGTCGAGCGGCACCCGATCCCGCAGGTGCTGCACGGCGGCACCGGCCTGACCGAGGAGCAGTTCTCCGACCTCATCGCGCGCGGGTGCGCCAAGGTCAACATCTCGACCGCCCTGAAGATCGCGTTCGTGGACTCGCACCGCGAGTGGCTGGAGGCGAACCCCACGAAGAAGGACCCGCCGTCGATGCTCCGCCACGTCCGCACGGCGGTGAAGGAGATGGCCGAGTACCACATCCGCATCTTCGGCTCGGCCGGACGCGCGTCGACGACGACGCACGCGGCCGTCTAGCGGCGTGCCGGCGCTGATCTTCGACTGCGACGGCGTCCTCGCGGACACCGAGCGCGACGGCCACCGGCCGGCGTTCAACCAGGCGTTCGCCGAGGCGGGCCTCGACGTCGTGTGGGACGAGGCCGAGTACGCCCGCCGCCTGAAGATCGGCGGCGGCAAGGAGCGGATCGCATCGCTGTTCGGAGACGCCGAGGAGCGCCGCGACGAGATCCTCGCGCTGCACAAGCGCAAGACCGCCATCTACAAGGAGATCGTGCGCGCGGGCAAGCTCCCGGCGCGGCCGGGGATCGCCCGGATCGTCGACGAGGCGCTCGCGGCCGGCTGGACGCTCGCCGTGGCGTCGACGTCCGCCGAGGAGTCGGTCCGCGCGGTGCTCGAGCACGCGGTCGGCGAGGCGAACGCCGAGCGCTTCGCGGTCTTCGCCGGCGACGTGGTGCCGGCCAAGAAGCCCGACCCGGCCATCTACTTGCTGGCGATCGAGGAGCTCGGCCTCGCCCGCGAGGACGCGATCGTGATCGAGGACTCGCGTAACGGCCTGCTGGCCGCGGTCGGCGCCGGGCTGCGCTGCGTCGTGACCGTGAGCGGCTACACGGCCGAGGAGGACATGAGCGAGGCGGTGATGGTCGTCACCAGCCTCGGCGATCCCGGCGAGCCCGCGCGGGTGCTCGCCAACCGCGGCGCCGCCCGGCCGGGGGACATCGTGACCCTGGACGACATCGACGCGTGCCGGACCCAACCCATGCACGAGAAGGAGGCTGTATGAGCGACGCGGCGCTGAACCGGGGGGAGCTGGTCGTGCGGACGATCGCCCAGACGGCGGTCGACAACGAGACGTACTTCTGCGAGCTCGACGCGGTGGTCGGCGACGGCGACTTCGGCTACTCGCTCGCACGCGGGTTCGAGATCGTCATCAGCGACTGGGACGGGCTCGGGTACACCGACATCGGCAGCCTGCTCAAGAAGACCGCGATCGTGCTGACCAAGCGCATCGGCGGCACGTCGGGGCCGATCTGGGGCACCGCGTTCCTGCGCGCCGGCGGGTCGCTCTCGAACCCCGAGCCGACAGGCGAGGAGGTCATCGCCGCGCTGCGCGCGGCGATCGAGGGCATCAAGCAGCGCGGCAACACCGACCTGGGTGACAAGACGCTCCTCGACGCGCTGGTCCCGGCCGTCGACGAGCTGGAGGCCTCTCTCGGAGACGGGGCGCAGACGGCGTTGGAGAGGGCCGCCGTCCGCGCGCGCGAGAGCGCGGAGGCGACGAAGGGCATGCTCGCGATGCGCGGGCGGGCCTCGTATACCGGCGAGCGCAGTCGCGATTCGGCGGACGCGGGAGCGATCGGGATCGCCGTGATGTTCGAGGCGGTCAGCAAGGCATGGCAGGAGTCCGAGGTGGAACGCACAGGAGGAGCGACGTGAAGAAGTTCGTGAACGACCCCCAGCAGTTCGTGCCCGAGATGCTCAAGGGCATCGAGCTCGCGAACCCGGGGAAGCTCAAGTACGTCCCTGAGTACAACCTGATCATGCGCACCGACGCCCCGCGCGACGACAAGGTCTCGATCGTTCAGGGGTCAGGCTCAGGCCACGAGCCGGCGCACGTGATGGCCGTCGGTCCCGGCATGCTCGACGCGGCCTGTCCGGGCGACGTCTTCGCCGCACCGCCGTCGGACTACGTGTACGAGACGACGAAGCTGCTCGCCAGCCCGAAGGGCGTTCTGCACATCATCAACAACTACACGGGCGACCGCATGTCGTTCGACATGGGCCGCGAGCTGGCCGAGGCCGAGGACATCAAGATCGCGACGATCA
Source organism: uncultured Solirubrobacteraceae bacterium (assembly GCA_963759375.1). Classification (GTDB taxonomy): domain Bacteria; phylum Actinomycetota; class Thermoleophilia; order Solirubrobacterales; family Solirubrobacteraceae; genus DASSUW01. The sequence goes on along the minus strand of CAVWYY010000011.1, from coordinate 237,175 downwards.
TCGTCGACGACGACGTCGCCGTGAAGGACTCGACCTACACCGTCGGCCGCCGCGGCGTGGCCGGCAACTTCTTCGTCATCAAGGCCGTCGGCGCCGCGTCCGAGCAGGGCGCCTCACTGGAGGAGCTCGTCGAGCTCGGCAACAAGGTCAACTCGGTCACGCGCACGATGGGGATGGCGCTCACGTCCTGCACGCCGCCCGCCAAGGGCTCGCCGCTGTTCGAGCTGGGCGACGACGAGATGGAGATGGGAGTCGGCATCCACGGCGAGCCGGGCCGTCGCCGCGAGAAGCTGGCGAGCGCCAACGACATCGTCGACGAGCTCCTCGACGCGGTCGTCACCGACCTCCCGTACCAGTCCGGCGACGAGGTCGCGCTCATGCTCAACGGCCTCGGCGGCACGCCGATCTCCGAGCTGTACATCTGCTACGGCCGGGCCGCGCAGCAGCTGGCCGACAAGGGGATCAACGTGACGCGCAGCTACGTCGGCGAGTACTGCACGTCGCTCGACATGGCCGGCGCCTCGCTGACGCTGGTCAAGCTCGACGACGAGCTGAACGCGTTGTTCGACGCGCCCGCCGAGGTGGCGATCCGCGTCTTCTGAGCCGCATCCGGCGCCCGGGCTCGTCGTCAGAGCTCGGGCGCCGGGCCTCGCTCATGGCAGCAGCGGTCGCAGGAAGCTGCGCTCGTAGCGGCGCACGCACCCGGACTCGTCGCGGATCCGGTCGGCCGCGACGAACTCGGGGTCCGTGCCGAAGCGCTGGCGGTAGCGCTCGTACTCGGCGAGGCTCGGGAAGCTGAACAGCGCGTAGGCGATGTCGCTTGCGCCCTCCGACGGCAGGAAGTAGCCGTGGTGGGTGCCGCCGTGGCGGTCGACGAGCTCCATCCACGCGCGGGCGAAGCGCTCGAACGCCTCGATCTGCGACGGGTCGATCTCGTACCGGAGGTGGCAGGTGATCACGCCGCGAAGGCTAGGCCACGACGTTCGCCTGGATCGAGACCGCGCCGGTCGCGCGGGCGACCGAGACGCGGTGGTGCCCGTCCTGGATCGCGTACGCGTTGCCGACGCGGACCACGGAGATCGGCGGCAGCGAGGCGCCGCCGTTGAACGCCATCCACACGCGCATCCAGCGGTCGCGCGTCTTCGGCGACGGCCGGAAGTCGCTGTCGAACTGGTAGGCGCGGTTGGGCTCGATCGTGCCGACGATGCACTCCAGCGGGATGTCGCGGACGCCGGGGCGGCCGACCGAGGTCGGGAGCGCCTCGTGCACGGCCAGCCGGCCGCACGCGTCGGGGATGCGCCGGAGGCGGCGCGCGATGCCGGCGCGGCGCCGCTGCGAGATCGCGCGGCGGAACGCCCGGTCGGCTTCCATCTGGGTCCATCCGTAGTGCATGCGAACACCTTCGCAACGAATCGTCTTTACCGGTATACGGATGGCTGGCATTTGCCAGGTACGGCTGGCCCTAGGTTCAGTGCCAGCACTCTGGTGGCGGCGCCTCGGATGCGAGACCATCGGCCACGATGCTCCGGCCGCTTGCCTGTGTGATCGCCGCCCTCTCGGCGGCGGCGGCCATCACCGCTGTCGTGCTCGACCTCGCGTCGGCCGACGGCTCGCTGACCGCGCCGGCCGTCGTGCCGTTCCTGGGAGCGATCTTCGCGCCGACGTCCGTCGGGCTCTTCGTCGCGCTCCGGCAGCCGGAGAACCGGATCGCGTGGATCCTGTTGCTCGGCCCGCTCTCGGTGGCGATCGTGATGGCCGCGGACGGCCTGGCGACCCTGACGCTGGAAGACGATCGGAACTCGGCTGTCGGCGCCTGGGCGGCGGTGGTGGCGTTCGAGTGGCCGCTGCTGTTCCTGTGGCCGCTGGCGCTCGCGTACCTGTTCCCCGACGGGCGCCTGCCGTCGCCGCGCTGGCGCCCCTTCGCGGGGCTCGTGTGCGTCGCCAGCGCCGGGCTGCTGGTGCTGATCCTGTTCGCCCCCGAGATCGAGACCCGGTACGGCGACGTGCCGAATCCGCTGCCGTTCACCTGGCCGCGATCCCTCGAGCCGGTGTTCTGGGTGTTCTGGGGCGGCCTGCTCGTCTCGCTGTTCGGCGGCGTGTTCGCGCTGTTCGCGCGCTATCGGTCCGGAGACCGCCGGCGGCGCCGGCAGGTGCTGTGGCTCGTCTACGGCGCGCTGCTCGTACCGATCTGGCTCGGCGGCGGCTCGCTGCTCACGGCGCTGACCGGGTGGGAGAACCCCGCCGACTTCCTCGGCATCCTGATCATCCAGATCTGGCCGGCGGTCGCGGTCTGGATCGCGGTCACCCGGCACGGGCTGTACTCGATCGACCGCGTGCTCAACCGCACGCTCGTCTACGTCGCGCTGACGGTCCTGCTGGTCGCGACCTACGCGCTCGTCTCGCTCGGCGCCGGCCTCGTGGTCGGGGGGTCGGCGGCGACGGCGGCGATCGCGACGCTGGCCGCCGCGCTCGTGTTCCGGCCGCTGCACGATCGCGTCCAGCGGATCGTCGACCGCCGCTTCGCGCGGGCGCGGTTCGACGCGGTGCGACTGCTGCGCGAGTTCCTCGACGAGGTGCGCGACGGGCGCGCCGAGCCCGAGGACGTCGGCGAGGCCGTGGCGCTGGCGCTCGGCGACCCGCGGGCCGAGGTCGTGTTCCGGCTGCCCGAGACCGGCGCGTATGCGGACCGTCTCGGCCACGTGCTCGAGGCGCTGCCCGAGGACGACCGCGCGCGGGCCGTGATCGGCCGCGACGACCGCGAGCTCGGCCTGCTGCTGCACGACCCGGCACTGAACGACCGGCCCGACCTGCTGCGCGCGGTGATCGCCGCGTCGGCGGTGCCGGTGGAGCTCGCGCGGTTGCGCGTGGAGCTGCGGCTGCAGCTCGCCGAGGTCGAGTCCTCGCGCGCGCGGATCGCCCAGGCCGGCTACGCCGAGCGCCGCCGGATCGAGCGCGACCTGCACGACGGCGCGCAGCAGCGCCTGGTCACGCTCGGCATCGTGCTGCGCCGGATCCAGCGCTCGCTGCCGCGCGGAGCGATGGCGATCGACCCGGCGCTCGACGCCGCCGTCAACGAGGTCACGGCCGCGATCGCCGACCTGCGGACGATCGCCGCGGGCGTGCGGCCGCCGCGGCTCGACGAGGGGCTCGCCGCCGCGCTGGCCGACCTGGCGCGCGGGGCGACCGTCCCGGTCGAGGTGGCGGCCACCGAGGACCGCGCGCCGCCGGAGGTGGAGGCCGCGGCCTACTTCGTCGCCTGCGAGGCGCTCACGAACGCGCTCAAGCACGGGGCGCCCAGCCGCGTGCGTGTCGAGACCGCGCGCGACAACGGCGTGCTGCGGCTGCTGGTGACCGACGACGGGGTCGGCGGCGCCGACGTCGCGGGCGGTACCGGGCTGCCGGGCATGCGCGACCGCGTCGCCGCCCAGGGCGGCACGCTGGCCATCGACAGCCCGCCGGGCGCGGGCACGCGGATCGCGGTGCAGCTGCCATGCGCGTCGTGATCGCGGAGGACACGGTGCTCCTGCGGGAAGGCCTCGCCGGCCTGCTCGAGGACGCCGGCCACGAGGTGGTCGGCCGGGCCGGTGACGGCGACGCGCTGCTCGCGCTGGTCGGCGAGCACGCGCCCGACCTCGCCGTGGTCGACGTCCGCATGCCGCCCGACTACGACGACGAGGGCACGCGCGCCGCCGCGGAGATCCGCCGCGCGCACCCGTCCACCGGCGTGCTGGTGCTCTCCCAGCACATCGAGACGCGGCACATCGTCGAGCTCGTGACCGACGGCGGCGGCTTCGGCTACCTGCTCAAGGACCGCGTGCTCGACGTGGACGACTTCCTCGACGCGGCGCGCCGCGTCGCCGACGGCGGCTCGGCGCTCGACCCGCAGGTGGTCGCCACGCTGATCGGCGCGCCGGGCCCCGTCCGCGCGCTCGAGGAGCTCTCGCCGCGGGAGCGCGAGGTGCTCTCGCTGATGGCCGAGGGCCGCACCAACTCCGGCATCGCACGGCGGCTGTGGCTCACCGACAAGACCGTCGAGAGCCATGTCCGCACGATCCTCATGAAGCTCGGGCTCCAGGTGTCCGACGACGACCATCGCCGCGTCCTTGCCGTGCTCGCGTACCTGCGCGCATCTAAGGGCTAGCCCTCAGGAAAGACCAGGGCTGGCCTTGATGTGCGGCGACGCGGCCGAACGTACCGTCGGCGCATGACCATCATCCCTCGCACCCACCGTCTCATCCTCGCTCTCGCGGTCAGCGTCGCCGCCGCGCTCTGCATCCCCGCCGCCGGTCAGGCTGCCGGCCGCACGGTGACGATCAAGGCCTACTCGAAGATCACCTCGCTGACGCTCACCCGTCCCGACGGCACGGTCGTCACGCAGGGCGAGCCGCAGCCGGGCGACGTCCTCGACATCTACGCGCTGGACTTCCGCGGCAACCACAAGCGCCACGCGAAGCGCTTCTTCGGCAGCGAGCACCTGCAGTGCGTGTTCGGCACCGGCGAGCCCGACTGCGTCTCGCACGTGGCCATCGGCCGCTCTCTGCTCGTCTGGTCGGGCAGCCCGGTCACGCTGGTCGCGGGCACCGGCCGCTTCGAGGGCGCCACGGGGCGAGTGCTCTCCAACAAGGAGGTCCCGGGCGGCAACGACATCGTCGCGAAGATCAAGCTCGCGCGGCGCTAGGCGCTCACCAGCTCGACGGCTTGCCGGGCTGGTAGAGCCAGACGTCGAAGAACTGGTCGAGCGCGAGATGGCTCTTGCGCTCGGCCAGCGCGATGAAGTCGGCGGTCGTCGCGTTCCCGTAGCGGTGCTCGGCGTACCACGCGCGCAGGATCGCGAAGAACGTGCGGTCGCCGACCTTCTCCCGCAGCGCCTGCAGTGTCGCCGCGCCGCGGTCGTACGGCGAGCTCGAGAACATCACCTCGGGGCCCGGCAGCGCGGCCGGCGCGTTCCTCCAGATCGAGCTGGTCGCCGGGCGCGCGTAGACGACGTCGAACTGCGCGGCCGCCGTCGGGCCACCGTGACGCTCCTCGTAGATCCACTCGGACCACGTGGCGAAGCCCTCGTTGAGCCAGATGTCGGGCCACACCTTCAGGGTCACGCTGTTGCCGAACCACTGGTGCGCGAGCTCGTGGACGACGGTGCCGAGGCTGGGCGCCTGGTCGTAGTTGGGCTTGGTCTGCGACTCGAGCGCGTAGCCGACGTCGGGCGCGTGGTCGACGATCGCGCCCACCGCCTCGAACGGGTAGCGCGCGTAGAGGTCGCTGAAGAAGGCGACGATCTCCCGCTCGTTCGCCAGCACCGGCCACGCCGCGGCGGCCTCCCGCGGGTCGACGGCGTCGTAGACGGGCAGCCCGTGGCGCGTGCGCGAGATCCGCAACTCGAACACGCCGTTGGTCGCGGTCGCCAGATAGGACGCCATCGGCTTGTCTTCGCGCCACTTCCAGGTCGTCCGTCCCTTGCGGGTGGCCCTTGAGACGAGGCGGCCGTTGCCGAGGGCGGTGATCCCTGCCGGCACGTCGATCGCCATGTCGTACGTGGCCTTGTCGCGCGGGTTGTCGTTGGCCGGGAACCAGCCGGGCGCGCCCTGCGGCTCGCCGACCACGAACGCGCCGTCGTCGGTCGGGACCCAGCCCTCGACCGACTCGTCGGGGTCGACGACCGGCTCCGGCGTGCCGCCGTAGCGGACGCTGACCACGAACGTGTGGCCGGAGCGCAGCACGTGCCGGGGGGTCACGACGAGCTCCTGGCCGTCTTGCGCGAAGCGCGCGGCGCGGCCGTTGACGCGCAGCGCGCTCACCGTGAGGAAGTCGCGCAGATCGAGGTCGAAGCGCGTGAGTCCCTGCGTGGCGCGGGCGACGATCTTCGCGTGGCCGTCGAGCCGGTTCGTGGCGTGCGTGTACGCGAGCCGCAGCGAGTAGTGCTTGACGTCATAGCCGCCGTTGCCGGCCAGCGGGAAGAACGGATCGTCGAGGCCGGCCGAGCCGGGTCCCGCGGGATGAGCTCCGGCGGGCGCCGCCAGCGCGAGCGCGGCGACGACTGTCGCGACCGTTGCGGTCCACCGCATGGGCGCAGCCTACATCCGTAGGATCGATCGCGTGCGGCTGATCCTCAACGTCATCTGGTTCGTCTTCGGCGGGCTGTGGCTGGCCATCGGCTACGCGTTCGCCGCACTGATCTGCTTCGTCCTCATCATCACGATCCCGTTCGGGATCGCCGCGCTGCGGATCGCCATCTTCGCGCTGTGGCCGTTCGGCAAGACCGTGGTCAAGCGGGCCGACGCGGGGGTCGGCGCCGGGATCGGCAACGTGATCTGGCTGATCCTCTGCGGCTGGTGGCTCGCGCTCGGGCACGTGATCACCGGCATGCTGCAGTGCCTCACGATCATCGGCATCCCGCTCGGGCTGGCGAACTTCAAGCTCATCCCGATCTCGCTGCTGCCGCTGGGGCGCGACGTCGTCAGCGTCGAGGAGGCGCGCTCGATGAACGTCGAGCACGCGGTCGCGATCCCGGGCGACTAACTCCCGGAGGAGCCCGCCGCCGGATAGGGTCGGCGCGTGGCCGCGCCGGACGTCGATCTCGATCAGCGCACCTCGATGGCCGCGGAGCGCACGTGGCTGGCGTGGTGGCGCACGGCGCTGACCGCCACGGCGGGCGCGCTCGCGGTCGGCCGGCTCGCCCCGGATCTGCTCGGCGTGGCGCCGGGTCCGTACATCGGCCTCGGCGTCGGCTACGCGGTGCTGGCCATCGGCCTGCTGATCGCGGGCGCCGCCCGCCAGCGTCAGCTCACGCAGGCCCAGCAGGAGGGCGTGCACCGCCCGCTCGCGTTCGCGACCGTCGCGGTGTTCACCGGCGGCGCCACGCTGCTCGTGCTGATGACGCTGCTGCTTGTCGCCGCCCAGCTCTAGCTGCTGCCGTAGCGGGCGCGACGCCCGCCGGCCCACGAGCTGAGGTCGATGAAGAACGCCAGGCCCACGAAGAACCACTCGATCCCGGTGACCTCGCGGCCGGCGCCCCAGTCCCAGAACGCGGCGTAGGAGAGCGTCGTCCACGGCAGCAGGAAGAAGCCGAGGAACGGGATCACCCAGCTGTCGAACGCGCGGCTGAGCACGTCGCTGAACAGCCAGAGGAGGATGATGACCAGGCGCGGCGAGATCAGCGCGAGGAGCGCGAGGAGACAGCCCATACGCGCAGTCTCCCTTGCCGCGCTCGTCCCTGCAACGGGGTCGTCACCGCCGCGGCGCGGCGGCGACGATCGCGTCGCGCAGGCGGTCCAGCGCCGCCTCGCGGGCTCCGGTGAGCGCCGGCTCGTCGTCCACGGAGGCGGCTTCGACCGGCACGTGGCGGGGCGCCTCGGCGAACGCGTCCGCGATCGCCGCCAGCACGGACGGATGGCGGCCCCAGGGCCCGCCGACGAGCACGACCGCCGGGTCGGTGAGCGCCACCGCCGCCGACAGCACGCCGGCGACCGCCCGTGCCAGCGCGTCGCGGAGCTCGGCGGCCGCCGCCGTGTCGGGCGCGACGGCGCGCAGCAGCTCCGGGACGTCGATCGCGGTCGAGCCCGGGCGGCGCAGACCGAGCGCGTCGAAGACCTCCGTGAGCCGCATCGCCGCCTCGCCGGGGCCGGTCGTCGGCACGTGCGCGATCTCCCCGGCGAGCCCGGCGTGGCCCCGGCGGACATCGCCGTCACTGACCACGGCCGCGCCGACGCCCTCGCCCAGGAACACGTAGACGAAGTCCCGTGTCCCGCGGTCGAGCTCCGCGCGGGCGGCCCAATTGACGTCGTTGTCGACGATGACGGGCCCGTCCACCAGACCGGCCAGCACGGCCGGCGCGTCGAGCGCGCCGACCAGGAACGGGGCGTCCGGCAGCTCGACGAGCCGCCCGGTCTCCCGGTCCACCGGATCGGCGGCGCTGACGACCGCCGCGCGGACCGGACCGGTGCCGGCGGCCGCGACCTCACCGGCGACGCGGCTGAGCGCCCGCGCGACGCTGCGGGCGCCGGGCGAGCGGCTGACCGGCGCGCTCGCCCGCGCGACGACACGGCCGTAGACGTCGACCGCCTCGGCCACGATGCCCTCGGGGGCGATGCTTGCCGCCACCGCGCAGCCCGTCGAGCCCGGGAGCCCGTAGTACGTGCCGATGCGGCCGCGACCCGTCGTCCGCTCCCCGGTGTCGACGACGACGCCCGCCTCGCTCAGCCGCCGGACGCTCTCCGAGACCGTGGGCTTGGAAAGCCCGGTCGCGAGCGCGAGCTCGGCCCGGGTGGCCCGCGGCTGCGACATCAGCGCGCGCAGCACGTGCTCATCGGACAACGACCGGAGCAGGTCGAGTGACGGCTTCCTCGGGCCCACGGGCGCATTCTAGTCAGGACTCTTGTCTAGAACCGCGATCCTTGCTAGCGTTGCGTCAAGTAAGGAGTCCTTCCTAAGGGAGAGAGAGTCGATGAGCACCGTCCAGTCGCCGCCCCTACCGCACTGGGAGACCACGCCGCCGGACCTCCAGGCCGCCATCCGCGAGACGAAGGCCGCGATCCGGGCTCGCATCGAGGCGTCGGGCCGCACGGTCGAGGAGGTGTTCGCCGCCCTCGAGGCGCGGGTGGCCGAGCGGGTGGGCGAGATCGAGGACGCCAAGCGCCGCGGCGAGACCGTCTGGCCGGTCGTCGACTACGCCGACATCGCGGCAGGCACCGTACCGGCCGAGGCGCGCGATCTGCTGCACCGCCGCGGCTGTGTGGTCGTCCGCGGGACGTTCGAACGCGAGCGGGCGCTCGCGTGGGATCAGGGGATCGTCGACTACGTCGAGCGCAACCGCTTCTTCGAGGACTACAGCGGCCCGGCCGACGACTTCTTCGGCAGCGTCGGCTCGAAGCCCGAGATCTACCCGGTGTACTGGTCGGCCGCCCAGATGGAGGCGCGGCAGAGCGACCGCATGGCGTCCGTCCAGTCATTCCTCAACCGCCAGTGGACCTACGAGTCGGACGGCGTGCAGTGGTTCGATCCCGACCGCGACTCGCTGTACCCGGACCGCATCCGCCGGCGCCCGCCCGGCGCGAGCTCGGGCGGCCTGGGCGCGCACGTCGACGTCGGCACGCTCGACCTGTGGATGACGAGCGCCTACCAGCAGGTGTTCCGCCACCTGTTCGACGGGTCGGTCGAGGAGTACGACCCGTGGGACGCGTCGCACCGGACGTCCGGGCCGCAATACCCCGGCTCGACCATGTGCTCTGCGTTCCGCACCTTCCAGGGCTGGACCGCACTGTCCGACATGGCCCACGACCAGGGCGTGCTCTTCACCGTGCCGATTCCCGAGGCGATGGCGTACCTGATGCTCCGCCCGCTGCTGACGGACGTGCCGGACGACGACATGGCCGGCGTGACGGTCAACCAGGTGTTCCCGGTCAACGACACGCTGCACCCGCTACTCACGCGCGCGTTCAGCGGGATCCCGGACGTGCGGGCCGGCGACACCGTGTGGTGGCACGCCGACGTGATCCACGGCGTCGCGCCGGTCGAGGACCAGCAGGGCTGGGGCAACGTGATGTACATCCCCGCCGCGCCCTGGTGCCCTCGAAACGAGGAGTACGCCGGCAGCGTCCGTGAGGCGTTCCTCAACGGCGAGAGCCCGGGCGACTTCCCGGAGGAGCACTACGAGCGCGGCTGGCCCGACCGCTTCCAGCCCGAGCGGCTCAACGACACGGGCCGCCGGGGTCTCGGCATGACCTAGTCGTGGCTCATCTCGTCGATGCAGACGGTGGCGGCGAGGATCAGCGCATGGTCCTCGTCGGGCGCCACCTCGATCCCGTACGTGTCGCGCACGCGGAACCAGCGCTTTGAGACCTCGGCGACCTTCTTGCCGTCGCGCTCGATCTCGTACTCGTGGTCGACGATGTTGCCCTTCGCGCTGAGCTCGCCGCCGCGCTCGACGTCGATCGCGAAGCGCTCGCGCAGCGGTGAGATCAACGCCTTCTTGACGGTCGCCACCGTGTCCCCGTCGTGCTCGATCTTCATCGTGTCGCGGATGTGGAGCTTCTTCTCCTTGATCTTCAGGAGCTCGTCGCCCGACGGGCCTTCGATGACGAACGTGCTCCTGATCCGCAGCGCCTTCCCGTTGACCTTGTAGGCGCGGCGGCCGTCGTCGGTCTCGATCCAGAAGTCGTCACCGATCGCGAAGACCTTCTCGCGCATCTGGTATCGCGTGCCGCCAAGGTCCTCACCACGCCTACGTAGCAACGCCATCGCCTGTCTCCTTTCAGGGGCTCCGTCGCACTATCCGTGCCGCGCCGTGCCGTTGCCATGGTGCCCGCACCCCGATCGCACCCGGGTGCGCGGCCCCGGCATCACGTCGCCGGGGCCGCGCCGGGGGTCGGTCAGTAGGCGGGGACCGTGAACGTCGCCGGCTTGCCGCGGACGGCGAGCGTGATCGTCATGTCCTCGCCGTCGGTGAGGAACTGCCCGCTGATCCGCACCGTCCTGGTGCGGGCCCCCGGCCCGGTGACGGCGAGCTCGCCGCTCCAGTCCGGCCCGAGCGCGGTGACGGCGCCGGAGGCGGCGACGTCCTCCGTGAAGCGCGCTCCATCGAGGTGCCAGCGGACGCCTTCCTCGAGCTGCTCGAAGGCGACGTCTCCGCCCCGGAGACCGACGCTGTCACCTGGGGTGAAGAAGTTGTGCTGCACGCTGTCCATGACGGTCCAGGCCGCGACCGTCGCGAGCCGGCGCTGGCGCTTCGTGGCCCGCGCGCCTTCACGCTGGACAGCCTCGGGCGCGTCGGCGAGCCGGGTCGGGAACGAGCCCGGCACCCACCAGCCGCCGGCGCGGCGGCCGGCGCACGAGGTGTCTCCGGCCGAGAGGGTCCCGATGAAGCGCTGAACCAGCTCAGGGCCGCAGTCCGACCAGAACTGCGGGTCGTGCCCGGCCGCGCGGATGCCCACGTAGGTCGAGTCGACCATCACCCTGGTCGCGAGCTTGGACACCGCCTCCGGGACGGGCAGGTCGTACTCCCCGCCGAGGACGAGCGTCGGGATGCCCTTCACGCGCGTGCCCTTGCGGTACATCGGCCGGTCGTCCCAGCGCCGCGTGATACAGGGGTGCGGCTGGAAGCCGAGATAGCCGGGATGCGCCCACGCGGCCTTGGAGATGTCGCCGTAGAAGCTCGGCTCGCGGGCGTAGGCCCGCGCGTACTGCGCGATGCGGGTCCGCCGCCCCGCGTCCTTGTCCCACTGAAACTCGGCGTCGACGCAGTACCGAGCCATGCCGTGGCCGACCGAGAACGAACGCAGGTCCTCCTCGAACCCGTTGGCCGGGTCGACGTCCGAGCCCAGCCGCAGCAGCGGCACGTCGTCGCCGTGGCGCGCTGCGGCCATCGCCGGGACGATCTCGCCGGGGCCGGTGAAGTGCGCGCCGTTGAAGTACATGATCGCGTTGGCCAGCAGGTTCTCGTCCACCGTGACCCGGTGCTCGGCCCCGGATGAGTCGATCCCGCTGCCGGACACCGGCCGCTTGCGGAGATCCGTGGCCGCCCTCGCGAACGCGCGGGCCGGCCTGGGGTTCGCGGCGCGACAGGCCGGCGAGCGGCCGCACACCTTGCCCGCGATCGCCGTCATCGCCTCCGGCGCGTACGCGTAGAACGGGTCGGTGCCGACCACCACCGCCGGCGAGGCGAGGACGACCGACCGCACGTGCTGGGTGTGCCGGGCGGCGTAGGTCAGCATGTCGGCGCCGGCATAGGAGCCGCCGAACACGTCGATCCGCGAGTAGCCGAGCGCGCGCCGCACGTCGTCGAGGTCGTCGGCGACGTCGGTGGTGCTGTACATGTCGGCGGTGTCACCGAGCTGGTCGTGGCACGCCGCCGTGTCCTCGTAGAGCGAGAACGGCCGGCCGGCCTGGAGCGGCTCGCAGTCGATGACATCCGACAGGCCGACGCCGCGCTGGTCGACGAACACGAGGTCGCGCGTCTGCGCGATCTCCGGCAGCACGAACATCGCGAACCCGTACTTGGGCTCCGTCGTGATCGAGCAGCCCGGGCCGCCGCAGGTCACGAACACGGCGCCGTCGCTGCGCGGCCCGCTGTGGGGGAGGACCTCGGCGTGGATGTTCACGGTCCGGCCGTCGGGATGGCGGCGGTCGAGCGGGACCGGGACGGTGGTGCACTGGAACGTCGGGTCGTCGGCGCACGGCGTCAGCGACGCGGCCGCGCCGGCGGTGCTGGCCGACCGCACGGACCGCGTGGCCGCCGGCGCCGACCAGCCGCCGGGCCGCTTGCCGGCCCAGTCGCCGGCGGACGGCCCTGGGCGGCCGGGCGCCGCGTGCGCGGACGATGACACCGCCAGGAAGGTGAGCGTGAGCAGGAGCGCACGGCCGGATCGAGCCATGGGGACCTCCGTTCGCGGGATGCCCTCCTGATCGCGCCGCGGCCCCCGTTTGTGACATTCCGGGTCGCTGTCACAAACGCGCTCGCTCGCGCGATCTCCACCTGCGAGGCTCGCCCTCACGCCACATGCGCCCGCTCATCCGCACAAGCGACGAGGAGTTGCTCGGCTCGGATGATCCCGAGGCTTTCGGGATGTTCTACGACCGCCACGTGAGAACCCTCCTCGGCTTCTTCGCCCGTCGGACCGGTGACCCCGAGGTCGCTGCCGATCTGACCGCCGAGACGTTCGCGTCGGCGATCGTCGCTCGCGAGCGGTACGTCGCGCAGGACGCGCCGGCGGTGGCCTGGCTGTTCGCGATCGCGCGGCGGCGGCTGGCCGACTATCACCGCCGCGGCCGCGTCGAGCAGCGCGCGCGGCGGACGCTCGCGATGGAGCGGCGGTCGCTGAGCACTGAGGATGCGGACCTGATCCTGCTGCTGGCCGAGGACGCGGCGTTCGCGCTGCTCGCCGGCCTTCCGAGCGATCAACGCGCCGCCGTCAGCGCGCACGTGATCGACGGGCGCGGCTACCCGGAGCTGGCGACTGAGCTCCAGGTGCCTGAGGCGACGATCCGCCAGCGCGTGTCGCGCGGCCTCGCATCGTTGCGCCGAGCCTCGGGAGGTGACCCATGAGCGACGACTTCATCAGCGGCCTGCGCGGCGACCTGGTCGACGCCGTCGATCGCTACCAGCGCCGCGGCCGGGCGAGCCGGACACGGCAGCTGCTCCCGCGCGTCTGGCGACCGGCGATGGCGGTCGCGACGATCGTCGCCGGGGCCGTCGCCGTCCTCTTCGCCGCAGGCGCTCTGTCGCCGGCGCCCACCGTCCGGCCCGGCATCACGACACGGGTGCAGATCGGCGGCCAGCCACAAGACGCGGTGCTCGCCGGCGGCTCGCTGTGGGTGACCGACTTCGGCGGGCGGGTCATCCGCGTCGACCCCCGGAGCGGCAAGGTGGTCGAGCGCATCGCCGTGGGCGGCCATCCGCAGGCGATCGCGGCGGGCGATGGAGCGGTCTGGGTGACCAGCCCGAGCCTGCGCGGGGGCGCCGACCGCTCGCTGCTGTCCAGGATCGATCCCCGCACCGGCCGAGTGGTCGATCGCCTCCGCGTGGACGGGTACGTCGACGCCCTCGCGGCCGGCGGCGGCGGCGTCTGGCTGGTCGACCGGCATCGCGGCGTCCTCGAGCGCATCGACCCGCTGAGCGGCAAGACGACGTCGCTCGTGCCACTCACCGCGGCCGGCACGGTCGCGATCGGCGGTGACACGCTGTGGGTGGTCAGCGACGACGGGACGGTCGCGACCGTCGACGGCGATTCTCCGGCCGCACGGCTGCGGGGCGTCGCGATCGGCCACGGCCCGCTCGACAACACGCTCGCGGCCGACGCCGACGGCGCGTGGGTCGTCGGGCGCGGGGACGGCACGCTGGTACGGATCCAGGCCGGCGAGGTCGTCAGCCGGATCGCGGTCGCCCACGCGCTCGGGCCGGTCGCGACCGGCGACGGCGCCGTGTGGGTGGTGTCCTCGGACGGCGGCGACTACCGCCTCGCACGCGTCGATCCGGCGACCGAGAAGGTCACGGCCACGCTCGACGCCGGCCGCTCGCAGCCCGCGGCGCTGGTCGCCACCGGCCGGAACCTGTGGCTGATCGCGCGCGACGGCACCGCGTCGCTGGTCCGCACTCGCGAGGACTAGCGGTCCATGGATGTATCTGAGACGGCTCTCGGCGCCTCCAATGAGGACAAGCCTCAAAGGAGCCGAAGAGATGAAGCGCATCACCACGTTCACCGCCGTCATGGTCGCCAGCGCCGCGGCTGCTTCGCCCGCTCTCGCTGACGATCACGCCCGGGATTCTCACGCGCGCGCCACCGATCGCATCGACCGCTACGGGCCTGGCGTTCCGGAAACCACCTGGGGCACGCCGGCGCAAGAGATCCAGCCCGGCCAGCCGACCTGGCCGGCCAACCCCCATTCGCTGCCGAAGCCCGTGTCCCCTGTCGTAGCGGACGACGGCGGCAGCGACGACACCGTCTGGATCTTGCTGGGCGCCGGCCTCGTCACCGCAGGCATCGTCGGCGGCAGCGCTGCGGGAATCGCTCGCCACCACCGCGTCCGCGCCCGTCGCGTGGCGGTCTGAGCGCTCCGGCTACTTCTCGACGCCCTCCACGGCGAGGCGCGGAAGCAGCCGGTCGAGTCCGCGCGGCAGCCACCAGTTGCGCTTGCCGATGATGTGCATCGTGGCCGGGACGAGCACGGTGCGCAGGATGAACGCGTCGAGGAAGACCGCGCTTGCGAGACCGATTCCGAACTCGGCGATCACCCGCTGCCCGGCGAGCAGGAACGAGCCGAACACCAAGATCATGATCGTGGCCGCCGCGGTGATCACGCGGCCGGTCGCGGCCTGGCCGATGCGCACCGAATGCCCGTTGTCCTCGGTGTTCACCCATTCCTCGTGCATGCGGCTGACGAGGAACACCTGGTAATCCATCGAGAGCCCGAACAGGATCGCGAGCATCAGCACCGGCAGGAACGCCTCGATCGGTCCGGTCCCCACCCCGAGCGGTCCGGCCAGGAACCCCTCCTGGAACACGAGCGTGACGACGCCGAACGCCGCGCCCGCGGCGAGCAGGTTCATCACCGCCGCGGTCAGCGGGATGAGCACGCTGCGGAAGGCGATCATCAGCAGCAGGCAGCCGAGCAGGACGATCACGGCGATGAACTGCGGCAGCTTGTCCGTTAACACCCCCGCGAAATCGTCGAAGATCGCAGTGATCCCGCCGACGTACACGGGGAGCCCGCCGGAGGCCTTCGGCACGACGTCGTCGCGCAGGGTGTCGATCAGCTCGCTGGTCGCCTCGTCCTGCGGCGCGGTCGCGGGGCGCGCCTCGATCAGCGCGATCTTGCCGTTCGGGCTCTGTACGGGTGGGCTCACGGACGCGAGGCCGTCGGTGTCGCTCAATGTGTCGGCGAGCTGCTGGACCTTCGGGAGGTCTGCCTTGCCCTCCGGCGTCCTGGCGACGATCTGGAAGGTCCCGTTGAAGCCGGCGCCGAAGCCCTTGGCGAGCAGGTCGTAGGCCTTGCGCGTCGTCGAGGAGGCCGGGTCCTGGCCGGCGTCGGAGGACCCCAGCCGCAGCGACAGCGCCGGGACGGCGAGCACGAGCATGACGATGAGCGCGCCGATCGCGAGCGGGACGCGGTGCTCCTGCACGGTCCGCGCCCAGCGGGGCCAGAAGCCGTCCAGCTTCGGGTCGCGCGGGCCCTCCGCGGCGAGCCGCCGGCGCTCCTTCTTGGACAACACCCGCATGCCGATGATCCCCAGCAGCGCGGGGATCAGCGTGAGGGCCGCCGTCATCGTGACCAGCACAACGAGCGCCGCAGCCACGGCGACGCCGTTGAGGAAGCTGATGCCGAGCACGAACAGGCCGAGCAACGCCACGATGACGGTCCCGCCCGCGAACAGCACGGCTCGCCCGGACGTGTTCAGCGCGCGTATGCAGGCCGCCTCCGGGTCGCGGCCCGCAGTGATCGCGTTGCGGTGGCGCGTGACGACGAACAGCGCGTAGTCGATGCCGACGCCGAGGCCGATGAGCGTGGCGAGGATGGGCGCGAACGTCGCGATGTCGATCGCGTGGGCGAGCAGGCCGGTGAGGCTCAGACCGCACCCGAGCGCGAGCACCGCTGTGATCAGCGGCAGCAGCGTCGCCCACAGCGAGCCGAACGCGATCGCGAGGACGATCGCGGCGGCGATGAACCCGATGAACTCGCTCGGGCCGCCGCCCTGGTCCTGATTGGCCTGCTGGATCCCGCTGCCGCCGAGCTCCACCTGCAGGCCGTCGCCGCGCCCGGCCTCCGCGGTCTCGATCAGCTTCTCGTAGGCGGACTTCGGGACGTCGGCGATCGGCTGCTCGCCGTCCATGTGCACGTTGGCGAACGCGACCGTGCCGTCTTTGGAGATCTGGCGCGCGGCCGCGCCCTGAGCGAACGGGCTGTCGACGCGCTCGACGTGCGGCCCCTTGGCGATCGCGTCGAGCGTCTTCTCGATCCGCGCCTTGGTCGCCGGATCGTTGACGTCGTCGGCGGCGAACACCACCTGGTTGGTGTCGGTGGACTCGGTCTTGAAGTTGTCCGTCAGCAGGTTCAGGGCGGTCGTGGACTCCGTCCCCGGCAGCGAGAACGAGTCCGTGTAGCCCGTTCCGGCACTGGCGCTGAGGCCGCCGAGGACCAGCAGCGCGACCACCCAGACGGCGAGCACGACGAACTTGCGGCGGAAGCACCAACGAGCGAGAGCCCTCATCGCCGAGACAGGCTACGCGCCGACCACACGAGGCGACGTCCCCCCGCATCTTTGGCGCCTGCCCGCGACGGTAGCCTTGGCGCGGTGTTCGACCACGTCGGCATCGCCGTCTCGGACCTGGCCGCGTCCGAGCGGTTCTACCGCACCGTCCTCTCGGTGCTGGGGGTCGAGCCCAGCTACGCGGACGCCAAGCTCGTCGAGTGGGACGACTGGGCCATCGGGCCTCCGGACCGCGAGCACCCCGTGACCCGCGGCCTGCACGTCGGGTTCCGCGCACCGAGCCGCGCGGCCGTGGACGCCTTCTGGCAGGCGGGGATCGACGCCGGGTACCGCGACGACGGCGCGCCCGGGCCGCGCACGGAGTACGGGCCCGACTACTACGGCGGGTTCCTGCTCGACCCGGACGGCAACAGCGCCGAGGCCGTGCACGGGGAGCGGGCGCGCCCCGTACCCGACGGCCGCATCGACCACCTGTGGATCCGCGTCGCCGACCTCGCGGCGTCCAAGCGCTTCTACACGACGATCGCCCCCCACGCCGGGATCCGGCTGGGGGACGACGAGCCGGGCCGCGTGCAGTTCACGGGTGAGGACTACAGCTTCTCGCTGATCGACGACGAGCGGCCGCTCACGGAGCACGTCCACCTCGCGTTCCCCGCCCGCGAGGACGCCACGGTGCGCGCGTTCCACGCCGCAGCGCTTGCCGCGGGCTATGAGGACTACGGCGGCCCGGGGGAGCGCGCCGTGTACCACCCCGGCTACTACGGCGCGTTCGTCCTGGACCCCGACGGGCACAACGTCGAAGTCGTCAACCACAACCGCTGACCGGATCGCCGGCGCGATCGTCCAGACGGCGGCGGGTAGATTGCGGGCTACTCCTTGCAAATCGCAATCACCTCGGGAGGGGTCGCGATACCGGACACCACCTGCCACATGTCGATCTCGCTCGACGGTTTCGTCGCCGGGCCGGACCAGAGTCGCGAGCACCCGCTCGGCAAGCGCGGAAGGGAGCTCCACGCCTGGCACCTCGGCGACGAGCGCGCCAACGAGGCTGACGAGACGGCGAACGGCTGGCTCATGCGCCCGCGCGGCGCCTACGTCATGGGCCGCAACATGTTCGGGCCGATCCGCGGCGAGTGGGAGGAGGACTGGCGCGGGTGGTGGGGGCCCGAGCCGCCGTACCACGCCCCGGTGTTCGTGCTCACCCATCACGCCCGCGAGCCGATCGAGATGGAGGGCGGGACGACCTTCCACTTCGTCACCGACGGCTTCGACGCCGCCTACGCACAGGCGCGTGAGACGGCCGGCGACAACGGCGTGGACATCGCGGGCGGCGCCTCCACCGTTCGGCAGGCGCTCGTCGCCGGGGTTGTCGACGAGCTCACGCTCGACATCGCCCCAGTCCTGCTCGGGTCCGGCGAGCGGATCTTCGACGGCGTCGAAGATCTGCGGTTGGAGCCCGTCGAGGTGCTGCATTCGCCCCTGGCCACGCACATCCGCTACCGCCGGGCGAGCTGACGGCCGGCCTCCGACACGTCTTGCACGCGCAGACGGCTTCGTGGAGCCACTGACGAGCGATGGCGTCGGTACGGGTCGCCGCCGCCGGTCTTCATACGCGAAGGGCCGCCTTCCCAGACGGCCCTTCCCGGACATTTCCCGCTTACAGGCCGGACCTTCTCAGCTGACGGTGGCCAGCGGCTTGTCATCGGGCGTGGCCACGCTTTGTCGCCGCTCGTGGCCGTCACGTGTCGTGAGGGACGGGCAGGGACACGAGGGGACTGCTGTTCGGCCAGGACTTCGCGGCGGGGCCGTCTCAGCGGTCCGCGCCACGTTTGGAAGCGGAGCCTCCGGAGCGGGCGTCTGGTCGCGGCGGTCCAGGGGGGTCGACCTCCGCGAGCCGGCGCACCTCGCGGGCGATATTCACGAGGTCGTGCGCGGTGTGAAGCGCCTCTTCGGCGGTGTCCAGCTCGTCGAGCACGGCTCGGATCAGGGCGGCCTCGCGCACGTACTGCGAGACGCTAATCCCCTGGGTCTCCGCCGCGCGCGCGATGGCCGAGTAGCCGCGGTCAGCGAAGCGGATCGTCGTCGCGTGTAGCGCCATCGAGCGGAGACTGTACTTGCGAGAGGCCGGTAGCGATCCGCTGGGTCTTGGACGCGCCTCCGCCGCGGTGGGTCCCGTGTTGCGGTAGCGCCTCCGCTATCGCGGTGACGGGTCTCCGCGGTAACAGGCGACGCGCCGAATTCGCTTCTCCGCCTTGAAGCGACACCGCCGAGACGCGCGCGATATCCCGACCCCCGACCGCGTCTGCACATGCGATAGCGCTTCCACCATCGCGGTATCATAAGCGACATCGCGATGGTTGACCGCCCAGGCCGTCCCAATCCGCATCTCGACTGTGACGACGACGGCGTTGCCTGCCAACCATGACGATTGATCGGGCCGCGCACGCCGAGGCCAAGCAGAGGCGCGTGCCTCACGCCGCCATCGCGCCACACGAAGCCGACATTTCCGCAAGCCCGTCACGACGTGCTCGGGAGGACGCTCGGCTGTTCGAGCGCTACCGGCGCACGGGCAACCAGGACGCCCGCGAGGAACTCGTGGAGCGGTTCCTGCCGCTGGCCAAGCGTCTCGCCGCGCGGTATCGCAATGGCCATGACTACGACGATCTCGTCCAGGTCGCGTCGTTCGGGCTGATCAAGGCGATCGACCGCTACGACCCCGACCGCGGGCTCGCGTTCTCCTCGTTTGCCGTCCCGACGATCGTGGGCGAGCTCAAGCGCTATTTCCGCGACCACACGTGGGCCGTGCGCGTCCCGCGCGACCTCCAGGACCTCGCGCTGAAGGTCCAGCGCGCGTCAGCGCAGCTCACGACGCACCTCGGACGATCGCCGACGCCCGCCGAGATCGCCGAGGCACTGGACAGCACCGTCGAACTCGTGCTCGAAGCCCTCCAGACCGCGAGCGCCCACACGCCCGACAGTCTTGACGCGCCCGCCGACCTCGACGATGACGACCGCCCAGCGCTCACCGCTGCGAGCGAGGAGACCGGCTTCGAGCGCGCCGACGCGGCAGCCACGCTAGCGCCCTTGCTCGCCCGGCTGCCGCCCCGCGAGCAGCAGATCCTCAGCCTGCGCTTCGAGCACGATCTCACGCAGTCGGAGATCGGAACGCGGCTGGGGCTCTCGCAGATGCACGTGTCGCGCATCCTGCGCAAGGCGATCGCCGAACTGCGGCGGCTCGCCACGGAAGGTTGAGGACCGAGGGGCCCGGTCGGCGGGCCTCCCGACCTCGTTCGAGCTGCGCGTCCGCGTAGCTTCAGTACACCTCGCGCTCGCGCACGACCGGCTCGTCGCGAACGACGACATCTCGCCGGCGACGGGCGACCGTTCGCGATTGCACGAGCTCGATCAGCAACCAGACGACGCCGACCACGAAAAGGATGATGCCGATCGTCTGGATCGACAGGCCGGCGAGCGTCGCATTGACGGCCAGCCAGAGGATGAGTCCGAGCGCCATGAGCACCAGCGGGGGTCCCGCGTCGGCCATTGTGAGCCTCCTTGCGTAGTTTCCGTGCACCGGACATATCCCGCGAAACCGCAGGCCCCAATCCTCCGGTAGACGGACGTTGGACGCGCGAGCGGGCCCCCGACGCAGGGCCCTTGAGCACGGTCCTGCGTCTCCTGGCCGATCCGATCACTTAGCCTGGGCGGCGCGTCGCTGGCCGCCGGCGACGGGTGTGCGGAGGCGGACGGTGCCGGGTGCGGCTGTGTCCGATCGATCGGCGAGTATCCGGGCTGGACTGCAGGCGACCGAGGGGAGCTCGCAGATGGTGATGGCGGCTGACTATCCGTTTCATGGACGTGCCGTGGTCGATGATCTTCTTCTTCTTCTTCTTCTTCTTCTGGGTGATCTGGATCTGGATCGTGATCACCGTGCTGATCGACGTCTTCCGCCGTGACGACATCGGTGGCTGGGCGAAGGCGGCGTGGGTGATCTTCGTTGTGATCCTGCCCTGGCTCGGGGTGCTGATCTATCTGATCGCCCAGCACGACGGGATGCAGCAGCGCAGCGTGAAGCGGTCCGTGTCGGGAACGTGGCTTGCGACCGGTTTTTTTTTTTTGCGTGATCGTGTAGACCAGGAGCTGCTCTACCCCGCGCGATCACACGAGTTCGAGCGCTGATAAGCGCTCCCTGCGCTTTCGGGCATCGACATCTGTTGGCGGCATCCCGGCAGGTCGTCGGGATGATGTCCGTCAACGCCGAGGTGCGCTGCAGGATCGCCGGCCGACTCGCCGAGGAGCGCGACGTGGGGCGGCGATCGCGCGTCGTCGGCTTCTCGCGCGCGTCAGGCCACCTCCCGCCGATCTTGGTGGCCCGCGAGATCCGAGCGGTCGGGGCGGGCGCGAAGCGGGCGGGCCGGTGAGCGCGGATCACGCATCGGCAGGCGCGGTCGTCTCGCGGCGCAGGTTCCTGGCTCCGCTCGCGCTTGCCCAGTTCATCTGCAGTTTCGCCGGCTCGAACATGAACGTGATGATCAGCGACATCACCGAGGACCTGGACACGACCGTTCAGGGCGTGCAGGCGGCGATCACCCTGTTCTTGTTGATCATGGCGATCCTCATGATCCCCGCCAGCAAGCTGAGCGATCGTTGGGGCCGCAAACGCTGCTTCACGATCGGCCTCGTGCTGTACGGGATCGGCGCCCTAATCAGCGCGGCCTCCCCGAACCTCGGGGTGCTGATCCTCGGGAACTCGGTGTTGGAGGGCGTCGGCACTGCCCTGCTGATCCCGCCCGTCTACATCCTCACGACGCTGCGCTTCGGCGACCTCACGTCACGCGCCCGGGCGTTCGGCGTCATCAGCGGGCTGGGCGGCCTCGGCGCCGCGGCCGGACCGCTGATCGGCGGTCTCATCACCACCGCAATTGACTGGCGCGCCGCGTTCATCTTCCAAGCCGCGGTCATCGCGCTGATCGTCCTGCTCAGCCGCCGGATCACCGACCCGCTCCCGGCCGACCCGACCAGTCCGTTCGACGGGTTCGGAGCGGTCTTGTCGGCGGTCGGCATGTTCTTCGTCGTGTTCGGGATTCTGCAAGCCGACAGCAACCTCGCGTTGATGGCGGCGCTGCTGGCGGCCGGAGCCGCGTTTCTCGTCTGGTTCTTTCTCTACACGCGCGCTCGCGAGCGATCCGGCAAGGAACCCCTGCTGCCCACGCTCCTGTTCAAGAACCACACGTCGAACCTCGGGCTCGTCACCCAGAACATCCAATGGCTGCTGCTCATGGGCGTCTCGTTTACCGTCGCCGTCTTCCTCCAAGAGGTTCGCGGCTACAACGCGATCGAGACTGGCGTCATCTTCACCGCGGCCACCGTCGGCGTCCTGGTCTCGTCGCTCGCCGCGGAGCGACTCGCCCAGCGCCGCCCGCAGAAGACCCTGATCACCGCGGGCTTCGTCGTCACGATGGCCGGGATCGGACTCCTGCTCGCCCTCGTTGGCGCCTCGTCGCGCGTCATCGCCTTCGCGCCCGGCCTGCTGCTGATCGGCCTCGGCCTCGGAGTCATGCTGACCCCCTCAGTCAACCTCGTGCAGTCCAGCTTCCCCGAGGACTTGCAGGCGGAGATCTCCGGACTTTCGCGCAGCGTCTCCAACCTCGGCTCCTCCTTCGGCACCGCGATCGCCGGCACGATCCTGATCTCCGACCTCGCCTCCGGCAACACCTCCTACGTCCTGGCGATGATCGCCCTGGCCGTCCTCGCCCTTATCGGCCTCGCCGCCGCCATCCGGCTCCCCGCCAGCCGTACGCCCGACCGCGCCGCGGACGGGCTCACCGCCACACCCGCCCCCGGCACGGCGACCGAGCACGGCTAGCCGCTACGACTTTGAAGCACGATTCGACCGCCGGCGCACGCCGGTCTCGCTGTCGCAATGGACGGGAGGCGATAGTCACGGCCGCGCCGCCGAGTTGCACGGAAGGCAGTAGCGGCGGCCGTCGCCGCTCGCGCTGCTGCGCCGAGTCTCTCTGTCGACTTCGCCGACCCTGCGGGGCGCATCAAAGTTGCGTCACAGGGCTCAGCCGGCCCAACATCCTGAGACTTTCCTCAGGGAAAGCAGCACCGTCCGCTAGCTGCCGCGGTGGTGGTGTCCGACGCAACGCGCCGGAGTACCCGACGATCGAGACGGGGCGCCAGGCCGACGCAGCCGGCCTGGGTTCTCGCATCACTGCGGGGGCTTGCGCAGGAGGGTCGAAACGCGTTGACGTGTGACGCCGAAGCGCTCGGCAATCTGGTCCATCGTCAGCCCTTCGGCGTACAGCGCACGCGCCTCGGCGCGGCGCACGCTTGCTCCACTGCGGTCGAGCGCCTTTGAGCTCTCGGTAAGCAACTGCACGAGCAGCGGCCCGTCCCTAATGGCGACGATCTCGGCGTACGACGTGCCTTTCGCCCGCAACCGCCGGAGCTGAGTGATCCGCTTCTTGATCAGCTTCGTGCGCTCGTGGTTGTCGGCGAGCGTCACCTCAAGCGTCGTCAGAGCTTCAAGGAATGCGTCATCGGCCATGGATCCGGTCCCGTAGAGATGCGATTGTCAATGCCCGGTCATGCGGTCTGTCATTCTGCAACCCTTATTGCGGCAACCCGCGTTGCGGCAACCGGTATTGCGGGTAAGCTGGGCTTCAACGATATTCGCTCGCTTCCGGGCCGGACGCGAGACACGACGCAACCCCACGTCGATACGGACCGAACACGCGCTGGGACATGTCCACGACACCGAACCCGCTTTCGATCGTCGCGAGCGTGCCATGGGCGGCCGCTCCGGCTACCGTCGCCCCGGGCCGGGAGGTTCGATCGCGTCGCTCCGCGGCGAACCGCGACCGCGGCGGCTCCACTGGGGCTGACCGATTCGCGCGCAGGCTGCGGGAGCGGCAGTTGTTCGCTCGCTATCGCGGGTGCCACGATTTGGCGGCGCGCGAAGAGCTGGTAGAGCGATTTCTCCCCTTGGCCGTGGGGCTGGCGCAGCGTCACCGCCGTGGCGCCGAGCCGCTGGAGGACCTCGTTCAGGTCGCCTCAGTGGGCTTGCTGAAGGCTATCGACCGCTTCGACCCGGAACGCGGGAGCGCGTTCTCGTCGTTCGCTGTGCCGACGATCGCGGGAGAGCTCAAGCGCTATTTCCGGGACAGAGGGTGGGCGGTCCGGGTTCCGCGCGACCTCCAAGAGCTGGCACAGCGCGTGGACCGCACGACCGATCGCCTCATGCATGAACTCGGCCGCGCGCCAACCGTGGCCGAGATCGCTGACGAGCTCGGGACCACCCTTGAACAGGTGCTCGAAGCGCGTGAGGCGGCAGCCGCACACCGAGCCGACTCCCTCGATCGCCCCTGCGACGACGAGGACGGCGCCCGGGTCGCCGACACGCTGGGCGCCCCCGAGCCGGCTATCTTCAGGCCGAGCTCTCCGCCACGCTCGAAGCGATGATGTCGGTCCGCAGCGATCGCGAGCGACAGATCCTGAGGCTGCGCTTCTCAGAAGACCTCACGCAGTCCGAGATAGGCCAGCGCATCGGCGTCTCCCAGATGCACATCTCGCGGCTGCTGCGAGAGGCCGTCACGCGGCTGCGCGAGACCGCGCAGACAAGCGAGAACCCGGCAGCCACTCGATCTACGTCTCCCAGCCGCGCACAACGGCGGAGCTGATCAAGCTCGCCGCCGCGCGCCCTCGTCGAGACGCCCGGCGACGGCATAGCCAGCGCGGCGGCGGCCGGCATGACACTGCTTGGTCCTGCGGCAGACCGAATCCGAGATGGCTGGCGTCATCCCAGCCCGAGAGGCCGCTGGTTGCATGCAAGGCGACAGTCGCGATGAGCGCGATAGGCCTCGCGTTCGCGAGCGACACACGTGCTCGCGCGTAGTCGACCAAGTCGCGCGATCGCGATGTATGAAGAGCACCAGCGGCTGAGCAGGTGTCAGCGACGCGGCGACGCCGGCTATGACGCCGCCAGCCATGTCGGTCGCGCGTCCTAAGCCATCTCGGGCGAGCGCCACGCCGCTGGCGGACGATCGGCCCCGGCCCGTACAAGACGGCGACCTGCGGCTTCACGCCACGACGTCGTTGATCCGCCGGTGCGCGGCCGCAGCGGCGCCGCTCGCGCACCTCGCCGACTGGGTCGGGCGACGTGTGTGCCTTCTTAGTCGCGACGTAAAACCTATGGGCGGCCGAGTGGTCCATCGCCATCCACTTCTCACGCGGGTCCTGCGCTCGAACTCTGGCCTGAACAGGAATCCCCGTGCGATCAGCTCGCGGACGTCGCGCGAGATCGTCGCGCGTGACCACCGCCTAAGAGCGTGGTAGAGCTCGTGCTGGCTCATCGCGCCTTCTCGAAGCACCAGGGTGAAGGTCTCGATCCACCTGCTCGCCTTGGCGATGGGCACATCAGGCCCAAACAGCTTGTTGCCGAGCAGCGCGGTCTTAGCGACCGACCGCCCGGCGACATGCTCCGGGCCCCGAGTGGCATTACCGCGGTCGGCCCTCCTCACCGTCTCCAGAGACGGCAAAGGCCCGCCGGAGCGGGCCTTGCCTGAACGTTGTGACATGGCTGGCCACCCTTCGTGTCATCACCAGGCCAGCGGAGATGACAGTGAGATGGCCACCATCATCAGCCGCAGCCGGTGTTGTTGCCGCAGCTCGAGCACGTGTAGCACGAGCCCGTGCGCTGCATCATGCCGCCGCACTGGTCGCACGCCGGGCCGAGGTCGAGCCCGACCATGCGGGCCGGGACGACCGGCGGCGTGTCGGTGAGCGCCGCGGTCGGGGCCACGGGTGCCGGCGCAGCGGTGGTGCCTCCGTTGGCGGGGCCGGCCGAGCCGCCTGACGCGCCGGCCGCGCTGTCCTCGGCGGTCTTGCGCGCCCGGACCTCCTTGGTGAGGATCCCGAGGTCCTCCTGCGTGTCGGCGTCCAGGAACCGCGACGCCAGCCAGCGCATGATGTAGTCGGGCATCGACTTGGCGAACGGGATCTCCGGGTTGGTGGTGATCCCTTCCGGCTCGAAGCGCATGTAGGCGAACTTGCGCACGAGCGTCTCGAGCGGCACGCCGTACTGCAGCGCGATCGAGATCGCCGTCGCGAACGAGTTCATCATGCCGCGGAGGGTCGAGCCCTCCTTGCCGATGTCGGTCAGGAAGATCTCGCCGACCGTCCCGTCGTCGTACAGCCCGGCCGTGATGTAGCCCTCGTGGCCGCCGAGCGAGAACTTGTGCGTGAGCGACTGGCGCTCGCGCGGCATGCGCTTGCGGGCGGGGCCGGCCTCGCCGCGCGCGGCGGCCGAGACGTCCTCGCGGACCGGCAGGGCCTCGGTGCGCGTGGCCTCCTCGGCGATCGCCTTGGCGACGGCCTCCTGGACCTTCGCCTCGACCTCGGCGGCGGTGAAGACGTCCTCGCCGGCGGAGATGGCGGCCTCGGCCTTCGCCTTGACCTCCTTGACCTCCTGGGCGTCGGTACGCAGCGCCTGCGCGGTCTTCGAGCCGTCGCGGTAGATCGCCAGCGCCTTGACGCCGAGCTTCCACGCCTGGACGTACGCCTCGGCGATGTCCTCGACCGTCGCCGTCTGCGGCAGGTTGACGGTCTTGGAGATCGCGCCCGACAGGAACGGCTGGACGGCGCCCATCATCTTGATGTGGCCGGCGTGCGAGATCGCCCGCGGGCCGACCGCCACGTCGAACACCGGCAGGTGCTCGTCGCGCAGCTCGGGCGCCCCGATGATCGTGCCGTGCTCGTTGACGTAGGCCTCGATCTGCTCGACCTCGGTGTCCGAGTAGCCGATCGTCCGCAGCGCCATCGGCACCGTGCGGTTGACGATCGTCATCGTGCCGCCGCCGACGAGCTCCTTGTACTTGACCAGCGAGAAGTCGGGCTCCACGCCGGTCGTGTCGCAGTCCATGAGGAACGAGATCGTTCCGGTCGGCGCCAGCACCGTGGCCTGCGCGTTGCGGTAGCCGTGCCGGTCGCCGGCGGCGACCGCCTCGTTCCACGTCTCGCGCGAGGCGGCGAGCAGCGCCGTGTCCTCGACCACGCCGTCCGGCACCGCGTACGACGCGTCACGGTGCATCCGCATGACGTTGTTGTGCGCGTCGCGGTTCTCGGCGTAGCGGTCGTACGGCCCGATCGCCGCGGCGATCTTCGCCGACTGCAGGTACGCGCGGCCGGTCATCAGCGCGGTGATCGCCGCCGCCGCGCCGCGACCCTCGTCGGAGTCGTAGGCGAAGCCGTTGGCCATCAGGTAGGCGCCGAGGTTCGCGTAGCCGAGCCCGAGCTGGCGGAACGCGCGCGCGTTCTTGCCGATGTCCTCGGTCGGGTAGCTGGACGGGCCGACGATGATCTCCTGCGCGAGGAACACGATGTCGACCGCGTGGTTGAAGCGCTCGACCTCGAACGTCCCGTCCGGCTTGCGGAACTTCATGAGGTTCAGCGACGCCAGGTTGCACGCCGAGTCGTCCACGTGCATGTACTCCGAGCACGGGTTCGACGCGTTGATGCGACCCGAGTTCGGCGACGTGTGCCACTGGTTGATCGTCGTGTCGTACTGGACGCCCGGGTCGGCGCAGCGCCAGGCGGCCTCGGCGATCTCGCGCATCAGCTCGCGCGCGGGAACCGGCTCGCCGACCGGCTCGCCGGTCACGCGCGAGAGGAGGTGCCAGTCCTCGTCGTTCTCGACCGCGTGCATGAACTCGTCGTTGACGCGGACCGAGTTGTTGGCGTTCTGGTACTGGATCGAGTGGAAGCCGTCGCCGTCGATCGACATGTCGAACCCGGCGTCACGCAGCGCGGCGGCCTTGTCCTCCTCCTTGGCCTTGCACCAGATGAACTCGCGGATGTCGGGGTGGTCGACGTCGAGCACGACCATCTTGGCCGCCCGGCGCGTCTTGCCGCCGGACTTGATCGTGCCGGCCCACGAGTCCGCGCCGCGCATGAACGACACCGGGCCCGAGGCGGTGCCGCCCTTGGCCAGCGGCTCCATCGAGCCGCGGATGCGTGACAGGTTGATGCCCGACCCCGAGCCACCGCGGAAGATCCGGCCCTCCTTGGTGTTCCAGTCGAGGATCGACTCCATCGTGTCGTCGACCGAGAGGATGAAGCAGGCGCTGCACTGCGGCTGCTCCTCGAAGCCCACGTTGAACCAGACCGGCGAGTTGAACGCCGCCAGCTGGTGCAACAGGATGTACGTCAGCTCCGCCTCGAACGCGTCGCCGTCCTCGACCGAGGCGAAGTAGCCGCGCTCACGGCCCCAGTCGGCGATCGTGCCGGAGACGCGGCCGATCATCTGCTTGACCGACCGCTCGCGCGTGGGTGATGCGAGCTGGCCTCTGAAGTACTTCTGGGCGACGATGTTCGTCGCGTTCTGGCTCCACGTGGACGGGAACTCGACGCCCTCCTGGCGGAACGAGCCGACAGCAGCGGTGCGCGTCTCCCACTCGACGGTCTCGAACGGATGCACACCCGCCTGGGTGAACAGGCGCCGCACACTCAGGGCCTCGCCTGAACGCGGGTCCTTGGTCAGTGTCGTATGCGGCGTCTGCTCCATCTCGAAACTCCTTCCGCCGCCCCGGCGGCGCATCGCAAAATCGTGGGGCGGAGATGGTTCCGCGCGGGTCGGATGGAACGCGGGGTTCGAGCGCGGAACTACCGGTTAATTCTACCGGCCGAGCCGGAGCCAGTCGCTGAAATCGCCCCACGCTCCGGCCGCGCGGTACGACGCCTCGCGCCAGGCGTCGCCCCAACTCCCCAGGCGGCCCGTGCGGCGGGCGTAGATCGCGGTGGCACCGGCGCCGGCCAGGCCGAGCAGGGCGGCGGCGAGCAGGATCGCCGGGACCATGAGGTTGGCGTCCTGCGCCTCCGGGCGCGTCACCACGAGCTCCGCCTCGGCGGGGGGCGTCGGCGTGGGCGTCGGCACCGGCGTGGTCGTGGGCTGTACCGGCTGGACGTCGCCCTCGCTGGGCGGCGACGGCGTATTGGACGGCGGGATGGCGCCGCTGCCGTCGTTGTCGTTGTCGTCGTCGAGGTCGGGCAGCGTGTCGCTCGTCGACGGCGGCGGGGCCGGCGTGGTGGTCGGCGCGGGCGTCGAGGTCGACGGCGGCGTCGTGGGCGTCGGCGTCGCCTCGGCCTCGGCCTCCTCCTGCTCGCAGCGTTCCTTGTCCCAGTCCTTGATCGCGGCCTTGACGGCGGGCTTGAAGTCCGGGAAGTCGGCGTCGAACTCGTCGCTGATCGACTCCAGCGTGCGCTTGAGCGCCTTGCGGGAGTGCTTGCAGCTGTTGATCTCGCCGTCCTGGCGGTAGTCGCGGTACACGCGCTTGACGATCAAACGCTCGCGCAACCGGGCCTTCTTCTCGTCCTCCGGGTCCGGAGTCGGGGTCGGTGTGACCGTCGGCGTGGGCGTCGCGGTCGGCGTCGGCGTGGGCGTCGCGGCCGGCGGGCTGGGCGTCGGCGTCGCGGGCGGCGTCTGCGAGGCGGTCGCGGTCGCCGTCGGCGACGGGGTCGGGGTCTGCGCGTGGGCGGTCGGCGCGACGACCATCGTCGCGGCGGTGAGCAGGGCGGGGAGGGCCCCCAACAGTCGCGCGCGCATCGGAAACCAGGGTAGCTGCCATCATGCCGCGCCCATGAAGCTCCTCGTCACCGGCGGCGCGGGCTACATCGGCTCGATCGTCGCCCGGCAGCTGATCGGGGCGGGTCACGACGTGACCGTCCTGGACGATCTCAGCCGCGGCCACCGGGGCGCCGTGCCCGACGGCGCGCGCCTGGTCGAGACGAGCCTCCTCGACGAGGCGGGCACGCGCGCGGCGGTCGCCGACGGGTTCGACGGCGTCCTGCACTTCGCCGCGCTGGCACTGGTCGCCGAGTCGGTGGCGCACCCGGAGCGCTACCACCGCGGCAACATCGTCGGCGCGCTCAACCTGCTCGACGCGATGCGCGCCGCCGGCGTGCGCCGCCTCGTCTTCTCCTCGACCTGCGCGGTCTACGGCGAGCCCGACACGGTCCCGATGACCGAGGACATCCCCGCCGCGCCGGTCAACGCCTACGGCAACTCCAAGCTGGCGGTCGACCGGATGATCTCCGACGAGTGCCGCGCCCACGGCCTCGGCGCCGCCTCGCTGCGGTACTTCAACGTCGCGGGCGCGAGCGGGCCGCTGGGGGAGGACCACGAGCCCGAGACGCACCTGATCCCGCTGGTGCTGCGCGCCGCCGCCGGCGTCAGCGACCACGTGAAGGTGTTCGGCACCGACTACCCGACGCGCGACGGCACGGCGGTCCGTGACTACATCCACGTCGAGGACCTCGGCCGCGCCCACGCGCTCGCGCTCGACGCGCTCGAGCCCGGCCGCCACCGGATCTACAACCTCGGGACCGGCGACGGCTACACGGTCAAGGAGGTCGTCGACACCGCGCGGCGCGTCACCGGCCGCGCGATCCCCGCCATCGAGGAGCCCCGCCGCCCGGGCGACCCGCCGGCGCTGGTGGCGGCCAGCGACCGCATCCGCGACGAGCTCGGCTGGGTCCCCGAGAAGGGCCTCGACGACATGATCGGCGACGCCTGGGCCTGGCATCAGGCCCACCCGAACGGCTACGCGGACCGCTGACGTTCAAGCCACCATCTCGGCGACCAGCATCCGCCGCAGCAGCTTGCCGGTCGGCGAGCGCGGCAGCGCGTCGACCTCGACGATCTCGCGCAGCCGTTTGTACGGCGCGACCTGAGCGTCCACGTGCGCGCGCAGCGCGTCGCAGTCGAGATCCCCGCGCGCGACCACGAACGCCACCGGGCGCTCGCCGGCCTCGCCGTCCGGCAGGCCGACCACCGCCGCGTCGGCCACCGCCGGGTGCTCGCGCAGCAGCGCCTCGAGCTCGGCGGGCGCGACCTGGAAGCCCTTGACCTTGATCAGCTCCTTGATGCGGTCGCCGAGCCACAGGAAGCCGTCGTCGTCGAAGCGGCCGGTGTCGCCGGTGTGCAGCCAGCCCTCGGCGTCGAGCGTCGCGGCCGTGGCCAGCGGGTTGTCGACATACCCGGACATCAGCTGCGGCCCGCGGATCCAGACCTCGCCGTCGACGATCTGCGCTTCGGTCCCCGCCATCAGCCGGCCGACCGCGCCGTGCCGGATGTCGGGCGGGTCGACCGCCGGGGCGGCGATCATCGGGCCCGCCTCGGTCATGCCGTAGCCCTGGCCGACCATGCAGCCGAGCCGGTCCTCCACCGCGCACTCGAGCTCGGCCGTCGACGCCGCGCCGCCGACGCCGATGACGCGCAGCGACGAGAGGTCGAACGAGTCGACGAGCGGGTGGTGCGCGAGCGCGCCGAGCACCGGCGGCGGGATCAACATCTGCGAGATGGCGTGGCGCTCGATCGTACCCAGCATCTCCTCGAGGTCGAAGCGGGCCATCGTCACCACGGTGGCGCCGCTCGAGAGCGCGTGCAGGAGCACGCAGCTCAGGCCCATGATGTGGAAGAACGGCGCCAGGCCGAGGACGCGCTCGCCCTCGCGGTAGGGGTAGACGTCCGAGAACTGGCAGATGCTGGTGATCGCCGCGCGGTGGCTGAGCTGCACGAGCTTGGGCAGCCCGGTCGTCCCGCTCGACGAGAGAAGTAGCGCCACGTCGCCGCGGTCCTCGAGCGCCGCCGCGAGCCGCAGCTGCTCGGCCTCCTCGCGCTCGGTGTACAGCGGGCTGACCGGCATGACGGTCGCGCCCGCGCGCAGCGCGCCGAGCAGCTCGATCACGAACTCGGCACCGTTGGGGCGGCGGATGGCGACGACGCCCTCGCCCACCGGCGGGCGCGCGGCCAGCTCGGCGTAGGTGACCACGCGGTCGCCGTCGATCAGCGCTGGGCGCTCGGCGAGGCGGACGGCATGGCGCAGGGCGAACGAGCCCAGATCCATGTCGGGGACGGCGGGCATCGGCCGGGGGCTGAACGGCATCACGCTCTCCTTAGTACCGTTCGAAACGAACGATACGGACCCTACGGTACTATTCGCACCAATGTCAAGCGTACGCCTCGGCCCGGTCTCCTATCTCGTGCTGGCGATCACCGCCCTGCGCGGCTCGAGCACGCCGTACGAGCTCAAGCGCTTCGTCCAGCTCAGCATCGGGCACTTCTGGCCGTTCCCGCACACGCAGCTCTACGCCGAGCCGGCCCGGCTCGCCGAGGCCGGGCTGCTCGAGGAGACGCGCGAGGAGGCCGGCCGTCGCCGCCGCCACTACACGATCACGCCGGCCGGCCGCGAGCGGGTGGAGGAGTGGCTGATCGAGCCGGTCACGAGCCCGACCGAGATCCGCGACCTCGGGCTGCTCAAGCTGTTCTTCAGCGAGCTCGGCGGCACGGACGAGATCGTCGCGCTCGCGCGCGAGCAGGCGGCCGCCCACCGGGCCAAGCTCGAGATCTACGACGGGATCCTCACGCGCTTCGCCGACCGCCCGGAGCTTGCGACCCGCCTGCTGTCTCTGGGGCTGGGGATCCGGCTCGCGACCGCCGCGGCGGGGTTCTGGGACGAGGTTCAGAGCGCGGCGAGCGCGTCCGAGAGCACCGACTCGGGCGACTGGCCGGCGTCGATGATCGCGAACCTCTCGGGCTCGGCGGCGGCCAGCGCGTCGTAGGCCTCGGCGATCGCGACGAAGAACGCGACGTCCTCCTGCTCGAGCCGGTCGGCCGCCCGGTCCGCGATCCGGCCCAGGCCGGCCGAGGGGTCGATGCGCAGGAGCAGCGTGCGGTCGGGGGTCAGCCCTCCGGTGCCGAACGCGTTGAGCGTGCGGATCGCCTCGACGCCGAGGCCGCGCCCGGCGCCCTGGTAGGCGAGCGAGGAGTCGACGAACCGGTCGAGCACGACGGTCGTGCCCGACTCGAGCAGCGGGCGCAGCTCCTGCGCCACGAGCTGCGCGCGGGCGGCCGCGTAGAGCAGCGCCTCGGCGCGCGGGTCGATCTCCAGCGCCGGGTCCGTGAGCAGCGCCCGGATCCGCTCGGAGACCTCCACGCCGCCAGGCTCGCGCAGCACCATCACGCGCTCCCCGCGCTCCTCCAGCGCCTTGGACAACCCCGCAACCAGCGTGGTCTTCCCGGCGCCGTCCAGGCCCTCGACCGTGATCAGCACGCCTAGGATTGAAGCGGATGCTCGATCAGCACCCGCACGCCGCCGCCGTCCTCGGCGCCGCCCTGGAGGGCGAGCCGGCGCACGCCTACCTGCTGCACGGCCCGGCCGGGACCGGCAAGCGCGACGCCGCGCGCGACTTCGCGGCCGAGCTGCTCGCGCGCGGGGCGAACGACCCGGCGTCGGCGCGCACGCGCGTGCAGCACGGCACGCATCCCGACCTGACCTGGGTGGCGCCGAGCGGGGCGCACGAGATGCTGCGGCGCGACGTCGGCGAGGCGGTCGTGTCGGCCGCGTCGCGCACGCCGTTCGAGGCGCGCCACCGCGTGTTCGTGCTCGAGCGGGCCGACACGATGAACGACGAGGCCGCCAACTCGCTGCTCAAGACGCTCGAGGAGCCGCCGCCGTACGTCGTGCTGCTCCTGCTCACCGACCGCCTGACGCAGGTGCTGCCGACGATCGCGTCCCGCTGCCAGCCCGTGCGGTTCGACCCGCCGGCCGCCGACGCGCTCGCGCAGAGGCTGCAGTCCCGCGGCGTGCCGCCCGAGGCGGCCACCGCGTGCGCGCGGCTGTCGCTCGGCGACGGCGAGCGGGCGCTGACGCTGGCGCTCGGCGACGGGCCGGCGCTGCGCGCCCGCGCCGAGGCGTTCGCCCGCGCGCCGCTGGCCGGCCGCGCGCACGCCGACCGCGCCTGGAAGCCGCTGCTCGATCAGGCCCGCGCCGCCGGCGGCGCGGCCAAGGAGGAGGTCGAGGCGGCGCTCGCCGAAGAGCTCTCCTACCTGCCCAAGAAGGAGCATCGCCGGCGCGAGACCGAGTTCACCGAGCGCGCCCGGCGCGCCGAGCGCCGCGCCAGCACCGGCGCGCTCGACCACGCGCTGCAGCTCGTCGGCCTCTGGTACCGCGACCTCGCGTGCGTGGCCGCCGGCGCCGACGAGCTCGTCCACCACGCCGACCGTATGGACGCCCTGCGCGAGGACGCCGAGGGCCGCGACGGCTTCCTCGCCAAGGTCGAGCTCGTCGACGACACGCGCGCCCGGCTGGCCCTCAACGTCAGCGAGGAGCTGGCGCTCGAGGCGCTCGCCTACCGGCTCGAGAGCTGATCGAGCTCCTCGGCCGCGAACCGCTCGAGGTCCTCCTCCGGCTCCGGCCACTTCGGGCCCATCTCCTCGAGCACGTCGGCGACCGTCTGCGCGACGACGAGGTTGCGGAACCACTTGTGGTCGGACGGGACCATGTACCAGGGCGCCCACTCGGTGCTCGTGTGGCGTAGCGCGTCCTCGTACGCCTGCTGGTAGGCATCCCAGCTGCGCCGCTCGCGCACGTCGTTGGCCGAGAACTTGTAGTGCTTGTCCTCGCGCTCGAGCCGCTCGCGGAAGCGGTCCATCTGCGCGTCCTTGGAGATGTGCAGGAAGAACTTGACGATCGTGGTGCCCTCGCGCACGAGCATGCGCTCGAAGTCGTTGATCGAGTCGAATCGCGAGCGCCAGCGCTCCTCCTCCACCAGCCCCTTGACGCGCACCACCAGCACGTCCTCGTAATGCGAGCGGTTGAAGACGTGGATCATGCCCTTGCCGGGCGTGTGCTGGTGGTACCGCCAGAGGAAGTCGTGTGCCGACTCCTCGTGGGACGGCTGCTTGAACGAGTAGACGCGCACGCCCTGTGGGTTGCTGCCCCTGAACACGTGCTTGACCGAGGAGTCCTTGCCGGCGGCGTCGATGCCCTGCAGGACGACGAGCACCGAGCGCTCCTCCTCGGCGTAGAGGCGCGCCTGCAGTTCGGCGATGCGTTTGCTCACGCGGGCGAGCTCGGCGCGCGCCTCGTCGGCGTCCTGGTACTCGCCGGTGTCGGCGGGATCCTGGTCGGCGAGCGCGACCTTGGTCTCCGGCTCGACGCGGTAGAGAGCTGACACGGGTGGCATGAGAACGGGTTACCCGCCACGATGGGGGTCGTATGACCGAGGTCCACGTCCACGGTGCGCACGCGACCGTCCGCTCCCCCGGCTTCGAGGACGAGGTCGCCGTCGAGGAGCCGCTGGAGATCCGCGTGGACGGCGCGCCGCTGGCCGTGACGATGCGCACGCCGGGGAACGACGAGGAGCTGGCGGTCGGCTTCCTGTACGGCGAGGGGCTGATCGACGGGCCGCACGAGGCCGGGCCGCCGGAGGACCTCGCGGGCAACACGGTGGAGGTCCGAGGGCCGCTGCTGCGCGCGGTCGGCGCGCGGTCGTTCTACACGAGCTCCTCGTGCGGGGTGTGCGGGAAGGGAGCGCTGGAGGAGGTCGCCGTGGCCAGCGCGCCTGCGATCGCCGGGCCGGTGCTCGAGCGCTCATTGCTGGCAGACCTGCCCGAGCGCCTGCGGCAGCCGACGTTCGCCCGCACCGGCGGCCTGCACGCCACCGGGCTGTTCACGGCCGAGGGCGAGCTCGTGTGCGTGCGCGAGGACGTCGGCCGCCACAACGCGATGGACAAGGTCATCGGGTGGGCGCTCGGCGAGGGGATCGTCCCGCTGCACCCGCGCGTGCTGTGCGTGAGCGGCCGGCTGTCGTTCGAGCTCGTCCAGAAGGCGGCGGTCGCGGGCGCCCCGCTGCTCGTCGGCGTCGGCGCGCCGACCTCGCTGGCCGTGCGATTGGCCGAGGACCGCGGGATGACGCTCGCGGGCTTCGCGCGCAACGGGCGCGTCAACGTCTACACGGGGACGGAGCGGGTGCGATGACGTTCGAGGCCCTCGTGCAGACCGAGGACGAGGGCGTGTTCGTGGAGGTGCCGCCGGACTCGGAGTTCGCGCGCGCCCGGGCGCCGGTGACCGTGACGATCAACGGCCAGTCGTGGGAGTCGACGGTGGCCGCGTACGGCGGGCGGTTCTACCTGCCGCTGCGGCGCGGCCTCCGCCAGATGGCGCACATCGAGCCCGGCGACACCGTCACCGTGGAGCTCGCGAGCCGATAGGCCCGAGCCGCGGCTCCAGGCCGTGGAGCTCGAAGGCGCGGAACGTGTTGAAGCGCTCGTGCTCGGGGCCGTGGAAGTCGGCCGAGCCGGTGAGCAGGAGACCGTCCGCCGCCCGCACCAGCGCCTCGGTCTGCTCCTTCGAGTGCGACGCGTAGAACGCCTCGACGCCGTCGAGCCCGGCCTCGACGAACGCCGCCAGCGTGGCGAGCGCCTCGCGCTCGTCGTCGACGTCCCAGAACGGGTGCGCCCAGACGGCGACGCCGCCGGCCGCGTGGATCACCTCGATCGCCTGCGGCACGGTCGGCCGGCTGCGGGCGACGTACGCCTTGGCGCCGGGCACCAGGTACGGCGGGAACAGCGCGTTGCGACCGTCGATGCCCTCGTCGCGCAGGCGCTGTGCGTTCGCGGGATGGGCGAGCACGGCGTCGGCCAGGTGCGGGCGGCCGATCGGCTTGCCGGCGGCGCGGCGGGCGGCCAGCGGCGCGTCATCGAGCTCGAAACCCAGCTCGCGCAGGCGATCGGCCATCTCCTCGATTCGGCGCGCGCGGTCGCCGCGGAAGTCGTGCAGCGCCGCCCGGAGGCCCTCGTCGGTGTCGTCGAGCTCGTAGCCGAGGATGTGCAGGTCCTCGTAGTCGCCGTGCACGGCGGACAGCTCGGCGGCGGAGCTGAAGGCGATGCCGTGGCCGGCGGCCGCGTCGCGGGCCTCGGGCACGCCGTCGATCGTGTCGTGGTCGGTCAGCGCGAGCAGCTCGACGCCGGCGCGCGCCGCGTGGGCGACGACGTCGGCCGCCTGCAGAGCGCCGTCCGAGTGGATGGAGTGGGACTGGAGATCGAAAGTCGGCCGCATGGAAGGGGAGTGTGGCGGGAATCCTCTGGACGACCCCACCGGAGGAAAGGGAGCTCAAATGAGTACTGGAGCGATCATCGCGATCGTCGTCATCGCGCTCATACTGCTTGCGCTGGTTGCCTTCGTGCTGCCGCGCATGCGCAAGAACGCCCAGGTTCGTGCCCGCGAGCGCGAGCTCGGCCAGCGTCGCGAACGCGCGGCGGAGGAGCATCGCAGCGAGGCCGAAGCCCGCCGCCGCGACGCCGAGATGGCCGAACAGCGCGCGCAGATGGCCGAGACCGAGGCCAAGCGCGAGCGCGCCGAGGCCGAGCTGGGCGAGCAGCGCGCCCACATGCACGAGCAGGGCATGGCCGATGACGAGCTGATCGAGGACCACGAGCGCGACAAGTTCGCCGGCACGTCCGCGGTGCAGCAGGACGATCCGGCGCCGATGCGCGACGACGACCGCCCGATGCACGAGCCGGACTCCGAGTACGAGCAGGGCCGCGAGGACGAGGCCCGCACGCGCGAGAGCCGCTTCGGCCGCGACGACGAGACGGCTCGCACCGACGAGCCGACCACGACGCAGCGCCGGGACTAGCTCGGCGCGCCCACGCGGTCCAGCAGCGCCGTTGCGTCCTCGGGGCGCAGCGGCGCGCTGACGTGGAAGCCCTGGGCGAACTCGCAGCCCAGCAGCTTGAGGTGATCGAGCTGGGCGGCGGTCTCGACGCCCTCGGCGATCACCTCGAGCCCGAGGTTGTGCGCGAGGCCGACGAGCGCCTTGACGATCTCGAAGGCGCCGGCCTCGACGCCCATCCCGATCACCAGGGCGCGGTGGATCTTCACCGCGTCGCCCGGGAAGCCGTGCAGGAGCCGGAGCGATGACGCGCCGGTCCCGAAGTCGTCGATGTGGGAGCGCACGCCCATCTCCTCGTGCGCGTGCGCCAGGGCGCGGTACACGGGGTCGGGCTCGCGGCTGAGGGCGTTCTCCTTGACCTCGAGGCGCAGCGCCGCCGGATCGAGCCCGGTGCGGGCGAGCGCCTCGTGCAGGACGAGCCCGAACTCCGGGTCCGTCAACTGCCGATGACTGACGTTGACGCTGACGATCAGCCCGGCGCCGTTGGGGTGCGCGCGCCACTGGGCGAGCTGGGCGCAGGCGGCCTCGAGCACCCAGCGCCCGAGCGGCACGATCAGGCCGGTCTCCTCGGCGATCGGCACGAACTCCGACGGCTCGACGAACCCGCCGCCCGACTCCGGCCAGCGGGTGAGCGCCTCGAAGCCGACGATCCGGCCGGTCGCGGCCTGCACGATCGGCTGGAAGACGACCTCGAGCCGTTGTTCCTCGATGGCCCGGCGCAGCTCGGTCTCCATGTCGAGCCGGCGCATGACCTGCTCGTGCATGCGGCCGTCGAACACGGCGTGGCGGCCCTTGCCGTCGGCCTTCGCGCGGTACATCGCGACGTCGGCGTCGCGCAGGACGGTGTCCGGGCTCGCGTCGGGGTCGGCGAGGGCGATGCCGATCGACGCGTCGATGAACAGCTCGCGCTCGTCGATCTCGAACGGCGTGCGCAGGGTCTGGTGGACGCGCTCGGCGACCAGGCTCGCCTCGTGCGCGTCGACGACGCCGTCGAGCAGGACCGTGAACTCGTCGCCGCCGAGCCGGGCGACCGTGTCCGGGGGCCGGACGGCCGACTCGAGCCTGCGCGCGACGGCGATCAGCAGCTGGTCGCCCACCTGGTGGCCGAGCGAGTCGTTGACGAGCTTGAAGCGGTCGAGGTCGAGGAACAGGACGGCCGCGGCGGCGCTCGGGTTGGCGCGCTGGGCGCGGCGGATCGCCTGGTCGAGGCGGTCGAGGAACAGCACGCGGTTGGGCAGGCCGGTGAGGGCGTCGTGCAGCGCGTCGTGCTGGAGGCGCTGCTCGGCCTCCTTGCGGTCCGTGACGTCGGTCTGGCTGCCGACGACGCGGGTGGCGCGGCCCTGGGCGTCGCGCACCGCCATGCCGCGGGCCAGCACCCAGCGGTAGGAGCCGTCGCGGTGCTGGATCCGGTGCTCGTGCTCGAAGTGATGGCTGGCGCCGGACAGGTGGGCCTCGAGTGCCTGCGTGAGCGCTGCGCGGTCGTCGGCGTGCACGCGGCCGAGCCACTCGCCGCGGGCGTCGCCGAGCTCGGGCTCGGAGTAGCCGAGCATCTGCTTCCAGCGCGGGGAGAAGTACAGGCGGTCGGCGCGGACGTCCCAGTCCCACAGGCCGTCGTTCGCGCCCTGCATGGCGAGCGCGTGGCGCTGCTCGGACTCGGCCAGGCGGGCCAGCGCGTGCTGATGCGTGATCGCGTAGCGGAGCGCGCGCTCGAGGGTCTCCAGGTCGGTGACGTACTCGGCCACGCCCGCCTCGGCGGCGGCGAGGTCGGTGTCGCGGTCGGCCGCGTCGTCGAGCAGCAGGACGGGGGCGTGCGGCGTGTGGGCGAGGATCTCCGCGGCGAGCGCCAGTCCGCCGCTGTCGCAGTCGACCAGGAAGACGTCGTGCGGGTGCTCGTCGAGCGCGGCGCGGGCAGCCTCGACGGTCGTGACCCAGTGGATCTCGTACCGCGGGCGCTCGATGGCGGCCAGCGTCTGCTGGACCGGCCGGTGCCGCTCGTCGCTCGCCTGGACGACGAGGATCGTGACGCTGTCGGGCAGCTTGCTCACGCGTGCTCCGGCGGCAGTACCGCGGCGTCCAGCCAGTACGCGGTGAAGACCTTCATCAGCTTGACGAGGGCGAGGAACGTGACGGGCTTCGGGATGACGGTGTTGGCTCCGGCGTCGTACGCGGCGGAGGTGCGGGCGGGCTCGGGAGCACGCGCCAACACGACCACCGGTATGTGGCGCAGGTCGGAATTGGACTTGATGGACCGGACGGCATCGAGCTGCTCGTTCCCGGGCAGGTCGACGTCGAGCAGGATCAGCGCCGGCGGCGGGCTCGTCCGCGGGTCGTCGTGGGCGCCGGCGTGCTGGAGGTAGTCCTCCAGCTCCGCAGCGCTCTCCACGGTGCGCAGATCGGCCGGGCCGGTGCCCTCGAGCAGCGCGTCGCGCACCATGGCGCGCGCGTCCGGGTCGGGGTCCGCCAGCAGTACCGTCGGCACCAGCCGTACGCCGATGAGCCCCGGGTCCGCCGCTCCGGAGACCGTCCGTGGCCGCCGCTTCATGTGTCCGTCCTGTCTCCTGTGCTCCGAGGGCAGCCTCGTGCCACCCGCTGCTTCGAGCGTATGACGGAGTGGAGTCTTCGGGACTCCGTTTCGGCGGATGTACGACACAGACTGGCCGGACGGCCAGGGGTGGTGAACCAACTCACCCGCGGGCGCGCATATGGGGTGTGCTCAGCCCGATTCTGCTCGGTCTGCTGGCGGCGATCTCCCCGCTCCCGGGCGAGTGGCGATCGGGCTCGGGGGTGCGGTTCTCGGTCGATCGCGGCAGCGGCCTCGTCCAGCCCTCGGTGCGGGTGCGCCGCTGCGGCCGGCACCGCGCGTTCGCCGTCCGGCCGGGCCTGGTCGCGGTCTCCGGCCGGCGGTTCGAGTCCCGCGCGCGCCGCGTCTTCCGCCGCACGGTCGTCCGCCTGCACCTCACCGCGGAGTTCACGTCACGGCGGGCCGCACACGGCCTGGTGCGCACGCGCGTGCGGGTGCGCGGCTCCGGCCGGGTGTGCTCGACCGGCATGCGTCCGTGGACGGCCCACCCGCGCCGCACCCCGCCGGCCGACGACTCCGCGCCGGGCGACGACGCCGCGGACGACGAGGAGGTCGTGGTCGACGACGACGAGGGCGAGCTCGAGGACGGCGACTACGACGAGGACGAGCCCGACGAGACCGAGGACCCGGACGAGGAGCCGTAGGCCGTCCGGCGCTACCCTTCGGGCGCGGCCCGCCGACGTAGCTCAGCTGGTAGAGCACTTCACTCGTAATGAAGGGGTCGCCGGTTCGAGTCCGGCCGTCGGCTTCACCTCTACGGCGGCGCTCCGGAGCGCCGCCTGTGACGATCTCTACGCGGTTCGGCGAATGAGCCACCCCTGAACGGGGCATCTCTGCGACCCCAATTGAGGAGATTCCTTGCAGGCGGTCGCCGGTCGTGCTCAATTGCGTCAACCACCCACCGGACGCCCTCTGGGCTGTCCCGGCCGGCGTGAACAACGTCTGAGAGGAGTCCGAGAATGTCGTCTCGCTCGCGCGTGGAAGCGGTCGCGACAGCGGGCTTCGTGGCGCTAGCGCCGTGCCGCTCTCAACCGGCATCGCCGCCCTAACCAAGAGGGTCGCCGTCCATGATCCGCGCGATCGTCCGATCGAGCCTGCGGTTTCGACTCCTGGTCGTCGGCATCGCCCTGGGAGTCATGGTCGTGGGCATCGTTCGGCTCCGCGACGCGCCGGTCGACGTGCTCCCCGAGTTCAGCCCTCCGCACGCTGAGATCCAGACCGAGGCGCTCGGGCTGTCGGCAGAGGAGGTCGAGCAACTGATCACCGTTCCGCTCGAGGCGGACCTGCTGAACGGCGTCCAGGGCGTCGACGTGATCCGATCCAAGTCGATTCCCGGCATGTCGTCGATCGTGCTCGTGTTCGAGTCCGGAACCGACGTCTACCGTGCCCGCCAGCTCATCCAGGAGCGCTTGACACAGGCGCACGCCCTGCCGCACGTATCGGCACCGCCGACATTGCTTCAGCCCCTGTCGTCGTCGAGCCGCGTGCTCATGATCGGGCTGTCCTCGAACCAGCTCTCGCCGATCGAGCGATCGGTCATCGCTCGCTGGACGGTGCGCCCGCGGCTGATGGGTGTGCCCGGCGTGGCGAATGTGGCCATCTGGGGCATGCGCGACCAGCAGCTCCAGGTGCAAGTCGACCCGGAGCGGCTGCGCGACAGGAACGTCACGCTGCCCCAGGTCATCAAGACCGCCGGGAACGCGCAGGCGGTGTCATCGCTGAGCTTCCTGGAGGGTTCGACCCCCGGCACGGGCGGATTCATCGATACCCCGCAGCAGCGGCT
The DNA here is from genome assembly GCA_963759375.1 of uncultured Solirubrobacteraceae bacterium. Classification (GTDB taxonomy): domain Bacteria; phylum Actinomycetota; class Thermoleophilia; order Solirubrobacterales; family Solirubrobacteraceae; genus DASSUW01. Next base: position 195,598 of record CAVWYY010000011.1, on the reverse strand, counting down.
TCAGGTCCGCAACGTGCTCGACCAGATCGCGAACCCCGACGCGCTCGGCAAGGTCCCCGTCGAGGAGACGGGCGGGAGGCTTCGCCTGACCGATGTGGCGGACATCAGAATCGGGCACCAGCCGCTGATCGGTGATGCGGTCGTCAATGACGGCGACGGCCTGTTGCTGGTCGTCGAGAAGTTCCCTGGCGCGAGCACGCTCGCGGTGACGGAGGGAGTCGAAGACGCGCTCGACGACCTGGAGCCCGGGCTCGCGGGCCTGCGGACGGATACCTCCGTCTTCCGGCCGGCGACCCTTATCGATGACGCGATCGACAACCTCACCCTGACGCTGATCATCGCCGGCGTGCTGCTGGCGTCGGTGGTCGCCGCCTTCCTCTTCCGGTGGCGCGCCGTACTGATCGCACTCTTGACGCTCCCGGTGTCGCTCGTCGCCGCAGCGCTCGTGCTCGACCTGCTGGGTGAGAGCTTCAACGCGATCTCGTTCGCGGGCCTGGCGGCGGCGATCGCCGTCGTGATCGACGATGCGGTTGTCAGCGCCGAGAACGTGACCAGGCGCCTCCGCACGCAGCGCGCCGATGGGCGCGACCGGTCGACCGCGAAGGTTGTCCTCCAGGCATCGCACGAGGTGCGCAGCCCGTTGGCGTACGCGACCTTGATCGCGCTCCTCGCCGTGGTGCCCATCGCCGTCATGGAGGGGCGGCCCGGCGCGTTCTTCGCGCCGCTCGCCCTCGCCTATGCGCTGGCGGTGGCGGCGTCCTTGCTGGTCGCCCTGACGCTCAGCCCGGCACTGAGCCTGATGCTCTTCTCGCGGGGAGTCCCCGGGCGCGGCGAGTCCCCGCTGCTGCGGCCGCTGGCCGGGCGCTACCTGGGCGCGCTGTCACGAATTGTCCGCAGGCCGAGAGCAGCGCTCATCGCGGCAGCCGCGTCGGTAGTCGTGGCCCTCGCCATGCTGCCGCTGCTGGGAACGTCGCTGATTCCCTCGTTCAGGGACAGGGACCTGATGGTCCGCCTCGACGGCGAACCCGGGACGTCCAACTCGAGGATGACGCGGATCGCCACCAACCTGAGCCGCGAGCTGCGAGCGATCCCCGGTGTGGACAACGTGGGAGCCCACGTCGGACGGGCGGTGACGGGCGACCAGGTGGTCGACGTCAACTCCAGCGAGCTCTGGGTCAGCCTCGACTCGAGCGCCGACTACGACGCGACGGTGGCATCGATCGACGATGTGGTCGACCGCACGCGCGGCGTCGATCGAGAGGTCGTCAGCTATTCGGCGCAGAAGATCAGTGACGTCGGAGCGCTGGGCAACGCCGACAAGGGGGTCTCGGGCAACGACCTCAACGTGCTCACCGGATCCGACGACCCGCTCGTCGTCCGGGTCTACGGTCAGGACCTGGCCACCCTCAGGCGCGAGGCACGCAAGGTGCACAGGATCGTGTCCCAGGTCGACGGCGTCGCAAAGCCGCGCCTCGAACTACCGGTCACTCAGCCGACCATCGAGATCGAGACCGACCTCGATCGGGCACAGCGCTTCGGCGTCAAGCCGGGCGACGTGCGCCGCGCGGCGGCCACCTTGGTGCAAGGGATCCAGGTCGGAAGTGTTTTCGAGCAGCAGAAGGTCTTCGACGTGGTCGTCAAGGGCGTGCCGGCCACGCGCAACAGCGTGTCGAGCGTGCGCAACCTGCTGATCGACGGCCCCGCTGGCGGTCATGTGCGCCTGAGTCAGGTTGCCGACGTGCAGATCGCGCCGCGGCCGATCGTCATCGACCGCGACGCGGTCTCGCGCCACGTCGACATCTCGGCGGGCATCAGCGGGCGCAGCCTCGGCTCGGTGGCCACTGACATCCAGGACCGCCTGGCCAACCTCAGCTTCCCGCTCGAGTATCACGCCGAGGTGCTGCAGGAGTCCACCGGCGAGGAGCTGGGCGGCACGCAGATAATCGCTTTCGCGATCGCCGCTGCGATCGCCGCCTTCCTGCTCCTGCAGGCCGCCTTCAGGAGTTGGCGTCTGGCGACGCTTGCCCTCCTGACTCTCCCGGTGGCGCTGGTGGGCGGCGTGCCGGCGGCGCTGATCGACGGGGAGCTGTCGCTCGGGTCGTTGATCGCCTTCCTGGCCCTGCTCGCGCTCGCCGCCCGCACAGGAGTCCTGCTGATCCGACACTTCCAGGATCTCGAGCGGGAGGGCGAGGTCTTCGGGCCCGAGCTGATCCAGCGCGGAGCGCGGGACCGATTCGTGCCGCTCGTGACGTCCGCAGTCGCAACGGGCGCGGTGATGCTCCCGTTCGTGATCGCGGGAAGCCGGCCCGGTCTCGAGGTCCTGCACCCGATGGCCGTGGTCGTGCTCGGTGGGCTGGTCACGTCGATCCTGGTCGGCCTCTTCGTCCTGCCCACGCTCTACCTGCGCTTCGGTGGCCGCCCGCCGGCCGCCTCTCCCGATGAGGATCTGCTGCAACGCTGGGTCGGCGTCGAGCCCGTCCCGGCAAAGGCCGGGGAGCATGAGGCGGCCATCTAGGCGCGGGTGGCTGGCCTCCGGCGTCGTGCTTGTCGGCGCAGCGCTGCCGTTCGCGGGCTGCACCGAGGTCGAGACCGAATCCCCGACCGGCTACGAGCCCTCCAAGTTGGAGCCGGTGGAAGGAGACGGCGACCTCCAGCGGGTGATCCTCACGGCGGAGGGGGCCAAGCGGATCGGCCTCCGGACGGCGACCGTGCGCCGCAGCGGGAAGCACACGGTCCTCCCCTACGCCGCTCTGCTCTACGACCCCGAGGGGAAGACCTACGTGTACACCAGTCCGAGCTCACTCGAGTACGTGCGCGCCGAAGTACAGGTGCGCCGCATCGAGGGTCATCGGATCGTCCTCTCGGGCGGCCCGCCGGTGGGCACCGAGATCGTGACGGTCGGTGCCGCCGAGGTGTACGGCACCGAACTCGAGGTCCCGAGCCATTGACCGGGTCAGGGAACGCTCACTGATGCGCTGGATCGTGGCCAGAAGCCTGCGGTTCCGGTGGCTGGTGCTCTTCACCGCGGCGGCGATGATGGCCTTCGGCATCGCCCAGATCCCCAGCGCGAAGGTCGACGTCTTCCCCGAGTTCGCGCCGCCGCGAGTCGAGATCCAGACGATCGCCCTGGGCAACTCCTCGACGGAGGTCGAACAGCTGATCACCGTGCCAATAGAGGAGCAGCTCAATGGGCTGCCCGGGCTCGACGAGCTGCGCTCGAAGTCGGTCGCCCAGCTCTCGTCGATCCAGCTGATCTTCGAGCGCGGCACCGATGAGATGCGAGCGCGGCAGCTGGTACAGGAGCGGATCGCCCAGGTCACGCCCACCCTGCCTACCTGGGCAAGCCCACCGTGGATGATGCCGCCGCTGTCGGCGACGAGCCGGGTCATGAAGATCGGGCTCTCCTCGGACGATCTCAATCTGGTCGAGATGTCGTCGGTCGCCTACTGGAAGATCAGGCAGCGCCTCTTGCGGGTCTCCGGCGTGGCGGCGGTGGACATCTACGGCGAGCGCCTCCAGCAGCGCCACGTGCAGGTCGACCCGGCCAAGTTGACGGAGAACGGTGTCTCCCTGGAACGGGTGATGGAGACCAGCGCCAACGCGGTCGACGCCGGGGTGCTGGCCTACACCGAGAGCTTCGCGCCCGGCACCGGCGGGTTCGTGGAGGCGGGCGGCCAGCGCATGAACGTCCGGCACGTGCAACCGATCGTCGGTCCGGACCAGCTCGGCGAGGTGCCAGTCGTGAACAGGAGCGGCCGGGTGCTGCGGCTGTCCGACCTCGGCACGGTACGCGAGGGCCACCAGCCGGTGTGGGGTGCGGGCGTCGTCAACGGAGGCCCCGGTCTGCTGCTGATCGTCCAGAAGTTCCGCGGGGCCAACACCATGGAGGTGACAGAGGGAGTCGAGCAAGCGGTAGCCGAGCTGCGGACCGGACTTCCCGGAATCGAGATCGACACCACGATCTTCCGGCCGGCCACCTTCATCGAGCAGTCGATCGACAACCTCACGACGGCGTTGCTGATCGGCGTACTGCTCGTGATCGTCATCATCGTCGTCTTCCTGTTCGAGTGGCGCACGGCGCTCATCAGCCTCATCGCCATCCCGCTGTCGCTGATCGCGGCGATCCTGGCGCTCGATCTGGGCGGCACGAGCATCAACGTGATGGTCCTGGCCGGGCTGGTGGTCGCCATCGGCGTGGTGGTGGACGACGCGATCATCGACGTGGAGAACATCGTGCGACGCCTGCGGCGTGCACGCGTGCAGGGCAGCGACATCTCCACGTTCCGCGTCGTGCTCGACGCCTCGGTCGAGGTGCGCAGCGCAATCACCTACGCGACCGTCATCAACGTCGTGGCGATCGTCCCTGTCCTTTTCCTGCAGGGCCTGTCAGGCTCGTTCTTCCAGCCGCTCGTGCTCTCCTACGGGCTGGCGGTGCTGGTGTCGATGCTGGTCGCGTTGACAGTCACGCCGGCGCTCTGCCTGCTCCTCCTCTCGAAGGGACACCTGCGCCAGCACGAATCACCGTTGCTGCGGGCGCTGAAGCGCGGGTACGGGGCGATCCTCGAACGGGTGATCCGCCGGCCAACCCCGGCGATCGTGACGGCGGGCGTGCTCATGCTCGCCGGGCTCCTGGCCTATCCGACGCTCGGGTCCCAGCTGCTGCCCAACTTCAAGGAGCGGGACTTCCTGATGCACTGGCTCACCGAGCCGGCCACCGGCGCGTCGGAGGAGACACGCATCTCGGTGAGGGCCTGCCGCGACCTGCGCGAGATCCCTGGTGTCCGAAACTGCGGCTCCCACATCGGGCAGGCGCTGATGTCGGACGAGATCTACGGCGTCTACTTCGGCGAGAACTGGATCAGCGTCAGCGAGGACGTCGACTACGACAAGACGCTCGACGCCGTCCACAGGACGGTTGAGGGATATCCCGGCATCTATCGCGACGTGCAGACCTACCTGAGGGAACGGATCAAGGAAGTGCTGACGGGGACGAGCGAGTCGATCGTCGTTCGCATCTTCGGCCCCGACCTGGCCGTCCTTCGCGAGAAGGCTGACGAGATCGCAAAGCGGATCGCAGAGGTCGACGGCGTGATCGACGCCCATCCGGACCTCGCGGAGGAGCTGCCGCACATCGAGGTGGAGCTGAACCTGGCCGCCGCGCGGCGCCATGGCCTCAAGCCGGGCGACGTCCGCCGGCAGTCCTCGACGCTGCTGGCCAGCGAGGAGGTCAGCGATATCTTCGACGGCGGCAAGGCTTACGACGTGCACGTCTGGAGCATCCCGTCAGCACGCAACAGCGTGAGCGACGTCGAGACGCTCCTGATCGACACGCCCGGCGGCGGACGCGTGCAGCTGCGGGAGGTGGCCGATGTGCGCGTAGCCCCGACCCCCAACCACATCGAGCGGGAGCTGCAGTCGCGCCGGATCGACGTCGGCGCCAACGTGGCGGGTCGTGACCTCGCCTCCGTGGTCGACGAGGTAGAGGATCGCGTGGAGGGGGTGAAGTTCCCGCGCGAATACCACGCGGAGGTGCTGGGGGAGTCCACGGAGCTGAACGCCGCCCAGGACCGACTGCTCGTTTTCGGGATCGCCGCCGCGGCAGCGATCTTCCTGCTGCTCCACGCTGCGTTCGGCAACCTGCGGCTGGCGATCCTGACGTTCCTGCTACTGCCGATGGCGCTGGTGGGCGGCGTCCTCGCGGTGTGGCTCGGCGACGGCGTGCTGTCGCTCGGGTCGTTGGTCGGGTTCCTGGCCGTGTTCGGCATCGCGGCGCGCAACGGCATCTTGATGATCAGCCACTTCCAGCATCTCGAGCGCTACGAGGGCGAGGCCTTCGGCCCCGGGCTGGTGCTGCGCGGCGCCAAGGAACGGCTCGCTCCGATCCTGATGACCGCGTCGGCGACCGGCCTGGCGCTCGTGCCCTTGGTCATCGCGGGAACCATCCCCGGCCACGAGATCGAGCACCCGATGGCGATCGTCATCCTCGGCGGACTCCTCACGGCGACCCTGCTCAACCTGTTCGTCTTGCCTTCCCTCTACCTGCGCTTCGGCAAGGGCAGGAGGCCGGCTGCCAACTAGAAGCGCTCCTCGGAGGGGGTGTGCTGCTGCTTGTAGAGGATGTGACGGGCCAGCGTTGCGGTGAGCTCCTCGAGATACTCGGAGATCGTGGCGTTCTTTCCCACGGCATGGAGGGACTCGTCGGTCGCCCGCCACGCCTCGTTCTCGGTCAGGCCGAAGCGCACTGCCCCATCAAGGATCGCTCGTAGGGACGGGATCAGGATGTGGTCTGAGGACATCTCTCCCATCGGCTCGTAGTACCCCACGTCGGACCTATCTACCGTGCCGCGCTCACATGAGAGCGGCGTGAGAGCGCGCGACCCATCCGCCAGCTTCCGGGGTGTCTGTGAGCCGACGCCCGCCGTTGAGGCGCCGGCGAAGCCTCGATACGTTCGCGGCAGCGACAGCGGATCAAGGGGGCTGTCATGTGCACGTCGCGCAAGTGCCTGTCCCGAGTCGTCGCCGTTCTCGGCGCCGGCGTATTGCTCCTCGCCGCCCCGGCGGGCGCGCACGCAACAGGAGGGGGCAAGCACTGCGTTGCGGGTGCGCCGGGTGTAGGGGACGCGTACTACCCGACGTACGGCAACGGGGGATACGACGTCCGCCATTACGGACTCGACGTCTCGTACGACCCCGCGACGGACCGGCTCGACGGTCGCGCATCCATCCGCGCCAGGGCGACCCAGAGCCTTTGCAGCTTCAACCTGGATCTCGTCGGGCTCGTGGTTCGGACGGTCAAGGTCGACGGCCGGCGCGCCGACTGGTCGCGCAGCGGCCAGGAGCTCACTGTCACGCCCCGTCATCCAGTGCGCCGCGGCCACCGGTTCCGTGTATTCGTGCGCTACGACGGCGTGCCCCAGGAGTTCATCCTGCCCGGGACCGACATCCGCACGGGCTTCATGGCCACCTCCGACGGGGCGACCGTGGCCGGGCAGCCCGAGGTCGCGGCCTCGTGGTACCCAGTCAACGACCATCCGATCGACAAGGCGTCCTACACGTTCCAGGTCACGGTGCCGAACCTCTACGAGGTCGTGGCGAACGGCTTCCTGATCGACGTGGACCGCCACGGCGGCGCGACGACGTGGACGTGGAACGCCCGCGAGCCGATGGCGTCCTATCTCGCGACGATCGACATCGGCTTCTGGGACGTCCACAGCTGGCAGACCACGAGCGGAATCCCTGTCTATGACGCCGTGGACTCCTCGATCACCGGCGCGCTGCGAGCCGAGATCGACTCCTCGCTGAACCGGCAGGGAGAAATCCTCGACGTCCTGGTCGATGCGTTCGGCCCCTACCCGTTCAACACCGTCGGCGCCATCGTCGAGGGCCAGGACGATCTGCTCTTCGCGCTCGAGACCCAGACACGCCCCGTCTACTCGAAGCTCTTCTGGCTCGACGAGAACGGGAACCCGGCCAACGGTGACTTCGTCGTGGTGCACGAGCTCGCCCACCAGTGGTTCGGTGACGATGTGGCCCTCGCTCGCTGGCAGGACATCTGGCTCAACGAGGGCTTCGCGACGTACGCCGAGTGGCTGTGGGAGGAGTACGAAGGCCGAGGCACGCCGCAGGAGATCGCCCAGGCGAGCTACGACGCGATCCCGGCATCCGACCCGTTCTGGGCGGTGACCATCGGCGACCCCGGGGTCGATCATCTGTTCGACTTCGCGGTGTACCTCCGCGGGGCGATGACCCTGCAGGCGCTGCGCAACGAGGTCGGCGACCCAGCATTCTGGGCGATCGTCCGCACGTGGGCTCGCCGGAACAGCGGGGGTCACGGCACGACACCCGAGTTCATCGCCCTCGCCGAGCGGATCTCCGGCGTGCAGCTCGACGACCTGTTCGCCACCTGGCTGTTCACCGCCACCAAGCCGGCCGCGCCGCCGTTCGCGAGCCAACGCCGGGCGGCGGCGGCCCGGAGCGCGGCCGCCGCGTGGAGAGCCGACGCGGAGAGGAGGCTGTCGCACCTGCGCCGTTAGCAGCGAGCTGACAACCGGTTCGTGACGGCGCCGCTCGCGGCGGCGGGCCCGTCAGGCCGCGATGACTCCGGCCGCCTCGTCGCCGCGCCGAGCGGCCTCGGCGTGCTCGCGCGAGTCCCTGGAGGAGATCAGGATCGCGGCCAGGATCGCGCCCGCGAGCGCGAAGGCGGCGCCGACCAGGAACGCGTCCTGGAAGCCCTCGGTGAGGGCGACGGGCCGGGGCTTGCCGTCGGAGAACGCGCTGGTCGTCGTCGAGTTCGCGACGGCGACGAGGATCGCCAGCCCGAGGGCGCCGCCGACCTGCTGGGACGTGTTGATCAGCCCCGAGGCGAGGCCGGCCTGATCGGGGCGGATGCCTGTCACGGCCGCGATCGTGACCGGGACGAAGGCCAGGCCGAGGCCGACCGCGGCGAGCAGCGAGGGGAAGAGGATGTCGCCGAGGTAGGAGCCGCCGGCCGAGACCTGCGCGAACCAGACGAGCCCGCCGGTCACGAAGAGCATCCCGGCGACCAGCGTGGGCTTGAACCCGATGCGCGTCACGAGGACGGAGGCCACGCCCGCGCTGATGATGATCGTCAGGGCCAGCGGCAGGTAGGAGAGGCCGGCCTTGAGCGCGTCGTAGCCGAGCACCTGCTGCATGTACAGCGAGATGAAGAAGAACATGCTGAACAGCGACATGGCCACGAGCACCGACACGACGTTCGCGCCGCGCAGCGTGCGCAGGCGGAAGATCGAGAACGGCACGAGCGGCTGGCGCTGGCGGCGCTCGATGAAGACGAAGGCGGCGAGGAGCGCGACGCCGATTGCGATGAGGGTGATCGTCCGGGCCGACCCCCAGCCGGCTTGGTTGGCGTCGACGAGGGCGTAGACCAGCAGCGAGAGTCCGGCCGTGACCGTGACGGCGCCGGCGACGTCGAAGGACCGCTCCTCGACCTCGTCGCGGCTCTCGGGCAGCAGCCGGGGGGCCAGCAGCGCGGCGGCGACGCCGATCGGGACGTTGACGAAGAGGACCCATTCCCAGCCGAGGTACTCGGTGAGCACGCCGCCCAGCAGGACGCCGGCGGCGCCGCCGGAGCCGGCGACCGCGCCCCAGACCCCGAGCGCGCGGTTGCGCTCGGCGCCCTCGGCGAAGGTGTTGGTGATGATCGACAACGCGGCGGGGGAGACGATCGCGGCGCCCAACCCCTGTAGGGCCCGCGCGGCGATCAGCCACAGATCGGACTGGGCGAGGCCGCCCAGGAGCGAGGCGATCGAGAAGATGACGAGGCCGTACATGAACATCCGCCGCCGGCCGAGGAGGTCGGCGAGGCGCCCGCCGAGGAGCAGGAAGCCGGCAAAGGTCAGCGTGTAGGCGTTGACCACCCACGACAGGTCGTCCTGGGAGAAGTCCAGCGCCGTGCCGATCGAGGGAAGCGCGACGTTGACGATGGCAGCGTCGAGGACGACGACGAACTGGGTCGTGACCAGCAGCGCGAGCGCAAGGAGCTTGGCGCGCGGAGTGTCGAGGGAGGTCATGACGGGGGGATTCTCGCAATAAGAGGTCGCCGGTTCGAGGTCGGCCTTCCGTGAGCGCAGGTAGGGTGCGCGGGTGTCGGAGCGGATCCGGTTGGCGAAGGCGCTCGGGGTCCTCGCGGTCGTCGGTCTGGTGATCGCGTTCTCGCTGAGCTCGACGCTCGTCAAGCGCGCGGAGTCGCCGGGCGTGCTGGTCGCGTTCTGGCGGCTGGTGATCGTCACCGTCCTCTGGAACCTCGTGCTGGCGGCGACCGGCCGCCGGGTGACGATGCAGAACGTCCGGCAGGTGGTCGTGCCCGGCGTCTTCTTCGGGCTGAACCTCGCGGTCTTCTTCGCCGGCGCGACCCACAACAGCGTCGCGAACGCCGCGCTGATCGGGTCCCTCGCCCCGTTCCTGATCGTGCCGGTCGGCGCGTGGCTGTTCGACACAGGCGGGTCAAGCCGCGCAGGACGCGTTCCTGCACGCGATGACCCACGCATCGCTGGTCGCCGCGATCGCGGTGCTCCTCGGAGCAATCGTCTGCGGTCGCCTGCTGCCGGCCGTCGCCCACGACGGCCAGGTGGCTGCTGCTTCGCCGTCGCGAGCCTGAACGGGCTAGCCGCGGTAGCGCAGACCGTCGAGCGCGATCCGGAGGATGTGGCTGGTCTGGCTCGGATCGCCGGAGGGGATCTTCGCGATCCCGATGACCATCGAGATGACGTCGTCGATGGTGACGTCGGGCCGGACGACGCCGGCCTCCTGCGCGCGGGCGAGCAGCGGCTCGCCCGCAGCGAACAGCGTCACGCGGCACGTCCGGAAGAGCTCGGCGTCGCGGTCGAGGTAGTTGAGCAGCTCGTCGGCGAGCGCCCGCTTGGTGGCGACGTACGCGATGAAGCGCTCGAACCAGGTGTTCAGCGCCTCCCATGGGTCGGCGTCGCTGAGCTCCTCCGCAGAACGGGAGATCTCCTCGACCTCGCCGACGTACAGCGCCTCGAGCAGCGCCTGGCGGCTGGGGAAGTGGCGGTAGAGCGTGCCGATGCCGACGCCCGCCCGGCGCGCGATCTCCTCTAGCGACGTGGACTCGCCGCCCTCGGCGAACGCCTCGCGCGCCGCCGTCAGCACCTTCTCGTAGTTGCGCCGCGCGTCGGCGCGCTTCGGTCGGGTGAGGAGCTGTTCGGTCGTGTCCATAGAAATTCGGTTGACAAACGGAGGGGGCCTCCGTATAGTTCCGGAGGACACCTCCACTTATTTCGGAGGCGCCCTCCATTTTAGCTCGCTACTCATCCCGCGACAAGGAGGAGTCAGTTTGAATCTCGCATCCCTCCCCAGCCAAACCACTGATAACCGCCGCTGGGCGACGCTGATCGTCGTCTGCTTCGCCCAGCTGATGATCGTGCTCGACGTCACGATCGTGAATGTCGCCCTCCCGTCGATCCAGCAGGACCTGCACTTCAGCCAGGCGAACCTGACCTGGGTCGTCAACGGCTTCCTGGTGACGTTCGGCAGCCTGCTGCTGCTGGCCGGCCGCCTCGGCGACCTCGTCGGACGCAAGCGCGTGTTCCTCGCCGGGCTCGTCACGTTCACGGCCGCGTCGTTCCTCTGCGGCATCGCCTCCACCCAGGGGGAGATGATCGGCGCCCGCCTGCTCCAGGGCGTCGGCGCCGCCGCCCAGGCCTCCGTGATCCTCGCGATCATCGTCACCGAGTTCCCCGAGGCCGCCGAGCGGGCCCGCGCGATGAGCGCGTATGTGTTCGTCTCGGTCGCCGGAGGGTCCCTCGGCCTGCTCGCCGGCGGCCTGCTCACCGAGGTGCTGAGCTGGCACTGGGTCTTCTTCGTCAACATCCCGATCGGCGCGCTCACGTTCGCGCTCGGTCACGCGCTCATCCGCTCCGACCGCGGGCTCGGGCTCGGGCACGGCGTCGACTGGCTCGGCTCGCTGCTCGTCACCGCGTCGCTCATGAGCGCGATCTACGCCATCGTCGAGGCGACCAACCACGGCTGGGGGTCGGCGCACGTGCTCGGCGTGGGTGGCCTCGCCGCGGCTCTGATGGCGGCGTTCCTGGCGCTCGAGTCCCGGGTCCGGAACCCGATCATGCCCCTGCGCATCCTCCGCGTGCGCGGGCTGATCGACGCGAGCGTCGTCAGGGGCTTCCTCGTCACCGGCATGTACTCGACGTTCTTCCTGGGCACGCTCTACCTCGAGCACGTGCGCCACTACACCGCTCTGCAGACCGGCGCGGCGTTCCTGCCCTGGACCCTGACCGTCGCCGTCCTCTCGCAGGGCATCACCGCGCGGCTCGTGGCCCTGTTCGGGCCGGTCCGCGTGCTCACAACGGGCATGGCGACCGCCGCCGCCGGACTGCTCGTGTTCGCCAGCGTCGGGCCCCACACCGCCTTCTTCCCGACGATCTTCCTCGCGTGCTTCCTGATCGGCCTCGGCATCGGCAGCGCGTTCATGCCGCTGCTGACCCTCGCCATGGCCGACGTGCCGCCTGCCGACGCGGGGCTCGCATCCGGGATCACCAACGTCTCCCAGCAGATCAGCGGCGCGCTCGGACTGGCCGTCCTGAGCACGGTCGCCGCCAATCACACGAAGGGGCTGCTGTCCGACGGCGACGGGGCGACGAGCGCGCTGCTCGGCGGCTATCACGTCGCCTTCCTCGCCGGAGCGGCGGTCATCGGCGCCGGGATCGTCCTGGCGTTCACCCTCCTGCGGCCGCGCAACCCGCGACCGGAGCTTGAGCTCGCCGAGGCCCCGCGTGACCGCATCCCCGCCCGACTCGCCATCGAGGAGCAAGCCGCATGACCGATCAACGCAGAATCAGGATGATCTCCGAGGGCGTCGTCGCGTCGTACATCCACGAGATCTCGTCACGCGCCACGCCGCCGGCGCCGCAGGCCCGCTCGAGCGCCCGTGCCGCTCCGCACACGACCGCGCGGGTGAGGCGGCCGCGGCGCTCGAGGATGCGCCCGTCGAGGACGACGGTGTCGTCGCTGGCGGGCTGAGCGGCGGTCAGTCCTCGTCCGGGCGGTCCGGCTCGTCGGCCTGGATCGCCTGCCCGAACTCCGGGCAGGCCTCGTTGCGGCACTCCCAGTCGTGCTCGTGGCCGGCGAGCGCCTCGCTGGCGGGCTGGCCGCACGTCGGGCATCGCGGTGGCGCGCTCACGCCACGGAGTGTGAGGTTTGCGCCCCGGAGAGGCAAGAACTAGGGTCGCGCGAGCCATGAAGCACCTCGTCGTCTGCTGCGACGGAACCTGGAACCGCCCCGACCACATCGATCAGGGCGTCGCCGCGCCGACCAACGTCGCCAAGCTCGCGCTGGCGCTCGCCGACGACGACGGCGCCGGCAACCGCCAGCTCCTGCACTACCAGGCCGGCGTCGGCACGCGGCCGTTGGAGCACCTGCTCGGCGGCGGCTTCGGCGTCGGCCTCTCGCGCAACCTCATGGAGTGCTACCGCTTCGTCGTCGAGAACTACGAACCCGGCGACGAGCTGTATTTCTTCGGCTTCAGCCGCGGCGCGTTCACCGCTCGCAGCCTCGCGGGACTCGTGCGCAACAGCGGGATCCTCAAGCCCGGCCACCGCGACCGGATCAAGGAGGCGTACAAGCTCTACCGCAGCTCGACCAAGGACACCCAGCCGACCGGGATCGCGGCCGAGCTGTTCCGCCGCGCCCACGCGTACTCGGAGGTCTACATCCAGTGCGTCGGCGTCTGGGACACGGTCGGCGCGCTCGGCATCCCGATCGACGGCTTCCGCCCGCCGCTGGTCAGCAAGCTGTGGGCGTTCCACGACACGACGCTCAGCCGCTACGTGCGCAACGCGTTCCACGCGGTGGCGATCGACGAGCGGCGCCAGCCGTTCAAGCCCACGCTGTGGGTGCAGCAGGACGACGCCGGAGATCAGACGCTCGTGCAGATGTTCTTCGCCGGCGTCCACTGCGACATCGGCGGCGGCTACCGCGAGCCGGAGCTCTCCGAGCTCGCGCTCGTGTGGATGGCCGACAACGCGCGCGGCTGCGGGCTCGCGTTCCGGCCCGAGCACCTGGTCGTCACGCAGGACTTGGACGCGGCGAAGCGGCGCGAGGGGATCGAGCTCGCGCCGGACCCGCTCGGCCCGCTACACGACTCGCGGACCCGCTTCTACAAGCTGCTCCCGCCGTACGACCGTCGGATCGATGACGTCGACGGCGCCGTCGTCGCGCCCAGCGCCACCACGCGTCGCGAGCAGGACCCGGCCTACCGCCCGCCCGCCCTCGGCTAGACCAGCAGCGCGACCTGGCCGTGGTCGACTAGCGTGCGCAGGAGCACGGCCGCTCCGCACTGCCGGCTGACGACCTCCGGCTCGAACACGCCCTCGGAGGAGAACGCGCCACGCTCGTAGTACTGGCTGAAGCTCCACAGGTACGGGCTTGGGATGTCGAGCGGCCGGTAGCCGAACCCCTCGAGATGCTCGAAGCGATACAGCGCGCGGGTGATCGACCAGCCGCCGACGTCGGCCAGCCCGCGGCGCATGAGTCCCTCCGTGGCGCTCTGCGCCCACGTGCGGGACGGCTCAGGGCGATGGAAGCTGCGCGCGCCCTCGAGGTCGTGCAGGATCGCCACGAACCACCAGGGCACGCCAACCGGTGCTCCGGCGCGCTCGTACCGGCGCCGGTGCGCGACCAGGCTGCGGACGACCTGCGGGACGATGGCCCTGCGCTCCGGGCGCACGGTCAGGCTGCGGAACATGCGGCGGTACTCACGCCGGAGCGCCTCCGAGAACTCCATACGAGAAGGAGCACGCAGGCGCGCGCCTGATACACACGCGCCCGATGACGCGCAGCGTGGAGCAGCGGCTGGAGTGGCTCGCGGTCCGGATCGACGAGCTGCGCTCGTGGCGGGACCGCGAGTGGTTCGACCTCGAGGACTGGACGCTCGACGGCGTCCCGCACGCGCTCGGCGCGCCGTGGCCGGACCGTATGGGCGTGCACCGCTTCGAGCACCCTCAAGTGGACGTCCCGTGGCCGGACGCGCGGCTGCGGCTCGACCTCGGCGGCGAGGCGCTGGTCACGCTCTCCGGCGGAACCACGATGTCCTACGGCTCGGACCCCGAGCACCGCGAGCTCCCGCTCGACGGCACGCCGTTCGCCGTCCACGCCGAGGCGGTCGCGCGGCTGCCGTTCGGGATGCCCAACCGCGACCCGCGACTGGCGACCGCCCGCGTGGTGCGGATCGACGTCGCGCTCGAGGGGCTGCTCCGCCGGCTCGAGCTGGTGCTCGAGGCGGGCCACGCGCTGGGCCCGGGGCACGACGCGTCCGGCCCGCTGGTGGACGCCGCGGCGCGTGCGCTGCGCGAGCTCGACTGGCCGAGCGCGACGCTGCCGTACGTCGCCCGCCGCGCCGGCAGCGAGGAGCTGCAGAACGTCTGGGAGCTGCCCGCCGGGCTCGACCCGCGCCCGCCCGGGCTCGACGACGACGCGCGCCGCTCGGTCGGGGCGGTCACCGAGCGCCTCGACCGGGAGCTCGGGCGCGTCGCCGAGCGCCACCCGCCGGCGGGCGCGCTGGCGCTGAGCGCCCACGCGCACCTCGACCTGGCGTGGCGCTGGCCGCTGGCCGAGACGCGGCGCAAGGCGCGGCGCACGCTGTGGACGGCGGTCGGCCTGCTCGAGCGCCACCCCGAGCTGCACTTCAACCAGTCGACCGCGCAGCTGTTCGCGTGGCTGGAAGGCGACGACCCCGAGCTGCTCGGGCGCATCGAGGCGCTCGCCGCCGACGGCCGCTTCGAGCCGATCGGCGGCATGTGGGTCGAGCCCGACTGCGTGATGCCGGCCGGCGAGTCCCTCGTGCGGCAGCTGCTCTACGGCCAGCGCTACTTCGCGCAGCGCTTCGGCGCACCGCACACCGTCTGCTGGCTGCCGGACTGCTTCGGCTTCACGCCCGCGCTGCCGCAGCTACTGCGCGGCGCCGGCATCGAGCGCTTCTTCACGATCAAGCTGTCGTGGTCGGAGACCAACCGGTTCCCGCACGACCTGTTCTGGTGGGAGGGGCTCGACGGCAGCCGCGTGCTCGCCCACATGTTCGACAACCCGGACGGCGGCTACAACGGCCGCGTCGGGCCGGAGGCCGCCCACGAGACGTGGACCCGCGCGCGCGGGCGTGAGTCGCACCCGGAGAGCCTGCTGTCGGTCGGCTACGGCGACGGCGGCGGAGGTGCGACCGAGGAGATGGTGCAGCGGGTCGCGGACATGGACGGCTTCCCGGCCATGCCCGCCCAGCGCTTCGGGCGCGTCGACGCGTTCTTCGACCGCGCGCAGGAGGCCGAGGGGCTGCCCACGTGGGCGGGCGAGCTGTACCTGGAGCTGCACCGGGCCACGCTCACCACACAGGGCCGGACCAAGCGCGCCCATCGCCGCGCCGAGCGCGACCTCGTGGCCGCGGAGGCACTCGGCGCGATCGAGCACCTGGCCGGCGGCGCCGAGCCGGACTCGCTGGAGAGCGCCTGGCGCGTGCTGCTGCGCAACGAGTTCCACGACATCCTGCCGGGCAGCAGCATCCGCGAGGTCTACGAGGACGCCGAGGCCGAGCTCGCCGCCGTCTCCGCCGAGGCCGAGGAGCGGATCGCCGAGGCGCTCGAGCGGCTCGCCGCGCGTCTGGACGGGGAGGGGGCCGGCGTGCTCGTCGTCAACCCCGACGCCGGACCGCGGCCGCTGCGCCTGCACGACCCCGTGCTCACCGCGGGCACGATCGCCGGCCTCGAGGCGCGCGTGGTCGCGCCGGCCGAGCCGGACGCGCCGGTCACCGCCTCCGGGCGGGTGCTCGAGAACGAGCTCGTGCGCGTCGAGCTCGCCGACGACGGCACGCTGGCGAGCGTGCTCGACAAGCAGCTCGGGCGCGAGATGCTGGGCGGGCGCGGCAACCAGCTGTGGGCGTACGTCGATAAGCCGCGCGCCTGGGACGCGTGGGACGTCGACATCACGTACGCCGAGCAGGGCGACGAGCTCGTCGCCGAGCGCATCGAGGTGGTCGAGACCGGCCCGCACCGCGCGGCGCTGCGCGTGCACCGCGCGTTCCGCGACTCGCGCATCGTCCAGGACGTACGGCTGTGGGCGGGCTCGGCGCGGATCGACTTCGCGACACGGCTCGACTGGCACGACCGGCGGCGGCTGCTGAAGGCCCGCTTCCCGCTCGCCGTCCGCTCGCCGCGCGCGACGTTCGAGACCGCGTTCGGCGTCATCGAGCGCCCGACGCACCGCAACACGTCGTGGCAGCAGGCGGCGTTCGAAGTCGCCGGCCACCGGTTCGCCGACCTGTCCGAGCCCGGCGGCGGCGTCGCGCTGCTCAACGACGGGCGGTACGGGCACCACGCGCTCGGGTCCGAGCTGGGCATCAGCCTGCTGCGCTCGCCGGTGTGGCCGGACCCGCTGGCCGACGAGGGCGAGCAGGAGGTCGTGTACTCGCTGCTCCCGCACGCCGGCGACTGGCTCACCGGCGGCGTGCTGGCCGAGGCGCAGGACCTCAACCGGCCGCTGCCGGCGCTGCCGGTGGTGCGCGGGGCGGGCACCGCGCTGCGGCCGCTCGAGCTGCACGGCCTGCCGGTCGGCCTCGGTGCGCTCAAGCCGCTCGAGGACGGCGGCGGGCTCGTGCTGCGCGCGTACGAGCCGCGCGGCGCGCGCGGCCCCGTCTACCTGTCGCTGCCCGACGGCTGGACCGCGGACGCGCAGCTCGACCTGCTCGAGCGCGAGACCGGCCAGCCCGGCTTCGAGCTCGGCCCGTTCGCGGTTCGTACCTGGCGGCTGCGTCAGTCTTGACTAGCCACGGAGGCCGCGCGTCCACGCGCGGTCGTGGCCGTCGCCGGGCAGAGGATCGTCGGCCCACAGGATGTGACCGCCGGCCAGTGCGGCGGGCTTCGTGGGGACCGCGGCGAACGGCGCCGGCCGCGGCGGCTCGGGCGTGGCGGCCGCGCAGGATGCCTTGCGCGCCCGCCGGGGCTGGGCAGGCCTGCGCTCGGGCAGGAGCGGGGCGTCGGGCGCGAGCGTCCCCAGCGCGCCGGGCGTCGCGTCGGTCTCAACGTCGACGGCCCGTGCGCGCACCGCATTGAGCATCCAGGTCCGCTCCCGGGAATCGGGGAGCCGCTCGAGCTGGGCGGCGATAGCGCGCAGCCGATCGAGCCGGGTGTGTCCGCTGGTGCCGTGCGTACTGCGTCGTGAAGCTCCTGAGCGCAATCCTGCCTGCCTTCCTGTTCGGGCGGCGGGAGCGAAGGCGTTCGCCTCCGCAACGAGCTGTATCGGCACTATCGCCCGAGAGCTTGAGGATTACTTCCGCGCGCGTTTCGCGCCCTCGACGAGCGACTCGAGCTTGCCGTACGCGGCCGCGCGCGAGAGGTACTTCATGCCGCAGTCCGGCGCCGCGACGATCCGCTCGGGGCCGACGTGCGGGAACGCGCGGCGGATGCGCCCGGCGACGGTCTCGGGCGTCTCGACCTCGTCGGTCGACAGGTCGAGCACGCCGAGGATGATCGTCTTCTCCGCCAGCGAGTCGAGCACGTCGAGCGCAAGCCCGGACTGCGCGGTCTCGATGCTGATCGCGTCGGCCTCGGTGGCGGCCAGCTCGGGCAGGAACGAGTAGCCGCTCGGGCGGTCGTGGATGATCGCCGCGTAGCCGAAGCAGATGTGCACCGCGGTGGTCCCGTCGATGCCGTCGGTCGCGTGCTTGAGCGCGGCGAGCCCGTACTCGCGCGCCGCCTCGGGCCGCGCCTGCATGTACGGCTCGTCGACCTGCACGATGTCGGCGCCTGCCGCCAGCAGGTCGAGGATCTCGCCGCGGACCGCCTCGGCGTACGCCATGCCGAGCGCGGCCGGGTCGCCGTAGTGGTCGTCCTGCGCCTGCTGGGACATCGTGAAGGGGCCCGGCACGGTCATCTTCGTCGTGCGGCTGGTATGCGCCTTGAGGAACTCGAGGTCGCGCACCTGCACCGGGTGCTTGCGGGCGACCGGGCCGACCACGCGCGGGACCGGGTTCGGGTGCCCGCTGCGGTCCAGCGCCGTGCCCGGGTTGTCGATGTCGACGCCCTCGAGCGCAGTGGCGAAGCGGTTCGAGTAGCTCTCCCGCCGCATCTCGCCGTCGGTGATGATGTCGAGCCCGGCGCGCTCCTGGTCGGCGATCGCGAGCCGCGTCGCGTCGTCCTGCGCCTCCTCGAGGTAGCCGGGATCCACCCGCCACAGCTCGAGCGCGCGCACGCGCGGAGGGAAGCGGTCGCGCAGCCGCTCGCGGTCGATCAGCCAGTTCGGCTGCGCGTACGAGCCGACGAGGCTGGTCCGGATCACGGGATCTCGCGGATCATGATGAGGTTGGTGGCGCCCGGTGTGCCGGTGCTGCGGCCGGCGGTGAGCACCACGGTCGCGCCGGTCGGCAGCCCGGCCGAGTCGCGCGCGGCGAGCAGCGCCGCGTCGATCATCTCGTCGACGGTCTCGGCCACGCCCGCCAGCGTCGGGATCACGCCCCACTCGAGCGCGAGCTGGTCGGCGACGCGCCGCTCGTGCGCCACGGCGACGATCGGGCGCCGCACGCGGTACTTCGCGCAGGCGCGCGGGGCGCCGCCGGTCGCCGTCGGGACGACCAGCGCGTCGGCGTTCAGCTCGACGACGAGCTCGATCGCCGCGTGCATGACCGCGCCGCCGGCGCTCTCGAAGCCCGGGTTGCGCGCGCGGCCGTGGATCTCCGGCGCCTGCTCGGCCTCCTGCGCGATCTCGGCCATCGCCCGCACCGCCTCGACCGGGTAGCTGCCGACGCCCGTCTCGGCCGACAGCATCACGGCCGACGTGCCGTCGATCACCGCGTTGGCGACGTCGGCCACCTCGGCGCGCGTCGGCTCCGGCGCGTTGATCATCGACTCGAGCATCTGCGTGGCGGTGATCACGAGCTTGCCCGCCTGGGTGGCGCGGCGGATCGTGTCCTTCTGCATGAGCGGCACGCGGGCGACGCCGGCCTCGACGCCGTAGTCGCCACGGGCGACCATGACGCCGTCGGCCACGGCGAGGATCTCGTCGAGGTGCTCGTAGGCCTCGATCTTCTCGATCTTCGCGATCACCCGGGCGGTGCTCCCGTGCGCGACCATCCGCTCGCGCAGCTCCTGCATATCGGCGGCCGAGCGCACGAACGAGAGCGCGATGAAGTCGGCGTCCAGCTCGGCGGCGAGCGCGAGGTCGCTCACGTCCTTGTCGGTGATCGCCGGCAGGTCCGGCCGGGCGTAGGTGACGTTGACGCCCTTGCGCGGGCCGAGCGCGCCCGGCGACAGCACCACCGCGTGCACGTCGCCCGCCTCGATGCGCTCGACCGCCAGGCGCGGCACGCCGTCGCCCACCACGATCTGCGAGCGGTCCGTGACCAGGTCGGAGAAGCGCTCGAGCTCGACGCGCTCGCGCCCCTCGCCCGCTCCCTCGCTGCCGCAGAACACGATCTTCTCGCCGGCGGCCAGCGCACGCGCCTCGGTCTGCGCCGACAGCCGCAGCTTCGGGCCCTGCAGGTCGAACAGCATGGCGAGCGGACGGCCCGCGCGCTGGGAGGCGGCGCGCACGCCCGCGGCGCGGTGCCGGAGGTCGTCGTGCGTGCCGTGCGAGCAGTTCAGCCGCGCGCAGTCCATGCCCGCCGCGATGACGCGGTCGAGCACGTCCGGATCGTCGGTCGCCGGACCGAGCGTGGCCACGATCTTCGTGCGCCGTCCCACCATCGCAGCGCAGTGTCGCCGATCTAGCCGCTGAGCAGCACCTCGCGCTCCCAGTCCTGGCGCGCCTGCGTGTGCAGGCGCCAGTAGTGCTCGGCGATGTCGTCGGGATCGAAGGCGGTCCCGGGCGCGACCGTGCCGCCGACGGTGACGGTGGCGACATGCACGCCCGCGGGCCCGTACTGCGTCGCGAGCAGGCGCGTCAGGGCGCGCACGCCGGCCTTGCCGAGCGAGAGGCTCACGACGTCGGGGACGGGCTCGGGCATCCCTCCGGTGAGCAGGATCGTGCCGCGACCCGCGTCGGCCATCGCCGGCCCGACGTGCACGACCGCGGTGATCGCGCCCACGACGTTGACCGCCCAGGCGTACTGGTGCTCGGCCGTCGAGAGCTCGCCGGGAACGTCCTGGCGGATCAGCCCGGCGTTGTAGACGAGCACGTCGATCGGTCCGAGCTCCCCGGCGACCGCGTCGAGCGCCGCGCGCAGCGCGTGCTCGTCGGCGGCGTCGGCGAGCGCCTCCGCGGTCACCGCGCCGCTCATCGTCGCGCGCGTCGCCGCGATCGTCTCGGGCTTGCGGGCGATCAGGCCCACCGGCAGGCCCGCGCGGGCGAAGCGCCGTGCCACCGCCGCGCCGATCCCGGGGCCGGCGCCGATCACGGCGACGCTCACAGACGGGCCAGGTCGGCGGGATCACGCACGATGCGCACGGTCCTGATCCTGCCATCGATGTCGTCGATCGACAGCGCCTAGCGCGACAGCCATGAGCCCAGGGCGTCGACGACGGCGGAGAACGCGATCGCGTGGCCGAGCGCGTTGCAGTGGATGCGGTCCGATGCGTAGATCGCCGGGTCGGCGGCGCGTGGGTGGTGATGGGTGTCGACGTGCAGGCCGCCCACGCTGGCGGCGACGCCCGCGGTGATCGCGTCGAGCTCGTCGAAGCGCTCGGTCATCACCGGCGCGACCTCGGGCGGCAGCAGCCCGGAGCGGGGGAGGTCGAACAGCCCGACGGTCACGGCGAACGCGTCGGCCGCGGCCAGCGGGGCGACGATGGCGCTGAGGCCGTGCAGCACGCGTTCGGGGGACCAGTCCGGGTCGAGCGCGTCGTTGCCGCCGCCGATCACCAGCGCGATGTCTGGACCGAACGCGAGCGCGTCCGCGAGCTGGGACTCGCGGATCTCGTCGAGCCGCAGGCCGGGGATCCCGAGGTTGAGATGGGTGCCGCCGAGCGCTTCGCCGACCTGGTCGGCGAAGCCCATGTCGCGGTAGCCGTCGAGCGGCTCGCGCACGCCCGCGGCGACGCTGTCGCCGACCACGACCATGCGCTTCCAGGGAGCCTGCTCGAGCGATGTGGGGAGGGGAGAAAGATCGAGCATGCTCTCGAAGATAAAAGAACGAACGATCGTTCGTCAAGTTTTCCTAGCGGCGCCGACCCCAAGCGATGACCTTGGCCGGCCCGTGGAACCAGCGGGTCGAGTCGTCGAGCGCCGCGCGGCCGCGGTCGATGACCTCGCCCGGGATCCCGCGCGCGACGATGCCGTCACGGGCCTGCCGCCAGGTCAGGCTCCAGAACTGCGCGATCAGCGACCCGCCGGGGAACAGCTGCGTGTCGATCTCGGCGCCGACGTCGGCGCGGTCATCGGCGTGTTCGTCGGCGAGATGATCGCCGCCGCCGACGGGCTCGGGCACATGATGGCCGTCGCCTACCGCACGCTCGACACGCCGGCGATGTACGTCGCCATCGTCGCCACGTCGCTGCTCGGCTACGTGCTCGACCGCTCCTTCCTGCTCGCGCGCCGGCGGCTCCTGCGATGGACCTAGTGCACCGGCGCGCTGCGCACCCGGTGGTACGCGTCGTGCAGGTAGATCAGCCGCGCGCCGACGCTGCGGGCGAGCCGCCGGGCCGCCACCTCGGCCTCACGCGCGGTGCCGTGCGCGGACGCCGCCGTGCGGCGGTCCGGCGCGTCGACGAGCCAGCGCGCGCCGTCCCGGCTGGGATGCACGTGAACCTCTGGAGCCACGACGTCAGCGGATCACATGGGCGGCCTGGCGTCGAGGGCCACGCGGTCCCAAGGTGCGCGGACCGGCGGTCCGATGACAAGATGCGCGCCATGGCGATGACCTGTCCTTCGTGTGGTGGAGAGCTCCTGGAACTCGATCGCAGCGGCGTCCGGATCGACGCCTGCCGCAACTGCCGCGGCGTGTGGCTCGACCGCGGCGAGCTCGACCGGATCCTCGAACGCGAGCGCGCGGTGGTCGGTGGTGCGGATGCCGACGACGAGGAGTTCCTGCGCGAGATGACCGGGCAGGACAAGCCCAAGCAGCGCTACGGGATCGACAGCTCGATGCTCGAGCGGATGCAGTCGGACTACAAGTCCCACCGCAAGCAAAAGAAACGCAAGAGCTTCCTCGACGAGCTGTTCGACTGAGCGGCTACGCGCCAGAAGTCTCGGGAGTGTCGGGAACCCCGGGGCTCGCGCGTCGTCTGGGCGACACGTTCCCGAAGACCGAGGAGGTCGCCACCATGCAGTACCTGCTGATGCTCACGTTCCCCGAGGGCGAGGGTCCCCAGGAGGGCACCCCGGAGTACGACCGCGAGATGGAGGAATGGGGGAAGGTCATGGGGGAGCTGCGCGCCTCCAAGACCGTGATCGGCGCGAGCGGGCTCGAGATCGGCGCCGCCACCACGGTGCGCGCGCCGGGCGGCGACGTCACCGTCACCGACGGCCCGTACGCCGAGACGAAGGAGGTCCTGTTCTCGTTCATCATGATCGAGGTCGAGGACCTTGACGCGGCGATCGCGTGGGCGCAGAAGATGCCGAGCGCGGAGTACGGCGCGGTCACGATCCAGCCCATGGTCCGGTACGAGCACGGGTGAGCGCGCTCGAGCGCGCCTACCGCGACGAGCGGGCCGCGGTCCTCGCCACGATCGCGCGCCGGCTCGACGGCGACCTCACGCTGGCTGAGGACGCCGTACAGGACGCGTTCGTCGCCGCGGCGGTCGAGTGGGACCGCCGCGGCGTACCCGACCGCCCGGGCGCCTGGCTGACGACGACGGCGTGGCGCAAGGCGCTCGACCGCCTGCGCCACGACAACGTCGCCGCCGCCCACGCCGAAGACCTCGCGAAGCCTGTGAGCTACGACCCCGAGATCGACTTCGACCGCTCGTCGCTGGAGGACGACCAGCTGGCGATGGTCTTCACCTGCTGCCACCCGGCGCTGCCCGCCGACGGGCGGATGGCGCTCACGCTACGCAGCGTCGGCGGGCTCACGGTGCCCGAGATCGCGCGTGCCTTCCTCGTGACCGAGACCGCGATGGAGCAGCGGCTCGTCCGAGCGCGCCGCAAGATCACCACGGCGCGGATCCCGTTCCGCGTGCCGCCCGACGACATGCTTGGCGAGCGGCTGGCGGGCGTGCTGCGCGTCGTCTACCTCGTGTTCACCGAGGGGCACATGGCCACGCGCGGCGATGAGCCGCTGCGCGTCGACCTCTCCGAGGAGGCCATCCGCCTCGCCCGCCTGCTGGTCCGCCTGATGCCCGACGAGCCCGAGACACTCGGCCTGCTCGCGCTGTTGCTGCTCACCGACGCGCGGCGGCCGGCGCGGCTCGACGGCGGCGAGCTCGTCGCGCTCTCCGACCAGGACCGCTCACGGTGGGACGCCGTGCGGATCGAGGAGGGCGTCGCCGTGCTCGAGCGCGGCCTGGCGCTGCGGCGCCCGGGCCCGTACCTGATCCAGGCGGCGATCGCCGGCCTGCACGCGCGGGCACGTACGTGGGAGGACACCGACTGGGAGCAGATCGCCGGCCTCTACGCCGAGCTCGAGCGCCACGACGCCTCGCCGGTGGTGACCGTCAACCGCGCGGTCGCGGTCGGCCTGGCGCGCGGCCCGGAGGCCGGCCTGGCCGTGCTCGACAGCGTGGCCGCCGACCCTCGGCTCGAGCGCTACCAGCCGCTGCACGCGGCGCGCGCCGAGCTGCTGCGCCGCGCCGGCGACCCGGCGGCGGACGCCGCATTCGCCCGCGCGATCGAGCTGTCGGGCAACGCCGCCGAGCGCTCCGCGCTGGAGCGCCGGCGGCGTGCCCTGTGAGCTAGGGCGACTTGAGGAAGCGGCCCTCCGTGACCGGCGCCACCGGCGAGTGGGCGCCGATGTACTCGATCACCACGTCGAGCAGCAGGTCGCCCGTCTGCTTGACGCTGGTGCCGTCCTTGAACGCCGTGTATCCATCGCCACCGGTGAACATGAAGTCGTTGGTGACGAAGCGGATGGTGTCCGTCGGCCCGACCGGCGTCAGCACCCCGCCGGCGCCGACCTTCTCGAGCGTGTCGATCACGGGCACCTGGCCGTTGCAGTGGAACCGGATTCGCAGCCCCGAGATCTGCGGGGTGCGACCGGTGCCGCCCGCCACGTCACCGCACGGCGGCTTGAAGCCGTTCAGCAGCGCGGCCGTGAACTGGGCGCCGGTCAGCGTCTCGATCACCGTCGAGTTGCCGAACGGCAGCACCGCGAACACCTGGCCGTAGGTGACGTCGGCAGGCGGCACGGCCGGTGCGGACGCTCACGATGTCGGCCCGCAGGCCGCCGGAGTTCGTGATCGCCGCCTCCGCCTCCGGGTACTTCAGCCGCATCGCATCGGCGACCATGTTGCCCATCGCCGACTCCTCCGTGCGGGCCACGCCGTCCGCGCCTCCGTTGTCGCGGACGAGGTCGATGCTGCGCCTCCCGATCACCCGGTTGCGCAGCGGCGCCGTATCGGTGTTGGCCTGGTCGACGATCGCCTTCACGTCGGCGCGCTGGGCGACGCCCAGGTCCTTCGCGACGCGCGTCGCCGCCGCGGTCCAGGCCACGTCACCGTCGCGCAGCATCAGCTGGGCGACGGTGAAGCTGCCGCCCGCGTTGACGCCCTCGACGATCGGGATGCGGCCGCGCACGTAGTTGGCGATGTTGTGCGTATGGCCGGCGATCACGAGGTCGACCGACGTGCTCTGCAGCTCGTCGACGATCCCGTTGATCGGGCCCTCGAACGGCACCGCGGGCTGCCCGTCGATCCGGTTGGCGCCCGGGTTGGCGCCCTCGTGGATCACGACGACCTGCACCCGCACGCCCTGCTGCCGGAGACGGGCCGACTCCTGCTTGATCCGCGCGGCCTCGTCGAGGAACGACAGGCCGGCGGTATTGCCCGCGGCGACCAGCTCCGGCGTGTTGTGGACCGTGGCGCCGATGACGCCGACGCGCGTGCCGTTGACCGTGAACACCGTCGACGGTTTCACGAAGTCGGGGTACTCGCCCGTGTTCGCGTCGACGATGTTCGCCGACAGGAACGGGAAGTTCGCCCGCGCCTCGTGCTGCAGGATGCGCGGGACCCCGAAGTCGAACTCGTGGTTGCCGAACGCCGTGGCGTCGAGCCCCCACGCGTTCTCCACGTCGATCGCCGGCGTGTCCTGCAGGAGCGCCGAGTTCGGCGGTGACGCGCCGACGTTGTCGCCGGCCGCCAGCAGGAGCGTCCGCCCGGGCAGGCGGGCCGCCTCCTCGTCGAACATCGACGCAAGCTGGGCCGCTCCGCCGACGGGGGCGGCGATGCCGCTGTCGTAGGTCCTCGTGGTCGGGTCGAGCTGACCGTGGAAGTCGTTCAGCCCGATGATCGACAGGGCGTCGTACTTGTCGCCCTTCTTGACCACGTCACGGCGCACGATGCCCTGGCTGTGCTGCGGCGCCGGAACGTCGAGCAGGAAGGCGGCGGTCGGCGCGAGATCGACGCTGCGCACGTTGCGCGCCACGCCCTTCTCGATGTCCGGCCCGCCGGCCAGGAACGTCGCCCGCATGTTCGTGTTGCTGGCGAGGTCCTGCACGTCCGGCACGTAGCCGTGCTGGCCGAAGAACTGCGACTTCGCGACCAGCGTGCCCGGCGTCTCGGCGTCGAACTGGTACGGCGGCGACGAGAACACGACGAGGTCGCCGGTCCGCGTCGGGTGCGCCATGTCCGCGGTGCTGTTCGCGCCGTTCGGGATGTGCCGCGCCTCGGCCTTGGTGAACGTGCGGTCGATCATGTCCCAGCCCTCGGGCTGACCGTCGCCGTTCCAGTCGTTGCCGTCCTCGAGCGACTCGAACTTCGCCCGGATGGCCGCGACCGTCTTGGCCTCGTCGGCTGCCGCGATCTGCTTGATCGTGCTGCCCATCGGCGGCGCCGGGTCACGCCCGGCGAGGTTCAGGTAGATCTGCAGCGCGCCGCCCGCCCAGCACGCCTTCGCGCTGGCGATCGTCTCCGTCGTGGCGGTCCGGCAGTTGGACGTCTGCGGCGTCGACAGCAGGCCGAGGTCGACCAACGGCTTGCTCGCGTCGATCGCCAGGAACTGCGGCGCGAACCCGTGGTCGGAGGACACGAACGTGTTCAGGTCCCTGTCCTGCATGTACTTCTGGGCCAGTCGCATCGTGGCGTCTGAGCCCTCGTACGCCTCGCGGACGAACGCCTCGCGCTGCTTCACGCGGTTGTCCGGCGTGCCGTTGACCTCGACGTCGTCGTAGGCCGGGTTGGCGGCGCCGTTCGGCAGCTTCTTGGTGACCAGCCCGAGGAACTGGTGCTGGATCTCGTCGGTGCCGGGGTAGCCGACCAGGGCGAGGTCCGGCTTGTACTTCGAGAGCACGTACTTGATCAGCGGGTGGTACGCGGTCTCCCAGTACTGCTGCTGGTCGATGTAGGTCTCCTCGCTGACGATGCCGGCCTCGAGCACGGCGAAGTCGCCGGCCTGCGAGGACGGGAAGCGCTCGGCGACGAAGTCCTCGAAGTTGCCGGTGAACCCGGGCTCGCCCGGCCACGTCGGCCACGATCGCGATCGCGCGGGTGACCGAGGTGTGGAAGAGACGGACCTGCGACAGGTCGCGCGACAGGCGCTCGACCTTGACGAGCATCGCGCCGGTCTTGCCGTTCAGCGCGCCGGTCTCGACGATCTTGACCTTGACGTCGGCGAGCTGGCCCTCCTTGAGGTCGGCGACCTTGTCGTCGCCGTCCTTCGTGCGCGAGAACAGCACGCGGTCGTAGTCGACCCTGCCGTTGTTGCTCGAGTCGTAGATGTAGGCCTCGAGGCCGTACCGGTCCTGACCGCCGGTGGCGAAGGTGTCGAACACCGCCATGTGCATCTGCTTGGCCGGGCTGTACGAGCGCGGCACGTCGGTCCAGCCCGACGCCGGCGCCGGGTCGGCCTTGTCGTACTGCACGCCGAACGCGCTGATGTTGGCCGGGATGTCGCTCGGCGACGTGTAGTTGGTCACGACGCCGCGGACCGAGCGGAAGTTGCGGAAGTCGAGCGTCGGCCCGTCGATCGATGCGCTGCGGCCGCCGGCCCACTCGATCTGCGCGACCTTCTTGCCGCCGCGCTCGGCCGACTGCGCGATGGACTCGGCCTGCAGCACGTTCGTGGCGCCGAACGCGGCCGTCGAGTTGGCGAACGTCGAGCCGTTGATGTGGAACGTGTTGTTGGTCGAGCCGTGCACGCCGGGCCACGTGCCCGTGGCGAGCGTGAACCAGCCCGCGCCGGTGTTCGGCGGCGCCTGCGTCAGCAGGCCGTTGTTCGACGCGTACGCGCCGTGCTTGAGCATGTCGCGGAAACCGGGCACCAGGCCCTTGTCCGCGTACTTGGCGACTGCGTCCTGGCGGAGGCCGTCGGATGCATAGAACAGGAACTTGCCGTCACCGCGGCTGTCCCCGTTCCCATTTCCGCGCCCCTGGCCGGATGCCGCGGTCAGCGGCACGAACGCCGCCACGACGGCAACAGCCGCGAGCGCGCCCATCAAACCTCGCCGAGTCCGTCCGCCCACGGATCGCCCCTTCACGTCCTTGCGCATGCTCCCCCTCCGGTCGCATGTCTGTGATTTCGCCGAACCCTAACGAGGGTTCGCGATCGGCGGAGACCACGTTCACGGAGGTCTAACCTTCGTGCGCCCTGTCCGTCCCGTCGCTCAGTCTGCGGCGCGCGCTCGCGGGACTCGCCGTCGCCGGAACGATCGCGTGCGCCATCCTGCTCGCCCTCGCGATCCACAGCGTGGGAGGGCATCACCGTGACCTGATCGCGATCTTCGGCCCGGTGATCGGCGCTGCGTTCATCGGCACCGGGCTGCTCGCATGGTGGCGGCGGCCGGAGAGCCGGTTCGGCGCCTTGATGGTCGCGGTCGGCTTCAGCTACTGCTTCTCGGGCCTGATCGTGACCACGGACTCGTGGCCGTTCATCGCCGGGCTGTCGCTGATCGCGCTGCCCTACGCGATCCTCTTCCACGTCCTCCTCGCGTTCCCGTCCGGACATCTCGCGTCGACGGGCGACCGCGTGCTGGTCGGCGCGGCGTACCTGATGGGCACGGTCGGCTGGTGGGCGTGCATGGTGCTCGAGAACACCGCGGCGATCGGGCTGCCGGCCAACCCGCTGCTGATCGCCGACGAGCCCGACCTGTTCTCGACGCTGTCGCGCACGCGGCTGGTGGTCGTCGCGGCGCTGATCGTCGTGCTCGGCATCGTGCTCACGCTGCGCTGGTGGGAGGCGACCGCGTCGCAGCGCCGCGCGCTCGCGCCGGTGTACCTGTCGGGCGGGCTGGTGCTCGCGCTGTACGCCGTCTGGGCGGTGATCGGCGCGGCCGATCCCACCGCGCCCGCATTGGAGAACCTCGAGCGCGCCCGCGTGATCGCACTCGCCGCCGTCCCATTCGCGTTCCTGGCCGGACTCGCGCGCAGCCGGGTGGCGGGCGCCGCCGCGCTCAGCGAGCTGGTCGCGCGCCTCGGCGCGGGGCCGACCGCGTTGCGCGACGCGGTGGCCGACGCGCTCGGCGACCCGTCGCTCGAGGTCGCCTACTGGCTGCCCGAGCGCGAGGAGTGGGTCGATGCCGCGGGAGCGCCGTTCACCCTGCCGGGGCCTGGATCTCCGCGGACGTGCACGCCGGTCGAGCGGGACGGGCGTCCGGTCGCGATGCTCGTTCACGACGCGGCGGTCGCGGACGAGCGCGAACTGGTCAGCGCGGTGGGCGGCGCGGCGGCGTTGGCGCTCGAGAACGAGCGGCTCGACGCGGAGCTGCGCGCCAACCTCAACGAGCTGCGGGCCTCGCGCGCGCGGATCGTCGAGACCGCCGACGCGGCGCGGCGCCGGATCGAGCGTGACCTGCACGACGGCGCGCAGCAGCAGCTCGTCGCCGTCGCGCTCACGCTCGGGACCGCCCGGGCGCGGATCGACCGCGACCCGAGCGGCGCCGCCGAGCTGCTGGACGCCGCGAAGATCGATCTCGACGCCGCGATCCGCGACCTGCGCGAGCTGGCCCGCGGCATCCACCCGGCGGTGCTGTCCGACCGCGGGCTCGGCCCGGCGCTCGAGGCGCTGGCCGGTCGCATCCCGCTGCCGGTCGAGATCGCCGGGATCCCGGACGAGCGGCTCCCCGGCCCGATCGAAGCGGCCGCCTACTTCGTCGTCGCCGAGTCGATCACCAACGTAGCCCGCTACGCGGAGGCGACGCACGCCGAGGTCGAGGTCTCGCGCGAGAACGGCCGCGTGTGCGTCCGGGTCAGCGACGACGGGGTCGGCGGCGCCGACCCGACGGCAGGCTCCGGCCTGCGCGGCCTCGCCGACCGCGTCGCGGCGCTCGACGGGCGGCTCGAGGTCACCTCGCCGCCGGGCGCCGGAACGACGATCCGCGCGGTGATCCCGGCATGATGTCCGCATGGACGTCGGAATCGGGCTGCCGAACGCCGTGCGGGACGTCGACCGCGCGGGCATCGTCGACTGGGCACAACGCGCGGAGGCCGCGGGCTTCTCGTCGCTGGGGACGATCGACCGGATCGTCTACTCCAACTATGAGTCGCTGATCGCCCTCGCGGCGGCGGCGGCGGTGACCGAGCGAATCCGCCTGGTCACCGACATCCTGATCGCGCCGCTGCGCACGAACACCGCGCTGTTCGCCAAACAGGCGGCGACGATCGACCACCTGTCGGGCGGCCGGCTCGTCCTCGGCCTGGCCCCGGGCGGGCGCGAAGACGACTACACGGTCAGCGGCGTCGACTTCCACCGCCGCGGCCGCGCCTTCGACCGCCAGCTCGACGAGCTGGCGCGGCTGTGGGGCGGCGAGGGCGGAGTCGGCCCGGCGCCGCCCAACGGGCGTCCCGGGCTCTACATCGGCGGCCGGTCCGACGTCGCGTACGAGCGCGCCGCGCGGCACGCCGATGGCTGGACGGCGGGAGGCGGCGGCGCCGCGGCGTTCGCCGACGCCCGCGAGAAGGTCGTCGCCGCCTGGCGGGCGGCGGGCCGTGACGGGGATCCGCGGACGCTGGCGCTCATGTACTTCTCGCTCGGCGACGACGCCGAGGAGGTGGCACGCACCAACCTCGGGCACTACTACGCCTTCACCGGCGAGTACGCGTCGATGATCGCGGACGGCGCCGCCAAGACGTCCGAGGCGGTCCGCGCCGAGATCGCTGCGTACGAGCAGGCGGGCTGCGACGAGGTGATCTGCTTCCCGTCGTCGGCCGACCCGGCGCAGGTGGAGCTGCTCGCCGCGGCGCTCGGCTGAGACCGGTTAGCGTTGGCGCGTGGCCTCCACCGCCGAGCTGCTCAAGCGCCACCGGCCGTTCCTCAAGTACGACTCGCAGGAGTCCTACTTCGCCGACTCCGCGCGCACGTGGACCGACAACCCCGGCAACCGGCTGCTCGACAAGAGCGGCAAGGAGCTGGCCGTCGCCGGCCGCGGGCTGACCCCGGCGTTCCTCGGCCTCGAGTACCCGGACGGCCGCAAGGCCGATAAGCGCGACCTCATCTCCAACCCGTCGAAGAAGTACCGCGAGCAGGCGCGCAAGCTGCACGAGAACAAGCGCTACGCCAACCGCATGTACGGCCACGCGGTCGTCGACTCCAACGACGACCTCTGGCTGCAGTACTGGTTCTGGTACTTCTTCAACGACTACAACCTGATCGGGAACTTCCTGAAGGCCGGGCTGCACGAGGGGGACTGGGAGATGATCCAGATCCGCCTCCAGGACGAGACGCCCGACCTGGCGATCTACGCGCAGCACGCCACCGCCGACTCGCGCCGCTGGAGCCAGGTCGACCTGGTGCCCGGCACGCAGCGTCCGCTCGTGTACGTCGCCCGCGGCTCGCACGCCGCGTACTTCGAGCCCGGCCGGCACTGGACCGGCCACTGGTTCGACTACGCGGACGGCAAGCGCAAGAGCCCGGACATCTCGCTCAACGTCGTCGTCGAGGAGGACGAGGACTGGCGCTGGGTGCGCTGGCCGGGCCGGTGGGGCGACACGAAGAAGGGCGACAACCCGCTCGACTCCGACAGCCCCGAGGGCCCGGCCGACCACGACCAGTGGGACGACCCGCTGGCGATGGTCGAGAAGGCCGCCGACCGTCCCGAGCTGCCGCCCGAGGACCGGCCGCGCCCGCCCGCGGCGCCGTTCGTGCGCGTCGAGTGGGCCGGCAGCACGATCCGTGTGAACTACACCGTCCTGCCGGGACCGGACCGTCGCATCCCGCACGGGCTGGCGGTCACGATCAACTCGCCCGAGGAGCCCGCGCCGCCGACCACCGAGACGTTCACGATCAGGACCCGGACCGGCTGCGTCGACCTGGCGACGCCCACCGATCCGGCCAAGTCGTACGACGTGTACGTGAGCTGTGCCACCGCCGCCGGCCTGGCGTCGCAGAGCGTGCGGGTCGACCTCGAGCCCGCTGTCTGACATGCGCATCCACACGACCGGGCTCGTGATCACCGAGCACGAGCTCTCCGTCCCGCTCGACCACGCCGATCCCGGTGGCGAGACGATCACGGTCTTCGCGCGCGAGGTGGCCGACCCTGACGGGCTCGACCGCCCGTTCCTGGTGTTCCTCCAAGGCGGCCCGGGCTACGAGGCGCCGCGGCCGACGCGGACGCCGACCGACCCGGGCTGGCTCGACCGCGCGCTGGCCGACTTCCGCGTGCTGATGCTCGACCAGCGCGGCACCGGCCGGTCGTCGCCGGTCGCGACCGGCGACGCCGAGTACCTCGCGCATTTCCGCGCGGACTCGATCGTGCGCGACGCCGAGCTGTTCCGCGAGGCGCTCGGCGGAGACCGCTGGAGCGTGCTCGGCCAGAGCTTCGGCGGCCTGTGCGCGATGACGTACCTGTCGCTGGCGCCCGAGGGCCTGCGCGAGGTGCTGATCACCGGCGGCGTCCCGCCGCTCGGCGACGCGGTCGAGGACGTGTACCGCGCCACCTACGACCGCGTCCTCGAGCGCAACCGGCGCTACTACGAGCGCTACCCGCAGGACCGCGAGCGCGTGCTGCGCGTGCACGAGCATCTCGACGCCAACGACGTGCGGCTGCCGAGCGGCGACCGCCTGACCTCGCGCCGGCTGCGCCAGGCCGGCCAGGCGCTCGGGTTCAGCGACGGCGCCGACCGGCTGCATTACCTGCTCGAGCAGCCGGTCGACTCACCCGGCTTCCTGCACGACGCCGAGGCGGCGACGCCGTTCGCGCGCAACCCGATCTACGCGGTGCTCCACGAGGCCTGCTGGGGCGACGGCTGCTCCACGCGGTGGGCGGCGGAGCGGCTGCGGCCGCCGGCGTTCGACGCGCCGGAGCAGTTCACCGGCGAGCACATCTACCGATGGATGTTCGAGGACTACGCGGCGCTGGCGCCGCTGCGCGAGGCGGCCGAGCTGCTCGCGCAGCGCGAGTGGCCGCGGCTGTACGACCCCGAGCGGCTGGCGGCGAACGAGGTGCCGCTGGCCGCCGCCGTCTACACGGAGGACATGTACGTCGAGCGGGCGCTCTCGGAGCAGACCGCGGAGCAGGTGCGCGGCATGCGGACCTGGGTCACGAGCGAGTACGACCACAACGGGCTGCGCGCGGACGGCGGGCGCATCCTCGGCCGGCTGCTCGACATGGCCCGCGGTCGGGCGTAGGTTGCACACGCAACCACTTTGCTACCGTCGAGACATGTCCCTCTCGCTCGGTTCCGGCCCGCTCGGCCGCTCCCCGGCCGGCGCCTTCAACTTCGACCTCGACGCCGCGCCGGCGCACCGGATCTACTTCGCCGACTTCCTCCCGCGCGTGCGCGCGGTGGTCGACGGCCGCACGGTGCTCGACACCACGCGCGGCAAGCTGCTCTACGAGTCGGGGATCCATCCCCGCTTCTACGCGCCGGTCGAGGACTTCGATGCCGAGGTCCTCGCGCGCACCGACCACTCGACGCACTGCCCGTTCAAGGGGGACGCCTCGTACTGGTCGGTGTCCGTCAACGGCACCTCGCACGAGAACGCGGTGTGGGCGTACGAGTCGCCGATCGCCGAGGCGTCGTGGCTCGACGGCTACGCCTCGCTGTACCCCGACAAGGCCGACGAGTGGTGGGTCGAGGACGAGCAGGTGCGGGTGCTGCGCGACCCGTTCCACCGCATCGACGTGCTGCCGTCCTCGCGCCGCGCCAAGGTCACGCTCGGCGACGACGTGATCGTCGACACCGACCGCGCGGTGCTGCTGTTCGAGACCGGGCTGTCGCCGGTCGCGTACGTCCCGCGCGCGGACGTGCGCGCCGCGATCGAGCGGGCCGAGCGGGAGACCTACTGCCCCTACAAGGGCGAGGCCCGCTACTGGACCGTCGCCGGCGTCGAGCGAGGCCGCGTGGTCGTACGAGTACCCGCGGCCCGAGTGCACGGGCATCGCGGGCTACGTGGCCTTCGACGCGACGAAGGCGAACGTCACGCTCGGCTAGCGGCGGCGGCGCGCAAGGCCGCCTTCTGGGCGCGCTTGCCGGCCTGGTAGGCGGCGAGCGCCTCCGGCGAGTCGACGTCGCCGAGCGTCGGGTGCGCCGGGATCAGCGGCTCCGCGACCTCGACGCCGAAGCGGCGCGCCAGCACGGCGGCTAGCGACGCCACCTTCATGTCGCCGAACCCGGGCAGCGCGCGCAGCCGCGCGTCGAGCTCGGCGGGCGTCGCCGCCTCGCGCCAGATGCGCGCGGCGTCGCCGCCGTAGTTCAGCGCGACGTGCGCCACGAGGGCGTGCACCTTCCGCGCCATCGAGGCCGGGAAGCGGTGGACGGCAGGGCGCTCGCGGAACACCGGCTCGAGGTCGATCGCGGCCAGCGCGCCGGGATCGAGCGTCCCCACGCGCTCGCGGATCGCCAGCGGGCCGGAGAACGCCTTCTGCACCGTCACCTGCTGGTCGAGCGCGAAGCCGATCAGCAGCGCCATCGGCTCGGTGACGAGCAGCGCGTTCGCCTCGTCGGAGTCGGTGAAGTGCAGGACGTCGGTCATCGCAGGGCCTCCAGGGGCGTCGTCGGCTCGACGGTCGCGCCGCGCTTGCGGCGCGCCACGCCGGATGTCACCGCGGCGTTCGCCACTGCCTCGGCCACCGACGCGGCGACCCGGCGGTTGAACACGCTGGGGATGATGTAGTCGGCGATCAGCTCGTCCACGGGGATCACGCGGGCGATCGCCTGCGCGGCGGCGAGCTTCATCTCCTCGTTGATCGTGCGTGCGCGGACCTCGAGCGCGCCCTTGAACACGCCGGGGAACGCGAGCACGTTGTTGATCTGGTTCGGGTAGTCAGAGCGGCCGGTGGCCATGATCGCCACGTCGCCGCGAACCTCCTCCGGCCGGACCTCCGGCACCGGGTTGGCCATCGCGAACACGATCGCGTCGGAGGCCATCGAGCGGATGCCGGCCGCGGTCACGGCGCCGGGTGCGGACACGCCGATCATCACGTCGGCGCCCGCCAGCACCGCGTCGGCGGAGCCGCGGACCTGGCGCGGATTGGTGCGGTGGGCCAGCGCCGCGCGGGCCGGGTCCAGCCCGTCGTCGCCCCCGCACAGCGCGCCGGTCACGTCACAGACGATCACGTCGCCGATGCCCTGCGCGAGCAGGATGTCGGTGCACGCCATGCCGGCCGCGCCGGCGCCGACGACCACCACGGTCACGTCCTCGGGTCGCTTGCCGACGATCCGCAGCGCGTTGAGCAGCGCCGCGAGGACAACGATCGCGGTGCCGTGCTGGTCGTCATGGAAGACCGGGATGTCGAGCTCCTCGCGCAGGCGGCGCTCGATCTCGAAGCAGCGGGGCGCCGAGATGTCCTCGAGGTTGATGCCGCCGAACGACGGGGCGGCCGCCTTCACGAACGCGACGATCTCGTCGACGTCCTTGGTGTCGATGCACAGCGGCCACGCGTCGACGCCCGCGAACTCCTTGAACAACAGCGCCTTGCCCTCCATCACCGGCATTGCGGCGACCGGGCCGATGTCACCGAGCCCGAGCACGGCCGTGCCGTCGGAGACGACCGCGACCGAGTTGCCGCGCACGGTCAACGCCCAGCCCTTCGACGGGTCCTCGTGGATCGCCATGCACACGCGCGCGACGCCCGGCGTGTAGGCCATCGAGAGGTCGTCGCGGGTCTTGAGCGGCAGCTTCGGCCTGACCTCGATCTTGCCGCCCTTGTGCATCAGGAACGTGCGGTCGGACACGCTGTCGACGCGCACGCCGTCGAGGTCGCGCACCTTCCGCACCACGGTCTCGGCATGGTCGGCGTCCACGCACGCGACGGTCACGTCGCGCACGACCTCCTGGCGCTCTACGCGGACGAGGTCGATCGCCCCGAGCATCGCGTCGGCCCCGGCGATCGCGTCGGCGACCCGGGCGAATGCGTCGCCCTGCTGGGGCAGGTGCAGGCGCATCGTGAAGCTGTACGACGCCGACGGTTGCAGGCGCGGTGAGGTGATCTCGTCGGGCATGGGACCCCATTGTGCCGTGCACGAGTTCTTGCGACCCGTCCAGGGCCCTGTCTAGCGTCCGGCAACGTGCTCCGCGAGGTCAAGAACGCCTGGTTCGACCGGCGCACGCTGATGCTCGGTGACACGCCCGCCGCCTCGTGGCGGCGCCGCGCGTTCCGGGAGATGCACGCTGCGCAGGACGAGCGGCCGGTCGCCCTGGCCGAGCGCGACGGCCGCAGGTACTGGGCGTTCGAGCGTCGCGTCTACTGGGAGGACGCCGGGCTGAGCGGCGAGGACGTGCGGGCGCTCGTGCGCGAGCGCGAACGGCGGGAGCGCCGGGCGCTCGAGCGGGCGCACGCGGCGCTGGCCGGCGAGCGCGCGCAGCCGCGCCGGCTGCCGATCCCGCGCGAGGTCCGCCTCGCGGTGTTCGAGCGTGACGGCGGGCGCTGCGTGGAGTGCGGCTCGGCCTTCGACCTGCAGTACGACCACGTCATCCCCGTCGCGCACGGCGGCGCCAGCACCGTCGAGAACCTCCAGGTGCTGTGCGCGCCGTGCAACCAGACGAAGGGCGACCGGCTCTAGCAGCTGCCCGTGTAGCGCCGCGCGACGATGCACGGGCGCTCGACCGGCGTGCCGCGGCTGATCGACCACGCCAGCCGGATGAACGCGCCGTGCGTCCACGCCAGCGGCGTCGCCGAGAACGTGCCCTCGCCGCTGGCGAAGCCGGGCTTGCCGGTCGGCGGGCGGCCGTCCCACACCTGCTCGGGCAGCATCAGCCCGTCGTTGGCGGTCGCGCCGATCGTGCGCAGGTAGCGGTTGGCGTTGCGCCCAGCCAGCAGCTCGTACTCGCCGCGCTCGCCGGTGAGCAGCGGCCACGCGCGACCGAGCGTCTGGTTCTGCTTGACGTCGAACAGGTCCCACATGCCGCCGTCCCGCGTCTCGCCGTAGCCGTCGAACGTGAAGCGGTGCCAGATCGGGCCGTGCGCCGTGTCGGCCTTGAGGACCTTGTCGCCGACCGCCAGCGAGTTGCGGACGACCGGGTCGTCGTATCGCTTGGCACCGAACAGGACCAGCCCGAGGAAGCTCTGGTCGACGATCTGCCGCTCGTCGACCAGCGGCGTGTGGTTGTCGCCGAGGTCGTAGGTGCTGCCGTCGTTCGGGTTGCCGTCCTTGGTGAGGCGCAGGTAGTACGGCTTCGCGCTGTACGGGCCGTTGGTGGTCGCGGTCCACGCCTGGACGTTCTTCTGGAACTCGTCCGCCTTCGCCTTGTAGCTCGCCGCACGCGCCGTGTCGCCGTTGCCGCGGGCGATGTCGGCGGCGCAGATCAGCGCGGCGATCTCGGTGGCGATCGTGTTCGGCGAGTAGCCGCTCTGGTTCTCCCAGCGCTCCTGGTCGGAGTCCGGGCCGTTGGCGACGAGGTAGTCGGCGGCGGCGCGCACGTGCGTCCAGTCGGCCGCGCCGCGCCGGCCCAGCCACCACGAGAGGACGATCGGCAGCGCGGTCTCGTCGAGCTGCTGTCCGGTCCACTTCTCCGTGCCGTCGACGAACGTGTTCTGCCAGAACGATCCGTCCGGCTTCTGCACCTGCCACAGGTAGTCGAGCAGCCGGCCCGCGCCGGCGCTGTCGCCCGCCGCCTTCTGGGCGGTGGCGACGTGGTAGAGGTCGCGCGGCCAGACGAGGTGGTACGGGCCGGACCGGTCGCTGTCCTCGAGCTTCAGCGTGCCCCAGACCCACGGCATCGACGGCGATGCGATCGAGGCGCCACGGTGGCGCTTGTCCTCGGACGCGGCGAGCACGAGCAGCGACTGCCGGTAGAGCTTGCGCAGCTGCGCGTCACCGCGCACCGACGGCGGCGGCTGCTTGAGGGAGCTCAGGTAGGAGGCCCAGCCGAGCGTGTAGCGCGCCCGCGTGCGGGCGAACGGACGGCCGAGCGAGTCCGCGGCGGCGGCGCGTGCGGCGCCCTGCGCGGCTCCGAAGCCGATGGCCAGCGTCATCGCCCTGTGGCCGCGCCGGCCGGTGAGCGGCGTGCGGGCGGCCTGCACCACGTTGCCCGGCGCCGTCGCGTCGGTCCGCGCGTCCAGGTCCCCGTCCTGCAGATCGGTCCACGGGTCGCTCGCCGCGCCGGCGTAGCCGCTGGTCGTCCTCGAGAGGGCGGGCCGTGCGGCCACGGCCGAGGCGACCGTGTCGTCATGCGCAACGAGCTTGCGCGGGGCGCTGATCCCCACGTCGTCGTTGCCGTCGTTGCCCGGCGCGGGGTCGACGAGCGCGAACACCTTCAGGGCCCGGCCGGTGAGCGACGTCGCGCGCACGCGGGCGAGCACCGTCGCGCGCGACGGGTCGGTGATCCAGGTCTTCTGCAGCACCCAGCGTGACGTGCGGGTCGTCTGCCGGAAGCCCAGCGCGCCCAGCGGCTCCACACGGGAGCGCACGCCCGCGCCGGTCTCGCGGTCCACGCGGCCGCCGTCCACCACGACGAACTCGAGCGAGCGCAGGCTCGGCGTGCTCAGGTCCGGGTAATAGGCCTCCGTCAGTTCGGCCTGACGCAGCGTGAACCAGACGTCGCTGCGCGCGCTGTGGGCGGTGCCGAAGCCGTGCTTGTCGGCCGGCGCCCACACCTGCTTCGCACCCGGCGCCCCCGCCGCTGGTGGCTTGGCGAGCGCCGCGGGCGCGGACGCTCCCAGCGCGACGAGGGTGAGCAGGCAGACGGAAGCGCGATACGGGGACATGGACCCGGGATCCCCACGCCCCAGCGGCCGCAAACGGAGGCCACGCTCGTTCGGCGCTGTCCCGAATGGCGACACGCCGTGGCGGGAAGGACGGAGGTATGGCCAACACAACCGACAAAGAGCTGTTCAGCCGTCTCCGCTCGACGGGCTTGC
This sequence comes from uncultured Solirubrobacteraceae bacterium, assembly GCA_963759375.1. Taxonomy (GTDB): domain Bacteria; phylum Actinomycetota; class Thermoleophilia; order Solirubrobacterales; family Solirubrobacteraceae; genus DASSUW01. The sequence goes on along the minus strand of CAVWYY010000011.1, from coordinate 156,791 downwards.
GCAAGCGCGTGGCGCGCGACCTGTCCGACGCCCTCGGCAAGGGCTCCGCTCAGGCCTCGAAGACCGCGCACGGGACGATCGGTGACCTGCGCAAGCTCGTCGACGATCTCGAGGACCGGGCGCGTGGCGGCCCGGCCAAGCGGAAGGCAGCGGCGAAGAAGGCTGCGGCGACCCGCAAGCGCAAGGCGACCGCCCGCAGGACGGCGGCCAAGAAGGCCGCGCGCACCCGCGCGAGAAAGTCCTAGCGCGCCGCCGCGGCGCTCTTGACCAGCAGCGAGGCGCCGACTGCGCCGCCGATGTCGCCGAGCGAGGCGAGCAGCACGTCGGGCGGGTTCTCGGAGGCGAACAGGCTCGGCATCATCGCCTCCCGGATGCGCTCGACGTACGGCTCGCCGAGCCGCAGCCCGAGGCCGCCGCCGATGATCACGGCCTCGACGTCGAGCAGGTTCATCGATGAGGCGATCCCGACGCCGAGCGCGCGCACCGCGCGGTCGATCAGGTGGATCGCCATCTCGTCGCCGCGGTCGAGCGCGCGCGACCACACGCCGCTGGTCAGCCGCTCGCGGCCGCGCTCCTCCATGATCTTGAACAGGTGGGTCTTTTGGCCGTGCTCGACCTCGCGGCGGGCCTTGAGCTCCATCGCCCAGCGCCCGGCGTAGGCCTCCATGCAGCCCTTGCGGCCGCACGGGCACAGCGCGCCGTCCATCTTCACCACCACGTGGCCGATCTCGCCGGCCGCGTCGCGGCCGATCCACGGCTTGCCGTCGAGCACGATGCCGCCGCCGACGCCGGTGCCCCAGAAGACGCCGAGGATCGACCGGTAGTCCCGGCCGGCGCCGAGCGCGAACTCGCCGTCGGTCGCCACCTGGACGTCGTTCCCGAGCGAGACCGGCGCGCCGCAGGCCTTTTCCAGCGCGCCGCGCAGGTCGAAGCTGCCGCCCCAGTCCGGCAGGTTCTTGGCGCCGGTCACGGTCCCCGCAGAGTCGTCGACGCGACCGGGCGAGCCGACGCCGATGCCCTCCAGGGCGCCGGCCTCGACGCCCGCGGAGTCCGCCGCCTCGCGCAAGGCGTCGGCCATCTCGTCGGCCACGCCGGAGGGTCCGCCGCTCGTCGGGGTCGGGCGCCGCGACTGCCCGAGCACTTCGCCGGAGTCGTCCACGATCGCCGTCTGGATCTTCGTGCCGCCGAGATCGATGCCACCGCGCAAGCTCATGTCGCCGAACATACTTCCCCGCGTGCAGCGCGGCTACGCCGACATCCTCGGCGACGAGGACCCGACGGGCTCGGGCGTCGGCCAGCGGGCCATGATCTCGCGGCTCGTCCCGCGGATCTACGAGCACATCTGGCGGCCGGTGCTCGCGCCGCTGCTGATGGCGGGCCGCCGCGACGAGTGGGCGATGGCGCTCGGGATGCTGGAGATCGGGCCTGGCGACACCGTGCTCGACGTCGGCTGCGGCCCCGGCAACTTCACGCGCGCGTTCGCGCGCGAGAGCCGCGACGGCCTCGTCGTCGGGCTCGACGCCTCGCGCACGATGCTCGACCAGGCCGCGCGCGAGAGCAACCCGCCGAACGTGCGCTACCTGCGCGCCGACGCCGCCGCGCTGCCGTTCCCGGACGCCACGTTCGACGCGGTCTGCTGCTTCGCGGCGCTGTACTTCATCGAGCGGCCGCTGGAGGCGATCGACGAGATGGTGCGCGTGCTGGCGCCCGGCGGACGGATCGCGCTGCTGGCGAGCGTGGCGCGCGGCCCGCTGCCGGCGGGCGTCGTCGACGCGGTCGTCCGTCCGGCTACAGGGACGCGCGTGTTCGGACCGGATGAGCTGACGGGCGCACTTGCCGAACGCGGGCTGACCGCGGTCGGTCGGCAGCTGGCAGGCACGGCGCAGTTCGTGTCGGCTCGATCCCGGCGATGAACGGATCCGGCGTCACCGGCTCGAGCCGGCGGGGGATCTCGGTGACGGTGATCCGGGTCCTCATGTCTTCAAGGACGCCGCCGGGAGAGCGGTATTCCCGCCCTCCCGGCGCCATCGCCTAGCGCTTGAGGGTCAGCGACACAGCCGTTCTTGACGTACGCGATCGAGTCGGCGTTCGCGGCCGGGGGCAGGACATGCCCCGATCGTTGCTCGAGCAAGCGGCGGCGGCATCAGGGAACCCCCTAGGATCCGCCCATGAAGCTCATCCACACCTGCATACGCGTAGTCGACATCGACGCGTCGATGCGCTTCTACGAGGCGCTCGGCTTCGAGCGGCGGGGGAAGCTGCAGTTCAAGACGGCCTACAACATCTACATGGGCCTGCCCGGCGACGGGGACACGCTGGAGCTGACCGTCAACGAGGGCCGCACCGATCCGTACGACATCGGCGACGGCTACAACCACTTCGCGATCACCGTCGACGACATCCACGCGACGGTCGCGAAGCTGGCCGAGCAGGGGATCGAGCCCGAGAAGCCGCCGTACCACCCGGGCGACCGCGAGGAGCTCGGCCCGATCTGCTTCGTGCAGGATCCGGACGGCTACCGCATCGAGATCATCCACGGCTCCTTCGCGACGCCTCAGGACGACTGAGCGAGGTGCCGTAGCCCGTTGATGCCGGGCGTGAAGTAGTACTCGCCACCGCGCATGGTCACCACGCGCGAGAGTGGGCCGAGGAAGTACGGCGGCCGGCCGGGCACGGTCATCTTCGCCGGGCCCTGGGTGTCATGCGGGCCGAGGATCACGTCCTGGTCCTCGGCCAGCCGGAACGCGTTGCCGCCGTTGGCCCACTGCGACTGGACGAACTCGAACCCGCGGGCCAGGCTCGCCTGCAGGCACATGAAGACCACGCCGCGGTCCTGCCCGTCGTCTGCGGCGCCCTCGGGCAGCCGCTCGCCGTAGGTGATGCCGCGGCGCATGATCCGATGGCGGTTCACGAGCTTGCCGTCGAACGGCAGGCTGCGACGCGGGTTCATCCGCCGCACGTGCGCGCCGACGGGGCAGCGCAGGCCGGCGTCGTCGCCCGCGTAGTCGAACGCGTTGTTGCGCGCCGGGTCGGTGACCAGCGCAGCGTCCGGGCGGTCCGGCGAGACGTCGAGCGGCGTGCCGTCGCGCCAGCGGCCGATGATCTTGGCGGCCAGCAGCTCCTCGCCGCCCGGGTACTCGGCCGCCGCCTCGCGCAGCAGCTTGCGGAAGCCCGCCACGTCCTGGCGCAGCTTGCGGTAGACGAGGAACGAGCCGTTGATGCCGAAGTCGTCCGGCGGCGGCGCCGGCGTGATCGAATCCTGCTCGTCCGGGTAGCCGAGCAGCAGCTCGCCGGGCTTGAGCGGCCGCCAGCCGTTCTTCTCCGGGGCGCCCTCGCCGGGCTGGGGGTCGAAGCCGCTGCCCTCGATCGACGGCTGCGCGAACCCGTCGGCGTAGCCGAAGTGCTCGCGGCCGCCCTCCAGCGCGCCGCCGAGCTGGGCGCCGACGACGGTCGCTCCGCCGGCGCGCTCGACCGCCTCGCGCACGCGGCCGTTGCGGGCCTCCAGCGCCTCCTGCGACTTCGCGCTGACCATGACCAGCACGTGGGCCTCGCCGCTGCGGAACGGCTCCTCCCAGTTGCCGGGCGCGCTGTCGCCGATGTCGCCGAGCACCTGCGCCCGCGCCGCCATGCCCGCCTTGAACTCGGCCGGGAACGCGTCGAGCGTGCGCTCGCCGACGCCCATGGCCTTCAGGCCGGCGAAGCTGACCGCGACGTTGATGCCGGACTCGGGCTTGTCGGTCCAGTGCTCGGCGGTGATCACCTGCGGGAGGAAGTCGGCGAGCGCGGCGCGCGCCTTCGCGGCGTCGTCGATCCGCAGGTAGACGTAGGCGGCGAACGGCAGCCGGTAGCCGCGCACCACGAAGCCCTGGATGTTGGGGCGGTCGATCACCGGAGCGGGAACGTGTCCATGAAGCGGGTCTTGAGGTCGGCCGGCGACAGCGACTGGCCCTCGATCACCAGGTCCAGCAGCCGGCGGCGGCGCTCGACGTTGGCGTGCACCTCGTCGACGGTCATGCCGCCGTAGGCGGCGAAGAACAGCGCGGCCTCGAGCTGGTGCGCGCGCATCCAGGCGGCGAACGCGGGGCCGTCGCCGTGGCCCGGGTAGCCCTGGCAGTGGCCCCAGATCGCGTCGGCCTCGTCGGCCATACCGGTCCGCAGCCCCTCCAGGTAGGCGTCGAGACCGCCGTCGAAGTTGCTGGAGAACAGCAGCCGCGGGCCCATGCGGTCCCGCTTGCGCTGCCCTTCGCCCTGGAAGATCACGTCGTGCAGCACGACCCAGCGGGCGATGTGCGTGCCCGGCACGCGCGCCAGCGGGCTCGCTTCGCCCTCGCCGAGCCCCTCGAGGTGGGCCGTGAGCTCGTGCTCGCGGCCCGGCACGATCGGGGCGAGCACGCTGAGCGCGTACGCCTGGCCGGAGACGTTGCGGCTCACAGGTTCCCCTGCACGTCGGTGAGCATCCGGTCGTAGGCCTGCTTGAACGCCTCGGGGCTCATGGCGTCGGCGCGGCGGCGCAGGTCGTCGATCGCGGCGGCGACGTTCTGGGCGGAGATGATCTCGGTCGTCGTCGCCCCGGGATACGCCGACCAGTAGTGGTTGGCCACGTACTCGTTCTTGCGGATGTACTCCTTGAACGGCTCGACCGGGATCGGCCCCGGGAAGCCGTAGGAGGTGCCCCAGATGCCTTTCATGCGCGCGGGCACGACCTCGCTGAACGCGTCGATGTACTGGTCCCAGAGCCCGTTGAAGTTGCTCTCGAAGAACAGGTACGTGTGGCCGAGCTTCTCGCCGCGGCCGCCGTCCGGGAAGCGCGGGATCACGATCCACCGCGCGAAGTGGATGAACGACAGCATCTGGAGCTTCTTCAGCGTCCAGGTGGCGTGGCGCCCGATCCAGAACACGAGCGCGAGCAGGATCCGCCCGCCAGGTTTGACGGGCGTGAGGACGGTGATCGCGGTCGCCCTGCCCTCGACGTTCGCCACGGGCCGACCCTACCGGCCCCGGCCTCAGTCGACCAGGGCCTTGCGGGCGCGGAAGAGCCGGCTCATGATCGTGCCGGTGGGGACGCCGATGCTCTCGGCGGCCTCCTTGTAGGAGAGGCCGAGCAGGTCGACGGCGACGAGGACGTCGCGCTGGTGCTCGGGCAGCTCCGCGATGCGGGCGTACAGCTGGCGGGCCTCGAACGCGCTCTCGGGATCGGCGAGGGTGCTGGCCTCGTAGCGCTCCATGTCCTCCGGGGCGGTCGCCACGGCGGGGCGGCGCGCGGCGGCGCGGCGCTTGGAGATGAACGTGTTGCGCAGGACCCGCAGCAGGTAGCCGAGGTCGTCGTCGCCGCTGACCAGGCGCGGCTTGGCGAGCACGCGCACGCAGACGTCCTGGACGAGGTCCTCGGCGTCGGCGGGCGAGCCGGTAATGCCGAGGGCGGCGCGGTAGAGGCGGTCGAGGTGGTCACCGAGGCGGTTCGCGTCAAGGACGTGCGGGACACGGGCTGCGCTCGAGCGGCGCTGGGCGGAGGCGCCGAGGGGGGCGGAAAAGGCGAGCGTCGTCATGACCGGCACGCTCCCAGCGCCATTCCCCCTGAACTACGGGGGGACCCCCTGGACCTACCCCCTCAACCAACTAAGGGGGTCTGACCCCCTTACCTGCGCGGCCGCGTAAGGGGGTCTGACCCCCTTACGGGTGGAAGAGCGGGGTTTGCAGGGATTTCAGAGGGAGGCGCGGGCGCGGCCGACGACCTCGGCGACCTCCGCGCGGGAGGCCACGCCGAGCTTGGCGAAGACCCGGGTGAGGTGGCCTTCGACGGTCTTCTCGGAGAGGAACAGCTCGGCGCCGATCTCGCGGTTCGTGCGGCCCTCGGCGACCCGGTCGGCGATCTCGCGCTCGCGGCCGGACAGGACGTCGAGGCCCTCGCCGCCGCCGCGCCGCTGGCGGGCGGCCACGCGCTGGCCGAGCCGGCGCAGCTCGCGCGCCGCCGCGTCGCGGTGCCGGGCGGCGCCGAGCGCGGACAGCTCGGTCTCGGCCCGCTGCAGCTCGCGGATCCCGTCTTCGCGCCGGCCGGCCGCGGCCAGCGCCTCGCCGGCCAGCGTGCGGCAGCGAGCGGCGGGCAGCGGCGCGTCGACCGACTCGGCCCGCGCAGCCGCGTCCAGCGCGAGATCCGCCGCCGCGGCGGGGTCGCCGCCGGCGAGCGCGATCGCGGCGCGCGAGTGCAGTAGCCAGGTCTCGGCCAGCGGCAGTCCGAGGCCCTCGAGGACCTCCTCGCTGCGCGCCGCCCACGCCTCGGCCGCGGCGCGGTCGCCGCGCGCCAGGTCGACGCGCGCCAGCACCGCGTAGATCCAGCCGCGCCGGGCCGGCTCGATCGACGGGAAGTCGGGCATGCCGACGGCGCGGAACGAGTCCAGAGCGCGGTCGATCTCGCCGATGTCGGCCCACATGACGCCCAGGTGGGCGTGGGTGGCGCGGGTGAGCACGCTGTCGTCGAGGCCCTCGAGCAGCGCGATCGCCTCGTCGCCGGCGGTGCGCGCGTGCTCGACGTCGCCGGCAGCCGCGGCCATCCAGGCGTCGGACACGAGCGCCCAGCCGATCGCCTGCCGGTTGCCGGCCAGCCGTGCGGCCTCGAGCGCGGCGTCGGCGGTGTCGGCCGCCTCGGCGAGCCGGCCGCGGGTCTCCAGCGCGTGCGCGAGGCCCACCTGCATCGGCACGACGAACTGGCCCTGGCCGACCGCGCGCGAGAGGTTGATGCCGCGCCGCAGGTGGCGGATCGCGTCGTCGTAGCGCTCGCAGAAGTACTCGGCGAAGCCGAGGTAGTACGGCGCGTCGATGCGCAGCGCCAGCTGGTCGTCGGGCAGCGCGTCGAGCAGGGCGGCGCTCTCCTCGCGTGCGGTCGCGGCCTCGGCGGGGTGGCCGAGGTTGTACTCGGCGAAGCACAGCAGCGCGGTGGCCAGCGCCTCCAGCCCGCGGTCCTCCAGCGCCCGGGCGGTCTCGACGGCCCGGAGGGCGGACGACCGCATCGCCTCGAAGTCGCCTTCGTAGAGCGCGTCGGCGGCGAGCTCGGCGTGCAACGCGGCCGCCGCGGCGCCGTGCTGGTCCTCCAGCGCGTCGAGCGCCGCCAGCAGCCGCGCGTGCGCGGCGTCGTGGCGACCGAGCAGGTTCTCGCAGGCCGCGCAGGCGGCGATCAGTCGCACCCGCAGGTCGGCCATCTCGACGAGCGTCAGCGCGTCGACGAGCGTGTCCAGCGCGCGCTCCAGGCGTCCGGTGGCAGCCAGCGCGCCGGCCAGCGGGACCAGCAGCCCGAGGCGGCGGAACGGGTCGTCGCCGCCCTGCGGGCCGAGCAGCCGCAGCGCGGCCTCGAACCAGCGGGCGGCGATCGCGGGGGCTCGCGGGGCGGCGGCGTGCCCGGCCTGCTCGAGCACCGACGCCGCCGTGTCGTCGCCGACGCGGGCCGACTGCTCGACGTGGTGGGCGCGCGCGGCGAGCGCGCCCGGCCGCGCCGCGAGCGTCTCGGCGGCGCGGGCGTGGGCCTGGAGGCGCCAGGCCTCGCCGGCGCCGTCGTAGACCGCGCGGCGCACGAGCGGGTGCCGGAAGCGGTAGCGGCGCGGCACATCGGTCGCGGTCGCGACGCGTGCGGCGAGCAGGTCGTCGATGGCGGTCAGCGACTCCGGCTCGCCGAGGCCGGCCGCGGCCGCCGCGAGGTCGAGGTCGAACGGCTCCCCGGCCACGGCGCCGCCCCAGGCGAGCAGCCGGGCGCCCTCGGCCAGCGAGGCCACCTCCTGCCCGAGGGCAGCGGCGACCGCGGGGGGCACGCCGATCGCGTCCTCGGCTTCCCGTCCAGGTGCGCCGGCGCGGACACCGGCGCGGGAAAGCTCCTCCAGGTAGAACGGGTTGCCGCCGCTCTGGGCGTAGAGGAACGGTTGCGCGGGCGCGCCCAGCAGGGCGTCCGCCTCTGCCTGCGTGAGCGGGCCGAGCTCGATGTTCGTGACCAGCCGGTCGCGGCCGGCCGCCTCGAGCGCCGCCAGCAGGGTGTTCGGAACCTGACCTGCGCGGAACGCGAGCGCGATCAGCATCCCGGCGGGTGGCGGGCGCCGCAGCAGATGGGCGATCAGCTCCAGCGACGCGTCGTCGGCCCAGTGCACGTCGTCGAGGATCAGCACGATCGGCTGGCCCATCGCCATCCCCTGCAGCAGTGCGCGCACCGCGCGGTAGGCGTGGAAGCGCTCGTCCTGCAGGCCGCCGGCGCCGGCCGGGGCGGCTGACGGCAGCACGCGCGCCAGTTCGGTCACGCGCTCCCCGATCAGCGTGTCGAGCCGGCGCTCGCCGAGCGCCGCCACATGGTCGTCCAGCGCGTCGATCCAGATGGCGAACGGCAGGTCGGACTCGAGCTCTGCGCCGCGGCCCACGTACACCGGAAGCCGCCGCGCGGCCGCCCGCTCGGAGAGCTCGGTGAGCAGCCGCGTCTTGCCGATGCCGGGCTCCCCGGACACGACCACCCAGTGCGGCCGGGGGGCCTTGAGCGTGTCCAGTGCCGCGTCGAGCGCTGCGAGCTCCTGACGGCGGCCGATGAAACGGTTGTCTGCCTGCGTTACCGTCGCCACGTCCGTGGCGACCTTAATCGACCTCGAGCGACGTGGATAGCGTGACAACCGCACCATCGACCGACCTGCTCACGCGGGCGATCGGCGGCCTCGTCTGCCTGGTCCTGCTCGACGCGTCGCAGCTGCTGTTCTTCTACCCGGGCCGGACCGACACGCTGTGGGCCTGGACGCTGCAGCCGGAAGCCTCCGCGATGGTGCTCGGCTCGGTCTACGCGGGCGGGGCGTACTTCTTCGCCCGGGTCATGTTCGGCGCGCCGTGGCGCGCGGTGGCCACCGGCTTCCCGTCGGTGATCGTGTTCGTGTGGATGGCCGGGATCGCCACGCTGCTGCACCTCGACCGCTTCCACAAGGACACGCTGCCGTTCGGCGCGTGGGCGGCGCTGTACGTGATCACGCCGTTCCTGATCCCGTGGCTGGTCGTCCGCAATCACCGGCTCTACGGCGCGCCGTCCGGCCCGCCGCTGCCGAGCGCGCTCCGTACGGCGGTCGGCGTCGTCGGCGGGGTGCTGCTCGCCCTCGGCGTGCTGTTCCTGATCGCGCCCGACGTGGCGATCGACAACTGGGCGTGGACGCTCACGCCGCTCACCGCGCGCATCACCGGCTCGGTGATCGCGATGTACGCCACCGTGTGGGTGGCGGTGGCGGTGCACGGGACGTGGGCGGGCATTCGCATCCCACTCGAGGCGCAGGTGATCGGCCTCGCGCTCCTGCTCGTTCCGGCGATCGACGAGGGCGCGCTGGTCCTCGCCGCCGTGGCGGCCGTGATGCTGGTCACGAGCGCCGTGCTGTCGCGGCGGTCCGCGTAGGGTGCCCGGCGTGTACGACCTCAGCCCGCCCGAGCTGCGCGTCCTCGGCAGCCTGCTCGAGAAGCAGCGCACGACGCCGGACACCTATCCGCTGACCCTCAACGCGCTGCGTGCCGCCTGCAACCAGTCGACGAACCGCGACCCGGTCGTCCAGTACGACGAGGAGACGATCCGCAACGCCCTCCACCAGCTCGGCAAGCGCCGCTGGACGCGGCTGGCCAGCGGCCACAGCAGCCGCGCCGCCAAGTACCGGCACCTGCTCGAGGAGGAGCTGCGGCTGGGGCGCGAGCAGCAGGCGGTGCTCGCCGTGCTCATGCTGCGCGGCCCGCAGACGCCGGGCGAGCTCCTGCAGCGGACCGAGCGCCTGCATCACTTCGGCGGCTCGCCGGAGCTGCACGACGTGATCGACGGGCTGACCGAGCGCGAGCTGGTGGCCCGACTCGACCGCCGGCCCGGCCAGCGGGAGGAGCGCTACATGCACCTGCTCGGCGGCGAGGCACCCGAGGAGGCGGTGGTGGCCGCCCCGCCGCCGCCGTCCGACGACCGGCTGGACCGGCTCGAGCGCGAGGTCGCCGACCTGCGCGCCCAGCTCCAGGAATTGCGCGAGGCGATCGGCGCGGGTGGTTGATTCCGCGTCCCGCGTGCCCGCATGGCCGTGGACCGTGGATGCCGGGCGGTGACCGCGCGATCGGCACAGTGGCGGAGCCACGGGCCGATTCAGCGGGTGCCGATCCGGCGCCGCGGGACGCGCCCAGGCGGGTGCGTGGGTCGCGGAATCAGCCACCTGATCCGTAGGGTTGCGCCGTGAGCGTCGCGTACACGCAACGCAAGCGCTGGAGCAACCACACGGGCAACGAGGCGGTCGAGCCGCTGCGCATCTACAAGCCCGGGCGGCTCGACGAGCTCCAGGAGATCGTGGCGACCGCGGTGAGCGACGGCGCCACGGTCCGCGCCGTCGGCTCCGGGCACTCGTGGTCGGACGTCGCGCTCACCGAGGGCTACCTCGTCGAGACCCACCGCCTGGCCCGGCCGCTCGCGGTCGACTGCCTGCGCCCCGACTGGGACGGCGAGCCGCTCGAGCGCGTCGAGGCCGGCATGCGGATCCGGCAGCTCAACCAGGTGCTGGCCAAGCGCGAGCGGGCGCTGCTGCAGATGGGCGGCTACGACGCCCAGACGGTCGCGGGCGTGGTCTCGACCGCCACTCACGGGTCGGGCCTCTCGCTCGGCGCGCTGCCCGACTACGTGCGCTCGTTCGACCTCGTCGCCGCCGACGCCCGCGTGCACCGGGTCGAGCCCGCGGCCGGCCCCACCGACCCGGCGGCGTTCGCGCGCGAGCACCCGGACTGGGAGCTGCACAAAGACGACGAGGCGTTCGCCGCCGCGGTCGTCGGCATGGGCTGCATGGGCGTGGTGTACGCGATCACGCTCGCGGTGACCGACGCGTACTGGCTCACAGAGATCCGCGAGCTGAGCACGTGGTCGCGGGTGCGCGCCGACCTGCCCGCCGCGCTGGCCGGCAACCGGCATCTCGAGATCTACATCAACCCGTATCCCGGCCGCGACGGCGAGCACCGCTGCATCGTCTGCACCCGCAACCCGGCCGACCCCCGCAGGCCGCGCACGCTCGACCGCCTGCGCCGCCACTGGTGGATCGAGCTGCTCAGCCGGCTGAAGATCACCGGGCTGATCGGCCGGATCATCGATCGCACGAACCCGGACGGCGCGCCGGCGCGGATCGACACGATGCTCGGCTTCCTGGCCGACAACGAGTACAGCGGGCCGTCGTACAAGGTGCTCAACATCGGCGCCGCGAACCTGCTGCCCGCGTACTCGTCGGAGATCGGCGTGGCGTTCGACGACCACGCCGAGGCGGTCGACCGGCTGATCGCGGTCGCCGACCGCCACCGGCGGCTCGGCCGCGCCTTCCACACCGGCCTGATCTCGCTGCGGTTCGTGAAGGCCGGCGGCGCCTACCTGTCGATGATGCACGGGCGCGACACGATGATGATCGAGCTGATCCTCATGAACGGGACCGCGGGAGGGCTCGAGCTGCTGTCGGCTCACGAGGACGAGCTGTACGCGATCGGCGGCCGCCCGCACTGGGGCCAGGTGAACACGCTCAACGAGGAGACGCTGCGCCCGCTCTACTCCGAGCTCGACCGCTGGCTGGCGGTGCGCGAGCGCTTCGACCCCGCCGGAGTGTTCGGCTCGCCGTTCTCCAAGCGGGTCGGGATCACCGGCTGAGCTCGCCCGACGATGCGGCCGTGGCCGATAGTGACGACCTCGTCCGCGCGCTGCACGGTGGAGAGACGGTGGGCGATGATCAGCGAGGTACGGCCGTGCAGCAGGCGGTCGAGCGCCCGCTCGATCAGCAGCTCGGTGGGCCGGTCGATGTTCGATGTCGCCTCGTCGAGGATCAGGATCCGCGGGTCGGCGAGCAGCGCCCGGGCGATCGAGATCAGCTGGCGCTCGCCCGCCGACAGCCCGCTGCCGCCCTCGCGGACCGGATGGTCGAGGCCCTCCGGGAAGCGCCGCGCGAGGCGGTCCAGCGCGAGCATCGCGGCCGTCTCGGCCACCTGCTCGTCGGACGCCTCGGGGCGCGCGAAGCGGATGTTGTCGGCGATCGTCCCGGAGAACAGGAACGGATCCTGGAGCACGACGCCGAGCTGGCGCCGGTAGGCGCGCAGGTCGAGCTCCCGCAGGTCGACTCCGTCGACGCGCACGCTGCCGTGGCTCGGGTCGTAGAACCGCGCGACCAGCTTGGCCAGCGTGGATTTGCCGCCACCGGACTCGCCGACCAGCGCGATGCACCCGCCCGCCGGCACGACGAGGTCGATCCCGTGCAGCACCTCGTTGGTGCCGTACGCGAACCGCACACCGTCCAGCTCGATCTCGCCGCGCAGCCGGCCCGGATCGCGCGGCCGCTCGGCGTTGCGGACGTCGGGCTCGGTGTCGAGCACCGAGCTGACCTTCACCATCGCGGCGGTCGCCGACTGCAGCTGCGAGTAGAGGTCGGAGAGCTCCTGCAGCGGCTGGAACACCAGGCCGAGAAGGAAGTAGGCGGCCGCGAGCGTCCCGATCTCGCTGTCCGGCAGCACGCCCGCGCCGAGCGCCAGCACGGCGATCGTCGCGACCACGCCGAGGAACTCGATGGATGGGAAGAACAGCGACGAGATGCGCTGCGCGTAGAAGTTCGCTTCGCGGTTCTCCCGGTTGAGCTCGTCGAAGCGCGCCTGGAACGGCGCCTCGCGACGGTACGACTGCACGATCGCCATGCCCGCCACCGACTCGGCGATCTGCGCGGTCACCGCGGCGATCCGGTTGCGCACCTCGAGCTGCGCGGCGGCCGAGCGCCGCTGGAAGCGACGGGTGATCACGATCGCCGGCGGCAGCACGACGAGCGCGATCATGCCGAGCCGCCAGTCGTTGATGAACATCGCGGCGACGGCCGCCGGGAGCAGCACGCTGTTGGTGACGAGGGTCGTGAGGCCTTGCGACAGCACGTCGGAGATGGCGTCGACGTCGCTCGTCAGCCGGGCGATGATCCAGCCCGCGCGCTGCTCGGAGAAGTAGCGCAGCGAGAGCGACGTGAGATGGTCGAACAGCTCGCGGCGCAGCCCGAGCACCATCTCCTGGCCCAGGCGCGTCATCCCCCGGATCACGAAGCTGAACAGGACGAACCCGGTGAGCGACACGGTGACGTAGGCCGCGGTGGCGAGCGCCAGCGCCTGGTCGTCGCGCGGCACGATCCCGCTGTTGATCGCCGCGCGCACGAGCAGCCAGGAGCCGCTCTGCGCACACGCCTCGGCGACCGCGCAGGCCAGCAACAGCACCACCCGACGGCGGCGCTCGTGGACGTAGCCGCCGAGGCGGCGCAGTCCCTCCGGCCGGCTACGCGGCAACGGCCGCGTCCTCGCCGAACAGGGCCGTGAACGAGCCGCCGCGCTCGAGCAGCTCGGCCGGGGTGCCCGACTCGACGATCACGCCGTCGTGCAGCACCGCGATGCGGTCGGCAAGCGCGAGCGTCGACAGCCGCTGCGTGGCGAGCAGGACCGCGCGCCCCGCCACCGCTTCGCGCAGGCGGGCGACGATCTGCTCCTCGGTGCGCGTGTCGACCGCCGACAGCGGATCGTCCAGCACGAGCACCGGGGCTTCCTTGAGCAGCGCGCGCGCCAGCGCGACCCGCTGGCGCTGGCCTCCGGACAGGTTCACCCCGCGTTCGCCGATCAGCGTGTCCCAGCCGTCGGGCAGCTCGTCCACGAAGCGCGTGACGCCGGCGACCTCACAGGCCGCCTCGACGGCCGCCCACTCGGCATCGGGCCGCCCGGCGACCAGGTTCATGCGCAGCGGCTCGGAGAACAGCACCGGCCGCTGGGTGACGAGCGCCACCGCATCGTGGACGTCGGAGATGGAAAGCTCGCGCAGGTCGCGCCCGCCGAGGAGCACGGTGCCGGCGGTCGGGTCGTGAAAGCGGGGGACGAGGCTGAGCAGCGTGGACTTGCCCTCGCCGGTCGCGCCGCAGACCGCGAGCACCTCGCCCGGCTCGACGGTCAGGTCGACGCCGGTGAGCACCTCCCCGGAGCCTGGATAGCCGAAGCGCACGCCGCGCAGCTGCACGGTGAGCCGGCGGTCCGCCGGCAACGGCAGCGGCGGGTCCCGTTCCGGCAGGAGCGGCACACGCTCCAGCCACGCGAACGAGCGGCCGGCCGATGCGAGCGCGCGCTGGCCGAGGTTGATGATCCAGCCCATCGCCTCGAGCGGCCAGACGAGCTGGAGCAGCAGCTGGATGAACAGCGCGAACTCGCCGTAGGTGAGCGTGCCGTCGATCACCTCACGACCGCCGAGGTAGAGCACCACGGCGACCGACACGGATGGCAGGTAGAACAGGCCCGGCAGATGGCGGGACTCGACGTGGGCCTGGCGCAGCACCTCGTCGCGCACCGCGCTCGCGCGGTCGGCGAAGCGCCGCTGCACGTCGTCCTCGCGGCCGAACGCCTGCACCATCTCGATGCCCACGACCGCCTCGTCGGCCGACTCGGTGACATCGCCCTTGCGAGCCTGCACCTGGCGCGAGATCGGGATCACGCGGCGTGCGAACCGCCAGGCCACGATGGCGATGAGCGGCAGCGGGAGCGCGCTCCACAGGGCCAGCTCCAGGTTGGTGACCCCGAGCACGATGCCCGCGCCGACGATCATCATCGCGCTCTGCGCGCCCTGGACGAGGCCCCAGCCGATGAAGTACCGGATCGGGTAGAGGTCGTTGGTCGCGCGCGAGACGACCTGCCCGGTCGGGTGCACGCCGTAGAACGCGCGCGGGAACTGCAGGTACGCGGCGTAGAGCAGCTCGCGCATCCTCGCCTCTACACCGACGCCCACGCGCGCGGTCGCGTAGCGACGCAGGAAGTTCACGCCCGAGCGCACGATGGCGAGGAGGCCGATGAGCGCGAGCTGTGGCCACAGCGGGCGCTCGTCGCTCAGGATCGACCCATCGATCGTGCGGGCCACCAGGATCGGGATCGCCAGCGACAGCACGCTGTAGGCCAGCGCGTACAGGAGGGCGAGCGCGGTCAGCCGCCATTGCTCGCGCCAGACGTGCAGCAACCGGCCCGCGGTCGCGCGCAGCCCGTAGTCGGGTGGGTCGAAGGCGAGGGGGTCGATCACAGGATGATCGCGGTGACGATCGGCCGCGAGGCCGGCGCCGGCTGGTCCTGCTCGCTGTAAGGCCGGTTCAGCAGGTGCCGGCGGTGCACGAGCGTCGTAGAGCCGCCGCCGTCGAGGTTCATCGCGGTGTGGCAGCCGAGCGCGAGCATCGCGTCGGCGAGCTCGCCGAGCGTCAGCCCGGCGTCGACCCGGCTGCGGCGCCCGTCGCAGGCGAGCACCCACAGCATCGAGTCGCCGACGCCGACCGCCGCGCGCGGATGGCGGCCGAGCGTGATGTCCGAGTCGAACTGGTCGCAGCCGGCGCTGAAGCCCTCGCGGTCCTCGTCGCGGTCGAACACCACGCGGCCGTCGCGGACGAGCAGCGGGCCGGCCTGGAGCAGGTCGCCGTCCGGCGCCGCCGGCAGCTCGCCGCGCGGCGCGATGTCGATCCGCCCGTCGGTCAGGTGGATGGCCGGCCGCAGCTCCTGGTACGCGGGCGGGAACGGGGTGCCGTTTACCCGTTCGCCGCCCACCCACAGGTCGCCCAGCGGGCGGAACGGGTCGCGCAGGTAGAAGCCGCCGACGATTGCCTCGTCGATGCCGTGCTTGGCACACCACCAATCGAGCCGGCGGGGCTGACGGAACAGGCACACGCGGGGCTTGATCGCGTCCAGCGGATGACCCACGACGTACACGGTCGTCTCGTCCCCGTCAACAAGCCGGTCGCGCCGCAGGCTGTACGTCACAAACGCATCGAAGCACACCGCAAGCACTTACCAACTCTTTGACAATCGCCGTCGGCGAGGGTGGCGGCATGGAACCGCCCCTTCCTCGTCTGCTCCGGGACGACACGCCCGAGGTGAACCTCGACTATGCGGCGAGCGCGCCCGCGCTGGAGGCGGTCTGGGAGGCGGTCGCGGCGTTTGCTCCGCGCTCCAGCAGCGTCCACCGCGGCGCCGGACCGAACTCGCGGGCCGCGACCGAGGCGTTCGAGGCCGCTCGCGGCGACGTGGCGCGATTCGTCGGCGCCCGCCGGCCGGACGACGTCGTGTTCGTGCGTAACACGACCGAGGCCATCAACGTGCTCGCCGCAGCGCTGCCGCAGGGCACGCGAGTGCTGTCGAGCCCGGTCGAGCACCACGCGAACATGCTGCCGTGGCGCCGGCACGACCTGCGGATGCTCCCGTTCACCCGCTCCCCGGCCGGCGTGCTCGACGCCGCCGAGCGCGCGCTGCGGGCCGAGCGGATCGACCTCGTCGCCGTGACCGGCGCGTCGAACGTCACCGGCGAGGTGTGGCCGCTGGCCGAGCTGGCCACGCTCGCGCACCGGCACGGGGCGAAGCTGTTCGTCGACGCCGCGCAGCTCGCGCCGCACCGGCCGATCGACATGGTGCGCACCGGCATCGACATGCTGGCGTTCTCCGGCCACAAGCTCTACGCGCCGTTCGGCGCCGGCGCGCTCGTCGGGCGGATCGGGGCCGGCGAGCCGCTGCTGCAGGGTGGCGGCGCGATCCGGCTCGTCACGCTCGACGACGTCGTGTGGGCCGACGCCCCGGACCGCTACGAGGCCGGCTCGCCGAACGTGATCGGCGTCGTCGCGCTCGCGGCCGCGTGCCGTGCGCTGCTCGCCCTCGGCATGGACCCGGTGGCCGAGCACGAGCGCCGGCTCGCCGCCCGCCTGTGGTCGGGCCTGATCACCGTCCCCGGCCTGCGCCCGCTGCAGCTCTGGCCCGGCACCGTGGATCGCGTGGGCGTCGCAACGTTCAACGTCGACGGCTACCGCGACGCCGAGCTGGCCCACCTGCTCAGCGAGCGCCACGCGATCGCCGTCCGCCACGGCTGTTTCTGCGCGCACCCGCTGATGACCCGGCTGCTCGACGTGCCCGAGGCGGTGCAGCTCCGCCTCCACGCCGAGCTCGCTGCGGGCGGCAGCCCCGAGCTGCCCGGCGCCGTGCGCGCGAGTATCGGCATCGGGACGACCGAGGCCGACATCGATTGCCTCGTGGGCGCGCTCCACGAGGCGGTGCAGACCCACCAACCGCAAGGAGCCATACATGGCCGATGACGCGTCGGGAGTGCTCGGTGCCCCGGAGATCGCCGGGACGTTCGTCAACCCGAAGGGCATGACGAAGAAGGTCACCGCCTCGGTGGCCGGCGGGGAGATCGCCGGCGTCGCCGGCAACCTGGCGGCCGGGCTGGCCACCGGCCCGGCGTACGCCGGCGCGCCGGACGTGCCCGACTTCGGCCGCGTCGCCTACCTGGCCGCGAGCGCCGACGAGATCGCCATCGTCAAGACCAAGTCCGGCATGCTCAAGATGAAGGTCTCCGACGAGGTCCTCGCGCGCGTCCCGCGCTCGGAGATCGCATCGGCCGAGCTCGACGAGGGTCGGCTCCTGTCGCACCTGAAGATCGTCTTCGGGAACGGCGTCGCCTGGGAGTTCGACATCCCGAAGGCCAACAAGAAGAGCGCCCAGGCTCTGGTCCGGCCTGAGCTAGACGAAGGCGAGCACGCGCGACGGGCTGCCGGTGCCGTCGACCAGCTTCAGCGGGGCGACGACGATCACCGCGCCCGTCGGCGGCAGCTCGGCGAGGTTCGCGAGCTGCGTGATGCCGTACTTCCCGGCGCCGAGCAGGAAGCTGTGGACCGGGAACGGCGGGTCGAACGAGTGCGCGATCCCCGCGTCGGTCCCGACGGTCTCCACGCCGAAGCCGACGACGCCGCTCTCCTCGGCGAGGTAGCGGGCGCAGTCGACATCCGGACCGGGCGTGTTGCCGCCGTTGAGGAACTCGTCCTGGCTGTGCGCGCGGGCGTCCCAGCCGGTGCGGAAGAGCAGCCAGGCGCCGGCCGGGATCGCGCCGTGCTCGGCCTCGAAGGCACGGATGTCGTCGACGGTCAGCAGGTAGTCCGCGTTCCCGGCGGCCTCGCCCGACTTGTCGATCACCACCGCGGGGCCGACGAGGCGGGCGGCCGGCACGCTCGCCACGTCCTCGCCGTCCTTGCCGGTGATCCAGTGGATCGGCGCGTCGAAGTGCGTGCCCACGTGCTCGCCGATCTCCAGCGTGTCCCACGCCCAGGCGGGGCCGCGGTCGTCGTAGCGGCTGATCTCGGTGCGGCTCAGGCCGGGCGTGTTGGCGAACGGCTCGGGGAGGACGAGCACCGGCGTGCGCTCGCTCAGCGGCTGCGTGAGGTCGACGACGCGCACGTCGCCGGACGCCAGCGCGGCGGCAAGATCGGTGAGCAGGGTCATCTGAAGGCCTCCTCGAGCCATTCGGCGACGATGTTGGGGTCGACTCGCGCGTCGAGCACGAGCGGGCGGTCGCGGGTGTTGAGCCAGTCGCGGACGCCGTCGAGGTCCGCGACCGAGCGGGCCTCGATGCCGCGGCAGCCGGCCGCCTCGGCGAGGCCCGCGAAGTCGGTCTCGGGAAACTGCGCGAGGTCGACCGCCTGGCCCATCGGCCGGAAGTGGTGGACCTCGGCGCCGTACGCGGCGTCGTCGTAGATCAC
Source organism: uncultured Solirubrobacteraceae bacterium (assembly GCA_963759375.1). Lineage (GTDB taxonomy): Bacteria > Actinomycetota > Thermoleophilia > Solirubrobacterales > Solirubrobacteraceae > DASSUW01. The sequence goes on along the minus strand of CAVWYY010000011.1, from coordinate 138,255 downwards.
GACGAGGATCGGCAGCCCGAGCCGGCCGATCGTCTCGAACTCGGGCAGCGAGAGCAGCGCGCCGCCGTCGCCGAGCGCGGCGACGGTCAGTCGGTCGGGCCGGGCGACCGCGGCGCCGATCGCGTTGCCCAGCGCGAGGCCGACGCACTGGAACGCCTGCGGGAACACGAAGCCGGCGGCGTCCGGCACGCGCAGGTACATCGACGGCCAGCCCATGAAGTGCCCGGAGTCGACGACCACCGTGCGCTCGGCGGGCAGCAGGTCGTCGAGCGCGATGCTCAGCGTGCGCGGGTCGAGGTGCGTGGTGCTCTCCTCGTACGGCACGTGCCGCCAGGCGCCGGCGGCGATCTCGTCGGCGAGCCCGGGCGGCCGGGCCGCCGTGTGGCCGTCGAGGGCGGCGAGCAGCGCACCGGCGGTGGCGGCGGCATCGCCGACGACGCCGAGGTGCACGGGGCGGTGGGCGCCGATCGCCTCTTCGTCGCGGTCGACCTGGATGACCTGCGCGGACGGCGAGATGAGCGTGCCGTGGCGGGTGGTCCACTGGTTCAGCGCGGCGCCGAAGGCGATCACCGCGTCGGCCTCGTGCAGCAGGCGCTCCGCGGTCGGCGACGAGAAGCCACCGGCGATGCCGAGCGCGAACGGGTCGCCGGCGAACAGCCCGTTGGCGACGGCGCTGGTGGCGAGGACCGCGCCGGTGCGCTCGCCGAGCGTGCGCAGCGCCGGCCCTGCGCCGGCGAGCGCGGCGCCGCGCCCGGCCACGATCGCCGGCCGCTCGGCCGTGCGCAGGATCGCGGCGGCGGCCTGGACGGCCGCCTCGGCCGGGCGCACCGGCGTGAGCTCGGGGCCGGGCGGGGGCAGGGTCGCGTCGCAGTCGGCGGCCTGGACGTCGAGCGGCAGCATCAGCACGACCGCGCGCCGCTCGACGCGGGCGCGCCGCACCGCGCGGGCGACGTCGGCCATCGCGGTCTCCGGCCCGTGCACGCGCTCGGCGACGGCGCCGACCGACTCCACCAGCGCGTCCTGCTCGATCCGGAAGTTCGACCGGATCTGTGCGGACGGCGTGTCGGCGGCGAGGAGCAGCACCGGCGTGCGGCTCTTGGCCGCCTCGGTCAGCCCGGTGATCGTGTTCGTGAGGCCCGGCCCCTGGTGCACGCTGCAGGCGGCGAGCCGCCCGCTCACGCGCGCGTAGCCGTCGGCCGCGCAGATCGCGCCGCCCTCGTGGCGCGTGGCGACGAAGCGCGCGCCGGCGTCGCGCATCGCGTTCGTGACCGTCAGGTTGCCGCTGCCGAGCAGCCCGAAGACGGTGTCGACGCCGTGTGCCGCCAGCGCCCTCCCGATCGCCTCGGCGACCAGCACGGCGGCGCGATCAGCGGACGGTTCGCCGGAGGAGCAGGAAACAGATCACGGCCAGGATCGCCGCGAGAACCGGGATCCCCCAGCCGAAGCTCGTGAGCAGCGCCAGTAGTCCCGTGACCACGGCGACCAGGCCGAAGACCCCGCCTGCCATCACGAGGTTGTACGCGCGCTTCTCGCGCGCGCGGCGCGAGGGGGGGCCTGAAGATCGGCGCTCGAGATCGCTCATGTCCATTCATCATGCCATGCCAAGCGTTCTGCAAGCCCGCGGCAACCGCGGCCGAGAAGGGTCGGCCCATGACCGCGATCGCCCTGGCCCTCGGGGCCAGCCTCGCCTGGGGCCTGTCGGACTTCCTCGCCGGGGTCAAGACCCGTGAGCTCGCGGTCATCTGGGTGCTGCTCGTCTCGCAGGCGACGGGCCTCGCGCTGGTCACGTTCGCCGCCGTGGCGTCGGGCGAGCCGCTGCCAAGCCTTCACGCGATCGGCTGGGCGGCGGGCGCGGGCGTCGCGGAGCTCATCGGCTTCGCCGCCCTCTACCGCGCGCTGGCCGTCGGAGCGATGGCGATCGTCGCGCCGGTGTCCGCCACGGCCGCGATCGTGCCGCTGATGGTCGGCGCCGCCGCCGGGCAGGTGCCGACCGTCGTCCAGGCCCTCGGGATCGTCCTCGCGCTCGGCGGCGCCGCGCTCGCCTCCACCGAGCCGGGTCGCCGCACCGCCGCCGGCGTCGGCCTCGCGATCGTCGCCGCGCTCGCGTTCGGGACGTTCTTCGTCGGCGTCGACCACGCGGCCGACGACGGCGCGGTGTGGGCCGTCTCGTTCAGCCGCCTGGCCGCGGTCGCCCTCGTCGTCGTCGCCGCGCTCGCCCTCCGCCCGCCGCCGATCGAGCGCGCTGCCGTCGCGCCGCTCGCCGCGGTCGGCGCCCTCGACATCGGCGCCAACGTGATGTTCGCGATCGCGCTGACCGTCGGGATGGCCGGCATCGTCTCCGTGCTCGGCTCGCTGTACCCGCTCGCGACCGTCATCCTCGCCCGCGCCGTGCTGCACGAGAACGTGAGCGCGCACCAGCGCACCGGCGTCGCCGCGGCGCTCGACCGGGATCGCGCTCGTGTCGTTGGCGTAGTGTTGGCCACGTGCTCCAGCACGTGTCGCTCGAGGTGAGGCCCGACCAGGTGCGCGACTGCGTCGCGTTCTGGGAGCTGCTCGGCTTCACCGAGATCGAGCCGCCGCCGGTCCTGCGCGACCGCTTCATCTGGGTCGAGCGCAACGGGACGCACATCCATCTCATTCCGCGCGAAGACCCGGCGGTCCCCGTCGAGGGGCACGCCGCGGTCGTCGCGCCCGACGACCTGACGATCACGCGCCTGCGCGACAACGGCTTCGACCCGCGCGAGGGCAGCAACGCCTGGAACGCCCCGCGCTGGTTCGTGACGGACCCCGCCGGTCATCGCGTCGAGGTGATGTCGGCGCCGCCGGTCCCGCCGTGGCCCGGCGACGGCTGAGGCGGGGCGGGCGAACGTCAACTGCGGCTGGGTAGGGGAGCGGGAGCGCCCGCGTGGGTTTCGTCGCAATCGTCGGCCGCGGCGCGGTCGCTGCGACGAAACCGTCCTCTGGCGTGGGTTTCGTCACACGCGCCGCGCGCGGATCGATGCGTGCGACGAAACCCACACGATCGAGGCAGCGTTTCGTCGCAACGATCGCGCCGGCGCTGATGCGTGCGACGAAACGCTGGCTATAGGGGACGAACGTCGCACGAACGCGCGTGCGGACGAAGAGTGCGACGAAATGCTGCTGTGCGCGAAACGTCGCACGAACACGCGGCCGTGCGACGAGTGCGACGAAATGCACACCAGAGGTGCGGAACGTCGCACGCACCGACGCCGGCGCGATGAGTGCGACGAAATGCACACAGCCGCAGGCGCACCCACCTCCCTACCCAGCCAGCAGTTGACGTTCGCCCGCGCCGTATAGGCTCGCGCCGGTGACCATCAAGCCGCCCGCGCTCGAAGACGGCGCGACTATCGCCATCGTCGCGCCGTCGAGCCCGCCGCAGGAGCGGTCCGGAATCGAGCAGGCGACGCAGTACTGGGAGAGCCGCGGGTACGAGCTGCGGTTCGGGCCCAACCACCGCAAGGTCCACGGGTACCTGGCCGGCACCGACGCGGAGCGCGCAGCGGACGTGCAGTGGGCACTGAGCGAGCCGGGCATCGACATGGTGTTCGCGCTCGACGGTGGGTACGGCGCCGGACGGCTGTACAAGCACATCGACTGGGACGCACTCGGGGAGCCGCGGATCTTCTGCGGCTACAGCGACATCACCGCGCTGCACCTGGCGATCCAGAAGCACGCCGGCTGGACGACCTTCTACAGCCCGACGTTCCTGCGCTTCACGCGCAAGAAGGACGAGCTGACCAAGATCACCGAGGACACGTTCCACCGGGCGCTCAAGGCCGAGCCGCTCGGCCGCGTTCCCGAGGACCCGGACAACCCGTACGTGCTCACCGTGGGCGACGGCATCGCGGAGGCGCCGATCGTCGGCGGCTGCCTGACGCTGGTGGCCGCCAGCCTCGGCACGCCGTACGAGATCCAGACCGACGGCTGCATCCTCGTGCTCGAGGACCTCAACGAGGACCCGTACATGATCGACGCGCACCTCAACCACCTGATCGACGCCGGCAAGCTCGACAACGCGAAGGGGCTCGTGTTCGGGACCGACGTGAACCTCAGGGGCCAGACGATCCCCGAGTACAACGAGTCGACCCTGAGCATCGAGGAGATCCTCGACGAGCTGATCGCGCCGCTCGGCATCCCGGCGATCGCCAACGTGCCGGTCGGGCACGGCAAGACGAAGGTGACGATCCCGCTCGGCGTGCGCGCCCGCATCGACGGTGCGGGCAAGACGCTCGACATCCTCGAGGCCGGCGTGTCGTGAACCCGCACGAGGCGATCGACCGCGACTTCCCCGCGCACCTCGAGCGCATCCGCGAGTTCCTGCGCATCCCCTCCGTCTCCGCCGCCGACGGCGACCTGCGCTCCACCGCCGACGCCGTGTGCCGCCTCATCGAGCTGGCCGGCGGCCGCGCCGAGCCGCGCGAGCCCGGCGAGAAGCGGCCGACGGTCATCGGCGTGATCGACGGCCCCGGCCCGACCGTCCTGCGCTACGGCATGTACGACGTGCAGCCGCCCGGGGCGCAATGGACGGTCGACCCGTTCGCCGCCGAGGTCCGGGATGGGAACATCGTCTGCCGCGGGGCCGCCAACTCCAAGGGCGCGCTGGCCGCCTCGATCCTCGCGTTCGCCTCGGCGCCCAGCCCGTGCCGCCAGGTGTTCGTGTGCGAAGGGGAGGAGGAGCTGGGCAGCACGCGCCTCGCCCGCTTCTGCGACGACCACCGCGACGAGCTCAAGGGCGACTACGCGCTCGACGTCGACCTGCAGGAGCAGCCCGGCTCGATCTTCGCCGGCGTCCGGGGCATCTACGACATCGAGCTCGTGGCCGGCGGCGGGCCCGACATCCACTCCTCACGCGTGAGCGAGGTGCAGGAGCCGGCGCTCGAACTCGCACGCGCGGTGGTCGCGCTCAAGCAGGCCGTCCCGGCGACGAACGTGGCCTGGATGCTCGCCGGGACGCCGGAGGACGTCAGCCGGACGGTGGTCCCCGGCACGGCGCGCGCCGGCGTCGACATCCGGTTCGACGAGCCCTTCGACCTGCCCGCGATGACGGACGGCGTGCGGCTCGACCTCAAGGGGACCTACCCGCCCGCGCTCTCCGATCCCGACAGTGCGCCGGTGCGGGCGCTGGCCGAGGCGCTCCGCCGCCATGGGACGGAGCCGCGGGTGGTGCCTCGGGCGCCGTGGTGGGCTCCGTACCACGTGTTCGGCGACGTGCCGTTCGCCAGCGGCGGGCCGGGCCACGCCGGCGGCGCCCACGGGCCTGACGAATGGGCCGAGATCCAGGGACTTCGCGATCTCATGCACGTGATCCACGACGCGCTGGCGCTGCTGTGAGGCTCCGCTACGAAGAGCACACGTGGCCCGAGCTCAAGGAGCTCGCCAAGCGTGACGACCTCGTCGTCGTGATCCCCACGGCCACACTCGAGGACCATGGTCACCACCTTCCCGTCGACACCGACGCCCGCCTGGTGAGCGCGATCTGCGAGCGCGCCGTCGCCGCCGCGGACGGCCAGGCGCTGCTCTTCCCAACCCAGGTCCACGGCTACACGCCGCACCACATGGACTTCCCCGGCAGCGTGACGCTGCGCTGGAACGTCTTCGTCGAGGCGCTCGTGGACCAGGGGCGCAGCCTCTGCCGCCACGGGTTCGACCGCATCCTGTTCGTGAACGGCCACGGCTCCAACCAGCCGCTGGTCGACATCGCCGCGCGGCTGATCGGCGTCGAGTTCCGCGACGCGGTGTGCGGCTCGTGCTTCTACCTGCAGAGCCCGGAGGGCAAGCGCGTGATCGCCGAGGTGCGCGACTCCGAGCAGCCCGGCGGGATGGCCCACGCGTGCGAGCTCGAGACCTCGATCTACCTGGCGCTCGAACCCGATCTCGTCCAGATGGACAAGGCGGTCAAGGAGATCCCCGACTGGGACTCCGAGTACGTGTGGCTCGACTGGTCGGACGGGCCGCTGCAGGTGTGGCCGCACTGGTCGGGCCTCAGCCGCAGCGGCGTGGTCGGCGACGCGACTGTGGCCACGGCGGACAAGGGCGAGCGGTTGCTTTCCGCCGCTGTCAATGAGATACGTGCCTTCATCGGGGAGATCGCCACCCGTCGTCGGCTGCCGGGAGAGGACCACCATGAGGGCTAAGTACTTCGTCGTCGCGATGCTCGCCGCGCTGTTGGTGAGCGCAGCGCCCGCGCACGCTCAGGACAACGAGGCGAAGAAGGTCCTCAAGCTCGGCTGGGCGCAGGACCCGCAGACGCTGTCCCCGTTCGTCGACTACGACGAGGAGGACTTCCGGGTCTGGGCGATCAACTACGACCTGCTGGTCAACTTCAGCCCCGACAACCTCGGGCCGGCGCCCGGCCTCGCCGACAAGTGGGAGGTCTCGCCGGACAAGAAGACCGTCACGTTCCACATCATCGAGGGCGCCAAGTGGTCGGACGGCCAGCCGATCACCAGCGCCGACGTCAAGTGGAGCCTCGACACGCTGGGCGGCAACGGCGCGCTGTTCACCGGCTACACGGACAACGTCACGTCGGTCACCACACCCGACCCGCAGACGGTCGTCGTCAAGACCAAGAAGCCCGACGCGCGGATCGTCGGCGGCCTGTTCGTCTACATGCTCCCGAAGCACATCTGGGGCAAGCAGTCGGTCAAGTCGCTCACGACGACCTACAAGCCGCAGATGCCGATGGTCGGCAGCGGCCCGTACGTGGTCACCGAGTTCAAGCGCAACCGGATCATCCGGATGGAGCCCAACCCGAACTTCCGCGGGCCCAAGCCGAAGTTCGACGAACTGCAGTTCATCAAGTACGGCAGCGACGACGCGGTCGAGCGCGCGCTCACCCTCGGTGAGATCGACGTGATCACCGAGGTCCAGTCCGCCTCGTTCGACCGGCTCGGCAAGACCAAGGGCATCAAGACGGTCAAGTCGGCATCGCCGTCGTTCACCGAGCTGGCGTTCAACCTCTGCTCGAAGAAGGACTGCCCGGACGCGAAGTTCAACCCGGCGATCCAGGACAAGACCGTCCGCCAGGCGATCGGCTACTCGGTGGACCGCGAGCGGATCAACGAGATCTCCACCCGCAACACCGCGTTCCCGGGCCACGGCATCCTGCCCAACTACTACAAGGACTTCTTCGCGGTCCCGGAGACCGACTACGCGTACGACCCGGAGCGGGCGAAGCAGATGCTCGACGACGCGGGATGGACGCCCGGTGACGGCGGCATCCGCGAGAAGGACGGCCAGAAGCTGTCGTTCAACCTCTACGTCCGCTCGGAGTCGCAGGAGAACATCCAGGACGCCCGGCTGGTCAAGGAGATGGCCGCCGAGGTGGGCATCGAGTTCAAGGTCCAGGTCGTCAGCGTGGACAAGCTCACCGAGCTCACCACGCAGAAGGTCGACGGGAAGGTGGCGCCGGAATTCGACACGTTCATCTGGGGCTGGGGCGGCGACCCGTACGACCCGAGCACGCTGCTGCAGCTGATCACCACGAGCCAGATCGGCGGCTCCTCGGACTCGTTCTACTCGAACCCCGAGTACGACAAGCTGTTCGATCGAGCAGGCCGGCGAGTTCGACATCGAGAAGCGCAAGCCGATCGTCAAGCAGATCGTCGAGATCAGCCAGCAGGACCTCCCGTACCTCGTCCTGACCGTCGATCCCATCCTGCAGGCGTACCGGACGGACCGGATCAGCGGCGTCGAGCTCTCGTGCCCGAAGCCGAACGGCGACCTGTACTGCGAGCAGGTGTCCTACGCGCCGTGGGCCACCCTGGGGCCGCCGACCGCTGAGACCGCGGCGAACACGTCGGCGAGCGACGACGGCGGGAACGGTCTGCTGTACGTGTTGATCGGCGTCGTCGTGGTGGCGATCGGGATCCTCATCCTGATCGTCCTCCGGCGCCGCAAGGCGTCGCGGGAGGCGATCGAGGTCTGACTTGAGTCTCCGCTGGCTCGGCGGGAAGGTGCTGGGCGCCTTCCTGACGCTGATCTTCGTCCTGATCTTCAACTTCTTCCTGTTCCGGATCATGGGCGATCCGACGTCGCAGCTCGCACGGCTGCCGCGCGCGACGCCGGAGGAGATCCAGCAGCTGCGTGCGTCCTACGGGCTCGACAAGCCGCTGCTGGGCCAGTTCGCCGACTACGTCGGTGACACGGCGCGGCTGGACCTGGGGATCAGCCAGCGGACGCGGCAGACCGTCTGGCACGAGATCGGCGAGGCGCTCCCGTGGACGCTGCTCCTCGTGGGCTTCGGCACGCTGTTCGCCACGATCATCGGGACGTGGCTGGGCATCGTCGCGGCGCGCCGACGAGGGAGCCGTACCGACGACGGGCTGCTCGGCTTCAGCCTGTTCACCTACTCGTCGCCGGAGTACTGGATCGGGCTGATCCTGATCCTGCTGTTCGCGGTCGAGATCCCGCTGTTCCCGGCCGGGCTGCAAACCACCCCGGGCGAGCAGTTCGACTCGTGGTTCGCAGAGGCGGCCGACGTCGCCCAGCACATGGTGTTGCCGGTGACCGCGCTCACGCTGGTGCTGCTCGGGCAGTACTTCGTGATCATGCGAAGTTCGATGGTCGACGTCCTCACCGAGGACTTCATCACCGTCAAACGGGCGACCGGCCTGCCCTGGAACACGGTCGTGCGCAAGCACGCGGTGCGCAACGCGCTGCTGCCGCTGGTGACGCTGTCGGCGATCCAGTTCGGCTTCATCATGGGCGGCGTCATCACGATCGAGACGATCTTCTCGTGGCCGGGCCTCGGCCTCCTCGAGTACGAGGCGATCCAGTCCAAGGACTTCCCGATGCTGCAGGGGGCGTTCCTGGTCTTCTCGCGTGGCGGTGATCGTCGCGAACCTGATCGCCGACTGCCTGTACTTCGTGCTCGACCCGCGGGTGCAGACGGCATGAGGATGGTCTGGGCAACCACGCGCGGCAAGGTCTGCCTCAGCGTCCTGGGGGTGTTCGTGTTCGTGGCGATCTTCGGCAACCTGCTCGCTCCGTACGACCCCTACGCGTCGAGCACCGACGTGCTCGCGCCCCCGAGCAGCGAGCACTGGCTCGGCACCACCGAGGTGGGCTCCGACGTGTTCTCCCAGTTGCTCGTCGGCGCCCGCGTGTCGATCGTCGTCGGCATCTCCGCCGCGGTGATCTCGGCCGTGCTCGGCACGGCGGTCGGGCTGACCGGCGGCTACTTCGGCGGCTGGACCGACAAGCTGCTCGACGCGTTCGAGAACTGGTTCCTCGTGATCCCGCAGCTGCCCCTGATGATCGTGCTGGCGCGGCTGCTGAACCCGTCGGTGTTCGTGCTGGTCATCGTCATCGGCATCACGAGTTGGGCCGGCACCGGGCGCATCGTGCGCTCGCAGGTGCTGACCCTCAAGGAGCGCGCGTTCGTCGAGCGCTCGCGGGCGCTGGGCGCGGGCGACTGGCACATCATCCGCCGCCACATCCTCCCGAACGCGCTGCCGCTGATCTTCGCCAACACCGTGCTGATCGTGGCCGTGTCGATCCTCGCCGAGGCGTCGCTGTCGTTCCTCGGCCTCGGCGACCCGACGCGCATCTCGTGGGGGACGATGCTCGAGAACGGGTTCGACGCCGGCGCCCCGAGCGCGGGCGCGTGGTGGTACATCATCCCGCCGGGGCTGTGCATCACGGTGCTCGTGTTCGTGATCGGGCTGATCGGCTACGTGTTCGAGCAGCACGTCAACCCGCGGCTGCGGGAGCAGCCGGCATGACCGCGCTGCTGGAGATCGAGGACCTCAAGGTCCACCACCGCGGCAAGCCGATCGTGGCCGGCGTCGACCTCGCCGTGCAGCCCGGCGAGGCGCTGGGCCTGGCCGGCGAGTCCGGCTGCGGGAAGACGACGACCGCGCTGGCGATCATGAAGCTGCTGCCGAAGGAGCTCGAGCCCAGCGGCACGATCACGCTCAACGCGCCCGGCGAGAAGGAGCCGGTGAAGATCGACCGGCGGACCGAGCGCGGCATGGGGCTCGTGCGCTGGCGCCACGTGTCGCTGGTCTTCCAGGGAGCGATGAACGCGCTCGACCCGGTCCAGCGCATCGAGGCGCAGATCGCCGAGGCGATCCGCCTGCACGAGAAGACCGGCGGCGCCGAGCTGCGCGCCCGGATCGCCGAGCTGCTCAAGACGGTCGGGCTGTCCGCGCGGCACGGCCATGGCTATCCGCATCAGCTCTCGGGCGGCCAGCGGCAGCGCGCGATGATCGCGCTCGCGTTGGCCTGCCGGCCGGCGCTGGTCATCGCCGACGAGCCGACCACCGCGCTCGACGTGATCATGCAGGCCCAGGTGCTCGACCTGCTGGCGCAGCTGCGGCGCGAGCTCGGCCTGGCTTTGATCCTCATCAGCCACGACCTCGCGGTGCTGGCCGAGACCTGCGACCGCCTGGCCGTGATGTACGCGGGGCGGATCGTCGAGAGCGGGCCGGCAGCCGAGGTGTTCGAGCACCCGCAGCACCCGTACACGAAGCGGCTGCTCGACTCGCTGCCGCACATCGGCGGCCACCGCGGCGTGGCCGACCCGATCCCGGGCGCGCCGCCCGACCCGGCCGACGCGCCGGAGGGCTGCACGTTCCGCCCGCGGTGCCCGTACGCGACCGACGCCTGCCTGGCCGAGCCGCCGCTGACCGAGGTCGCCCCCGGGCGCCTCGCCGCCTGCCACTTCGCCCCGTGGGAGTCCTGGTGAGCCTGTTCACCGTCCGCGACCTCAGCGTCCACTACGGCGCCGCCCGGGCCGTCGACGGCGTCACGTTCGACTGGCGTGAGGGCGAGGTGCTGGGCGTGGTCGGGGAGTCCGGCTCGGGCAAGTCCACGCTCGCGCGCGCGATGCTCGGGCTGGTGCCGAGCGCTGGCGGCGAGATCGAGGTCGAGGGCTCGCCGGTGCACGGCCGCGCCGCGCTGCGCACGCTGCGCCGGCGTGTGCAGATGGTCTTCCAGGACCCGTACCAGACGCTCAACCCGCGCATGAAGGTGCGCACGATCGTGTCCGAGCCGCTGGTCGTGACCGGCGTCGCGGCGGCCGAGCACGCCGGCCGGGTGGACCGCGCGCTCGCCGACGTCGGCCTGCCGCCCGAGCGCTTCTCCGACCGCTATCCGCACGAGCTCTCGGGCGGCCAGCGCCAGCGCGTGGCGATCGCGGCCTCGCTGGTGCTCGACCCCGACGGGCTGATCTGCGACGAGCCGGTGTCGATGCTCGACGTGTCGGTCCAGGCGCAGGTGCTCAAGGTGCTGATGGACCTCCGCGCGTCGCGCTCGCTCGCGCTGCTGTTCATCACGCACGACCTCGGGCTGGCGTGGACGCTGTGCGACCGCATCGCGGTGATGTACCTCGGGCGGATCGTCGAGCAGGGGTCGGCGGAGCAGGTCATCGAGAGCCCGCAACACCCCTATACGCAGGCCTTGGTGGCGGCGGTGCCGTCGCCCGGCCGCGAGCCCGGTTCGCGGCTCCTGGCCGGCGACGTGCCCGACGCGGCGCACATCCCGCCCGGCTGCCGCCTGCATCCGCGCTGCCCGCACCGCTTCGAGCCGTGCGACACGGAGGATCCGCCGCTGTTCGAGACGGGCGACGGCGAGCACGCCGCCGCCTGCCTGCTGCTCAGGACACCATCACCGTCCGGCTCTGCTCACGCATGAACTGCGTGAGGTAGTGCGGCCCGAGGCCGCCCTTGCCCGACGCGCCGCTCGCCTTCCAGCCGCAGAACGTCTGGATGCCCGGCCAGGCGCCGGTGGTGGCGCCCTCGCGGCGGTTGACGAAGATCACGCCGGCCTCGATCCGGTCCAGGAACGCCTGCTTCTCGGCCGCGTCCTCGGTGAAGATGCCGGCGGTCAGCCCGTAGGCCACCGCGTTGGCCTCCTCCATCGCCGCCTCGAAGCCGTCGACCGCGGTGACGGTGAGGAACGGCAGGAACAGCTCCTCGCGCGTGAGCCGGTGGCCGGGCGGCAGCCCGGTGACCAGCGTCGGCTGGGCGAAGCCGCCGTCGTGCGTGCCGCCGGTGACGATCTCGCCGTCGCGCCGCGCGTCCTCGACGGCGGCCTCGAAGCGCTCGACGGCCACGGGGCCGACGACCGGCCCGAGGTTGCTGGAGGTGTCCGCCGGGTCCCCGACCTGCAGCGCCTGGGCGCCGGCGGCGATCTTGTCCACCAGCTCGTCGTGCACCGCGCGGTCGACGACCACGCGGCTGCACGAGCTGCACTTCTGGCCGCTCAGCCCGTAGGCGGAGCGCACGATCCCGGCGGCCGCGCGGTCGACGTCGGCCGACGCGGTGACGATCGCCGGGTTCTTGCCGCCCATCTCGGCGACCAGCGGGCGCAGCGGCGGGCGCGCGTGCAGCTCGTGGGCGATCGCGTGGCCGGCCTCGGCCGAGCCGGTGAAGGCGACGCCGTCGATGTCCGCGGCGACGAGCGCGCGGCCGGTGGCGTCGGCGCCGTGCACCAGGTTGAGCACCCCGGGCGGCAGGCCGGCCTCGACGGCCAGCTCGGCGATCAGCCCGGTCGACCACGGCGTCTCCTCGGCGGGCTTCATCACGACCGTGTTGCCGCACACCAGGGCGCCGGACGCCATCCCGACCGCGAGCGCGAACGGGAAGTTGAACGGGCAGATGACCGCGAACACGCCGTACGGCCGCATGATCGAGACGTTGTCCTCGTTCTCCGACAGCCGGCCGAGCGGGATCCGGTAGCCGTCGTTCTCCTCCATGAACGTGCAGTAGGTCTCGATCAGGTCGACGCCCTCCTGCACCTCGGGCACCGCCTCGAGGCGGATCTTGCCGGTCTCGGCCGAGACGACGCCGGCGAGCTCGACGAGCCGCTCGGAGATCAGGGCGGCCAGGCGGCGCAGCGCGGCGGTGCGCTCGGCGAGCGGCGTTGCCGCCCACTCGGGTTGGGCGGCGCGGGCGGCGTGCACGGCGGCGGCCACCATCTCGTCGTCGGCCGTGTGTGCGCGCGAGATCACGCGCGCGGGGTCGCACGGATCCGTGCGCTCGAAGATCTCGCCGGCCGCGCGCTCCTCGCCGGCGACGAGGTGCGGCAGCGGCGCCGCGCGGCCCTCGCGGGCGGTGGCGAGCGCACGCTCGAACGTCTCGTCGAGGGTAGGATCGGCGGCGGTGGAGGTGTAGTTGAAGGTCGTCATGGGCGTCGGGCGCGAGTTTGCCACGACAGCGGACCGGAAACGAGGAAACGCATGCTCGAGCTTGTGCGAGAGAGACCGGATTGGCTCAACGCCCTCGGCGTGGCGCTGACCCGCCCGCCCGGAGTGCCGGAGCGGCGGCAGGGGCAGGACCCCTGGCATCCGGAGGCCGAGGCGACGCGCCCGCGACGGATCGCCGACGACCTCGCGTGGCTGCGCCAGGCCTACGACGAGCCCGAGGAGAACGGGCTGCGGCCGATCGAGGACAGCGCCGCTGTGGCGGCCTGGGCGATCGAGCCGTCGTGCAAGGAGCGGCTCGACCGCCTGCGCGAGCGCCAGGTGCTCGACGCCGCCGGCTTCCTCCTGCACGAAGCCGACGACGCCGTCCTGCAGTAAGCGCGCGCGTCCAGCATCTCGACGCATTCCGGCGGGCCTGGCCCGCCGCTGCCGGCACCCGGCATCCGGTCACGTGCTACCAGCATGCTCTCGGATGCCGTGCACCGGCAGCGACGACCCGGACACCGCCGGCTATGCGCCGATATGCCGGACACACGCGCTAGCTACGCGGTCGCGGGCACCTCGATCCCGTGCAGGCGGGCGAGGTTGCCGCCGAGGATCTTGCGCTTGGCCTGATCGGTGAGCTGCGGGTAGCCGCGCTCCTCGACGATGTCGCGCGGCAGCTCGAAGTTCCAGAACTCCTCGAGCGCCCACTGCGGGTGCCAGATCGGCGCCTCGCCGCCGTAGATGATCTTGTCCTCGCCGCACCACCACATCATCTTCCCGAGCATCTCCGCGAACACCCGCGGCTGGCGCGAGATGAAGTTCACGGTCGCGGCGATCGACGCGTAGAGGTTCGGGAACCGGACGATCTGCCACAGCACCTCGTCGAGCCACGGCAGGCCGACGTGGAAGATCACGAAGTTGATGTCCGGGAAGTTGGCGGCCGCGCCGTCCATGTCGAACGTGCGGGTGTGCTCGATCGGCTGCGGGCCGAGCGGCACGCCCTTGTGGACGCCGATGAGGTTGATGCCGAGGTTCTGGGCGTGCTCGAAGATCGGGAACGCGATGCGCGGGTCGTCCATGCGCCACGGGAACGGCTGTCCGTAGTCGTAGCGCACGTTGTAGAACTTGAACGCCTTCGCCCCGTGGTCCTCGACCTGGCGGGTCATGAGGTCGAGCGCCTTCTTGCCCTCGAGCGGGTTCACCGAGCCCCAGAACACGGCCTTGTCCGAGTGCTTGGCGGCCATCTCGGCGCACTTCTCCCAGGCCGACAGGCCGTCGTGGAACAGGTCCGTGAGCGGCAGCGGCTGGGCCACGATCATGTCGGTGTCGGAGCCCTCGATGACCATGTCGTAGATCTCGTCGACGCTCCACTCCTTGAAGAACTCGTCGCGCGAGAGGACCGTCTCGCCCTCGCGGGTGAGCAGCTGGTGGAACGCGTACAGGTGCTCGTCGAACAGCTCGCCGGGCGGGCCGATGGCGTTCCGCTTGTCGAAGTTGAAGATGTGGCACACACAATCGAAGACGAACGCGTCGACCATCAGGCAGCGCTCCTTCCCGCGCGGTAGGGCTCCAGCTCCTCGAGCGGCATCGCGAGCTTGGCGCGCGCCGACTCCGACAGGCGGTCCATCGTCCACACCGGGTCCCAGACGACCTTCACGTCGACCGTGTCGACGCCGTCGATCGCCGTCAGGGCCTCCGGGATGGCTGTCGACATCGACACCACGAACGGGCACCAGCCGGTCGTGAGGACGAGGTCGACGTCCACGTGCGATCCGTCGAAGCGGACGTCCTCCACGACGCCCATGTCGACGATCGAGATCCCGCGGTCCGCGCAGCAAGGGTCGTAGACCTCCCGCAGCGCGTCGATCAGAACATCCCTCATATCCCTCCCATCACGATTCGAAAGCCGGTCGTGTTCGTTGCGCGCCGGGCATCTGCGGGCTGCGCGCGCGAGGCACGCAGCCCCCACCCGGTGTCCAGGTAGCTGCCGCCGCGCACGACTCCCCAGCCGTCCGCGTCGCGGTCCGAGACCCACTCCCACACGTTGCCGGCCTGCTGCTCGGCGCCGAACGGCCCGGCGCCCTCCGGATGCGCGACCACCGGGACCGTCCAGCCCCAGGCGGAGTCCGCGCAGGCGCACCGCTCGGGGTCGAACGTCTCGCCCCACGGGTACGGGCGCGCGTCGGCACCCCGCGCGGCGGCCTCCCACTCGTCACCGGTGGGCAGGCGGACCGGGCTCCCGAGCGCGTCCGACGCCCAGGCACAGAACGCCTCCGCGCCAGCCAGCGACAGGCCCGTCGCCGGGTGGTCGGCGAGCTCCTCGGACTCGAGCACGGCGGTCAGCGGCCGTCCGGTCGCCTCCGCGAACCGGCGCACATGGCCGTTGACGACCGGCCAGCGGCCGATCAGCAGGCTGCGCAGGTCGCAGGGGCGCTCCTCGCCGGGCTCACCCAGCTGATAGCGCCCGGCAGGCAGCTCCACGAGCGCGTCGAGGGCCGGCAAGGCCCGCATTCGTCGAGACTATTCGGTTGCGTAGACTCAAGGGAAGCTCCTATGGACAGGAGAGGAGGTGATCGGATTGCGTAAGTACCGCGGACGGGTGACCGAGCCGCTGGTGCGTGAGAACGGTGTGCTGCGGCCCGCCGGATGGGACGAGGCGCTCGACGTCGCGGCCGCCGGCCTGGCTCGTGCCAGGGCCCAGGACGCCACGCGCTCCTTCGGCATGTTCAGCTGCTCCAAGGCATCGAACGAGGTGAACTTCCTCGCCCAGAAGTTCGTTCGTTCGGTTATGGGGTCGAACAACATCGACTCGTGCAACCGCACTTGACACGCTCCCAGCGTCGTCGGTCTGGCGACGGTGTTCGGCGCGGGCGGCGGCACGTCGTCCTATAAGGAGGTCGAAGAGACGGATCTGCTGATCCTCTGGGGCTCGAACGCCCGCGAGACGCATCCGATCTTCTTCCACCACGTTCTCAAGGCCGTGCACAACGGCGCGCGGATGTACGTCGTCGATCCCCGGCGCACCGGCTCGGCGCAGTGGGCCGACACCTGGCTGGGGCTCGACGTCGGCACCGACATCGCGCTGTCGAACACGATGGCGCGCGAGATCATCCACGCGGGGTTGGCCAACGAGCTGTTCATCGAGCGCGCGACAACGGGCTTCGACGAGTACCGCGCCTCCGTGGAGCCGTGGACGCTCGAGGAGGGCGAGCGCGTGACCGGCGTGCCGGCGCAGGTGATCCGCGAGATGGCCCACGCGTACGCGCGCGCCGACCGGGCGATCATCTGCTGGACGCTCGGGATCACCGAGCACGTCACCGCGGTCGACAACGTGCTCTCGCTCATCAACCTGGCGCTCCTGACCGGGCACGTCGGGCGCTGGGGGTCGGGCCTGAACCCGCTGCGCGGCCAGAACAACGTCCAGGGCGGCGGCGACATGGGCGCGATCCCCAACAAGCTGCCGGGCTTCCAGGACGTGCAGGACGACATGGAGGCCCGTGCCCGCTTCGAGGCGGCCTGGGGTGTCGACCTTCCACCCGAGCGCGGCTGGCACCTCTCCCAGATGTTCGACGGCATGGAGCGCGGGGAGCTGAACACGCTCTACGTGCTCGGCGAGAACCCCGCGCAGTCGGAGGCCGACTCCAAGCGCGCGCTCGGCCTGCTCGAAGGCCTGGACTTCCTGATCGCGCAGGACATCATCATGACCAAGACGTGCGACATGGCCGACGTGGTCTTCCCGTCGTCGGCGTCGTGGTGCGAGTCAGAGGGCGGGACGGTGACCAACTCCGAGCGCCGCGTCCAGCTCATGCACAAGGCGATCGACCCGCCCGGCGACGCGCGCGACGACCAGTGGATCATCTGCGAGCTGGCGCGCCGGCTGGGTCACGACTGGGGGCAGCCGACGCCCGAGCAGGCGTGGGACGAGCTGCGGTCGCTGAGTCCGATGCACGGCGGCATGAGCTATGCCCGCCTGGAGGCGGAGGGCGGCATCCAGTGGCCGTGCCCGACCGAGGACCATCCGGGATCCGCGTTCCTGCACGGGCGGCTGTGGGCCGAGCCCGTCGAGGGGCCGCTCGCGCCGTTCTCGGTCACCCCGTGGGCGCCGCCGATCGACGAGCTCGACGACGACTTCCCGATCCGCCTGACCACCGGCCGGCGGCTCGACTCGTACAACACCGGCGTGCAGTCGGGCCTCTACAGCTCGCCGCTGCGCCGCGGCGAGACGCTCGACCTCTCGCCCGCCGACGCCGAGCGACTCGAGGTCGAGCCCGGCGAGATCGTGCGGATCACCTCGCGACGCGGCGCGATCGAGGCGCCCGTGCGGCTCGATCCCGGCCTGCGGCCCGGACTCGCGTTCATGACCATGCACTTCCCCGACGAGGTCGACGTGAACATCCTCACGATCGACGCGACCGACCCGAAGTCCGGGACGGCCGAGTTCAAGGCGACCGCCATCCGGGTGGAGAAGGTGCGCGAGCGTCAAACTGCAGGTGTGACGAGCTCCGAGGCCGGCAAGTAGCGTGGACCTGCGGCTGCTGAACGCCGAGCCGACGGCGGCGGAGCGCGACGCCGTCGACGCCTTCCTGGGCCCGTCGCTTGCCGTGTGGGCGAGCGAGAACGGGCACGCCGCGCACGGCGGCCATGAGGCGCGCGCGCAGCGCCATCTGCTGCTGCCGACGCTGCACGCGCTGCACGAGCGCGCGGGCTGGATCAGCCCCGGTGGACTGAACTACGTGGCGCGGCGCCTGACCGTGCCGCCGGCCGACGTGTACGGCGTGGCCACGTTCTACGGCCTGTTCTCGGTCGTCGAGCGGCCGCCGCGCGTCGTGCACGTGTGTGACGACGTCGCGTGCCGTTGCGCCGGCTCCGAGGAGCTGATCGCGCAGCTCGGCCCCGAGGGCGTAGCGGTCGACGGTGCCACGTGGCTGCGCAGCCCGTGCCTGGGCCAGTGCGACCGCGCGCCGGCCGCGATGCTGACCGAGGCCGGCGACGAGCCGATCGAACGCGAGCTGGCGCCCGTGGACGCCGACGGCGTGAAGGCGATCCTCGGCGGCGCGACGCCGCCTCCGCCGCCGTCGACCACGCCGCCGCAGTTCGGCGAGAGCGGCCTGCGGCTGCTGGGGCGCGTCGGTCACGTCGACCCGGAGAGCCTCGACGACTACCGCGCGCACGGCGGCTACGACGCGCTGCGCCGCGCGATCGACCTCGGCCCCGAGGGCGTCATCCGCGAGGTGATCGACTCCAACCTCGTCGGCCGCGGCGGCGCCGCGTTCCCGATGGGCCGCAAGTGGGACGCCGTGGCCCACCAGCCGCGCCGCCCGCACTACCTGATCTGCAACGCCGACGAGTCCGAGCCGGGCACGTTCAAGGACCGCGTGATCATGGAGGGCGACCCGTTCGCGGTCGTCGAGGCGATGACGATCGCCGCGTACGCGACCGGGTGCGAGCACGGCTACCTGTACGTGCGCGGCGAGTACCCGCTGGCCCAGGAGCGCATCGAGCACGCCGTCGCGGAGGCGCGCGAGCGCGGCTTCCTCGGCAAGGACGTGCTCGACCACGGCTTCGCGTTCGACATCGAGGTGCGCAAGGGCGCGGGCGCCTACATCTGCGGCGAGGAGACGGCGATCTTCGGCTCGATCGAGGGCTACCGCGGCGAGCCGCGCAACAAGCCGCCGTTCCCGGTCGTCGAAGGCCTCTTCCGGCAGCCGACGGTGGTCAACAACGTCGAGACGCTCGTCAACGTGATGGCGATCGTCCTCGAGGGCGGCCCGGCGTTCGCGCAGATCGGCACCGAGAAGTCCACCGGGCCCAAGTTGTTCTGCGTGAGCGGGGCCGTCGAGCGGCCCGGGACGTACGAGGTGCCGTTCGGCACCACGCTGCGCGAGGTGTTCGAGCTCGCCGGCGGCGTCCCGCCCAACCTGCGCACCGTGCTGCTGGGCGGCGCGGCCGGCATGTTCATCACGCCGGAGGAGCTCGACATGCCGCTGACGCTCGAGGACGCGCGGGGCTCCGGCGTCACGCTCGGCTCGGGCGTCGTGCTCGCGATCGACGACCGCATGGACCTCGGCCGGCTGCTGATGGTCATCGCCGCGTTCATGCGCAACGAGAGCTGCGGGCAGTGCGTGCCGTGCCGCGTCGGCACCGTGCGCCAGCAGGAGGCGCTGGCGCGGCTGCTGTCCGGGCGCACGCGCGGCAGCGTGCAGGACGAGATCGCCCTCATCGGTGAGATCGGGCAAGCGATGCGCGACGCGTCGATCTGCGGCCTGGGGCAGACCGCCTCGGCGGCGATCGAGTCGGCTATCGCCAAGCTGGAGGTGTTCGCATGACGGAGCGCATGGTCAACCTGACGATCGACGACCAGCCGGTGGAGGTGCCGGAGGGCTCGACGATCATGGAGGCGTGTACGCAGCTGGGCATCGACACGCCGACCCTGTGCTACGGCGAGACGCTCCAGCCCGCCAACGCCTGCCGCGTCTGCGTCGTGGAGCTCGAGGGGGCGCGCGTGCTGGCGCCGGCCTGCGCGCGGCCGGTGGAGCCCGACATGGTCGTGAAGACCGACTCCGAGCGCGTCCGCCACAGCCGCAAGATGGTCATGGAGTTCCTGGCGTCGTCGACCGACCTGTCCACCACGCCGGTCGCCGACGGCTACTTGGCGCGCTACGACGCCCGGCCCGAGCGCTACGGGCCGCCGGCGCCCCCGGACCCGGATCGCGACAACCGGCGCACAGGGGAGCACGAGGAGCCGGACGGCCAGACCGCGGCCACCGTGCACTCCCCGATCAAGGTCGACAACGACCTGTACGTGCGCGACTACTCCAAGTGCATCCTCTGTTACAAGTGCGTCGACGCCTGCGGTGAGCAGTGGCAGAACACGTTTGCCATCACCGTCGCGGGCCGCGGCTTCGACGCCCGGATCTCGACCGAGTACGCGAACCCGCTGCCGGAGTCGGCGTGCGTGTACTGCGGCAACTGCATCGCGGTGTGCCCGACCGGGGCGCTGATGTTCGCCTCCGAGCACGAGCTGCGCGAGGAGGGGGCCTGGGACGAGTCGCGCCAGACGCAGGCCGACACGATCTGCCCCTACTGCGGCGTGGGATGCACCCTCACGCTGCACGTGCAGGACAACGACATCGTCAAGGTCTCGTCGCCCCACGATCACGACATCACGAGCGGGAATCTCTGCATCAAGGGCCGTTTCGGGTTCCAGCACGTGCGCCCGAAGCAGCGCTAGCGGTACGGCTCCCCTCACCCTCACGCTGGTGATATCCCCGATGCGCGGGCGACCTGCGGTCCCGATACTGGGTTCATGCCCGCCGAGGACCTCACGCTCGGAACGATCGATCTCCGCACACTGGCGCGCCGGGCGGCTCTGCCCGCTGCTGCAGCCCTTGCGCTGATTCTGGCGATCGTGGTCCTCGGCGGGCCGCTGCAGGCGTTCGCCGATGCGCTCGGCCGCGCGCTGGACGCCGATCCCGCCTGGGTGATCGGCGCCGCCGTGTTCGAGCTGCTCTCCTTCGGCGGCTACATCCTGCTGCTCTGGCTGGTGGGTCGCCGTGCCTCGGCCCGCCTCGGCCTCCGGGAGACCACGCAGATCACACTCGGCGGCGCCGCCGCGACCCGGCTGCTCCCCACCGCGGGCGTCGGCGGCGCCGCGCTGACGCTGTGGGCGCTGCGTCGTTCCGGTCTCTCCACGCGCGACGCGACGCGCACGCTGCTGACGTTCCTGGTGCTGCTCTACTCGGTCTTCCTCGGCTCGGTCGCCGTCACCGGCACCCTGCTGGCGATCGAGGGCGAGCCGCTGACGCTGACCGCACTTCCCGCCGCGCTGGCCACGGCCGGCATCCTGCTGCCGCTGACCGCCGCCGCGCTGCGGCCGACTGGCCCGGGCCGCATCCGGGTCGGCGCCGCCGTCATGGGCGGGGCGGTGCGCGACGCGATCGGCCATGTGCGCTCGTTCGATCCCCGGCTGCTCGGCGCGTTCGCCTGGTGGGGCTTCGACATGGCCGTGCTGTGGGCGATGCTGCACGCGTTCGGCCACCCGCCCGCGCTGCAGATCGTCATCCTCGCCTACTTCCTCGGGCAGGTCGGCAACACGATCCCGATCCCGGGCGCCGTGAGCGGCGGCCTGGTCGGCGCGCTGCTGGCCTTCGGCGTCGACGCCGATCTGGCGATCGTCTCCGTGCTCGCCTACCGCGCGATCGCGATCTGGGTGCCGGCGCCGGTCGGCCTCGTCGCGCTCAGCGCGCTGCGCCGCACGATGGCCGCCTGGGGCCGTGAGGATGCGGTCGAGGCTCCTGCCGAGGTCGAGCCGGCTCCGGCGCCGGTCGCTCGGCCGCGCGACGCCCGCCCGGCGTGGCGCCCGCGCGAGGTCAGCGTCCGCGCAGCGGCATGACCCGCCGGCCTCCGGCACTGCTGATCGCCCTGGCGGCGGTCGCGGCGGCGCTGTTCGCGATGACCGCGTCCGGCGTGATCGAGCTGCCGGACCTCGAGCAGGCGCTCACCGACCTGTCGGACACGCTGGGCACGTGGACCTACGCGCTGGTCGGCGCCCTGGCGTTCCTCGAGACCGGCGCGTTCGTCGGCCTCGTCGCGCCGGGTGAGACGGCGGTCGTGCTCGGCGGTGTCGTCGCGGCCGAGGGTGGCGTCGATCTGGTGCCGATGCTGCTGATCGTCTGGCTGTCGGCCGCCGCGGGCGACTTCGCGAGCTTCATGCTCGGCCGCCGCCTCGGGCGCCGCTTCCTGGTCACGCACGGCCCGCGGCTCGGCGTCACGGCGCCGCGGCTGGGGCGGGTCGACGAGTTCTTCGACCGTCACGGCGCCAAGGCGATCCTCGTCGGGCGCTTCATCGGGATCATCCGGGCGGTGGCGCCGTTCCTGGCCGGCGCGTCCGGCATGAAGCTGCGGGCGTTCCTGCCGTGGAGCCTGCTCGGCACCGCCGCGTGGGCCGCGACGTTCACGCTCGTCGGATACGTCTTCCACGAGTCGTTCAGCTCGGCGGCGGATCTGGTGACGCACGCGGCGCTCGCCGGTGCCGTCCTCGCAGGCGTGGTGCTCGCGTTCCGTGCGCACCGCCTGCAACGATCTGCTGCATGACGACGGGGGACGCGGCGCAGGACGCGCGGCGAAGCTGGACGCCGTGGCTGGTCGGTGCCGTCGTGCTGCCGGTGCTGGGCGCGGCCGCGACCGTCGCCGTCGTCGAGAACGTCGAGCTCGACACCTGGGAGGCCTGGCAGGCGGCCCTGCTGCTCGCCGCGACGTTCGTGGTCCCGGCCGCTGTAAGCGCGTGGGTGGCGTGGTCGTTCGGGGTGGTCGAGGCGCTCGCGTGGGCGCTGGCCTGCGCGGGCATCCAGCTCGCGCTGGTGTTCGGCGTCGGCTTCCTCGCGCTCGGCCTCGGGCCCGGCGGCTGAGCTCAGTCGCGCCGGGCGCGCACGAGCGTGTCCACCTGCTCCTGCTTGCGCATGATCATGTGCTCGAGCCGGTGCTCGAGGGCCTCCGAGTCACCCGTGTGGCCGGTCGCCGGGATCGTGTCCTGCAGCGCCTCGATCGCCTCGCGCTCGAGCTCGATCAGACGCTCGACGATCTCCGCGCCGTCGGCGGGCAGCCCGAACCCGTCGACCGAGTCGGCCGGCGTGCCGCCGAGAGTCACGACCTTCTCGGTCAGGCGCCGTGCGTCGGCCAGGTCGGCCTGAGCGAAGCGCCACAGCAACTCGGTCAGGCCGAGGTAGGCGAAGCCGGTGATCTTCGCGGCCGCGATCGTGTAGGCGGCGGCGGAGCGCAACTGGAGCGGCAGTGCCGCGCCGAGGCGCTCGAGGGCGAGGTCGATGTCGAGCGGATCCTTGTCCATGGTCCTAGGCCCTACCCGTTCGACCGCGGAATGTGCGCGGAACGCTGCCCGTTTGCTTATTGACCGCCGGGGGCGGTCCGGCGATCCTCGTCGAGCCCGGTATCTCCAACTCGCGAGCGGACCTCGCGAAGGCGGGCGTCCGGCCCCCGCGCTGGATGCGCTTCTCGCCGGAACCCCTCCCGGTTCGCGCCGGCGCGCCAGGTTGCCTCCTCCGCCTCGGCGCCGGAGCAACGTAGGGGACACCGGCGGGGCGTCGCCCCCCGGCGACGCCCCGCCCACCCCCATTGACTACGGTGCCGCCACGCCCCCCGCGGCGGCGCCGTTGGCTGACCCCTGGGCCGTCGGGGCCTGTGCGGCCGGCGCCGGCGGTTCGGCCGCCGGCGCCGGAGCTTCGACTGCGGGTGCCTCGGCCGCCGGCTCGGGAGCCGGGGCGGCCGGAGCGGGTGCCTCGGCCGCCGGAGCGGGCGCCGAAGCCTCAGGAGCCGGGGCCGGCGCGGGCGCCGGAGCCTGCTCGACGGGTGCCGGAGCGGCGGGCGCCGGAGCCGGAGCGGGCGCGGGGGCCTGCTCGACCGGCGCGGGCGCCGGAGCGGCCGGAGCCGGTGCGGGCGCCGGAGCGGGCGCCTCTTCGACCGGCGCCGGGGCCGGAGCCTCGGCCACGGGGGCCGCTTCGACCGGCGCTGCGGCCGGAGCCTCGGCCACCGGGGCCTCTTCGACCGGCGCCGGGGCCTTGGCGGTCGGTGCCGGGGCCTGCTCGGCGGGCGCTGCCGGCGTCGTCGCCGCCGGCTGGGTCGTCGCCGGAGCCGTCGCTGCCGGGGTCGTGGCCGCCGGGGTCGTGGCCGCGGGCTGGGTCGTCGGCGCGGTCGCCGCCGGCTGAGTCGCCGGCGCGGTCGCCGGGGCCGTCGTCGCTGCCGGCGTCGTCGCGGCGACCTGGTTCGTCGTCGCGGTCTGCGCGGGCGGCGAGATCCGGGCGAGCTGGTGGTGCTTCGTCGGGGCCGGGGCCTTGGTGCCGCCGGTCGCGCCGAAGACCTCGGCCTGCTGCGCCGGGGAGGCGCCGCCGATGCCGCCGGAGCCCTCCGCCATCGTCACGCTCTGGCCGTTGACCGACTTCGCGCCATCCAGGTATGGGCTCGGATCCGTGGCCGTGCCGTTCCGGCGGACCTCGAAGTGCACGTGCGGGCCGGTGCAGTTGCCGGTGCAGCCCACCTCGCCGATCTTCTGGCCGGCCTTGACGTACTCGCTCACGGAGACGTCGCGCTCGGACAGGTGGGCGTAGCAGGTGGTGTTGCCGCCGGCGTGCTGGACACAGACCATCTGGCCGTAGCCGCTCTCCTCGCCGGAGACGCTGACGGTGCCGCAGTCGGCCGCGCGGACGGTCGTGCCGGTCGGCACGGCGATGTCCGTGCCGCTGTGGGCGTGATCGCCACGGTTCTCGCCGTAGTTGCCGGTGACCGTGCCACCCTGCACGGGGGCGACGATCCGGCCGTCGGTCGAGCAGCCGTCGCCGGTAGTCGAGACCGGCGTCGACTCAGGCGCCGGCGAGCTCGTCGCGTCGGGCGCCGATCCTGCGCTCTCGGGCGCCGACTCCGGTGCGGCGGCCGGGGCCGGGTCGCTGGTGATCTCTTCCTTGAGCTCGACGCGGTCGGAGAGATCGGGGCCGCCGACGGAGTCCGACGGGGACGCCTCGGCCGGCGTGCTCGTGGCGCCGCCGTCGTAGGCGGCCGTGCTCGCGGTGCCCGACGACGACGAGTCGCCATAGAACAGCACCTTGGCCTGGAACAGCGAGGCCCAGGTCTTGGCGTCGACGATGCCGGTCACCGCGAGCCCCTGCCCACGTTGCCAACTCTTGACGGCCTCCTCGGTCTGCGGCCCGAAGATCCCGTCCTCGACGATCTGCAGCTCGTGCTGGACGGCCTTCACCGCATCGCCGGTGTCGCCGTAGGACAGCAGCGCGGTCTGGTCGTTGCTGACGGCGGCCTTCTCGGCGATCTCGGTCTGCGACACGCCGGGCCGCGCCGAGCTGGCAGCGGCGCCGAGCGGCGCGAGCACGGGGGAGGCGAGGATGGCCGCGCCCGCGGCGAGCGTGACGCCCTTCTGGCGCGGGGCGTTCCGCCGCGCGCGACGCGCGCGCTCCCGCCGGCCCTGCGACCGGTGCAGTGAGCGCTCCCACAACACGGCAGAGCCGAGATCGCGACGAAATCTCGGGTACGGATCCAGCTCGGATGGACGCGAGTCCACGCTTGGTGCTCCCTTCCAACTTCTGTTCTGCCTCCGAGGTGAGCTGACGGGCTCGCGCAATTCAGATCGCGCTACCTCATCCCCCGATGAGGACTCGCCCCGTGCGGCACTGGCGCCGCTTTGGGTCCCCCGGCCCGTGCCTTCAGGAAGGCGCGGGTTCGGCCTGACGAGACATAAGAATGCACCATCGGCCCGACAGTTGCGGTGACGTGCCAGATCTTTTGATCAGGAGTGCAGCCGGACCCGCGTCACCACGGGCTTCCCGCGTGCTCCGCGGGTCTCCACGATCACCTGCGCGCGGACGGTTCCGAGCTCGTCGAGCAGCTTGCGGCCGACCTTCGTGAGCGGCACCGTCACGCCGCCGGCGTCGGTGTTCTCGGCGAGCGAGAACTTCTCCCGGCCGAGCAGCCGGCCCCGGGCGCGGATCCGCACCTTGCCCGTGTAGGCCTGCGGCCCGAGGCCGCGCCGGACGAGCGAGACGGCCACCGAGCGCTGCTTGGCGGCCGCGCGGCGCGCGCGCACGGAGCATGGGTCGGTGCCGCGCCCGTCGGGGCGGACGATGCCTTCCCGGCGCAGCGTGCGCTCGAGCAGCTTCGGCTTCGCGGCCATGATCCCGTCGACGCACATGTTCAGCAGCCGGTTGTAGACCCGCCGGTTCTCCTCGTCGTTGCTCAGCCACACGTGCACGGCGTAGCCGGCGCGATGGGTCTTGAGCACGTTCTCAGGCGTCGTGACCTGGAGTGTCTGGCCGCCGAGCTCGAACGTGATCGGGATCTGCAGCGCCACGACGCCCGGGCCCGGCGTCGCGCCGCCGAGCAGGAAGCCGGCGATCCCGTCGATCCCGGGCGCGACGTCGACCTGCGGCACCTGCGCCTGGAACCGGTCCACCGCCGGCTGGTTGAACGACACGACGATCAGGTCCCGCCGCTTGGTGTTCTTCAGCATCGCCGCCAGCAGATCGGCGTTGTGGGCGAACTGCGCCGGGTCGTCGTCCCGCCCCTTGATCTCGATGTTGATCGGGGTGTGCGGGAACGCCTTCAGCACCTCGGCGAGCGTCGGCACCCGGAAGTCGTTGCGGCTGAAGCCCTTCGGGGGCTTCTTCGCACCGGTCCGGACGCCGCGGAACGGGTACCGCCGCGCCGGCAGCCCGGAGACCGCGTTGCGGCCGGGCACGAAGTTGTACGCCGCGTCGAGCTTGCGCACCTGCGCGAGCGTGAGGTCGGTCAGGTAGCCGGTGCCGTTGGTCGTGCGGTCGACCTGCCAGTCGTGCATCACGACCAGCTGCCCGTCCTTGGTGGCGCTCACGTCGAGCTCGAGCGTGTCGGCCCCCAACCGCATCGCCTTGCGGAACGCGTACATCGTGTTGGACGGCAGCTCGTCCTCACCGCCCTGGTGGGCCATGTTGAGGACCTTGTCGCCGAGCCAGCGGTTGGCGGCCGGAGCGGGCGCGGCGGCGACGAGCGCGAGGACGGCGCCGAGGAGCAGTGAGCGTCGGATCAATTCAGCGAGGGGTCGAGGGGCATCGTGGACAGGAGAGCGTACTTGCGGCCCTTGCGCCGCAGCACCGCTGCCCACAGCCCTTGCGCGTCCTCGCTGAAGATCTCCTCGCGCAGCGGGGGCTCGACGATCCAGGCCTCCTCCTCGAGCTCGTCCTCGAGCTGGCCCGGCCCCCAGCCGGCGTGGCCGGCGAACACGCGGGCGCGGCGGATCGCGCCCTCGAGCACCTCCGGGTCGTCGGCGTCGGTCCCGATGAACCCGAGGTCGTCGTCGACCAGCGCCCCCGCCACGTCCGGCCGGTCGAACTCCGCGAGCACGATCACGGCCGTCTCGGCGACCGGGCCGCCGACGTAGACCTGCTCATCGTCGCCGGTCAGCCAGGCGAGGTCGGGCACCGCCTCGGACACCGTGGACGCCGCCGGGCGGTTGAGGACGAGCCCCATCGCACCCTCCTCGGTGTGCTCGGCGATCAGCACGACCGTGCGCACGAAGTTGGGGTCCAGCAGCGTCGGCGAAGCCAGCAGGAGCTTGCCTCGCAGCGAGTCGGCCATGGGCTTATTGTGATCACATGCGCGTCCGCGTCCGTCTTGGCGCCGGGTTGAGCCGCTTCGCGGACGCGCCGCTGCTGTCGGTCGACCTCGCCGAGGGAGCCAATGTCGAGGATCTGCTCGCCGCCGTGGCGGAGGAGCAGCCGGCGCTGGCGCCCGCCCTGCGCTCCGCGCTGCCGGTGGTCGGCGGCGCGCACGTCGAGCGCGCCCAGCCGCTGCGCGCGGGCGACGAGGTGGCCCTGTTGATCCCTGTCGCCGGAGGAGTGTGAGCACCGTGGCCACCATCGAGACCCGCCAGGCCCGCCAGACCGTGTTCGTCGACACGTTCACCGACGGGCTGCTCGGCCCCGACGTCCCGATGCTCGGGCCCGGTCGCCGACGGCGGCCACATCGTCGTCAACACCACGCCCGGCTGCTGGGGACCGATGATCACTCCGTCGATCCGCGGTGGCCACGAGGTCTGCTCGCCGGTCGCGGTCGAGGGCGCGCAGGTCGGTGACGCGATCGCCATCCGCATCCGCGACATCGAGGTCACCTCGCTCGCCACCGCCTCCGGCAACGACCAGCCGATGGAGGGCCGCTTCAACGCCGACCCGTACTGCGCGCCGCTGTGCGCCGAGTGCGGCACCGAGTGGCCGGAGACGCGCGTCGACGGCATCGGCCAGGCCGCGGTCCGCTGCGCCAACTGCGGCGCCGACGCGACGCCGTTCACGTTCACCAACGGCTACACGATCGCCTTCGACCCGACGCACACGGTCGGCGTCACCGTCGGCCAGGAGGCGGCCGAGGCGTTCGCGCACGACGCGAACCGCATGGCCGCGCTGCCCGACAACTCGCGCCAGAACCCGATCCTGCTGTTCGCGCCGCACGACATCGTCGGCATGGCGGCGCGCCTGCGCCCGTTCATGGGCCAGCTCGGCACCTCGCCGTCGACCACGATCCCCGACTCCCACAACGCAGGCGACTTCGGGTCGTTCCTGGTCGGCGCCCCGCACCGCTACGCGCTCAGCGCCACCGAGCTCGCCCAGCACAAGACCGACGGCCACATGGACATCGACGCCGTACGCCCGGGCGCGATCCTCGTCTGCCCGGTCAAGGTCGACGGCGGCGGCGTCTACCTCGGCGACATGCACGCGCTGCAGGGCGACGGCGAGATCGCCGGCCACACGTGCGACGTGTCCGGCACCGTCACGCTCGAGGTCGAGGTGATCAAGGGCCTGGGCATCGACGGCCCGGTGCTGTTCCCGGTGGCCGATGACCTGCCGTTCCTCGCCCGGCCGCTCACGGCTGAGGAGGAGACACGCGCCCTCGCGCTCGCGCGCCGTCACGGCGTCGACGAGCTCGAGGAGACCGCCCCGATCTCGGTGATCGGCAGCGGCCCTGACCTCAACTCGGCGACCGACAACGGCCTGGCCCGCGCGGCCGAGCTGCTCGGCATGACCGTGCCCGAGGTCAAGAACCGGGCGACCGTCACGGGCGCGATCGAGATCGGCCGCCACCCCGGCGTCGTCCACGTCACGTTCCGCGCGCCGGTCGACCGGCTCGAGGCCCGCGGCCTGCTCACCTACGCGCGCGAGCAGTACCCCGGATAAGCTTTCCCGCTCCATGAGGAGGAGCATTGCGCTGGCCGCGCTCGACGGCGGCCCTGCTGACACTGCCCGTCGCCGCCCAAGGGCGCGTGATCCGGGCCGAGACCGTTCTGCCGCCCGGTCAGTCCGGATTCGTGCCCACCAGTGGCACGAATCCGCACCTGACCGACCAGCTGGCGCTGTACCAGTCGTTCGCGTTCAAGCCCGCCGGGTTCGACCTGCCGGGCGCGGTCGAGACGCCGTTCGCCGGCGTGACCATCACCCGCGACGCGTACGGCGTCCCGAACGTCCGCGCGGGGAACGACCGCGACCTGTGGAAGGGCGTCGGCTACGCGATGGCGCAGGACCGCCTCGTGCAGCTCGAGCTGTTCCGCCGGGCCACCCAGGGCCGGCTCGCCGAGCTGCTCGGGCCCGACCGCCTGGAGAGCGACATCGTCGCCCGCCGCGACTACTACACGCCGCGCGAGCTGCAGCGCACGCTCAACCGCCTGCCGCGCAGCCTGCAGGCCCGCTTCGACGCCTACGCCGACGGGATCAACGCGTGGATCGCCAAGGTCGCTGCCGACCCGTCGAAGCAGCCGCTCGAGTTCGCCGCGCTCCAGCTCAAGATGTCCCCGTGGCGCCCCGTCGACTCGGCGTCGGTCGGCGTGCAGCTCGCGCGGACGATCCCCAGCGGCGACGGCAACGAGCTCGCCAACTGGCAGGCGCTCAGGCAGCTCGGCGCGAAGCGCTTCAAGTCCTTCCTGCCGCTGCGGCGCAAGGGCCAGGTCGCGACGATCCCCGCGTCCGCGGGCCGCTTCCCGTCGACGCCCGGCCGGACCCGCGAGGACGAGCGCATCGGCTTCAAGCGCTCGTCGCAGTTCCTGAAGGGCGTCAAGGCGCCGAAGGCCGAGGCCACGGCGTCGACCGCGTTGATCCGCGGCGGCTCGGACGCGTGGGCGATCCGCGGCAGCGGCAAGCGCAGCTGGCTGTTCCACGGTCCGCAGCTCGGCTTCGAGATCCCCGAGCAGCTCGCCGAGTTCGAGGTGCACCGGCCCGGGCTGGACGCCCGCGGCGTCACGCCGCCCGGCCTGCCGCTCGTCGGCATCGGGCGTAACGACCACATCGCGTGGGGCCTGACCAGCGGCTCCTCCGACGACGACGACCTCTATGTCGAGCGGCTCGCCGGCAAGGAGCGCTACCGCTACAAGGGCAAGGTCCGCAAGATGAAGTGCCGGACCGAGACGTTCAAGGTCTCGGGCCAGAGCGACGTCAAGCGCCGCTTCTGCCGCACGCTGCACGGCCCGGTCCAGGCGCGCGCCGGGAAGCGCACCGCGTTCGCCCGCAAGTACGCGATCTGGAACCACGAGATGGACACCCTCACGGGGCTCGCGCAGCTCAACGAGGCCAACACCGTCCGCGGCGCCGCCAAGGCGATCGCGAAGGTGACCTGGAACGAGAACACGATGGTCGCCGACGACCAGGGCAACATCGGCTGGTTCCATCCCGGCCGCCTGCCCAACAAGCCCAAGCGCTGGGACGAGCGGCTGCCGTTCCCCGGCACCGGCAACGCCGAGTGGCGGGGGATCCTGAAGGTCTCCCAGCGGCCGCACGTGATCAACCCCAAGCAGGGCTGGCTGGCGAACTGGAACAACGCGCCGTCGGTCGGCTGGACGATCGGCGACGCGCCGGACCAGGACCGCAACGCCGGTCGCCTGCACCGCGACGGCTACCTGCGCGAGCTGGTCCGCGATGCGGCGCGGTCGCCGAGCTACAACGCCGTCAAGGGCATCGACCGCGTCGCCGGTACGCACGCGCAGCAGCGCCCGCTGCTCGACTCGTCCGTGCGCGCTGCGGCCGCCGGCGCGACCGGCCCGGCGAAGGCGCTGCTCGACGCCGTGGTGGCGTGGGACGGCTCCTACGACCGGACCGACGCCGCCGGCACGGTCGACCCGGGCGTCGCCTCCTGGGAGGCGCTCAAGGACGCGGCCGTGAAGAGCCTGCCGCGCGCCTCGCGCGAGTGGCTCGGCGGCCCCGGGGGATCGCACGCGTTCGACTTCGGCGGCGCGGACGCCGTGGCGTTCCTGCGGCTCGACGCTTCGGGGATCCGCAAGGCCGCGGGGCGCGCGGCGGCTGCGCTGACGAAGAAGTACGGCTCCGCCGACCCGGCCCGCTGGCGCGAGCCACGGCGGATGTACGACGTCAGTGCGACCGGCCTCGCGACACCGCCCGCCCTGAAGTTCTACGACCGCGGCACCTGGCAGGAGGCTTACGAGCTCGGCCCTTAGCCCGCCGGCACGACCTGCTCGTCAGCGACTGCGCGTGGCCGACCTTGCCGTCGGCCACGCGCGCGCTCGGCGGTGATGCGGCCGATGCGCTGCCGTCGGGGTTGGTGGCGATGACCTGCACGCGCAGGCGGCGCCCGCGGTCGGCGCGGCGGGGGCGGTAGGAGGAGTTGTCGGCGCCGCCGATGGTCGCCCAGCGGCCGCGGCGCTCGCGCTGCCAGCGGTAGCCGTAGGCGAGCGGGCCGTTGCGCCAGCTGCCGACGTTGGCGGCTATCGGCCGGCCCCGGCGCGGCGCGCCGCTGACCTGCGGAACCGCCGTGGCGACGGGCGGCTCGGGCACGAGGCCGGCCATGCCCCCGCCGCAGGCGGGCACGATCCTGGCGCACGGGGCGAGGAACGCGTTGTTGTAGACGTTCCAGTGTGTGGCGAGGTAGCTGCCGGCGGGCGGCCTGGGGTTGAAGTAGTCGTCGCGTCCGCAGTCGTAGGCCTGCGGGATCGCGCCGCCGATGCGCGGGCAGTCGTTGCGCATGGCGTGCGAGGCGCCGGCGTCCTCGAGGTAGCACATGACGTCGTAGCCCTGCCAGCAGTGGCCGTAGCGCGGGTTCGCCATGCCGACCGGCTGCGTCGAGTGCGGGGCCGACCACTGCACCCCGCCGAGGTTGTGGGTGATCTCGTGCAGCATCCCCTCCGGCCACCAGCCGCGCGAGTTCGCGCCTGGTGCGGGCTGGCCGTCGCGGCTGAACAGGACCGAGCCGAAGCCGCCGCGGTTGTGCACGTTGCCGGCACCCGGGTCGTCACCGTACGGGCCGAGCACGTTCTCGCCGAGCCCGTAGTCGTACGAGCCGCCGTTGAGCGTGTCGGCGAACACGACCACGTTGCGCGGTGCGTCGAGCGTCCCGAGCCGCGACTCGACCTCGCCGATGATCGCGCTGAAGTTGTCCACGTAGGCCGCGCGGGAGCGGCTCAGGTGCACCACCTGGATGTCGGCGTACTGCGGTCCGCAGCGTGTGCCCATGTCGATCCGCAGCGCCTTGGCGCCGCCGCTCTGCGCGGCCAGGAAGCGCTGCACGAGCGCGACGTTGGCCTGGAGCGCGTCCTTCCAACCCACGAAGCGGTCGGGCCGGTCGGCGGGGTGGGCGTAGACGATCTTGAAGCGCGGGGAGGTCGCAGGGAGCGCCGAATGCACGACGTCGTCGGTGGTCCGCTCGTCGCCGCACCAGGCGTAGGGGAGGGCGCCGGGAGCCGCTGCGGCGGCCGCCGTGGCGGCCACGTTGACCTCCGCGAGCTGGTCGCGGGTGTCCATGTGCGTGAGCACGCCGCCGCCGCCGTGGGCCGCGGCGGGAGCGGCGAACACGAGCAGGCAGGCGATGGTGAGCAGCGCGACGCGCATTGCCGCCCTGTGATCGGCCGCCGCGGCGGCGGTTTGAAAACGGACGTCAGGCCGCGCGGGCGAGATCGCGCTCGGGGTCGATCCCCCAGCGGCCGGCGAGCTCCGACAGCTCGGCGCTGATCGGCCAGCGGTCAGGCAGCGGATCGCCCTCGAAGCCCGGCGCGGCGCCCTTGAGCACCATCGAGCCCGTGTTGTCGCCGATCGCGCGGATCTCTTCGACCTCCGCGGCGCTCAGCACCGGCCCGTCGGCCACGGCGGCCAGCTCGGCCCGCTTGTCCTCGATCGGCCGCGCGTCCGGCCCGGGCTCCTGGATCAGCGTCGGCGCCACGCAGGCCACCGGCTCGTGGGCGAGGTTCCAGGCGCAGGCGAGCTGCAGCATCGTCAGCCCGTGGCGCTCGGCCACCGGGCGCATCCGGTCCATCCGCTCGCGGCCGCGCTCGACCCAGCCGGCCGGCCGGAACGAGCGATGATCCCAGCGCGGGAACGGGTGGTCCGGCAGCACGTCGTCGTGGAACAGACCGCCGTAGTCGACGACGCGGGTGATCAGCCGCACGTCGTGCCGGCGGGCGGCGCCGAGCACCAGCTCGCCCGGCCACGGCTCGAGCGGGTTGAGGATGACCATCGCCCAGTCGATCCGGTCACCGAACCGCTCCAGACAGCCGATGAGGTCGAGCGTGAAGCCGTTCGCCGGGCCCGGCGCCACGCCGAGCGCGCCGGTCAGCCCGTCCTCGCGCAGGGCCGCCAGGCCGTCCCACACCGCCTCGCTGGTGTAGCCCGTGCGGTCCGGGTTGTGCAGCAGGAGCAGGTCGAACGCGTCGGCGCCGCAGCGCTCCAGGCTGCGCTCGGTGGCCATCCGGACATAGTCCGCGTAGCCCTCCGGCCCGCGCAGCCGCGGGTCGGTGAACCGGGGGAATCCCTTCGCCCCCTCGCGCTCCCCGGTGTAGAAATCGTGCCCGATGGCACCCACCAGGCAGTAGGTGTCGCGCGGCACCGAGCCCAGTGCGCGGCCGAGCAGCGCATCGGCCTCGCCGGCGCCGTAGGCATCCGCGGTGAGCACGGTGTTGATGCCGCCACCCGGCCGCACGAGCGCCTCCAAGCGGGCCTCGTCGACGGCTTCGCCGAAGTGCATGAAACGTCCCCCGCTCCATGTACCGACCGCTGTCAGCCCTGGCGTGCGCATCGTTCGCGAGTCTAGGATGTTCGTCTCCTTACCGGTCGCTCAAGTCTCCCGCGCGCGAGCCGATCACTGTCATGTTGGCTATCCGTCCACTTTCGCTCTCATTACTCATGTTCGTGATGCTGCTCCTGCCGTCGACTGCAGGGGCCGATGAGCCGACGGCGCGGATCATCGTCCAGCACGAGCCGGGGCTCACGACAAGCGAGCAGGCGGAGATCCGCTCGGACGTCGACGCGACGCTCGTCGACACCCTGAAGGTGCCCCGCACCGAGGTGATCGCGGTCGATCACGACGACCTCAGGTCGGCCCTCCGCCACCTGAGCCGCGATCCCGGCGTCGCCATCGCCGAGGAGGACCGTGTCATCCACGCCTTCTCGAACGACGCGAGCTTCACGAAGCTGTGGGGGCTCGAGAGCACGGGCCAGCCCGTCGGGCCTACGGGCAGCTACACCGCGCTCACCACCGCAGACATCAACGCACCGGAGGCGTGGAGCATGAGCCTCGGCGAGGGGCGCACGGTCGCCGCCGTCGACTCGGGCGTCCTGGCCACTCATGCGGACCTGGCCGGCCGGGTGGCGGCCGGCTACGACTGGGTCGACGAGGACAAGGTGCCGAACGACCCGGACGGCCACGGCACGCACGTGACCGGCACGATCGCCGCCAGGATGAACAACGGGATCGGCGTGGCCGGCGTGGCACCCGAAGCGCGCGTGCTGCCGCTCCGGGTCCTCGACGCCAACGGCAACGGTTTCCTCTCGGACATCATCGACGCGTTCCAGTTCGCCGGCGACCAGGGAGTGCGCGTGGTCAACGCGAGCCTCGGCGGCTCCACGTTCTCGGCGCTCGAGAAGCAGGCGATCGACGAGCACCCGGACACGCTGTTCGTGGTCGCCGCGGGCAACAGCGGGACCAACAACGGCACCTCGCCGGTGTACCCGTGCTCGTTCAGCTCGCCGAACGTGCTGTGCGTCGGCGCCTACCACGCGCGCAACGGGCGCGCCTCGTTCTCGAACTACGGCACGCCGGTCGACGTGTACGCGCCTGGCCAGGACATCTACTCCACGTCGAACAGCGGCAGCTACGAGTACATGAACGGCACGTCGATGGCCGCGCCGTACGTCGCCGGCGTTGCCGCGCTGCTGCTGGCCCGCAATCCGTCGCTGAGCACGGCCCAGGTCAAGACGGCGATCACGGGCACGGCGTTCACACGGCCGACGGCCCCGATGTACACCGCCGTGCTCGGGGTGAACGCCGAGGCGGCCGTCGGATCCGTGTTCGCGGACCGCGACGGCGACACCAAGAGGGACGACCTCGACAACTGCCCGGACGTCCCGAACACCGATCAGACCGATTCGACGCCCGGCGACGGGACGGGAGACGCCTGCGAGGACGGCGCCCCGCCGGTCAACACCGACGGCGACGGCGTCGGGGCCGGCGACGCGTGCCCGCAGGAGCCGGGCGCGGTCAGCGCCCAGGGCTGCCCCGGCGTTGCGACCGACGCCAACCACGACGGCGTGCCGGACATGTTCGACTCCGACCGCGACAGCATCGTCAATGCCCGCGACAACTGCCCGACGCGCTCGAACCGCGACCAGGCGGACGCCGACCGCGATCGGATCGGCAACGTCTGCGACTCGACGCCGCGCGGCCCGGACGCCGACGGCGACGGCCGGCCGCTGCTCGACGACAAGTGCCCGACGGTCTACGCCAAGACGTCGACCGGGTGCCCGGCCGCGCCGGTGATCAAGGACAGCGACGGCGACGGCCGCAAGGACAACGTCGACGCCTGCCCGTACGAGAAGGCCGTCGGCACGCTCAACGGCTGTCCGCTGCCCGCGGTCACGGCCCTGTCGGCGAAGTCGCGCAAGCGCGGCGGCAAGCGCTATGCCGCGATCACGGTCCGTACCAGCCGCGGCGCGAGCGCGCGGATCGTCGTCTACCGCAAGAAGGGCAAGCGCTGGGTGAAGGTCATGTCCCGCACCCGGACGACGAGCTCGAAGAACCGCGTCTCCCTGACCACCAAGGGCCTGAAGCGCGGGCGCTACCGGGTCGTCGTGCAGCTCTCCAGCGGCGCGGGCCGCGCGGCCAAGGTCGGCAAGGCCTTCCGCGTCCGATAGACATCCCCGGGTGTCCGCCTGCCGCCTCGGGGTGCTCGCCTTCGGCGACTCGATCACCAACGGCGGGGGCGAGCTCCAGTGGGGCGTCGCGCTGCAGTCGTGGGCGCAATGGGTCGCGCGCGGGCTCGCGCTGCCGTACACCGGCCTCGCCGCCGACGGCGCGCGGGTGGAGGGCGTGCTGGCCGAGCAGGTGCCGCGCGTGCCCGAGGGTGCCCGCTACGACCTCGGCTGCCTGTACGTCGGGGTCAACGACGTGCGTGGGCTGGACTGGGCCGCGGCCGCGTTCGAGCGCGGCCACCGCGCGGCGCTGGCCGAACTGGGCGCGCGCTGCGACCGCGTGCTGACGATGACCGTCCCGTTCGACCTCGGGCGCCCGCGCGCCGGCGCCAAGGTCCACGACGTGAACGCCGCGATCACGGCCTCGGCCGCCGGCGCCGGCGCGCTGGTGGTCGACCTCAGCGGCTTCGGCGCCCGCAACCATGTGATGGTCGACCACGTGCACCCGACGGCGTTCGGGCAGATCGCGATCGCCGAGCTCGCACTCGACGTGCTGGCCGCCGACGGCATGACCGTGCACGTGCGGCCGTCAGCGCTGATCCGCTACGAGACGACGGCGTGGAACCGCCTGCGCGGCGACGCCACGTACGCGTACCGACACGCGAAGGTGTCGGCGAACGCGGCGCTCATCGGTGCTCGGGTGGCCTGGGGTCGACGCCGAGCTGCTCGAAGCGGCGGGGCACGTAGCGGTACGTGAACCACAGCGTGCCGAGGAACGCCGGCCAGCCGAGGACGATGACGGCGCCGGCCAGCGCGCCCTCCTTGCCGGCCAGGATCAGCACCGTGTAGACGGTGGCCCGCACCGCGAACAGCGCCGCCCACACCAGTGACGCCTCGGCGAACGGCCGTCGCACGCGCGGGTCGTCCCGCCAGCCGCTGGGGATGCGGTAGAGCGGGGCGGCGATGTAGCCGATCAGCGGGCGCCTCAGCAGCACCGATCCGGCGAACGCGATCGCCAGACCGGCGTTCTGCAGCGCCCGCGGCACGAAGTAGCCCGACGCGCTGCCGGTGCGCAGCGCGATGAACACGCACAGGCCGGTGCCGAGTACGCCGCCGACCGCGTTGGTCAGCGGGTGGCGGCGGATCGCCCGGTAGGCGGCGACGACCACCGAGATCGCGACCGCGACGACCGCGGCGGTGTCGAGGTCGGTGAGCGCGTTGACGGTGACGAACGCGACCGGGCCGAGCCCCGTGTCGACCACCGCGCGCGGGTCGCGCAGCATGTCGATCGGGTTCGGCGGCGGTGGCCGCTGCGGGTCGGCCATCAGTCCCGCGGCCGGCGCGCCGCGAGCATCAGGTTGTAGAAGAGGTGCGGCGGGAGCCGCGGCTCGAGCGCCCGCCGGTCGACCGCCTGCAGGAACAGGTAGCCGCGATAGGCGTACTGGATCCAGCCCCACGGGATGTCCCGGGGGTCGGCGCTCGACTCGAGCGTGCGGTTGAACCAGCCGAACCAGTTGGCGAGCAGTTCCTCGCCCTGCACCCGCACGTCGGCGAACCCCGCGCCGCGCGCATGCACCTCGAGGTCGCCGGGGACGAATGCGTGCACGTCGACGAACGCCTCGAGCGCGTGCTCGGTCTCGTCGGCGCCGTCGCCCTCGGGTGCCGGCCGTGCCCGCATGACGCGCCGCCACGCTGAGCCGAGCCGCAGGCCGGCGCGCTTGGGCACGGCGGCGATCCGGTCTCCGTGCCGGGACGGCTCGCCCGCGAAGAACAGCGTGCCGCCCGGGGCGAGCACGCGGAAGAACTCGGAGAACGCGCGGTCGAGGTCGGGCAGGTGGTGCAGCACGGCATGGCCGAGCACGAGGTCGAAGCTCTCGTCGTCGAACGGCAGCTCCGCGGCGTCGCAGGCCGCGGTCTCCACGTCGAGGCCGAGCCGCGCGGCGTTGCCCTCCAGGGTCTCGAGCATCCCGGGTGAGATGTCGGTGCAGGTGGCCGAGCGGATCACTCCGTCCTGCAGCAGGTTCAGCGAGAAGTAGCCGGTCCCGGCGCCGATCTCCAGCGAGCGCTCGAACGGCCCGGGGTGCTCGCCGAGCAGCTTGGCGACCTTGCCGAGGACCTGGTGGCGGCCGATCTCGCCGAACGAGATGCCCCACTTGGCGTCGTAGTCGTGCGCCGCGACGTCGTGGTAGCGGCGATTGACGTCGAGGATCTCGTCGGGAGCGGGAGGCGCGGCCATCGGCTGCCCGAGTCTAGAGCCGCCCCGCCTCCTCGGTCGCGGCTCGGAGACGGCGCGCCGCCGCTGCCGCCGGCAGGCGGTCGAGGCGCCACTTCCAGGCGCCGGTGCTGCCCGGCGTGTTCATGCGCGCCTCCGAGCCGAGCCCCAGCACGTCCTGCATCTGGACCATGGCGACCCGCGCCGGCGAGGCGAACGCGAGCCGGATCAGCGACCAGTGCGGCTGGCGCTCGCGCACGCCGCAGCGGTCGATCTCGGCGTCGACCTCGGCGCGCACGCCCGGCTCCAGGGCGTCGTACCAGCCGCGCACCGTGTCGTTGTCGTGCGTGCCGGTGTAGACCACGACGTCGGCGGCGTGGTTGAGGGGATGGTGCACGTTGGCCGGGTCGTCGGTGCCGAAGCCGAACTGGAGCACGGCCATGCCCGGGAAGCCGAGCGCACGGCGCAGCCGCGTGACGGCCGGGGTGATGACGCCGAGGTCCTCGGCGATCAGCGGCAGGTCGCGGCCGCAGATCGCGCGCCGCGGCGTCGAACGGCGCGCGGCCCGGGCCGCGGCGCCAGCGCCCGGACAGCGCGTGGCGCGCGCCCCTCGGCACCGCCCAGTAGGAGACGAAGCCGCGGAAGTGGTCGATCCGCGCGATGTCGCAGAGCTCGAACGTGCGCCGCAGGCGCTCGGTCCACCAGTGGTAGCCGCGCCGCCGCAGCGCCGGCCAGTCGTAGAGCGGGTTGCCCCACAGCTGCCCCTTGTCCGTGTAGGCGTCGGGCGGCGTGCCGGCGACGGCCTCGGTCGCGAACAGCTCGGGGTGCGCGCGATGGTCGACCGACCCGGGGGCGACGTAGATCGGCACGTCGCCGATCAGCTTCACGCCGCGGTCCTCCGCGTGCGCGCGCAGCGCCGCCCACTCGCGGTCGAACCGCACCTGGTCGGCGATCGAGCCGCGCTTCGCCCAGTCCTCGATCCAGAACGCGTTCCGCTCGCGAAAGCTCGTCGAGGCCTCCTTGGACACCGGCGCCCGCGGCTCGGCGAGCAGTCCCGGCCAGGCGGCGAACGCCGACGCCGACTTGTACGGCGAGCCGTGCCGGTCGGGTGGCCCGAGCGGCAGCATCTGCCACCACGACTGCCCCGCGTCGGCCAGCCAGTCGACGAACCGGTGCGCCTCGCGGCCGAGCCGGCCGGAGGGGAGCGAGGT
Source organism: uncultured Solirubrobacteraceae bacterium (assembly GCA_963759375.1). Classification (GTDB taxonomy): domain Bacteria; phylum Actinomycetota; class Thermoleophilia; order Solirubrobacterales; family Solirubrobacteraceae; genus DASSUW01. Next base: position 99,018 of record CAVWYY010000011.1, on the reverse strand, counting down.
CGGGTGCAGCTGGACGCCGCTGGAACGAGAGAGGTTCATCAGAGGGCGATGTCGGATACTCCCGCGACACATGCCCGCCCCTAAGCGAGCCGAACCTCCGGCGAGGATCCATATCAACTACCCGGCGCCGACGGTCGACGCGGGAAAGTACCCGGCCAAGCGCTGCGTCGGCGACACGGTCAGGGTCACCGCTGACGTGTTCCGTGACGGCCACGAGATCCTGCGCGCGGTCGTCAAGTACAAGGCGCCCGAAGCCCGCCGCTGGCTCGAGACGCCCATGCACCAGGTCGACGCGCACATCAACGGCGTGCTCTGGCGGGGCGAGTTCACGGTCGAGACGCCGGGCAGCTGGGAGTGGACGATCGAGGCGTGGAGCGACCTGTTCGCCACCTGGCGCGACGAGCTGCAGCGCAAGCACGCGGCCGGGCAGGACGACCTCGCGGGCGAGATCTCCGAGGGCGTCGTGCTGCTCGAGGACGCCGCCAGCCGCGCCGAGAACGGCGAGGACCGCGCGACGATCGAGGGCGCGCTCGACGCACTCAAGGCCGGTGCCGGGCCTGAGGCGGCGCTGGCGCCGGACCTGTTCGACGCCGTCTCGCGCGCGGGGGAGCGCCACGGCGCGACCCGGCTCGACAAGCCGATCCCCCTCGAGGTCGATCGCGTGCGCGCCAGGTTCTCGTCGTGGTACGAGCTGTTCCCGCGCTCGTGGGGCGGCCTGAAGGCGGTGGAGGAGCAGATCCCCGCGATCGCCGGCCTGGGCTTCGACGTTCTCTACTTCCCGCCGATCCACCCGATCGGCCGCAAGAACCGCAAGGGCCGCAACAACGCGCTGATCGCCGGTCCCGACGACCCGGGCTCGCCGTACGCGATCGGCGCCGCCGAGGGTGGGCATGACGCCGTCCATCCCGAGCTGGGAACGATGGACGACCTCAAGGCCCTGTGCCGGACCGCCCACGAGCACGGCATGGACGTGGCGCTCGACATCGCGCTCAACGCGTCGGCCGACCACCCGTGGCTGACCGAGCACCCGGAGTGGTTCCTGCAGCGGCCGGACGGCACGATCAAGTACGCCGAGAACCCGCCCAAGAAGTACCAGGACATCTACAACTTCAACTGGGACACGCCGGCCTGGCGCGAGCTGTGGGAGGAGTGGCTCCGCATCATGCTCGTGTGGGTCGAGGCGGGCGTGAAGGTCTACCGGATCGACAACCCGCACACGAAGCCGTTCCCGTTCTGGGAGTGGCTGATCGCGGAGGTCCACAAGGTGGACCGCGACGTGATCTTCCTGGCCGAGGCGTTCACGCGCCGCGCCGTGATGCGTGAGCTGGCCAAGGTCGGCTTCACCCAGGGCTACACGTACTTCACCTGGAAGACCGCGCGCTGGGAGCTCACCGAGTACATCGACGAGCTCGCCCACGGCCCGGAACGGGAGTATTTCCGGCCCAACCTCTTCCCGGTGACGCCGGACATCCTGCACGCCTACCTCCAGCACGGCGGCCCGCCGGCGTTCGTCTCACGGCTCGTGCTGGCGGCGACGCTGAGCCCGAGCTACGGCATCCTCGCCGGCTACGAGAGCTTCGAGAACGTGCCGGTCCGCGAGGGCAGCGAGGAGTACCTGAACTCGGAGAAGTACGAGGTGCACCAGCGCAGGCTGGAAGGCCCGCTGCTGCCGATGATCCGGCGCATCAACGAGATCCGCCACGAGAACCCGGCGCTGCAGATCCTGTCGAGCCTCTTCTGGCTCGACACGGCGAACGACGGATTGATCGCGTACGCCAAGCAGGTCCCGGGCAACTGCATCCTCGTCGTGGTCAATCTCGATCCCCACCATCCGCAGGAGGGCGCGGTGACGATCCCGGCACTGCTCGGCCTGCCACCCGTCTTCGCCGTGGAGGATCTCCTCACCGGGGATCACCACGATTGGCGCATCGGCTCGAACTACGTCCGGCTCGATCCCGCCGGCTCCCAGACCCACATCTTCCGCGTCGTCACGTGAGTCGCAACGACCCCGGCCATTGGTTCGAGGCCGAGCCGCTCTGGTTCAAGACGGCCGTCTTCTACGAGATCCACACGCGCGCGTTCTTCGACGCGAACGGCGACGGCTCCGGCGACTTCCGCGGGCTGATCGAGAAGCTCGACTACCTGCAGTGGCTGGGCGTGGACGTCATCTGGCTGCTGCCGTTCTACAACTCGCCGCTGCGCGACGGCGGCTACGACATCGCCGACTTCTTCACGATCCAGCCCGATTACGGCACGGTCGACGACGTGCGCGACTTCATCGAGGCCGCCCACCAGCGCGGCATCCGCGTGATCGCCGACCTGGTGATGAACCACACCTCGTCCGACCACCCGTGGTTCCAGGAGTCCCGCTCCTCGCCCGACAGCCCCAAGCGCGACTGGTACGTGTGGTCGGACACCGTGCACAAGTACGAGGACGCGCGGATCATCTTCACCGACACCGAGACGTCGAACTGGACGTGGGACGACGACGCGGGCGCCTACTTCTGGCACCGGTTCTTCTCGCACCAGCCGGACCTGAACTTCGAGAACCCCGAGGTTCAGGAGGCGATGCTCGAGGTCCTGCGCTTCTGGCTCGACCTCGGCATGGACGGCTTCCGGCTCGACGCGGTGCCGTACCTGTACGAGCGCGAGGGGTCCAGCGGCGAGAACCTCTCGGAGACGCACGACTACCTCAAGCGCGTGCGGGCCGAGGTCGACTCCAAGTACCCGGACCGGGTGCTGCTGGCCGAGGCCAACCAGTGGCCGGCGGACGTCGTCGAGTACTTCGGCGACGGCGACGAGTGCCACATGGCCTTCCACTTCCCCGTGATGCCGCGCATGTTCATGGCGCTGCGCCGCGAGGAGGCCAACCCGATCTACGAGATCCTGCGCCAGACGCCCGGCATCCCGGACAACTGCCAGTGGGGCCTGTTCCTGCGCAACCACGACGAGCTGACGCTCGAGATGGTCACCGACGAGGAGCGGGACTACATGTACGGCGAGTACGCCAAGGACCCGCGGATGAAGATCAACGTGGGCATCCGGCGGCGGCTCGCCCCGCTGCTCGACGGCGGCCGCGACGAGATCGAGCTGATGCACGCGATCCTGTTCTCGCTGCCGGGCTCGCCGGTCCTCTACTACGGCGACGAGATCATGATGGGCGACAACGTCTATCTCGGCGACCGGGACGGGGTCCGCACGCCGATGCAGTGGACGGGCGACCGCAACGGCGGGTTCAGCCGGGCCGACTTCGCCCAGCTCTACGCGCCGCCGCTGATGGACCCGGTCTACGGGTTCCAGGCGGTCAACGTGGAGGCGCAGCTGCGCACGCCGACGTCGCTGCTGCGCTGGCTGCGGCGCTTCATCTCGCTGCGCAAGGAGCACCCGGTGTTCGGGCTGGGCACCTACGAGCCGCTGGAGCCGTCCAACAACAAGATCTTCGCCCACCTGCGCGTGTACGAGGACGACGTGATGCTGTGCGTGCACAACCTCGCGCGCTCGGCCCAGGCGGTCGAGCTCGACCTCTCGGCCTACGAGGGCCGGCGCCCGGTCGAGGTGTTCGGCCGCTCGCGGTTCCCGAAGATCGGCGAGCTGCCGTACCTGCTCACGCTCGCGCCGCGCGGCTTCTACTGGTTCCAGCTCACGGAGGACCCGCCGGATGATTGACATCACGGCACTCCCCGAGGACACGTTCCAGGAGTGGATCGTCGCCCAGCGCTGGTTCGGCTCCAAGGCCCGCGAGGTCGCGCACATCGACGTCAGCGAGTGCATCCCGCTGCGCGAGGAGGTGCCGCAGCTGGCGCTCGCGCTGGTCGAGGCGCGCTTCGGCGAGGGGACGCACGAGACCTACCAGGTGCCGCTCGGGCTGCGCCCGGCCGAGGAGGGCTGGGACGAGCGCGTGATCGGCGAGGTCGACGGCTGGACCGTCTACGACGCGCTGGCCGACCCGGCGACCGGCCGCGAGCTGCTGCACCGCATGCGCTCGGGCTCGCAGGAGACCGTCGAGGAGGGCACGCTGCGCTTCCGCTGGGCGGCGGGCGCCGGCGCTGAGCTGGGCGGGACCGTCGACGTGCGGCCGGTCGGCGTCGAGCAGTCCAACTCGTCGATCGTGTTCGGCGAGGCGCTGATCCTCAAGGCGTTCCGGCGCGTCGAGCCCGGCGTCAACCCCGAGCTCGAGCTGCTGCGCTTCCTGTCCGAGCGCGAGTTCCCGAACATCGCGCCGCTGGCCGGCTGGTACGAGTTCGAGGGCCGGTTCATCGACGCGACGCTGGGGATCCTGCAGGAGTACCTGGCCGGCGCGCGCGACGGCTGGGAGCTGGCGCTCGAGGAGGTGTCCTCGGACCCCGACGGGCTGCTCGACCGGCTGCGCGCGCTGGGCGAGGTGACCGGCGAGCTGCACACCGCGCTCGGGTCCGACAACGGCAACCCGGACTTCGCGCCCGACGAGCCGTCGCAGGAGGCGCTGTCGCTGCTCACGGCGGACATCGACGAGCAGATCGAGCGGATCTTCCTCGACCTGCCGGAGACCGAGGCGGTCGCCCCGATCGCCGGCCGCGGCCAGGACGTGCGCGAGAAGCTGCAGGCGATGTCGCACATCGGCGCCGGCGGCCGCGTGATCCGCACGCACGGCGACTACCACCTCGGCCAGACCATGCTGTCCGAGCGCGGCTGGGTGATCCTCGACTTCGAGGGCGAGCCCGCGCGACCATTGCCCGAGCGGCGCCTGAAGCGCTCGCCGCTGCGCGACGTCGCGGGCATGCTGCGGTCCTTCTCGTACGTGACCGCGGGGTCGCGCCTGCTGCGCGGGAACCCGGTCCCGGACGAGTGGGAGGACCGCGCGCGCGACGCGTTCCTGGAGGGCTACTTCGACCGCGCCGATCCGTCGCTGCTGCCGCCGGGCGAGGCCCCCACGCGGCAGCTGCTCGCGGTCTTCGAGCTCGAGAAGGCGGTCTACGAGCTGCGCTACGAGCTCAACAACCGCCCCGACTGGGTGTCGATCCCGGTCGCCGGGGTCGTGCGCCTGCTCGACTCCGAGTGAATCACCGCATAGAGTCACGGCCGTGAGGCTGGGGCTCTGGGTGGCGGTCTTGAGCGTTCTTGCGGCGGGCGTGCTCGTCGTCGTCGCCCGCGAGCCGGCCGGCGCGATCGCCCAGGAGGACTGCGCTGACCCGGGCTTCGTCACCGACTACAACACGTTCGTCCTCGGTGACCATCGTGTGACGAACGACTCCGTCGACGGCCGGATGGCGGTCGGACGCGATGCGTTCGTTCAGCAGTTCGGCGTCGGCAACCGTCTCTCGCCCGACGCCTCGCGCGTCGACCTCGTCGTCGGCCGTGATCTCGATCGGGCGGCAACGCCAGGGCCAACAACGGGGCGATCACGTACGGCCGCACGCTCACCGGCCAGATCTCGGCGCTGGGGTCGATCACGCAGGCCGATCCGCCGTTCGACTTCTCGCAGACGTTCATCGCGCTGCGCGCCGCGCAGCAGTCGTGGGCGGACGCGGCGGCAAACGGCACGGTCACGCCGCCGGAGTTCAACTACAGCCCGATCCAGTTCACCGGCACAGACGAAGACGTGAACGTCTTCAAGGTGTCCGCCGGCGTCCTCCAATCCGCGCAGGTCATCCAGATCAGGGTCCCGAACGGCGCCTCCACGCTCATCAACGTGACCGGTGACGCGTACACGAGCGGGGCGTACCCGACCGCCGCGATGCGGTTCTGGGACGGCAGCCAGTACGTCCAGTTCTCGGACACGGCTCCGAACGACCGCGTCGAGCAGGCCCGCCGGGACCTGCTCTGGAGCTTCCCGGACGCCAATAGCGTCCAGCTCGGCCCCGGCCTCGACTGGCAGGGCAGTGTGCTGGCCCCGCGCTCGCTCGTGACGCTGGCCGACAACACGCGCTTCCACGGCACGCTCATCGCCGAGAACCTCGAGCAGCTCGGGACAGCGACGCTGCCGGGCTTCGACGGCTGCCTGCCGCCGCCGTGCCCGCCCGTGCCGACGCCGACGCCCACCCCGACCCAGACGCCGACGATCGAGCCGACCACGACGCCGACGGTGACCCCGACGTCCACGCCGACCGCCACGCCGACGTCCACGCCCGAGCCGCCGCCGCTGCCGCCGACACCGGTCCCGCCCTCACCGCCGGGCGTCCCGAACCCGCCGGCACCCCCCGCCGGTGGCGTGGCCGGGGCCACTGCCGGCAGGACAGTGCTCGACCTGTGCAAGAAGCCAAGCCGGCGCCGGGTGACTCCGGGCTCGAAGGTCACCTACCGGCTGCGTCTCCGCAACGTCGGCCTGCCGGCGGCGCGGCGCGTGATCGTCTGCGATCCCCTGCCACAGGGCCTGCGCATCGTGCGCGCCCGAGGCGCCCGGATCAGGAACGGCCGCGCCTGCTGGCGGCTCCGCCGCCTCAGTCGCGAGCGGACGTTCCACGTCACCGCCCGCGTGACGCTCGTCGGGCGTGGGCGCATCACCAACACGGCGTCGGCGCGGGCCGCGAACGCGCGCCGCGTGCGCAACCCGACGACGGTCCGGGTGCTCGGTCAGACGGCCCGCGCACGCTGCGCCGCGCGGCGATGCTGAGGTGACACGCCACGAGTGGGCGGTTGACGTGCTCGGCATCGCGGCCGGCGACCGCGTGCTCGAGGTGGGCTGCGGGCACGGCGTGACGGCGACGCTGGTGTGCGCGCGTGGTGGCAGCATCGTCGGCGTCGACCGGTCGCCGAAGATGGTCGTGGCGGCGTCGGCGCGCAACGCGCGGTTCGGCGACCGCGCGCGGTTCGTGTGCGCGACGTTCGAGGACGCAGCGCTGGAGGGGCGGTTCGACAAGCTGTTCGCGTTCCACGTCGCCGCGTTCTGGCGGCGGCCCGAGGAGATGCTGCCGCGCGCCCGCGAGCTGGCCGCCGCGCTGTACTTGTTCGACCAGCCGCTGAACGGCCGCGCGCGCGAGCACGGCGAGCGGGTCGCCGCCGTGCTCGCCGCCCACGGGTACGACGAGCCGCGCGTGGTGGTCGGCGACCTCGATCCCGAGGTGGTGTGCGTGATCGCGTAACGTGGGCGGATGCCCGCGGCCCACACGCTGCTCGTCCGCCGCCCGCGGCTGCGCCGCCGCCAGCATCGCGCCACCGGGCTGCTCTACCTCGGGCTCGGCGGCTGGGCCGCCGCCTCAGGCTCGAACTAGGCCGAACATCACCGAGTCGCGGCGGCGGCCGTCGGGATGCAGGACGTGCGAGCGCAGCACGGCCTCGCGCCGGAAGCCCGCCTTCTCGGCCACGCGCTGGGAGGCGACGTTGTCGGGATCGGCCACCAGCTCGAGCCGCGCGAGGCCGAGCTCGTCGAACGCGTACGCGCACAGCAGCCGCAGCGCCCGGCTGACCACGCCGCGCCCGCGCGCCTCGGGGACGCACCAGTAGCCGATGTGGGCGGTCCCCTCCGCAACCTGCATCCCGATCGAGCCGGCCAGCCGCCCGCCCGCCTCGATCGCCCACTGGTACGGCCCGAGCCCGAGCTCGTCCGCGACGAACGCGCGGGCGTGCTCGAGCTCGTAGGGGCGCGGGATCAGCGGGATCCAGTGCTGGATCTCCGGGTCCTGGCAGGCGGCGTGCACGGCCGCGGCGTCATCCTCCCGCCACGGCCGCAGCGTCACCGTGCCGTCACTGAGCTCCATCCTGCGGGACGAGCTGCTGGACCGCCCAGCCGTTCCCGTCCGGGTCCTGGAAGAACACGAAGCGGCCCCAGGGGAAGTCCTGGACGTCGCTCACCGCTACGCCGCGGCCCGCCAGCTCGTCGTGCGCCTGCTGGATGTCGGACACCACCAGCTGCAGCCCCTGCACGGAGCCCGGCTCGCTGTTGATCACGCCCTTGCCGATCGCGATCGAGCACGCGGACCCCGGAGGCGTCAGCTGCACGAAGCGGATCTCCTCGGTGACGGTGTGATCGTGGTCGGGGTTGAACCCGGCCTGATCGACGTAGAACGCCTTCGCGCGATCGACGTCGGTGACGGGTACGGCCACCAGCTCGAGTTTGAAGTCCATGCGGGCACGCTACCGCGAGGGGTTAATGGCATGACGGTGATGGGGTAGGCACACTCCCCACATGGCACTTGCCGCCGCCCCAGATCTCGAGCGCCTCGTCCGGCGCGAGCATTCCAGCCCGCACGACGTCCTCGGCGCTCATCCCGCCGACAACGGCGTCGTCGTCCGGGCGTTCCGCCCCGGCGCCGCGGCCGTCAAGGCCGTGCCCGCGTCCGGCGATCCCGTCGATCTGGAGGCCGTGCATCCCGGCGGTGTCTTCGAGGGCGTCGTCGAGGGCGCCGAGCTCCCGCTCGCGTACCACCTCGACGTCGACTACGGCGAGTCCGGGACGGTGACGATCGAGGACCCGTACCGGTTCCTGCCCACCGTCGGCGAGCTCGACCTGCACCTGATCGGCGAGGGTCGCCACGAGGAGCTGTGGACGAAGCTCGGCGCGCACGTGCGCGAGATGGAGGGCGTGCGCGGCACCGCGTTCAGCGTCTGGGCGCCGTCCGCCCGCGCGGTCTCGGTGGTCGGAGACTTCAACTACTGGGACGGCCGCATCCACCCGATGCGCGCCGTGGGCGCGGCCGGCATCTGGGAGCTGTTCCTGCCCGGCGTCGAGCCCGGCGCCCGCTACAAGTACGAGATCCTCGCGCCGGACGGCGAGATCCGCCTGAAGGCCGACCCGGTCGCGTTCGCCACCGAGGTCCCGCCGAAGACGGCGTCGGTCGTGCACGAGTCGACCTACGCGTGGGCCGACGAGAAGTGGCTGAAGGAGCGGCGCGACGCGGTGCCGCTCGAGGGCCCGATGTCGATCTACGAGGTCCACCTCGGGTCGTGGCGGCTCAACCCGATCGAGGGCAACCGCTCGCTCACCTACCTCGAGCTGGCCGACGAGCTGTCCGCCTACGCGCTCGACATGGGCTTCACGCACATCGAGCTGCTGCCGGTGATGGCGCATCCGTTCACCGGCTCGTGGGGCTACCAGGTCACCGGCTACTTCGCGCCCACGCCGCGCTATGGCTCGCCGGACGACTTCCGCGCGTTCGTCGACCGCCTGCACGCCAACGGGGTCGGCGTGATCCTCGACTGGGTCCCGGCCCACTTCCCGCGCGACGACTTCGCGCTCGCCCGGTTCGACGGCACGGCGCTCTACGAGCACGCCGATCCGCGCCGCGGCGCGCATCCGGACTGGGGCACGCTGGTCTTCAACTACGGCCGTCACGAGGTCCGCAACTTCCTCGTCGCCAACGCCCTGTACTGGCTGCGCGAGTACCACGCCGACGGCATCCGGGTCGATGCCGTGGCGTCGATGCTCTACCTCGACTACTCGCGCGAGGAGGGCCAGTGGGTCCCGAACGAGTACGGCGGCAACGAGGACCTCGACGCCGTCGGCTTCCTCAAGGAGCTCAACGAGGTCCTCTACGGCCGCGAGCCGGGCACGATCTCGGCGGCCGAGGAGTCGACCGCCTGGCCGGGCGTCTCACGCCCGACCTACCTCGGCGGCCTCGGCTTCGGCTTCAAGTGGAACATGGGCTGGATGCACGACACGCTCGCGTACTTCCAGCAGGACCCGGTGTACCGGCGCTGGCACCACCACGAGCTGACGTTCAGCCTGGTGTACGCGTTCACCGAGAACTTCATCCTGCCGCTCTCGCACGACGAGGTCGTGCACGGCAAGGGCTCGCTGCTCACCAAGATGCCGGGCGACCGGTGGCAGAAGCTCGCGAACCTGCGCGCGCTGTACGCGTTCATGTGGGCCCATCCCGGCAAGAAGCTGCTGTTCATGGGCTCCGAGTTCGCGCAGGAGGCCGAGTGGAGCGAGGAGCGCTCACTCGACTGGCACCTGCTCGAGAACCCGCAGCACAGTGGCGTCCAGTCGCTGGTGCGCGACCTCAACCACGCCTACAAGGCCGAGCCGGCGCTGTGGGACGCCGACTACGACGGCACGGCGTTCTGGTGGATCGAGGCCAACGACGCCGACCACAACGTGTTCGCGTTCGCGCGCCGGAGCAAGGACTCCGAGCGCGTGATCGTGTTCGTCGCCAACCTCTCGCCGGTGCCGCAGATGGGCTACCGGCTGGGGCTGCCGCGTTCGGGCCGGTGGCGCGAGGAGGTCAACACCGATTCGGGCTACTACGGCGGATCGGACGTCGGCAACCTGGGCGGCGTCGAAGCCGGCGCCCCGGCGTGGCAGAACCAGCCGTTCTCGGCCGAGGTCAACCTGCCGCCGCTCGGTGTCCTCTGGCTCGTGCCGGACGCCGGGTGACGATCACCTTGCGCGTGGTCGCCTTCACGTAGGCGCCGCGCGCCGGGAGCACCACGACGCGGTACGCGCGGTTGAGCTTGCGCGCGCGGGACACCTTCAGCGAGTAGCTCTTGGCGCCGGTCAGCGAGCGGTGCTTGACCTGCGCCCAGCGCCCGGACGTGCTCCGGCGCTGCAGCGAGAGCTCGCCGCTGATCGCCGGGCGGATCTTGCCGGAGATCCGCGCGCGCTTGCGGCCGAGGAGGGTGGCGGCGATCGTGGTCCGCGGGGCGGACTTGATCGACGCGACGGCGCTGGTCAGCGGCGTTTGCGTCTCGGTGACCACGCGGAAGCGCGTGAGCGCCCACACGTTGTCGACGCTGAACAGGTAGCCGCCGTCACCGCTCACCTTCGTGGTCTTCACCGAGGCGAAGCCGGTGCCGAACGGGAACGCCTCCTGCTCGAGGCGCAGCATCATGCCGTTGGTCCCGGCGCCGGTGACCCGGCCGCCGAGCGTGATGCCGCGGCCGTACTGGACCTTCGCGCGCGAGGAGAACAGCGTGATCGAGCTCGCGACGCGGCCGGTGCGGAGCGTGCGATCGCGGCCGCGGGTGATCCCCGCCGAGTTCCTCGCGTAGAGGCGCCAGTGGTAGCGCGTGTACGGGCGCAGGCCGCTGATGTCGGCCGCCACCGCGACCGGATTCGCGCCCGCCGGCATCGTGACCGGCGTGCTGCGGTTGCCGTAGCCGGTGCTGCGCCCGTACTGGAAGTAGTAGGTCGTCGCCGCGCCGTTGGGGTCCAGCGACGCCGACAGGTGCGCGCCGCTCGTCGTCACGCCCGTCGCGTGCTGGTCGGTGACGCCCGGCGGCGTCGGGTTCGGCGCGGTCCGGAACGTCACGTCGTTGCCCGAGCCGGCGATCGCTTACGAGCCGCACGTGATAGGTCGTATTGGCCGACAGGTCATTGACGACTGCCGACACTGGTCCGGCATCAACCGTCTGCGGCGGCGTCGTCCGCCCGTAGGTCGTGGTCGTCCCGTACTGGAAGTACGCGGTGCCGGCGCTGTCGACGGTGCCGTTCAACGTCGCACCGGTTGCCGACACGTTGGTCGGCGTGCCGGTGACCGGCGCCGCGAGCACGGCCACTGAGGCGAGGAGCGCGATCATCGCTCCGCTTGAACACGGCGCCACACACGAAGGTGCGGTGCGACGGCGGCACGGGCGAACGTCAACTGCGGCTGGTAAGGGAGCGGGATTGCCGGCGTCGTCGGCGGTCCGTGGCGCGTTGACGGCGACATGCGCCGTCAAGTCGCCAGACGCCACCGTCTGGCGACTTGACCACGTGTCAGGTGGCCAAGTCGCCAAGGGACCGCCAAATCGGCCGATCCCCTCGCCTTCTCTACCCAGCCGCAGTTGACGTTCGCCCGCGCCGCCGCCGCAAACAGGTCTGCGGTTTCGCCCAGACGCCGGATCGGGCATCGTTCCCGGGCGATGACGGATCTGCTGCCCTTCGAGCGCCGCCTGGGCGCCTTCCCGCTCGGCGACGGCAACGCCGGCTTCCGCGTGTGGGCGCCGCTGCCCGAGCGCGTCGCGCTGCGCGTGAACGGGCGCGAGCACGCGCTGGAGGCCGCCGGGCTCGGCGTGTACGAGGCGGTCGTGGAGGCCGAGCCGGGCGCCGACTACGAGTACCTGCTCGACGGGAACGTGCTGCCGGACCCATGCTCGCGCTGGCAGCCGGAAGGGCTGCGCGGCCCGTCGCGGCTGCTCGACACCGGCGCGTTCGAGTGGACAGACGAGGACTGGGCGCCGCCGGCCGTCAACGAGCTCGTGCTCTACGAGCTGCACGTCGGCACGTTCACCGCCGAGGGGACCTTCGAGGCCGCGATCCCGTACCTGCGCGCCCTCCGCGAGCTCGGCGTGACCGCGATCGAGCTGATGCCCGTGGCCGAGTTCCCCGGCCGGCACGGCTGGGGCTACGACGGCGTGTACCTGTCGGCGGCGCAGTCCTCATACGGCGGGCCGCACGGGCTCCAGCGGCTCGTCGACGCCGCCCACCGCGAGGGCCTCGCGGTGCTGCTCGACGTGGTCTACAACCACGTCGGCGCCTCCGGCGGCCAGGCGCTGCGCGCCTTCGGGCCGTACTTCACGTCCCACTACGAGACACCGTGGGGCGACGCGATCAACTACGACGCCGAGCAATCGGACGCGGTCCGCGAGTGGGCGCTGCAGAGCGCCGAGCAGTGGATCCGCGACTTCCACCTCGACGGCCTGCGGCTCGACGCCGTGCACGCGATCATGGACGGCAGCCCCGAGCACCTCGTGGCGGCGCTCGCGCGCCGCACCGAGCCGGCGTTCGTGATCGCTGAGTCCGGCATGAACGACCCGAAGGTCATGCGCGACGTGATGCGCGGCGGCTGGGAGTGCGACGCCGCCTGGGCGGACGACTTCCACCACTCCCTGCGCGTGCTGCTCACCGGCGACCACGAGGGCTACTACGCCGAGTTCGGCGGCCTCGCCGACCTCGCGAAGGCGTACCACCGCCCGCACGTGCACGACGGGCAGTACTCGGCGTTCCGGCGCCGCCGGTTCGGCGCCAAGGCCGACGACGTCCCGCCCGAGCGCTTCGTCGTGTTCTCGGCCAACCACGACCAGGTCGGCAACCGCGCGTTCGGCGACCGGCTGCCGCCCGAGACGCGGCCGCTGGCCGCGCTGTGCACGCTGCTGTCGCCGTTCACGCCGATGATCTTCCAGGGCGAGGAGCACGGCGAGATCGCGCCGTTCCAGTTCTTCTCCGACCACATCGACGCGGACATCGCAGCCGCCACCCGCGAGGGCCGCCGCCGCGAGTTCGCCGCCTTCGCCGCGTTCAGCGGCCGCGAGGTGCCCGACCCGCAGGATCCCGCCACGTTCGAGGCCTCCAAGCTGACCCGCACCGGCGAGCCGGAAGGGCTGCGCGAGCTCTACGCCGAGCTGCTGCGCGCCCGCCGCGACCTGCCTCCCGGCGACGCCGAGGACATCGACTTCGACGAGCACGCCGGCTGGCTGCGGGTGCGCCGTGGGCCGTACGTTCTCGTAGCCGGCTTCTCGCGCGAGCGGGTGCACGTGCCGCTCGACGGCACCGCCGAGCCGGTCGTGGCCGCCGGGCATGTGACGCTCGAACCGGGATATGTCGCGCTGGGACCGCTGTCGGGCGCCCTGGTGAAGCTAGGCTCCGCGCCGTGAGAGCCGTCTGGCCGGGCAGGCCGTTCCCCCTGGGCGCCAGCTGGGACGGGAGCGGGACGAACTTCTCGCTGTTCTCCGAGCACGCGGAGCGCGTGGAGCTGTGCCTGTTCGACGAGGACGACAACGAGGAGCGCGTCGAGGTCTCCGAGCGCACCGCGTTCAACTGGCACGCCTACCTGCCCGGTGTCGGGCCGGGCCAGCGCTACGGCTACCGCGTGTACGGGCCGTACGACCCGAGGGCCGGCCACCGCTTCAACCCCGCCAAGCTGCTGATCGACCCGTACGCCAAGTCGATCGAGGGCAAGGTCCGCTGGAACCGCGCGAGCGTGCTCCCGTACATCGCCGAGCCCGGCGCGGGCGACGACGCCGACCTCGAGCCGGACAACGAGGACTCCGCGGTCGCGATCCCCAAGTCGGTGGTCATCGACGACCGCTTCGACTGGCAGGGCGACCGCCGCCCGGACACGCCGTTCGACCGCACGGTGATCTACGAGACGCACGTCAGGGGCTTCACGATGCGTCATCCCGGCGTGCGCGACGACCTGCGCGGGACCTACGCGGGCCTGGCGTCCGACGCCGCCATCGAGCACCTGCTGGCGCTCGGCGTCACCGCCGTCGAGCTGCTGCCGATCCACCACATCGCCGACGAGTCGTTCCTCAACGAGCGCGGGCTCACGAACTACTGGGGCTACTCGACGATCGGCTACCTGGCGCCGCACTCCGGCTACGCCGCCACCGGCATCCGCGGCCAGGAGGTACGCGAGTTCAAGGGCATGGTCAAGGCCCTGCACCAGGCCGGCATCGAGGTGATCCTCGACGTCGTCTACAACCACACCGCCGAGGGCAACCACCTCGGGCCGATGCTCTCGTTCAAGGGTGTCGACAACAAGAGCTACTACCGGCTGGTCCCGGACGACCCGCACTTCTACATGGACTTCACGGGCACCGGGAACTCGCTCAACGTCCTGCACCCGAGCGTCCTGCGGCTGATCATGGACTCGCTGCGCTACTGGGTCGACGAGTGCCACGTGGACGGCTTCCGGTTCGACCTCGCGAGCGCGCTGGCCCGCGAGCTCTACGAGGTCGACCGCCTGGCCAGCTTCTTCGACGTCATCCACCAGGACCCGATCCTCTCCCAGACCAAGCTCATCGCCGAGCCCTGGGACGTCGGCCCCGGCGGCTACCAGGTCGGCAACTTCCCGGTCCTGTGGTCGGAGTGGAACGGCATCTATCGCGACACGATGCGCGACTTCTGGCGCGGCGCGGCGGGCGTGAACGGGTTCGCGTCGCGGTTCACCGGCTCCAGCGACCTGTACGAGTCCGACGGCCGCCACCCGTTCGCGTCGATCAACTTCATCACCGCCCACGACGGCTTCACGCTCAACGACCTCGTCTCCTACAACGACAAGCACAACGAGGCCAACCAGGAGGGCAACCGCGACGGGACGGACGACAACCGGTCGTGGAACCACGGCGTCGAGGGCCCGACGGACGACCCGGAGATCGTCGAGCTGCGCGAGCGGCAGAAGCGCAACTTCCTGGCGACGCTGTTCCTCTCGCAGGGCACGCCGATGCTGCTCGGCGGGGACGAGATGGGCCGCACGCAGGACGGCAACAACAACGGCTGGTGCCAGGACAACGAGCTCTCCTGGTTCGACTGGGACGTCGACGAGCGCGGGCGGGCGCTGCTCGCCTTCACGCAGCAGCTGATCGCGCTCCGGCGCAAGCACCCGGTGTTCCGGCGCCGCCAGTTCCTGCACGGCACCGAGGAGGAGGGCTCGGGCCTCCCCGACGCCTGGTGGTTCCGGCCCGACGGCCGGCGCATGACCAAGCGCGACTGGGAGAGCGCCCACGTCGTCGGCATGTTCCTCAACGGCGAGGAGATCGCCGCGCCGGGCGAGCACGGGGAGCGGGTGATCGACGACTCGTTCCTGCTGCTGTTCAACGGCGGCCACGAGGACGTGGAGTTCAAGCTGCCGCCCGGCCGCTTCGGCCGGCGCTGGACGTGTGCGCTGCGCACGGACGACGGCGAGAACGTCGCCAGCCTGAGCGCCGGCGAGGTCGTCACCGTGGCGCGTCTGTCGCTGATCGTGCTGATCCGCGAGACATAGTGGCGGCGCTGCGGGCGACATACCGGCTCCAACTGGGCGGCGAGACCGGCTTCGCGCGGGCGCGCGAGTTGCTGCCGTACTTCCGCGACCTCGGCGTCAGTCACCTCTACCTGCCGCCGTCGTTCCAGGCCCGCGCCGGGTCGGCGCACGGCTACGACGTGATCGACCCCACACGCTTCTCGGAGGAGCTCGGCGGCGAGCGCGAGTTCGACGCGCTGGCGGCCGAGGCGAAGCGGCTCGGCCTGGGGCTGATCCTCGACGTCGTTCCCAACCACATGGCGACCGACGACGCCAACCGCTACTGGTCCGACCCCTCGCTGCGCACCCGGTTCTTCGACATCGACGAGCAGACCGGCCGGCACCGGCGGTTCTTCGACGTCGATCACCTGGCCGCCGTCCGCCAGGAGGACGAGCACGTCTTCGCGGAGACGCACAAGCTGGCGCTCCGCCTCGCCCGCGAGGGCACGATCGACGGGCTGCGCGTCGATCACCCCGACGGGCTGGCCGACCCCGCCGGCTACCTGCGCGCGCTGCGCGACGGTGGCGCGCAGCACGTCTGGGTGGAGAAGATCCTCGACCCCGGCGAGCCGCTGCGCGACTGGCCGGTCGAGGGCACGGTCGGCTACGAGTTCCTCAACGACGTGGCGGCGCTGTTCGTGGACCGCGCGGGGGAGGCGCCGCTGACCGACCTCTGGGTCGCGATCTCGGGCGACGACCGGCCGTTCGGCGAGGTCGCGTTCGAGGCCAAGCTCGAGCAGGTGCGCGGGCCGTTCGCGCCGGAGGCCGACCGGCTGCGGCGCGAGGCGCCGCGCGAGGTCGGCGGGCTCGAGCGCACCCTCGCGTCGCTGCCCGTGTACCGCACGTACACCGAGCCGTGGTCGGGGCTGGTGGTGGACGCCGACCGCGACGCGATCCGCGAGGCCGGCCTGCCCGCCTCGCTGCAACGCGTGCTCACGCTGGAGGAGCGCGGCTGGGACGCGTTCGTCACGCGCTTCCAGCAGACGACGCCGGCGATCATGGCCAAGGGCGTCGAGGACACCGCGTTCTACCGCTACGCGCGCCTGTTGGCGCTCAACGACGTGGGCGGCGACCCGAGCCGCTTCGGCCTGCCGGTCGAGCGCTTCCACGCCGCCAACCTCGAGCGCGCCCGGCGCTTCCCCCACAACCTGCTCGTCACCCAGACGCACGACACCAAGCGCTCGGGCGACGTGCGCGCCCGGCTCGGCGCGCTCGCCGGGATGCCCGACGAGTGGGCGGCGCACGTGCGGCGCTGGCTCGAGGCGTGCTCACCGCTGCGCGGCCCGGACACGCGGGAGCGCTACTTCATCTTCCAGACGCTGGTGGGTGCGTGGCCGATCGAGCCCGAGCGGCTCGTCGCCTACGTCGAGAAGGCGCTGCGCGAGGCCAAGCTCCGCACCAACTGGGTCGAGCCCGACACCGCGCACGAGGACCGCGTGAAGGCGTTCTGCCGCGCGCTGTACGAGCACCGGCCGTTCTTGACCGGCTTCGAGCCGTTCGCCGCTGCGGTCGCGCGCGCCGGGGACCGGGCCGCGCTCGGCCAGCTGCTGCTCAAGCTCACCGTTCCCGGCGTGCCGGACGTCTACCAGGGCGACGAGCTCCTGGCGCTGTCGCTCGTGGACCCCGACAACCGCCGCCCGGTCGACTGGGAGCGCCGGCGCGAGCTGCTCGCCGACGTGCGCCGCGGCGCGGCGCCGACCGAGGAGACGCGCAAGCTGTGGCTGATCGTGCGGGCGCTCACGCTGCGCGCACACCGGCCCGACGCGTTCGCCGGCGGCGCGTACACGCCGCTCGAGGCCGGGCCGGACGCGTGCGCGTTCCTGCGCGGAAGCGACGTGCTGGCCGCTGCGGTCCTGCGCGGCACCGGCGGTGACGTCGACGTCCCGGCCGGCACGTGGCGGGACGTGCTCGGCGGCGGCGAGGTGCGCCTGGGCGGGCCGGTGCCGGTCGCCGAGCTGGCGGGCGAGCACGGGATCGCGCTGCTGACTCGATCGACCTGACCGGCACGCCCGCGCGCGGAGCACTCCCACGCGCGGACGGAACACCCGGGCGGAAAAGCCGTTCGCGGCCCGGTGAAACCCGCACCTGGCGGGCGGCGCCGGCCCCACCGGAGCCGCGAACTGCGATCACGGTACGACATGCGCCCCGGCTTGTCTCCTGGCCAGATGGCGAGTCTTCGCGAGTGTTCGGGTAGCCTGCCGAGCCGTCGTGCGAGTGCTGATCCTGTCCTGGGAGTACCCGCCGATCGTCGAAGGTGGCCTCGCGCGACACGTGCGCAAGCTGTCCGAGGCGCTGGTGGCGGGCGGCGTGGCGGTCGACGTCGTCACGCGGGGTGGCGGCCGGCTGTCGGAGACCGAGGACCGCCACGGCGTCGCCGTGCACCGCGTGCGCGAGCCCGACTTCCCGAAGGACGACCTCGACGCCTTCATCGCGTGGGTCGAGCACATGAACGCCGACATGCTCGCCGCCGCGCTCGACCTCGACGGGCCGTTCGACCTCGTCCACTCCCACGACTGGCTGGTGGCCGATGCGGCTCGCGCGCTCGCGCGCCGGTTCGGCGTGCCCTGGCTCGTCACGGTGCACGCCACCGAGTACGGCCGCCACCAGGGCTGGGTCGACAAGCATCCCCAGTCGCACATCCACGCCGTCGAGAAGCGCATGGTGCGCGACGCCGACCGCGTGATCACCTGCTCGGCCTACATGCGCGGCCACGTCGCCGACGTGTTCGGCGTGCCGGCGGGCCGCGTGACGGCGATCCCCAACGGCATCGACCCGACCGACCTGCAGCCGGTGTCGGACCTCCCGCGCCTGCGCGCGCAGTTCGCCGAGCCCGACGAGAAGCTCGTCCTGCTCGTCGGCCGGCTCGTCTACGAGAAGGGCTTCCACCTCGCGCTCGATGCGATGCCGCGGCTGATCGAGCGGCTGGGGGGCGTGCGCTTCCTCGTGGCCGGCTCGGGCACGGCCGAGGCCGAGCTCAAGGCCCAGGCCGAGCGGCTCGGGCTGATGGACCACGGCTCGTTCGTCGGCTGGACCGGCGACGACGTGCTGCACTCGCTGTACCGGATCGCCGACCTGTGCCTCGTGCCGTCGCTGTACGAGCCGTTCGGGCTCGTCGCGCTCGAGGCGATGGCGTCGGGCTGCCCGTGCATCGTGGCCGACACCGGCGGTCTGCGCGAGGTCGTGCCCGGCGGGCGCCGCGTCGGCCTGCGGTTCCGCGCGCGCGACCCGCGCTCGCTCGCCCGCATGGCCGAGCAGCTGCTCAGCGACGACGCGCTGCGCGACCGGCTGGTCGCCGAGGCGGGGGAGTGGGTCCTGAACTTCGACTGGGCCGACGTCGCGCGCCAGACCGCCGAGGTCTACGCCGACCTGCGCGGCGCCCGCGTCTCGTAGGCGCCGACCACCTCGCCGGGCGCCACCGTCGCACCCGCCACCACCGCGGCGTGGAGGCCGATCCGCGCGCCGTCGCCCAGGCGCACCGGCGCCGCGCGCTCGGCGAACGCCGGCTCGGTGTCCGCGATCACCGCCCAGTCGCCGACGTCGCAGCCCGCGCCGACGTCGATCCCCACCCGCGCGACGAGCAGCGCGCGCTCGCCGATCCGTGCGCCGGCGCCGATCCGCACGGTCCCGTCATGCGCGTCGATCCGGCTGCACTGCTCGAGCACGCAGCCGTCCTCGAGCACCACGCGCGCGCCCGGCGCGACGGTGATGCGCACGCCGCGCCCGACGCGGACGCGACCGCGAACCTCGATCCTGCGGCGGAGCTTGAGCAGCGCGGTCCTCAGGCCGCCAAGGATCGCAGAGCGTCGACCGACGGCCAGCGCACCGGCACGCGCTCGTGCGCGCCGGGGGCGACGGTCAGCTCCATGCCGTGGGCGGCGGCGACCGCCCGGGCATCGTCGATGCCCAGCGAGCCGTGGCGCTCGAGCACGAGCCCACCTTGGGCATCGAAGGCGACGATCGAGGTGGAGCACGGCCGGTGGAAGGGGTACAGCAGCCGGTTCTGGCGCTCGTCGGCGTGGCCGATCATCACGGCCCCCGCGAGGTGGCCGAACTCGCGCCGGATCGCGCGCATCTCGCAGTGCGCCGCCTCGGCCTCGCCGGTCACGGTGCTCGACGTGTTCGCCGACGTGATGAACAGCAGCGGCTCGTCGACGCGGTAGAGGATCTCGCGCACGAGGTCGTTCGACAGGCAGCCGTCGCCCGGCATGATCAGCTGGGCGGTGCGCACGTCGCCGTCCATCACCGAGAGGTGCTGGGGGACGACGGCGGAGGCGGGGCCGCGGAACCCGATCGGCCCGAGCGCGAGGAACTCGGCCATGACCGACTCGAGGCGCTCGCGGTCGAGCCCGTCCCAGTCGAATACCAGGTGCGCGCGCGAGGGGTCGGTCGTCACGCTGCCCACCTGGTCCCGCGGGCGGCCCTTGAGCGCGTTGACGCGGCGCATCGACTCGAGGTCGGGCATCGCGGCCAGCGCGCAGAAGTTGCCGAACCCGTAGAAGAGCGCGGCGCCGTTGGTCGTGGCGATCGCGGCGAGTCGTCGGTCCGCCCGTGAGGACAGGTTGAGGATCAGGTTCACGGGCCGAGCTTCGCCGAGGCCCCTTGGCGCGGGCTTGCCGCGCGCTTGCGGTGGCCTGACTAGGCGAAGCGCAGGCGGAGCCGGCGGCGCGGGCGGCGCGGGGCCTTACGGCCGCGGCGCCATTCGAGCAGCTCGATGCCGGTGGCCAGATCGGCTTCGACGTAGTTCATGTAGGTGGCATCCATCGCACTGACAAAGATCCCACTCACGTGCGTCCTGATACATGGGGTTGCCAGGCGTGTCCCCTGCGGCCAACCGAACGCGTAAGGGGGTCAGACCCCCTTACCTCACCGGCCGCGTAAGGGGGTCAGACCCCCTTACGCGGTGAAGTGCGCCGGTTTGCAGGATGTTTCTGGTCAGGCGGCGAGCGCGGCGGCGACCGGCTGCGCCGGGGTCCACAGCGCGTCGTTGCCGAACGGGCGGCGACGGGCGACGCCGGATGCGGCGAGGCCGATCAGCGCGTCCTCGGCGGCGTCGCGGTCCGGGGCCGTGAGATGCGGCGCCATGACCGCGGCGACCTCGTAGGTGGTCAGGCCGTCCGGGAACTCGGCGAGGACCTCGGCGACGTCGGTGGCCGGCTCGCGGCGCTGCAGCGACCGGTCGAGGTTCGCGATGCAGACGTCGTAGGCCTCGATCGGCTGGAAGCCGCCGGCCTCGAGCGAGTTGCCGTCGGCGGCCGTGAAGATCACGCTCGGCGCCGTGTAGCGGACCTCGCCGTCCGGCGTGGTGGCCGAGCGGCCCTGGAACTCGATCGGGCGGCCGGCGGCCGCGCGGGTCTCGCGGCGGTCGGCCGCGAACAGCTCCTCGGTCTCCGGCTCGAGCGACGCGGCGACGAGCGCCTGCGCGTCGATCCCGTCGAGCCAGCCCAGCGCCTCCTCGAGCCCGGCCGGCTCGTCGAGCACCAGCGTGCTCGTGAACTGCGCGAACTGCAGCGCACGGAAGACGGACCACTGGCGGTCCGGATACAGCCGGCGGGTCGCCACCACGACGCGGCACATCGGCCACGTGGCGTGCGGGCGCTCGCGCGGCTCGGTCGCGAACGGCATCCCGCGGTGCCTGAAGGACCGGTACCCGCGAGCCTGCCGCTCGCCGGTGTAGCCGCGGCGCTGGTACTGCTCCGCGGTCTCGGACAGGCCGATCATCACGAGCCGCCAGTCCAGCTGGTCGCCGTAGCGCCAGTGGAGTGTCGCGAAGGCCGGGCCTGCGGACCACGCCCACGGGCAGCCGGGGTCGGAGAAGTGGGTCAATTGCATGGTCAACCAATGATGGCAAAGCGGTTCCGTCGGGGCGGATCCCTAGCCTCCGGCGCCCTTGTCGTCCGCGGTCACCCATCCCGCCGCCAGGCGCCGCCGAACGCTGCCCGCGTGGCCGGCCGCGCGGCCGCTGCGCGCCTGGCAGCAGGCCGCGGCGGAGGCGGTGCTCGAGCACACCGGGGAGTCGTTCCTGGCGTCGGCCACGCCCGCCGCCGGCAAGACCACGTTCGGCCTGCACGTCGCCCACCGGATGCTCGCCGAAGGCCGCGTGGCGCGCGTCGCCGTCATCGCGCCGACCACGCACATCTGCCGCCAGTGGGCGCTCGACGCGGCGCGCTACGGGATCGACCTCGAGCCCAACCGCCCGAACGCCGCCGGGCCCGAGCCGCGCGACCGCCACGGCGTCGCCGTCACGTACGCCACGCTCGCCGCCGGCCCGGCCGTCCACCGCCGCCGCTGCGCCGAGGCGCCGACGCTGCTGATCGCCGACGAGCCGCACCACATGGGCGAGCTCGCGGCCTGGGGCCGCAGCACCCAGCAGGCGTTCGAGCGCGCCCGGTTCCGCCTCCTGCTCTCCGGCACCCCGTTCCGGTCGGACAACACCCCGATCCCGTGGGTGACGTACGACGAGGACGGCGTGTCGAGCGCCGACTACGCGTACGGCTACACCGACGCGCTGCTCCACGGCGTGTGCCGGCCGGTCACGTTCCACACCTACGGCGGCGACATGGAGTGGATGAGCGACGGGCGCCGCCGCCGGGCCGACTTCGAGGTCGTGCTGCCGGCCGCCGAGGCGGCGCGCCGCCTGCGCACGGCGCTCGACCCGGAAGGCGACTGGATCGAGCACGTCCTGCGCGACGCCGACGCCGAGCTGTCGTCGCTGCGCGCCGGCGCGCATCCCGACGCCGGCGGCCTCGTCATCGCGATCGACAAGGAGCACGCCGACCGGCTCGCCGCCCGCCTGGCCCGGGTGAGCGGGGAGCGGCCGGAGATCGTCACGTCCGACGCCGCGGACGCGTCCGAGCGCATCCAGCGGTTCGCGGCCGGCGCGGGACGCTGGCTGGTGTCGGTCCTGATGGTGTCCGAGGGCGTCGACGTGCCGCGTCTGCGCGTCGGCGTGTACGCGACCAGCGCGCGCACCGAGCTGTTCTTCCGCCAGGTGGTCGGCCGGTTCATCCGGCGCACGCCCACGCCGAAGGAGCAGATGTCGCACCTGTTCCTGCCGTCGGACCCGACGCTCAAGCGGCTCGCGTCGCAGATCGAGGAGGAGCGCAACCACGCGCTCCAGCAGCTCGCCGAGAGCGAGGCGGCGGAGCGCGCCGAGCGCACAGAAGCCGACGAGGCGTTCCGCGCGCTGTGGTCGAGCGCCCGCCGCGACGACGACGTGCTGCAGACCACGCAGCCCGGCGAGGCGCTGCAGCTGTTCGCCGAAGCAGCTCCCGCGTCGCCGGCGCTGGCCGCGTTCACGACCACCGAGCCGGAGCCCGAGACCGCGTACGAGCGGCGCGAGCGGCTGCGCGACGAGCGCCGCGCGCTGGTCGCCGCGATCGCCCGGCGCACCGGCGAGGAGCACCGCGCGATCAACGCGCGGGTGAACCGCGAGGTCGGCGCCCGATCGGTCGCCGCCTGCACGGTCGAGCAGCTCGAGCGGGCGAACGCGCTGCTCGAGCGGCTAGCGTCACGCGGGTGATCCCCGACTGGCCGCCCGGCACCGTGGCGATCCTCGTCACGGCGGGGCCGCACGCCATCCCGGTCTCGACGGCGCGGCGCGCCGGCCCGACCACCGTGCTGCTGGCGCTCGGCCCGAGGCGCGGCTCGCTGGCGCGGCTGCGCGAGGACCCGCGCTGCGCGCTGGCGGTGATCGCCGCCGGCACGGCGGTGACGCTGCGCGGGCGGGCGACCGAGGTCGGCGAGGCGGCGGGGACGGTCGCGATCCGCCTCGACGTCGAGGCGGTGGACGACCACGCGCAGCCCACGTTCGCGATCCACGAGGGCGTGCGCTGGGAGTGGACCGACGCCGCGGCGGCCGAGCGCGACGAGCAGGTCCGCGCGGCGCTAGAGCGCCTCGAGGACGGGCCGCCGGATGTGCTCGTAGACGACTGACGTCCGCACGTCGGCGACCTCCGGCCGCTCGGTCAGCCGGTCGATGACGAACGCGTACAGCGCGTCGGTGTCCGGCACCGCGACGTGCAGCAGGAAGTCGTCGCCGCCGGAGACCACGAACACGCCGGCGATCTCGGGCAGCCCGGCCGCCCAGTCGCGGAACGCCTCGATGTTCTCGCGCGACGGCGGGCGGATCGTCACCGCGGTCAGCGCCTGCACGTGGCGGCCGAGCGCCGGCAGCGCGACGTCGGCGTGGTAGCCCTGGATCACGCCGGCGGCGCGCAGGCCGCGGACGCGCTCCGACGACGTCGAGGGGGAGACGTGCACGGTGGCGGCCAGGTCGCGGTTCGTCTGCCGTGCATCGTCCTGGAGCGCCCGCAGAAGAGCGTGGTCCAGTGCATCAAGATCGATCAAAGTGCCCTCCTGCCGAATGACGTACGGAGTTGGAGCCGAAGCGTCGCAGCTCAGCTACGTTCTCGCGCCGATGCCCGAACGTTGCGTGATCGTCATCGACCAGGATCTGCCGCCCGGCCTGGCGGCCAACGCCGCCGCGGTGCTCGCGCTGACGCTCGGCGCGCGCGAGCCGTCGCTGACCGGCGCCGACCTCGTCGACGGTGACGAGCAGGTCCACCCGGGCCTGATCCCGATGGGGTTGCCGGTGCTCAAGGCGCCGCGCGCGACGCTCGGCGAGCTGCGCGGCCGCGCCGCGACCGCGGGCGTCGGCGTGATCGACCTGCCGACGTTCGGGCAGCAGACCAACGACTACGACACGGTGCGCGCCGCCGTCGCGGCGACGCCTGCTGCCGAGCTCGAGTACCTCGGCGTCGCGGTCTACGGCGAGGGCCGGCCGGTCCGCCGTCTGACAGGCAATCTGCCGCTGCTGCGCTGAGCCGGTCAAGCGCCGGCCGCCGAGCGCCGATGTGACATGGGCATGTCAGCCCCGGAGGAGACGAGCACCGTTGCCGTTGCCCGGCAGCCGATCTTCGATCGGGCCGAGGAGATCGCCGGCTTCGAGATCCTCTACCGCTCGCTGACCGGCCCGTTCACCGACGCGGAGGGCGCCACCTCGACGGTGATCGTGCAGAGCCTGGCCGACATCGGGCTCGAGCGCCTGGTCGGCGACTCGCGCGCGTACATCAACGTCACGCGCGACTTCCTGCTCAAGGTCCGCCCGCTGCCGATGCCGGCCGACCGGGTCGTGCTCGAGCTCGTCGGGTCCCACAGCGCCGACCCCGACCTGCTCGGCGCGCTGCGCGACGCGCGCGACGCCGGCTTCCGGATCGCGCTCGACGGCTTCCGCTACGCGCCCGGCCTGGAGCCACTGCTCGCCCTCGCGAGCGTCGTGAAGCTCGACATCCGCGCGCTGTCCGGGAACGCGCTGCTCAAGCAGGTCACCGAGCTGCGCGGCCGCGGGCTGACGCTGATCGCGCTCAAGGTCGAGTCGCGCGAGGAGTACGAGGCCTGCCGCTCGATGGGGTTCGACGGCTTCCAGGGCTACTTCTTCGCCGAGCCCGCGGTGGTGTCGAGCCCGACCGCGCCGACGCACCGCCTCGGCCGCGCTGAGCGAGCTGATCGCGCCCGACCGCAAGGCGAGCTTCGAGGAGATCGAGCGGGTGATCTCGCAGGACGCGGGGCTCAGCCACAAGCTCGTGCGGCTCGCCCGCTCGGCGTCGATCGGCATGCGCACGCCGGTGGCGTCCGTGCGCCAGGCGCTGATCCTGCTCGGCACCGTGGCGGTCCGCCGCTGGGCGATGCTGCTCGCCCTGTCCGGCCTGACCGACCGCCCGGACCACCTGCTGACGATCGGCCTGGTGCGCGCCCGCCTCTGCGAGCTGCTGGCGGACGCGCACCCGCTGGCCGCGGCCGACCGCGCGTTCACGGTCGGCCTGTTCTCGGTGGTCGACGCGCTGCTCGGCAAGCCGATGCAGGCGCTGCTCGACGAGCTGCCGTTCGACAGCCGCATCCGGACCGCGTTGCTGGACCACGGCGGCCCCGAAGGCCGCCTGCTCGCCGCGGTCCTCGCGTACGAGCGCGGCGACTTCAACGACGTCGCCCGCTTCGGCGTCGGCCTGCCCGCGCTCGCCGGCGCATACCGGCAGGCGATCGACTGGGCCGACGGCGCCGCGGTCCAGCTCACGCCGGCCGCTTAGCGGACCAGGTCGAACGTCAGATGGGCGGGGCCGTCGCCGGCCTCGTCGACGGTCAGCTGTCCGCTGACGCCCTTGTAGGCGCCGGTGCCGCCGGTGATCGCCTGCTTGAACGGGACCTTCTCGATCTCGTCCGACGTGGCGACGCCCTGCGCGGTGATCTGACCGCCGGGGAGCACGGTGGTGTTGAAGCACTCGCCGGCGAAGAAGTGCTTGACCGCGTCGAGCCGCACGACCGTGCACGTCAGGTCGGAGGTCCCGACCTTCTTGCCGCCGACGTAGACGTCCTCGGTGATGACGTTGGAGTCGCCGAGGCTCGGGCCGGGCTTGCCGACGTCGATCTGCGCCTGGTCGACCGTCTTCGTCGTGACCGTGAAGTCGTGGCTCTTCGACGGCTTGTGCGCCGAGGCCGGGGACAGGGAGGTGAGGGTGAGCGCGGCGGCGATGGCGGCCGCGATGGGGAGGAGCTTTCGCATGGCCGCAGCATGCGGCCGGCGCACCCTCACGCCATCGAGGGGATCACCTATCCCACACCCCTATCTGGACATTTGGTCAACGATTCTGAGCGGGTGTAGTGTCGGGGCCACTTCCCCGAGGGAATGGGGTTCCCATGTGCAGGTGTCGCCTCCTGGCGAGCTTTGCCGTACTGACCCTGGCCACCGCCGCGCCCGCGGCCGCCAAGCCGGTGATGGACACCGGTCCCAACACGGAGACGGCGCCGTACGTCATCCCGGTGGCCGCCGGCGTCCACGTCAAGTCGTTGCTCACGGTCGACGATGACCGCGCGGCGTCGGACGGCTACGAGCTGAGCGGTACGCCCGACGGCCTCGGCGCCGTACGGAGCGGCCGCCACCGCTTCACGCTGTTCATGAACCACGAGTTCAACGCCATGAACGGCGTCGTCCGTCGCCACGGTCAGATCGGCGCGTTCGTCTCGACGTTCCACATCGACGCGAAGACGTTCGAGGTCGAGGACGGGCATGACACGATCGACCCGGGCGTGCGGTACTGGAACTACGTCACCCAGCAGTACCAGGGGACCGCGTCGCCGGGCGGCGCGAACCCGCGCAATCCCGCCGACCTGTTCCTGAAGCAGGGCGACGCGTTCTCGCGGTTCTGCTCCGGCACGCTGAGCGCGCCCGGGCAGTTCCGCCGCCAGATCTACTTCGCCAACGAGGAGAACGGCGACGAGGGGCGGCTGTTCGGCGTGCTCCCCGACGGCACGACGCAGCAGCTCCCGCGCCTCGGCCTGTTCTCGTGGGAGAACACGCTCCCGGCCTACAACCGGAGTCCGACGACGCTGGTGATCGGCAACGAGGACACCGCGAGCGGCCAGCTGCACGTCTACGAAGGCACGAAGCGCAACCGTGGCAACGCGTTCGACCGGGCCGGCCTGACGAACGGGTTCCGCTCGGTGCTCGACCTCGTCGACGAGACCGTGTCCACCGACGCGCAGTTCCGGGCCCGCTACGGCAAGGGCACGCCCGTGGAGTTCGACCTCGCCGAGGTCGACTGGGACCAGTCGGGCGCCCGGCAGAACGCCGAGGCGGCGGCTGAGGGACTGTCGCTCAACCGGCTCGAGGACGGCGCATGGGATCCGCGTCATCCCGACACGTACTACGTGCTGACCACCGAGGGCGGCGACACGACCCAGCCGACGGCGCGACGGCGGCGGCCTGTGGAGGCTGAGGTTCGAGGACATCGAGCACCCGCGGCTCGGCGGAACGATCGAGCTGCTGCTCGACGGCTCCGAGTCGCCGTTCCTCAACAAGCCCGACAACATGGACATCGACCGCCGCGGCAACCTCCTGATCCAGGAGGACCCGGGGAACAACGATCATTTGGCGCGGATCGTGGCCTACGACACGCGCAGCGGCCGACTCGGCGGTCGTCGCGCGGTTCGACCCCGACCGGTTCGCGCCCGGGAGCCCACGCCTGATCACGCGTGACGAGGAGTCGAGCGGCATCATCGACGCCGCGGACATCATCGGGCCCGGCTGGTTCGTGTTCGACGCGCAGGTGCACAAGGCGAGCCCGAACCCGGCGAGCGTCGAGCTCGGGCAACTCCTGGCGATGAAGGTCAAGAGCTGGCGGAAGGTCTACGGCTGAGCTCAGTCGCGAGGCCGGGCGTCGCGCCCGGCCTCGCGGGCCAGCTCGACCCGCGAGCGCACGCCGAGCTTTGCGTAGATGTTCCGGAGGTGGGCTTCGATCGTCTTCGGGCTCAGCACGAGCTGCTCGGCGACCTCGCGGTTGGTGCGCCCGGCCGCGACGAGGTCGGCGATCTCCTGCTCGCGCTCGGTGAGCGTACCGTCGGCCGTCTCGCGGCCGGCGCGCCGGACCCGGTGCCCGAGCCGGCGCAGCTCGCGCACCGCCTCGTCCCGCCAGCGGACCGCGCCGAACCCGTCGAGCGCGGCCTCAGCGGCGACAAGCGCGGTCAGCGCCGCCGCCCGGTCGCCGGTCGCGGCGAGCGTGCGGCCCTCGAGCAGTCGCAAGCGCGCGGCGAGCAGCGGCGGGGCGCTCGACGACACTGGGACGGCCTCACCGGGCCGGCCCTCGGCGAGGAGGATCGCGGCCTCGGCTCGCCACGCGGAGGCGCGGGCGAACGGGGTGTCGGCGTGCGCGTGCGCGACGGCCAGCGCGGCGCGGGCACCGGCCAGGTCGCCGGCCGCGAGCTCGGCCTCGGCGAGGTCGGCGGCCGCCTCGGCGCGCACGGCGGGGACCACGAGCGGGACGGCGGCGCGGAGCAGCGGCACCGCCTGGTCGGCGTTGCCGGCGGCCGCGAGCGCGGCGCCCCGCGCCCATTGCGGCTGCCCGGCGCGGTGGAAGCTCGGCTCGGCGTCGACGCGCGCGGCCTCCTCGGCCTCCCGCAGCGCGCCGGCCACGTCGCCGGCGGCGAGGCGGGCCGCGGACAGCGTCGCGTGCGCCCACACCACGTACTGCGGGTTACCGTCGAGCTGCGTCCGGTCGAGCCCTTCCTCGCCCGCGGCGATCGCGTCCGCCAGTCGGCCCAGCTCGCGCAGCGGACGTACCGACTCGACCCGCGCGAGCATCAGGATCGGCTCGCGGCCGCTGGCCGCGGCCAGTGAGGCGGCCCGCTCGAGCGTCGCCAGCGCGTCGGCGAACCGACCCCGCGCGCTGTCGGCCGAGGCGAGCATCCACAGGCCGGGCAGCCGGGTCGCGACCTGCGCATCGGTCAGCCGTGCGAACGTGGCGACCGCCTCCTCGCGGGCCGCGTCGGCGTCCCCGTCGCCGTCCGCGGCGGTGGCGATCGCGCGCAGCGTCGACGCCGCGGCGATCAGCACCGGGTCGCCGAGCACGTGGGCGTCGGACTGCGCGTCGCTCGCCTGCTCGCGGGCGGCGGCGAACTCGCAGGCGAAGTGCTCGACCAGACCGAGCGAGAGGTGCAGCCGCACGCGGTCGGGCGACGGCTCGGCGGGCAGGTCGCCGAGCGCGACGTAGAGGCGGCGGCGCGACTGCTGCTCGGCGCCCAGCCACATCTCCGTGTTGGCGACCCGCACGGTCAGCGCGTGCCGCTCCTGCGGGTCGGTCGCCTCGGCGAGCGTGCCCAGCAGCGTCTCGCGCGCGCTCGACCGGTCGCCCGCCGCGCTCTGCGCCTCGGCGAGCGCGATCTGGATCGCCGCGCGGCGCTCCCGCGTCGCCGGACCGTCGGGGAGCACGCGCAGCGCCGCCTCGTGGAAGCGCGCCGACGACGCCGGCGCCGGGCCCTGGAGCTCGCGTGCCGCGCCCTCCAGCACGTCGAACGCCCGCTCGTCGCCGAGCTGCGCGGCGTGCTCGACGTGATGGGCGCGCGCGATCAGCCCCGCGCCGCGCCGCTCGAGTGCGGCGGCGGCGCGCGCGTGGGCGGCCAGCCGCCAACCGCCGGGCGCCCCCTCGTAGACGGCGTGGCGCACGACCGGGTGCCGGAACGCGAACCGGCGCGTCCCGCCCGCCGGCCGCACGAGCGCGCGGGCCAGCAGCTCGTCGAGCGCGCGGAGCGCGTCGGCCTCGGACACGCCGGCCGCCTCGGCGGCGAGCGCCGGCTCGAACGGATCGCCGGCCACCGCCGCGCCCTCGAGCACCAGCCGCGCCTCGTCCGGCAGCGCGGCCAGCTCGCCGGTGAGCGCCAGCGTCACCGACTCGGGGACGCCCGCGGACCGCGCCAGCTGCTCGAGGTAGAACGGGTTGCCGCCGCTCAGCGCGTAGATCGGCGCCGCGTCGGCGCCGATCAGCTCTCCCGCCTCGGCCTCGCTGAGCGGCGCGAGCGTCAGGGCGGTGACGCGTCCTTCGCGGCCCGCCGTGGACAACGCCGCGTCGACGGCCGGCGGCCGGCCACCCTCGCGCGCCGCGATCGCGAGCAGCACCGCACCGCTCGGCGGGCGGCGCACCAGCGCAGCCAGCGCATCGACCGACGCGCCGTCCGCCCACTGCACGTCGTCGAGCCAGAGCACGAGCGGGCGAGCGCCCGCCAGCCGCTCGAGCAGGTCGCGCAGCGCCCGGTGCACGCGGTGCCGGTCGGTCACGCCGCGCTCGCCGAGCAGCGGCAGCGCCGCCGCATCGGCGATGCCGAGCCGCGCGAACCGCCGGTCGTCGAGCCCGCGCAGGTGCGGGTCGATCGCCTCGGTCCACATCGCGTACGGCAGGTCCTGCTCGAACTCCGAGGCCGCCGCGCCGAGCACGAGGCAGTCGTCCGCCGACGCGCTCAGCTCGGCCAGCAGCCGCGACTTTCCGATGCCCGGCTCGCCCGCGATCGCCACGACGCCGCCGTCGCCGGAGCGCAGGCGCGCGAGCGCGCCGTCGAGCGCCTCGATCTCGCGCGCGCGGCCGACCAGACGGGGCATCGCGGCGATTCTCTCTGAACGCCGGGCGCACCGGGCGTACAGTTGGCGCGTGTTGCAGGTCCGACTGCTCGGAGCGATCGAGGTCGAGGCGGGCGATGAGAAGGTCGCGACCGACGGACGCCGGACGTGGTCGCTGCTCGCGTGGTTCGCGCTGCACCCCGGGCTGCACCCGCGCGGCGACCTCGCGGCGCGCTTCTGGCCGGACGTGCTCGACAGCAGCGCGCGGGGCAGCCTGCGCAGCGCGATGTGGGCGCTGCGCCAGGAGCTCGGCCCCGCGGCGGACGTGCTGGTGGCGACGCGCGACCGCGTCGGCCTCGACCCGGCCGGCCTGTGGACCGACCACGCGGAGTTCGGACGGCTCGTCGAGGCCGATCGCCTGGAGGACGCCGTCGCCCTGGCGCGCGGTCCGCTGCTCGCCGGCATCGAGGACGACTGGGCGTACGAGGCACGCGACGACCACACCCGCGCGCTGTCGGCCGTCCTCGCGCGCCTGGCCGAGACGGCCGACGACCCGGCCGCGGCGGTCGCCTGGGCGCGCCGGCGCGCTGCGCTCGACCCGCTCGACGAGGCCGCCGCCCGCGACCTGATCGACCGTCTGGCGGTGACGGGTGACCGCAGCGGAGCGCTCGCCGCCTACGGGCGGTTGTGCGACCGGCTGCGGGACGAGTTGGGCGTGGCGCCGGCGCCGGCGACACGTGGGCTGGCCGAGCGCGTCCGGGCCGAGGCGCCCGGGGACGATGCGGCGCCGCCGGCGCCGCCGCGCGTGCCCGCCGACGCGGTCGCGCTGGTCGGCCGGCGCGAGGAGCTCGCCGCGCTGCGTGCCGCGTGGGCCGGCGCCCAGGCGGGCCGCGGCGCGCTGGTCCTGCTTGGCGGCGAGGGCGGCATCGGCAAGTCGCGGTTGGCCGCCGAGCTGCTCGACGACGCGGCGGCAACCGGGGCGCTCACCGCTACGTGCGGCGCGCTCGACCTCGCCGGCGGCGCGCCGTTCGCGCTATGGGCCGAGCTGCTGCGCGACGTCGCACCCAACCTCCCGGCGCCGCCCGCCGCCGCCACCTGGCCCGAGGAGCTCGCGCGGCTCGTCCCGTCGCTGCCCGAGCGCCTCGGCCGCGCCGCCCAGCCCGCCCGCCCGGCCGGACCGCCGGAGCTCGAACGGGCCCGGCTGTTCGAGGCCGCGGTCGAGCTCGTCGAGCACGCGGCGCGCGACGCCCCGGTCACGCTCCTGTTCGAGGACGTGCACGCCGCCGACGCGGCCAGCCTCGAGCTCGCCGCCTACGTCGCCCGCCGCATCGGGCCGCTCCGCCTCCTGCTCGTGCTCACCCGGCGGCCGTTCCCGCGCGGCGAGCGCGTCGATGCGCTGGTGACCGCCGTCCGCGCGCGGCAGGTCAGCGTCGCCGAGATCGATCTCGTGCCGCTCGGGCACCGCGAGATGGGCGAGCTCGTGCGCGCGGTCGCGGCACTCGACGACCGCGGCGTCGACCGGGTCGTTGCCGTCGCCGACGGCAACCCGCTGCTGGCCATCGAGGCCGCGCGGGCCGTGCGCGACGGCGCCGAGGGCCCGCCGCCGGGCCTGCGCGCCGCCGTCCGCGCCGCCACCGCGGCGCTGCCGCCCGACGCCCGTCGCCTTGCCGAGGTAGCGGCCGTCGCCGGCGGTGACCTCAACGCGGCCGAGCTCGACATGCTGACCACCGGCGACGCACTCGCCCAGGCGCTCGACAGCGGCCTGTTCACCGGCCGCGACGGCCGCTTCGGCTACCACCACGCGCTGCTGCGCGAGGCCGCCTACGACGACCTCCCGGGCCCGCGTCGCGCCGAGCTGCACGCGGAGTACGCCGTCGCCTGCAATGGCGCGGCCGCCGAGCGCGCCCACCACTGGCGGCGCGCCGGGCGCCACGACCTCGCCGTCGCCGAGCTCGCCCGCGCCGCCGACAACGCGTGGGCGGTCAGCGCGCTCGACGCCGCGGCGGCGTTCCTGCGCGAGGCAGTCGAGCTCGCGCCGGACGACGCCCAGCTCTGGCTGCGACTCGCCGAGACCGAGGCCTGGCGCGGGCTGCGCATGGCGGCGCACGTCGCGTTTGACCGCGCGCTGGAGCGGATCGACCGCCGTGACACGCGGCGGCTCGCCGAGGCGTGGATCGGGCGCGCCAAGTGGTCGCGCGGCTCGCTGTGCGACCCGCTCGGCGTCATCGACGCCGCCCGCCGCGGCATCGATCTGCTCGGCGAGCTCGGCGAGCACGACTCAGCGGTGGCGATGGAGGCGGCCGCCTCGCTGTCGTGGTCGGAGGCGGTCGGCGGCGACGTGGCGGAGGCCCGGCGAGTGCTCGACGCGATCGTCGTCGACGAGCCGCGGGCCCTGCTCGCCCACGACCTCGCGTTCGCCCGCGGCCACGTGCTGGTGGGCGGCGGCGACCTCCCCGCCGGGCAGGAGGCGTTCGCCGAATCGGCCGTGCTCGCCTCGCGGGCCGGCCGGCCCGAGCTCGCGTGGGCCGCCTGGATCAACGGCGCGTGCGCGGCCTGCGCGCTCGGCGATTTCGCCGCGGCGCTCGCGTTCGTCGATCGCTGCCTCGCCGAGGTCGGCGGCCTCGGCCCGCTGCAGCTGTCGGCGCTGTCCTCGCGGGCGTTCATCCTCGGCCGCACCGGCCGTCACGCCGAGGCCCGCGCGGCCGCGGCGCAGGAGCGCGACCTCGCCGTGCTCCTCGCTGACGACCGCAAGGTCGCGCTGGCCGAGCACGACTCCGGCCTCGTCGCCCTGGCCGCCCGCCACTGGGACGAGGCTGTCCGGCACCTCACCGTGGCGCTCGACGGCAACGCCGAGGTGAGCCGGCCGCAGGTGCTGCTCGCCCGGGCCGAGGCGCTCGCCCGCAGCGCGCGGCCCGACGACGCCGAGGCCGACTTGCGGGCCACCACGCTCGAACCGCTGCGCCCGGGCGACTTCCCGGAGGCGCTCGTCCCGCGCCTGACCCGCGTCCAGGGCCTGATTGCCGCCGCCCGCGGCGACGCGCCGCTCGCTCGCCGCCGCCTCCGCGAGGCCGCGGCCGGCTGGCGCCGGCTGGCCGCCACCGGCGACACGATGGCCGCGAGCTGGCACGCCGCGCTCGTCGACTTCGGCCGCCCGCCCGTCGCAGGCCTGGTCGAGCCCGACCGCGAGCTCGCCGCCGTCGAGGCCGATCTCGCCGCGCTGCCCGAGACCGAGGAGGCCGTCCATGCCGAGCGTCGCTGACCACGCCACCTCCGCGGCCCCGCCCGAGGAGGTGTGGAAGCTGCTCTACGACCCGTCGCGGTTCCCGGAGTGGTGGTCCGGGATGGAGCGGGTGGAGCTCGGGCAGGAGGGCGACTTCACGTACTGGTACGAGGGCTGGCCGGACTTCGCGATGCCGCAGCGGCTCGTCACGCAGCGCGAGGGCGGCCGGGTGACGATCTCCTGCCTCGTGTCGTTCATGGACATCGAGTGGGAGCTCTCCGAGGACGGCGACGGGACGCGGATCGACGTCCGCGCCGCCATCCCCGAAGAGGAGGCCGGGCGGGTGGAGCAGGTGCGCGATCAGCTCGCCGCGTCGGTGCGGCGGCTGGCCGCGGCGGCTACGGGCGAGCTTCCAGCACGAGGTTGAACGGCGTCTCGGTCGCCCGCCGGAACCGGCTGAAGCCGCCGCGCTGGACGACCTCGGCGAGCCGCGCCTCGCCGGCCTGCGCGCCCAGCGCCAGCCCGACGTCCTGCGACAGCGACGCGGGCGTGCACAGCTGCGTGGAGGCGGCGTAGTAGATCCGGCCGACCGGGTTGAGGTTGTCCTCGAGCCGGTCGTTCGCGTACGGCTCGACGATCAGCCACGTGCCGTCGCCGTCGAGCGTCGACCGCACGTGGTGCGCGGCGCCGACCGGGTCGCCCATGTCGTGCAGGCAGTCGAACATGCAGACGAGGTCGTAGCCGGAGCCGGAGAATCCGTCGGCTCCGGTGACCTCGAACGTGCAGCGGTCCGCCACGCCCGCGCGTTCGGCCGCGCGCCGGGCCGCCTCGATCGAGGCCTCGTGGTAGTCCGAGCCGACGAACGTGGAGCGCGGGTACGCCTGGGCCATGATGATGGTCGACGCGCCGTGGCCGCACCCGACGTCGGCCACGCGCCCACCGCGATCGAGCTTGTCCTGCACGCCCTCGAGCGCCGGGATCCAGCTCGAGACGAGGTTGGCCACGTAGCCGGGGCGGAAGAACCGCTCGGTCCCGTGGAACAGGTCGTGGTCGTGCTCGTGCCAGCCGAAGCCGTCGCCGGTGCGGAACACCCGCTCGATGTGCGGCGCGTCCTTGACGACGGCGGACGCCAGCTGGAACGCGCCCGGGAGGTAGGCGGGGCCCTCTTCCTCGGCCAGCGCCAGGGCCTGCTCGGGCGTGAGGCGGAAGCGCTCGGCCGCGGCGTCGTAGGTGACGTATCCGCCGGCGGCCATCGCCGACAGCCACTCGCGGACGTACCGCTCGGCCGTGTCCGTGCGGTCGGCGAGCTCGGCGGGGGTGACCGGCTCGCCGTCCGCCATCGCACGGAACAGCCCGAGGCGTTCGCCGAGCGTGATCAGCGGGAAGCTGACGGCGGCGCCGAAGTCGGCGACGAAGCGACCCATCAGGGCGTCGAGCGCGCCCTGATCGATCACCGGTTGGGTGGTGCTTGTGGGGGTCATGCGCGCACCGTCCCGCCCGGGCGTGATGGTGCCGTCAATCGCGCGTCAAATAGATGAACCCCCTGATGACGCCGGTGCCGCGCGGCGGGACACTGCGCCCATGAACGACCACAACGGCATCCACCCGGCGGTGCGCGTCGGACACGTCCACCTCCACGTCTCCGACATCGACCGCGCGCTCGCCTTCTACCGCGACGGGCTCGGCTTCCACGTCACCGGCGACGGCCGCTCCATGGGCCTCCCGATGGCGTTCGTGGCGGCCGGCGACTACCACCACCACGTCGGCCTGAACACGTTCAAGCCGGCCGGGCTGTACCACGTCGCGTTCAACTACCCCGACCGTCGCGAGCTGTCGCGGGCGGTGGCCCGGCTGATCGAGAAGGGCTACGCGATCGACCACGCCACCGACCACGGCGGGACCGTCGCCGTCTACCTCGAGGACCCCGACGGGAACGGGATCGAGCTCTCCTACGACCGCCCGCGCGAGACGTGGTTCGACGCCGACGGCAACCCGATCCTCAAGAACGACCGGATCTCAGTCGACGCGATCTAGGCGGATCTCGCGCTGCTCGGCGGCCGACCGGTAGCAGGCGTCGACGATCCGGGCGAGCGTGACCGCCGACGAGCCGTCGTACGCGGCCCAGTCCCCCGAGCCGACCTTCTCCAGGAACTGCTCGACGACCGCGACGTGGCCGCGACCGGGCTCGGTCGTGAGCCGCGTCTCCGCGGCCATGCCGCCGTCGTCCGCGAAGATCCGCAGCTTGCCGACCGGCTCGTAGTCGTCGACGATCAGCTCGGCGCCGCCGTCGGTGCCGTACAGCGTGATCCCGAACTGGTCGCCGTCCGTCCGGTGCGCGGCCCAGCTCGTCTCGAGCAGCAGCGTGCCGCCGCCTTCGAGGCGCAGGAACACGGTCGCCAGATCCTCGACGTCGAAGTTCGCATCGCCGCCGTTGCCGGTCTTGGTGGACTCCGGGCTGAACCCGAACCCGGCGCCGCCGAGCAGGTCGTACGTCGAGGCGCTGACGGCGGTCACGCGCGGGCTGCCGAGCAGGTACATCGCGTAGTCGAGGACGTGGACGCCGATGTCGACGAGCGGCCCGCCGCCGGCCAGCTCGGCCGTCACGAACCAGCTCCCCAGCCGCGGGATGCCGGTGCGCCGCATCCACCAGCCCTTGGCGTAGTACGGCTGCCCGAGCTCGCCGGCGGCGACCACCTCGCGGAGCTTGAGGATGTCCCCACGCTGGCGGTGGTTGAAGCCGACGTCGAGCACCCGGCCGGCGGCGCGCGCGGCGTCGACCATCGCGCTCGCCTCGGCCGCGTTGCGCGCCATCGGCTTCTCGCACAGCACGTGCAGTCCGCGCTCGAGTGCGGCGATCGTGATCGGGGCGTGCAGGAACGTCGGCACCGCCACGCTGACCGCGTCGAGCCCGTCGAGCTCCAGCAGGTCCTCCCAGCGGGCGACCTGGCGCTCGATCCCGTACTTCGCCGCCAGCTCGGTGCGGATCGGCTCCTCGAGACCCGCGATCGCGGTGACCTCGGCGTCCGGAAGGGCGTCGCAGGCGGCGATGTGCTGCTGGCCGGCCCAGCCGACGCCGATGACCCCGAAGCGCATCACGACGCGGATCGGCCGACCCAGCGGACGGCGTTCGCGATCACCCGCTGCACGTCCGGGTGGTGGTAGACGGGGTAGTCCTGATCGCCGGGGCTGAAGTAGAAGATCCGCCCGGCGCCGCGGCGGAAGCAACAGCCGGAGCGGAACACCTCGCCGCCGGCGAACGAGCTCACGAACACCAGCTCGTCGGGCGCCGGGATGTCGAAGTGCTCGCCGTACATCTCCTGCGCGTCGATGACGATCGGGTGCGGAACGCCGGCGGCGATCGGGTGCGCGGGGTCGACGGTCCACACCAGCTCGCGCTCGCCCTCGTTGCGCCAGCGCAGGCTGCACGACGTGCCGAGCAGGCGCTTGAACGGCTTGGCGTAGTGGGCGGAGTGCAGTGCCACGAGACCCATGCCGCCGAGCACCGCGTCGTGCACCCGCGCGACCACCGCGTCGTCGACGTCGTCGTGCGCGGCGTGGCCCCACCAGGTGAGCACGTCGGTCTCGCGCAGCACGTTCTCGGTGAGCCCGTGCTCGGGCTCCTGGAGGGTCGCGGTGCGCACGCTCACCTCGTCGCCGAGCAGCGCGGCGACGCCGGCGGCGATCGCGCCGTGCATCCCGTCGGGGTAACGGGCGCGCACGTGCGCCTCCGTCTGCTCATGGACGTTCTCGCCCCACACGGTCACGTTCAGCCGCCGCATCCCCTCCATCTGTAGCAGCGATGCTCAGTCGGCGGCGATGGTCACGTTGCGGCCGCTCTCCTTGGCGGCCGCGAGCGCGTCGTTCGCGCGGGCGAGCAGCAGCTCGGCGGGCTCCTCGCCGTCCCAGCGGGCCACGCCGGCCGAGGCGGTCTGGCCGCGCGGCGTCGAGGCGCGCACGCGGTCGAGCACGTCGATCGCCTCGCCGAGCCCGCAGCCCGGCAGCAGGATCCCGAACTCGGTGCCGTCGAGCCGCGCCAGCATGTCGACCTCGCGCAGCTCGCCGCGCCAGCGCGAACCGGTCTCCTTGATCAGCCGGTCGCCCTCGCGCTCGCCGCGCAGCATGTTGAACGCGGTCATGTGGTCGATGTCGATGACCGCGACCGTGAGCGGGCTGTCGCTCCGGCGGGCGCGCGCGAGCTCGCGCGGGAGCTCCTCGTCCCACACGCGGCGGGTGGACAGGCCGGTCAGCGAGTCGCTGAGCGCCAGCGCGTTCATCCGCGAGCGCAGCCCGGCGTGCTCTATCGCCACCGCCGCCTGGGCGGCGAGCAGCCGCAGCACGCCGGCGGGCGCGTCGGGCAGCGCCTCGAGCGGGACCTGCCAGACCACGATCAGCACGCCGGCCACCTGGCCGTCGCGCAGCACCGGCTCGAAGACCGCCGAGCGGGCGTTCGTGGCGTCCACCAGCGGCTGGGCGAGCGCCGGGTGGGTGCGCGCGTCGGCGACGAAGTACGTGTCCTTGGACGTGAACGCGCGGCCGGCGCCGGTCGGAGCGTCGCCGCGCGGCTGGATCGTCACCGGCGCGATGTCGACGCCGGCCATGGCGGTCGACACGAAGTCGCGCCCGGCGGGCTCGAGCAGGAACGCCACCGGCGCACCCGTCACCTCGCAGGCGGCCTCGCAGACCGCGACGCGCGCGTCGTCGGTGCCCGCCAGCGCGCGGGCGACGCGGCCGACCGCGCCCATCCCGCGGGCCTGGTCGCGCAGCATGTCGTTGAACCGCCGCAGATCGCGCTCGTTGCTCTCGCGCTCGAGCTCAGAGGCGAGCACGCGCGCGAGCATCGAGAAGAGCTGCTCGTCGGCGTCGGTGAACGGGTCGACCGAGTGGCGCAGCGCGGCCAGCGAGCCGACGCGTGTGCCGTCGGACAGCTCGAGCGGGACGCCGAGGTAGGCGCGGGCGCCGACGCGCTCCTGCATCGGCAGCGCGCCGTAGATCGGGTGGGCACCGACCGAGTTGCACACGCGCGGCGCGCGGTCCTCCGCCATGTGCGAGCAGAACGCGTCGCCGAGCGGGATCGCCAGGTTGGAGCGGATGCCGATGCCGCCGCCGTTGCGGGCGTCGACGATCCGGTGGATGAACTGACCGCGATCGAGGTGAGCGAGGTAGAGCACGGCGTCCGGCATGCCCCGCTCCAGGAGGTCGAGCACCGAGCGGGTGGCGTCGGCGAACGACCGGTACGTCGCGGACGTCGCCGCCGCCGCCGCCTTGATCGCGCTCGCATCCACGTAGGTCATTG
Source organism: uncultured Solirubrobacteraceae bacterium (assembly GCA_963759375.1). GTDB lineage: Bacteria > Actinomycetota > Thermoleophilia > Solirubrobacterales > Solirubrobacteraceae > DASSUW01. The sequence continues at coordinate 60,013 of CAVWYY010000011.1, read as the reverse complement.
TCGTCGCAAGCGGCGGGCCTTCAAATGGGCAATCCGTCTAGTCTGCGCCCTCTCTATGCGGTTGGTCACGTTCATCCCGCCCGACGGTCGCGGGGAGCAGGCAGGCGAGGTGCGCGGCGACGAGGTCGTTGCATTCGATTCCGGCACCGTGGTCGACCGGCTCGCCTCGGGCGACCTGTCGCCCGCCGCCGGCCGCGCCTACCCGCTCGCCGACGTCACGCTGCTGGCGCCCGTCCCGCAGCCGCGCGCGATCTTCGGCATCGGCCGCAACTACGCGGCCCACGCCGCCGAGCTCGGCAACGTGCTGCCGACGGTCCCGCTCGTCTTCATGAAGCTGCCGACGTCGAGCGTGCCGCCGGCCGGCCCCGTGCGCTGCCCCGCGGTCGTCACCGCGCTCGACTACGAGGCCGAGCTCGCGGTGGTCATCGGCGCCGGCGGCAAGATCGCCGGCTGGGCCGTGGCCGACGACGTCAGCGCGCGCGACCTGCAGGACGCCGAGGAGCAGTGGACTCGCGCCAAGGGCTTCGACACCTCGTGCCCGTGGGGCCCGTGGATCACCACGGTGGACGAGCTGGCCGACCCGCTCGGCCTGCGCATCGGCTCATGGGTCAACGGCGAGCAGCGCCAGGACGCGAGCACCGCCGACCTGATCTTCAAGCCGCAGCAGCTCGTCGACTTCATCGCCGAGACCTGCACGCTCGAGCCGGGCGACCTGATCCTCACCGGCACGCCGGACGGCGTCGGCAAGGCGTTCGACCCGCCGCGCTACCTGAACGACGGCGACGTGGTGAGGATCGAGATCGAGCGCCTCGGCTCGATCGAGCACGTCGTCAGTGCTCGTAGATAACCCGGTCGATCAGCCCGTACTCGGCCGCCTGCGCGGCAGTGAAGAAGCGGTCGCGCTCCATGTCCTTGTGGACCTGCTCCTCGCTCTGCTTCGTGTGCTTGGCGTAGATCTCGTCGACGCGCTTGCGCGTCTTGAGGATCTCGGCCGCGTGGATCTCGATGTCCGTCGACTGGCCCTCGAAGCCGGCTGACGGCTGGTGGATGAGGATCCGCGAGTTGGGCAGCGACATGCGCTTCCCATCCGCCCCGCCGGCGAGCAGCAGCGAGCCCATCGACATCGCGATCCCGACGCACATCGTCGCCACGTCGGGCTTGATGAACTGCATCGTGTCGTAGATCGCCAGGCCGGCGTAGATCGAGCCGCCGGGCGAGTTGATGTAGATCGAGATGTCCTTGTCGGGGTCCTGGGACTCCAGGTGCAGCAGCTGGGCCACGATCAAATTGGCGACCTGGTCGTCGACCGGGCTGCCGAGAAAGATGATCCGCTCATTGAGCAGGCGCGAGTAGATGTCGAACTCGCGCTCACCGCGCGCCGTACGCTCGATCACCATCGGGACGAGAGGCATGGCGCCGGAGTCTAGGACAAGGCGGGCTCGCGGCTCTGCCGCAGCCTTCCGAGCAGGCGCTCGATGCGCCGCCCGACCCGCCGCCGATCCAGCCGCAGCGTCTCCGCGGCGTCGGACACCGGGGTGCCGTCCACCAGCATCGCCAGCAGCGCGAGGTCCTCGGGATCGCTCAGGTGCGCCGCCTCGCCGAGCTGCCCGCGCTCGATCGGCGGCAGCGCCTCGCCGCCGCGTGCGACGACGCGGATCGCCTCGAAGAGGTCGCGCGGGTCGTCGGCCTTGTCGACCAGCCCGTCGGCGCCGGCGATGCGCGCCAGCAGCACGTCCGGGCTCGCGGTGTAGAGGATCACGCGCGGCGGCTCGGGGAGCGCCTTCAGCCGCCGGCACAGCGAGAGGGCGTCGCCGTCGAGCAGCACGACGTCGGGCGCCAGCCGCTCGACCAGCTCGAGGCCGTCGTCGGTGCCGTTGGCGGTGCCGATCGGCACGAGACCCGGCTCCGTACGGAGCAACATCGTCAGGCCTGCCCGGACGGCGGGCTGGGGATCGACGACGGCGATGCGGGTCACGAAACGCACCCTCTCATCGAGGCCTGAAGTTGGCGTAAAGGGGTTGTAAGACGCACGAGCACATAGGGTTCGGGAATGCGGAGGAGAATCCTCGCGGTCGCCACGGTGCTCGCCGTGCTTGCCGCGCCGACAGCGGCGTATGCCGCCAAGAGCTATCACGCCGAGATCCGGCGTACTACGGGCGGCTGGCCCCACATCAAGGCCGATGACTACGGGTCGCTGGGGTACGGCTACGGCTATGCGTACGCGCAGGACCAGATCTGTGAGATGGCCGACATCGTGACCACGGTCAACGCGCAGCGCTCCCGCTGGTTCGGGACGCAGGACGGCAACCTCGAGTCCGACTTCTTCTACCAGCGCATCCGCGACCGCCGCACGGTCGAGAAGCTGGTGGCGCAGAAGGCGCCGCGCGGGCCGTCGAAGATCGTGCGCCAGACCTTGAAGGGCATGGCCGCCGGCTACAACGCCTACCTTCGCAAGACGGGGCGCGACAAGCTGCCGGACCCGACCTGCCGCGGCAAGGGCTGGGTGCGCCCGATCACCACGCTGGACCTGTACCGGCGCTTCTACCAGCTGAGCCTGCGCGCGAGCTCGGGCAACTTCTCCGAGGAGATCGTGGGCGCCAAGCCGCCGCCCTCCGGCGCCGCCGCCACCGCTGCGCGGACGCCCGACCCGCACGCGTTCGACGACCGGCTCGGGCCGGCGCAGATGGGCTCGAACGCCTATGGCATCGGCCGTGACGGCGCGCGCGGCGAGCGGTCGCTGGTGCTCGGCAACCCGCACTTCCCGTGGCACGGCTCCGAGCGCTTCTACGAGGTGCACCTCACGATCCCCGGCGAGCTCGACGTGATGGGCGCCGCGCTCCAGGGCGCGCCGGTCGTGAACATCGGCTTCAACCGGCACGTCGCCTGGAGCCATACGGTCTCGACGGCGCGCCGCTTCACGCCGTACGAGCTGGACCTCGTCGCCGGCAAGCCGACCGAGTACATGGTCGACGGCAAGGCCACGAAGATGCGCGCCCGGACGGTCCGGGTGCGCGTGCGCGGTGGCGGCGTCCGGCGCCACACGTTCTACGAGACGCGCTGGGGGCCGGTGTTCAGCTTCCCGCAGGCCGCGCTCGTCTGGGGCAGCGAGCACGCCTACGCGCTGGCCGACGTCAACGCCGCGAACATCCGCCTCGTCAACCAGTGGGCCGAGTACGACCGGGCCAAGTCGGTCCGCGGGCTGCAGCGCGCGTACCGCAGGGTGCAGGGCAACCCGTGGGTGAACACGATCGCGGCCGACTCCAAGGGTCGCGCGTACTACGCCGACGAGTCGGTCGTCCCGAACGTCGACGCCGACCTCCAGCAGCGCTGCACGGCGCCGAACCCGCTCTCGCCGTTGCTGCTCGGGCAGGGCGTGATCCTGCTCGACGGCGCGCGCACGGCGTGCGCCTGGAAGCGCGACGCGGACGCCGTCGTCCCCGGGATCATCGGTCCGAAGGGACTCCCGCGCCGGACGCGGAGCGACTACGTCGAGAACTCCAACGACAGCTACTGGCTGCCGAGTGCCCGCTTCCGGATCGGCGGGTACCCGCGGATCATCGGACCGGAGGACACGCAGCGGGCGCTGCGCACGCGGCTCGGGCTGCTGCAGGCCGAGCAGCGCCTGGCCGGCACCGACGGCCTCGGCGCGCCCGGCTTCACGCTGCGCACCCTCCAGCGGGTCGTGTTCGGCAACCGCAACCTCAGCGCCGAGCTGGCCAAGCAGGCGACCGTCGACGCCTGCCGCGCGAGCGGCCGCGCCGACCTCGCGCAGGCGTGTGACGTGCTCGCCGCCTGGAACGGTCGGGCCGACGTCGACTCGCGCGGCGAGGTGCTGTGGCGCGAGTACTGGGAGCACGTGGACGACGCGCCGTGGCTCGTGCCGTTCAGTGCGAGCGACCCGCTGAACACCCCGCGGTCGTACGACGGGGCCGACCCGAAGGTCATCCCCGCGCTGGCCGCCGCGGTCGGTGACCTCAAGTCCAAGGGCATCCCGCTCGACGTCCCGCTCGGGCAGCTGCAGGCCGAGCCGCGTGGCAAGACGCGCATCCCGATCCACGGCTGCACCGACGACGAGGGCTGCTTCAACGTGATCTCGACCGAGCGCGACTCCCGCGGCCGGTACGACCCGTACACGGGCTCCTCGTTCGTGATGACCGCGGCGTTCGACCGCAATGGCCGGCCGCGCGGCGAGGCGATCCTCACCTACTCGCAGTCCGAGAACCCGCGCTCGAAGCACTACGCGGACCAGACGCGGCTGTTCTCGCAGAAGAAGTGGCTGCCGATGCGGTTCACCGAGCGGTCGATCCGCCGTGACAAGGGCTACAAGCGAACGGTGGTGAGCAGCAGGAGATGAACGATGAGGCGCGCGGCGTTGCGCTCGTCGTCGCCGGCGTCGCGTCAGCGCAGTTCGGGGCCGGGTTCGCCGTCACGCTGTTCGACGAGCTCGGCCCCTCGGGCGCGGTGTTCCTGCGCCTGGGAATCGCCGCGGTCGTGCTGGTGGCGATCGCGCGGCCGCGGGTGGGCGGGCATTCCGCCGCCGACCTCGGCATCGCGGTCGCGTTCGGCGCCACGCTCGGCACGATGAACTGGGCGATCTACTCGGCGATGGACCGGATCCCGCTGGGCATCGCCGTGACGATCGAGTTCGCCGGGCCGCTGGCAGTCGCCGTGTTCGCCTCGCGCCGGGCGCTCGACCTGCTGTGGGTCGCGCTGGCCGCCGCGGGCATCCTGCTGCTCGCCGATCCCGGCGGCGGATCGATCGAGACCGCGGGCGTGCTGTTCGCACTGCTGGCGGCGACGATGTGGGCGGCCTACATCCTGCTCGCGGTCCGCGTCGGGCGCGTGTTCCCGGGCAGCTCGGGCCTGGCCATCGCGATGGTCGTGGGCGCGGTGGTGATCGCGCCGGTGGGCATCGCGCAGGGCGGGAGCGAGCTGCTGCAGCCCGAGCTGCTGGCCGCCGGCGCGGCGGTCGCGCTCGCCTCGTCGGTGATCCCCTACTCGCTCGACCTCGAGGCGCTGCGGCTGATCCCGGCGCGGGTGTTCGGGGTGCTCATGTCGCTGGAGCCGGCCGTCGCCGCGCTGGCGGGCCTCGTCGTCCTCGGGCAACACCTGGGCGCCCGCGAGTGGGGCGCCATCGCGCTGGTGGTCGTCGCGAGCGCCGGCGCCACCGGAGCGACGACGGCGAAGGGCTAGGTCGTCGCGCCCGGCGGGAGGGTCGCCGGCTGCTCGTCGGGCTCGCGGACGTGCAGCGTCTCCTCCTCGGCCGGAGCGTCCTCGGTCCCCGCCTCGCTCGGCCGCAGCACACGCAGCGCCGCCGGCGGCAGGCGGAGGCTGACCGCGGCCCCGGGGTCGAGCGACACCGGCGGCGGCGACCCGTCGTTGGCCACCATCGCCTTCATCAGCTCGCCGCCCAGCACGCGGACGTGGACCTCGTGCGAGCCGCCGAGGAAGACCGAGCGCTCGACGATCCCCGGCAGCCGCTCGTCGCCCCCCTCGGCGTGCGGCTCGATCACGATCCGCTCCGGCCGGATCATCACCTTGACCTGGCCCCGGGTGTCGAGCTCGCCCTGGCCGCAGCGGAACACGCGGTCGCCGATCCGGACCGCGCACGATGCGCCGTCGCGCCCGACGGCCTCCGCCTCGAGCAGGTTCGAGACCCCGAGGAACTCGGCCACGAACACCGTCGTCGGCTCCTCGTAGATCGACCGCGGCGACGACGCCTGCTCGACCCGGCCCTTGTTCATCACCGCGATCCGGTCGCTCATCGTGAGCGCCTCCTCCTGATCGTGGGTGACGAACACGAACGTGATCCCGAGCTCCGCCTGCAGCGCCTTGAGCTCGACCTGGAGGTTCTTGCGGAGCTTCGCGTCGAGCGCGCCGAGCGGCTCGTCGAGCAGCAACACGCGCGGCTGGAGCACAAGCGCGCGCGCCAGGGCCACCCGCTGCTGCTGCCCGCCGGAGAGCTGGTCGGCCTTGCGGTGCGCGAACTCGGTCAGGTTGACGAGCTCGAGCGCCGCTTGCACGCGCTTGGCCCGCTCGCTCTTGTCGACCTTCTGGTACTTCAGCCCGAACGCGATGTTCTTGGCCACGTCGAGGTGCGGGAAGAGCGCGTAGCTCTGGAACACGGTGTTGACGTTGCGCTTATGCGGCGGGACGCGCGCGACGTCGCTGCCGTCGAGCATGATCCGCCCGCTCGTCGGCTGCTCGAAGCCGGCGATCATTCGCAGCGTCGTCGTCTTGCCGCAACCGGACGGTCCGAGCAGGGTGAAGAACTCGCCCGCGGGCATGTCGACGTCGATGCCGGCGACCGCGACGTGCTCGCCGAAGGCCTTCGTCAGTTCTTCGAGCTGGATCTCACCGGACATTCAGACCTCCATGGTGGCGAGCGACGTGGCTTCCTGGCCCCCGGCGAAGCGCCGGTACACCAGGAAGGCGGCGACCAGGGTCAGGAGCGTGATCGCCAGCCCGACGGTGGCGATGGCGTTCAGCGCGGGCGTCGGCGCGCCGCGCGCGTTGGCGTACAGCAACATCGACACGGTCGTCGTGCTCGCGTCGCTCGACAGGTACTGGGTGACGACGAAGTCGTCGAGCGAGATCGCGAACGAGACGGCGGCGCTGGCCACGATCGCCGGCGCCAGCAGCGGCAGCACGACGCGGAACAGCTGGTCGCGCGCCGGCGCGCCGAGGTCGGCCGCCGCCTCCTCGAACTCCGGCCCGATCGATACGAGCCGGCCGCGCACGATCACGACCACGTAGGACAGGGTAAACGTGACCTGCCCGATGATCTGGGCCTCGGTGCCCAGCCCGATCCCCGGGAAGATGCGCAGGAAGAGCAGCAGCAGCGCGACGCCCAGCACGATCTCGGGCGTCACGAGCGGGAGCAGCATGAGCGAGTTGACGGTGCCCGAGCCACGGCCGCGCCAGCGCTGCAACCCGAGCGCCAGCGCGACGCCGATCGGGACGGCGATGGCGACGCAGGCCACGCCGAGCAGCAGCGTGTGCCCGAGGGCGTCGCGCAGCGCGGAATCGTGCAGGACGCTGCCTGTCTCGCCCGTGAACCAGCGGAACGAGAACCCCTGCCACGTCGTCCGCGAGCGGCCGGCGTTGAAGGCGAAGGCGATCGCCAGCAGGACGGGCACCACCGACCAGAGCACGTACATGACCGTGATCAGCGCGAGCCAGCGCGGCCGGCCCCAGGGATTGCGGATCCACGTCATGTCGTCTCGGCGGTCGTCCCCGCCCGGCGCGTGGTGCGCAGGTAGTAGAACATCAGCGCGAGGAGGAAGACCGACAGCAGCAGCGTCAGCGCCGCGCCGGTGACCTTCTCGGATCCCTGGCGCATGGCCTCGTCGATCTGGTTGCCGATCATGTTCGTCTGGGTCGAGGCCGAGACGAGGTCGGCGGTGTAGTAGTCGCCGAACATCGGCAGGGCGATCAGGACCGCGCCGGCGAGGATGCCCGGGACCGAGAGCGGCAGGGTCACGCGCAGGAACGCGCTGAGCCGGTTCGCCCCGAGGTCGCGCGCGGCCTCGATCTGGCGGCCGTCGATGCGGTCGATCGCCACGAACAGCGGCAGGATGAAGAACGGCAGGTAGCCGTAGACGAGCGCGAGGATGACCGTCGTCGGCTGCCCGTTGAGCCAGCCGCCCGGCTCGGCGAGCAGCCCGACGGTGAGGAAAAGCTTCTCGATGCCGAGGGTGTGGAGCGCGCGCGTGCCGAGCCCGTCGGGCGCAAGCAGGTTGATCCACGCGAGCATCCGCATCAGGTAGTTGATCCACAGCGGAAGGATCAGCGCGACCAGGACGAGGCCCTTCCAGCGCCCGGCGTGCCGCGCGGTGAAGTACGCCACGGGGTAGCCGACGAGCAGCGAGAGCACGACCGCGATGGTCACGAACTCGATCGTGCGCAGGGAGACGGTGAGGAACTGGTCGCCGCGCCAGATGTTCTCCAACATCGCGAGCACGTAGCCGACATTCCAGTCCAGCGGATTCCAGTACGGGACGGGGTTGGAGAGCGTGTCCTGGTTGCCGAAGGCGACGGCCACGACCGCGTAGAGGGCGACGAGGAAGAAGATCGACAGCCACGCGACGCCGGGGAGCGCGAGCAGTCGCCACGTCCAGCGCGAGCCGCCCATCAGCCGGCCTTGAACTTCGACCAGGCGTTGTCCCAGAAGCGCTGCCCCTCGACGCTCAGCTGCAGGAGCTCCTGGCTGGCCGCGAACTGGTCCGGGCGGACGACGGCCTGCTCGAGCGACTTCGGGATCAGCCCCCGCTTCAGGAGCGCGGCCGCGTCGATGTTCTTCTGCGGCGGCGTGTAGCCGTTGAAGTTGACGAAGTTGTCGTACGCGTTCTGCTCGTCGAGGAAGAAGTTGATGAACTCGTGCGCGAGCGCCGGATTCTTCGCGGTCTTGCCGATGCAGAAGAAGTCGTTCTGCACCACGCCGTTCTGGGCGGGCCCCCAGAACGAGAGCACGGACGGCGGCACGCCCTTGGGCATGTAGTAGAACGCCCCGCCGAGCAGGTCGCCCGACCACGAATGGTGCAGCACCGTCTTGCCTTCGGGCAGCGTCTGGTAGTCGGTGATCGCGATCTTCGGGTTGCAGATCGGGCCGAGCTGCGAAAGGTCGGCCTGCGCCTTGTTGACCACGGCCTCGTCCTCGGTGTTGAGGTCGGGCCGCACGTCCTTTCGCATCGCGTCGCGCTGCATCGGCATGCTCAGTGCGTCGCGCCGGTCGTCGAGGATCCCCACCTGGCCGCGATAGGCCTGCGCGTGCCAGAAGATGTCCCACGGGACGTCCATGCCCGCGACGTCCTCCTTGACCTTGTCGTTGCGCCAGCCGATCCCGTCCATCCAGACGACGTACGGGACCGTGTAACGCGCGCCGCGGTCGTAGAAGGGGTCGGCCAGCTCGGCCCAGATGTTCTTCTGGAGGTTGGGCAGGTAGGAGTGGTTGAGCGGCTTGAGCAGCCTCCGGGCCATCAGGTCGACGATGTTCGAGCCGCTCAGGCCGATGATGAGGTCGAACGACACCTGTCCGGACCCGAGCTTCGCGATCGCCTCGTCGGACGAGTTGTAGGTCGCGACCTGGACCTTCGCGTTGAACTGCTTCTGGAACTTCTTGACCGTCGCCGGGTCGAGGTAGTCGGCGTAGTTGTAGATCGTCAGCGGGCCGGCCTCCTGCTTGACGCCGTCCGCGATCGGCTTGTTGCCGTCGGTGATCGCCCACGTCACCGAGTTGTCGGGACGTGGGAGCGGGAGGCCTCCGGGGCCGAGCGGCTTGGCCACGACGAGCTCCGCCGCGGCCTTGGAGACCGCGCCCGTGGCATCCTCGGCGCCGATCGGCGTCGTCGTGTTCTCACAGCCCGCGAGGGCCCCGGCGGCGGTGAGGCCACCCGCCGCGACGGCCGACCGGCGCAGCAGCTGGCGCCGGCTCATGCCCGATTCCTTGGGATGCACGTTCGACCCCTCCTCCTCTGCTCCCCTCATCGCAGCCGCGCCTCGGCCAGCGCGAGGCAATGCCGCTTGACGGCGTCGGCCGTCACGGCGGGATCACCCAGCGCGAGCTGGATCGCGAACCCATCCATCAGCGCGCTCAGGAAGAGCGCGACATCGTCGGCGTCGGCGTCCCCGAACTCGCCGTCCGCCTGGCCGTCGCGGACGATGTCCGCGATCGCCTCGCGCCAGCGGCGATCCAGCCGCTCGCGCGTCCGGGCCAGCTGCGGGTCGCGCAGCGCGCGCACCCACAGCTCCATCCACAGGGTGGTCTCCCCGTCACCCTCCGCGGGCCACAGCTCGATCAGCCGGCCGAGCCGCTCCGCGGCCGTGCCGAGCGCTGGCGAGCTCGTCGGTCAGTCCCACGTAGAAGCGGTCGTCGGAGAACTGGAGCGCCTCGGCGAGCAACTCGTCCTTCGTCGGGAACCAGTAGAGGACGCCGGGCGCGCTGGTGCCCGCGCGCTCGGCGACGTCGCTGATCCGCGTGTTGCTCACGCCGCGCTCGGAGATGACCTCCGCGGCGGCGGTGAGGATGGCCGGCCGGCGCAGGTGCGCCGTGGACGGCCGTGGGCTCATGTGGTTCTCCGAACCGCGATTCAGAAAACCTACTCGTGGAGCGCGGGGGACGCAACACCGAGCTCCCGCGCGAGTGCGTCCCACACCTCCTCGCGCGCCCGCTCGATCGGCATATCGGGATCGCCGAGCAGCGCGCGCAGGCCGAGCCCGTCGAGCAGGGCGAGCGTGCGGTCGGCGACGCGGTCGCGCGTCGCACGGCGCGAAGTCGCCGCTCTCGATCGCCTCGACGAACCAGTCGTGCATGCGCGCGTAGAGCTTCGCCGCAGTGGGGCGCAGCTCGGGGTGGCGGACGGCGCGCAGCCACAGCTCCACCCACAGCACCCAGTCGCGCTCCTGCGCGCCCGGCAGCGGCAGGCACTGCTCGATCATGTCCCGCAGGCGCTGGACCGCCGGCCCCTCGCCGGTGTCGAGCGTGCGGGTGTCGCCGGCGAGCTCGAACGAGTGCTCGAGCGCCTCGGCCAGCAGCGCCTCGCGGGTGGCGAAGTGGTAGTGCACAAGGGCGGTGGAGACGCCCGCATCCATCGCGATGCGGGCGATCCTCACCTCGTCGATCCCGTCGCGGGCGATCCGCTCGATCGCCGCGTCCAGGATCTTCTCGCGGCTCATCGCAGGTACGCCTCGGCGACCATGCGATCGAAGTCGTGCACGGTGTTCTCGACCGCCGTGTAGCGGCCCGGCGTGTAGCCGGAGGAGGCGATGCCGAGCTGCGAGAGCTCGCACACCTCCCAGTCCTGGCGGTTGACCAGGTCCCAGAAGTCGATCGCGTCGGAGCCGTCGAAGCCCTCGCGGTCCATCGTCTCGGGCTCGAAGAACCACTCGCAGACGACCTTCGTGCGCCCCGGGCCGTCCGGCCAGATGGTGTGCAGCATCACGTAGTCCGGGTGCAGCGACACCAGGCAGTTCGGGAAGATCGCGAAGTACAGGACCACGCGCGGGTCGACGCCGTCGATGTGCGGGCGGCCGGCGTGCCCCCCGTTGAGCGCCATCGTGTCGGCGTCGTCCTTGGTGAGCGTCATCGAGCCGCCGCACCAGGCGCCGGGACCCTCGAAGTCGTCGCCCGACAGGTAGTGGCTGAGCCGGTTGAGCTCCGGGTGCACGCCGGGGCAGTGCAGGCACTCGGAGTAGTTCTCGACGATCGCCTTCCAGTTGGCGGCGACGTCGTAGTCGATCCGCGCGCCGCGGCGCAGCTCGCCGTTGCGGTAGAGGTCGAGCTGCTCGACGAGCGAGCCGACGTGGTCGGCGAGCGGCGGCGCGACGCCCGAGACGTCGGCGAACACGAGCCCGCCGGCGACCTCGGTGCGGATCGCGCGCAGGCTGTTGCAGGCGGGATCGAAGTCGAGCAGCTCCTCGGTGTGCGGCGCGTTCTTGAGCGTGCCGTCGAACCCGTAGCTCCAGGCGTGGTACGGGCACTGCAGGCGCCGTACCGAGCCCTCGGCCTCGGTGATCAGGCGGGCGGCGCGGTGGCGGCAGACGTTGAAGAAGCCGCGCACGTTGCCCTCGCCGTCGCCGATGAACAGCAGGCCCTCGTCGCCCAGCTCGTAGGTCAGGTACGCGCCGCGGTCGGCGAACGCACTCACATGACCGACACACACCCAGCCACCGAGGAACAGGTTGCGGCGCTCCCATTCGGCCACCGACTCGTCGGTGTAGGCGCGGGAGGGCAGGAGCGAGGCCTCGAGCAGCGGACGCAGCGTCGGCTCGAGCTCCTCGGCGGTGAAGGGCGAATCGATGGCGACGGTCATGGCGCGGCACTTTATCAAGAGTTCGTGCAATTGACTACAAGGTCAGGACGGGTGTAGGCTGCCGACCGATGAGCACCAACGGACATCACCCCACCTACGACGCGATCATCGTGGGCGGAGGCCACAACGGGCTCACCGCGGCCGCGTACCTCGCCAAGGGCGGGCTGCGCGTCTGCGTGCTCGAGAAGCGCGACATCCTCGGCGGCGCCTGCGTCACCGAGGAGGTCTGGCCCGGGCACCGGGTCTCCCGCGCCTCGTACGTGGTCTCGCTGCTGCACCCGAAGATCGTGGACGACCTCGAGCTCAAGCAGCTTCGGCTACGAGGTGCATCCGCTCGACCCCGCGTACTCGACGCTGCCGCCCGACGGCCCGCCGCTGTTCTTCTTCAACGACGAGCAGGCGGCGATCGACTCGATCCGCCCGCATTCGCGCAAGGACGCCGAGGCGTACCCGGCGTTCTCGGCGCTGTTGGAGCGCATGGCCGACTTCCTGCGCCCGATGATGCTGCGCCCGCCGCCGGCGCTCGGCTCGCGCAGTCCCGGCGACCTCTTCTCGCTGCTGCGCGAGGCCGGACGCGCCGCCGGTCTGGGCAAGCGCGACATCATCGACTTCTACCGGATCATGACCATGTCGGTGGGCGACCTGCTCGACGACTGGTTCGAGTGCGACGCGTTCAAGGGCGCCATGGCCTCGAGCGGCGTGGTCGGCGTGTGGGCCGGGCCGCGCACGCCGGGCACGGCGTACAACCTGCTGCACCACGAGCTCGGCGAGATCGACGGTGTCTCCGGCCTGTGGGGCCACGTCAAGGGCGGCATGGGCACGATCTCGATGGCGATCGCGCGCAGCGCCGAGGCCGCGGGCGCGACGATCCGCACCGGCGCGTCCGTGACGTCGATCGACGTGTCCGGCGGCCGCACGGTCGGCGTGACGCTGGAGGACGGCGAGGAGCTCTTCGCTCCCGTCGTCGTGTCCGGCGCGCATCCGCAGACCACCGTGCTCGACATGGTCGGCGCGCAGCACTTCCCCGACGACGTGGTCGAGGACATGCGGCGCTACAAGACCCGCGGCGGCTCGGTGAAGGTCAACTGGGTGCTGTCGGAGCCGCCGCGCTACGAGGGCGTGTCGGCGGAGGACCAGAACCGCCTCGTCCGTTCCGGCGTGGCGTTCTGCCCGTCGATCGACGTGCTCGAGCGCGCGTGGCAGGACGCCTGCCGCGGCGTGCCGGCCGAGGTCCCGTACCTCGAGGTCGAGACCCCCTCGACGATCGACCCGACGCTGACCGACGACGGCACGACGATCGTCACGATGTTCACCCAGTACGGGCCGTGGGAGGAGTCGGGCTGGCCGGAGGGCTCGCGCGACGCGTACGCCGACCGCTGCCTGGAGATCCTCGCCGAGCGCGCGCCGAACGTGCGCGACGCGGTGATCCACCGCGAGGTGCTGGCGCCGCCGGACCTCGAGCGGATCTTCGGCCTGGTCGGCGGCTCGATCTTCCAGGGCGAGCAGGGGCTGGACCAGATGGCGTTCATGCGGCCGTCGCCCGCCCTGGCGCAGTACGCGACCCCGGTCGACGGGCTGTACCTGTGCGGCGCCGGCACGCACCCCGGCGGCGGCGTGATGGCGCTCGGCGGCCACAACGCGGCCAACCGGGTCATCCACGACCAGCGCTGGAAGCGGGCCCGCCGGCGCGTCCGGGAGGCACTGCCGGTTTGACCCCCGCCGAACGGGCCCGGGCGTTCGTCGACGACGTCCTGATCCCACTGGAGGAGAAGGCCGAGCGGGCGGGCGGGCGCCTGCCGGCCGAGGACGTCGCACGGATCAAGTCCGAGGGAGCGGCCGCCGGTCTCGCCGGCGGCCTGCATGCCGTCGAGCACGGCGGCCAGGGCTGGACCAAGACCGAATGGGTGCTCGTCGAGGAGCAGTTCGGCCGCTCCACCAACGCGCTCTCGTGGCACATCCCCAGCGCCTACAACGTCCTCGCGTCCGGAACGCCCGAGCAGATCGACCGCTATCTGCGACCGGCGCTGCGCGGCGAGCTGCACGACGCCTACGCGGTCACCGAGGCCGGCGCGGGGTCGGACCCCTCGGGCATCGAGACGACGGCGGTGCGCGGCGACGGCGGCTGGGTCATCAACGGCGAGAAGTGGTTCGTCACCTACGGCGACGTGGCGGCGGTCTACATCGTCGTGGCGATGACCGACGACGGACCGACGCTGTTCCTCGTCGACCGGTCGTGCGACGGCATCGAGGTCGTCGACGACCCGCCGTTCACGCACACGTATCCGCACGGGCATCCGACGATCCGGTTCAACGACGTGGTCGTCGGCGACGACGCGGTGGTGGGCGGCGTCGGCGAGGGCGACGACCTGCAGCGCAAGTGGTTCACCGAGGAGCGGATCGGGATCGCGGCGCGCGGCGTCGGCTCGATGTGGCGGCTGCTCGACGAGGCGGTCGCGTGGGCGCTGTCGCGCGAGCAGGGCGGCTCGCGGATCATGGACTACCAGGGCGTGTCGTTCCCGCTCGCGGACTCCGCCGCCGACGCGGCGGCGGGCCGCGCGCTCACGCTCGAGGTCGCGCGGCTGGCCGACGAGGGGGCCGACCCGAAGATCGTGCACGCCAAGGCGTCGATGGCCAAGCTGTTCGTGTCCGAGGCCGCCTGGCGGTGCGCCGACCGGGCGGTGCAGGTGTTCGGCGGCCGCGGCTACATGCGCACGAACGTCGCCGAGCGGTTCCTGCGCGAGCTGCGCGTCGACCGCATCTGGGAGGGCACCAGCGAGATCCAGCGGCTGATCGTGGCGCGGGCGCTCGAGCGCCGCGGAGTGGAGAAGACGCTTCACTAGATGGACCGCCTGCTGCACCCTCGTTCCGTCGCCGTGGTCGGCGCCACCGAGCGCCCGGAGTCGTACGCCTCCGAGACGCTGCTCAACCTGCAACGCCTCGGCTTCGAGGGAGACGTGTGGGGCGTCAACCCGCGCCGATCGTCCGTGCACGGTCACCCGTGCGTTCCGACGCTCAGCGATCTCTCGTCGGCGCCGGACGCGGTCATCGTCGCCATCCCGGCCGCCGGCGTGCCCGCGGTCATCGACGAGGCCGGGCGGATCGGTGCCGGGGGCGCTGTCGTGTACGGCGCCGGGTTCGGCGAGTCGGCGTCCGGCGCCGGCCTCGAAGCGGAGCTGGTCGCCGCCGCGCGGCGCTGGTCGCTGCCGGTGTGCGGGCCGAACTGCGACGGGCTGATCTCGCTGCACTCGCGGGCGGCCCTGTGGGGTGACGCGCTGGCGTCGCCGGAGCCCGGGCCGGTGGCGCTGGTCTCGCAGAGCGGCAACCTCGTGGTCAACGCGCTCGCGACGCGCCGGGGGCTGCGCCTGCACACCGCGGTCTCGTCGGGCAACGAGGCCGTGGTGACCACGCCGGACTGGGTCGAGGTACTGGCGCGCGAGGAGGGCGTCCGGTCGATCGCGCTGCTCGTCGAGGCCGAGAACGACGGCGCGCGGCTGTGCGAGGCGCTGGCCGTGTGCGCCGACGCGGGGGTGGGCGTCGCGGTGCTCAAGGTCGGGTCGTCGGCGGCCGGGGTCGCGGCGGCGGCCGCCCACACGGGCGCGGTGGCGGGTGACCACCGCGTCTTCCGCGCCCTCGTGGAGGAGGCGGGCGCGGCGTGGGCGGCCGACGTGCACGACCTGCTGGAGCTGGCCAAGGCGCTGGCGGTCCGGCGCGCGCGGCCGCGCGGCGGCGGGCTGGCGATCCTCACGTGCTCGGGCGGCGACTCCGGCCTCGGGGCCGACGAGGCCGCGCGCGTCGGCGTCGACCTGCCGCCGCTCGCGCCGGACACCGTCGCGGCGCTGCGCGCGCAGCTGCCGGAGGCGGCCACCGTGGGCAACCCGCTCGACTACACGGCGATGATCTGGGGCGAGGTCGAGACGCTGCGCGATCTGATCCGGAGCGTCGGCGAGGACCCGGCGATCGGCCACGTGCTCGTGTTCTACGACCGCCCGCCGGGGATCGCCAACAACTCGCTGGCGAGCTGGGAGGCGGTCGAGCGCGGCATCCTCGCCGGCGCCGAGGCGTCGCCGGTGCCGGTGATGGTGGCGGCGACGCTGCCCGAGCTGCTCGACGACGCGTCGGCGTGGGCGTTCTGCGAGGCGGGCGTGCCCGCGGTCGCTGGGCTGCGCACCGGTGTGGCGGTCGCTGCCGCGCTGGCGGCGCCGCTGCCTGACGCGTCGCGTCTCCGCGCGATCGCCGCGGCGGTTCCGTCGTCGTGGGCCGTCGCGCTGGCTTGCGGAGCACGAGGCGAAGGCGCTGCTCCGTGCGCGCGGTGTGCCCGTCGTGAGCGGACGGCTGGCATTGAATGAGGACGAGGCCGTCGCGGCGTTCCGTGAGTTGGCGTCGCCCGTGGCGCTCAAGCTGTCGTCGCCCGACGTTGCGGCACAAGACCGCGATCGGCGCCATCGCTCTCGACGTGCGCGACGAGGCCGGCGTCCGCGAGGCCTTTGGGGCTGTTGAGTCGCGGATACCGCGATCAGACAACCCCAGCAACGGGGCCGGGGTCCTCGTCGAGGCCATGGCGGCGCCGGGAGTCGAGGTCATCGTCGCGGTGCGCCGCGACGCCGTCGTCCCCGCGCTCGTCGTCGGCCGCGGCGGCGTCGACGTCGAGGCGCTCGACGACGTCGCCATCGTCCCGCTGCCCGCGTCAACGCAACGAATCGAACGCGCCCTGAAGACCTTGAAGCTGCCCGTGCCCGAGGGCACGGCGCAGATCGCCGCCCAGATCGCCGAGGCCGCCGACGGCCTCGAGCTGCTCGAGTGCAATCCGGTATTGATCCATCGCGACGGCGCCGTCGTCGTCGACGCCATCGCCAAGGAGGTCGCCAAGTGAACGCCATCGCCCAGCAGCTCGGAGAGGTCGGGCTGCCCGCGCCCGTCTCTGAGCTCGCCGCGAAGGACTGGGACGTCGTGGTCGTCGGCGGCGGCCACAACGGCCTCACCGCGGCCGCCTATCTCGCCCGCGCCGGCCAGTCGGTGCTCGTGCTCGAGCGCCGCGAGCGGCTCGGCGGCGCCTGCACGCTCGAGCGCCCGTTCTCGGACGCCGGCTACGTCGTCAGCCCGTGCGCCTACGTGGTCGGCCTGCTCGACGAGCTCGTCATCCAGGAGCTGTCCCTCAAGGAGCGCGGCCTGCACTTCGACGTCGCCGATCCGAACCTGTGGGTCCCGTTCGACGACGGCTCGGCGTTCGGCCAGTGGCTCGACGACGACAAGACGCAGCAGAACCTGCTGCAGCTCGGCGTGTCCGCGAAGGACATCGACGGCTACTGGGCCTACGAGCACCTCTTCGACGAGATGCGCAAGCGCCTGCGCACCGGCGAGCGCGACACGTGGCTCGGGCGAGTCGCCGAGCCGGGCGGAGCTCGAGGATCTGCTGCAGGGCGAGCAGACGATGATCGACATCCTCTTCGACGCCTCGATGGAGGAGGTGCTCGACGACCACATGTCCGACCAGCGGCTCAAGGACGCGCTGTTCGGCCAGGGGATCATCGGCGCCTGGGCGGGCCCGAAGGACAAGGGCACCGCCTCGATCAAGCTCATGCACTTCCAGGGCGACCTCGAGGGCCAGGGCCCGGTGTGGGGCTACGTCCGCGGCGGGATGGGGATGGTGTCGTTCGCGATCGCCGAGGCGGCGCAGGAGGCGGGCGCGACGCTGGCCGCCGGCGTCGAGGTCGCGGAGATCCTGCCCGAGGAGGGCGTCCGGCTCGAGGACGGCACGCTGATCCGCGCGCGCACGGTCGTCTGCAACGCCGACCCCAAGCGGGCGCTCAACCTGGTCAGCGACCTGCCGACCGAGTTCGAGCAGCGGCTGCGCGACTGGAAGATCCGCAGCCCCGTCGTGAAGTTCAACTCGGCGCTCAGCGCGCTGCCGACCTGGACCGCCGCGCCCGGCGAGCGCTTCCCCGCGTTCGCGACCATCGACGTGACGACCGGCCTCGACGACGCGCAGCGCGACTTCGAGCGCTGCACGCAGGGCGAGGCGGCCGTCGGCTTCGGCGAGATCTACATCCAGACCGGCTACGACCCGTCACCGGCGCCCGAGGGCAAGCACCTGATGAGCGTCTTCGGCCAGTACGCGCCGTACGAGTTCGACTGGGCGAACCGCGCGCGAGGAGGTCGCCAAGCAGTTCATCGACCTGATCGCGCGCTTCGCGCCCGACTTCCCCGACGTGCTCGAGCACTACGAGGTGCTCGGACCGCCCGACATCGAGGCGCGCATCGGCCTCACCCAGGGCAACATCTTCCAGGGCGAGACGATGCCCGACCAGATGTGGGAGCACCGGCTCAGCTCGCGCACGCCGGTGCCCGGGCTCTACTTCTGCGGCGCGGCCACGCACCCCGCGGGGAGCGTGATCGCGCTCAACGGCCGCAACGCGGCGATGGCGGTGCTGGAGGACGCCGGGGTTCAGGCGAGCCCGTCGAGCCACTCGCGCATCGAGACGTGATGCGCGGAGTGCTCGCCTGACGCGAGCTCGCGCGCGCATCTCGCCCAGCAGCCCGAACCGCTCGGCGGTCACGTTGTGCTGGTGGATCGTCTCCAGGTTCTCCTGGCGGGCCGACACGAAGTGCCGGTCCGTCAGGGCCGGGAACTGCTGCACCACGCCGCGCACCATCTCACGCACGCAGTCCTCGACGAACCGCGGGCGCCGGTGCGCCTTCTCGACCACGGCGCCCTCGTCGGAGCGCTTCATGAGCTCGTAGATCTCCGAGGACATCGATTCCTCGACGATCGTCAGCAGCCGCTTCGCGTCGATGTCGGTGTCGCAGTCCTCGGGGCAGCCGATGTGCAGCGTCCCCAGCCCGCGCTGGTTGTGCGTGGCCACCGGGACGGCCTCGAAGATGCGCTCGATGTCGCCGTCGGAGAACCCGCCGTCGGTCAGCCGCTCACGCGCGCGCGCCTGCACGAGCGTCTGTGCGCAGGGGCAGGCAGTCATGCCCTGGGCGCGCACGCCGACGAGCCGGCGCGTGCCCTGGCCTCGCTGGCCACGGCGACGCCCAGCAGCGAGTAGATCTCCTGCGTGAGGATCCCGGACTCCGGCGCCGGCTTGTGCTCCGGATAGCGCGCCTCGATGTGCACCTCGGCGCGGCGGGCGCCCTGACGGTCGCGGACCTTCTCGGCGACGTGCTGGGCCAGCGTTTCAGCGCGGAGGGCGACCTCGCCGAGCACGACCTCGCCGATCGCGTCGTTGACGACCTCCTCGAAGCGCGACATGTGCGCGCCCTTCTGCATGCGGACCCAGATCGACGAAGCAATCGAGCCGCGCGGAATACAGCTGCTCGGACCCGTTGGCCTGGATCCGGATGACCTTCTCGACGTTCGTGACGCCCACGCGGGACAGCGAAACCTGCAGGCTCGGGACCTGCGATTGGACGTCTTCCAGGGTGATTTCGGACATCTCTCCCCCAAGGCTAGTACTCGGACTTGTCCAGTCCTTAGCGTCCGCGTTGTACGAAAGAACACCCGATTGGACAGGACAGAATCCGTAACGCGTGCTACAAAGCCCGAAGAGAGGCGACGGAGAGCCTTGCGCCCCGGCCCTAATTCGCGACCTGCGTCGCGGCCAGCAGCACGGCTGCACACCGCATAGCTGTAAGGAGCAGACCCTGATGGGAGCGGGGTTGTGCTCGTGATTCTGCCGTCCGAAGGACTGAAGGGGTTTGGGCACTAAGACCGAAGCACTGCTCGCGAGCGATGTCCCGATTGTCGAGATCGAGGAGTTTCGCGCGCTGATTCTTGAGGGCCAGGAGCGGGGGTTCCTGACCTTCGAGCAGATCACCTCTTGTCTTGAAGAGGTGGAGGTCACCAAGGAGCAGGTCCTCGAGCTGCACGCCTACCTGGAGGATCAGGGCATCGACGTCGTGAACGCCGAGGACGGGCGTCCCGCGGTCGCCGAGGGCCGCCGGTTCGAGTCGGCTGCTGCGGCGGGGAAGACCCCCGACGCGCCGCGCAAGCCGGAGATCGACCTGACCGTAGAGCCCAGCCTCGACTCACTGAGGCTCTACTTGCGATCGATCGGTCGCGTTCAGCTGCTGACGGCCGACCGCGAGGTCGCGCTCGCCCAGCGCATCGAGCGCGGCGATCTGGTGGCCAAGCAGGAGATGGTCGAGGCCAACCTGCGCCTCGTCGTCTCCATCGCCAAGGGCTACCTCGGCCGTGGCCTGTCGTTCCTGGACCTGATCCAGGAGGGCTCGCTCGGCCTCATCCGCGCCGTGGAGAAGTTCGACTATCGGCGCGGCTACAAGTTCTCGACCTACGCGACCTGGTGGATCCGCCAGGCGGTGACGCGGGCGATCGCGGACAAGGGCCGCACGATCCGCATCCCCGTCCACATGGTGGAGAAGCTGAACAAGGTCGTGCACGTCGAACGGCAGCTCGTCCAGCAGCTCGGCCGTGAGCCGCTGCCGGAGGAGATCGCGCGCGAGCTCGAGTGCTCGGCGCGCGAGGTGCGGGACATCCTGCGGATGGCCCAGCAGCCGGTGTCGCTCGAGAAGCCGATCGGCGAGGAGGAGGAGTCCGAGCTCGGCGACTTCGTCGAGGACGACGCCGCGATCTCGCCGTTCGAGATGGCCTCCGAGAACCTCCGCAAGGAGAACGTGCGCAAGGCGCTCGACGCCCTGCCGCAACGTGAGCGGGAAGTCATCGAGATGCGCTTCGGGCTCACGGGCGCACGCCCGTACACGCTCGAGGAAGTCGGCCGCGCGTTCAACGTGACGCGCGAGCGGATCCGCCAGATCGAGAACCACACGCTCAAGAAGCTGGAGTCGCTCCCGGAGGCCCAGCGCCTCCGCGACTCAGCCTGAGTCTTGTGCCGGTGCGGTGGGCCAATTTGGCCCACCGCACCGCGCTGACTGCGCGATCGCCCGGTGGGGTTCCCGAGCGGTCAAAGGGGATGGGCTGTAAACCCATTGGCTCTGCCTTCGCAGGTTCGAATCCTGCCCCCACCACTCCCTGTCCCGCGAGATCCAGATCCAAGGCGAGATGATCCGCCTCGGGGCGCTGCTCAAGATCGCGGGCGTCATCGAGTCGGGCGGCGAGGCGCGGCCGTACCTCGCCCGCTACGGCGTGTTGGTCAACGGCGAGCCCGAGCAGCGGCGGGGTCGCCAGCTTCATCCCGGGGACGAGGTGCGGGTGGGCGACGAGACGCTGCGGCTAGTCGCGGGAGCATGAGCCCGAAGACGGCGGCGATCGCCACGCCGAGGATCGTCTCGAGCAGGCGCTCGGCGAACCGGCTGCCGGCGGTCTCCGGCTGGACGTAGAGCAGCAGCAGGAACACGAGGTACGTCGAGAAGCCGGCGGTCACGTACCAGCGGCTCGCGCGGGTGGCGGTCGCTCCCGCCAGCGCCGCCACGGCCGCCGCCGCGTACCAGCCGGCCGCGGGGTCGGCGTCGATGAAGAGCACCGCCGCGCTGGCGCCGACGGCGACCGACGCGATCCGGCCGGCGCTGCGCAGCTTCTGCATGTCGGCGACGGGTCGCATGACGAGCAGCGCCGCGGCGGTCGCCCAGCCGACGTGGTCGAGGTCGAGGGCGAACCCGATCGCCGCGGCGGTGGCGCCGGCCGCGCCGAGCCGGATGCCGTACTCGAGCGTCGGCGTCGCGGCGGGCGGGCGGGGCGGGAGCACCTCGCGCTCCGGCCACGGCAGCGCGACCAGCAGCCCGTAGACGCTGCCGGCGACCATCAGGCCGGCGATGCCGAGCGCCTTGTCGAAGTCGTCGCTGAGCCCGATGCCGACCATCGGCAGCGAGAGCGTCATCGCCACGCGGCCGATGCGCGGCCGCGTCGCCGCCAGCTGGGCGAACCCGACGCCGAGCAGGAAGACCGCCGCGACCGCCAGCACCGGCTCGCCGGACAGCAGCCCGCCGACCGCGATCGACGCGCCGGTGAGGGCGCCGAGCACCACCACGAGCGGTCGTCGTCGCCGCCGCGGCAGAACCCCGAGCAGCGCGGCCGGGAGCATCCCGGTGGCGAGCGCGAGCCCGCTCTCCGGGTCGAACAGCGCGACGATCGCCGCCGGCATCGCGAGGGCGACGCCGAACGCCGCCCCGGTCCAGTTCCACTCGATCCCTCGCGCCATGGCGAGGGACTATCGCGGGATCTAACTCAGGACGCGGTGCCGCTTCTTGGTGCCCGGCCGGTGCGTGAGCCCGTCGAGCAGGACCTCGATCGGCGACCGGTTGTTCGCCTGCTCGAGCTGCTCGCGGATCGCGTGGATGTCGTCAGCCGTGTTTGACGCCCGGACGGCCGTCTTGGCCAAACGCTTGGCGCCGGCGAGCGCCAGCGCCCTGCTCGAGCGCCGGCGCACGAGCAGCCCGGAGCCGATCCGCGAGCCGAGCAGCAGCCCGCCCGCGAGCCCTGCGGCGGCCGCGCCGGCGGCGAGGCCGGGCTTGCCGGCCTTGCGCGCGGCGTCGGCGACGGCGCCCGGGGCAGTGCCGTTGCTGTGCGAGGTGGAACGCGTGCGTGCCCTTGTCGCGGCCATCTGCCTAGTCCAGGATCTTGCCGATTCGCTCGGCCTGGTCGCCGGCGCGCTCGAGGTCCTTCGACACGCCCTTCGACGTCTTGGCGAACTGCTTGCTCGCGTGGCCGACGGACTTGGCAATCGACTTCGCGTCGAGATCCGGAGGCTCTTGCCGATCGAGCGCGGCATCTTCACGCCCAGCACGGTCTTGCGCCGCGTGCGGCTCTTGAGCGCGATGCCGCCGGCGATGCCGATAGCGGCTGCGCCGACAGCGGCCGCCGGTGCCGCCGCCTTGCCGGCGGCGCTCTTCACGGTGTCGACGACGCCGTTCCCGTTGTTGCTGCTGCTGTTGCTGCGGCTCGCCGTCGAACGCGACGTGCTCGGCTTCGAGCTGCGCGTGGTCGTGCTGCGGCCGTTGCTCGACGCGCGCGAGCGGCTGCTCGTGGATCGCGATGCGCTCTTCGCCGGCTTGCGGGACGCGCTCTTCTTCGGCTTTGCGCGTGCGTTCGTCGAGCGCTTCGTACCGCTTCGCTGAGTATTGGCGGCCATAGAGTTTCTCCTCCTCCGGGCGTGCACGTTCGTCTATGCCTACCCGATCGGCGCAGCAAAGACGCAACGTGCGAAAACTTGCAGCGGGGTCGTGGACGTCGACCGACGGCTCGACCTCGCGCCGGACAACAGCTACTTCGCGGTCGGCTATCCCAACGACACGCTCGACATCACGTACACGTGCCCTGACGGCGACCCGTTCACGGCGCCGTACGCGGCGATGAACGAGTTCCTGCGCACGGACGCGAAGTACATCCGCCGGCAGCCCGCGCCGAACGGGACGATCAGCGGCAGCGCGTCCGCGACCCGGGGCGACACGTCGCTGAACTGGAGCTGGGCGCTGAAGCCCTTGATCTAGGATCCCGCGCGTGTCGTGGGCCGTCATCGGAGTGCCGATCGACTCCGTCGGGCGCTCCGGCGGCACCGAGCTGGCGCCCGCGGCGCTGCGCGAGCACGGGATCGTGGAGCGGCTCGGCGCGACCGACCGCGGCGATCTCGACGTCAGCGTCCGCGGTGAGGAGCGCGACGCGGCCACCGGCGTCATCGGCATCGACGGTGTGATCGCGACGACGACGGCCGTGCGCGCGGCCGTCGCCGACGCGATCGGCGCCGGCACGCGGCCGCTGCTGCTCGGCGGCTGCTGCACGCTCGTCCCGGGCGCGCTCGCCGGCCTGCGCGACGCCGTCGGCGAGCACGGCGTCGCCTACGTGGACGGCCACGTCGACGTCTACGACGGCTGGGCGTCGCCCACCGGCGAGGCCGCCGACATGCCGATGGCCGTCGCGTTCGGCCTCGGCCCGCAGCCGTGGATGGACGCAGCGGGAGGACCGACCACCGCACCCGAGGACGTGATCGTGTTCGGGGCGCGCGACCCGGAGGAGGCCGAGGACATCCACGACCTCCTCACGGGTCCGCTGTCGCCGCTGACCGTGCTCGGCCCCGGCGACCTCGCCGGCGCGCCGGTGCCGGCCAAGCCGTTCTGGATCCACCTCGACGTCGACGTGCTCGACGAGCGCGAGATGCCCGCGACCGACTACCTGATGCCCGGCGGGCTGGCCTGGGATGAGCTCGCGGCGGTCATGGCGCCGCTCTGCACATCACCGGCGCTGGCCGGCCTCAGCCTCGGCTGCGTGAACCCGGAGAAGGATCCGGACGGCACCTACCTCGAGCGCACCGTCACGCTGCTCGAGGCATCGCTCGCACGCGGCTGAGTCAGCACCAGCGCAGGCCCGGGATCGGGTCGTAGTTGCCGCCGCCGGACACGTACGTCGCCGGGAACCAGCCCCAGCCCTTGTAGACCGCGGAGTACGAGACGTCGCCCTGCGTGTACAGCCAGATGTTGTTCCTGGCGTTGCCCACAGGCGGGTTCTCCTGGGCGAACCGCTTCTGGCACACGAACCAGTTCGTGCCGGCGTACAGGTAGCCGCCGGCCACGCCGTCGATCCGCGTCTGCCCGCCGCGGTAGTTGTGGCAGTACTTCGTCGCCCAGCGGCCGCCCGCGTAGTCGGTGACGGTCGGGCCGGCCCCGCTGCAGCCGGCGGCGGCTGTCGAGCTCGTCGTCCCGGCCGAGGCCAGGGACGGCACGGCGGCCGCGACGAGCACGGCGGTCACCGCCGCGATGAGGATCTTGATGCGCATTGGCGCTCCCTTCTGATGGTTGGCACACGGCGGCCAGCAACCCCTGCCCGCCGGCGGCGGACCGTGCCCGCGGCGGCTTGGAGAAGCGTTGGAATCCGTTTGGCGTAACCAGCACCTTTTTCCGGCAGATCATGGCCAGGGGCGGCGATGCGCCGCCTACCGTGCGCGCCGGTAAGTAACGGCCGCCTCTCCGGGTACCTGTGCGCCCATGGCAGAACGACTCGACGGAACGGTCGCGCTCGTCACGGGCGCGAGCAGCGGAATCGGTGAGGCGGCGGCGAAGGCACTGGCGCGACAGGGCGCGAAGGTCGCGGTGGCGGCCCGGCGCCGCGACCGGCTCGACGCGCTGGCGCAGGAGATCGACGCGCTGGTGATCGAGGCCGACATCACGGATCGCGAGCAGGCGATCGGCGCCGTCGAGCGCACGGTCTCCGAGCTCGGCCGGCTCGACACGGTGGTCAACAACGCCGGGATGATGCTGCTCGGCCCGGCCGAGGGCGCGGACCTCGACGAGTGGGAGCGGATGGTCGCGATCAACGTGCAGGGCCTGCTGTACGTCGCCCACGCCGCAATCGCCCCGCTGCTCAAGGCCGCCGAGGACGGCCCGCGCGGCGTCTCCGACATGGTCAACATCAGCTCGATCGCCGGTCGCGTCGCCCGCAGCGGCTCCGGCGTCTACAACCTCACCAAGTTCGGTGTCGGCGCGTTCAGCGAGTCGCTGCGCCAGGAGTTCGCCACGCGCCACCTGCGCGTGTCGCTCGTCGAGCCCGGCGCTGTCGCCACCGAGCTGACGGATCACATGAAGCCGGAGATGCGCGACCGCACGCGCAACCGCTTCAAGGAGATCGAGCGGCTCGAGGCGGAGGACATCGCCGACAACATCGAGTACATCGTCACGCGCCCCAGACGCGTGGCCATCAACGAGATCATGGTCCGACCGACGAACCAGGAATGGTGAGCGGCCCGCCACCAGGGCGGGCCGCTCGAACCGGGTAGTGCTACGCGGCGGCCGGCGCGGGGACCGGGCCGCGGCCGGGGCGGGACGAGCCGCCCTCGTGGTCGAACTCCGGCAGCCACTGCAGCCAGCGGGGCAGGTACCAGTTCCACTTGCCCAGCAGCTTCATCGTGGCCGGCAGCAGGACGCCGCGGATGATCGTCGCGTCGATCAGGATCGCGGCGGCGAGGCCGACGCCGAGCTGCTTCATCTCGAGGCCGCTCTCGGTCGCGAAGGCGGCGAACACCAGGACCATCACCATGGCGGCGGCGGTGACCGTGCCGGCGGTGGTCTTGATGCCGTGCGCCACGGCCTTGTCGGTGCTCATGCCGCGCTGCCACGCCTCGCGGACCCGGCTCAGGATGAACACGTGGTAGTCCATCGAGAGGCCGAACAGGATCACGAAGAGGAACAGGGGCAGCCACGACGCGATGCCGCCGTTGGACTCGAAGCCGAGCAGCTTCTCACCGTGCCCGTCCTGGAAGACGAGCGTGAGGATGCCGTAGGCGGCGCCGACCGACAGCAGGTTGAGCACGATGGCCTTGATCGGGATGACGATCGACCGGAACGTGACGAGCAGCAGGAGGAAGGCGAGCCCGAGCACGAAGGCGAACACCAGCGGCGTCTTCGTCTTCATCAGGTCGTTGAAGTCCTTCTCAGCGGCCGCCTGGCCGGAGACCTCGGCGGTCAGCCCGTTCGTGCGGTCGAGCGTGGCGGGGAGCACGTCGTCGCGCAGGTGCGTGACGGCGGCCTGGCCCTGATCGCCCGAGCCGGTGCCCGGGAGGCCGACGTTGAGGACCGCCACGTCGTGCGCGGCGTTGACCTCGGTCGTGATCTGGCCGGTGAACTGCTTGTCGTTCTTGATGGTCTGCTCGAAGCCGGCGACGGCCTTCTGGATCTCCGGCGCGTTGACGTCGTTCGCCTTGACCACGACGGTGGCGGGAGCGGCCTCGGACGGGAACGCCTTCTGGACCTTGTGGTACGCCTGCACCGTGGCGAGGTCCTTGGGCAGGTCCTCGGTGCCGGAGAGCTTCGTCTGCATGCCGAACGCGGGGATCGACAGGGCGACGAGCAGGCCGCCGGCGAGGATCGCGGCGATGGCCGGGCGGCGCATGACGCGGTCGACCAGCCAGCCCCAGGCGCGTGAGTCGCGCGCCTCGCTGCGGCGGCGCAGCAGCGGGATCCGGCCCTTGTTGATGCGGTCGCCGAGCGCCGCGAGGACGGCCGGCAGGACGGTCAGCGAGCCGAGCACCGCGACGGCGACCACGAGGATCGTGCCGAGGCCCATACCCATGAACGTGGTGTTGCCGGTGAGGAACATGCCGGCCATGGCGATTATCACGGTGATGCCCGAGATGAGCACGGCGCGGCCGGACGTGGCGGCGGCCATGTCGAGCGCGTCGAGCTTGCTGCGGCCGGCGGCGCGCTCTTCACGCTCGCGCCGGATGTAGAACAGCGAGTAGTCGACGCCGACGGCGAGGCCGACGAGGATGATGACCTGCAGCGTGACGCTGTCGGTGGGGACGAGCTGGCTGGCGACACCGGCAAGACCGGCGGTGCCGGCGACGGCGGTCAGCGCGAGGATGAGCGGCACGGCGGCGGCCAGCAGGGCGCCGAAGGTGATGAGCAGGATCAGCAGCGTGACGCTCAGCGAGATCATCTGCGAGCGGCTCTGATCGGCCGCCTGCGAGTCCGTGAGCTCCTTGGTGACGCTGGCGTCGCCGAACTGCGCGACGGTCAGGTCGCGATGGGCGGCGCCGGCCTTGTCGACCGCGTCGATCACTGGCTGGATCCGGTCCGGGGCGGTGTCGGGATCACCCTTGATGTCGAAGGTGACGAGCGCGGAGTGCCCGTCGGCGGACACCTGGCCGCCCTTGCCGTAAGGCGAGACGATGTTGGTGACGACGGACTGGCCTGCAACGGCCTTCTCGACGTCCTTGACGGTCGCGCGGAACGAGCTGTCCTTGGCGGTCAGGACCTTGCTCTGGACGAGGACCATCTCGCCGGCGTCCTTGCTGAACCCGGCGTTCTCGACGATCGTCTCGGCGCGCTTCGACTCGCCGTCGTAGGACTGCGCGTCGGTGGGCTCCTTGGTGCCGGTCATACTGCCGAGCGCCAGTGCGATCACGACGAAGGCCAGCCAGCCGAAGATGGCGGTCTTCTTGTGACGCGCGCTCCAACGACCGGCACGGGCGGCGATGCCGCCGGGCTTGGTCTGCATGGTGTGGGGGCTCCTGGGGGTCATGGGGAGGACGCGAGCAGAATCTCGTCCCGAAGCCACCGATGCGCCCGGGGTAACAGGCGTCCGTCCTCGGAGCCCACCACCTGCGAGAGGTGGGGACAGCACCCCGCGGTGGGGCGGGCCGCCGCCTCGCTAGGGTTCGGACGATGATCGCCGTGACCGGCGCCACGGGCTACGTCGGCGGACGCACCGCCACGCGGCTGGCCGAGCGCGGAGCCCCGCTGCGGCTCGTGGTCCGCGACCCGAGCCGCGCCCCCGACCTGCGCGCCGAGGTGCGCGCCGCATCGTCGTACGGGGCGGCCGACGAGATGCGCGCAGCGTTCGAAGGCGCCGACACCGTGTTCCTCGTCCCGGCCGAGGAGTCGACCGACCGCGTCGAGCAGCACCGCACCGCCGTCGAGGCCGCCGTGGCCGCCGGCGTGGAGCGGATCCTCTACCTGTCGTTCGTCGCCGCCACGCCGGACTCGACGTTCACGCTCGGGCGCGATCACTGGGCCACCGAGGAGATCGTCCGCGGCTCCGGGCTGCGGTTCACGTTCCCGCGCATGAACCTGTACCTGGACTTCGTGCCGCGCATGGTCTCCGATGACGGCGTGATCGCCGGCCCGGCCGGCGAAGGCCGGCTCGCCGCCGTGGCGCGCGACGACATCGCGGCGGTCACGGCCGAGCTCCTGACGTCCGAAGGGCACGACGGCCAGAGCTACGACATCAGCGGCGGCGAGGCGCTCACGTTCGGCGAGATCGCCGCCGAGATGTCGCGCCTGACCGGCCGCGAGGTCACCTACAAGGACGAGACCATGGAGGAGGCGTGGGCGTCCCGCGCCGCCTACGGCGCGCCCGACTGGATGGTCGAGGCGTGGATCAGCACCTACACCGCGGTCGCCCGCGGGGAGCTCGACCAGGTGACCGACACGGTGGCTCGCTTCACGGGCCGCGAGCCGCTCACGCTGGCCGACGTCGTGCGCGCAGCGCCCTGACGGGCGCGCCGATCCCGCGCAGCGCGAACGCGCCGGCGTCCTCCCACTCGAGCGCGCCGTCGCCGGCCGCGCGCACCTGCGGCGTGGCGATGACCGTGCCGGGCGGCGCGGCGGCGCACAGCCGGGCGGCGACGTTGACGGTCCGCCCGACCCAGTCGCCGACGCTGTGCAGCGCCGGGCCGTAGGCGACGCCCACGTGTACCGGCGGCAGCTCGCCCGCGTCCTCGGCCGCGGCGACGAGGTCGACCATCGCGCCGACGAGCGCGTCGGCGTCGGGCGAGACGAGCATCGCGCCGTCGCCGAGCACCTTCACGAGCCGCACCGGCGAGGTGATCACGCCGGTCAGCAGCTCCTCGAACCGGCCGACGACAAGCCCGAGCTCGGCGATCTCCACCTCGTCGCTGAGCGCCGTGAAGCCGGCCAGGTCGGCGAACGCCACCGCCACCTCGCGCGCCCCGGTCTCGCCCTCGAGGTTGGCGACGGTCTCCTCCTGCACCACATCGAGCAGGTGCAGGCGCATCACGGCGCCGGTCAGGCGCGGGAGCAGCGGCACCATCGCCTCGGCGAAGTCCGCCAGCCGCAGCGCGACGTCGTAATCGCTGTCGCCCGGCCGGGCCAGCGCGCGCGAGAGCACGTCGACGACCGCCTCGGCGGTGCGCCGCGACGACTGCCCGAGGATGCGCCCGAGCAGGTGCACGTCCTCCTCCGGGACGCCGGCCTGCATCATCGCCAGCAGCGTCTTGAGGTTCTCGAGCTGCTCGTCGTCGTAGACCGGCTCGTCCGGGTCCGGCACCGGCAGCCCGATCGAGCGGTGGTTGCGCTCGACGAACCCCGGCGGGAAGTCCGCGGTCGCTTCGACGTCGCGCATCGAGTGCTTGCGCTCGCGCGCGAGCACCCGCTCGACGAGTGACAGCCGGTCCTTCACTCGGGCCGGTGGCAGACCGCCTCGAGGTTCACGCCGTCGGCGGTCAGGACGTAGGCGCCGTAGTAGTCGGGGTGGTAGAGCTCGCGGATGCCGGGCGCGCCGTTGTCCGTCCCGCCGGCCGCGAGCGCAGCGGCGTGGAACGCGTCGACGGTCGCGCGGTCGGGCGCCGTGAACGCGATGTGCGCGACGGTCGGCGCGCCGCGGCCCTCGGCGATCCAGAACGGGAACGCGCCCTGCGATCCGCGGTCCCCGATCGAGAAGCCGCCGACCCCGGCGATCGGCTCGAGCGCGAGCGTGTAGCCGAGCGGCGCCAGCGCGGCGACGTAGAACGCCTTCGCCGACTCGTAGTCGGAGACGTTCACTCCTATGTGGTCGAGCATCGCTACAGGGTTTCAGCCAGCACGCTGCGGTGCGTCGGCCGCGCCGCGGCGTACCGCGCGCGCCCTGCGTCGGTCAGGCAGGCGAAGATGCCGCGGCGGTCCGTGGGACACATGCCGCGGGTCACCAGCCCGTCGGCCTCCAGGCGGCCGACCACGCGCGAGAGCGCGCTCTGGCTGAGATGCACCGCGCACGCGAGGTCCTGCATGCGCCTCTGGTCATCCGGGCCCTCGGCGAGCCGCTCGAGCACCTCGTACTCGCTGACCCCGAGGCCGTGCTCCTCCTCGAGGCGGCGCTCCAGCGAACCGACCGCGCGGGCGTAGCGATCCATCAGATCTCGCCAAGTCTCCACAAGCGCGGTGTCGGTCATCTCGAGCGGCAATTGTACCAAGCGCGAACAATTATTGAATTCACAAAATGTGACGAAGAAATCTTTGCAGCTGCATGTAGTATGCCTCGAATGCGTTCCTCTCCCAGCACCGCCGTCGGCACCTCCCCCGGCTGGGACGCCCGCACCTGGGCGCTCCTCGCCGTGCTGTGCGGCGTCCTCTTCCTCGACGGCCTCGACGTCTCGATGGTCGGCGTCGCGCTCCCGTCGATCCAGGCCGATCTCGGCCTGACCACGTCGCAGCTCCAGTGGGTTGTGTCCGGCTACGTGCTGGGCTACGGCGGGCTGCTGCTGCTCGGTGGTCGCGCGGCCGACATGCTCGGCCGCAAGCGCGTGCTGATCGCCGCGCTCTCGGTGTTCGTCGTCGCCTCAGCGATCGGCGGGCTTCGTGAACGACGGCACGCTGCTCGTGATCACGCGCCTGCTCAAGGGCATGAGCGCGGCGTTCACCGCGCCGGCCGGCCTGTCGATCATCACCACCACCTTCAGCGAGGGCCACAACCGCAACCGCGCGTTGGCCATCTACACGGCGACCGGCGCCTCCGGCTTCTCGATGGGGCTCGTCTTCGGCGGGCTGCTCACCGAGCTCGGCTGGCGCTGGACGTTCCTGCTTCCCGTGCCGTTCGCGCTCGCCATCCTGCTCGTCGCCCCGCGGGTGATCCCGCGCGACCTGCCGGCGATCGGCCCGCGCAAGTACGACATCGCGGGTGCCGTCACGGTCACCGCGGCGATGCTCCTGCTCGTGCGCACCGTCGTCGAGGCGCCGGAGACGGGCTGGAGCTCGGCGACGACGATCGCGTCGTTCACGATCGTGGCCGCGCTGCTGGCGCTGTTCGTGACGATCGAGCGGCGCACGCCGCAGCCGCTGGTGCGGCTCGGCATCCTGCGCTCCGGCCCGCTCGTGCGGGCGAACCTGAGCGGCATGATCCTGTTCGGGAGCTACTTCGGCTTCCAGTTCGTCGGCACGCTGTACCTGCAGACGCTGCACGGCTGGTCGGCGCTCGAGACCGCGCTGGCGTTCCTGCCGGGCGGCCTGCTCGTGGCGATCTTCTCGCCGCGGCTCGGCCGGGCTGATGGACCGCTTCGGCACGCAGAGGATCATCGCCGCGGGCACGCTGTCACTGCTCATCGGCTACCTGCTGTTCCTGCGGTTCGACGACTCGCCGACGTTCCTCGGCCTGATGCTGCCGACGATGCTGTTCCTCGGCGGCGGGTTCGCGCTGATGTACCCGGCGCTCAACGTGCAGGCCGTGGCCGGCGTGGCCGACCACGAGCAGGGCCTCGCCTCGGGCCTCGTCAACACGTCGTTCCAGGTCGGCGGCGCCGTGGGCCTGGCGATCGTGAGCGCGATCGTCAGCTCGGTCGGCCCCACCGAGATGATGGATGCGTTCCGCCCCGCGATCGCGGTCTCGGCCGGCCTCGCCGCGCTGGGCCTGCTCATCGCCGGCTCCGCGGCGCTGGCACCCGCGATCCGCGGGCGCCTGGCCGCCGAGGCGGGCTAGCGCCAGGCGGCCGCGAGCACCCGGCGCCAGTTCCCGGACGCGATGCGCGCCACCTCGTCGCTCTCGAAGCCGATCGCTTCGAGGGCGGCGAGGACGCGCGGGTAGGCCGACGCGTCGGGCAGCTCCGCGGGCATCGTCGCGCCGTCGAAGTCCGAGCCGAAGGCGACGTGGTCGACCCCGATGCGGTCGGCCACGTAGCGGGCGTGTTCGGCGATCCGCGACACCGGCGTGTTTGCATCGTCGCCACCGTCCTCGCGCAGCGACCCGACGTCGAAGTTGATGCCCACGAGGCCGTCCGACGCCTTGATCGCGTCGAGTTGGGCGTCCGTGAGGTTGCGCGAGTAGGTGCACAGCGCGTGGGCGCCCGAGTGCGACGCGATCAGCGGGCCGTCGAGCGTGCGCGCCACGTCCCAGAACCCCTTCTCGTTGAGGTGGCTGAGGTCGATCGCGATGCCGCGCTCGGCGCAGCGCCGCACAAGCCTCGTACCTGCCTCGGTGAGGCCGGGCCCCGTGTCGGGCGACGACGGGAACCGGAACGGGACGCCGTGCGCGAACGCGTTCGGCCGGCTCCAGACGAGGCCGACGGAGCGCAGGCCCGCCGCGTACCAGACGTCGAGCGCGTCGAGGTCGGTGTCGATCGCCTCCGCGCCCTCGAAGTGGAACACGATGCCGAGGGCCTCGCCGGCCAGGCAGGCGTCGAGGTCGGCGGCGTCGCGGATCAGCCGGACGTGTCCGTCGCAGGCATCGAGCAGACGGAACAGCCGCGCGCCCTGCATGCCGATGCTGCGCGCCGACTCCTCCCACGGCACGGCCGGCGCCATCTCGATCTCGTAGCCACCGGGCGTCCGCGTCATGTCCCACGAAGGCGCCGGCGGCAGCACGGCGAACAGCCCGGCGGCCACGCCGCCGGCCTTCGCGCGCGACACCGTGATCGTCGCGGTGTCCTCGCGCAGCAGCGCGTCATCCGGCTGGGCCGTCTCATAGAGATGGCTGAGGACGTCGTTGTGGCCGTCGATGATCGGCGTGTTCACGGACTTACGACGCTGGGTAGTCGGTGGGCGTGGCGGGCAGGATGGCGGCGATCCTAGTGGTGGCGGGCCTCATGGCCGCGCCTGCGGCGCAGGCGCAGGACAGCGAGGTGACTGCGCTGGCGCGCGAGCTCGTGCGCGTGAACACCTCGAACCCGCCGGGCAACGAGGGCCAGATCGCCAACCTGCTGGCGCCGCGGCTCCGCGCGCTCGGCTTCCAGGTCGACATCATCCAGACGCCCACGCCCGGCAAGGCGCACCTGGTGGCGCGCCTCCGCGCCGCCAATCCGACCGCGAAGCCGGTGCTGCTCGCCGGGCACGAGGACACGGTCGGCGTCGAGCCCGAGCTGTGGAGTGTCGACCCGTTCGCCGGCATCAGCAACGGCGGCTACCTGTACGGCCGCGGCTCGCTCGACTTCAAGGGCGGCCTCGCCGCGTTCACCGTCGCCGCGATGCGGCTGGCCCGCGCGAAGGTCCCGCTCAAGCGCGACGTGATCCTGCTCGCCGAGGCCGACGAGGAGGGCGGGAGCTACGGCACGCGCTGGCTGGCCGACAACCACTGGGACAAGATCGACGCGGGCGTGTCGCTCAACGAGGGCGGCTGGATCTTCAAGGGCGCCGGCGGCAAGCCGCGCCTGATGGGGATCACGACGATCGACAAGAACTCGCTGTCGGTCACGCTGCGCACGCGCGGGACGTCGACCCACAGCTCGCGGCCGCTGCCCGACAGCGCGCTCCGCCGGCTCGTGCGCGCTTTGAACCGCCTCGAGCACTACAACGCGTCGCCGCGGATCACCCCGGTCGCGAAGCGCTACTTCCGCACGTGGGCCAATGCGTTCGGCGGGCGGACCGGCAAGCTGCTGCGGCGGCTGAACAAGACCGAGAGCGCCGCGGTGGCGAACGCGCTGCAGCGCCGCAAGTTCGGCGAGCTGTTCGACGGCATCGCCCGCGACATCTTCGTCCCGACGATCGTCGACGGCGGGTTCCGCGCGAACGTGCTGCCGGGCACCGCCGAGGCGACCGTGAACATGCGCATGCTCCCGGGCACGCACCCGCGCCCGCTGATCCGGCGCATGAAGAAGGTCGTCGCCGACCGGCGCGTGCAGATCGAGCCGGTGGTCACGCCGCCGGCGACCAAGAAGGAGACGCTCGACGGCTTCGACGAGCGCGCGGAGCTGCCGGCGTCGAAGACGGGCACCGACCTGTGGAACAGCGTCGTCAAGCAGGCCAAGGCGCAGTGGCCGGGCGTGCGCGTGACGCCCGAGCTGTTCGAGGCGGGCACCGACGCCTATCCGTGGCGCCAGAAGGGCATCCCGGTCTACGGCGTCTACCCGTACCCGATCTCGCACGCCGATCTGATGCGCATGCACGGCAACGACGAGCGCGTGCCGATCGCCGGCCTCGAGCAGGGCACGGACATGCTCACGCGTGTCCTCCGCGAGGTCGCCGCCGTGTCACCCTGACCGCGTGACACGCATCGCACGCGCCGCCGCCGCGGCGGACGAGGCCGGGCTCGCCGGCCTGCTCGTCGCCCCCGGCCCCGACCTGCTGTACCTGACCGGCTACACGCCGAACGAGGTGACCGAGCGCCTCACGCTGCTCGTCGTCGCCGCGGGCCGCGATCCCGTCCTCGTCCTGCCGGGCTTCGAGCGCCCCGACGCCGAGGGCGCCGATGTGGAGTTCCTCGAGTGGTCCGACGGCCAGGACCCGTACGCGCTCGCCGCGGACGTCATCGGTCCCGGCCGCTGGGCGGTCTCGGATGCCTGCTGGGCGCTGCACGTGTTCCCGCTGCAGGAGGCGCTGCCGGACAGCTCGTTCGCGTCGATGACCGCGGCGCTGCCGCTGCTGCGGGCGATCAAGGACGCCGACGAGCTGGCGCGTCTCGCTGCCGCCGGCGCCGCGGCGGACGCGACGTTCGCCGACGTGCTGACCGTCCGGTTCGCCGGTCGTCGGGAGGTGGACGTGGCCGGCGACCTCGCGCGGCTGCTGCTCCACCACGGCCACTCGAGCGCCGACTTCACGATCGTCGGGTCGGGCCCGAACGGTGCCAACCCGCACCACGGGGCGGGGGAGCGCGTGATCGAGGTCGGCGACGCGGTGGTCATGGACTTCGGCGGCACGTTCGACGGCTACGGGTCGGACACCACGCGCACCGTGCACGTGGGCGAGCCGAGCGAGGAGCACCTGCGCGTGTACGAGGTCGTGCGGGCGGCGCAGCAGGCCGGCTTCGAGGCCGTGCGACCCGGCGCGGCCTGCCAGGACGTCGACCGCGCGGCGCGCGTGGTGATCGGGGATGCGGGCTACGGCGAGCTGTTCACGCACCGCACCGGCCACGGGATCGGCGTCACCGTGCACGAGCCGCCGTACATCGTCGAGGGCGAGACGCAGCCGCTGCGGCCGGGCATGTGCTTCTCGATCGAGCCGGGGATCTACGTGCCCGGCTCGTTCGGCGTGCGCATCGAGGACATCGTGACGGTGACCGAGGCCGGCGGGCGCCGCCTCAACGATTCACCGCACGAATTGCAGATCGTCTCTTGACAAGACCGCCCCACCTGTGAATACACTTCCGCAACGGTTACCGAAACCGTTTTCGGAATGAGCGAAGAGAGAGTCACCATCCGGCAGCTGGCACGAGCCAGCGGCGTCTCGATCGGCACGGTCTCGCGTGCGCTGAACGGCTACGCGGACGTCAATCCCGAGACGCGCGAGCGCATCATGCGCCTGGCCCGCGAGCTCGACTACACGCCGGCGGCCGCCGCGCGCAGCCTCAAGACGCAGCGCAGCCACGTGATCGGCGTCTTCCTCGAGACCGGCGAAGGCCACCCAGACCTGCAGCACCCGTTCTTCCACGAGGTGCTCGTCGGGCTCAAGAACTCGATCGGCGCCGGCGGCTACGACCTGCTGCTGTTCGCCTCCGAGCATCCCGGCAACGGCTACGGCAGTCACACCTACCTCAAGCGCGTCCGCCACCACGACGTCGAGGGCGCGGCGCTCATGGGCACGGACCCCGAGGACCCGGAAGTGCGCCGGCTGGTGCGCTCCGAACTCCCGACGGTCGGCGTGGACGTCGAGCTCGAGGGTCCGGCCACCACCTTCGTCATGTCCGACAACACCGATGGTGCCGCCAAAGCCGTGCGCTACCTGCATTCCCTGGGGCACCGTCGCATCGCGACGATCACCGGCCAGCTCGAGACGAAGCCGGGTGCCGACCGCCTGAAGGGCTACCGCCAGGCGATGCAGGCGACCGGGCTGGCGTACCGCGACGAGTACGTCGCCTACGGAGACTTCTACGTTGAGAGCGGGCGCCGCGCGATGGCCAACCTACTCTCACTCGACGAACCGCC
The DNA here is from genome assembly GCA_963759375.1 of uncultured Solirubrobacteraceae bacterium. GTDB lineage: Bacteria > Actinomycetota > Thermoleophilia > Solirubrobacterales > Solirubrobacteraceae > DASSUW01. The sequence goes on along the minus strand of CAVWYY010000011.1, from coordinate 23,745 downwards.
CACAGCGGTCTTCGCCGCGTCGGACATGATGGCGCTCGGAGCGATCCGGGCCGCCGGCGACGCCGGCCTCAGCGTACCCGCGGACCTGTCCGTCGTCGGCTTCGACGACATCCAGCTCGCCGATCACATGAACCCGCCGCTCACCACGCTGCGCCAGGACAAGGCCGGCCTCGGTGTGGCAGCAGGCACGGCGCTCATGCGCCTGATCGATGGCGAGCAGGATGCCGTCCAGTCGTCCACGGTCCTGTCCGTGGAGTTGGTCCGACGCGGTTCCACTCGACCTCGGGCTTCGACCTAGGGGGTGACCGCAGCGGAGAGGTTCCCGACGCAGTGCCAGGCGTAATACCGAAACCGTTTTTGGAGAAGGAGGAGAGAATCGTGCGCAGTAGGTACGCGATCCTGCTGTCGATCGCAGCGGTTCTCGTCGGGGCCCTGGTGTACTCGGGGTGCGGCGGGGACGACGAGGGAAGCCAGTCGAGCAGCAACACACAGGCCGCCAAGTCGGACATCCAGCCCGGCACGACGGTGAAGCTGTGGATCATGCCCAACGGGCCGCAGCCCAAGGAGGACATGGAGGCGTCGCTGAAGCCGTTCACCGAGAAGACCGGCATCAACGTCGACGTCGAAGTGGTCGACTGGGGCGTCCAGCTCGACCGCATCCGCAACGCCGCGGTCTCGGGCGAGGGCCCGGACATCACGCAGGCCGGCACCACGCAGGTGCCGTTCTTCGCCGCGCTCGGCGGGTTCGAGGACCTGAACGGCCGCGTCGGGGACATCGGCGGCTCCGGCGCCTACGCCGACGGCGTGTGGAAGACCACCGAGGTGGTCGGCCAGGACGGCGTGTGGGCGGTGCCGTGGTTCACCGAGGCACGCTCGATCTACTACCGCAAGGACGTCCTCGAGAAGGCCGGTGTCGATCCTTCGAGCGCGTTCGCCACCCAGGAGGACTTCCGCAACACCCTCCAGACGATCAAGGACAAGGTCCCGGGCATCCAGCCGTTCGGCACGCCCGGCAAGAAGGCGTTCGACCTCGTCCACCACGTGATGCCGTTCGTGTGGGACGCCGGTGGCGCGGAGCTCACCGAGGACAACAGCAAGTCGGCGATCAACTCGCCGGAGGCCGTCCAGGGCGTGGAGTTCTTCGCCGGCCTGGTCAACGACGGACTGGCCGATCCGAGCCAGCTCGAGCGTGACGGCACGCAGGTCGAGAACCAGTTCAAGGGCGGCAAGATCGCGGTGTGGATCGGCGGCCCGTGGGTGCTCCCGTCCGCGCAGCGCACGGACGACACCAACTGGGTGCCGGCGGCGCGCAAGAACGTCGCGCTCGCGCCGATGCCGGCGGGCCCGAACGGCGACGCGTACACGTTCGTCGGCGGCTCGAACCTGATGATGCTCAAGTCCTCGCAGCACAAGAACGAGGCGTGGGAGGTCATGAAGTACCTCTCGCAGGATCAGGTCCAGACCGACTACGCGAAGCTGCTGGGGATGTTCCCTGCGCGGGTGGAGCCGCAGAAGTCATACGGCGAGTCCAACGGCGACAACTACTCGGCGGTGTTCCAGGCGATCCAGCAGGGGCGGACCTACGCGCCGATCCCGCAGTGGGCCGGCATCGAGAACGCCTACAAGGGGCGCTTCGGGACGATCCTCGACGAGGCGGCCAACGGGAACTACTCCGAGGCCGAGGTCCAGAAGCAGCTCGACGAAGCGGCCAAGGAGGCCGACGGCCTGCTGGCTCAGTCAGCCGGCTGAGAGCAGGACCCTCCTCCGGACGGGCGGGGCGTGCCGCCGCCCCGCCCGTCCGTCTGTCTGCACCATGAGCACCATCACTCCCACCGAACCCGCACCCACCGCGCAGGTGATCGCCGAGCCGCGGCGCCGCGGCTCGAGCTCGCTCAAGCGCTCGCGCCGCCGGCTGATCATCGGCCTCGTCGCGCCCGCGGTCGTGTTCATGGTGTTCGTGCACCTGCTGCCGATGCTCGGCGGCGTCTACCTCTCGTTCAAGAACCTGAACACGTTCACGTTCGCGCGGCTGTTCGACGCGCCGTGGGCCGGGTTCGAGAACTACAACTCGATCCTCTTCGACACCGACAATCCGCTGCGCAGCGGGTTCACGGGCGCGGTCCAGAACACGCTCGTCTACACGTTCTGGGTCGTGGCGGGGACGCTCGGCGGCGGGCTCGCGGTGGCGCTGCTGATGAACCGGCCGATGCGCGGGATCAAGGTGATCCGCACGCTGATGCTCACGCCGTGGATCGTGCCGAGCTTCGTCGTCGCGGTGCTCTGGCAGTTCATGTGGCAGAGCGACGTCGGGATCATCAACAAGGTCCTCGTCGACTACACGGGCCTGCTCGGGCATCGGCCCGTGTGGCTGATCGGGGAGAACTCGCTGTGGGCGATCATCATCCCCAGCATCTGGCGCGGGCTGCCGTTCGCGATGCTGATCTTCCTCGCGGGCCTGCAGGCGATCCCCGGTGAGCTGCACGAGGCGGCGGCGATCGACGGCGCCGGCCCGTTCAAGCGCTTCCGCTACATCACGCTGCCGCTGCTGCGCCCGCTGATCGCGGTCCAGCTGCTGTTCACCGTCATCTACTCCGCCTACCAGTTCGCGATCCCGTACGTGATGTTCGGGCCCAATCCCGGGCCGGACGCGGACCTGATGATGACGCTGATCGTCCGGCAGTCGTTCTCCAACAACCTGTTCGGCTACGGCAGCGCGGTCTCGGTGCTGCTGATGCTGGCGATGCTGGTCTGGGTCGCCGTCTGGTACCGGGCGTTCAAGCGCGATCTGGAGGTCGCATGACTCACAAGCGGCTCGTGAACCTCGGGCTCGACGCGCTCACGTACGCGGTGCTGCTCTTGTGGCTCGCGCCGGTGCTGTGGCTGCTGATTTCGGCCTTCCAGGACGACCTCGAGCTTTCCACCGGCGCCTACGACCTGCTGCATCCCACGTTCAAGGCGTTCACCGGGATGTGGGACACGATCGACTTCGAGCGCTTCTTCCTGAACAGCCTGATCATCTGCACGTGCGCGGCAGTGCTCGCCACCGCGTTCGCGTCAGCTCCGCCGGCTACGCGCTCGCGCGCTTCAAGTTCAAGGGCTCGCGCGGGCTGTCGCTGACCGTGATCGGCACGCAGCTGATCCCCGGCTCGATGTTCCTGCTGCCGCTGTTCATCGGCTTCATCTACCTCAAGCAGAACCTCGGCGTGCCGCTGTACGACACGCACGCCGGGATGATCCTCGTGTACACGGCGTTCTTCACGCCGGTGGCGATCTTCTTCATGCGCTCGTTCTTCCTCGCGATCCCGCGGGATCTCGAGGAGGCGGCGATGGTCGACGGCTGCACCCCGTTCAAGGCGTTCGTTCGGATCGTCCTGCCCAATGCCGCTCCGGGGCTGGTGGCCACGTTCGTCTACGCGTTCCTGTTCGCGTGGGACGAGCTGCTGTTCGTGACGAACCTGACGCAGCACACCGCCGAGACGATCCCGATCGGCATCAGAACCTTCATCGGCAACTACCAGCAAAGGACCGCTCAGCTCATGGCCGCAGGCGTCGTGTCCACGCTCCCCGTCCTGATCGCCTTCTTCGCCACGCAGCGGTGGCTGGTCAAGGGCCTGACCGCGGGCGCGGTGAAGGGATGAGCACCGCCGAGCTGCCGGACGTCGTCGTCCCGGGCGAGTTCCCTTTGGAGTTCCGGTTCGGCGTCGCGATGGCGGCGTACCAGATCGAGGGGGCGGTGGATGAGGACGGGCGCGGTCCGTCGATCTGGGACACGTTCTGCCGGCGGCAGGGCGCGGTGGCGGGCGGCGACACCGGCGACGTCGCGTGCGACCACTACCACCGGTGGGAGGAGGACCTGGACCTGATGGCGGCGCTCGGCGTCGAGTCCTACCGGTTCTCGATCTCGTGGCCGCGGGTGCAGCCGGACGGGCGCGGGCCGCTGAACGCGGCGGGCGTCGACTTCTACAAGCGCCTGTGCGCGGGGCTGCGCGAGCGCGGCATCGAGGCGGTGGCGACGCTCTACCACTGGGACCTGCCGCGAGGCGCGGCAGGCGGTCGGCGGCTGGGCGGTGCGGGACACCGCGTCGCGGTTCGCCGAGTACGCGGGGTTGATGGCGGATCAGCTCGAGGTCGACGCGTGGATCACGCACAACGAGCCGTGGGTGGTGGCGTTCCTGGGCCATGCCGAAGGGCGTGAAGGCGCCGGGGATCCGGGACTGGCCGACGGCGCTGCGGGCCTCGCATCACCTGCTTCTGTCGCACGGCTGGGCGGTCGAGGCGCTGCGCGGGCACGCCGGTCGGCCTGACGCTTGAACCTCGCGCCGGTCCGGTCGGACGATCCGGGACGCGGGGGCGCGGATGGACGGGTACCTGAACCGCTGGTTCCTCGACCCGGTGTTCCGCGGCTGGTACCCGGAGGACATGGTCGAGCACTACGAGCGTCGCTACGGCCCGCTCGATTTCGTGCGCTCCGGCGATCTCGATGTCATCTCGGAGCCGATCGACTTCCTCGGAATCAACTACTACTTCCCGCAGCGCGTGCGCGCGGATCCGGCGCGGCAGCCGTTGGAGCTCTCGCCGGTGCTCCCGCCGCCGCCGACGACGGCGATGGGCTGGGAGGTCGACCCCGACGGCCTGCACGAGCTGCTGCTGCGCGTGCGGCGCGACTACGGCGACGTCCCGATCTACATCACCGAGAACGGGGCGGCGTTCGAGGACGGGCCGGTGGTGAACGGGACGCTGGAGGACCCGCGCCGAGTCTCCTATCTGGCGTCCCATCTCGACGCGCTGTCGCGGGCGGTGGCCGACGGGGTCGACGTGCGGCGCTACTTCGCCTGGTCGATGCTCGACAACTTCGAGTGGGAGCACGGCTACTCGAAGCGCTTCGGGCTCGTGTACGTCGACTACGCGACGCAGCGGCGGGTGCCCAAGCGCAGCGGGCTCTGGTACCGGGACTTCATCGCGAAGGCGCGTGGCTGATGGCGTCGATCTGCTTCAGCGAGGTGTCGAAGGTGTTCCCGGACGGGACCGCTGCCGTCTCGGCTCTGGATCTCGAGGTCGCCGACGGCGGGTTCACCGTGCTGGTCGGCCCGTCGGGGTCGGGGAAGTCGACGGCGCTGCGGATGGTCGCGGGGCTGGAGGAGGCGACGTCGGGGACGATCCGGATCGCCGACCGTGTCGTGAACGACGTGGCCCCTCGCGATCGCGACATCGCGATGGTGTTCCAGTCGTACGCGCTGTATCCGCACATGACCGTCGAGGACAACCTCGGGTTCGCTTTGAAGATGCGCGGGGATCGGGATCCCGGGCGGGTCGCGTCGGTGGCGCGGCGGCTGGGGATCAGCGAGCAGCTCTTGCGCCGCCCTCGTCAGCTGAGCGGTGGTCAGCGCCAGCGGGTCGCGTTGGGGCGGGCGATCGTGCGCCAGCCGGCGGCGTTCCTGATGGACGAGCCCCTTTCGAACCTCGACGCCAAGCTGCGGGTCGAGATGCGCGCGTACATCGCGCGGCTGCACCAGGAGCTCGGGACCACGACGCTCTACGTCACGCACGACCAGACCGAGGCGATGACGATGGGCGATCGCGTGGCGGTGATGCGCGACGGGCGGCTCGAGCAGGTCGACGCGCCGCAGGTGCTTGTACGACCGGCCGGCCAACCTGTTCGTGGCGGCGTTCATCGGGTCGCCGGCGATGAACCTGCTGCGAGGGCGGCTTTCGTTCGAGGAAGGCCGTGTGGTCGCCGTGCTCGGCGCCTCGCGCCTTGTCCTGCCGGACGCGCTGGCGTCATCGGTCGGCGGCTGGGTCGACGAGGACGTGGTGATCGGCATCCGGCCCGAGTGCCTGCGGGCCGGCGGGCGCGACCTGGAGCTCGAGGTGGTGCTGGTCGAGGCCCTCGGCTCCGACCTGCTGGTGCACCTTCGGACCGACGCCTCACGGATGACGGTGTCCGACGCGTTCGACGGCGAGGACGACGCCGGCCTCGAGTCGCGGCTCACCGCGCGGCTGCCGCCCGACGTTCCGGTGGCGGTCGGCGACCGCCTTTCGTTGGGCGTCGACATGTCGCGCCTGCACGTGTTCGACCCGTCGACGGGCCTGGCGCTGCGCTAGAACGGCGGTTGCGCTCGGCGGGCGAGGCCGAGCGCGTACTGCGGCCACCACTGGCCGGCCGGCGGGTCCTTGCCGTCGGCGCACTCGCCGTCCGACTCGCCGGGCGCCTTGATCCACAGGAACGCGTCGACCAGCGGGTCGCCGGTCTGCGTTGTCGGCCGTGCGCCGAGGCCTCGGCGGGGTGGGTTGCACCACTCTTCCTTGCCGTGCCACGGGCCGCGCCCGTTGCGGCTCGTGTCGATCACGAAGTGCATCGTGGGGGAGAGCTTGCGGCCGTACGCGATCAGGTCCTTGGTGCGCTGGAAGTTGCTGACGTTCAGCGCGTAGTGCGTGGCGCCGACGCTCTGCAGTCGTCTCGCCATGCGCTTGGCCGGCTGCCAGTTCGAGTGGCCGGCGTCGACGTACGTCGTCGTGCTGGGCAGCCGCGCCAGTCGTTTCGTGGCCGCGCCGCAGGTTCTCCAGCCGCCGCTTCCCGCACAGGCCGGCCAGCGCGTCGGGCTCGAGGATCACGATCGCCGGGCGGTTGCCGATGCCGTCCGCGAAGCCGTCGATCCAGCGCTTGTAGCTCTTGGCGTTGCGCGCGCCGCCGGCGCTGTACTGCGAGCAGTCGCGGTTCGGGACGTTGTAGGCGACCAGCACGGGCAGCTTCCCGTTGGCCTTGTCCATGAGCTGCCTGACGTCCCTGCGGACCTGTCGCGGCCGGCCGCCGGTGAACCAGCGCGCCTGCGGGACCTGCGCGAGCTTGCGCATGACGGCGGCGTCGTACGGCCGGTGCTGCTTCTCGTACGTCACCGCCTGGCGGTACGCGTTCGTGTGCGGCCCGTCGACGTAGAACGGCAGCATGCGGCACCAATATATTCATCGAGCGGTGAGTTCACGCCCACGCGGCCGGCGTCCCGGAGGCGCCTCTTCTCGAGACGACATCCTCGCGGCGGCCCGCGCCCGCTTCGCCGCGCACGGCTACGACCGGACGCGGATCCGGGATGTGGCATCGGACGCCGGGGTCGACACCGCGTTGGTGCACTACTTCTTCGGCACCAAGGACGGGCTGTTCGTGGCGGCGATGCAGCTGCCGTTCACGCCGGCCGAGGTGCTCGGGCCGCTGGTGGCCGAGGGCGTCGACGGGCTCGGCGAGCGGATGGTGCGGCGGTTGCTGGAGGTGTGGGACGAGAACGTCGACGCGCTCCTCGCGCTCGTCCAGGGCGCGACCTCGCACCCGGGCGCCGCGGTCGCCGTCCGCGAGTTCATCTCGCGCGAGATCATCGGCCGGGTGGAGGGGGCGGTCACGGCCGATCGTGCCGCTTTGCGGGCCAACCTCGTCGCGTCGCAGATCATGGGCCTGCTGGCGGCCCGGTACATCGCGCGGGTCGAGCCGCTCGCGTCGCTGCCGGCCGAGGAGATCGTCCCGCTGGTCGCGCCGACGTTGCAGCGCTACCTGGACGGCGTTCTATAGGTTCCCGCGCCATGACCCACGCTCTCCCCAGGCCCGCGGTCCTCGCCGACGTCATCCCGGGCGCGCGCGTGCGCGACGCCATCCTGATCGTGTCCGGCGCACTGCTCGTCGCGCTCTTCGCCCAGATCGCGATCGACGTCCCGCCGTCGCCGGTGCCGATCACCGGCCAGACTTTGGCGGTCGGGCTCGTGGGGGCGTCGCTGGGCGCGCGCCGTGGCGCCGCTTCGCTGGCGCTGTACGTGCTGCTGGGTCTCTTCCTGCCGTTCTACGCCGACGGCGAGTCCGGCTGGCACGTGGTCTGGGGCGCGTCGGGCGGCTACCTGATCGGCTTCGTGTTCGCCGCCGCGTTCGTCGGCTGGATGGCCGAGAACGGCGCCGACCGCGTCCCGCTGCTCGCGTTCCTCACGTTCGTGGTCGGCCAGCTGATCATCTTCGTGCCCGGCCTGATCGTCCTGAAGATCTCGGTCGGCGAGACCTGGGGCTGGACGATCCACAACGGCTTCTCGATCTTCATCGTCGGCGGGCTCGTGAAGGCCGCGCTGGGTGCCATCGCGCTCCCGGGAGCGTGGGCGCTCGTGCGACGATTCGAACGCTGATGCCCGAGTTCCTGGTTCGCGCCGCCGCGAACCTCGCCGCGATCTGGGTCGCGGCTTCGATTTTCGACGGCGTGACCTACGGCGATTCGTTCTGGACGCTCGTGCTCGCGGCGGTCGTGTTCACCGTGGTGAACTCGTTCGTCAAGCCCGTGCTGGCGATCCTCTCGATCCCGTTCATCATCATCACGTTCGGCATCGCGTACTTCCTCGTGAACTGCCTGATGCTCGTGCTGACCGCGTGGGTCGTGCCGGACTTCGAGGCGGGCTCGTTCTGGACCGTCGTCGGCGCGACGATCGTGATCTGGCTCGTGAACGTCGTCATCGGCGCCGCGATGAGCGACTTCCAGCGCTCGCGCCGCCGGCGCGTCGTCTAGTCGGCGGGCTCGTCCAGCCGCTCTCTTCGAGCCGTCGCCGAGCCCGATCCGGGGTCGATCTCCACCAGGTCGGCGGCCAGCGGCTGGAACGACGGCTCGCGCGTGTAGATCAGCCGCGCGATGCCCATCTTCGTCGGCTCGGTGAGGTTGCCGGTGCCGCCGGCGCCGACGCTGCCGCCGTTGATCACGTCCACACCGGGTTGTCTTTGGATGTCGGCCTTGTGCGTGTGGCCGACGATGAAGACGATCGGCCGCTGCGGCGGGCGGTCCTTGAGGATCGCCAGTGCCGGCTCGATCAGCGCGGGCTCGTGGACCATCACCACGTCGACCTTGCCGACCAGCGGGAGCAGCCACTTCGTGAACGCGTCCTGCTGGGCGGTGGACGGCGCGGGCTCGTACCGGTCCTTGAAGTTGTCGTTCTGGCGCCGCTCGAACGGGTCGCTGTAGCCGGCGACCTTCAGGCCGCGCGACGTCGTTGATGACCGGGCCGTAGCTCCCGTCGGGGCGCAGCCGCCCGTACTGCGTGAGCACGATCGCGCCCCGTCTTGCCAGGTTCCGCTTCAGGCTGTCGCTGTCGTGGTTGCCGGACACGAACACGAACGGCTTGCCGAGGTTCACGATCCGGCTCACGAACCCGGCCTCCAGCGGCGAGCCCCGGTCCGTCAGGTCGCCGGCGAAGAACAGCGGGCCACCGTTCGTCGTCCGCTCGAGGATCGGCAGGGCGATGATGTTGTTGTGCAGGTCTGAGGCGATCGTGATCGTCGGCTGGTTCGTGAGCGGCGTCCGATCCGACGGCGCGGTCACCAGCCGCGCCAGGCCCACCAGCTGCGCGTCGAGCTCCTCGTCGAGCTGGTTCGTCGACTGCTGCACGGCCTCGACGGCCTGCAGCGCCCGCGGGATGTCGGGCCCGAAGGCGTAGTACTGCGGGTGGGCGATCGAGCCGCGCGGCGGCAGTCCGATGATCAGCGCCACGCCGATCAGGAGCGTCGTGCCTACGGCCGCCGCGAACGTGTACCGCAGCCGCGGCTTCGACCAGTTCCTGAGCGCCGCCGCGGTGAGGCTGCCGAGCACGAGGGCGCTCAGCATCACCACGAGGATCAGGCGGATCAGGTAGTTCTTGACCGCCTCGCGCGCGTCTTGTCGCACGTCCTGCAGGTCCAGCGACCCGCCCTGCGCGATGTTCGTCACCGTCTTTCGATCCACCGTCCGCAGATCGACGTGCAGCCGGGCCGGCAGCTTCACCGTGTCCTCGAACCGCACGCCCCAGTCGACGAGCGGCACGTAGAGGTCCAGCGAGCCCTTGTGCCCGGGGTCGACGCTGATCTGGACCTGCCCGACGCTGAGCTGCTGCGTCTGCGTGTACGTGTTCAGAGCGACGTACGCGCCGACGAACGTCGCCACGATCGTCGCGACCACCACGAGGGCATGTCGCGCTGGTTTCAGGCTCGCGCGACTCAGCCGCGGCAACCGCGGCCGGGGCTTGCGTCTCACTGCGCTCGCTGGTGCCATTTCGACCCTCTTCCGAGGGTAGTCGGCCGCTTCGGGCTACCGGCGCAGCTCCCAGAGCTGCATCACGCACAGATGCCGGAACCCAAGCGCCCGGTAGAGCCGCTCCCCGACGTCCGTGGCCTGCAGCGTCGTCGTCGTGCACCCGTCGTTCCGCGCCGCTTCGAAAACCTGCCGCATCACCTGCGTGCCGAGGCCCTGCCGTCTCGCTTTCGGCACGGTCGCGACGAAGCTGACCCCACAGTCGCCGTTGTGATGCAGCGCCAGCGCCACCGCGGCCGGCTTCCCATCGTGATCGACCCGGTACCCATGCAGGATCCCGTTCGGCAACGGCTGCAGCGTGCGCTCCAGCCGCCCGTCGTAGTTGCCATACGCAAGGTCATTGACCCGCCCGACGGTCACGAGGTCGGCCTTCATCGGCTCGTCGCTCTTCGTGGCCATCTCATCCAGCCGCGCACCCATGCCCGGGCTAGCGGTCGTCACCACCATCCCGGCCTGCGCCAACGCCTGGGCGGGGAGAGCCGCCCGCCCATCCATCCACAGCCCCCACCGCCTCACCTTGGCGTCCTTGTACCGCTGTTCGAGCTCCTTCAGGTGCTCGGGCGCCCGGTCGGGATCGACCGCCACCGCAGCATTCAGCGTCGGCGAATCGGGAGACCCGGGCACGACCGAAGCCACCAGCCCATCCCGCTCGATCACCCGCCCCGGCCCGGCATGCCCACCCAGCAACGCCTGCAGCTGCGCAAACCCCTCCCACAGCCGCACCGAGAGCACGCCATCGTCCATGCCCGCAGGCTACCTCCGCGCGCGAGGGGCGCTACGCTGAAGCGCGCATCGCGCCCTCTTAGCTCAGTTGGTAGAGCACTTCCATGGTAAGGAAGGGGTCGCCGGTTCGAGTCCGGCAGAGGGCTCCTACGAGAAGCCCCGCTACGGCGGCGTTTTCTTATCTGAGAGCTCGAACTAGCCCCAGGTGGCGCGCATGGGCCGCAGGGCAATTCCGAGCGGCAATTGGCGCTCCCGCCGCGGCGCGCGCCTGCGCGCGCAAGCGGCGCCCTGCGGCGCCGGATCTGGCCCGGGCGCACCGGAGCGCCGCAGACGGCGCGCAGGGCGGCTCAGGCGCCGCGCTTCGGCCCTACTTGTTCGGTGAAGGCTCCCAGGACCCGACCGCGTTCGCTCAGGGTGGCGCTCCCGCCGCTTGCCGGCTGAAGAGCAAGCCCGTCCATGTCGAACAGCGCCGTCATAGATACCCCGAATAGCGGCGACGAGATTGGTCAGTTCGTTCGCCGCGCCGGAGGCGCGTTTCCGCGTCAGCGTCGGCGCGCGCCGGTCAAGTTACCATACAAGCAAAACGACATCCCCGTTCATCTGGCCCAGGTACCCCGACGTCGTCCACGGCGGAACAGGAGGACGGCATGGAAGACCGCAGCCGTCCCCTTCGTTCATGTTCCACAACGACGAGACCGGCATCTGCGGTGGATTGTTCGGTGGTCTACGTGGTCACCCTACAGGAAGACGTCACAGTTCGCGCTGGCTTTACCTCGGCGATCGAGGCACGACATCCAGGCGGACACGGGAATGGGGCCAAGTACATTCCAAGTCGATCCGGGCGATGCCAGCCCCAGCGACACGGTCAAGGAGACAACACTTTCAGCACCCACATACCTGAGAGGTGAGCCATTTTAAGTAGTGGTTCGCCACTCGGACGGCGCAGGCGAGCGCTGACAGGTATCGTCGAGCCGGGCGCCTCATGGGGACCTCGCCGGAAGGCCCAGGCGCGTTTCCAGGCTATGACCGATGAGTTGATAAGGGGGCGAGTCCCCGGACGGATCACCTACCGGGCCGGTGACCAGCTATCCCTGCCGGTCGGCCGCGTAGGCGGCATCTCCCCGCCGCCGCCCGCGATCCTCAGTCGCCCATCACAGGAGATGGACGAGCGCCCGTGATTACGCTCCAAGATCGCTGCGACGGCACGCACGAGTTCGTCTGCGACGCGCCACTTGCTCATCCGCGAGGACACGTCCGCTCGCGTTTGACGCCGCTTGGGGCCTACAGTACTCATTGCAGAAAGCACTCCTTGTGGGTGTGGCGAGGGGCTCCGTGCCAGCGGGGCCCTTCGTTCGTAGTGGGGTTGTTGGTTTGTTCCTTCCGCGCCCAGTTGCGCAGTACGAAGGAACGTACATGAGGGGGCACCGGTACGCAACGCTTAGTAAGGTTCCCGGCGTGAGTCGAGGAGCCGGCTATGTGATGCGGGCCATCGAAGCGCATCTAGCGACAACCGACACGGTCTCGCCACCGCCTCACTGGGCCGGGGAGTGGTGGCGGTCGTGGGCTGCCGACGAACTGCGCGAGGCGGGTTGGGTGCCCTACGAAGATCTCGCGTGGGCGGTCTATGGAGTCGACGAGCCGACGCGCGCACAGCTATCCGCGTCGCTCGTGCTGTCCATCGGCTTGAGGAGCAGGGCAAGGTCGAACGCCTACTCACCGGGCGGCTCACCAATCAGAAGTGGTCGAAGCCTGTGCAGCGCGAATCGCGGCGTGAGCGTCGGATCCGGGCCCCCACGCGAAGCGGTTATGGCGTGAAGCGGGAGACGCTGGTCCGGTGGTTGCCGCCGCCCATGGAGAGGCGCAGGAGTAGCCGGCAACTGCGACGTCCGCCGGCTCGTGCCGACTACAGGGCTGAGCGGCTCCGCCGCCGCCGAGCGAAGCGCAGGGCCCTCCCAATAGCGAGCAGGCTGACCCGGGGGCCCATCCCCCGCCCATCAGCGGGGCGTCAGGTCAGCGGCGGCGGTCGGAGCCGCTTACTCGACCGACACCGCGTGGACCTCGCCGTTCTCGGACCGGCGCACCATCACGCTCGGCCGGCGGCCACGCCGGCGCAGCTCGTCGACGACCTGCTGGATCTCGTGCAACATCTCCGCGCGCTCGCCGGCGGAGAGCTCGACGGTGAGTACGACCGACAGGGCTTCGTCGGGGCCGAGCGCCTCGACGTTCGCGGCGACATCGCGCACCTGCTCGCGACTCAGCATGGCGGACTGTCGCAGACTGGGTGCACAGCGTTGAGTGCCGGCGCACGCCCGCCGATACAAACCGAATGGACGAGCTGGACGTCGACGTCATCTACTTCCTGCAGGAAGCCGGCCGTCCCGGCTACGTCAAGGTCGGCACGACTACCTTGAATGGCCTCAAGCGGTGCATCGGGAGCGTGCAACGCGGCAATCCACGGCCGCTGAGGCTCCGACGTCTCCTGAGCGTCCCGTACGGCTACGGTCGGTTCGCAGAGCAGAAGCTGCATCATCGCTTCAGGGACCTGCGCGTGCGCGGCGAGTGGTTCAGGGCCGAGGTACTGCTGGAGCCCGCGCGCGGACGCGGCTTTCGCAAGCTGGCAATCCCGCGCGAGCTCGCCTACACGTAGAACCCATTCCGCCGCGCGGCATGGCCGTCTACTCCGCTCGGCCGTGGAGGGGGCCCTCGAATCATGAGCTCCCCGAACCCGGCGGCCAGGCTGTCACCTCGTCACGAGAAAGACCGCGAGAAACGCCACCGGACGGAAATAGGTGGTGGGGGCCGCCGGCGGCGGACGCGTGCCGGTGCGGCGGCCCCTGACGCAAGATTCTTGCGGTAGTCGCGCGTCGGCGTAGGCTTTCTTGCACTGCGGCGGACGCACCGCGAAGGAGGGAACACGATGGGCGAGCGCGACCGCAGACCGCCTCAAGACGGTCGAGGCAGAAGATCGACCACCAGCGCGACATGCTCGCGCAGATCAAGTCGGCCCCAGGACTTCAAGGACCCGCACGGCCTGATGCGCGAGACGTTCGAGAAGCTGCGAGGGCCTGCAGCGCGAGCAGTCGACCTGCTCGAGCGAGCTCGGCGACAGCAACGGCCACGGCGGCGGCCTCGCGGGCCTGGGGCCTCGAGGGGCTCGACGACCCGCGCATCAAGGACGATCCTCGAAGGGGTCAGCGCCAGCAACGCGCCGTTCGGCCGGCTGCCGCTCGGCGAGGCGATCGACGGCCGCGCGCTGGCCGCGCCAGCTCGGCCGGTCGCGAAGGCCGACGTCGCCGTCGGTCGCGACGCGCGCCGCGGCGACTTCGCGGCGATCGCCGAGCAGCCGCGCCGGCAGCTCTCGCTGCTCGACCTCGTCAGCGACCGCGCCGATGACCGGCAGCTCGCGTCCCCTACCTGGTGGAGTCCGGCAGCTTGACACCGCGCTCGAGGTCGCCGAGGGTGCCGGCGAAGCCCGAGGCGCCGCCGCTACACCGACGCCGAGCGCCGAGCGGCGACGATCGCGCACTGGGTGAAGCTCCGGAAGCAGACGTCTCGCCGACGTCGACGGGCTGCGGCGGCGATCGACGGCCGGCTGCGGTACGGCGTGCTGCGGCGGCTCGAGACGAGATCGTCGCCGGGGACGGGACCGCCCCGAACTCCGCGGGATCCTGAACACGTCGGGCATCCAGACGCAGGCGTACACGGCCGGGCCGTCGCCGACCAGCTCATCACGCGGCGCCACGAAGGTGTTCATCGCCGGCGGCGCCGCCAACGCCGCGCTGGTGCACCCCACCGACCTCGAGGCGGCGCTGATCGCCAAGACCTCGCGGCTCGGGCGAGTACCAGGGCTCGCCGGCGTTCGGCGGCTGCTCGGGCTCGACTGGACGGCCCGGACGATCCCGACGCACGGCGGTCCCGCGTCGGCCGCGCGATCGTCGGCGACTTCGCGCGCGGCGGCACGCTGTTCATCCGACAGGGCGTCCAGGTGCTGATGAGCGACTCGGACCAGGACGACTTCACCAAGAACCGCGTGACGCTGCTCGGGCGAGATGCGGGCCGCGCTCGCGGTCTGGGCGCCGACCCTGTTCGTGGACGTCGACCTGGCGGCGTGATGATCTTCGCGCACACCGGCGAGCGCTGTCACGGACCAGATGCCCTCGGCGGGGGCCGTCTCGCCGGCGTGCTCCTGTGCGCTGGCTTCGAGCGCCGCATCCCTTCCGGCGCTCGTGGGCGGGGTTCGAGATCCGGTGCGCGTGACCCCTGTGGGCTGGGCCGGGCGGCGTCCCTCGGGGGGGTTCGGTCCGCGGCCCGCCTGCCAGCGGCTCGCGGTCGCCGCGCTGTGCGACGTGACCGGGGTCGCTCGGTCGGCGAGCGTGGACTTCGGCATCCCGATGGCCATCGCCGCCGCCCTGATCGAGTAGCCGTTCGCGACGAGCTCGACGCCGAGCGCTGCGCCCTTGCCGTTGGCCTGCGTGACGGCGATCGGACGGCCGCGCTCGGGGTCGCAGGCCGGCCGCCAGCGTGCGCGGCGCACGAGCGTCGCCGTGCAGCGCAGGGCGACCGCGACCTCGGCCGACCGAGAATTCGTCGCCGCGTTCGAGCATGAGTTCGCCCAGGTCCTGGGCGCTGTCCGACCTGCACAGACGCGAGCGGCCGACGGCGTGATCGCGTCGAGCTCGGCCCGTGCGCGCCGCAGCACGTGCTCGAGCGCCTCAGGTCATCACCGGCGCGCTCAAGCTCGGCGGCGAGGATCTCGGCGAGCGGCCGCGACGCACCCGCTCGGCGCTCGCGACGACGGCGACGATCCTGACGTGGCCGCACGTAGACCCTCGCCCGCACGTTCGAGCACAGCGCCAGGCGCAGCACGACACCGCGCACCTCGGCCCGGCTCTCAGCGGGCGAAGCCACAGCCAGCAGCCTACGGCCGATGCCCAGGTTCCGCCTATGCGTCCGTCCAGCCGGACGTCTACGCTCTCGGCGACTCTCTTCGTGTAGGTGGAGAAGTCAGCCGTCGACCTTCGAGCCGCCCTCCGGGGCGGCTCACTGGCTGTTTTCGCTCCGGGCCGTGCGGGAGCATTCGGGGGGCGCGGCCTCCGACCTCGACGGCGACCGCCAGGTGTCCACCTACGTACGAAGGGAGATAAGTGGGCCAACCCGACCGCGACGAGCGCGTCCCCTGGGCCTGGGGATCGCTCGGTCGGCCGCCAGGCGGCTGCCGGAGCGCTACTGGCAGCATCGCCGCCACGTCGAGCTCAACCCTGTCGTTTCGCCGTCCTCTCGCTGCTCGCGCTCGCGCGAGCGCCCGCCCGCCCCACCCGGCGCACCCGCGCCACGGCGAGCGCCTCCGACGGCCCAGAACCACCAGCAGGGCCGCCGGGCGGTGTCCATCGGCCCCTGATCCCGGCGAACACCTAGGTCGCAGCACCGCGCCCCCGAGGGGGTGCTCCATGTCTGAGCGCCGCCGAGCCAAGCAGGACCGCCGCCGGCACCGGAAGGTCAAGAAGTCGCCGCGCGCCGAGTTCGCCCGCTTGGGGTCGCGTTCGAGGATCTGATCGCCGCCCTCGAAGCGTCCGGGCAGACGGTGCATCGCCTCGGACCCGGCCTCGCCCTCACGCTGTGCCCCGGCGTGCTTGGCGAAGGGTCGCCGCTCACTGCTTGAGATACGGGCAGTCCCTGACGGCGTGGGTCTCGACGAGCGCCGCGACGGGGGTGATGGAGCGTGAGCCTTGCGGACGCCGAGCGGGAAGCCCGACCGACCTCGACGCGCTCTATGAGGGCCGGCCCGAGGGCACTCTCATCTCGATCACGGAGAAGCCGAAGGGCTGGCGCCCGCACTTCGTGCACAGCCCCGCCGATGCGCTGCCGTACGTGCTCGGCGGCGTCGACGTCTACGACCGGGTCACGCCGCTGCGAGAACGCCCGGCGAAGGGCCGAGGCGGGGCGGACCTCGCCGCCTCGCTGCCCGGCGTGTGGGCCGACCTCGACGTGACCGGCTCGCCCGACAGCAACGGCGGCCAGGTCAAGGAGGCCGCGCCGTCGCTGCAAGCGGCGGTCAAGCTCGCGCGCGCGGTCATCGAGCCGACGCTGCTCGTCGGTTCGGCTACGGCGTGCAGGCGCTCTGGCTACTCGACCAGCCGCTCGTGCTCGCCGACGCCGGCGACCGCGACGGTGCGCAGCGACTCGTCCGTGGCTGGCTCGCGCGGATGCGCGCGGAGGCCGCCGACCAGGGGGTGGGCAGACTCGACGCCACGCATGACCTCGCGCGCGTGCTGCGGCCGCCCGGCAGCCTGAACGGCAAGGGCGACACGCCCATGCCGGTGCGGCTGCTCGACTACGGCGGGCCGCGCTACTCGCTCGCGCAGCTACGCGCCGAGGCGCTCGACATCGAAGCTTCGTCCTCCGTGCGGGACGAACCGGTCGACGACGAGCGGGTCGAGGCGATGCTCGCCGCCGACAGGACGCTCAAGCGGTATGTGGCGCGTGACGGCACAGCGCCCGGCGACGGCTCACCGTCGGCGTCGGGATTTCGCTCTCGCGTGTCGCGCCGCGCGACTCGCGCGACCGACGCCGAACTGGCGGCGCTGATCGTCCACGCCCGCCGGCGTCACCCCGACGAGAAACGGAAGGACCAGCGGCCCGACTACGTCGAGAAGACCGTCGCCGCCGTGCGCGCCGAGGTGCCGGCTGGGTCGAGCGACACGCGCGTCCGAACGACCGCCGCGCTCAGCAGTGACCCGGACGAGGGCGCTCCGCCCGAGCGGATCGCTGCCTGGCTTTCACGCGCACTGTGGGTCGCGCGCGACCCTATCGTCGGCGCCGAGCGGTTCGGTTCGGGCGACGACGCCGTTGTGCTGCTGCACCGGCGGTCCGGCACGCGCGTACGCATCCCAAAGCAGGCCGACCTGTTCAACCCCGACACGCTCGCGCGCCGGATCGTCGACCAGACCGGCGCTGGCATCCCGCTGTACAAGAAGCCCGACGCGCTGCGGATCGCTCGCCAGGTGATACGCCTGTGCGAACTCGTGGAGGCCGACGACGAGCGCGACGAGACTCAAGCGAGTCGATCGAGGGGTTCGTCACGTCGCTCGGCGCGACCCTGCACGTCGACCTCGGCACGCCCGGCGGGCTGTGGAACGCGCTCGGGCAGCAGCGCGCGTGGATGCCGCCGAAGGAGGCGCGCACCATCGCCGAGCGCACGGCCGCGCTGCGTGACGAGCGCGGCCGACTCCACCTGCCAGGCCGAGGCGCTCGCCGAGCACGTCCGCCGCACCGTCGGCACGCCGGTGAGTCGCCCCACCTGCTCGCGCGGATGTGCGAACTCGGATGGGAGCGGCGCGAGTTCCAGCGCTGGGAACCCGAGGTCCCGCGCCCGCGCGCCCGGCGGCGCGCGCCGTGTTCTACGCCGAGCCGGTCGACGCGAAGTCCGGCGAACCGCCCCCGCCGCCCCCGCCGTGGGGTCCGGGCAGCCTCGGCGACGCCGGCAGGAGGGTCGAGTCGTGAGCGCTGTACCGGTGTACCGCCGTGTACCCGCCTTCACGCGCATGCGCGCGCGCAGGAGGCGAAACCGTCCCCCTACTCGTGCACCGCGCGTACCTGAACTCGGGTACACGCTGGTACAGGGGTACAAGTCGCGAGATCGGGGACGAGCGATGAGCGGCCAGCCACGAACCCGGCTCGCGAACCAACTCGTCGACCTCGCCCTTGAACGGCTCGGGAGACGCGGCCC
Source organism: uncultured Solirubrobacteraceae bacterium (assembly GCA_963759375.1). Classification (GTDB taxonomy): domain Bacteria; phylum Actinomycetota; class Thermoleophilia; order Solirubrobacterales; family Solirubrobacteraceae; genus DASSUW01. The sequence goes on along the minus strand of CAVWYY010000011.1, from coordinate 5,223 downwards.
GGCCACCGTCGCCGAACTGCTCACGCCGCATCTGTTCACCGAGCCTTACAAGGACCCGAAGGGCATCCAGCGCGAGGCGGTCGCAATGGCGACGCGCCGGCTCCACGCGCACCCGGCCGTCCGCGTCGACGGGGTCGGGCGGCTACACCTCCGAGGCGGGCAGGAGGCGCAACGATGAGCTCGCTCGAGCTCCACCTCGACGACCGCGACCTCGACCGCCTCGCCGAGCTCGTCGCCGCCCGCGTAGCCGAACGGATGGAGCGCGGCGCTCGCCGTGGCTGAGCGCGGCCGAGGCCGCCGACTATCTGCGCTGCTCGCTCTCGCGCCTGCGCAAGCTCACGATGCTCGGCGAGGTGCCGGCGCACCGCGACGGCGGCCGCGCGCTCTATCGCCGCGACGAGCTCGACGGCTTCATCGCGGCCGGCGGCGCGAGCAGCGGCCGATGACGGGGCCGTTAGGCGCGAGCGCGATAATGCGGCGCGAAGGAGCGCCCCGCGACGCAGCAACGTCCGGGGCGCAGACACCCACGACTGAAAAGGAGTCGCAGATGCGCGAAGAGCGTATCCCGTCGGCGCGAGCGCGCCGACGTCCTCGTGAAGGTGCCGGGCCACCCCGGCATCTTCAAGAAGGGCAACCGCTACTACGACACATGGACCGAGCGCGGCAAGTCGCGCCGGAAGGCGTACCGCACGCTGACCGCGGCGAAGAAGGGCCGCGCCGACCGGATCGCCCACGGCGGGCTTGGCGCCGTCGCGCGAGCGGTTCGACCGCTACGCCGAGCGTTGGCTCGTCGAGTACCAGGGCCGCTCGAGCCGACCCATCTCGGATCGCACCCGCGAGCGCTACGCGACGCACATGCGCGGCTACGCGATCCCGTACTTCCGCGCGACGCCCATCGGCGACCTGACGCCGCTCGACGTGCGCGGTTCCTCGACCACCTGCAGACGCAGAAGCCGCGCCGCGGCTCCAAGCGCGACGCGAAGCGCTCGCTCCCGCGACCATCGTCTCGATCATGGGCGCGCTCAAGGCGATGCTCGCCGAGGCGTACGAGCTCGGGCTCACGCGCACCGACGTCGGCCGCGTGCGGGTGATCGTGCGCGGCGCGGGCGGCCGCCGCCGGCACGCACCGAAGACCCTGACGCGCGCGCAGCTGGACGCCCTGCTCGCCGAGCTCGCGCCGCGCGACCGGGTGCTGTTCTACTTCCTGGCGCGCACCGGGCTGCGCATCGGCGAGGCGCTCGGGCTCAAGTGGCGCGACCTGCAGCGCACGCCCGCCGGTCTCGTGCTCGTGATCGACCGCCAGGCGCAGGGCGGCGAGCTCGAGGACGAGGGCAAGACCGAGAACGCGCTGCGCAGCGTCGCGATCCTGCCGACCCTCGCGCGCGTGCTCACGCGCTACCGGGCGAGCGCCGAGTACGCGGACGCCGACGATCCGATCTTCGCCGAGCCTGACCGGCACCCATCAGGACGCGCACAACGTCCGGCGTCGGTTGCGGCCGGCCGCCAAGAGCGCGGGCGTCGAGTGGGCGACCCCGCACGTCTTCCGGCACACGCTCGCGACCGAGCTCCGCGACGGCGGCGTGCATGACACGGTCATCGCGCGCGTGCTCGGCCACGCCGACCCGAACTTCACGCGGCGGACCTACATGCACACCGAGGACGCGCCCCGCTTCGACGCCGTCGACGACGGCTTCACGATCGAGCTCGAGGGGCTGCGCGAGGCCGCCGCGGAGGGCAATGGATAGGGCAATCCATAGGGCAATGCCGGCGCGGAATCGCGCGGAATCGCGCGGACACGCCTAGGGCGCGAACGCCCTGCAAATCGGCTGGTTTCGCCGCCGTCGCGCAACGGTGCGGAAGCCGCCGGTTCGAGATGGTAAGGAAGGGGTCGCCGGTTCGAGTCCGGCAGAGGGCTCTCGGGACAAATCGCCGCATCTGGCGGCTTTGCATCGGTCGGTGATGGACATTGCCGAAACCGGTCGAGCCGATCTAAAGCCGGTATTTTGCGCAGCCGTGACTGACCTGACGCCCGGTCTGCGCGACGAACTGGTCACTGCGGCGGCGGGCGAAGCGCTGTTACGCGTTGACGATGAGCTCATCGAGATGGCGGAGCTCGAGGGCGCCGAGGCCCCCGAGCGGTTCGCGCGGCACGCCGGCGCCGTCGTCCGTCGGGTCCTCGAACGCATGCGCGACGCTGACGCTTCCGCGGAAGCCCAGGCGCTCGCCGTCAACGAGATCATTGGCGCGCTAACCGACGAGGACCTGATCAGCCTTCCACCGTCCGTGCTCACCGGCGTCCGGCGGCCGGCGGAAGGGCTCGGCACTTCGATCCTTCCCGCGAGTCCGATGATCGCGCTCTCAGCGAACGAGCTGCTCGTCAACGGCCACGCACAGCCGGCCATCGGCCAACAGATCCGCAGCGAGCTGCCCAGCGCGACGGACGTTGACTTCCTCGTGAGCTTCGTCCGCTGGACCGGCGTCCGCACCCTGATCGACGAGCTCGCTCAGGTCGTTGAACGCGGGGGGCGCGTGCGCGTCATCACGACGACATACATGAGCGCCACTGAACCAAAGGCGCTCGAGGAACTCGCGAAGGTCGGCGCTCACGTGCGCGTCGACTTGTTCCGGATCGGCCGAACCGGTGGGGAGATTTTGCTGTGCTCAACCCCGCGTTGTGCCCGGCCTCAGGGGGTACACCCGACATCGCCCGATGTCCGACGTCGGCCGGGCCGTGATCGACGCTCTTAACCACCCCATCTCGCACCGTCACGTGCCGACCATCAAGGACGGGAACGCGTCGCACTCCGTGCAACAATGCGTGAACTGATTATCGCGACGGTGCCGTTGCTTTGGACGTCTGCCAAGTGCCGTGCGATCAGGCTCGTGAGCGTGTGCGCTCTGTTGTCGAGCCGGCTGAGCGGGCGCCACACCGAAAGAGACTGCTACGTGCCAGGATGAGCAGGCGGAGTCGGTAGGGCTCTGGGTGGTGAGAGCGCCCAATGCCCGCGATGGCGTGCCGCGAGATGACAGAGGCGAGAAGGCGTACTCGCCGACGGTCTCGGCAAGGCGCCGAGGAAGCCGAGTTTGGCGGTCAGGGACGTGCTGGAGCGTGGCCGCCGCGTCTCGTCCGGGTCGGTGCCCGGCTGACGGTCGGCCTCGACGGCGAGCAGGGCGGCGACCGCCGGCGAGCGTGGCCAACGAGGCCGCCGTGGCCAGCAGCCGGCCGGACTCGGCGTGGTTGGTCGAGCGCTCGGCGTCCTGGCGTTGACGAACGGCGATGCCGGTTGCGACGAGCGTGACGACCAAGGCGATCGCGATCCCGACGGCCAGCCGCTTGAGTCGGCGGGCTGAGGTTCGCGCCCGCGCTCGCCGCCTCGTACGCGGGCCTGCGGCTCTCTTCCACGTACGTCGTTTCGAGGCTTCCGGCGGCGAGCTTGCCCGCGGCTGACAGTTCGAGCGTGGCCTGCAGCCGTCCGCCGCGCATCAGCTCCCCGGAATCGTGTCCGGACTGCTCCCCTCCGATGGCGGCGGTTCGCACGTGTTGCAGCGTGGGCAGGCTGCGCGAGCCGACCGTGGAGGTCGCCCACGAGGCGCTGCTATCGCAAGGTTTTCCCACTCGCAGGCGCAGACGTCGCCGGTCAGCGACCTCTCTCCGGTCCTCGGACGGAGCGGCTGTGTCGCGGGTTGCGGAGCGGAACGCGACAGCGAGGGCGCCGCGTCCCGGCTGCGCACCGCGACGCCCCAACCTGGTCGAGATCAGGCCACGCCGAGACAGCAGCGCGTCGTGGCCAAGCGGTACTTGGACACGACGACGACTGGTGCGGAACGCAATGAGTCGAGCCCGGTCCGGGATCGGCCCGGACCGGGCTCGACGAACGCCAGCCCGATGCGGTCAGTCGTGGCCGGCTCGAGAACCCCAGTCGATGAGGAACGGCCGGAAGGGCGACAGGGGCAGGATGGCCTGCTTGTGGCTGCCGTCTGGGTGCATCTTGTAGAGGCCGAACAGACCGTCGGCCTCGAGTCGGAACACCAGCCAGCGACCATCCGGAGAGTAGGAGCCGAGGAAGGCGTTGGTGACCCCGTCGTGGAAGTTGGTGAGTTGTCGCCGGCTCGAGCCGTCGGGGCGCATCGTGACGATGTTGGCGGAGTCGTCGGGCCGGAAGTAGTTGGCGTTCTCGGTGACCGCGACCCGTCGCCCGTTGGGCGCCCAGTCGGCCTTGATGGTCTGATCAGAGCTGAACGGTCGGATCTGGACGATGTTCGTGCCGTCGGGGTCAGCGGTGAACAGCCCGCTCGCCGGATGGAGGTTGGGCGGCGGACCCACGGTCGAGCCGTTCCAGCCTTGGAAGCTCATGGTCTTGCCGTCAGGGGAGATGTTCGGGTCGGTGACGAAGCCGGCGGGAAATGGGTTCAGGATCCGGCGCTGGTGGCGGCCGTCGGTGGTCATGCTCCAGATCGCGTTGTCGTTGGTCGCCACGGTGTAGCGCTCGAAGTAGATGCGCCGGCCGTCGGGGGAGAACGACGGTTGGTCGTCGAAGACTCCTTCGGGTTGGGGCAGCACCCGCAGCCGCGAGCCGTCGGCGCGCGCCACGGCGATCCGGGCACCGGTTTCGTCGCCGACTGAGAACACGATGTGGCGCCCGTTCGGCGACCAGTCGACGTTGATCGCGTCACCGGCGACGTGGGTGATCTGGCGGAGGTCGCTACCGTTCGGGCGGACGGTGAACAGTTGGATGCCCGATTCGGTTCCGGCGCTGAATGCGATCAGACCGTTGTCGCCCGGCGTTGTGGCACCGCGCGCGAGCCGGGTGCGCAAGCGCACCGAGCAACACGAACGCCGCGAGCAGCAGCACGGTGAGGGCGGGCATCAGGGGCCGGCGGTGGTGACGGACAATGGCAGTGGTCATGTCTGGATTCCTTTCGTGGTTCGTTCCGATTGCAATGACTCTGGTGAGCGCGGTCGTGGTCACAGGCGGGGCGGTCGTTCGGCGACGGCGATCTCGGTGGCGCCACTCGACGCCCACGGGACATCGTGCGCAGCGTGCCGAGAGCGGCACATTGGGGCAGACTCGGCTTTCCGTCCGGGCTGGCATGAGGGTTGCCCCTGAGATCGACACAGACGTGAAGGGTCGAGCGACGGTGTGAGCTCCGGTACCGATTCCGCCCTCTCAGCTCACACCTCATGGTGAGGCGCTCGGCGCCAGGTCGCTTATCCTTTGTCGA
>CAVWYY010000010.1:0-108087 GCA_963759375.1 uncultured Solirubrobacteraceae bacterium | reverse complement strand
CGCCGCCATACGCAGCTCGGTCAGCGCCGCCTCGACCTGCTCGGTGTCCCGGCGTGCCCGGACCGCCTGGACGCGGCCGATCTGCTTGCGCTCCACCGCCGGGTCGATGCGCAGGATCTCCAGCTCGCGGCCGTCGCCCTCGCGGTAGTCGTTGACCCCGACGACGACGCGCTCGCCGCGGTCGATCTCGCACTGCAGCTCATACGCCGCCTCGGCGATCTCGCGCTGCGGGAAACCGGCCTTGACCGCCTCGACCATGCCGCCGAGCTCGTCGATCTTGCGGAAATACTCGTAGGCCTGCGCCTCCAGCTCGTCGGTCAGCGCCTCCACGAAGTAGGAGCCGCCGAGCGGGTCGACCGTGTTGGTCACGCCGATCTCGTGGGCGATCACCTGCTGGGTGCGCAGCGCGATCCGCACCGCCTCCTCGCTGGGCAGCGCCAGCGCCTCGTCGTAGGAGTTCGTGTGCAGCGACTGGGTGCCGCCGAGCACGCCGGCCAGCGCCTCGATCGCGGTCCTGACGATGTTGTTCAACGGCTGCTGGGCGGTCAGGCTCACCCCGGCCGTCTGGGTGTGGAAGCGCATCAGCCACGACTTGGGGCTGCGTGCCCCGAACGTCTCGCGCAGCTCGCGCGCCCAGATCCGGCGGGCGGCGCGGTACTTGGCGATCTCCTCGAAGAAGTCGATGTGCGCGTTGAAGAAGAAGCTCAGCCGCGGCGCGAAGGCGTCCACGTCCATTCCGCGGGCGACCTGCTGCTCGACGTAGGTCAGCCCGTCCTTGAGCGTGAACGCCAGCTCCTGGGCGGCCGTCGAGCCCGCCTCGCGGATGTGGTAGCCGGAGATCGAGACCGGGTGCCAGCGCGGCATCTCCCGCGTGCACCACTGCATCATGTCCCCGAGCAGGCGCATCGCCGGGTCGACCGGGAAGCACCACTCCTTCTGGGCGATGTACTCCTTGAGGATGTCCGCCTGGATCGTGCCGCCCAGGCGGTCGCGCGGCACGCCGGCCTCCTCGGCCGCGACCACGTAGAAGGCCATCATGATCGCCGCGGGCGCGTTGATCGTCATCGACACCGTGACGACCCCGAGGTCGATCCCGGCGAACAGCGTCTCCATGTCGTCCAGCGAGTCGATCGCCACGCCCTCGCGGCCGACCTCGCCGAGCGAGCGGACGTGGTCGGAGTCGTGGCCCATCAGCGACGGCATGTCGAACGCGGTGCTCAGCCCGTTCTGCCCGTGGTCGAGCAGGTAGCGGAACCGCTCGTTGGTCTCCTCGGCGGTCCCGAACCCGGCGAACTGGCGCATCGTCCACAGCCGGCCGCGGTACATGCTCGGGTACACGCCGCGCGTGAACGGATACTCGCCCGGGAACCCGATCCGCTCCTCGAACGGGCCGACGTCCTCCGGCCCGTACAACGGCCGGATCGGCTCACCGGAGAGCGTCGTGAACGACGCGCGGCGCTCCGGCGTGGCGGAGTACTTGTCGCGGAACCAGCGCTCCGCATCCGTCAGCCGCCGCTCCTCCGTCGCCATTTGAGTCAGTCTAGTGTTGGGGATCGGAGGGTCGGCGGCTCTGCGGCGGATGCCGCGCCACGCCGCGGTTTGAGCCCTAAGGGGGTCAGACCCCCTTACCCGCGCGGAGCCGTAAGGGGGTCAGACCCCCTTACGCGGAGGGGCGGGGTCGTGACGGCCTTCTTGGGCTGGGTGAGACGGCGCTTGCGGCGCGGCGGCGCGGGCCGGCGGGCGACCAGGTCTGCGGCGACCAGCGCGGCGATCGGGTTCGGTCTCATGAGGCCGCTTTCCCGACGTGGGGGATGTGGGTGTCCGAGCCGCCGCCGAGGTCCGCGCTGGGGGTCACGGCCACGACGGCGAGCACGATCACCGCCAGCGCGGGTCCGGCGGTGGGAGGAGCGGGGAGGGTGGACATGCACGCGATTGTCCGCGCCCGCCGGCCCTCCCCGCATCTGGGAAAACCCTTAGATCAGCCCACGAGCGAGGCCGCGCGACATGGCCGCCATGCCCTCGGAGATCCAGCCGGCGGCGACCAGCGTGATCAGGCCGAGCGGGACGAGCGCCAGGCCCTCGAGCACGGTGTCGGGCTCCCAGATGCCGAGCTCGATCGCGTGGAACGGCGCGACGATCGGGGCAGAGATCAGGAAGCCGGCCGCGGCGTACGCGCTCACCGCGACGCTGAACGTGAACACGCCGACCGGGAAGCGGGCGAGCAGGTAGCCGACGCCCTTCCAGGTGGTCGAGTCCTTCCAGTAGGCCTTGAAGCGGCCCCACAGACCCTCGCCCTGCGGCGCGAGCCGCACCGGCTCGATGTCGGTGCCGAGCAGCGCGTTGGCCATCGCGCGCTCCGCCTCGAGCAGCGGGCGGACGGTGGCGAGCACGAGCGTGAGGATCGGGATGCCGACGATCGTGATCGCCAGGCCGAGGCCGGTGGCCAGGCCGGTGACGAGCCAGGTGAAGTAGGCGATGCCGAGCGGCAGCCCGAGCAGGTGATGGGTGACCGTCGTCCAGCCGCGGACGGTGGTCAGCGGCCGTAGCGCGACGCTGAGCGACGACGGGCCGGAGTCATAGGTCGTGTCCATGCCATGAGTGTCGGGCCGCGCGCGCCCCGCTCCCATCCGGCCACCCAGCCGCCCTCGGGTGGGGTCGCCCTCACCCGCGCATGGCCTCGCCGAGCAGCGCGCGGGCGATCACGAGCTTCTGGATCTCGCTCGTGCCCTCGTAGATCTCCGTGACCTTCGCGTCGCGGTAGTAGCGCTCGGCGGGGAACTCCTTCGTGTAGCCGTAGCCGCCCAGCACCTGGATCGCCTCGCCGGTCTGGCGGCGGGCGACGGCGCTGGCGAACAGCTTGGCCTGCGCGCCCTCGACCGTGTGCGGCTTGCCGGCCTCCTTCAGCCACGCCGCCCGCCACGTCAGCGCGCGGGCCGCCTCGATCTCGGTCTGCATGTCGGCGAGCTTGTGCTGGATCGCCTGGAGCTTTGCGATCGGCCCGCCGAACGCGTTGCGCTCCTTGGCGTAGGCCGTCGCCATGTCGAGCGCCGCCTGCGCGATCCCCACCGCCTGGGCCGCGATCCCGATCCGCCCGGCATCGAGCGTGCGCAGCGCGATCCGCATCCCCTCCCCCGGCTCGCCGAGCCGCTCGCCCGGCGTGTCCTCGAACGAGAGGTCGGCCGTCGAGGAGGAGTTCAGGCCCATCTTCTCCTCCTCGCGGGTGACCGCGAAGCCGTCGGCGCCGGCCCGCACCACGAAGGCGCTGATGCGCTCGCCCTCACGGGCGAAGACGAGGAACGTCGAGGCGTACGAGCCGTTGGTGATCCACTGCTTGGCGCCGGTCAGGCGGCCGTCGACCGCCCGGGTGCGCATGGCGCTCGCGTCCGATCCCGAGCCCGCCTCGGTGAGCGCGAACGCCCCGATCTCCTCGCCGGCCGCCAGCGCCGGCACGTACGGCGAGCCGTGGGCGAGCAGCGGCAGCGTGCAGGCGCTCGTGTGGACCGCCACCGTCACGCCGACGCCGGCGTCGGCCCGCGAGAGCTCCTCGAGCACCAGCACGTACGAAAGGAAGTCCGCGCCCGCGCCGCCCTGCTCCTCCGGGCACGCAGACGCCCATCAGCCCGAGCTCGCCGAGCTCGGCGAACAGCTCGCGCGGGAACACGTGGCCGCGGTCCCACGCGGCGGCGTTGGGGGCGATCCGCTCGTCGGCGAACCGGCGCGCCAGCGCGCGGATCTCCTCCTGCTCTGCCGTCAGCCCGCTCATGCCCTCGCCCTCGATATCGCCACCGAGCCGGTCACGCCCACCACGGCCGCCGCTGCCACGACGCGCAGCCGCCGCCCGAGCCGCTCGAAGCGCATGATCTCCCAGCCCTCCTCGCGCGCGACCCGCGCCAGCTCGGCGTCGGGATTGACCGCCACCGGATGGCCGACCATGCGCAGCATCGGGAGGTCGGACTCGGAGTCGCTGTACGCCCACGACGCCGACAGATCGATGTTCTCGCGCGCGGCCAGCTCGCGGATCGCCTGCGCCTTGCCCTCGCGGTAGTTGAACGGGCCGCCGCCGCGGCCGGTGTAGTGCCCGTCGCGCGCCTCGAACATCGTCCCGACCGCGCCGTCGAGCGTGAGCACGGTGGCCATCAGCTCCGCCATCTCCTGCGACGCGGCGGTGCAGATGAACACCGGGCGGCCGGCGTCCTGGTGCTCGTAGGCGATCGCCAGCATCTTCGGGTACAGCCGCGGGAGCACGCCCGCCAGCACGTCCGGCGCCAGCCGCTGCATATCGCGCACACGCACGCCCTCCAGCATGGCGAAGATGCGGTCCTTGATCGCGTCGGTCGCCTCGTCGGTGGAGCCGCGTAGCCGGAAGCGCAGGTTCTCGACCGTGTCGGCCGCGAGCCGGCGGCGGTTGATCAGCCCGGCCTTGAACGCCGCGCGTCCGAACTGGTACGCGGACGAGCCCGCCATCAGCGTGCGGTCGAGATCGAAGAACGCGGCGCCCGGCTCCTCCGGCCGCCTGAGGGCGCCGCCCCCGGGCGGCGGCGGGAGGATGTGCGGGCGCTCTGTCACACCTGGACGACTACCGCGTCGCCCTGGCCGCCGCCGGAGCAGATCGCCGCGCACCCGTAGCCGCCGCCGCGGCGCCGCAGCTCGTGCACGAGCGTGGCCAGGATGCGGGCGCCGGACGCGCCGATGGGGTGCCCGATCGCGACCGCGCCGCCGTTGACGTTCACGCGGTCCTCGTCGATCCCGAGCATCCGCACCGAGTTCAGCGTCACCGAGGCGAACGCCTCGTTGATCTCCCACAGGTCGATGTCGCCGGGCTGAAGCCCGGCCTTGTCGAGCGCCTTGATCGCCGCGTTCGCGGGCGTGCGGGCCAGCCACGCGAAGTCGTCGGCCACCGCCGCCTGGGCGATGATCGTGCCGAGGATCTCCTTGCCCTCGCGCTCGGCCCACTCGTCGGAGGCGAACACCAGGGCGCCGGCGCCGTCATTGACGCCCGGCGAGTTGCCGGCGGTGTGCGAGCCCTCCTTGTGCGCGAGGCCCGGCAGCTTGGCGAGCTGCTCGAGCGACGAGTCGCGCCGGGGCGCCTCGTCGACCTCGACGACCGTGTCGCCCTTCCGGCCCTTGATCGTCACGGGGACGATCTCCTCGGGCAGGCGGCCGTCGTCGGTCGCGGCGACGGTGCGCTCGTGCGAGCGCAGCGCCCACTTGTCGAGATCCGCGCGGGTCATCTCCAGCTGCTCGCCGACCTCGGTCGCCTCTTCGAACATCTGCTTGCCGCTGAAGGGGTTGCGCAGGCCGTCCTGGATCATCGCGTCGAGCGCCTGCATGTCACCCATCCGCGCGCCGAAGCGCGCCTTCGGCAGCAGGTACGGCGCCTGGGACATCGACTCCATGCCGCCGCCGACCGCGATGTCGAGGTCGCCGGCGCGGACCGCCTGGTCGATCATCCCGGCGGCGCGGATCCCGGAGGCGCAGACCTTGTTGATGGTCTCCGAAGTGACCTCCTTCGGGATGCCCGCCTTGATCTGCGCCTGGCGCGACGGGATCTGCCCCGTGCCCGCCTGGAGCACCTGTCCCATCACCACGTGCTGGACCTGCTCGGGCGCCACGTCGGCGCGCTCCAGCGCGGCCTGGATGGCGATGCCGCCGAGCTCGGTGGGGTGCAGGGTCGAGAGGCCTCCGCCGAGCTTCCCGACGGGCGTGCGGGCGGAGCCAAGGATCACGGTGCGTGGCATAGAACGGCGAGTCGATTAAGGTCCCGCCGTCATGCGCGTGAGTTCGACCACCCAGGCGCCGCAGGAGACTGGGGCCGACACGATCGCCATCGGGGTCTTCGAGGCCAAGGCGATCTCGCACGACGTCGACGGCGTGCTGCAGGGACTCGTCGACGCCGGCGAGGCCAAGGGCGGACTGCGCAAGCTCGCAGTCACCCACGCCGGCGGCCGCCGCTACATCCTCGTCGGCCTCGGCAAGCGCGACGACTTCGACGCCGAGCGGGCGCGCCTGGCCGCCACCGCGGTCGTCGGCCGCGCCAAGGAGCTGGGCACGCGGGTGCTCTGCTGGGAGCTGCCGCACCACACCGAGGCGCCCGGCTTCGTCGAGGGCACGCTGCTGGCGGCCTATGAGTACGACGCCTTCAAGTCGAAGCCCGAGGACGAGGGCGGCATCGAGGAGCTGATCGTCTCGGCGCACCACGACACGGACGCCGAGGTCGCGCACGCCGCCGCGGCCGCCGTGGCCGCGAACGCCGCGCGCGACCTGCAGAACGCCCCCGCCAACGCGATGACCCCGACCGCGCTGGCCGAGCGGGCCCGCGCGCTGGCGGGCGTGCAGGTCGACGTCTGGGGCCGCGACCAGATCGTCGCTGCCGGGATGGGAGCGATGGCCGCCGTGGCCCAGGGCAGCGACCAGGAGCCGCAGCTGATCACGATCCGCTACGACCCGCCGGACGTCGCCGGCCCGGTGCTCGGCTACGTCGGCAAGGGCGTGACGTTCGACTCCGGCGGCATCTCGATCAAGCCGCCGCTGAAGATGAGCGAGATGAAGTTCGACATGTCGGGCGCCGCGGCCGTGCTCGAGGCGACCGGCGCGATCGCGGCGCTCGGGCTTCCGGTGCGGCTCGTGAGCGTGCTGGGCGCGACCGAGAACCTCATCAACGGGCGCTCGATGAAGCCGGGCGACATCCTGCGCGCGAAGACCGGCACCACGATCGAGGTTCTCAACACCGACGCCGAGGGCCGGCTCGTGCTGGCCGACTGCCTGGCGCACGCGATCGACAACGGCGCCGAGCGGCTCGTCGACCTGGCCACGCTCACCGGCGCGATCGTGACCACGTTCGGCAACACCTACGCCGGCCTGTTCGGCTCCGACGACGAGTGGTGTGCCGAGGTCGAGGCCGCCGGCCGCCGCGCCGGCGAGTCGTACTGGCGGCTGCCCCTGCACGACGAGTACGACGAGCTGATCAAGAGCCGCTACGCGGACATCAGCAACGCGGTCGAGGCGCGCAAGGCCGGCTCGATCACCGCCGCGCAGTTCCTGCGCCGCTTCACCGGCGACGTGCCGTGGGTGCACCTGGACATCGCCGGCACCGCGTACGAGAACGGCAAGCCGTACACGCCCAAGGGCGGCGCCGGGTTCGGCGTCCGCACGCTGATCGAGCTCGCCCGCGCGAACGCGGGCGCCCCCGATCTGCACTGACTTGACGCCTACCGCTCAGGGGGCCACACTGGTCTCGTAGGCGGGAGCGAAGTGCAGGGGGAACCATGCGCAAGTTGTGCGTAGCGGCGTGCGCGACCACGGTCGCGGCGGTTTCGGCTGCCGGCGCCCAGGCGGCGACGCGACATCCAGGGCGAGAGCTCGCGGTTCGGCGACCGCGACACTCGGACGGCGCGGGTGGCGCCAAGCGCGGCAGCAGCGCCGGCTCGCGCCGCGAGGAAGGCTTGAAGGCGACGTGGAACCGCTTCGGCACTGCGGAGGCGGTCTCCGCTCCGCGCGGCGCGGTCGCCCGCGGGCTGCCCGGCGACCCGGTCGCCGCGGCGCGGCAGTGGATCGCGGCCAACCGCGACCTGCTCGGCATCGACTCGAGCCGCCTCCGGCTGGTGGCGTCGAACCCGATCGGCGACGGCCGCGCGGTGCTGCTGCGACAGCGCTTCGGCTCATTGCCGGCCGGCCGTGACGGCATGATCGCCGTCGGCGTGCGCGACGGCGCAATCGCGTATGTCTCGTCAAGCCTCGCACCGGACACGACGCTCAGCGGGGCGCGCGCGCTCAGCGCCGCCGCTGCGGTGCGCGCCGCCGCCGCGGACGCCCGGCTGCGGCCCGACACCGTCGTCGGGAAGCCGAAGCTCGTCGCCGTGCCGACCCCGCGGCGCGGCAACCGCCGTGCCTGGCAGGTCCAGCTGCTCAGCAACGGCGCGGAGCCGCGGGCGGTCTCCACGTTCGTCGACGCCGAGAACGGAACGGTGCTCGTCCGCGAGAACCTCGTCGACCATCTGGCCGACAACCCACGCTGGCGCGCGTTCCCGAACTCTCCGATGCTGAACTATGCATCGACCGACAACCGGGCCCTTTGGTGCTGGACGGCGGCGACCGGATGTAACGCCCTGATGGCGAACCCGGCGTCGCCCGACCCGTGGGACGTCAATGCTCGTACCAAGGCGTCGACGCTCACCACGGAAGGCAACAACGCGCTCGCGGTGCACAACTGGTTCAGCAACGACCCGTTCACGGTCGGCGGCGAGAGCGCGACCGTGCGGCCCGACCGCGAGTACACGTACGCGTGGACGAACCAGTGGCAGGAGGAGCGGTGCAACCCGGACGCGTTCACGTCGCCCGAGCGCAACGACATCGACGCCGCGCGGGCGAATCTGTTCGCGATGCACAACCGGATGCACGACTTCGCATACCACCTCGGTTTCACCGAGACGGCGTGGAATATGCAGTCGTTCAACTACGGCCGGGGCGGCGCCGAGAACGATTACGAACAGGGCAACGCTCAGGCGGGCGGAGTCGGTGTCGGGCTGGTGAATCAGCGCGACAACGCCAACCAGATCACATTCAGCGACGGCATCGCCCCGATCACGAACATGTACCTGTGGCAGCCGATCGCGGGTGCGTTCTACGCCCCGTGCGTGGACGGCGACTACGACATGTCGGTGATCGCGCATGAGTACACGCACGCGATCTCCAACCGCATGGCGGCCGGGCCCAACGCGGGCCTGTCGGGCGCGCAGGCCGGCGCCATGGGCGAGAGCTGGTCGGACCTCGACGCGGTCGAGTACCTGCACGAGAACGGCTACGTCCCGACCGCCGGCGAGAACCCGTTCGCCATCGGCCCATACGTGACCGGTGACCAGCAGGCCGGGATCCGCAACTACGGCATGAACAACAGTCCGTTGAACTACTCCGACGTCGGCTACGACTTCGCCTGCAACACGACGTGTCCGCCGCTCACGCAGGTGCACGCCGACGGCGAGATCTGGAGCGCTACGAACTACGACGTGCGGCAGGCGTTCATCGACCGCTACGGCGCAGGCAACGCGGCGGTGCAGACCGCGTGCGCCCGGGGCGAGCTGGCCGTAACGTCGTGCCCGGGCAACCGGCGCTGGATCCAGCTCGTATACGACGCCTGGCTGCTGATGGCCACCGGCGACGTGAGCATGGTCGACGCCCGCGACCGGATGCTCGCTGCCGATCAGATCCGCTTCCGGGGCGCGAACCAGGACATCATCTGGAACGCGTTCGCCAAGCGCGGCCTCGGGCAGAACGCAAGCTCGAACGGCACGGACGACGGTGATCCGGTGCCGAGCTTCGAGTCGCCGTTCCTCGATGAGGCGACGGTTCGCTTCCGGCCGGCGGGAGCCGCTTCGGGCCGGCCGGCCCAGCTGTTCGTCGGCCGGTACGAGGCGCGCGCGACGCCAATCGCCGACACCGATCCCGCGACGCCGCTGGGCGACACGTTCAAGCTCGCGCCCGGCACGTACGAGCTCGTCGCCCGCGGAAACGGCTTCGGCGCGACGCGGCTCGCGCTGACCGTCAGGGCCGGGCAGCTGCGCGATCTGGCCGTGAACATGCCCGAGAACTACGCGTCGGGCGCGGTGGGTGCGACTGCGAGCGGTGACGGCGTCAACCTCGCGCGGCTGATCGACGACACCGAGGCGACCAACTGGGCGTCGCTCGACTCGCCGATCGCGGGAAAGCAGGTGACCGTTCGGCTCGATCCGTCACGGCCCGCCGTGACGTTCCGCCGGGTCCAGGTCAGCGCGCTGCTGCGGCAGGCGCAGTCCCCGAACCCCGGTCCGGACACCGCTGGGCAGAACCGGTTCAGCGCGCTCCGGCAGTTCGAGATCCTCGCCTGCCAGGCACGGCGCGGCGTCGACTGCGGCCAGGATTCGCAGTTCTCGTCCGTGTTCACGAGTCCCGCCGACGCGTTCCCGGCAGTGGCTCCGCGCCCGCGCGCGCCCGAGCTGATCATGCGGTCGTTCGCAGTGCCCCAGACACGGGCGACGCATCTGCGTCTTCGCGTTCTGAGCAACCAGTGCACGGGCGGACCCGCGTATCAGGGCGAGCAGGACGACGATCCGCGCTTCCCGACGGACTGCAGCGCGGGAAGCAACGAGGAGCGGAACGTGCGCGCAGCGGAGCTGCAGGTGTTCGCTAGGTGAGGATGAGGATGATCGCCACGATCACGCCGTAGACGATCACGATCCGCCGGAGGAGCTCCTCCGGCAGCCGTCGGCCGTAACGGGCGCCCACGTGGGCGCCCACGGTCGACCCTACGGCGATCAGGGCAGCGGCGCCCCAGGCGACGTGCGCGGCGAACATGAACAGGATCCCGGCGACGAGGTTGGCGATGCCCGCCAGGACGTTCTTGATCGCGTTCAGCACCTGCAGGTTCTCGGAGAAGCAGAGCCGCAGGAGCGACATCAGGATGATCCCCTGGGCGGCGCCGAAGTACCCGCCGTAGATGCCGGTGGCGAACGACGACGCGATGCCGCCGGCCATGTTGTTGCCGTCCTCGTGCTGCTTCGGCGCGGGCCGGAACGCCATCAGCGCGACGGCCAGCAGGATCAGGGCGGGGACCACCGCGTCGAACACCGAGCTCGGCAGCTCGAGCAGCAGTATCGCGCCGATCACCGCGCCGATCGTCGTGCCGATGGCCAGGATCGCCGTGCGCCGCCCCTGCCCGCGCAGCTCCGCGCGGTAGCCGATCGACCCGCTGACGCCGCCGGGCACGAGTCCGATGCTGTTCGAGACGTTCGCCGTGACGCTCGGATACCCGACCGCGACCAGGGTCGGGAAGGTGATCAGGGAGCCGGACCCGACGACCGCGTTCACCCCGCCGGCCAGCGTCCCCGCCACGAGAACGGCGAGCGCCTCGAGCACGGTCATGGGCGCGAAGTCAAGCAGTCGCGTCAGAATCGACGGCCATGGACTTCGATCTCTCCCCCGATCACGACCTCATCCGCAGCACGGTCCGCGACTTCGCCGAGCAGGAGGTCGCGCCCGTCGCGGAGGAGCTCGACCGCGAGAAGCGGTTCCCGTACGAGATCGTCGCCAAGCTCGGCGAGCTCGGCCTCATGGGCATCCCGTTCCCCGAGGAGTACGGCGGCGCCGGCGCGGACTCGCTGGCCTACGCGATCGCCGTCGAGGAGCTCACGCGCGTCGACTCCTCGGTCGCGATCACGCTGTGCGCGCACACCTCACTGGGCACGCAGCCGATCTACCTGTTCGGCAGCGACGAGCAGAAGCGCGACTGGATGCCCGAGCTCACCGCCGGCCGCAAGCTCGGCGCCTTCGGGCTGACCGAGCCGGAGGCGGGATCCGACGCCGGCAACGTCCGCACTCGGGCCCGCCTCGAGGACGGCGAGTGGGTGATCAACGGCGCCAAGCAGTTCATCACCAACGCGGGCACCGACATCTCCGGCGTGGTCGTGATCACCGCCCGGACCGGCGAGGACGAGATCTCCAACCTGCTCGTCCCCAACGGCACGCCCGGCTACGAGCAGGGCGAGCCGTACCGCAAGATGGGCTGGAACGCGTCCGACACGCGGCCGCTGACCTTCAGCGACTGCCGCGTGCCCGAGGACCACCTGGTCGGCCCGCGGGGCGCCGGCTTCAAGCAGTTCCTGCGCGTGCTCGACATCGGGCGGATCGGCGTGGCGGCGATGGGCGTCGGCCTCGCGCAGGGCGCGCTCGACCAGGCGCTCGCCTACGCCAAGGAGCGCAAGGCGTTCGGCAAGCCGATCTCCAAGTACCAGGCGATCCAGGGCAAGCTCGCCGACATGGCGACCGAGATCGAGGCGGCGCGGCTGCTCACGTACAAGGCGGCGCGGCTCAAGGACGCCGAGCGGAACTTCACGCTGACGGCGGCGCAGGCCAAGCTCAAGACCGGCCGGCTGGCGGTGCGGTGCGCCGAGGAGGCCGTGCAGATCCACGGCGGCTACGGCTACATCGAGGAGTACCCGGTGTGCCGCTTCTACCGCGACGCCAAGATCCTCACGATCGGCGAGGGCACCGACGAGGTCCAGCAGATGGTGATCGCCCGCGCGCTCGGCGCGTGAGGGTCTCTCCCGGGAATCGGGACCGGACCTCCGGGAGGGGCCCTGAGACTCGCCGCCCTCTGGGCCGTTCTCTTCGCCGTCTATGTCGCCGGCATCGGCATCGACCCGCGGAGCGGCGACGAGCTGGTGCACCTGCGGATCGCGACGACGCTGATCGACGACGGGCAGGTCGAGGACCTGCCACAGGGCGCCGGCTTCGCGCTGCTGATCTCGCCGGTGCGCGAGCTCGGCGGCGCGCGGGCGGTCGAGCTCGTGCTCGCCGCGATCGCGGCGCTCGGGTTCGTGCTGGCGGCGCTGCTGGGGCGGCGGATCGTCCCCGAGCCGTACGCCAGCGCCGGCGCGGGCCTGGCCGGCCTGTCCCCGCCGGCGATCGCGCACGGGGCGGCGATCTACCCCGAGATGCTGGCCGGCACGCTGCTGGCGGGCGCCGCCGTCTGCGCGCTGAGCGCCCGGGAGCACCCGCGCAAGGTCACGGCGCTCGGAGGCGGCGCGATGCTCGCCGTGCTGCCGTGGCTGTCGCCGTTGCTGATCATCCCGGCCGCTCCCGTGGCGCTCGCGCTGTACACGTGGTGCAAGCGCGGCCGGCGGCCGGTGCTCGGGCTCGTCTCCGTCGAGCTCATCGCCGGCTCGCTGGTGTTCTACGCGACGCTCAACGAGCGCCTGTACGGCGGCCCGACCCCGTGGTCGTCCAACCCACCGGGCCTCACGGCCACCGGAGCGCAGACGGCCGGCGACTACATCGGGCGGGTGCCGCGGCTGGCCACCGCATGGGTCGACCCGAGCGCCGGTCTGCTGCGCTGGGCGCCGCTGTTCGTGCTGGTGTTCTTCGCCGCCTGGCTGCTGTGGCGCTCGCAGCGCACCGGCCTGGCCCGCGTCGTGTCCGCGCGCGCGGGCGCCGAGGCGGCCGGCGAGCTCGCGCTGGCGATCGTCGGCGCCCAGCTGCTGGTCGCCGCGTTCCTCGTGCCGTCGCTCGAGACGCACCACTTCGCCGCGCTGCACCTGGCCCCCGCGCTTCCGGCGGCCGGCGCCCTCGTCGCCTGGGGGCTCCGGCACCAGCCGCGGATCGGCTGGCTGCTCGGCGCGATCACGCTGGCGATCAGCGCCTGGGTGCTGTTGCGATGAGTTCCGCGGGTCCCCGACGTCTCACGGGCATGACCGAGACCCAGTTCGCCTCGCTCGTCGAGCCGCACCGCCGCGAGCTGCACGTGCACTGCTACCGCATGCTCGGCTCCTTCGAGGAGGCCGAGGACCAGGTCCAGGAGACGCTGCTGCGCGCGTGGCGCAGCCGCGACGGGCTCACCCCCGGCAGCAACCTGCGCGCGTGGCTGTACAAGATCGCGACGAACGCCTGCCTCGACGCGCTGCGCAGCCGCTCCCGCAAGCCGGTCGACTCATACGCCGACCTGCCGTTCCTGCAGCCGTATCCGGACCGCCTGCTGGACGAGGTCGACCAGCCGGAGGCCGTCGTCGAGGCCCGCGAGACGATCGAGCTCGCGTACATCGCGATGATGCAGCTGCTGCCGGCCCGCCAGCGCGCCGCGCTGATCCTCCGCGAGGTGCTCGGCTGGTCGGCGAAGGAGACCGCGGACCTGCTCGACACCAGCGTCGCGTCGGTCAACAGCGCGCTGCAGCGCGCCCGGGCCACGCTCGACGAGGAGCGCCCCGATCGCAGCGCAGCCCGCACGACCGGCGACCTCAGCGAGACCGAGCGCCGGCTGCTCGCCGGGTTCATCGACGCCCACGAGCGCGCCGACCCGGCAGCGGCCGCCGCGCTGGTCAGCGAGGACATCCGCATCACGATGCCGCCGCACCCGTTCCTCTACGACGGGCTCGACGCCATCCAGCCGCTGCTCGAGCGCGGCTTTCGCGACCACGGCGACTGGCGGCTGCTGCCGACGCGCGCCAACCGCATGCCGGCGGCCGCGAACTACCTGCGCGCGCCCGGCGACACCGTCTTCCGCGCGTTCAAGGTCGACGTGCTGCGCGTCGAGGGCGACCGCATCGCCGAGATCACGACGTTCCCGGCCACGCTGTTTTCACAGTTCGGCCTTTCGCCGACGCTCTGAACCTGGTCGAATCACGCGCGTGGCCCGGGTCGTCGCTCTCCTGGTGGTCGCGCTGCTCGCCGCGGCGGCGCCGGCGCGCGCCGCGCCGGTCGACGTGCGGGTCATGACGTTCAACGTCTGGCTGGGCGGCGACGTCGTCGACTTCGGCGGCGTGATCCGCGCGATCGAGGCGTCGCGCGCCGACATCGTCGGGCTCCAGGAGGCGGAGGGGAACACGCGCCGGATCGCCGAGGCGCTCGGGTGGCCGTACTGGAGCGACCGCCTGCACGTGGTCTCGCGGTTCCCGCTGATCGACCCGCCCGAGGCGCGCGGCGAGTACCTGCTCGCCCAGGTGTCGCCGGGGCGGGTGTTCGCGCTGGCCAACGAGCACCTGACGTCGGACCCCTACGGCCCGTACCTGGTGCGGGACGGCCGCCCGCTCGCCCGCGTGATGGCGAACGAGCGCGCGACGCGGCTGCCGGAGATCCGCGCGGCGCTGCGCGCGCTCGCACCCGCCCGGCGGCGCGCCATCCCAACGCTGATGACCGGCGACTTCAACACGCCGTCGCACCTGGACTGGACCCCGGCGGTCGACGCGGTCCGGGCCGACGTCCGCTACCCGGTCGCCTGGCCGGTGACGCTCGCGCTGCAGCGCGCCGGCTTCCGTGACACCTATCGCGCGGTCCACCCCGACCCGGTCGCGACCCCGGGCATCACATGGACCTTCGGGTACCCGTTCCCGCGCCTCGCGCGCGACGAGGTGGTCGATCGGATCGACCTCGTACAGGCGTCGGCGGGCATCGCCGTGCTCGACAGCGGGATCGCCGGCCCGCCCGGAACTCGCGACGTCACCTATCCGATCGACCCGTACCCGTCCGACCACCGCGCTGTCGTGTCGACGGTGCGACTCACGCCGGTCGCCCCGGGGCCGTTCGCATCGGTGCTGCAACGTCGCGTCGTGCGCGGCGACTCGATCGGCGTCCGCTACGCGGCACCCCGCGGCGAGGACGCGGACCGTCTGGCGATCGTGCCCGCCGGCGGCCGGCCGCGCGACGCGCTGATGACGCTGCCGCCGCAGGAGGCCAGCTTCTACGGGTCCGTGACGTTCGGCTCCGGCGGCCTGACGCCCGGGCGCTACGAAGCGCTGCTGGTCAGCCGGCGCCGCGTGCTCTCGCGCAGCACGTTCTGGGTGGTGCGGCGCGGCGCGGCGATGCGGGTCCGCGCGAGGCAGCACGGCAGTCGCGTGCGGGTGCGCTGGCACAACGCGCCCGGGTACCGGCGCGACTGGGTCGGCGTCTGGAGGCGCGGTGACACCGACCTCTACAACGACTACCTGACCTTCGCGTACACCGGCGCGACGGTGTCCGGCGCGACGACGATCACGGGCCTCGGCCCCGGCCGCTACGTCGTGCGCCTGATGAAGGACGACGGCTACGCGGAGCTCGCGCGATCCTCGCTCACCATACGTCGCCCTCGCGCCAGTCGCAGGTGAGCTCGGTCTCCAGGTCGAGCGGCCGGTCGACCTCGAGCACGTAGACGAACCCCTCCTCCTCGGGCGTGTGGACGATCCCGTCCGGCGTGAGCGCCGACAGCCGCCCCTCCCACCGCACCCAGCCGCCGGATTCGTACAGCCGCACCGCCTCGTCAGTCGCTCCGAGCGCGCCGAGGTGGTATCCGCCGCGGACGATCTGGTTGCAGGCGCGCATCAGCGCGGCGCCGATCCCGCGGCGCTGGAACGCGGGCGCGACGGCGACGGCCTCGACGTAGCCGCAGCGGAGCGTGTCGCCGCCCACGATCATCCGGCGCTGGACGACGGACGCGTGGCCCGCGAGCGCGCCGCGCTCGTGGGCGAGCACGTGCATCCCTCCGAGGGAGTGCTCCCAGTCGGTCGCCTCGAAATCGTCGAACGCGGCGTCCATCAGCGCGCGGATCTCCACCAGCGTCGCTTCGTCGAGATCCGCAGTGTGGGCTATCACGTCGTGAGCGCCGAGGGCGCGGGGACCCCGACGGGCTGCGCGTCGGCGACGACGTCGAGGGCCTCGACGATGTTACGGAGGTTGACGAGCAGCGCACCGCAGACCGGCCACTGATCGCCGGCGTCCACGTCACGCGCGAACGCGTCGAGGTCGGCCCGGATCCGCCGCATCTCGCCGACGTCCGCGCCCGACACCGCAGTACCGGCGCGCTGCAGCAGGTCGAGCCATGCGCCCTGCCACTCGAGCGGCGGCTCGGGCGCCGAGCGCGATCGTGCTCACCATGCTGCGCGTCTCGGCGACGGCCTGCCCGAGCCGACGCAGGATCCCGTCGAACCCCTCGGTCGCGTGCATGCGCCGCGAGACGGCCCGGCGCGGGTTCAGCCGCGCGCTCTCGCGGGCCGTCCCCAGCACGCGCCAGCCCTCGTCGACGTCCTCGTCCAGCCCATTGGCCCGGTCGATCCACTCGTCCACCGCCGGCCGCTCGCCGACACGCAGCGTCGCGGCGATGTCGCACAGCAGCTCGCCGATGCGGTCGTCGATGACGCCGATCTGGTGAGCGGCGCCGCGATCGCGCAGCGGCGGCCAGACGAGCAGGTTGACGAGGAGCCCGACCGCGCTGCCGATGCCGGTGTCGAGAAGCCGCGCGGCCAGCAATCCGCCGTCGTCGCTGTAGCCGGTGGTGAGCACGACGAGCGCGGTCGCAGCCGCGGTCGTCGACTGCGTGCGCAGCCCACGCACCGACCCGGCCAGCAGACCGGCGAACACCACGACACCGAGCGAGAGCGCGTTGACGCCGAACACGTGACCGGCGGCGAACGAGACGAGCACGCCGATCACCGTCGCGGCGATCTGCTCGGCGCCGAACTTGAGCGACCCGTACACCGTCGCGTGCACGGTCAGCAGCGCCGCCCACGGCGCCAGGAACGGCTGCGCGATGTCGAACACGTGCACGGCGAGCACCCAGGCGATGACGGTGGCGAGCACCGTCTTGAGCACCTGCAACACGTTGGTCCAGGTGACCGGATCGTTCAGCCGCGCGCGCACGTCGCGACTGGTCTACCCGCTGCGGCGCAGGTTTCCGCGGCCCGTCGGCCACGGCAGGCGGCCCGCGCCGGAGCGCGGGACGCGGTAGACGTCGATCCCGTGATCGAACGTGGTGAGGACGATCTCCAGCCGGCCGTCGCGGTCGATGTCGGCGATCGACGGCGCCGCGGGCACGCCGATCCCGTTGCCGTCGCTGCCCTGACGGCGCAGGCGGATGTCGAGCAGGCGCCGGCCCTTCGGCGACAGGATCACCAGCCGGCCGGCGTTGGGCTGCGGGCCGTAGACGCCGAACACCAGCTCCGGCCGGCGGTCGCGGTTGAGGTCGGCGGCGACGACCTCGGACGCGAACGTCTTCGGCTTCCCGTGCGCGTAGTCGTAGCGCCACAGCCGCTTGCCGCCGGGCCCGACCGCGTACACGAAGCCGTCGGGGACCGAGGCGACGATCTCGGGACGCCGGTTGCCGCGGATGTTCACGATCGTCGGCGCCGGGATCCCGCTCGGCGGATACCAGTCGCCGTCGCCGCGCACCGCCGGCTTGCTCGAGCGCGGCAGCTTGCGGAAGCCCTTGTGGCGGCGCGCCGGAGCGGTTCCCGTAGGCGCCGTCGAGGACCATGAACGCGTAGCCCTGCGTCTCGTACGGCTCCTTGCGCTCGATGTTCGGCAGCCCGATCACCTCGTTGCGCCCGTCGCGGTCGAGGTCGGCGATCGACGGCGGCGAGGCCGTCCACTGCAGCCAGGCGGTCTTGCGCACGTCGGGCCAGTCGCCCACGTGCCGGTGGTAGTGGTCGTCCTCGACCTTGGGGCTCAGCCAGCGGATGAACTGCCCCCACCCCATGCGCGCGCCGGCGTGGTCGCTCTGGCGGTTGCGGTACCACGGTGACGCGAGGACCGACGTCCCGTCGTGGTTGAAGAGGTTGATCTGGTGGTTGTCGAACGTGACGACGACCTCGAGCTGCGGGTCGCCGTCGAGGTTCCCGATCCCGACGTTCTCCCCGTACGCGCCGTAGCCGTGGTTGCCGATGCCGTTGAACGTCTCGTCGCTGGTCGTGTTGTACCGGGGCCAGCCGGGCGCCCGGGAGCCGTTGGGCTCGAACACGAACACCTGCGAGCCGGTCGGGGCCGTGTTGGTCGTCGTCGCCACCACCTCGATCCGGCCGTCGCCGTCGAGGTCCGCCGCGGCCATGCCGCGCGTCTCCGGGCACTGGCCGCCGCTGCACGTCGAGGCCGGCCAGCCCGGCTTGACCCGCAGCCCGCCGGCGGTGAGGTTGTAGGCGGCGACGGTGCCCTCGTTGCCGCCGACGACGATCTCCTTGACGCCGTCGCCGTCGAGGTCGGCGACGACCTCCGGCGCGTACACGCGGCCGTCGGTCGCCGTGCCCTTGCCCAGCAGCTTGCCCTTGGCCCCGAACACGAACGTCGAGTAGAACGGCGCGACGATCTCGAGCTTCCGGTCGCCCGTGAGATCCGCCAGGCCCGGTGACGCGAACCAGCCGGTCTCGCCGGTCTGGATGTTGCGCACGAACTTGGGCTTGGCCACGCGGCGCGCCTCGGCGGTCGACGCCGACGCCAGCGCGAGCAGCAGCGCGAGCGCGAGGACCCTCATCCGTGCCTCACGTGGAACTCGAGCGCGTGGATCTGCTCCTGCTTGTGGGAGCCGGTCTGCACCGGGCCGGCCGCGCTCACGCGGTCGCCGATCTCCGGGTCGCGCTTGGGTCGCAGGTCCACGGCCACGTCGACCGACGTCATACCCGGAAGCGTGATCGAGCCTGCGGCGACCACGACGTGCAGGTCGCCGTCGCCGTCCGGGTCGACGTGCTCGACGTAGACGACGGTGCCGCGGACGGTGTGGCAGTCCGGCACGCCCGCGTCGCAATGCGACCGGCGGACGTCCCGCACCGGCGCCGGGGCGGGAGTCGCACTCGGCGTCGGCGTGGCGGTCTGCTCGGCCCGCGGCTCGGCCTCCGGGTGGCGGTCGTCGATCGGCAGGGCCGCCGCGACGATCGCGGCCACGACGAGGATGGCGACCAGGATCTTCATCGCGCGGCCTCCCGCACCTCGACGGCGCCGCGCGCCAGGATCGTGCTCGCCGCGCTCGCGGGGTCGAGCTTGCGCTCGACCACCCGGTCGAGCAGCTCCGCCACCTCGGGGTCCTCGTGCAGCGACGCCTCCAACGCGCGCCGCAGCCGCATGGTCGCCAGGCCCAGCACCTCGTTGCGCAGGTTCCGCCGCCGCCGCTCGGACAGCGTGCCCTCGGCCTCGACGTAGGCGCGGTGCTCGGCCAGCTTCTCCGCCAGCTCCTCCACCCCGGTCCCGCGCGCGGCCTCGGTCTTGACGATCGGCACCCGCCAGCCCTTCTGCGGCGCCAGCGACAGCACGCCGCGGATCTCGCGCACCATCGTGTCGGTCAGCGGGTGATCGGACTTGTTGACCACGATCACGTCGGGGATCTCCATCACCCCGGCCTTGAGGGCCTGGATCGAATCGCCCGAGCCCGGGATCAGCACGAGCACCACCGAGTCCGCATGGTCGATCACGTCCACCTCGGCCTGCCCGACCCCGACCGTCTCCAGGAACACGTCGTCCTTGCCCGCCGCATCCATCAGCAGCGCGGTCTGCAGCGCCGCCTCGGCCAGGCCGCCGAGCGCGCCGCGCGTCGCCATCGAGCGGATGAACACGCCCGGGTCCAGGAAATGCTCCGACAGCCGGATCCGGTCACCCAGCAGCGCGCCGCCGCGGAACGGCGAGCTCGGGTCGATCGACAGCACCGCGACCGTCCGCTCGCGCTCGCGCTGGAGACGGATCAGCGCCCCGATCAACGTCGACTTGCCGGCGCCCGGCGGCCCCGTGAAACCGACCACCGCCGCCCTGCCCGTATGCGGATAGACCTCCCGGACGAGCTCCCAGCCCTCGGGGTCGTCGTCCTCGACGAGCGAGATGGCGCGCGCCAGCGCGCGCTTGTCGCCCGCGAGCAGCCGCTCGGCGAGGCTCGGCTTCGAGTCGGTCATGGTCGCGCACGAGGATAGTTTCGTCAGCCATGGATGGCTGCCGTAGCCATCAAACGGGCCGGCCGGATGAAGGCCCGGGCATATCATCGACGCGATGGCGACGGTCGCCAAGCCGCCCACTCCCCTGCACGTCCGCGGCGCGCCCGACCCGTTGAAGGGCGGACCGCTGGCGCTGCTGCGCTTCATGCGCGCGCACGGGATGCTCAACCACAAGTACGCCCGGCTGGTGCTGCGCTGGGCCTGGCTGCGCCTGCGCTGGCGCGGCCGGCTGCAGACCGACGGCCTCTGCTTCGTCGGCCCCGGCGTCAAGATCGAGATCGGTCGCGGCGCGATGCTGCGGCTCGGCCGCTGGTCGTGGATCGGACACGGGACGAAGATCCGCGTCCACGAGGGCGAGGCCGAGATCGGCGCCAAGACCGTGCTCGGTCAGGAGTGCACGATCTCCGCGTTCCAGCACGTCTCGATCGGCCGCGAGTGCATCGTCGCCGACCGCGTGATGCTGATCGACTTCGACCACGGCGTGGTCGAGGTCGAGCGCCCGATCCGCCTGCAAGGGATCTACAAGCGCGACGTGCGCGTGGGCAGCAACTGCTGGATCGGCTACGGCGCGTGCATCCTCCGCGGCGCCACCGTGGGCGACAACGCGATTGTCGGCACCTCCTCGGTGGTCACGAAGGACGTGCCGGACAACGCGGTGGTCGCCGGCGCCCCGGCGCGGCTGCTGCGGATGCGGGACGCGCCGGAATCGCTGCGCTGGGGGTAGAACCCGACGCTCGGCTAGCCGCAGTTGGGCCAGGGCGCCGAGCCCTCGCGGGCGTACAGCGCGGCCGCCCGCTGGTCCTGCTCGGCCTCCGAGGCATGCGCCGGGTTGCCGGAGCCGCCCATCCGCCGCCACGTCGCGCGCGAGAACTGGTACTTGCCGTAGTAGCCGTTCCCGGTGTCGGTTGTCGGGTCGCCGCCCGACTCGCACTCGGCGATCCGCTCGAGCACGGCTGACGCCGACGAGCCGGAGCTCGTGGACTCGCCGCCGCCGGAGCTGAGCCCCAGCGCGCCGAGCGTCTGTGGACCGGCGATGCCGTCGACGACGAGGCCGTTGCGTGCCTGGAAGGCGCGCACGGCGCGGCGCGTCTGCGGCCCGTAGATGCCGTCGGCCGGGATCCCGAGCGCCTGCTGGAGCGCCGACACGCTGCTGCCGGCGGACTGCACGGCCTGCGTGCCGGTCCCGCCGCCCGCCGCCACCGCTCCGCCGGCCGCGACCGACAGCGAGGCGAGCGCCACGGCTACGAGGCTGCGTCGTCCGCGCAGGCGCCGCAGTCGGCGCGCCGCGTCGAAGCGGCGCGCGCGCGAACGGCGCTGCGACTCCAGCCATGGAGCGTGCGAAGACAGATCGGTTGTCGGCACGACGGGAAACCCCCTGGTCTCTGGCGCCTACGGGGTTAGCTGTCGGGCTCGCGCGAAGACCTGCGCTACGCCGCACGTGCGGCGATTCGCCCCGCGGAGCCGGGGTGCGGCTCCAGTGGTTCCCCCGCTCCCCACCGTCTGGACGGCGGGGACTCGGCTAGGTTCGAACGGGTTTTATGAAGCGGGGCACTATACGCACCGCACGGACGGAAGCGTCGCCAGGCGTGTCGAGTGCCTGCGTCGACATCCGGTCGACGCTCTGATCGAGACGGGGACCATCCAGGCCCCCGTAACCGGCTTCGCCCTATAACCACGGGGCGAGGTTCCGGACCGCCGGATCCATCGCCGGATCGGCCAGCGCCTCGTCGAGCGCCGCCAGATGGCCCTCCGCGCGCTCGCGCGGGTACGCGCCCGCCGTGCCGGCGGCGACGAGGAAGGCCCAGTCGGACGACTGCAGCGCCATCAGCTCGCGCAGCGCGCGGTCGCCCGGCCGCCGCCGGGCCGTGAGCGCGCGCACCTCCGCCGCCCGCTGGATCCACGGCAGCCCATCGGCCGCGGGCGCGCTCCACGTCCGCAGGTCGCGGTGCGCCCCCCAGCTCGTCGGCGGCACGGCCTCGGGCGCCGCCTCGGCCTCCACCTCCGGGTCGAGCGGCGCCAGCTCGAGCCCGCGCCGGTCGCAGGCCGCGATGACGGCCCGCAGCCAATCAACGCCCTCGTGCCAGAAATGCCCGAGCAGCTCCGTGTCGAGCGCGACGACCGAAGGCCCGCCGCGCGTGGCCATGCGGTCGACGAAGTCCTCGGCGTCGAGCCTGGCCTGCTCGGCCGCGCGCGCCGCGTCGTACGGCGTGCCGTCGATCGCCCACGGGCGGTGGCTGCGCGCGGTCAGCCGGTGCGAGTCGCGATACGCGACGTGTGACGGGTACCCGTCGTGCGCCCAGACGAGGTCGATGCCCAGGCGGTCGAGCGGCACGAGCAGCACGCCCGCCTGGCTGCGCCGCGGCGCCTGCGGCTCGGGACCCAGCACGTCGGTCCAGTCCACGCACGCGAGCCGCGCGCCGGCCTCCTCCATCAGATCGTCGATCCAGTCGGTATGCGCGCACTCGGGCAGCCACAGCCCGCCGTCCCACTCGCCGAACCGCTCGCGGTGCGAGCGCACACCGGTCAGCAGCTGCAGGCGCACGCCCGTGCTGGTGGCGATCAGCGGCAGCACGGCATGGGTGGCCGACGACGTCCAGCTCACGTGCGGCGCGAACGCGGCCAGCAGGTCGCCACGCTCCTCGAGCGCGTCGGCCGCCGCGATGTAGGCGGCGGCACTCTGCTCGAGCACGGCGGCGACGCCCGGATCGTCCTCGGCCTCGATGTCGAGCCGGTGCGACTCGGGCCGGATCTCCCGCAGGAAGGCCAGACAGCGCTCGAGCGCGCCCGGCGCCTCGAGCTGGTCGCACAGCACCGGGGTCATCGACAGCGTGATCCGGCCCGGGTGCTCCTCGAGCACGTCGAGCAGCGGCAGGTAGCTGGTGGCGATCGCCTCCCACAGCCACTCCTCGCCGAACGGCCACGTCCCGAACCCCTCCACGTAGGGCATGTGCGTGTGCAGGACGATCGAGAGCCGGCTCACGGGCGCAGCACCGCCAGGAAGTCGAGCGCGCGGTCGAGCCCCGAGCGGCGCAGCGCGAAGTCGCGCGTGGAGATCGCCGGCGTGAAGCGGTCGTAGAACGCCTTCGTGATCCCCAGGCGCTTGTGGATCGCGTCCCAGCCGGCGTGCTCGATCGCCCACTGGTGCGCGCGCAGCCGGCGAGCGTGGAACAGCCCGAGCATGTCGACCGAGGCGAAGTGGCACTCGCACAGCGCCCGGTACTCGTGCGCCTGGTACTCGCGCACGTGCCACGGGTTGCCGGAGCGCTCCGCGCCCTCCGGGGCCAGCGTGAGCACGTTCGGCGTCGACACGTACGCGACGCCGGCCGGGCCGATCAGCTCGCGCACGTGGGCCAACACCGCGTCCGGATCCTGCACGTGCTCGATCGTCTGCAGGAACACGACGCAGTCCACGTCGCCGGTCCACAGCTCGAGCATGTTTCGTTCGAAGCGCACCCGCCCGTTCGTGTACTTCAGGCGCGCGTGCTCGAACGCCTCGGGGTTGGCGTCGACGCCCACCACCGAGTCCGCGGTGCGCGCGAGGACGGCCGAGCCGTAGCCCTCGCCGCACGCCAGGTCGACGACGCGGCGGCCGTGCGCGCGGGCGGCGATCCACTCGTACACCGCCAGATGGCGCCGGAACCAGTAGTTCTCCTCGGGCACGTCGGGCAGCGTGCGCTCGCCGGTGAGCTGCAGCGGCGGCACGCCTTGCGGCTGGTCGCGCTGGACGTAGAGCTCCGGCATGCTCAGATCGTGACGGCGATCCGGCGGCGGCCATCCGGATCGACGACGCGGCCGACCACGATCACGAGGTCCGAGGGCCGTGCACGAATCCGCACGATGCGGCGCTTCCCCACGGGGATGCGCGCGACGGCGCGGCCGATCCGCGCGAACCTCCCGTACAGCCGCAAGTCGACCTTGCACGCGCCTCCCGGAGCGGTGAGGCAGCGCACGCGGACCGGCACCCGGGGCGGGCGCCCCTGTGGCTGCACGTCGCCGAACACGGTGAACGCCGCCTCGGTGCGCACGCAGGGGCCGGGGGGCACGCGATCAGTCGAGGCCGCGGGCACGGCTTCCGACGCGAGCTGGCAGGCGTCCGTCGACCAGGCGACGTGCGTCCCGTCGAAGTCCAGGCTGCGGATCGCCGCGGCCGGCGGTCCGTGGAACCGCTCGCCGCCGGCGGGATCGAGGACGACGACGCGGCTGCCGTCCGGGCCTGCGGGCTGCTCCATCGCGATGCGTCCCGCCTGCGTGCGCACCAGGCCGAACCGGTCACCGCCCAGGACGACCTTGGGCGCGGCGGCGCCCACCGGCGCCCAGCCGACGAAGTCGAGCCCGGAGCCGTCCTCCACTGTCAGCGCGACATCGCCGGCGGTCGACACGCCAAGATCGATGAGCAGCGTGCCGGCGAACTCGCCCATCGGGACGCGCCGCCGGACGGTGCCGGACGGGAGGTCGAAGACGACGATCTCGGTGCCCACGCGCGCCGCCGCCAGCGACCCGTTGACGGCCAGGTGCTGCAGGTCGGCGCCGTCCGGAACCGGCGCCCGCCGCGCCGGAGCGCCGGGCGGGCGCAGCATCGGTCGCAGGCGGCGCCCGTACCGGTCGGTGCGCTCGAGCACGAGCGGGCCGCCCGGGATCGCGAACAGGTCCCGCTGCTCGAACACCGGCGCGCCGTCGGCCGCTCGGCGCTGCACCAACGCGAGGGGGCCCGGGCCAGCCCAGAGCCGAGGCCGGCCACCCGGCGGGCGCACGCGAAGCGCCAGGCCGCCCGGGCCCGCCGCGAACTCCCATGCCGGCCACCCCCGGTAGCGCGAGCGCGGCACCGGGACGCGCGCGATCTCGGTGGCAGGCCCGCCGGCGAGCGACCGTGAGAGGACCCGCACGGCCCTCCGGCCTCCGCGATCGGCGTAGAGCACGCGACCACCCGCGAGCACCGGGCCGCTGTCGACCCGGGCGCGCCCCGAGACCGGCACGACGCTCGCATCCGCAGGCGCCGCCGTAACCAGCGCCGCGACCGCGACGAGCAAGGCGCGAGAATGGACGTCGGGCACCATCGGCGCGGCCACCATAGCGGCCAACCGGTTGGGACCGAATGGTGCAAAACGTGTGCCGATCGGACCATTAGTGTTGCCGCCACTTGGAAGGCCCACCAGACATCCGGCTGCGCGCGCTGACCAAGCGCTACGGGGACCTCGCAGCCGTCGACGGCATCGACCTCGATGTCCGCCGCGGCGAGTTCTTCACGCTGCTGGGGCCGTCGGGCTCCGGGAAGACCACGACGCTGCGGCTGATCGCGGGCTTCGAGCGTCCCGACGAAGGTGCGGTCGAGCTGGCGGGCGAGGACGTGTCGGACCGGCCGCCGTTCGCGCGTGACGTGAACACGGTGTTCCAGGACTACGCGCTGTTCCCGCACATGAGCGTCGCCGAGAACGTCGGGTACGGGCTGCGCATCAAGAAGATCCCCAAGCCCGAGCGCGAGCGGCGCGTGGCGGACGCGCTCGAGATGGTGCGGCTGCCGACGCTCGGCGGCCGCCGCCCGGCGCAGCTGTCGGGCGGGCAGCGCCAGCGCGTGGCGCTCGCGCGCGCGATCGTCAACCGCCCGCAGGTGCTGCTGCTCGACGAGCCGCTCGGGGCGCTCGACCTCAAGCTCCGCCAGGAGATGCAGGTCGAGCTCAAGAGCATCCAGCAGGACGTCGGCATCACGTTCGTCTACGTGACGCACGACCAGGAGGAGGCGCTCACGATGAGCGACCGGCTGGCCGTGTTCAACCACGGCCAGATCGAGCAGGTCGGCGCGCCCGCCGAGGTCTACGAGCGCCCGAGGAGCGAGTTCATCGCGGGCTTCGTCGGCGTGTCGAATGTGCTCGAGCGCGGCGGCCGGAGGTTCACGATCCGCCCGGAGAAGATCCGTCTTCTGGAGAACGGGTCGCACGACGGGCTGCACACCGAGTCGGGCGTCGTGCGCGACGTCGCCTACGTCGGGATGGTCACGCGCTACCTCGTCGACCTCGAGCGAGGCGGCGAGCTGCAGGTGGTGCGGCAGAACCTGGAGACGTCATCCACCGAGGCCCTGGAACAGCAGGGCCGCACGGTGACGGTGGGATGGAGCGAGGAGCACACGTACGCGATACCGAGGGACGAGGAGGGCACGTGAGATACGCGAGACTGGCCGCGTTGTTCGCGGTCACCAGCGCGCTGGCGCTGGTCGCCGGTTGTGGGGACGACTCGAGCGGCGGGTCGTCGGGTGGAGAGGTGAAGGCGCCGGAGGGGCCGAAGGCGCTCACCGAGGTCGGCGAAGGTGAGGGGCAGGTCAACCTCATCGCCTGGGCCGGCTACGTCGAGGACGGCTCGACGGACCCCAAGGTCGACTGGGTGTCGGACTTCGAGAAGGAGACCGGCTGTCAGGTCAACACGAAGATCGGCAACACGTCGGACGAGATGGTCACGCTGATGCGCTCCGGTCAGTACGACGGCGTGTCGGCGTCCGGTGACGCGACGCTGCGCCTGATCGCAGGCGGCGACGTCGCCCCCGTCAACACCGACCTGATCCCGAACTACGCCGACGTGTTCGACGGCCTGAAGGACCAGCCGTGGAACTCGGTCGACGGGCAGCCGTACGGCGTCCCGCACGGGCGCGGCGCGAACCTGCTGATGTGGCGCACCGACAAGGTGCAGCCGGCGCCGGACTCGTGGGGCGCGGTGTTCGACGAGAGCTCGCCCTACAAGGGCAAGGTCACGGCGTACGACAACCCGATCTACATCGCCGACGCGGCGCTGTACCTGAAGGCCACGCAGCCCGACCTGGGGATCGAGAACCCGTACGAGCTCGACGACAAGCAGTTCCAGGCGGCCGTCGACCTGCTCAAGAAGCAGCGCGGGATCATCGGCGAGTACTGGTCGGACTACACCAAGGAGCAGGCCGCGTTCACGAGCGGCGACTCGGTGCTCGGCACGACCTGGCAGGTCATCGCGAACCTGCTCGAGGCCGACAAGGTGCCGATCAAGACGGTCCTGCCCAAGGAGGGCGCGACCGGGTGGTCGGACACCTGGATGATCTCCTCGAAGGCCAAGAACCCGAACTGCATGTACATGTGGATGGACCACATCATCTCCCCCAAGGCCAACGCGGCCGTGGCGGAGTGGTTCGGTGAGGCGCCCTCGAACAAGAAGGCGTGCGCCGAGACCGCGGTGAAGAACCACTGCGACGTCTTCCACGCCGACGACGAGGACTACTTCTCGAAGGTCGCGTACTGGACGACGCCGACGAAGGACTGCGGCGACGACCGCGGAGCGGTCTGCAAGGACTACTCCGAGTGGGTCCAGGCGTGGACGGAAATCAAGGGCTAGCAGCAACCCTCTGGCGCCGGCCCCGCCTGCAGCTCTCACTGCTGCTGGCGGGGCCGGTCGGCTGGCTGGTGATCGCCTATCTGGGGTCGCTGGCCGTGCTGTTCGTGGCCGCCTTCTGGCAGCTCGACACGTTCTCCGGCCAGGTCGTGCACGAGTACGGCCTGCAGAACTTCCGGACGCTCGTCGAGAACGACGTCTACCGCACGATCGTCTTCCGCACGGTGGGCATCGCCGCGGCGGTGACGGTGACCGACGCGCTGCTGGCGTTCCCGATCGCCTTCTACATGGCGAAGGTCGCGTCACCGCGCGTGCGCGCGCTGCTCGTCGTCGCGGTCGTGATGCCGCTGTGGTCGTCGTACCTGGTGAAGGTCTACGCGTGGCGGATCATCCTGGCCGAGGACGGCATCCTGAACTGGGCGCTCGGCCCGTTCGGGCTCAGCGGCCCGGGCTTCGGCAACGTCGCCACGTGGCTGGTCTTCTCCTACCTGTGGCTGCCGTTCATGATCCTGCCGATCTACGCCGGCCTCGAGCGGATCCCCAACTCGCTGCTCGACGCGTCGGGTGACCTGGGGGCCGGCGCGGGCAAGACGTTCCGGCGGGTGATCCTGCCGATGGCGTGGCCCGCGGTGGTGGCGGGCTCGATCTTCACGTTCTCGCTGACGCTCGGCGACTACATCACGCCGCAGATCGTCTCGAGCACGCAGTTCATCGGCAACGTCGTCTACACGAACGTCGGCGTGGCGAACAACCTCCCGCTGGCCGCCGCGTTCGCGACCGTGCCGGTCGTGATCATGATCCTCTACCTGCTCGGCGCCCGGCGCCTGGGCGCCTTCGAGTCACTCTGATGCAACTCTCGCGTCGCGCGCGCTGGCTGCTGCGGATCGGGGCCGGGATCACGATGGCGTTCCTGTACGCCCCGATCGCGGTGATCTTCCTGTACGCGTTCAACGAGCGCCGCACGCTGAAGTGGCCGATTCCCGGGCTTCACGCTCGAGTGGTTCGACCGTGCGTTCCACAACCCGGGCGTGCGCGAGGCGCTGTGGACCTCGCTGAAGGCGGCCACCGGCGCGACGCTGATCGCGCTGCTACTCGGGACGCTCGCGTCGTTCGCCGTCGCCCGCTACCGCTTCTTCGGCCGCGAGACGATCTCGTTCGTCGTCGTGCTGCCGATCGCGCTGCCGGGCATCGTCACCGGCATGGCCTTGAACGCGACGTTCCGCGAGGTGCTCGACCCGCTGGGGATCGGCCTCGGCCTGTTCACCGTGATCGTGGGCCACGCCACGTTCTGCATCGTCGTGATCTACAACAACGTGATCGCGCGGCTGCGGCGCGTGTCGGGATCGTTCGAGGAGGCGTCGGCCGACCTGGGCGCGAACACGTGGACGACGTTCCGGCTCGTCACGGTGCCCGCGCTGCGGTCGGCGATGGTGGCGGGCGGGCTGCTCGCGTTCGCCCTGTCGTTCGACGAGGTGATCGTCACGACGTTCACCGCCGGGGCGCAGCAGACGCTGCCACTGTGGATCCTCACGAACCTGTCGCGCCCGAACCAGCTGCCGATCGTCAACGTCGTCGGCGTGCTGATGATCCTCCTGTCGGCGATCCCGGTGTATCTCGCGCACCGGCTCACCGTGGACCGCGAGGGCGACTCGGCGGCCGCCGCCCCCGCGGGTGCGGTGGCTACCGTCTAGAGGGCGTCGACGACGAAGACGAGCGTCTCGTCGGGGCCGATGACACCGCCGGCGCCGCGGCTGCCGTAGCCCAGGTCGGGCGGGATCACGAGCAGCCGGCGACCGCCCGCGCGCATGCCGACCACGCCGCGGTCCCAGCCGGCGATCACGCGGCCGGCGCCGACCGGGAAGCTGAACGGCTGGGCGCCGCGGTCCCAGCTGGCGTCGAACTCGCGGCCGGTCGACCACGAGACGCCGACGTACTGCACGTTCGCGTTGTCACCCGCGCCGATCTCCGCCCCCTCGCCCTCGACGAGGTCGTGGGTCACGAGGTCGGCGGGCGGCTCGGCGCCCGTGTCCTTGACCGCGAGCTGCGGCTTGCTCGTCAGGTCCTCGTGGTTGTCGACGGTGATTCCGTGATGGGAAGCCATGCGGTCATGGTGACAACCGCGGGACCCAGGGCGGCGTCCGTACGCACTTAGACTTCGGCGGGTGCCGTTGGTACGGGACTTCCCGCTGTTCCCGCTCGGCCTGGTGGCGCTTCCCAGCGAGCTCGTCCCGCTGCACATCTTCGAAGAGCGCTACAAGTCGATGATCGGGCGCTGCCTCGACGAGGGCTCGGAGTTCGGGATCGTCTGGATGGCCGAGGACGGCCTGCGGCCGATCGGCTGCGCGTGCGAGATCGCCGAGGTCGTGGAGCGGCTGGAGGACGGCCGCATCAACCTGATCGCCCGCGGCACGCGCCCGTTCCGGATCGAGGAGCGCCAGGAGGAACTGCCGTATCCGGCCGGAACCGTCGAGTTCCTCGACGACCGCGCCGAGGAGACCGACGGCGAGGCCGCCGCCGCGGCGCACGCCGCCTACGCCGAGCTGGTCAACGAGGCGACCGACCGCGATCCCGACATGGAGGAGATCGCCGGCATGTCCGCCTACCAGATGGCGGCCACGGTCGAGTTCGGGCTCGACGCCAAGCAGGGGCTGCTCGACCTGCGCTCGGAGTCCGCGCGGCTGCGGCTGGTCGCGCGCCTGTTCCGCGCGGCCATCAAGCGGCTGGACTTCGTGAACCGCGCGCAGGCCCGGGCGCGGTCCAACGGGCGGGTGCACTTCCAGCCATGAGCGTGGACTACGAGGCGTGGAGCGCGACGTGCGACACGCTGCACGCGCACACCCAGGTGCTGGGCAAGCTGGCCGCCGAGCTCGCGCCCCCGGAGCCGCAGCTTCAGCACGCCGCGTTGCGGCTCACCGCGCGCGGGTGGGAGACGCTCCCGCTGCCGGCGCCCGACGGATCGGGCGTCTTCGTCGCCGCGCTCGACCTGCAGACGCACGCGGCGGTGCTCGAGCACAGCGACGGGCGGGTGGAGACCGTGGCGCTGACGCCGGACCGGCCGGTCGGCCAGGTCACGCGCGAGGTGCTGGCGGCGGCGCGATCGCTGGCCGGGGACGCGGTGATGATCGACCCCACGCCGCAGGAGGTCGCCTGGACGGTGCCGCTCGACGAGGACACCGAGCACGCGACCTATGACCCGGAGCAGGTGCGCGAGTACTTCGCGGCGGCGACGCGCGTGGCGCTGGTGCTCGCCGCATTCCGCGCGCCGTACCGCGGGCGCTCGACGCCGGTCAACGCGTGGTGGGGCTCATTCGACCTGGCCGTGAACCTGTTCTCGGGCGTGCCCGCGCAGCCGCCGTCGGACGACTTCATCATGCGCAATGCGATGGACTCGCAGGAGGTCGCGGTCGGCTGGTGGCCGGGCGACGGCCGCTACCCGCGCGCGGCGTTCTACGCCTATGCCCATCCGGCGCCCGACGGCTTCGCGGGCGCCGACCTCGCCGTGCCCGGCGCGCGCTGGGACGCCGCCCTCGGCGAGTACGTGCTCGACTGGAACGACGTCGCCGCGAGCGCCGATCCGCATGCGACCGCACTCGCGTTCGCGCGGTCGGCGTTCAGTCACGCGTGCGACGTCTGCGGCTGGGACCCGACGCTCCCGGCCAGCGCGTCCGGCGACCCGCCTCCCGTCGCGTAGCCGCGCAGCGACCGCGCGAGATCCTCGAGGTCGACCTCACGGTCGTGGCGCAGCTCCTCGTCGCCGTCGCCGAGCGGCCACGGCTCGCCCGCGAACGTGACCGCCGTGAACGGCGCCGCCGCCTGCGACCGCGGCACGTCCGGGCACGGCACGTCGAGTGGGATCAGGAGCTGCCGCGCGATCGCCGGCCACTCGCGGGCGCCGGCCTCGGCCGCCGCCGCGTTGGCCAGCGCGGCACCCATGCCGATGCCGCCGACCATCAGCCGCCGCGGATCGGCCTCGAGCTGGCGGGCGTGATCGGCCGCCCACTCGAGCGCCGTCATGCCCTCGCGCAGGCTGGCGCGCACCACGGCGTCCGCGCCGTGGTCGCAGGGCGCGGCGACGACGACGAGCTGCGCGGCGACGGCCAGCTCGCGCAGCCACGGGACGTCGCCGACGCGCGGGTCGGCGAAGAACAGCAGCAGCCCGGTGTCGGCGCTGCGCGCGGCGGGCCACCACACGCGCGTCCGCATCGGGCCGGTGCCGCTCCGCAGCCGCAGGTCGGCCTCGCGCTGAGGAGGCGTGCAGATCACACCGCCAGCTTGCGCGGACGCGTGTCGATGGGAAAGTCCGATGGCGCAACGCGGTGTTGCGCGAACGGCAAGGCCGTCCGTCCCGAACGGTCCATACTCCGTCACCGTGGATGACGAACGTTCCAACGTGCTGCCGTTCCCCCAGGCGCCGGAGGCGATCGAGCTGCGCCACATCCGCGCGTTCGTCACGGTCGCCGAGGAGCTGAGCTTCAGCCGCGCCGCCGACCGGCTGTACGTCTCACCGTCGGCGTTGAGCCGGCAGATCAGCGCGCTGGAGAAGCTCGTCGGCTGCGAGCTGCTCGAGCGATCCACCCACAGCGTGGAGCTCACGTTGGCCGGCGACGCGCTGCTGGAGCGGGCCCGCGAGGTACTGCGCGACGTCGACGCCGCCGTGCAGATGGCGCAGTCGGTCGGCGGCGAGCTGATCGGCCGCGTCGCGCGGCTGTGGGAGCCGATCGAGGACGTGTTCGCGAGCGACGCGACGATCGACGAGCTGCGCGCGGCCTTCGAGACGATGCAGGGCCAGTTCTCACCGCCTCCGGGCGTGGAGCTGCGGCCCGTCAACGCCGGCGGCGTGCCGTCGCTGCTGCTGACCGCCGGGCCGGAGCTGGAGCCGTCCATGCTGTTCGTGCACGGTGGCGGCCACGTGCTCGGCTCGGCGTTCGGCTACAAGCATCTGGCCGGCGCGCTGGCGGGCGCGTCCGGCACGGCGGTCCTCGTCCCCGACTACCGCCTGGCGCCGGAGCACCCGTTCCCGGCCGGACTCGACGACGTGGTGCGCGCGTACGAGTGGCTGCTCGGTCGCGGCAGGCCGTTCTCGGTGGCCGGCGACTCGGCGGGCGGCGGCCTGACGATGTCGCTGCTGCTCACGCTCAAGGAGCGCGGCCTGCCGATGCCCCGCTCGGTGGCGCTGCTGTGCCCGGCCGTGGACCCGAGCTGGACCATCGGGCCGCCGGACGCCTCGCCCCCGGCCGCCGTCAGCGAGGAGCTGCGGCGCCGGTTCACCGACCCGTGGCTGGCCGGCCATCCGATCGACGACCCGATCGTCAGCCCGCTCTCGGCCGACCTGAGCGGGCTGCCGCCGCTGCTCATCCAGGCCGCGACCGGCGACCCGCTGCTCGCCCATGCCCACAGATTGAGCGAGCACGCCCGCAGCTGCGGCGTCGACGTACACCTCGAGCTGTACCCCTCGGCCACGCACGGCTTCCAGTACTTCTGGACGTTCCTCCCCGAGGCGGCGGACGCGATCGAGCGCGCCGCGGCGTTCACGGACGACGCGCGCGGCGATAGCGTGCAGGCCGGATGATCGAACGGCCGCTCCACGCCGCGGTCGAGGCCGCCAAGGCCTGGGCGGCCGGCTAGGCCTCAGCAGCCGACAGCGGCAACGCGCCAAGTCCATGCACCACCCGGCGTGATCGGTCAGTGTCCCGCAGCGAGAGGTACACGTGCTCTTCGCTGGCTGCAGCAACTGCCGGTCGATCGTTCCACTCTGGTGCGCCGGTCAGTTCATGCCGCATATGCCGACGCCCGTCGAGCCGTCGCCGATGGGGCCGTTCTGCCGCTGGTGCGGGCAGATGCCGCCCGTCTTTCTCTGCACGATCTGCGGCACGCGACAGGGCGTGTACATGCCGGGCATGCCCGCACCGCAGGTGTCGGGCTGGGGCGGGCCGCAGCTCGTCGCGCCGGTGGTGCAGGCACCACAGAACGCGTCGCAGGGCAACGTCCATGGGCTCATGGTCGAGTTCGCCCGCGGGGCCGGTGGCGCCGCCGTGGATGTCATGAAGGCGTGGCTCACGTGATCGTCGACGCCCTCTCACGCGCGCTCGCAGAGGAGGCGACGGCCGCCAAGCTTGCAGCCTGGCTCGCCTCCGACGACGCCGACGTGCAGCCGCTCGCCGAGGCCCTCGAGAGGTACCTCAAGGCCGTCCCGGGCGCCATGATCGCGCTCACCGCGATGACCAAGGAGCCGCGCTATGGGCGCAGCGTCGCGTTCGTGGCGGGCCAGGCGCTCGTCTACCTCGTCGACGAGGACGACCTGTTCGACGACACGGAGCTCGGTGCCCTCGGCCTGCTCGACGACGCGTACCTGATCCACGGCTGCATCGCCGCACTGCGCACCGCGTTCCCGGAGCTCGACGTGCCGGACGGCTACGCGGCGCCGAACGGGAGCACCGCCGCGGCCGTCCGCTCGCTGCTGCCGGCCGGCGTCCCGGAAGCGCTCGACCGCACGTGCGAGAACCTCGTGCGCGTCGCGGCCTCCCTCTACGCCGGCGGGGCCAGCTCGGGAAACGGCGAGGCGCTCCCCCGCCCGGCGCTTCGCGTCGGCGACGCGGTCGCCGCGCTCAGCCGGACCTGAGGTCCGCCTCGAGCACGCGCTCGAGGTTGTCGAACACGCCGTTCCACCCCTCCTCGTGGGAGCGCACGGCTTCCTCGTCCCACAGGTCGCGGTGGGTGAAGCGCACCGTGGTGGCGCCGTCGTGCTCCTCGAAGTCGATCTCGATCAGCTGGCGCGTGTCGTTGCCGTCCCAGATCCATGTGAACACGAGCCGGTTCGGCGGGTCGATCTCGGTGTACTGACCGCCGCCGCCGTACTCGGTGCCGTCCCGCGTCCGCATCACGACGCGCACCGACCCGCCGATGCGCAGGTCCACCTCGGCGACCGGCGTCTCCCAGTCGGACTCGACACGCCACCAGCGGCGCATGACCTCCTCGCTGGTCCACGCGTCGAACACCGCCTGCGCAGGAGCGCGGAACGTGCGCTCCATGCGCAGGGTCGTGTTCTCGCTCACGTGTCCGAGTCTCGACGCCGCCGCACGCGCACCATTATCCAGGTGCGCACGGCCAGGAGCCCGCTGCCGGCCGCACCGGCGGCCGGCAGGAACTCCTCGAGTGGCACGCCCGCCACGTGGGCGATCACGCGGGGGCCTTGTCGTACTGGTCGTGGTAGTCCCACCACTGATACGGCGCCGTCTGCGGGTAGCCCTCCGGCGAGTCCTCCCACTCCTCCTGGCGGCCGAGGGCGGTGATGTCGAGATAGCTCCAGGTCGTGCCCAGGTGCTCGTCGCCGCGGGCGTCGATGAAGTAGGTGCGGAAGATCCGGTCGCCCTCGCGGATGAAGGCGTTGTGCCCGTGCCACTCGTCGACGCCGAAGTCCTTGTCGAAGTCGTCCGTGAGCGTGTACCAGGGGATGAGCTCCCAACCCATGCGCTCCTGCAAGCCCCGGATCTCGGTCTGCGGGGCGCGCGAGACCCACGCGAGTGTCGTGTCGCGCGCGTTCAGGTGGGCCGGGTGCGCGACCTGATCGGCGCCGAACGAGCAGCCCGCGCAGGCCCGCTCCGGGTACGCGCCGCCCGACGCCGGGTACGTGGTGACGTCCGGCGCATAGAACGCGCGGTAGACGATCAGCTGCCTGCGGCCGTCGAACAGGTCATGCAGGCTCAGCGGGCCGTTCGGGCCCTCGAACGCGTAGTCCTTCTCCACGGCCATCCACGGCATGCGGCGGCGCTCGGCGGCCAGGGCGTCGCGCGCCCGGGTCAGCTCCTTCTCCTTGACCAGCAGCGCTTCACGGGCGGCCTGCCACTCCTGGGGCGAGACGATCGGTGGGGTGTTCATCGGGACGCTTCCTCCTTCAGGTACTCGTCTACGACATCGAACAGCCGCCCCCAAACGGCTCGCTGGCGATCCATCCAGTCGGCGGCCACGCTGAGCGCCTCGGGCTCGAGCGACAGCCGGTGCGTGCGGCCCTCGACCACCCGCGTCACGACGCCCGTCTCCTCCAGCACCCGCAGGTGCTTGGAGATCGCGGGCTTGGAGACGCCGAACCCGCTGGTGACTTCGCCGACCGTCGCCGGTCCTACGGCGAGGCGCTCGACGATGCCGCGGCGGATCGGGTGCGACAAGGCCTTGAACGGATCGTTAACCACTGGGTTAACGGTAGCACAGCCGCTACGCTGCCTAGTTATGGATCGGAACGTAACGAAACTTGCGTTGCTCGCGTTCGCGATGCTGCTCGTCTCCCTGGATCAGTACATCGTCGTGGTGGCGTTGCCGGAGATCGGGCGCGGACTCGGCTTCTCGGCGCAGACGCTGCAGGCGGTGATCAGCGCCTATGCGGTCGCGTCCGCGGGGTTCCTCCTGCTGGGCGGCCGGGCCGCGGATCTGCTGGGCCGCCGGCGGGTGCTCATTACCGGGCTCGGGCTCTATGCCGGTGCGGCGCTCATGGGTGGGCTCGCGGCGACGCCGGAGGTCCTGCTCGCCGCCCGCGGGCTCCAGGGACTCGGGGGCGCGCTCGTGTTCCCGGCGACGCTGTCGCTCGTCAACACCACCTTCGCGGAGGGCGACGAGCGCAACCGCGCGCTGGCGATCTGGGGCGGCGCGGGCGCGGCGGGACTGGTCATCGGCGTGCTGCTCGGCGGAGTGTTGACGAGCGCGCTGGGCTGGGAGTCGGTGTTCTTCGTGAACGTGCCGCTTGCCGGTGGCGCCGCCCTGCTCGCGCTGGCGCTGATCCCGGCCGACGGGCCACGGGAGCGCGGACGCAGCTTCGATCTCCCCGGCGCCCTGAGCGTCACCGTCGCGGTGACGCTGGTC
The DNA here is from genome assembly GCA_963759375.1 of uncultured Solirubrobacteraceae bacterium. Lineage (GTDB taxonomy): Bacteria > Actinomycetota > Thermoleophilia > Solirubrobacterales > Solirubrobacteraceae > DASSUW01. The sequence continues at coordinate 71,719 of CAVWYY010000010.1, read as the reverse complement.
GTGTTCGCGCTCGTGCAGGGGCCGCGGCTGGGCTGGACCGCGTCCGCGGTCCTGGCTGCGGCGATCGGAGGAGTGCTCATGCTCGCGGTGTTCGCCGTCGTCGAGCGGCGCAGCCGGGACCCGCTGCTCCCGCCGCGGCTGCTGGCCAACCGCAATCTGGTCACCGCGGTCGTGATCGCGTTCCTGTTCTGGGCCACGTTCGGGTCGGTGCTGTACTTCCTGACGCTCTACCTGCAGGACGTGCACGGCTACGACGCGCTCGAGACGGGCGTCGCCTTCCTGATCCCGACGGTCGTCGTGGTCACCGGCTCGACGCTCGCCGGACGGCTGGTCACGCGATGCGGGCTGCGGGCCACGCTCGTCGGCGCGCTCGCGATCGGAGCGGTAGGCGCGCTCATGCTCGGCCTGTCGATGTCGCCCTCCGGCTCGTACGGCGGCCTGGTGCCCGGCCTGATCCTGCTCAGCATCGGCGACGGGGTCGTGTTCACCGCGATGTTCATCGCCGCCGGCACGGGGGTGGCCGATCGCGACCAGGGCGTGGCGTCGAGCGTCGCCTCGACGAGCACATCGATCGGCGCCGCGGTCGGCCTCGCGCTGCTCGTGCTCGTGGCCACGTCCGGCACTGAAGGCCTCGCAGGGGAGTCGCTCCGGGTGGCCACGGCGGACGGGCTGCGGTCGGCTGTCCTGGTGGTGGCGGGCGGCATCGCGGCGATCGCCTTCGCGGCGTTCAATCTCCGGCCGCGATCGACGGGCCCCGTGGTGACGCCCTGCCCCCGCGGCCGCGCGTCAGCTGTGTAGCGCGTGCAGCTTCGGGTCGCCCTCGAGCCGGCGGCTGTGCTCGAGCAGCGCCGGATAGTCGGTGGCGATCCCCTGGAGCAACGCCTCGACCGCGCGCTCGATCTCGGCATCGGTGGTCGGGGCGTGGCCGAACAGCGCCCGGTAGTGGATCAGCGAGCCGATCAGGTCGAGGATCAGCTCGATGTCGACGTCGTCGCGCAGGTCGCCGCGCTGGTGCGCGCGCTCCAGCGCCTCCCTGACGGCCGCGCGCGGGGGCTCGAACAGCACCGACATGAACGCGGCGTGGAGCTCGGGGTCGCCGGCGCAGTCGGCGAACAGCGACGCCAGCACGCCCGCCGGCATGCGCCGAAAGGCGGCGACGAACACCTTGAGGCACTCGTCGAGATCGCACAGCGTGCAGCCCGTGTCCGGGGCGCGTGTCGCGCCCAGTCGCCGCCCGAGCGCTTCGAGCACCAGCCGCTGACGGCTCGACCACCGGCGGTAGATCGCCGGCTTGGTCGTGCCCGCCATACGCGCGACCTTCTCGAGCGTCAGGCCGCCGTAGCCCGACTCGCCGAGGACGGTGATCGTGGCATCGAGCACCGCGGCGTCGATCTGCGGATCGCGTGGACGGGCCATGCCTCGATCCTAGCGGTATCTGTTATGTGCCGCTACGGAACGCAATTCCCATCGCATAGGCTGGGGTCGTGAGCCGCCCGGAGGACCTGCTGCAGGCGTTCGGGCTGGGCGACGAGGATCGCGCCGCCTGGAGCCGGAGCAAGCTGCCGTTCGAGGAGTGGCTGACGGACCGCGTGGCCCGGCGGCCGGCCGGCGCCCACGCCCAGGAGGTCTACGGCGCCGAGGACGTGCACGACTTCGCGCGCCGCGCGATCCTCGGCGCACTCGCGCTCGGGCCGGACGACCGGCTGCTCGAGATCGGCTGCGGCGGCGGCCTGCTCTTGCGCGACGCCCTGACCTCCACGCCGCGCGTCACCGGACTGGACCACAGCGACGACATGGTGCGCCTCGCCCGCGACCGGGCGCCCCGCGCCGCGGTCGTCGCCGGGCGCGCGGAGGAGCTCCCCTTCACGGACGCCGCGTTCACGGCCGTCGCGATGTCGGTCGTGTTCATGTTCCTCGCGGACCCGGCCGGAGTGCTGCGCGAGTGCCGGCGCGTGCTGATGCCGCGCGGGCGCATCGCCATCTACACGACGGGACCGGAGCTGCGCGGTACTCCGGCCGCGCCCGAGCCGCTCGCCTCGCACTGCCGCTTCCACTCCGACGCCGAGCTCGCGGCGCTGCTCGAGGGTGCCGGGTTCGCGGACGTGCGCGTGGCCAACGACGAGGGCGGCCAGCTCGCGGCGGCCACCGCACGGGAACGGTGACCGCCGCGAGATCGCCCGGCGCTAGCCGGCCTGCGAGATCCAGAAGCGCAGGAACGCCTGCGAGTACGGCGTGTCGGAGCGCTGGTAGGTGCCTGTCGCGTTGCAGGTGAGCGAGTTCACGTACGACGCGTCGCCGAGCACGAACTGGTTCCAGAACACGCCGCCGCCCGAATCGCCGAAGCACGACCCGCCGCCGGCCTTGGAGTCCTTGGCGCTGTTCTGGAACGCGACGACCTCGTCCTGCACGCTCTTGAGCGGCGCGGTCGTCGACATCCGCTGCTGGTTGACGATCTGCGCCTTCTTCGGGCCGATGTCGACGCCGTAGCCGACGAGCGTGAACGTCTCGTTCTTCAGCGCGCCCTGGTTGCCGTCCAGGAGCCCGACGGGCGGCAGCGGCGCCGGCCGCACCGCAGGCCACTTGGACGTGGCGGGCGCGTCGAGCACCACGACGCCCTGGTCGTGCTGCTTGGAGAACGACAGCTTCCCGTCCCAGGCCGGGTCGGGATGGGCGACACCGGTGATGTAGTGCGCGGCCCGCGCCGCCTTCTCGGCCGGCGTGATGCCCGGCTGCAGCGGATCGGGCTGCAGCGCGTCGTCGAACGACACGTAGACGTCGGTCGCCGGGCCCTCGGTGCAGTGGCCGGCCGTGAGCACGACACGCGCGGAGATCAGCGTGCCGGAACAGCGGAAGCGGCCGTCGACGGTCGTGAAGCGGACGAGCCCGACGTTCGTGTGGACGGTGTCGGGCGTCCCGCCGACGATCGCGCCGGCGGGCGCGGCGGACACGAGAGCGGCGGCCGCGACGCCCGCGGCTGCCATCGCTCGCAGATGGATACGACGCAAGAGCTCCTCCTTGCTCGGGCTTTTCCGTTCGAACGCGGAGGAGGCCGCGAGGTTGGATCCAGCCTCAGCGTCCGCGCGAGCGGACGCGGGCCTCGTCGACGTCGAGCTCCGCCTCGAGCGAGCGCAGCAGATCGGAGGGGAAGGCCCGTTCCCGGCGCATCTCGTGCAGGATGTCGCGCTCGTGGTCGAGCACCGCGATCTGGGCCTGGGCGGCGTCGGTCCCGTGGTCCGGGTGCCCGCCGGCGCTCTCCAGCCGGTCGCGCAGCCGGTCGAGGCGGGACTGGTAGCGGTCGCGCAAGAGCCCCACCGACTCGTCCTCCTGCCCGTGCTCGGCCATCTCGTCGAGCCGCTCGAGCGCCGCGTTCGTCAGCCGCATGCGCGCCTCGACCTCTTGGCGGCGGCGTTCGTCGCTCTGGCTCAGGCCCAGCCACCCGATCAGGGGCGCGAGGGTGAGACCCGGCAGGACCAGCGTGATCAGCACCGCGCCGTAGGCGAGGAAGATCACGAGGTCGCGCTCCGGGAACGCGTCGAGCGGGATCGCCAGCGCCGCGGCGAGCGAGACCCCGCCCCGCATGCCGCTCCAGGCGAGCACGACGCGCTCCCGGCGGTTCGTGTACGAGCGGCCGATGAAGCTGAGATCGGCGATCTCCGGGACGACGAACATCCACGCGAACCGCACGCCGATCGCTACCGCGGCGACCAGCGCGGCCTGGCCGGCGAGCGTGCCGAACTGGGCGCCCTCGATGTCCCCGAAGATCCGCGTGACCTGCAGGCCGATCAACAGGAACAACAGCGAGTTGAGCAGGAATTCCGACGACTGCCAGAACGCCAGCGTCCGCAGACGCGCGCCCGCCTGGGCGAGCTCCTGCGAGCGCGTCCCGACGTAGACGCCGGCGGTGACGACGGCCAGCACGCCGGACGCACCGACCTTCTCGGCGGGCACGTACGCGGCGAACGGCGTGAGCACGGAGAGCACCACATCGATCGACGGCTCGCGCGCCGCGATGCGGAGGTGGGCGGCGATCCAGCCGACGGCCGCGCCGATGAGGATCCCGCCCACGGCGACGAGCACGAACTCGACGATGGCGTGGCCCGCCGACACGCTCGCCGCGCCGGCCGCCCCGAGGGCGATCTTGTAGGCGGTGAGACCGGTGCCGTCGTTGACGAGCGCCTCGCCCTCCAGGATCGCCTCGAGGCGCGGCGGCGCGCCGAGCCGCCGGGCGATCGTCGTCGCCGACACGGGGTCGGTGGGGCCGAGCACCGCCCCGAGCACGAACGCCGGCACCCAGGGGATCCCGACGACCCAGTGCGCGACCGCGGCAATCGCGACCACCGTGACCAGGACGAGCCCGATCGCCAGCAGCCCGATCGGGGCGGCGTTCGCGCGCAGCTCGTACGCGGACGCCTGGAACGCCGCGGCATACAGCAGCGGGGGCAGGAACGCGAAGAACACGACGTCGGGATCGAGGTCCGGCGCCGGCAGCCCCGGCACGAGCCCCAGCAGCGTCCCGCCCAGCACGAGCACGACCGGGTACGGCACGTTGAAGCGCAGGCCGGCGCCCGCCAGGAGCGCGACCGCGACCAGCAGGAAGATGAGGACCTCCGCGTTGTCCACAGGTCGGTTCTAACCCGCCAGGCCTGCGGCGAAGCAGCTCAGTCCGGGCGCTGCTGGAGCAGTGCGGCGACCGCCGCGCTGCCGTCGTCGGCGGCGATCCGGGCGCTGTCACGCCCGTCCTCGGTGACGATCGACGGATCGGCGCCGTGGTCGAGCAGCAGGCGCGCCATCTCGACATCGTCGTTGTGGGCGGCCGAGTGAAGCGGGGTGAAGCCGCCCTGCTGCTGGGGGTCCGGGTCGGCGCCCGCCTCGAGCAGCAGGCGCATGGTCTCGTGGTCGCGCGACGCGGCGGCGGCGTTGACGGGCCGGACGCCGAACTGGTTGTCGGCGTCGTCGTCGGGATCGGCCCCGTGCTCGAGCAGCACCCGCACCACCTCCGGCCCGCCGAGGAACGCGGCCAGCCCGAGCGGCGTGAACCCCTCGGGCGTGCGCTCCGCGAGCGGCGCCGCGTCCGCATCCAGCAGCTCGCGCACGCGCTCGGCACGGCCGGAGGCCGCCGCCTCGAGGATGCCGAGCTCGGGCTCCGCCGCCAGCAGCGCGGCGGCCACGTCGGGCTGCTGATTGAACAGCGCCAGCAACACGACCGGCAGCCCGCTGCCATCGCGGGCCGACGCCAGCCCCGGGTCCTCGCGCACCATCGCCCGCACGGCGTCCACGTCGCCGGCCACGACCGCGGTGAACAGCTCGTTGGTCACTGGCGAACGATCCCACACACGCGCTCGGACACGTCCTTGGTGAACGCGGCGAGCTGGAAGAACGACTTCGGGTTGCCCTTCGACGTGTCCGAGAACGCGACCGTTCCCGCCTCGAGGCGGACCTTGTAGCTGAGGTTCGAGTTGGCCCCGGGCGGGAGCTCGAGGTGCAGCTCGGCCTGCTTGGACAGGTCGCGCGTGAGCTGGCGGGCGCGCAGCAGGCGGTCGGCGTCGAGCGCGTGCTGCTTGCCGTTGCACGTGACGCTGCCGCCGTCCGACACGAGCATCGTCAGGTTCGCCGCCGGGTCCGGGCCGCTGCGGTCGACCACGAACAGGTCGGCCGGCTCGCTCCCGCAGCCGGCCACCACCACCGCCAGCACGACGACGACCGCGAGCCTCACACCACGACCAGGTCCGCGCCGGCGACCTCGCGCAGGAAGCGCGGCGTCGACATGACGCCGTTCAGCCGCTCGTCGATCGCGCCGCGCGGCGCGCCGGTCGCCTCCACCGCGGCCGCGCACGCCCAGATCCGGCACTCGTCGAGCGCCAGCGCCGTGTCGCGCAGCTCCGCGAGCGTACGGGCGAACACCTCGCGCCCGGCATCAGACACATCCGGGGCCGCCTCCGGGCGCAGCGCGCGGGCCATCAGCCGGTCGTCGAGCATCGGCGCGAGCGCCCCGAACCCGACCAGCGCACGCACGGGCTGCCCGCCGGACGCCGCCGACACGAGCAGCGACAACCCGGTGTACAGGCGCTGCAGCTCGCCGGACTCGAGCAGGACCGCGATCATGGACTGATCGTAGGACGCGCCACCCACACCCTCGACGTCCGCGGCCTGCAGTGCCCGCTGCCGCTCGTGCACGCGCGGCGAGAGCTGGCGGCCATGGCGACGGGCGAGACGCTCGTCGTCCTGACCACCGATCCCGAGGCGCCGATCGACCTCGCCGCGCTGGCCGCCGACGACGGGCACACCATCGCCCGTGAGGACCACTCGGACGGGTGGCGGATCACGTTGACGAAGGGTGCCGCCTGGCGATAGTGTCGCCGCCAGCGAGCAACCCGTCTAGACAACCGGACATGAGCTCCCAACCCGACGCCGCGACGGCGACTCCATCGGCCTTCGACCTCCGCGGGCGCCGCGCGGTCGTCACCGGCGCATCGACCGGCATCGGCAGCGCGATCGCGCTCGCGCTCGGCGCGGCGGGCGCCCACGTCGCCGGGATCTACAAGACCGACCCGGACGGCGCCGAGCGCACCGGGGCCGGCGTGCGCGAGCACGGAGTCGACTGCGTGATGGTCGAGGGCGATACGGGCGACGCCACGCAGGTCGACCGGCTCGCCGACCTCGCGGTCGAGCGGTTCGGCGGGATCGACATCTGGGTCAACAACGCCGCGCGGCTGATGGTCAAGCCGCTGCTCCAGACCACCGACGAGGACTGGCACGGCCTGCTCGCCGCCAACCTGCACGGCTACTTCTACGGCTGCCGGGCGGCCGGCCGCGCCATGGTGAATGGGTCCCGCCCACCCAGCGGCGGCCGGATCGTCAACGTCTCCAGCGCGGCCGACATCCTCGTGGTGGCCGACCTCAGCGCGTACACCGCCGCCAAGGGCGCGATCGTGGCGATGACCAAGGTGCTCGCGCTCGAGCTCGCCGACCACGGGATCACCGTCAACGCGATCGCCCCGGGCGCGATCGACACGCCGCTCAACAAGACGGCGTACACGCCGGACGTGCGTCGCAAGTACGAGGAGCGGATCGGCCTCCACCGGCTCGGCACCCCCGAGGAGGTCGCCGACGCGACGCTGTTCCTGTGCTCGGACGCGTCCCGCTACGTGACCGGGCACGAGCTGGTGATCGACGGTGCGCTGAGCATCAACGGCACGATGGGGCACGTGCGGGACTGATGGCGACCGGGCACGGGATGGGGCGCAGGGCGCGAGTCGCGGAGGAGCCGCTGCGGTTCGTGCCGCGCTACTACGAGATCGAGCAGGCGCTGCGCGCCCGTGTCGCCGACCTGCGGCCGGACGACCCGCTGCCCTCGGACGCGATGCTCTGCGAGGAGTTCGGCGTGAGCCGGATGACCGCGCGCAACGCGGTCCAGCGGCTGGTTCAGGAAGGGATCGTCTACCGCGTCCCCGGCCGTGGGACGTTCGTGGCCGAGCCGCCCGTGCACCGCCAAGCAGGCAACCTGCTCTCGTTCACCGAGGAGATGCGGCGCCGCGGCCGCGTCCCGACCTCGCGCCTGCTCGGCCGCGAGGTGCGCGAGCCCGGCCCCGCCGAGGCTTCGCGCCTGCAGCTCGGCCCGAACGAGGCCGTGATCGCGCTGCGCCGCCTGCGGGTGGCCGACGACGAGCCGGTGGCGATCGAGGAGGCGGTGTTCCCGGCGGACAAGCTCGCCGCGCTGCTCGAGTCCGCCGACCTCGAGCACGAATCGCTGCACGACACGCTCGTGCACGGCGGCTACATCCCGACGATGGGCCGCGCCCGCCTCGGCGCCGAGGCCGCCGGACCCGAGGACGCCGAGCTGCTCGGCGTGCGCGAGGGCGCGCCGCTGCTGGTCGAGAAGCGCGTGATCCACGACCAGGACGGCCGGCCGCTGGAGCTGTGCGAGTCGCGCTACGCGGGCGACCGCTACGGGCTCGACGTGCAGTTCGACGTCGAGCTACCGCACGCTCAGTAGCCGGACACCCGCGGCCAGGCCAGCTCGACCCCGGCGGCGACGAGCTCGGCCTGGAACTCCCCGAGGTGGCGGGCGCGCACGGCGCGCGGCGTCAACCCGCGGGCGGCGCAGAACGCCGCCACCGCGCCGGCCACCTCGCCGACGTTCCACTCGACCGGATGCAGGCGGTGGCTGCCGTTGGTGATGTGCGTGGTGCCGATGTTCTTGGCGCCCGCCAGCAGGTTGTCGAGCCGCACCGGGATCAGCGCGCCGAGCGGGAGCTGGAACGGGCAGCACGGGATGTCGATGTAGGGATCGCCGCCGGTCGACGGATGCAGGTCGATCCGGTAGGAGCCGACCCCGACGGTGTCTCGATGCTCGACCGCGCCGTGCTCGCCGCGCACCTCGAGCGCGATCTCCTGCTCGACGATCGTGTGCTCGGCGCGGATGCGGCGGGACTCGCGGATGTACGCGTCCGGCGCCAGCCCGTCGTCGGTGTCCCACAGCACGTCGCCGCGCAGGCGCAGGCCGGGCAGGCCGCCCTCCGTCTGGAGCCAGTGCAGGAAGCTCAGGCTGAGCGTGCGCGCGGCTGCGTCGGACACCGAGAGCACCGGCGCGTCCGTGTAGTCGATCTGCGGCCAGTTGACGAGCGTGATGTCGCTGGCGTACGCGCCCGGGACGAAGTTGCCACGCGCGGCGATGCGGCGGAAGGTCCACAGGTTGCGATCGGGCGGGCGCTCGTCCGCGTGGTCGGGACCGATCAGCGCGGGGTCGCCGTCCGGGTTCGGGTGCAACACGTGATGCACCGGCTCGAGCGTCTTCGGGTCGGGGGTCACGAGGCCGAGCCGGTCGCGGAAGTGCTCGTAACCGTCCGGGCGCGGGATCGTGTGGTCCTCGCCGTCGACGTGGTCGAGCGCGAAGCAGACCGACACCGGCTGCAGGTTCAGCGGGTCGCCGACCGCCGGCGCGTGCGGCTCGCCGGTCTCCTCGCGCGACTCCGCGCCGGTCACGTGCTCCGCTCCGCACAGCGGCAGCAGATCGCCGGTCTCGGTGGCGTCGATCACCCAGTCGGCGGCGATCGTCACGCCGCGGTCGAACGTGATCGCCAGGATCCTGTCGCCGTCCACCTCCGCGGCCACCGGAGCGTGCCGGTGCAGGACGCGGATGCGGCCGGCGCCGCGGTGCGGTGCCAGCAGCGCCTCGATCACGGCCAGCGCCACGCGCGGCTCGTGGGCGATGTGGCTCACCCGCGCCGCGCCCGGGTTGAGCGCCCCGCGCGCCCGCGCCGCCTCGGTCAGCGGGTAGTGCGCGCGGTAGTAGGCGCGGATCGCATCGCGCAGCGCCCGGTACGAGGCGGTGCAGCCGAACTGCTCGATCCACGGGTGCTCGTCCGGCGGCACCGCCTGCGCGGTGAGCTGCCCGCCGAGCAGGTCACCGGCCTCGGTGAGCACGACGTCGACGCCGCGGGCCGCGGCGGCGAGCCCGGCGGCCACGCCGCCCAGCCCGCCGCCGACGACCAGCAGCGTCGTCTGTCGCTCCCGGCTCAGAAGGTCTCGAGCGCCTTCTGGATGTCCGACTGCGCCTGCTTCATCGCGTCCTCGGCCGACGTCTGGCCGCTGATCGCCGCGTTGACGTTCTTGTAGATCGCCTGCGAGATCTGCGGATAGACCGGCGACACGGGTCGCGCCCGGGCCTGCTCGATCGCCTGACGCAGCTCCTTCCAGAACGGGATCGCCTTCTGGACCTCGGGGTCGTCCCACGTCGCCTTCAGCGGTGACGCCTGCGAGAACTTGGCCGTCAGCGTCGTCTGCCAGTCCTGCGTGGCCAGGAAGTCGACCACGGCCAGCGCGCCGCCCGGGTTCTTCGAGTAGACCGAGATCACGCTGTTGCCGCCGCCGAGGATGCTCGCCTTGCCGGCGCCCTCGTACTCGGGGAGCGGCGCGACCGCGAACTTGCCCTTGAGCTTCGCGGTGTCCTGGCTGAGGCCGTAGGCGTACGGCCAGTTGCGCATGAACGCGGGCTTGCCGGTCTGCCATGCGGCCAGCGACTCGGGCTCCATGTACGTCGTCACGGCCTTCGGCGCCGCGCCGCTGCTGATCGACTCGGCCATCAGCTTCGTGGCCGCGACGTTCTCCGGCGAGTCGATGACCGCCTTCGTCCCGTCCTCGGAGAGGACCTCGCCGCCCGCGGCGAACGCGAGCTCGAGCCAGTCGCAGGTCAGCCCCTCGTACGAGGCGCCCTGGTAGACGATGCCGCCCTTGTCACCGGCCTCCTGGTAGACCTGCTGCCACGTCGTGGGGGCCGCGTCGACCTTGTCGGTCCGGTAGTAGATGAGCGCCGCGTTCGTGTACGACGGCACGCCCCAGATCTTCCCGTCGTACGTCGCGGTCTCCAGCGACGAGTCGAAGAAGCGGTCCTTGACCTTGTCCATGTACGGCGTGAGGTCGTAGAGCCACTTCTGCGAGGCGAACTCGGCCGTCCAGATCACGTCGGAGCGGAACACGTCGCAGTCGTCCGACTTGGCCTCCTGACGCTGCACGAACTGGTTGCGCTGCTCGTCCGCCGACGCCGGGAACTCGACGACCTTCACCGACAGGCCCTGCGACTCGTACTTCGCGTTGAACTGCTTCGACCATTCCTTGGTCTCGCCGGTGGTGTCCTTGCCGGTGCAGTACGTGACTTCGCCCTTGGCGCCGTCCATCGCGCTGACGTCGATCGCCTTGGCGTCCTTTGTCGAGCCGGTCTCGCTCGTGCCGGCGGTGCCGCCACTGTCGTCGCTCCCGCAACCCGCGACGACCGCCAGCGCCAGCGCGGCCATCAAGATCATGATCCTTCGCAGCATCTCCCGCCCCCCTGAGCGTCCGGTTTCCGTACGGGTCGACTACCCGCCGTCGTGGCGACCGATGCACCCGCAACGCACCTAGCGGACCGGGCGCGCGCGAATCTCGAGGCGGTGCCGGCGCTCCTCGCCGGCGGCGAGCTCGGGCAGGCGGGCCTCGGCGCGATCGTGGGCGACGCCGAGCACCGAGCAGTTGGCGGGCTCGATCCCCAGGACGCCGACCCCCGGCGCCGGATGGACCCACTGCCACATGCGCGGCATGGTGGCAGCGTCCCAGCGGACCTCGACCTCGAGCCCGAGCCGCGCGTTGCGGACCACCGCGCCGGCCCAGCCGTCGGCGCCGGGCACGACCTCGTGCTCGAACACCCGCTCGCGGGCGTCGGGGACCACGCCCGGAGCCACCATCCAGGAATCGGCGTACGGCTCGGCGTCGGCGTCGCGCGGGTGCGTCGCCCGCACGTCGAGCACGATCTCGGCGCCCTCGGACCACAGCGGCGCGCCGAGGTTGACGTGGTAGAGCATCAGTGCCGGCTCGGTCTCGCGGCCGCGGTTGGTCACCACGTCCTCGAGCTGCACGAGCGCCTGGCCGGCGTACGTGCGCCACGTGCGCTCGACCTCCAGGTGGTGGCCGAGCGCCGCGACCTCGGCGATCCGCCCCTGGACGATCAGCGCGTCGCCGGACCGCTCGACCGCCTCGACGGCCGCCTTCTGGAACGTGAAGTCGCCGTGCTGGCCGTGGCCTTCGGACGGCACACCGACGTTCCGCAACCCGCACGTGACCATCAGCCCGCCGGAGAACGACTGCATCCAGTCGTTCGCCACCGGCGCGGTCTCGCCGACCGGCGAGCGCCAGTCGATCGGGTAGCCGGCCACCCAGGCGGCACCGGCGTCGAGCCCGCGGTCGGGCAGCAGCCGCAGGTCGATGCCGCCCTGGACGCGCAGGTCGATCGCCCGGCATCCCGCGGCGGGTCCGTCGGTGACGATCGAGGAGACGGCGGTGGCGATCATGCGGCGTCGAGGATGGCTGCCGCGCTCACCGTGTCGATGACGCGGTCGGCCGCGGCGAGCGAAGCCTCGGTCCCGCGCACGCGGCAGACGGCGAGCGTGACCATACCGGCGGCCAGGCCGGCCTGCACGCCGGGCGGGCTGTCCTCGATCACCACGCACGAGGCAGGGTCGACGCCGAGCCGCTCGGCGGCCAGCAGGAACATGTCCGGCGCCGGCTTGCCGTGCACGACCTCGTCGCCGGAGACCGTGACGTCGAACGCCTCGAGCAGGCCGGCGCGGCCGAGCGTGCGCTGCAGGCGCTGGCGCGGGCTCGACGACGCGACCGCGATCGGGATGCCCTGCTCCCGCAGCTCGCGTGCAGCGCCGATCGCATCCTCGAACGGCAGCAGCTCATCGTCGATCAGCGCGAACAGCTCGGCCGAGAAGAGATCCCAGAACGGCTCGGCGGCCGGGAGCTCGACGCGCTCGGCGAAGTACGCGTGCACGCGCGGGTAGGGCAGCCCGATGCACGCCTCGCCGTCGGCCGCGGTGATCGCGTAGCCGAACGGCGCGAGCGCGCGCTCCCACGCGGTGAACGCCAGTGGCTCGGAGTCCACGAGCGTGCCGTCGCAGTCGAAGATGACCGCCGTCAACGCGGGTCCAGGACGTACTTGACGCCGTCACCCGCGCGCGAGGCCTCGAACGCGCGCCGCCACTCGGCCAGCGGCAGCACCTCGGTGACCAGCGGGGCGAGCTCGACCTCGCCGAGCAGCGCCATCGCACGCCGCCAGGACTGCGGGTTGGAGGCGAAGCCCGCCGACACCGTCAGCTCGTGGAAGCAGATCAGGTCGTACGGGATCGTCACGTCGGCGCCGCGCAGGCCCATCTGCACGATCCGGCCGCGCGGGCGCGCGGCGTTCAGCGCGTCGGCGATCCCCGGTCCCGCGCCCGAGCACTCGACGACGACGTCGGCGTCCGGCGGCGCGTCGCGCCCGGCCACCGACGTCGCGAAGCCGAGCTCGCCGGCCAGGGCAAGCCGCGCGTCGTCGCGCTCGGTCCCGCGCACGGTGACCCGCCCGCCGCAGGCGCGCGCCACCTGCGCGGCGATCAGGCCGATCGCGCCCGGGCCGACGACCAGCACGTCGTCGCCGGGCTGCACCGCGTTCGGGTCGAGCATCGAGTTGCACACGCACGCGAGCGGCTCCGACAGTGCCGCCGCCTCGTCGGGCAGCGCGTCCGGCACCCGGTGCAGGTTGCGCGCGGGGAGCACGAGCCGCGGGGCGAAGCCGCCGTCGACGTGCGTGCCGATCGAGCGCCGCTGCGCGCACACGCTCAGCTTGCCGGCCCGGCAGTACCGGCACACGCCGCAGGTCGAGAAGAACGTCTCGACGGCGACCCGCGCGCCGCGCCACGCGCCGTCCACGCCCTCGCCGAGCTCGGCGACGATCCCGCACACCTCGTGGCCCATCGTCATCGGTGGCGTGCTCGGGTACTCGCCGAGCCAGATGTGCAGGTCGGTCCCGCACACGCCGACCGCGTGCACGTCGAGCCTCACCTCGCCGGGCCCGGGCGTGCGGTCCTCGCGCTCCGCCAGGTCCACGTTCCCATCGCCGGGCGCGAGCTTGGCCAGCCCGATCACAGGCGCGCCTCGACGTCCTCGGCGGTCGGCATGTCGTCGGCGCAGCCGAGCCGCGACGCGACGACCGCGCCGGCCGCGTTGGCGTAGCGGATGATCCGCTCGACGTCCCAGCCGCTGAGCAGGCCGTGGCACAGCGCGCCGCCGAACGCGTCGCCGGCGCCGAGGCCGTTGACGACGTCGACCGGGATCGGCGGCACGATCCAGTGCTCATCCGCCGTGGCGGCGAGCACGCCGCGCGGGCCGAGCTTGACGATTGCCAGCCGCGGACCGAGCTCGAGCAGTCGCTGCGCCATCTCCAGCGGCCCGCCCTCCCCCACCGCGACGCCGGCCTCCTCGCGGTTGCCGACTGCGACCGTCGCCCGCTCGACCGCCGTTCGCATGTACTCGCGCGGCTCCTCGCTCCAGAACATCGGCCGCCAATCCAGGTCGACGATCGTATGTTGCTCCGCGAGGCATCCAGCCTCGCGTTCTGATGTCGGCGAGCGGCGTCCGGCCGCTCGAGATCCACGCCACGTGAGCGCCTCGAGCGTGGTCGAGCGGCTGGGCTCGATCGACAGCCCGGTACCGGTGACCCAGAAGATGCCGGCGTCGCGCACCGCGTCCGCGTCGAGGTCGGCGGTCTCGAGCTGCAGGTCGGGCGCGCTCGGCTCGCGGTAAAAGAGCAGCGGGAAGTCGTCGGGCGGGTGGATCTCGCAGAACGCGAGCGGCGTGCGCAGCGCCGGGTCGGTGCCGACGAACCGCGGGTCGACGCCGAAGCCGGTGAGCGCCGTGCGGATGTAGCCGCCGAACGGATCGTCGCCGACCTTGGTGATCACGGCGGTCCGCCGGCCGAGGCGCGCGGCGGCGACCGCGACGTTGGTCGCCGTCCCGCCGAGCATCTTGCGGAACGTCCGCACCTCCTCCAGCGGGACGTCGATCTGCTCGGGATAGAGGTCCACCCCGATCCGGCCCATCGTGATCAGGTCGAAGCTCACGCCAGGAGCGGCCGCAGGGTGTTGCGGGCGATCAGGAAGCCGCGCTGCACCAGCTCGACCGAGCCCTCGAAGCGGCGGTCCTCGTGCTCGATCGACACGACGTGGTCGTAGCCGACCGCGTACAGCGCGCCGATGAACCGGCCCCAGTCGACCTGGCCGAGCCCGCACAGACGGGGCACCTGCCACCCGATCCCCTCGCTCATCACGCCGTGCTCGTACAGCCCGTCCGGCCGCACCTCGAGGTCCTTGCCGTGCACGTGGAAGATCCGGTCGCCGAACTCGTGCACCGCGCGCTCGATGTCGATCATCTGCCACACGAGGTGCGACGGGTCGAAGTTGAGCCCGAAGTTCTCGTCGGGGATCGCCGTGAACATCTCGCGCCAGATGGCCGGCGCGTAGGCGAGGTTGTCGCCGCCCGGCCACTCGTCGTAGGAGAAGATCATCGGGCAGTTCTCGATCGCGATGTTGATCCCGTGCTGCGCCGCGTGGGCGACGAGCGGCGGCCACACGGCGCGGAAGTCGTCGAGGCTGTCCGGCAGGTTCTTCGTCCGGTCGCGCCCGATGAACGTGCCGACGGTCGCGACCTTCAGGCGCGCCGCCGCCTCGATCACCTTGCGCAGGTGGTCGTGCGCGGCCTGCCGCGCCTCGGCGTCCGGTGACAGCGGGTTCGGGTAGTAGGCGAGCGCCGAGATGCTCAGGCCGCGGCGCTCGAGGCCGGCGACGATCTCCTGCGCGCGCGCGTCGTCGAGCTTGTCGACGTCGATGTGGCAGACGCCGGCGTAGCGGCGCGCCGCACCCTCGCCGGCGGGCCAGCACGCGATCTCCAGCGTCTCGAAGCCGTTGGCGGAGGCCCAGTCAGCGATCTCGTCGAGGGTGAGCGTCGGGAAGGCCGCCGTCAGCAGACCGAGCTTCATCAGACCTCCTGGGGCACGGGGGTCACGGTCACCCACCGCTGCTCCGCGTGCGAGCGCGCGATGGCGTCGCCGATCACGGCCTCGTCGTGGCCGTCGGCGAAGGTCGGGTAGTCGGGCTCGTCCGGCGGCCCACCCGCCGCGACCGCGGCGTACACCGCGCGATAGAGATCCTTGAAGGTGTCGGGGAAGCCCTGCGCGTGGCCGGGCGGGTAGTCGCCCTGCTCGCGCAGCATCAGCTCGTTCGGCCGGTCGCGGTGGCCGATCCACAGCCGCTCGGGGTCCTCGGAGTCCCAGGCCAGCGCGTCGGTGGAGCCGTCGATCTCCCAGTGCAGCCGGTTCTTGCGGCCGGCGGACACCTGCGAGACGGTTGCCACCGCGCGGGCGCCGCCGCTGAGCCGGAGCAGGATGCCGGCGGAGTCCTCGGTCTCCATCGGCGTGTCGACCGTCTCGCCGGACGCGGCACCGCTGAACGTCTCCACCGGGCCCGTCGGCTGCTTGCGGATCGGGATGAACGTCGTGAGGTCGGCCATCACGGCCTCGACGCGGCGGCCGGTGACGAACTGCACGAGGTCCAGCCAGTGCGAACCGATGTCGCCGACCGCGCGCAGGCTGCCGCCCGCGGCGGGATCGAGCCGCCAGTTCCAGTCGGTGTCCCAGAGCAGCCAGTCCTGCAGGTAGCCGCCGCTGACCAGCCGCACGTCACCGACCTCCCCGGCCGCGACGCGCCGGCGCGCCTCTTGGACCTGGGAGTAGAAGCGGATGTTGAAGTTGACCGCGTGGACGAGCCCGGACTCGTCGGCGAGCCTGAGCAGCTCGGCCGTCTCCGTCGAGTCCATCGCCAGCGGCTTCTCGCAGACGACGTGCTTGCCGGCGGCGAGCGTCTGCTTGACCTGCGCGTAGTGCAGGTGGTTGGGCGTGGTGAGGTGGACGACCTCGACCGCCGGGTCGTCGAGCATCGCCTCGAAGCTCGGGTACGGCGGCGGCAGCGCCGCCTCGCGGGCCTTCTCTGCAGCCCGCTCCGGGGTGGAGCCGACCACCCCGGTGACCTCGACGTCCAGGCGCCGCAGCGCCTCTACGTGCACGACACCGATGAATCCCGTCCCTACGACGGCGGCCTTGATGTCCCTCACGTCCCTCACGCCGCCGACCTCCCCGCTCGCGGTTGTCTAGACAGCTATAGCGGCGAGACTATCCTCGCCGCCGACAGCGTGTCAAACCCGCCACAGGACAGGCGGCGCGCCGGGGGGACGACCCGGCGCGCCCGCCTTGCCACGTCGGCTCTACGAGCCGCCGTCTTCCCCCTCCGCGGCTTCATGCACCTTCTGCGAAACGCACTTGCCGAACGCGTTCTTCTTGTTGTGGTTGGACCCGTACTGCTCCTCGAACGCCTTCTTGTCCTCCGTGCGCTCGGCGTCGCATTCCTTTGCGGCGTTGGTGTGATCCTCGGCCTCGGCGGCGTCCTCCTCGTCCTGCTCTTCCCGCTTGGCCTTGGCGCGCTCGGAAACGCACTTGCCGAGGTTCTTGTAGGTGGCCTTGAACGCGGTCGCATCCTCGGCTCGCTCGGCCTTGCACTCCTTCGCGGCGTTGCGCTTGGCCTTCTTGCGCTCGGCCTTGGCCTCGGCGGCCTTGGCCTTCACGCAGTGCCCGAAGCTGTGCCACTCGGTCTTGAACGCCTCGCGCTCAGCCTTGGTCGACCCGCGCAGGTCGCGGCACTCCTTCTTGGCCTCCCGCTTGTCCGCCTTGCTCACCTTGGCGGACGCCACGCCGGTCAGCGGCGCCCCAAGCGCCGCGAGCGTGGCCGTGATGATCAGAAGTCGCTTCATGCCCCCGTCAACGCGGGGGCATGGTCGGGGTTGGAGGGTTACGCGGGGACCGGAGCTGCGCGGCGCTCGAACCGCGTGACCGCGGCGCCGATCGCCAGCAGCCACGCAAGCGCGACGACGGCGAGGATCCCGTATGCGGCCCCGGTGAGCCACGGGGCGGCGCCCCGCTCCTCGCGGCGCAGGACCTCGTGGTCGAGCTGGAAGGCGCGTTCGAAGCGCGGGTGCGCGGCGACCTCCTCGGCCGGGATCGCGGCGTCGCCGGGCATGTAGACGGGCATGGCGAGGATCGCGCTGCCCTCGTGCAGGCGGATCATCGACTTCCAGTCGCCGTGGACGGGAATCGGCTCGGCGGTCCGGTACGTGCCCGGCGCGATCTCGTCGAGCTCGACCAGGCGGCTGCCGCCGCCCTGCCAGGCCATCGCGTGGAACCACCTGGCGTCGTTCGCGCCGCCGGCGGGGTCGAGTCGCATGGTCACGACGGCCTCGCCTGGCGCGGTCCGATCGAGCGTGACCTGAGCGCGCAGCGGATCGCCGTCCGTGGTGTGCATCGGGATCGCCAGGCAGGCGATCAGCGTGGCCAGCGCGGCGGCGGGCACGAGGCGCGGCATGCCGGACGCACGTCGCGGAGCGGCGAGGGCGCCGCCGAGGTGCGCACCGAGAAGGCCGCCGGCGACGGCGGCGACGAGCGCCAGCAGCGGTGCCTCGGGCAGCAGCGAGGCCGGCCACGCGATCGGCATCGCGACGTGCGACCAGGCCCATTCCGCCGCGACCCCGGCCGTGCCGATGAGGACGCCGGCGCCCGCGCCGAAGACGACCGGGCCGCGGCGGATCAGCGCGACGGCGGCGAGTTCCACGAGCACCGCCTCGACGATGTACAGCGGGAAGTGCAGGAACGTGTGGCCGAAGACGGGGCCGACGATCAGCACCATCGGCGTCATCACGAGCAGGTAGGTGCCGGTGGCGGCCAGCGCGCCCCCACGGCCGAGGCGCAGCCGCGCCGCGACGAGCCCGACGCTCGCCGCCAGGGCGATCAGGATCGGATGGAAGACGAGCTGGAACTGCGGCACGCCGAAGCCGAACTCGAGTTGGAGCGTCGACAGCCCGATCAGCGTGGCGCCCGCGAGCTGCACCTCGAGGCCGAGCATCCGCAGGCGGCCCGCCGACGGCCTGCCGGCCGCGCACCGCCCCTCGACGAGCAGCAGCCAGGCGGCGATCGGCGCCAGCGACGCGCCGCCGATCATCAGCACGTGCGTCGGGCCCCACAGCGTCACGTCCTGGCCGAAGATGCGGTGCCAGACGTCGTCCAGCGGAAAGCCGATCATCGCCAGCCCGCCGCACAGCAGCAGCAGTGCGCCGCCGAGCGGAATGCGCCACCCTGGCGCCCAGGCGATCGCCGCGCGGTCGCGCGCGTCGGCGCCCAGGACGGCGGCGAGGAAGCCGGCGAGCGCGATGCCGCCGAGCCCGAGGAGGATCGGGTAGTGCGCGACGTTCGCGAACGGGCCGCTGTCGCGGCCGCTGTCGATGTGGGTCGCCACGTCCCAGAAGAACCCGAAGGCGGCGATCGCGAGCGACCACAGCGTGAGCAGGACCGGGAGCGCGGCCCAGCCCGGGACCGGCACGACCTTCTCGGCCAGCGCCGCCGCGCGGCCGAGCACCGTGATTCGCCCCGCGCGGTGGCCGAGGCCGACCACCAGCACGATCGCGGCCAGCGCACCGCCGACGAGCGCGGCGGGCACGAGGTCCTGGACGGGGGCGCCTCCGGCGGGCTCGCCGGCGGCCAGCAGTGTGGTCGTCAGAGTCATTGGGTTACCGTCGGTAGGTTACTGGCGGTAGGTTACCCTGGGTAAACTCGCGGTACGCCGATGAGTGAGACAACGCACACGAAGTCGTTTCCTCGCGGTCGCACCCCACGGGCGGTCCGGGAGGCGCAGATGGTCGCGGCGGCCGAGCGACTGTTCTCCGAGCGCGGCTACCACGGCGTGTCGATGGACGAGATCGCCGCCGCCTCCGGCATCTCCAAGCCGATGCTCTACGAGTACTTCGGCTCCAAGGAGGGCCTGTTCCTGGCCTGCGTGGAGCGCGCCCGCGGGCGGCTGTTCGAGGAGATCGCGAGCGCGGTGCGCGGCGCCGAGGAGCCCGAGACCGCGCTGCGGGCCGGCGTGGAGGCGTTCCTGGCGTTCGCCGACACGCAGCGCGAGACGTGGACGGTCCTGTTCGCCGAGGGCGGGCGCTTCAACGAGGCGGCGTCGGCGATCCGCGGCGAGCAGGCCGGGCTGATCGCCCAGCTGCTGCGCGAGCTGCCGGGCTGGACGTCAGAGCCCGATCCCGAGGAGCTCGACGCCCTGGCCCACGTGTTCGTCGGCGCGGCCGAGGCGATCGCGTTCTGGGCGGTCGCCCGCCCCGGGATCACGCTGGACCGTGTCGCCGATCACCTGATGGCGGTGCTGTGGCCCGCCGTCCGCGAGCTGCCCAGGCGGGCGAGCAGCGGAATGAGCGGCCGCATCGGCGTCTCGAGCTCGACGGTGTCCGAGTAGCGCATCGCGAGCCGCGCGAGCTCGACCGCCGCGCGCGGGCTCGTCGGGACGCCGCGGCGCGTGAAGCGCTTGCGGCGGGCCAGCTCCGCCACCGCGGTCAGGAACCCCTCGAGCTCCATCGCCGGCTCGACGTCGGTGACCATGTGCGCCGTGACGGTGCCGCGGTTGCGGAACGCGTGCCGGGTGCCCTTGGGCACGACGATCTCGTCCCGCTGCTCCCACCGCCGGCCGGCGAGGAACTCGATCTCGCCTTCGAGCACCTTGAAGCGCTCCTCCATGGCCGGGTGCACGTGCGGCGTGACGCCTCCGCCCGGGTCCACCCACAGCTCGACGGTCAGTACGTCGCCCTCGCGAGTGAAGCTGTAGCGCTGCTTGAGGACCGGATCCTCAACTAACCTAGTCATCGTTAAGAAGTTACCTAGGGACCGTTAGGTTGTCAAAGCGCAGACTGTCAGCCGCCGAACGCCGCGAGGTCATCGAGCACGCCGCCACGGTGGTGTTCGCCGAGCGCGGCTACGTGGGCGCGTCGATCGACGAGATCGCCCGCCGCTCCGGGGTGTCCGCTCCGGTCGTCTACGACCACTTCGAGTCCAAGGCCGCGCTGCACCGCCGGCTGCTCGAGCGCCACCGCGACGAGCTGCTCGCGCTGTGGCAGCAGTACCTGCTCACCGACGAGGCGCCGTCCGAGCGCATCCCGCGGGCGCTCGACGCCTGGGCCCGCTACGTGGAGTCCCACCCGTACGCCTGGAAGATGCTCTTCCGCGAGACGACCGGCGACCCGGAGGCGGCGGCCGTCCACCGCGAGGTCCTCGCCGGCTCGCGCGCGATGCTGGCGCCGCTGGTCGGGGCGCTCCCGGGCGGCGCCGCCCTCCCCCACTCCGAGATGGCCGCCGAGCTCATCCGCTCGGGGCTGACCGGGCTGGCGCTGTGGTGGCAGGACCACCCGGACGTCCCGCGCGCGCAGATCGTCGCGACGGCCATGAACGTGCTGTGGATCGGGTTCGAGCGCCTCGCCGCGGGCGAGAGCTTTACCCGACGGTGAGATGGATGGTGTTTGCTTTGGGTCAGCTTACGTTTCGTAATCGGAAGGGCAGGCCCGACATGATCCGCGTCGCCGTCATCGATCGTCATCCCGCCATGCGCGCCGGCCTCGAGGCGATCCTCGACGACGCGCCGGGGATCCAGGTCGTCGCCGCGACCGGCGTCGATCGGCACGAGGTCGCGCATGCGCTCTACCGCACCGCACCCGATGTCGTGATCGTCCAGGACGCTCCCGGGTCGCGCGGACGGCGTGGAGCTGGCGCGCGAGATCAAGGCGTTCGGCCCCCGCCCCAGAGTGCTCGTCCACGCCGACAGCCCGGACGCGGTGCAGGTCGGCGCGGCCATGCTGGCGGAGGCCGACGGGATCGCCGACAGCAGCGGCTCGCCGCGGGACCTGGTCGAGGCGCTGCGCTCGGTCGCCGCCGGCGGGACCGCGTTCCCCGAGCTCGGCGCGCGTGAGCGCCGCGAGCTCGCACGGCGCCTGCCGGCCGAGGATCACGCGATCCTGGCGATGCGCCTCGCCGCGACGCCCCGCCGCGAGATCTCCGACACGCTGCGGATGGACGGCCGCGCGCTGCGTCGTCGCCTGACCGCGATGATCGCGCAGCTGCGGCCGCGCATGCAGGCGCCGGCGGGCGCCGTCGGCTGACCCCGCCGGGGTCGCCAGCCGGTACGGTTCGGGTGCGGGCGGCGCTGATCAACGCTCATGGTCACTGCTGAGGAAATCGGTGCGATCGCGCTCTTTGCCGCCCTCGACGAGGTGGATCGCGAGCGGCTGGCCCGGGCCGCCGCCGACGTGACGCTCCGGCCCGGGGAGTACGCGGCGCACGAGGGCGACGACCGCGCGCTGTTCGGCCTCCTGGAGGGACGGATCGAGCCCGTCAAGCTCGTCGATGGGATCGAGCGCGTGGTCGGCGTGCGGCATCCGGGTGACGTCTTCGGCGAGGTGCCGATCGTGCTCGGAACGGTGTTCCCGGTCGGCTTCCGCGCCGCCGAGGCGTCGCGCGTGATCCGGCTCGAGCCGAGCGACTACCACCGGCTCGCCGCGGTCGCGCCCGCCATCGCGAAGGAGGTGGGCCGGCTGGCCGCGTTCCGCATGACCGGTGACCGCGGGCTCCAGGGCATCGCGGCGGAGCCGCCGCCGCCGCGCGCGATCGTCATCGGTCCGCGCCACGAGATGACGTGCGCGTCGCTGCGGCACTTCCTGGATCGCAACCAGGTCACGTACACGTGGCTGATGCCGGACGCGCCGGACGCCGCGGACGTCTGGGACGGCCCGCTGCCGGGCGGCGAGGATCTGCCGGCGGTGCGGGTGATCGGCGGCAAGACCGTGTTGCGGCCGCGCCTGCGCCGGGTCGCCGAGCTGCTCGGGCTCGGCACCGAGCCCGAGGGCGCGGAGTACGACACCGTCATCGTGGGCGCCGGTCCCGCCGGCCTCGCGGCCGCCGTCTACGGCGCATCCGAGGGCCTGCGCACGATCGTCGTCGAGCGCGAGGCGCCCGGCGGGCAGGCCGGCACCTCGTCACGGATCGAGAACTACCTCGGCTTCCCGTCGGGGGTGTCGGGTGACGAGCTGGCCAGCCGGGCGCTGCAGCAGGCGCGCCGGCTCGGCGCCGAGATCCTGGTCACCCGGTCGATCACCCGCGTGGACGCCGACACCCGCCAGGTGCACCTCGACGACGGCGACGTGCTCCGCGCGCGGACGATCATCCTGGCCTGCGGGGTGACGTGGCGGCACCTGTCGATCGACGGGTTCGAGCGGCTGGCCGGGAAGGGCATCTCGTACGGCGCGGCGCGCAGCGAGGCGCCGAGCACGCACGGGCTCGACATCCATATCGTCGGCGCGGGCAACTCGGCCGGGCAGGCGGCGCTGTTCTTCTCCACGCACGCCCGCAGCGTCACGATCCTCGTCCGTAGCGACGCGCTGGAGAAGCGCATGTCGCACTACCTGATCGACCAGATCAGGGCGCGCCCGAACATCCGCGTCGTGCTCGGCGCCGAGATCGTCGCCGTGCACGGCGAAGCGTCGCTCAGCGCGATCGAGACGAGCGACCGCGCGACGGGCGAGATCACCCGCCACGCGTCGGACGGCCTGTACATCTTCATCGGCGCGGATGCGCAGACGGCGTGGCTCCCACCCGCGGTCGTCACCGACGAGCACGGCTACGTGCTGACCGGCTCCGACATGCGCGCGACGGGACGCTGGCCGATCGAGCGCGACCCGTACCTGCTGGAGACGAGCGTGCCGGGCATCTTCGCTTCCGGTGACGTGCGGTCCGGCCCGGTCAAGCGCGTCGCCGCCGCGGTCGGCGAGGGCAGCATGGCGATCGCGTTCGTCCATCAGTACCTGCGGGAGGCCGAGCCCGCGCGGGTCTAGCGCCCCGCGAGCAGGTCGAACAGGGCGCGGGACGCGTCGTCCTGGCTCCAGTCGGCACGCCGCAGATACAGCTGCTCCTGGCCGTCGTCGACCTTCGCCGCCAATCGCCGCAGCAGCGCCAGGCCGAACTCGCGACCCGCGTCGTAGTCCCAGAAGCGGACCTCGCCCCGCGCTCGCGCGATCGCCGCGCTCGCGTCGAGGACGATCGCGTACTCGTCGCCGGGCGGGAACCGCTGCGCGGTGAGGTCGATCCCGTCGCGGAAGTCGACGTCGATGAGCTCCATGCCGCTGAAGTCGTTGCCGCGGAACTCGTTGGCCGTCCGGTCCGGCGGGGCCTCGTCGATCCGCCGCTGCAGCGCGGCGCGCTCGGCGGGACCGAGCAGGTCGGCCATCCGGTCGGCCAACTCCCGCACCTGGTCCAGATCGGTGTTCGGCGCGCCGTTGAACACGCAGTGCTCGGCGCGGCCGGTGAACACGCAGTCGACGAACTCGGCGTCGAAGCCGAACAGGCCCCTGAGGCGGACGTTGCGGAACGAGCAGCGCACGAACCGCGCGCGTCCCCACCCGGTACCGCCGAGCTGCGAGCCGTCGAACGAGCACTCCGTGTAGACGGTCGGCCGTAGGCCGGTGCCGAACGACGCGCTCTCGACCTTCAGCCGCTCGAACCGGCAGCGGGTCAGCCGCGAGTCGCCCACCGAGAGGTCCTCGAGCGTGCGGCCCGAGAAGTCGGCATCGACCAGCTGCTCGCCCTCGATCACGAGCTGGTCGGACTTGCGCACCCTCGCGCGCCCGGCAGACCGGGCCTTCACGATCACCGGCGCGTCATCGGGCTCGCGCTCCCGCCTGAACCGATCCCAGAACCGCACGACAGGTCGCATGTACCCACTGAAGCCCACCTCGGCACCGCGCGTGCGCCCCCCGCGCGGTGCCGGCCCGTCACCGGTGGTGCTTCTTGTGCTTCTTCTTCGCGTGATCGAACTTCAGCTTGTAGACCGTCGTGCCGTTCGCGCGGTCACGAATCCGCGCCTCGCCGCTCGCGCCGCGGAACTTGCCGGTCCCGCCGGTGATCGCGACGGTGAACGGACCCGGGTCGTCCATCCCCTGGACCTCGATCAGGCCCTGCAGCGTGATCTGCCCCTTCCGCAGGCTGAGGGTGGCCACGCAGTGGAGCGTCTGGACGCCGTAGGGCCCCACGACCTCGGTCGTCGTGCAGACGATGCCCGCCTGGCCGACCTCATGGCCGCGGCGTGACAATGTCTCCGAAGCGACGAACTCGTCGCCGAGCGACGGCCCCGGGGCACCCAGATCGATGAAGTCCGACTGGATCGGAGTGCCGACGAGCCTGAGGGGTTTCGACTTGCCGTGGGCCATCGCCGCCGAGCCGAAGACCAGGACGCCGAGCGCCGTGATCGCGAGTACTGCCGCGTGGATCCAGAATTTGGTACGCACGCTTCTCGCCTCCTTTCGAGGGACGGTTGTTGACACCGGCCCCGTCCCTCTGCATGTTCGACGCTAGTGTCGATTGTTCAGGAGGTCAAATCGGTTGTGACCGAGCCGACATCGCGTCCCACGAAGACCCTGCTCATCGCGCTTTTCCTCGCCATGGCGGTGCCGGCGGCACCTGATGAGGCGGTCGCCCGATACCGGGTCGGCCTCGGGGAACAGGACCCGTCGATGTTCGCGAGCCCGCTCTGGAGGAGCCTCCACCTCCGGCAGGTCCGCTATCTGGTCGACTGGGACTGGCACCGCACCGGCCAGCGGCCCAAGGTCACCGCGTTCATGAACGCCGCGCGGACGCATCGCCAGCGGGTGCTCGTGACCTTCAACGCGCACAGCGGCTGCTTCAACGGCCGCCGGTACTCGCGCCGGCCGGTCTGTCGCGCCCCGAGCGCCCGTGCCTACCGGCGATCGGTCCGCCGCTTCGACAACCTGTTCCCGTGGGTGCGCGTCTACTCCGCCTGGAACGAGGTGAACCACATCTCGCAGCCGACGTTCACCCGCCCGCGCCTCGCCGTCCGCTACTACCGCGTGCTGCGTCGCGAGGCACGCCGCCGCCACTTCCGGGCGATGGCCGCCGACGTGCTCGACACGTCGAACCTGCGCCGGTACCTACGGGCCTTCCGGCGCCGGGCGCCGGGCCGCCCCAGGCTGTGGGGGCTGCACAACTACCAGGACGTCAACCGCCGCACGTCCGAGGACACCCGGCGCATGCTCGCGACCGTCCCTGGCGAGGTCTGGCTCACCGAGACGGGCGGGATCGTCAAGTTCGGCGGCAGCGGACAGTTCCCGTACTCCGAGCAGCGCGCGGCGAACCGCACGCGCTGGATGTTCCGGCTCGCCAACCGCTACGACTCGCGGCGGCGCGGGCTGCGGTCACGCATCACCCGCGTGTTCGTCTACAAGTGGCTGGGTGGCGGCGGGCGCTTCGATGCCGGGCTGGTCAACGAGGACGGCACCCCGCGGAAGGCGTTCTACGTGGTCCGGCGCCTTGCCGCACGTGCGTCGAGGTGAGAGGGTCGGTGGGACCCCGTCCGGGCGACGACCGCCCGGATGCAACAGATGGGAGGGTCGTATGGCCGACCGACTGTTGTTCGTCAGCTGGGGAGCGACTGTCAGCGGGCGTGAGGAGCGCGCGCTGGAGGTGTTCAACAGCGCGATCGCCTTCTACGGGCGCTGCCAGGGCGACGGGCGCCTCGAGTCGTTCGACGTGGTGCTGCTCGGCCCGTCCGGCGCGGGCATCCACGGCTTTGCGACGCTGCACGGCTCCCCCGGGCAGCTGGCGGCGCTGCGCGAGGACCGGGAGTTCCGGCGCGTCATCGCCGATGCACTGCTGATCGTCGACGACCTCGCTGTCGTCGACGGGTACGCCAATCAGGGCGTCGCCGAGCAGGTCGTGATCTACCAGGAGGCGATCGCCGGAGTGCCGCAGCTGGCATAGACGTACTCGCCCGGGCGCCGGCGGAGCCCGGGCGTTCGACCACGCCCGTGAGCGGGTACCGGGCCTTCATGAACCGCGCCGAGCTCGCCACGCTGGTCCGCGGCGCCGCGACGCCGGCGTCGGCCGACCACGCCACGCTCGTGCGGCTGGCCTGGACCTGCTGGCCGGGCGGCGAGGACCGGACGATCCCGCCGGCGCGCGCCTGGCTGCGGAGCTGGGGACCGGTCCCGATGTCTGCGCCGCAGGCGCCCTGCACGTGCCACGCCGGGCGTTGCCCGGTCTGCAACTGACCGCTTCGTCGCGGGCGTCAAAGGTGTGAATCCCGAGCCCTGGGGTGCCTGTCGCCGCGCCGTCTCCCGGCAGACGATGCGGCCATGCACGAAACCATCATCCAGGCCATCGTCCACGAGCACGTCGCGGACCGCATCCACACCGCCGAGCGCGAGCGCCTTGCACGGTCGGTCCGTCGTCCGCGACGGCGCCTCAGACTCGCGCTGCGCCGGCCGTCGCCCCGCCCGCCCACGGTCCCCGCGCCGCGATGACCGCCGCTGGCCCAGCCGTACGGCCAGGCGCTGCTGATCTGGTCGTACGACACGGATCTCGACGCGGTGTTCTCGTCACTCGACGCGGGCCCCGACACCCTGGGGGACGTCACGATCGGGTTCTGAACCGCTGACGTGCGACGCTTCGCCCATGAACCTGGGAGAGATCGGCATCTGGCGGTTGCGGCAGCACGGGATCCACGGCATCGAGGAGCTCGAGCAGCTCGGCTACGGGACGCTGTGGCTCGGCTCGAGCCCGGCCACGCACGACGCGCGGCCGTACCTCGAGCACACGAGCACGATGACCATCGCGACCGGGATCCTGAACGTGTGGCAGCACGAGCCGCACGACGTCGCCGAAGGTCACAAGGAGCTCACCCGCGACTTCCCCGGGCGGTTCCTGCTCGGCATCGGGATCGGGCACCCCGAGGCGACGAGCGACTACACGCGGCCGCTGGCGACCATGCGCGAGTTCTTCGACGGCCTGGTCGGCGTGCCGAAGGACGAGCGGATCGCGGCGGCGCTCGGGCCCAAGATGCTCGACCTCGCGAAGGAGCGCTCGCTCGGCGCCCACACGTACTTCGTCCCGCCCGCCCACACCAAGTTCGCGCGCGATCGGCTCGGCACCGACGCGGTGATCGCCACCGAGGTCGCGGTGGTGGTCGAGTCCGACGAGGACACCGCCCGCGGCATCGCCCGCGAGTACGCCACCGGGTACCTCGCCCGCCGCAACTACGCGAACAACCTCAAGCGTCTCGGCTACCCCGACGACGAGCTCGAGAACGGCGGCAGCGACCGCCTGATCGACGAGGTGGTCCCCCACGGGTCGGCCGCGAGGATCGCCGAGAAGGTCCGCGCCCATCTCGAAGCTGGCGCGAGCCACGTGTGCCTGCAGCCGCTCGGCCATGGCGCCCACCCCGCCGACGACTACAAGGCCCTCGCCAAGGCCTTGATTGGATAGGGGCATGTGGAATGACCTGAGCGCGCTGCCCCTGAAGATCGACGCGTACGAGTTCGAGCGGCTGTCGCTGACCCAGATCCACGGCTGGCAGCGAGTGACGACGCTCGTGCGCCTCCAGGGCGACGGCCACGAGGGCCTCGGCGAGGACGTCTCGCCGTACCAGGACGAGGCGAACACCCTGCACGAGAGCAAGCCCGTGCTTTCGCT
Source organism: uncultured Solirubrobacteraceae bacterium (assembly GCA_963759375.1). Classification (GTDB taxonomy): domain Bacteria; phylum Actinomycetota; class Thermoleophilia; order Solirubrobacterales; family Solirubrobacteraceae; genus DASSUW01. Next base: position 43,971 of record CAVWYY010000010.1, on the reverse strand, counting down.
CGCCGGGGACTGGACCCTCGGCACGTTCTGCGCCCATCTGCACGAGCTCGACCAGTGGCCGATCCCGCCCGAGTGGGACCCGATGAAGCTGTGGCGCAACTGGGCATTCGAGTCCGCGGCGCTCGATCTCGCGCTCAGCCAGGCCGGCAAGCCGCTGCACGAGGTCGTCGGTCGTGAGCCGCGCCCGGTCACGTTCGTCAACTCGCTCGGCCTCGGCGACCCGCCGACGTTCGAGCCCATCCGCTCCCGGCTCGCGGCGCACGACGGGCTGCGCTTCAAGCTCGACGTCGTCCCCGCCTGGACGCAGGAGCTGATGGAGGAGGTCGCCGCCACCCAGGCGGTCGAGATCATCGACTTCAAGGGCCACTACGGGCTCGACATGCCCGAGCTTCCCGAGCTGCTCGCGATGTACGAGCGGGTGATCGCCACGTTCCCGGACGCGCTGCTCGAGGACGCGCACGACATCCCGGAGGTCGCCGAGCTGCTCGCACCCCAGGCGCACCGGATCTCCTACGACGCCCCGATCCACTCGAAGGCCGACATCGACGACACGCCGCTCACGCCGGTCGCGGTGAACATCAAGCCGTGCCGGGTCGGCGACCTGCAGTCGCTGCTCGACGTCTACGCAGCCACCGGGGAGAAGGGCCTGGTCACCTACGGCGGCGGGATGGGCGAGCTGGGCGTCGGCCGCGGGCAGATCCAGCTGCTCGCCTCGCTGTTCCACCCGGACGGCCCGAACGACACGGCGCCCGGCGGCTACAACACCGACCAGCCTGAGGCGGGGCTGCCGTCGAGCCCGCTGCCGCCCGATCCAGCGCCGACGGGGTTCCGACGGACGAGCTGACCGCCTACCTCGACGAGCTCATGCGCCGGCTCGAGCAGCACGCCGGCGACGAGCTCGTCGCGGCCTGGCTCGTCGGCTCGACCGCGCTCGGCGACTTCGACATGACGCGCAGCGACGTCGACGTCCAGGCGGTCGCCGAGACGCAGCTCCCCCGTCCGACTCTGGAGCGGATCGCCCACGCACTCGCCGAGCTGCCGTGCCCGGTCCGCGGCCTGGAGTTCGTGCTCTACGCGCGCACCGACGTCCCGGCGTTCCAGCTGAACCTCAACACCGGGCCCGGGATGGAGCACCACGAGGGGTACGACCCGTCCGCCGAGGCCGGCTTCTGGTTCACGCTCGACGTCGCGATCGCCCGCCAGCAGGCACGGCCGCTGATCGGGCCGCACCCGCGCGGGGTCCTCCCGGCGCTCCCGCGAGAGGCGATCGCCGCCGCCCTCCGCGAGTCGCTCGCCTGGTACGCGGCGCACGACGACGCGCAGGCGGTCCTGACCGCGTGCCGCGCGTGGGCATGGGCGGCCGGGGGCCGCTGGCTGTCGAAGGGCGACGCGGCCACCTGGGCGGTCGAGCGGCTCGACGACCCCGCGGCGGTCGTCAAGGCGCTTGCGAAACGGGCCGACCCCGGGGCGGCCGGCCCGGCATCGGACGAGGCGGCCGCACTGGTGGCCCATGTGCGCGGGCTACTCGCCGGCTGAGCGAGCCCGGTGGGCGCCCGCCACCAGGCTCTCGAGCTTCCTCCGCGAGGCCCAGCGAGCGGTCTGGCTGAGCCCGCAGTCGGGCGACACGCTGAGGCGCTCGGCCGGCGCGTGGCGCAGGCACGCGCGGATGCGCTCCTCCACGTCCTCGGCCGACTCGACGTAGTACGACTTGACGTCGATCACCCCCACGCCGACGTCCTTGCCCGCGGCCACGACCTGCTCGATCACCTCGAGCTCGGCGAACTCGCGCGACGCCATCTCGAGGTGCAGCTCGTCGGCGTCCATGCCCAGGAACGCGGGGAACATGGGCGCATAGCGGCGCCGGCCGACGGCGCGGCCTTTGAAGTTGCCGAAGCACAGGTGCGTGCCGAGGTAGCAGCGCCCGCGCACGCCGGCGACCGTGCGGTTGAACACGTCCACCATCCGCTCGGTGTCCTCGCGCCACGCGTAACAGGACATCGACGGCTCGTCGAGCGTGACCCGCTCGCAGCCCTCCTCGACCAGCGCCTCGAGCTCGCGCGCCACGATCGGCAGCAGCATCTCGGTCACCGCCCAGCGGTCGGGGTGCTCGATCCGGCCGGCCAGCGTGTACGGGCCCGGCACGCTCGCCTTCAGCTCGGGGCCGGGCGGCGCCAGCTCCTTCAGGCGCCGGAACTCCTCTACCGCGCCGAGCCCGCGCCGCGCTGTCAGCTCGCCGGTCAGCCGGTGCTTGCCGCGCTGGTCGTGCGCCGGCGGCCCCCAGCGCCGGCGCGGCGCGTCCTCGAGCTCGATCCCGTCGAGGTATGCGTAGAACGACAGGTTGAAGTCGAACCGCCCCTGCTCACCGTCGGTGATGACGTCCAGCCCCGCGCGCACCTGGTCCATCACTGCCACCAGCGTCGCGTCGTGGGCGGCCTCCTCCACATCGTCCGGTCCCAGCTCGCCGGAGCGCGCCGAGCACAGCTCCAGCCACCCCGGGAACGGGTAGGAGCCGATGACCGTCGTCTCGATCGGGCCGTGCGGCACCTAGTGCGTCCGTTCGGAAGATCGGCGGGTCGCCTGGCGTAGTCCCGGTCGTGCCTGCCGGTGAACGGCATCCGAAAGCATGCTGGTGGCACGTGACCGGATGCCGGGTGCCGGCAGGCGCGGGCGGGGCCCGCCAGAACCCGTCGAGATTTCGGACGGGCGCACTAGACGCGCTTCGTCGACGTGGCGTAGAGCCACGCCAAGAGCAGGATGATGCTGCCGTAGATGATCTGCTTGACGGCCTGCGACGCGTCGAGCAGCGTCAGCAGCGAGTCGAGCACGACGAGGATGATCGTCCCGAGAATAGTGCCCGAGTAGCCGCCGATGCCGCCGAAGATCGACGTGCCGCCGATCACCACCGCGGCCACCGACGGCAGCAAGTACGGCGAGACGAGCTGCAGGTCGGCCGCATTGATCACGCCGACGTAGAGCACGCCGCCGACCGCCGCGAGGATCGAGCACAGCACGTAGGTGACGAGCAGCACCTGCCACACGCGCACCCCGGCGAGCCGGCAGGCGACCGGGTTGTCGCCGACCGCGTACAGCATCCGCCCGTAGCCCGAGTATCTGAGGCCGTAGAGGATCAGCACCGCGACCGGGACCCACAGCAGCAGCGATTTCGGCACCGCCTCGCCGATCAGGTTGCCGACCGCCAGCTGGCGCACGAAGTCCGGCACCAGCGGCACGCCGGTCACGAACGACTGCGCGGACACCGTCAGGTAGCCGCTGACGATGCTCGCCATGCCCAGGGTCATGATCAGCGGGTTGACCCGGAAGATGCCGACGCCGACGCCGTTGATGAGCCCGACGATCAGGCCGACGAGCACGGCGATCGCGAGCGCCGTCGCGGTCCCGCGCGACGCCTGCCCGGCCATGATGTACGCGGCCGCCGTCGCGGTCGCGGCCACCGACAGGTCGATGCCCGCGGTCAGCATCACCAGCGTCTGGCCCGCGGCCAGGAACGCCAGCGGCGCCGAGAACTGCAGGATCGCGCCGACGCGCTCGTCCGAGATGTATCCCGGCGACACGACCTCGCACGCGATCACCAGCAGCACGAGGATGACCGAGAGCATGATCAGCGGGCGGTCGATCACCCACTGCACGGCCGCCGTCGCGCGGTTGGGCTGGGGCTCGAGCTGCTCGTCGGGCGCCGTGGCGGCGGTGCTCATCGGCGCTCCCTGATCAGCAGCAGGCCGGCGATCATCACGACGATGACGATCAGCGCGCCCTGGATGACCTGGCTGTAGTTCGGGTCGATGCCCTGGAAGACCATGATCGCCGGGACGAGCGTGAGGCAGAACGCCGCGGCGACCGGTCCGGTCAGCCCGCCCTTGCCGCCCGCCAGGCTCACGCCGCCCAGCACCGCGGCGGCGACCGAGTTCAGCGTGATGAAGTTGCCCGAGTACGGCGTGCCGATGCCGGTGGTGGCGGTGAGCGCGAGACCGGCCATCGCGGCGAAGAAGCCGCCGACCGAGTAGGCGAGGACGCGCGTCATGTTCACGTTCACGCCCGACAGGTACGCCCGGTCGCGATTGGACCCGATCGCGTAGATCGCGAAGCCCGAGCGCCGCCAGCGGATCGGCAACCACACGGCGAGCAGCACGACGGCCACGATCACCGCGCCCGCGGGGATCCATTCCGACACGAACGATCCCGTGCCGAGCGCCTGGAAGTCGGTGGGCGCCCCGCCGCCCGGCGTGCGCATGATCAACAGCGCGACACCGCCCCACACGAACGACATCGCCAGCGTCACGACGATGTCGGGGACGCCGGTGAGCACGATCAGCGTGCCGTTGATCGTGCCGAGCACGATGCCGATGACCATCAACCCGACCGCGAGCAGCAGCGCCGTGCCGAAGCCCTGCCCCTCCATCCACTTGGCGGCCAGCACGTTGATGATCGCGACCATCACGCCGAGCGAGAGATCGATGCCGCCGGAGATGATGATCACCGACTGGGCCATCGCCGCGAACGCGAGCGGCAGGCCGCCGAGCACGATCGTCTTGAGGTCGAACGACGTGAACTTCACCGGGGCGAGCGCCCAGATGTAGGCGAGGATCAGGAGGACCAGCAGGCCGTAGACGCCGATCGTCCAGCCGTGCCGCCGGCCGAACCGGCGCCAGTCCCGGCCGCCGCCGCCGGTGCGCGCGGTTGCGTCGTCGACCGTCGTCATGCCGCCGCCTCCACGTTCGTGAGGCCGTGGGCCGCCTTGAGCAGCGCCGCCTCGTCCGCCTCCGACGCCGGCATCTCGGCGGTCACCGCCCCGCGGTACACGACGACCGTGCGGTCGCAGACCAGCTGGATCTCCGGCAGCTCGGACGTGAACAGGAGCACCGCGGCGCCGGCCTCGGCGAGCTCGCGCAGCAGCGCGTAGATCTGCCGCTTGGTGCCGACGTCGATGCCGCGCGTCGGGTCGAAGCACAGCATCGTCGTGAACCCGGCCGCGAGCCAGCGCGCGATCGTCAGCTTCTGCTGGTTGCCGCCGGACAGCCGGCGCGCCTGGCGCTGCGCGCGCGTGTCGATCGACAGCCGCTCGATCGCGTTCTGCACGCGGCGGCGCTCGTCGCCGCGGTTGATCGGGCCCCAGCGCGAGATGCGGTTGAACAGCGGGGCGGCGATGTTCTCGCGGATCGGCCGCTGCGGCAGCAGCGCGAGCACGCGGTCGGCGGGCACGAGCACGACGCCGTTGCGGATCGCCTCATACGGGTTGCGCGGGCTGAACGGCTTGCCGGCCACCACCATCTCGCCGCCCACCGGCCGGCGCTCGCCGGCCAGGTAGTCGAACAGCCGGTCCTGACCCTGGCCCTCGAGCGCGGCCACGCCGAGGATCTCGCCGGCGCGCAGCTCGAACGACACGCCGCCCTCGTCGTCGCCAACGATGAGGTTGCGGACCTCCAACTGCGCCTCGCCGGTCTTCACGGCCGGCGCCGTTGCCTCGACGGCGACGGCGCCGCCTTCGCCGCTGCTCACCTCGGCCTCGATCGACTCGGCGAGCTTGCTGCGGCTCGCGCCCAGCATCAGCTCGACGATCTTCTCCTCCTCGCCGGTCCGCGGGACCAGCGTCCCGACCGTGCGGCCGTCGCGCAGCACGCTCGCGCGATCGCACGTCGCGGTCACCTCGGCGAGGCGGTGCGTGATGAAGAGGACGGAGCGGCCGCGGCTCTTCCACTCGCGCATCACCGCAAAGACCTTCTCGGCGAGGTCCGACGGCAGCGCGGCCGTGATCTCGTCGAGCATCAGCAGCTCGGGGTCGCGCGCCAGCGCGCGCGCCAGGTCGAGCATGCGCAGCGTGGGCAGCGGGAGCTCGTCGGTCATCGCCGTGAGGTCGACGGTCAGCTCCATGCGCTCGAGCCACTCGCGCGTGGCCGCGATGTCGGTGCGCGTCAGCACCAGGTTCTGCGCGACCGTGAGGTCCGGCAGCATCGCCGGATCCTGGAAGACGGGTGCGAAGCCGACCTTGCGCGCGCCCTCGGGCGACGCGATGCGGACCGGCTCACCGTTGACGGCGATCGTGCCGCTGTCGTGGCGGATGACGCCGGTGAGGATCTTCACGAGCGTGCTCTTGCCGGCGCCGTTGGCGCCGAGCAGCGCGTGGATCTCACCGGGCTCGACGACGAGCTCGGCGGACTTGAGCGCCACGACCGGCCCGTAGCGCTTCGCCACGTTTGTCACTTCGAGCAATGGCATAAGGCCCCCGAGGGGCGCGAGCTTACGCCCGCGCCCCCGGGAATGCGTTTCGGTCTACGGGCCCTGGCAGCCCGTCAGCTGATCCTTGGTGTACGTCGTGTACGGGTCCACGATCATCTGGTTCGAGTACGTGGGCGGCAGCTTCGGGTCATAGAACTCGTTGATCTTGTCCGCCGACGACTCCATGTCCCAGACCTCGGGCGTGAGCGTCGTGACCTTCTCCGGGTCCTTCCCGTTCAGGGCGTCGAGCGCGATGGCCGTGCCCACGCCGCCGATGGCGGCCGGGTTGGTGACCGCAGCGCCCGGAGCCCCGTCCTTGAGCTGCTCGAGGAACTTGTTGTTGTCGGCGCCGATGACCGGCACCTTCTCCTGGCCGTTCTTCTTGAGTGCGTCGACCACCACGTAGTCGATGCCCGACGTCCAGATCCCGTCGACCTGCGTGTTCGAGCTCAGGATGTCGTTGGCCTGCTTGCCGGCCGGAGCGAACGACCAGTCGGTGAACGTCTCCTTGACGACCTTCATGTCGGGGTTGGCGTCGATGACCTCCATGAACCCCTTGTGGCGGTCGTCGTCGGCGGGGACGCCGCTGATGCCGCGCATCTCGACGATGTTGCCCTTGCCGTTCAGCGCCTTGACCAGATACTCAGCGCCGAGCTTGCCGTAGGCGACCTGGTCGTTGGTGACCACGTAGGCCTCGGGGGCGGTCACCGCCTGGTCGACGGCCACGAACTTGATCCCGCGGGCGTCGGCCTCCTTGATGACCGGGTTGAGCGCCTCACGATCGGCCGGGTTGGCGATGATCGCGTTCGCGCCCGACGAGATGAGGTTGCGGATACCGGCGATCTGCGCGCTGGCGTCGCCGTTGACGTTGTGCACGAGCACCTCGTCGACCTGGCCTGAGGCGAGCGCCTGCGCCTTGACGGAGCAGATCATCTCCTCGCGCCAGCCGTTGCCGACCAGCGTGTTGCTCACGCCGATCTTGTACGTCTTCTTCTCACCGCCGCCACCGCCGGCGGAGCCGCCGCCGCCGCTGTCGTCGTCGCCACAGCCCGCAGCAACCAGCGCGAGCATGCCGACGAGAAGCGCGAGCAGCGCAATTGGACGAGCCCGGAGACTCATGGGGACGAAGACCCTCCTCCTTCGCATTTACAGGAACCCTCCAGCACCCTGGCCGCACGGCGGGCGTGCTCGGCATACGCCGCGTCGAACAGACGCGCCGACGCCGCTTCGCCCACCACCGCCGCGCTCGTGATCACCGGGGGCATCGCCCCCCGCTCGACGAGCCGCGCGGCCGTGCGGACCTTCACTTCGTTGGCGAGCGCCACGGCGGCGATCGTCGAGCCCGGACCAACCGGTGTGTCCAGGCCCTCGAGCGTCACGAGAGCGTCCGCCGGGGGCGTGCGGAGATCGAGCACCACGTCGGCGTGATCGCGCAGGCGCGACCCCGACGAGTGGGTGCTCTGCCCCGCCTCGGTCGCCTCGACCGAGGTGACCGCGATGACCTGCAGGCCGCGCTCACGCGCGCCCTTCGCCACCTCGATCGGGACGGCTCCGAGCCCGCCGGCGCTGAACACCATCATCGCGTCGGGAGGCCGGAGGTCGAAGTTGCGCAGGATGACCTCTCCGAGGCCCTCCGTGCGCTCGATGAACATCGCCTGCCGCTGACCGTTGGCGCCCACGACCTGCGTGTGGAACGTCATCGACAGCTCGACGATCGGATGAAAGCCGGGATAGGAGCCGTAGCGCGGGAACATCTCCTCGACCGCGATGCGCGAGTGGCCGGTACCGAAGAGGTGGACGAGCCCGCCGGCGCCGATCGCGTCCGCGCAGATGGCGGCGGCGCGCTCGAGCTCGGCGTCCTGCTCGCCCACGCGCTCGAGCAGGTCACGTGCCGCGTCGATGTAGCGGGCCGTCGCCACGGTCATACGAGCCCGTCGTCGATCTCGATCGGCTCCCACGTGCCGCTCTTCATCGAGCGGTAGCACGCGTCGAGCGCGCAGTTGACGACATAGCCGTCCACGAACGTCTCGCGCGGCGTCGTGCCGTCGCGGAAGCAGTCGACGAAGTGGCGCATCTCCTGCGTGTAGCCGTAGACGTGCGCCTCCTCGGGGATCGGATAGACCCAGCCCGTGTCGGCGTCCGCCTTCTCCATCAGGTAGCCGCCCGGGTTGGTGATGAACCCGTGCACGGGCGTCGATGTCGAGTCGGTGACCAGGCGGCCGCCCGACCCGGTGATCTCGTTGCGCAGCTCCATCCCGCCCTTCATGGACCAGCTCGACTCGGTGATCGAGATGCCGCCGTTGGCGAACTTGATCAGCGCGACTGCGTTGTCCTCGCCGGTCGTCTTGTCGGCGTGGCTGAGCGTGGCGCCCCAGGCGAACGCCTCGGTCATCGGGACGTCCTTGCCGAAGAAGTAGCGCGCCGCCTCGATCGTGTGGCACCCCATGTCCAGCAGCGCGCCGCCGCCGGCCGTCTCGGCGTCCCAGAAGTGGGGCGCGTGCGGGCCGGAATGGGCCTCGCGGGCGCGGACCGAGATCACGTCGCCGATCGCGCCCTGCTCGATCATCTCGCGCGCGCGGACGACGTTGGGCGCGAACACCTCGGTCTCCGCGTAGCCGTGCATCACGCCGGCGTCCGTGACGATCCGCAGGATCTCGGCCGACTCGGCCGCGTTGCGGGCCAGCGGCTTGGTGCAGACGATCGCCTTGCCGGCCTCCGCGGCGGCGCGGATGGCGTCCACGTGCATGTGGTTGGGGAGCGCGACGACGACGATGTCCACCTCGTCGTCGGCGACCAGCGCCTCGACGTCGGTGTACTGGCGCGGGATGTCGTGCGCGCGGCCGAACTCGCCGGCGCGCTCGGCGCTGCGACTGTAGTTCGCGACCACCCGGGCGCCGGGCACGTCACGCAGCCCGTCCAGGTAGAACCCTGAGACGAAACCCGACCCGAGCAGGCCGAGCGTGACTGGCTGATGGTGTCCGTGCGGCATCCGTCTAGTTGTGTATACAGGTTGCAACCTAGAGCCGTCGACTCGACGCTGTCAAGAGACGGAACGCACCCCCGGGCGCGCCGGTAGCGTGCAGCGGGTGGGCGTGCACATCGGGCTCGATCTGGGCGGGACGAACGTCAAGTGCGCGGTGGTCGACTCCTCGCTGCGCGTGCTGGCCGCGGACGCCCTGCCGAACGGCGCCGCCGACGGCCCGGACGCCGTGCTGGAGCGGGTCGCCGAGCTCGGGCGGGCGACCGCCGAGCCGTTCGGCGAGATCGTCTCGGCGGGGCTGGCGCTGCCCGGGCACTTCGACGGCGAGGGGCGCGGCGTGCTGCTCCCGAATCTCCCCGGGGACTGGGTCGGGCGGCCGATCACCGGCCCGGTCGGCGAGCGGCTCGGTGTCGCGGTCCGGCCGGTCAACGACGTTCGGGCGCTCACGCTGGCCGAGCTGCGGCTGGGTGCCGGCCGCGGGGCATCCGACCTCGTGTGCATCGCGCTCGGCACCGGCGTCGGCGGCGGCGTGGTGATCGGCGGCCGCGTGCACCTGGGCCTCGGGCACGCCGGCGAGATCGGCCACACGACCGTCGATCCCGACGGTCCGCTGTGCGGGTGCGGCAACCGCGGCTGCCTGGACCGGATGGCGGGAGCCGATGCGATCGCCGCTGCCGCGGGCCGCGCCACGGTCGCCGAGGCGGCCGAAGCCGCCCGCGCCGGCGACCCGCCGGCCGTCGCCGCGTTCGCGACGGCGGGCGAGCACGTCGGCCGCGTCCTGGCCGGCGCGATCGTCCTGCTGTGGCCCGAGCGGGTTGTCGTCGGCGGCGGCGTGGCGGCGGCCGGCGAGCTGCTGCTCGAGCCGATCCGCGCGGAGATCCGGCGGCGCGCGTGCGTCGCGCCGGTCGACGAGATCGGCGTGGTGGCGGCGGAGCTCGGCCCGAGCGCGGGCGCCGTGGGCGCCGCGCTGTGGGGCGCCGAGGCGCCCGTGGTCGTGCCGTGAGGCTCGGCGTCGCGGCGGCGCTGGTCGACGGCGTGCCCGTCCCGGGCGACGTGTCGGTGGCCGACGGGCGCGTGGAGGCGGTCGGGCTCGGCGGCGCCGGCTCGGGCCTCGCGGTGCCGGGGTTCGTCGACGTGCAGGTCAACGGCTTCGCCGGCGTGGACTTCCTGACCGCCGATCCGCAGGACTACGCGCGCGTGGACCGGGCGCTGGCCGCCACCGGCGTCACGGCCTACCTGCCGACGTTCATCACCGCTCCCGCGAGCGAGTACCGCCGTGCCCTGACCGTGCTCTCGGCGGCGGCCCCGCGGCGGCTCGGCGCGCACATCGAGGGCCCGTTCCTGTCACCGGCCTGGCCGGGCGCGCACCCGCCGGAGCATCTGCTCGAGCCCGACCTCGCCCTCGTCGACGAGCTGCGCGGGATCGGGCCGATCACGACGATGACGGTCGCGCCCGAGCTGCCGGGCGGGCTCGACCTCGTGGCGGCGCTGGTCGAGCGCGGCATCGTCGTGCACATCGGCCACACCGACGCCGACGCCGCGACCGCCCACGCGGCGTTCGACCGCGGCGCGCGGGCGCTGACGCACATCCACAACGCGCACCGCCGTTTCCGGCCGCGCGACCCCGGGCCGGCCGGTGTCGCGCTCGTGCGCCCGGACGTCGCCGTGACGGCGATCGTCGACGGCGTCCACCTCGCCGACGAGACGGCCGCGAGCGCCTGGATGGCCGCCCGCGAGCGACTGTGCCTGATCACCGACGCGATCTCCGCCGCCGGGCTCGGCGATGGCACGTTCCGGCTCGGCGAGCGCGAGGTGGTCGTGGCCGACGGCGCGTCGCGGCTGGCCGACGGGACGCTCGCGGGCAGCACCGTGACGATGGACCGCGCGGTGCGCGAGCTCGTCGCGCTCGGCGCCTCGACCTCCGAGGCCGTCTACGCGGCGACCGCGGCCCCGGCCCGCCTGCTCGGCCGCGACGACATCGGGCGCCTGGCGCCGGGTGTGTCCGCCGACCTCGCGGTGCTCGACGACGCGTTGTACGTCACGCGTACGCTCGTCGGCGGCGACGAGGCGTTCGCAGCCTAGGACGACTCGGAACGCCGCCGCTGTGACTTGTGGCGATGGTCGGCGCGCGAGGCGATCGAGGCCAGAACCATCGCCCCGATCGGCCACATCGGCCAGAAGTAGCCGGCGCCCGAGAACGCCCAGATCACGATGAGCACCAGTGAGACGAAGACGAGCGGCGGCAGCGGCCCAGGTTCGTCGCTCCGCGGCCGCGGCCGCTTTTCCTCGTCCTCCGACGGGAGGTCCGCGAGCAGTGGTACGAGGTCGCCTCGCGTGCGCGCCGCATAAGCCAGGTCCAGCCGCTTGTCGAGCTCGTCCGGGTCGAGCCGCCCGTCGCCGGCGTGATCGCGCAGCGCAGTCGCGACCTTCTCGCGCTCGGCGTCGGAGGCGCGGACGTCGTGGGGCGGCGGCACGAGGGCCATGTCCTTACGGTAGTGCAGCGATCAAGCGACCACGACGGCGCCGCCGCGCCGCGGATCGCCGGCGCCGGCCGGCGCGCCCGTCCGGGCGTCGCGCTCGACGGCCTGGCAGCCGCCGAAGAACAGGTTCCGGTCGCGGAACCAGGACAGCGTGTAGCCCCCGCGCTCGAGCAGTCCCCCGTCGACGCCCGGCTCCGCGTAGACGAGCCCGTCCTCGAAGTGCAGCCGCGGGGCGTCGACTGCCTGGGCGGCGGTCATCGCGCGGTCGAGGACGTTGACGATCACCTGCAGCAGTGTCGAGCGGATGCGATTGGAGCCGGCCGAGCCCAGCGCCAGCTCTGGTGCGCCGTCGGCGTCGAGCACCACGGTCGGCGCCATCATCGACGGCAGGCGGCGCCCGGGCGGATGGGTGAAGAAGCCCAGCGGCGACAGGTCCTGCTCGCCCATGATGTTGTTGACGTGGATGCCGGTGCCCGGGACCACGATGCCCGAGCCCTCGCCGTTCGTGCACGTCACCGAGCACGCCCAGCCCTCGCCGTCGAGCACAGAGAGATGCGTGGTCGAGCCGAGCCGGCTGGCCATGAAGCGGTCGAGGAAGCCGGGCTCGGACAGCCCGGTGAGGAATTCCGAGGTGCGCTCGTTCTGCGCGCGCTCCATCGCCCGCACGATCGCGAGCGCGTCCGGCGGCGGCGGGTCGCGGTCGAGCAGGCCGAGCGCGTAGCCGAGCAGCGTGCCGCCCGCGCTCGGCGGCGGGTTGGTGAGGACGTCGCGGCCGCGGTAGCTCACCCGCACGGGCTCGCGCGGCTCGGCGCGGTAGGCGGCGAGATCCTCACGCGTGAGGACGCCGCCCTGGCGGCACACGTGCTCGGAGACGGCGGCGCCGATGTCGCCGGTGTAGAACGGCGCCGCCCCCTCGGCGCCCAGGCGCTCGAGTGAGTCGGCGAGCGGCGGATCCTTGAGCACGTCGCCGGCCCGCGGCACGCGCCCCTCGGGCATGAGCAGCTCGCGCGACTCGGCGTGCGAGTCGTAGATCGGCTGGAGGATCTCGAACAGGTACGCCTGCTGGGTGTTGATCAGCACACCGGCTCGCGCGTGCGCGATGGCGGGCTTCACCAGGTCCGCCAGCGGGATCGTCCCGAACCGGTCGGCGGCCGCGCAGATCCCGGCCGGCGTGCCGTAGCACCCGCACGAGGCCGCGCCCACGTGGAACACCTGCACGGCGTCGCCGAACGAGACGTCGGCCGGCACCAGCTCCGCACGCGTCTCCAGGTCGGCGCCATGGCCGGGCGCGGCGACGAAGAAGTCGAGCAGCACCGGCTCGCGCCCCGGCGCCGCGACCAGCATGTAGCCGCCCGCCCCGAGCCCGGTGAGCAGCGGCTCGGTGACGAACGCGGTGAGCATCGCCGCCAGCGCGGCGTCGACCGCGTTGCCGCCGGCACGCAGGACGTCCGCGCCGGCCGAGGCGGTCAGCGGGTGGCCGGCAGCTATGACGCCGCCGGCCACCTCAAGAGGGCGCGCAGCGCCCGGTCACGGTGGCCAGGGATGGCCACCGTCCCAGTCAAGGCGCCGGCCGGACGAAGGCAAGGGCACTTAATAACGCGGGATGAATTCCGGCACGTCGACGTCGCCGCCGCGCACGTACGCGGGCTCGCGATTGCGCCGCACCCGCGGCTCGCCGATCGGCTCGCGGAACGGGCTGCGGTCCTCGCGCGGCGGGCGCTTGGCGCCGTAGCCGGTGGCGACCACGGTGATCCAGACCTCGTCCTCGAGCTTCTCGTCGAGCATCGCGCCGAAGATGATGTTCGCGTCCGGGTGAGCGGCCTCCTGGACGGCGCGGGCCGCCTCGTTGACCTCGAACAGCGAGAGGTCCTTGCCGCCGGTGATCGACAGCAGGATCGACTGCGCGCCCTCGAGCGTGGTCTCCAGCAGCGGTGACGACGCGGCCGCCGTGGCCGCCTCGACCGCCCGCTTGTCGCCGGTGCCCATGCCGATGCCGAGCAGCGCGCTGCCGGCGTCGGCCATGATCGTGCGAACGTCCGCGAAGTCGAGGTTGATCAGGCCCGGGAGCGTGATCAGGTCGGAGATGCCCTGGACGCCCTGGCGCAGCACGTCGTCGGCGACCCGGAAGGCCTCCACCATCGACGTCTGCTTGTCGAGCACCGACAGCAGCCGGTTGTTCGGCACCACGATGAGCGTGTCGACCTCCTCGGCCAGCAGCTCGATGCCCTGCTCGGCGCCCTTCATGCGGCGCGAGCCCTCGAAGCCGAACGGCTTGGTGACGATGCCGACGGTGAGCGCGCCCAGCTCGCGGGCGATGCGCGCCACGACGGGCGCGGCGCCCGTGCCGGTGCCGCCGCCCTCGCCCGCGGTGATGAACACCATGTCCGAGCCCTTGAGCAGCGACTTGATGCGGTCGTGGTCCTCCATCGCGGCGGAGCGGCCCTGCTCGGGATCCGAGCCGGAGCCGAGCCCACGCGTGATGTCGGCGCCGAGCTGCAGCGTCACGTGCGCGGCGGACTGGTTGAGCGACTGCGCGTCGGTGTTGAGCGCGATGAACTCCACGCCCGTCACCCCGGCCTCGATCATCCGGTTGACGGCGTTCACGCCGCCACCGCCGACGCCGACCACGCGCAGCTCCGGCTGACGCGACATGTCGGCACCGGAGGCCTCCCACTGGTAGTCGGCCGCGCTCGGGCGCTGGGACTCCGGCGGGGACATCATGTTCTCGGGCAGATCCGAGGAGAACGCGTGGCGGAGGCGCTCCTGCGGCGTCGGCGTGCGTGGCGCCGAGCGCTCCTCCTCCATCTCCGGGGTTTCCTGCCGCGGCGGCTCGGCGGGCGCGGCCGGATCGGCCTCGTCCGTGCGCCGGAAGAGCGCTGCCAGCGGCCCCTCCCGCATGCTCGCCCGCTTACCGCTTGCCATTCGAGAGCACCTCCTTCGCCAACTGGCGATAGGCGTCAGCCGCCTTGCCCGACGGGTCGTACTTGAGCACCGACATCCCCTTCACGGGAGCTTCCGCGAACCTCACGGTCTTCCTGATGCGCGCGCCGAAGACTCGGTCGCCGAAGTTCTCCTCGAGGATCTCGAGCGCCTCCTTGGCGTGCAGGGTACGCGTGTCGACCATCGTGGGCAGGATGCCCGCGATCTGCACGTCGGGATTGAGGTTCTCACGGATCATCGAGAGGGTGTTCTGCAGCTGCAGCAGTCCACGCATCGACAGATACTCGCACTGAACGGGGACGATCACCTGATCGGCGGCGGTCAGTGCGTTCACCGTCAATAGTCCCAGCGAGGGCGGCGTATCGACGAAGATCCAGTCGTAGTCCTCGGAAACTGCGTGCAGCGCCTTCAGCAGTGAGCGCTCACGGCCGATCTTCGTGGACATCGCGATCTCGGCGCCGGCGAGGTCGATCGACGCGCATGCGATGTCGATCTCGCGGCGGCGGATGACCTCCCGGATCGAGAGGTCGTGCACCAGCACGTCGAACATCGACTGCTCGAGCGTGTCGGGATCGATCCCCTGCGACATCGTGAGGTTGCCCTGGGGGTCCATGTCGACGCACAAGACGCGATGGCCCTGCTCGGCGAATGCCGCCGCAAGGTTCAGCGTGGTGGTCGTCTTCGCGACCCCGCCCTTCTGGTTGGCGAAGGCGATCACCTTGGCCTTACCGGTCACGTCGTGCTCCGATCACGGTCGGGGAAACCCATCGGCCTTGCCTGTTCGCCCCGGAGAACGGCTTTCCTGCACGGCCCAGCGACGTTCGGATCAGGCCGTGAAGGGCTGGACGCCCCTCAGTGTCCTGATCGCGGTGCTCGTCACCGCCGTGCTCGCCGCGCCGGCGGCCGCTGCGCAGGGCACCGAGGGCCTGCCCACCGACCTGTGGGATTCGGCTCCAGCGGAGCCCTCGGCGCAGGAGGGATCGTCGAGCGACGTCCACCTGATCCTGATCCTCAGCCTGTTGGCCGCCGCTTCCGTCACCGGGTTCGCGTTCGTCATCGCGCGCGCGGGCGCGCGTGCGAAGTTCCACGTGGTCGCCGGCCGTGGCCAGGGCCGGGAGATCATCGAGCGCTGGCCGTCGGAGCCGGTGCCGCCTGGGTAGTTGATGCACGCAGCGGCACCGTGACGCGGCTCACCGGCGAATAGCCGACCGCGACGTTAGGATCGCCCGGTGCCCACCTGGCTGACCGTGGTGCTGTTCCTTCTCGTCGCTGCAGCCGGGTTCGCGGTGGGCGACCGGGCCGCGGCGCTCAGCCCCGTGCGGCAGGGGCAGGAGTGCTGGATCGCGCTCTGGCGGTCGGGCACCAACGCCGAGTTCCGCGCCGTCGTCGGCGGCGGGGCGGACCGTGAGATCGTCGCGCGCTCACCGGTCTTCGCGGCGCCGGCCAGCGGTGCGATCCCGGACGACGGGCCGGCCAGGGACGCTCACGAGGACCTCGTGGCGCGCCTGCGCGAGCTCGGCTGGGAGCCCGTGGGCTCGGCGGTCGACGCCTGGCACCGCGTGCGCTTCGAGGAGCGCCTGGCCGTCGACCGGCTCTCGGCGGCGACCGCTCAATAGAGTCCCGCGGGCATGCCGGATGCCCGCACTGCACGCCGCATCAACCGGGCGCACTGGGACGCCCTGGCGGCGGCGCACGGGCAGGACGCGTACTACGACACCGACGCGCTGATCGACGGCAAGGACTCGCTGAGCGAGCTCGAGGCCGCGGGGATCCGCGAGGCGATCGGCGCGGTCGCCGGGCTCGACGTCCTACACCTGCAGTGCCACATCGGGTTCGACGCGATCTCGCTCGCCCGCCGCGGCGCGCGCGTGACCGGCGTGGACTTCTCGCCCGCCTCGCTCGAGAAGGCCCGCGCGCTCGCGCGCCGGTGCGAGGTCGACGTCCAGTTCCTAGAGGCGGAGGCGACCGCGCTCCCGACCGAGCTGCACAACCACTTCGACCTCGTGTACGCGACGATCGGCGTGCTCGTGTGGATCGACGACGTGCGCGCGTGGATGCGCGCGGCGGCCGCGGCGCTGCGGGGCGGCGGCAAGCTGCTGCTCGTCGACGGCCACCCGCTGTACACCATGGTCGCCTCCCGGGACCCGCTGCAGTTCGACTTCCCGTACGTCAACGACCGCGCGCGGGGGTTCGACGAGCCCGGCTCCTACGCGGGCGCCGAGCTCGACGTGGCCGCCACCGAGTCGGTCCAGTACGGGCACTCGCTCGGGGAGATCGTCAACGCCGCGCTGGCCGCCGGCCTCAAGGTCGAGCACCTCGAGGAGCACGTGGAGGCCGACTTCGACCCGCGCGGGGATCTACTCGCGCGCGAGGAGGACGGGCGCTACCGCCTGCGCGTCGACGGCGAACTGCTGCCCGTGCTCTTCACCCTCATCGCGGCGAAGCCCTAGGCGCGGCGGCTTCGCCAACGCGGAGCGAACGTCAACATCGGCTGGGTAGGGGAGCGGGTGCGCCCGCGTGGGTTTCGTCCCAATCGTGCGCGGCCGCGCGATCGCTGCGACGAAACCGTCCTCAGGCGTGGGTTTCGTCGCACACATCGCCGCGCGACTCGTCCGCGCGACGAAACCCACACGATCGAGTGTGCATTTCGTCGCACCGATCGAACTCGCGGCGATTCGTGCGACGAAATGCTCCCTATAGGTGCTTAACGTCGCGCGGATGCGCGGCCGGCGGACGAGTGCGACGAAATGCACCGTCCGCCTCCCTACCCAGCCGAAGTCGACGTTCAGCGCGAAAAGACCAGCCCGAGTTCGCAAGTGATTACGATTGCAACTAAGGGTCCCACGGAGGAGGAACGTAGATCCCATGATCGCCGAGCGTCTCGCCAGTCGTGCAGCCGCGCTCAGGGCTGAGCGCGTGCCGTTCGTGCAGGCCACCGTCGTGCGCGCCGGGAGACCGGCGAGCGTCAGGGCGGGCGCCACCGCGCTCGTGCTCGGCGACGGCACGATCGAAGGCTTTGTCGGCGGGCACTGCGCGGAGCCGAGCGTGCGCCTGCACGCGCTGCACGCGCTCGAGACCGGCGACGCGCTGCTGCTGCGGATCGAGCCCGGGACCGGCGACGAGGCCGTTGTCGAGGGCGCCATCACCGTGCACAATCCGTGCATCAGCGGCGGCGCGCTGGAGATCTTCCTGGAGCCGCACCTGCCGAAGCCGCGGGTGCACGTGGTCGGCGACACGCCGATCGCGCTGGCCCTCGCCGACCTCGGCGGCTCGCTGGGCTACGACGTCGTGGCCACGGCGAGCGGCGACATCGACGCGTCGATCGACGACACGGCGGTCGTCGTCGCCTCCCACGGGCGCGACGAGGAGCAGGCGCTGTCGACGGCGCTCGACGTGGGCGTCCCCTACGTCGGTCTGGTGGCGAGCCGCAAGCGAGGCACGGCCGTGCTCGAGAGCCTCACGGTCAGCGACGCGGACCGCGCCCGCGTGCACACGCCCGCCGGGCTGGACATCGGCGCCCGCTCGCCGCAGGAGATCGCGCTGTCGATCCTCGCCGAGATCGTGGCCGAGCGGACCGCGAAGGTGGCGCTGCCGGTCCCCCACGACGGACACGAGGGCCACTGCTGCCATGAGTGACGCGTTCGTCGCCGGACTAGTCCTGGCGGCGGGCGGCTCGAGCCGGCTGGGCCGGCCCAAGCAGCTGCTGCCCTACAACGGCGCGACGCTGCTCGACCACGCGGTCGACACCGCGCGCGCGTGCGACTTCGACCAGCTGATCGTCGCGATCGGCGGCGAGGCCGACAAGGTCCGCGAGCGCGTCGACCTGTCGGGCACCGAGGTCGTCGTCAATCGCGGCTTCGGCGCCGGCTGCTCGTCGTCGATCGCCGTCGCGATGGCCGCGCTCGACCCGCAGGCCACCGAGCTCGTGCTCCTGCTCGGCGACCAGCCGGGCGTGACCGCCGCGACCGTGCGCACCCTGGTCGCCGCCCGCGGGGCCGCGCCGATCGCCGTCTGCCGCTACGAGGACGGCCGCGGGCACCCGTTCGCGTTCGGTGGCGAGGTGTTCGGCGACCTGCGCTCGCTGCACGGGGACAAGGCCGTCTGGAAGATGCTCGAGCAGCGCGGGGACGCGGTCGCGGAGGTCCCCGTGGCCGGCGCGGTGCCGCTCGACGTCGACACCTGGGACGACTACGAGGCCGTTCTGGACACGATCCGACCCCGTGGCTATGGTCGCGCCGGGTCGAGGAGGAGTGGGGTTACGACATGACCGTACTGACGGCATCGTCCACCGGATGGCAGGTGGGGATCGCCCTGGGCGTCGTGGTGATCCTGGTGGCCGCGGCGATCGTCATCACGATCGTGCAGCTCGCCCGCCGGATCGCGAAGCAGGCCGACACGGCGGTCGGGGCCGTCGAGACCGTCCGTGCGCAGACCGACGCGCTCGACGGCATCGGCCGCATCAATGACTCGGGAGTGCGGATCCTGCACTCGGCCCGCGCCCTGCGGAAGGTGGCGGTGGGCAAATGAGCGCGCACGGCTACTGGACGGTCGCGCTGATCATCGGCCTCGGCGCCGCCCTGATCGTCGCGACCCTGCTCGTCCTCCTGCTCCAGTCGGTCGGGAGCATCGAGAAGTCCGTCAACGGCCTGCTCGACATCGCGGGCAAGGTCGCCGGCAACACGGCCAACATCCCGCAGCTCGAGGCGACCGCGCCGGTGCTGGCGATGATCGTCGACGAGGCCGTCGTCCAGGACGGCTACATGAACGCGCTGACCGACGGGTTCGGTGATCACTCATGAGCACGAACGACCTGCTGGTCCTGCTCAGCGTCCTGCTCGCGGTCGTCGTCGTCGCGGTCCTGGCGATCGCGCTGATCCGTGTCCGTCAGGGCCTCGAGCGGATCTCCACCGGCCTCGCCACGCTCGGTGACGCGCTCGCCGGCGTGGAGGCCGAGCACCTGCGGCCGCTCGAGCCCGCGGTCAAGGCGATCAACGCCCAGTTCGACGTCATCCTCGGTGCGCTGCCCGGCATCGCCAGGAAGGCAGCCGTCGTGGCGGAGAGGAGGCCGCGATGACCCTCTGGTGGATCGGGAACATCGTGCTGCTCGTGGTCGTCTTCCCCGTCGTCGTCTACCTGCTGCACGGCGTGCTCAAGGCCGCGCGCAGCATCGTCCCGAGCGTGCGGCAGATCGCCGACGTGGCGGCCGCCGGGTCGAAGGACCTTGACGCCGTCCCGCTGCTGCTGACGACGCAGGACCAGGTCCGGCAAACGGTCGCGGGAGTCGCCAACTACGGCGGCTCGCTCGACGTCATCATCGACGACGCCTGAGAGGAGACACGATGCCTGCAGCCGGAGTCGTACTGATCATCGCCGTCGTCCTCATCGTCCTGGCGCTCGTCTACTACCTGGTCTCGACGATCCTCGCCCTCCGCCAGATCACCGACGGCCTCGACGAGGTCATCAAGAGCGTCGGCGAGATCGTGGAGAAGAGCGCGCCGGTCGAGCCGGTCGTCGCCGACATCAACGAGAATCTCGACGCGGCGGTCGGCGCGCTCGAAGGCCTGCTCGTCAAGAAGGCCGGCATCGAGGATGCGGTCGGCCTCGTCGAGGGCCTCTACCCCGGCGCCGCCGCGGCCGGCTTCCGCGACTACCCCGAGAGCCGCGAGATCGTCCCGCCGCGCATCGCCGAGGTCTACACCAAGGGCACGCTCACGCTGGCCCGACTCGGCCGCGAGGCGCCGATCGCCATGGCCAACCCGGCCGGCCCGGTCCTGCGCAACGTCGAGTCCGGCAGCCTCAACGCGCGGCTGCTGTACCCGGAGGCGCGGCAGTCGCGGCCGGAGCGGCTCGACCGCTCGCCCGTAATCGGCACGGACGCGCCGGAGCAGTACGAGCAGCGCGAGGACATCGGACAGCCGCGCAAGCGGACGAGGAGCGCCTGATGCAGACACCCGCCCCGTTCGGGTACGAGCGCGCCACGAGCCTCGACGGCGCGATCGCGTCGCTCCAGCGGCTCGGCTCCGAGGCGCGGGTCATCGCCGGCGGCCACAGCCTGCTGCCGATGATGAAGCTGCGGCTCGCCAACCCCGAGCACCTCGTCGACATCAACGACCTCGACGAGCTCTCCTACATCCGCGAGGAGGGCGGCGAGATCCGCATCGGCGCGCTCACCCGCCACGTCGACCTCCTCAAGTCCGAGGTGCTGGCCGAGCGCTTCCCGCTGTTCGGCGACGCCGAGACCGTGATCGCCGATCCCGTGGTGCGCAACCGCGGCACGATCGGCGGCTCGCTGTGCCAGGCCGACGCCGCCGAGGACCTCTCCTCGGTCTGCGCCGCCGCCAAGGCCGACGTCGTGATCCGAGGCGCCGACGGCGAGCGCATCGTGAGCATGGAGGACTTCCACGTCGGCCCGTACATGACCGCGGTCGGCGCCGGCGAGATCCTCACCGAGATCCGCCTGAAGGTGCGCGACGGCGCCGGCAGCGCACACGAGAAGGTCGAGCGCCGGGCCGGCGACTGGGCGATCGCCGCGGCCTCCGCCGCCGTCTGGATGGACGGCGGCACGTTCGCCGACGTCGGCATCGCGCTCAGCGCGGTCGGCCTGACGACGATCCACCTCACCCGCGCCGAGGACCTGCTGCGCGGCCAGGCGCCGTCGTACGACCTCTTCACCGAGGCCGCGACGATCGCGTCGGAGGATTGCGCGCCGATGGCCGACGGCCGCGGCCCGGTCGACTACAAGCGGCACCTCGCCGGGGTGCTCACCGGCCGGGCACTGCGCCGCGCCACCGCCCGCGCGCTCAACGAGGAGGCCTGACGTGGAAGTCACGATGACCGTCAACGGCGAGAGCGTGACCCGCGACGTCGAGCCGCGCATGCTGCTCGTGCACTTCATCCGCGAGACGCTCGACCTCACGGGCACCCACTGGGGCTGCGACACCTCCAACTGCGGCGCGTGCGTCGTCCTCATGGACGGCCAGCCGGTCAAGTCGTGCACCACGCTGGCCGTGATGTGCGCGGGCCACGAGATCCGCACGGTGGAGTCGCTCGAGGTCGACGGCAAGCTCGATCCGATCCAGGAGGGCTTCCACGAGAAGCACGCGCTCCAGTGCGGCTTCTGCACCCCCGGGATGCTGATGACGACGCGGGCGCTGCTGGACGAGAACCCGAACCCGACGGACCACGAGATCAGGACGGCGATCTCCGGCGCGATCTGTCGCTGCACCGGCTACAAGAACATCGTCGCCGCCGTGCAGTGGGCCGCCGACCGCGAATCCGCCGTCAAGAAAGAGGTGTGAGGATGGCCATCGAAACGACCGAGCGCCCGATCGGGTTCGGCCGGCTCAAGCGCAAGGAGGACGCGCGCTTCATCCGCGGCCAGGGCAACTACCTCGACGACATCAAGCTGCCCGGGATGGTCTACGGCGCGCTGCTGCGCAGCCCGTACGCGCACGCGAAGATCGTCTCGATCGACACCTCGCGGGCGCTGGCGCACCCGAACGTGGCCGCCGTCGTCACGGCGAAGGACCTCGAGACGCTCGGCCTGGCGTGGATGCCGACGATCTCCTACGACACGCAGGCCGTGCTGGCCGGCGACAAGGTCCGCTTCCAGGGCCAGGAGGTCGCGTTCGTGATCGCGACCGACGAGTACTCGGCCAACGACGCGCTGAGCCTGATCGACGTCGAGTACGAGCCGCTGCCCGCCGTCGTCAACGCCCGCAAGGCGCTCGATGAGGACGCCCCGCTGATCCGTGACGACAAGACCGGCCAGCGCGACAACCTGGCCAGCCCGCTGTGGGAGGCCGGCGACGAGGCGGCCACCGACAAGGCGTTCGCCGAGGCCGACACCGTCGTCAGCCGCGACATCATCTACCCGCGCTGCCACCCGGCGCCGCTGGAGACGTGCGGCATCATCGCGGACTTCAACCCGGAGACCGGCCAGCTCGACATCTACAACGGCAACCAGGCGCCGCACGCCCACCGCACGGTGTACGCGCACGTCGCCGGCCTCGCCGAGCACATGATCCGGATCAAGTGCAACGACATCGGCGGCGGCTTCGGCAACAAGGTGCCGGTGTACCCGGGCTACGTGTGCGCGATCGCCGGCTCGATCGTCGCCGGCGTGCCGGTCAAGTGGGTCGAGGACCGCACCGGCAACCTCGTGTCCACCGGCTTCGCGCGCGACTACGTCATGAGCGCGGAGATGTGCTCGAAGGAGGGCAGGATCACCGGCCTGCGGGTCGACGTGATCGCCGACCACGGCGCGTTCGACAGCACGGCGCAGCCGACCAAGTTCCCGGCCGGCTTCTTCCACATCTGCTGCGGCTCGTACGACCTCGAGGCGTCGCACGTGAAGGTCAAGGCCGTCTACACCAACAAGGCGCCCGGCGGCGTCGCCTACCGCTGCTCGTTCCGCATCACCGAGGCCGTCTACCTCGTCGAGCGGATGGTCGACGCGCTCGCGCTGGAGATGCAGGCCGACCCGATCGAGCTGCGCATGCGCAGCTTCATCCGGCCGGAGCAGTTCCCGTACGAGACGACCACGGGCTGGACCTACGATTCCGGCAACTACGCCGAGACCATGCGCGTGGCGATGGAGATGGCGGGCTACGAGGACCTCCGCAAGGAGCAGGCCTCCAAGCGCGCCAACGGCGAGCTGATGGGCATCGGCGTGTCGTTCTTCACCGAGGGCGTCGGCGCCGGGCCGCGCAAGCACATGGACATCCTCGGCCTGGCGATGAACGACGGCGCCGACCTGCGCATCCACCCGTCGGGCAAGGCGACCGTGAGCATCTCCGCCCAGACGCAGGGCCAGGGCCACGAGACGACGTTCGCGCAGATCGTCGCCGAGGAGCTCGGCATCCCGCCGGAGGACGTCGAGGTCCGCCACGGCGACACCGACAAGTCGCCCTACGGGCTCGGCACCTACGGCAGCCGCTCGACGCCGGTGTCCGGCGGCGCGGTCGCCGTCGTCTCGCGCAAGGTGCGCGACAAGGCGCGCGCGATCGCGGCGACGATGCTCGAGACTCGGCCCGAGGACCTCGCCTGGGAGAAGGGCCGCTGGTACGTGAAGGGCGACCCGGAGAAGGGCGCGCTGATCGAGGACATCGCGCTGCGCGCGTACAGCGGCGAGACGATGCCGGAGGGCATGGAGGGCGGGCTCGACGCCCAGGTCATCTACGACCCGCCGAACCTCACGTATCCGTACGGCGCCTACATCGCGGTGGTCGACATCGACCCGGACACGGCGCAGGTGACGGTCCGCCGGTTCATCGCGGTCGACGACTGCGGCGTGCGGATCAACCCGATGGTGGTCGAGGGCCAGATCCACGGCGGCCTGGCGGAGGGCGTCGGGATCGCGCTGATGGAGCTGATCAGCTTCGACGAAGAGGGCAACTGCCTGAACTCGTCGTTCATGGACTACCTGATCCCGACCGCGCTGGAGACGCCGGACTTCGAGCTGGGCGAGACGGTCACGCCGTGCCCGCACCACCCGCTCGGTGCCAAGGGCGTCGGCGAGTCGCCGAACGTGGGCTCGCCGCCGGCGATCGTCAACGCGGTGATCGACGCGCTGCACGAGACACACGGCGTGGACCACATCGACATGCCGTGCACCCCGGCGCGCGTGTGGAGGGCGATGCAGGGACGCGCCGAGCCGCCGCAATGATGGACGACGTCGGGTATCTCGCGCCCGACATCGAGACGCTGGCCCAGCGCCTGTCGAGCGTCGACTACCTCGTCGACGAGGGCTTGGCGACCGCCATGTTCCTCAGCGTGCGGCTGCCGCAGCCGCTGCTGCTCGAGGGCGCGGCGGGCGTCGGCAAGACCGAGGCGGCGAAGGCGCTGGCGGCGGTGCTCGACACGCCGCTGATCCGCCTGCAGTGCTACGAGGGGATCGACGCGGCGGAGGCGCTGTACGAGTGGAACTATCCCCGCCAGCTCCTGAGCATCCGGCTCGCCGACGCGGGCGGGGAGGCGCTGCGCGAGGAGGACCTGTTCGGGCCTGACTATCTGGTCCGGCGGCCGCTGCTGCGCGCGCTCGAGCACCCCGGGCCGCGGCCCGCGGTGCTGCTGATCGACGAGATCGACCGCGCGGACGACGACTTCGAGGCGTTCCTGCTCGAGCTGCTCGCCGACGCGGCGGTCACGATCCCGGAGATCGGCACGATCCGCGCCACGCACCCGCCGGTGATCGTGCTCACGTCGAACCGCACGCGCGACCTGCACGACGCGGTCAAGCGGCGCTGCCTGTACCACTGGATCGATTACCCGACACCGCAGCGCGAGGTGGACATCATCCGGCGGCGCGTGAAGGGCGCGTCGGAGGTGCTCGCCGTGCAGGTCGCGACCGCGATCGCGCGGATGCGCGACAGCGACGTGCAGAAGCCGCCCGGCGTGGCCGAGGCGATCGACTGGCTCGCGGCGCTCGAGCTGCTCGGCGTGGAGCGGCTCGACGCGGCGGCGATCGACCGCACGCTCGGCTCGGTGCTCAAGTACGGCGACGACCAGGAGGTGATCCGCGCGGCCGGCCTCGAGCAGCTCGTGCGCAGCGGTGATTGAGACCGTCGTGCTCGACCTGCCGCCGCTGGTCGGCGCGCTCAGCCGGCGGCTGCACGATGCCGGCGTGCCGACGACCCCGGCCCGCGCCGCCGAGCTCGCCCGGGCGCTCGACCTGGTGCGGCCGATCAGCCGCCGGCGGCTGTACTGGACCGCGCGCGCGGTGCTGGTCTCCGACGCCGCGCAGGTGAAGCCGTTCGACGCGGTCTTCTGGTCGATCTTCGGGGATCGGCGCGACGAGGTGGCGGGGGACGACGACGACGCGACGATCTTCCCGGCGCGGGACGACGAGCGGCGCGCGGACGACCGCCGGGCGGTGGCCGGCGAGGGCACGTCGCGGCTGCCGGGCGAGGGTGACGAAGAGGGCGAGGAGGTCGACGTGCCGCTGGCGCTGGCCAGCGACGAGGAGCGGCTCGCGGACAAGCGTTTCGAGGCCCTCTCCCCTGCCGAGCTCGCGCAGCTCTACCGGCTGATGTCGCGGCTGAAGCTGGCGACGCCGCTGCGCCGGACACGGCGCTACGAGCGCGGCCGCGGCCGGCAGATCGACCTGCGGCGCACGCTGCGCGAGGCGCGCCGCACGGGTGGCGACCCGATCCGGCTCGCCCGCCGGCGGCGCCGGATCGTCCGCCGCCGGCTCGTGCTGCTGTGCGACATCTCCGGCTCGATGGAGCCGTACGCGCGCGCGTACCTGCAGTTCCTGACGGTGGCGGCCGGCAGCGGGCCGGGCGCCGAGGCGTTCGTGTTCGCGACCCGGCTCACCCGGCTCACGCGCGCGCTCGCCTCGCGGAATCCCGAGCGCGCGATCCAGCGCGCCGCCGCCACCGCGCCCGACTGGTCGAGCGGCACCCGGATCGGCGACGCGCTGAAGGCGTTCAACGACCGCCACGGGCGGCGCGGCATGGCGCGCGGCGCGGTGGTCGTGATCCTGTCCGACGGCTGGGAGCGGGGCGACCCGGAGATCGTCGGCGTGCAGATGGAGCGGCTGGCGCGGCTGGCGCACCGGATCGTCTGGGTGAACCCGCGGATCGGCGCGAGCGCGTTCTCCGTGCGCGCCGGCGGCATGGTGGCGGCGCTCCCGCACTGCGACGCCTTCGTCAGCGGCCACAGCTTCCGCGCGCTCGGCGAGGTCGTCGAGGCGATCTCCGGCGCGGAGGTCGAGGCCGTGCCGGACGCGGCGCCGGTGGACGAGCCGGAGCCGTGGGCGAGCGCGACGCCGGTCGCCGGCAGCTCGGTGGCGATGCCCTCCGGGCACGGGCCGAGCCGCGGCAACACGACGCCCGGATGGGTGACCGATGAGTGACGACGTGAAGACCTGCATCTATCCCGGATGCGAGCGGCCGGCGGCGCCGCCCCATCCGCTGGGCGGGCCCCAGCCCGCCTTCTGCGACCTGGAGGAGCACAACGCGCTGACCGCCCATCAGGAGCGCCAGCGCATCGCGGCCGAGGAGAGAGGAGCCGGCAATGGCTGACGAGGCGTACCGGGCGGTGTTCCTGCGCGTCCACCCGACCGGGAAGATGGTGCTGAGCCTGACCACCGAGGCCGACGGGCACGAGAGCGAGCACGCCGCGCTGGTGGCCCGCGAGCTCGGCGTGCCGGCGCTCGACGTGAAGGTGCGGCCGGCCGACACCGACCGCTTCGGGACCGGTCACGGGTTCAACACGAGCCCGTCGGACGGCATCTCGGCGGCGATCACCAGCACGACCGAGAAGATCAAGGACAAGGGCCGCCTGCTCGCCGGCGTGGCGCTGTCCGCCGACCCGCAGTCGCTCAAGTGGTCCAACGGCGCGTGGCTGAGCGGCGACGGCGACGACCCGACGCAGGTCAAGACGATCGAGGACATCGCCCTGTACGCGCACGGCACCGGCGAACTGCCGCCGGGCGTCGAGGGCGGCTGGGACGCCCAGACCGTCTACCGCGACTGAGGTTCCCTTGGCCAGGTCCACGCGTAGTAGCCGATGGCCGCGAGCAGCGCGACCTCGATGAGGCTGCCGAGGATGTAGTAGGCCCACTCGTCGATGGCGCCAACCACGATCGTGAGTGCATACACGGAGCTCAGCGCGATGTTGGCGATTCGGTTGACTCGTGGTCGCAGGACGAGCACCCCGAACACCATGAGACTGGGGATGACGACGTAGAGGGTGGTCCCCAACAGGAACGATTGGTTGACGGTGAACCCGCCGATCTCACCGGCCTCGAGGTCGGCCCGGACGTTCGGCCGGTACAGGCTGAAGAGGTCGACGTAGGCGAAGACGAACAGCATTGACGCCCAGAGCGCCGAGATCTTGATTCTCACGTTCACGTGGAACGGTTCGAACTTCGTTTCGGTCATGTGCGCCCTCTCGGTTCGTCGGCGGGTGAGGACCTCGGCGCACACTAGCCTGCGCACATGGGCGACCCAGGCTCGGTAGGAGATCGCCGTTGACGATCGCTGTGACCACCCCGACCGGCAACGTCGGATCGCATGTCGTGCGGATGCTGTGCCAGGCCGGCGTCCGTCCTCGGCTGCTTCTGCGCAACCCCGACCGCCTCGACGCCGACGTGCGCGACCAGGTCGAGCTGGCCGTCGGCGATCTGCGCGACGCCGGCTACGTGGCCGCGTCGACGCGCGGCGTCGACGCGGTGTTCTGGGTGCACCCCGACGACTGGTCGCTGCCCGACCCCGACGCCGACGCCGAACGCACCGGGGAAGGCCTGGCCGCCGCGATGCGGCAGAACCGGATCGCCCGCGTGGTGTTCCAGAGCAGCATCGGCGCCGAGTTGCGCCACGGCGCAGGCTTCGTCGACGGCCTGGCCCGCATCGAGCAGCGCCTCGACGCCGCGCGGGACGAGACCGGCGCCGCGCTGCTGCATCTGCGCTGCGGCTACTTCATGACGAATCTGCTCCACGATCTCGACGGGCTGCGCGCCGGTCGGTTGACCACCATCAGGCCGCTGGACGAGCCGATGCCGTGGGTCGACCCGCGCGACATCGCCACCGTGGCCACGATGCGCTTGCTCGCCGAGGACTGGACGGGCCGGCAGGTGCAGGCGGTGCACGGACCGGCCGACCTGACCTGGACCGAGGTCGCCGCGGTGCTGTCGACCGCAACGGGCGTGTCGATCGAGGCGCAGCGGATCTCCGACGAAGAGGAGCGCGCCGCCCTGCGTGATGCGGGCATGGGAGAGGTCGCCGTCGAGGGGATCGTCGGCATGGGCGTGGGCACGCGCGACGGATTCACTCCGGAACAGCCGCGCTCGATGCTGACGACGACGCCGAGCAGCCTGGCCGGCTGGGCGATCACTCACCTGCGACCGGCGCTCCAGCCGCGCTGAAGGGCTTCGGCGGGGGGACGCGCACAGGCGGCAGCACCTCTCCGTATTTTCGCCGCCGTCTCGTTGGCGATCCATTCGACCTTCCGGGCCGGATCGGGACTGCCGAACATGAGGATCGCGCACGGCTCATCGCCGGCTCCGATCGTGATGTGCTCGGTCCCTGGCGGCGAGTGCAGATAGTCCCACTGGCGCATGTGCCGCTCTTCGCCCTCGACGACGGCGATGCACTTTCCGCTCAGCACGAGAAAGCCTTCCTGCGCGGCCTCGGCGTGGTAGTAGCCGTTGGCCTCGCCCGGCGCGAGCACGTGCACGTGCACCCCAACGCGGGGCTGCGACGGATCAGCGGTCGCTGGTTTGAGAGAGACGACGCGCGCCAGCCCTTCCTTGGGCCAAGACGTCTGGGGTCACACGCGCGCCGTCCACGGACAGAACTCCTCAGCGATCGGGAGGTTGGGATTGCGATACGGCGCGGTCAGCGATGTGGCCGCGCGTTCGAGGATGATGCGTCCGATGTCGTCGCCGCCTGCCGCCATGCCGCCGTTCTTCTGGCCGCTGACGGAGGGCGAGCTTCCACCGCGGCGGCCCTCGCCAGACGTGGAGATCCTCGGTCACGACGGCGGGACGTTCCTAGTGGTGAGCGCCGACGGTTCGGTCGTCTCGATCGCACCCGGCGGGGA
This sequence comes from uncultured Solirubrobacteraceae bacterium, assembly GCA_963759375.1. Classification (GTDB taxonomy): domain Bacteria; phylum Actinomycetota; class Thermoleophilia; order Solirubrobacterales; family Solirubrobacteraceae; genus DASSUW01. The sequence goes on along the minus strand of CAVWYY010000010.1, from coordinate 14,793 downwards.
TGGCGCACAGCGGTTCGTGAACTCGAGCACGCGCCAGTTCACGGACTCGCTCGCCGTGCTCCGGGACGCCTGGCGCGTACGTGCCGAGCTCTCCGAGAGCGACGCCGACGCACAGGCCTCACACCTGCGCGCGGCGATAACGGCTATCGATGCCGCTGCCGTTGATCACGACGACCACTGGTGGTCGCTCGTCCTTGAACAGCTTGACCAGGGACTGCTGTAGCGCTGGTCAGGACCGCAGTCGATGCTGCCAGACGCCGTCATCGTGATCGGCCGTCAGCCATGCATGCGCGTCACGACGGCCGAGGTCGATCAGCCGACGCGCGAATTCCTGGGCGAAGCACAGGTAGCTGAACAGCTCCCCATGCACGGCGTTCGCGCCGGCGTCGATTAGACGCCCGATGCGGGCGACGTCGGACTGAAGGACGTCCCATAACCGGGAGTAGTGCTGCTCGTACACCTCAGCCGCGATTTGGCCGATCGCGTCGGGATGCTGCGGCGCGACCAGAATGTACGGCACGAGCTCGCGTTCTCCCGACAGGTGCCCATCGAGGATGAGCTCGTTTGTCCTGGCCAGCGAGTTGATGTCGTTGACCAGCGGATCGACAAGGAGTCCCTGAATGATCTGGGCTGCTCCTTCGACGGCATCGGGACGCCGCGCCTCAGCCGTCGGCTCGCGCGACCGCAGGGAGTTGAGTGCGACGACCACGATCCGCGTGGCGCCCAACTTGAGCGCGGGCTTGATCGGCGTGTTGAGCCGTGTGCCGCCGTCGAAGTACCACCCGCGTCCCGGCCCAGCCTCGACCTGTACCGCCGGGAAGATGCCGGGCACGGCCGCCGAACTCAGTACGTGCTCCGCGCCGAGCGCCGTCGGGACGTAGCGGACGCCGCGTACCGGGTCGGCCTCAGGCTCCTCGCCGCCGGTGTGAAACACAACACTGAGGCTCGTCGTCCCCGCAGTGCACACGACCGCGGCGACGTCCAGGTGCTTCTCGCGGACGTTGCGTTGGATCCGCGCGAACTCGAACTGCCCTTCGAGCGTCGCCCGCAGCGGCGCCGGATCGACCAGGCTGACGAGGCGTGCTCCGTGACCGGTCAGCTCCCGCGCATAGGCCCAGGCACGCCCGAGCCCCTGGCGTGAGACGAGCGGCTCCAGCACCTGGTTCCAGCCGATGTCCTCCCAGAAAGCTGTCGCCTTCTCGAGGCGCTCATCGAGCGGTTGCTCGGCCGTCGCCGCGAGGTAGGCACAGTTGAGCGCACCCACGCTCGTGCCCACCAGGATCCGTGGTTGATCCCGCGAGGACAGTGCCGGCAGCAGCACCGAGAGCGCACCCATCTCGTACGCCCCGCGTGCCCCGCCACCGCCCAGGACGAGACCAACCGGACCCGGGTCGCTTCCACGCTCCGCCATCGCTGCCGAGCTTCGCACCCTACGGCGGCGAAGGGAAGATCGACTCGGTCCCGCCCGCGCGCTCCTTGAGTAGCCGGTCGGCGTAACGGAGCAGGGCAACGAGGGAAACGAGCGCCACGACGCCGCCCACGCCCGCGGCCACGCCGAGCGAGGCGTCGGCGATCGCACCGAGCGCGATCGCGATCGCGCTGCCACCGACCACGCTGTTGATCACGGCGACGACCGTTGCGAAGGTGAAGAACTGCTTGCGCCCCTCGGCCGGCACCGCAGCGTTCTCGAACACCCCTCGCCCGTCGTCATGCCCGGAGAGCAGGAACAGCTTCGCCTGGTCGCCGGCGATCTGTTTGTAGTAGTTGCGGATCCGGTTGATCGCGACGCCGTAGCGGAAGTCCTCGGCACCGCACTCGACCACTCGCACGAAGGTGAAGATGCCGAGGACGTAGAGCGTCGGGAGTACGGTGAGGGCGAAGACGTCGAAGGTGGTGCCGACCTGCGATGCCTGGCCGATGAACCCCAGCGCGACCAGCGTGCTCGAGACCGAGAGGATGTAGAGCGAGGCGCGGGAGGCGCTCTCGCTCGCGGTCTGAGAGCGGGCGCCCTGGAGCGTGAAGTGCTCGGTGGTCAGAGCCGTCAAGAGCTCCTGGCGATCCGGGGCCTCCGCCACCTCACCAACGTACCAACGCCGACCCTAGAGGCTGTTGGTTGTGTCGACCCGTCACGCTTGACACATGCACAGCTCTTCGGGCTCCATGCCGCTGCGGATCTGGCTCGTCGGCTTCGGCACGGTCGGCCAGTGGGTCCTGCGCGCGCTGAACACCGAGGCGGAGCGTCTCGCGGGCAGGTACGGCATCGGGTTCACGGTCGTTGGTCTCGCGAGCGCGCGAGACGGATTCGTCTACGACGGCGACGGCCTCGATCTCGGGTCCGCGCTCAGCCTGGTCTCCGAAGGGCACTCGATCGCCGAGCTGCGTGGCGTGCGCCACTGGCCGAGCAGCATCGAAGGGCTTCGCGCCACCGACGCGGACCTTCTCGTGGAAGTGACGGCGAGCCCGCCCGCCGACGGCGAGCCCGGCGTTTCTCACATCCGCGAGGCGCTCGCGCGGGGGATCCCCGTCGTGACTTCGAACAAGTGGCCGGTCGCCCTATATGGGGTGGAGCTTGCCGAGCTCGCACGCAACCGCGGCGTCGCGTTTCGGGCCGAGTCGACCGTCATGTCCGGCACGCCGGTACTCAGCTCGCTGGTCGACGGGCTGGCGGGCGCGGTTCCGGTCGGGCTGCGCGGGCTCCTCAATGCCACCGCCAACTTCATCCTTTCCCGCATGGCGGAAGGCGCGACCTACGAAGACGCACTCGCGGAGGCCCAGGCGGCGGGCCTCGCCGAGCGCGACCCGGCCGCCGACGTGGAGGGCCATGACGCCGTGGCCAAGGTGATGATCCTGTCGGCGCTCGTGTTCGGCAGACAGCTTCGGCGCGAGCAGGTCGCGTGCCGCGGGATCACCGATCTCACGCCGACGGAGATGGACCGCGCCCGTTCCGCCGGGGCGCGCGTCAAGCACGTCGCGACGCTCGAGTTCTCCGAGCCCGACGGAGCGGGGGACGTCACGGCGCGCGTCGAGCCCGAGCTCGTTGCCGGCGACGATCCACTGGCGAACATCGAGGGAACCATCAACGCGATCGTCTGTCGGGCACAGCCGATCGGAGAGGTCACGATCATCGGACCCGGCGCCGGCCCGGAGCTCGCCGGGCAAGGCGTGTTCAGCGACCTCATCGCGGTCGCACGCTCGCGCACGATCCGCTGACCGTTCAGCTCGGCGCGCCGTCGAGCCGCTCGGCGAGCTCGAAGATCACGCCTTCGGGTCCGCGGATGTAGCAGAGCAGGAAGGTGTTCTCGTAGTCGACGATCTCCCCGACCGTTTCCCAGCCGGCCTCTCGGACGCGGTCGACGACGCCGCGCACGTCGTCGACCTTGAAGGCGACGTGCCGGAGCCCAGGACGGTTCGCGGCCGGCGCCGGCTCTTGAGCGCCCGCGGACGGCGACTGGAAGCGCACCACCTCGAATACGTCGCTGCCGTCGGGGCCCCGAGCCATCACGACCTCGACCGTCGCGTTCTCGAGACCGATGATCCGATCGATCCACTCGCCGCTGACCACCCCGGGCTCGCCGCAGTCGAAGCCGAGCAGCTCAAGAAATCGGACTGTCTCGTCGAGGTCCTCGACGACAAGACCGATGTGGACGAAGTCGGTGATGCCGGGGCGATGGCTGTCCATTGAGCTGCCAGTAGCTGTATCAGGAGACGCCGAGGCGCCTCCTTAGCGTTGATGGCAGATTCCTGGTCCCAGCGCAAGAAGCTGATCGGGAGCGCGGCAGCCGCGGTGGCCACCGCGGCTCTCGGGTTCGTCGTGCCGCAGCTCCTCGGGACGATCAAGGCCAAGGTCGTTCCAGCACCGGTGTTGCACGCTCAGGTGCAGACGGACGTCGCGCGGTTCCGGAGCAACGCCCCGCACGTCCCTGAGTTCGTGGTCCCGCGGCCGCTCGGCCAGATCGGACGCCCACCCGACGCAGACGACGTCGATCCGGAGTTCCCGGACCATCTGGCGATTCGCGCTGCACCGCTGCGCTATGCGTGGGCACACCGACTGGGCGGCGTCGACGCGACCGAGACGCTCACCCGGATCACCCTCAGCGGTTCCGGCCCCGCGGCGACCGACCTCCAGCAGCTACGCGTCCGCCTCCTGCGATGCCGGCCGCCGCTGAAGGGCCAGCTGGTCACCTACACAGGGCTCGGCTCCGGCATCGGCGCGAAGTACTTCTCGATCGACCTCGATCGGGACACGCCGGTCGCCGACTACGTGGACGCCAAGGGCAAGGTAAAGCGCAGGCAGCCGTTCCCGCTCAGGATCACCGACAGCGATCAAGAGGTTTTCGACGTGACGGCGACCATCAGTCGGCGCGACTGCGAGTGGAAGCTGCTCCTGGACTGGACGGCCGGCGACCGGCAGGGCACCACCGTCATCGACGACCACGGCAAGCCGTTCCGGACCACCAGCGGCGGCTCGGCCGACGGACCCGTTCCCGGGCTCAAGAGCGTGATCTGGGATCCCGTGAGCGACCGCTGGGTGACTCCTCCGTAGTCTGTCGTCGCCCGTGTTGCGGCGTATGTCCGTCCGGGGTAGATGAACCCCATGTCAACGCTTCAAGGTGAGTACGAGCCGAGCCCGTACGGTTGGGTGCGCGAGCAGGTAGCGGAGTACGAGGCCTCCGGCGGCCGGCGGGCCAACACGTTGCGCGACACCGGCCTGCCGATCGTCGTGGTGACGACGCGCGGCAACAAGACCGGCAAGCTGCGCAAGACGCCGCTCATGCGCGTCGAGCACGGCGGGGAGTACGCGCTCGTCGCGTCGCAGGGCGGTCTGCCGCAGCATCCGGTCTGGTACCACAACCTCAAGGCCGATCCCGAGGCCGTGACGATCCAGGACGGCCCGAGTCCCTTCGACGTCCGCGTCCGCGAGCTCACGGGAGACGAGCGCGCCGCATGGTGGGAACGAGCGGTGGCGGCCTACCCGCCGTACGCCGACTACCAGGAACGCACGGAGCGGCAGATTCCCGTCTTCGTCGCGACGCCCCGCTGACCCAGCAGCTGCGCCAGGTCGCTGATCGGGACGGCTTGCATCGGGAGCAAGATGGTGGAAGCGTCGCACCGTCGACGTCGATCCACCGACGAGGGAGTCGAGATGGATACGCAGCCCAAGAAGCGCGTGCTCGTGGTGGCGAACCGCACGGCGGCCACGCATCGGCTGCTGGAGGAGATCAGCCGGCGGCGGAGGAGCGGCCCGTGCAACTTCACGCTCCTCATCCCGGATGTCCATGACCGAAGAAAGGCCGACTGGACTCTCGAAAATGCCGTGCCTTTGCTCAGCAGAGCCGCGGGAGGGCGGGTGGAGGGGATCGTCGGCGGCGCTGACCCATTTACGTCTGTCCAGGACGCGGTCCGCGACGGGCACTTCGACGAGATCATCATCTCCACGTTGTCCAAGAAGACGTCAAAGTGGCTGCGCCGCGATCTCGTGCGCAAGGTCGAAGGTCTGGGCCTTCCCGTAACCGCTGTCCTCCCTCGCCAGACGACCGAGCAAGGCATCACGGACTCCGACGCGTTCCGCGGCGGGATGATCATGGGCGGTTAGCGACCATGGCGAGCGCACTGCCCACGGTGCGGCCGGCCGGGAGCGCCGAACTCGTCCACGCCTTCGACGTCCAGATGCCGACCGGAGTGACCGTCGCCGACGACGGGCGGATCTTCGTCTGCTATCCGCGCTGGGGCGACCCCGTCGAGTTCACCGTGGCCGAACTGGTCGACGATGAGGAGGTCGCCTACCCGGCCGCGGAGTTCAACGTCTTCGACGAGCAGCGCCCCGCCGACTGCCTGGTCTCGGTCCAGAGCGTCGTCGTGGATCCGGCCGGGCGGCTGTGGCTGCTTGACACCGGCGCGACCGAGTTCGGCCCCACGATCCCCGGCGGACCGAAGCTCGTCTGCGTCGATCCCGAGTCCGACGACGTATCCAGACCATCCGCTTTCCCTCGGACGTCGCGCTCGAGACCACTTACTTGAACGACATCCGGTTCGATCTGCGCCGCGGCGAAGCCGGCATGGCGTTCATCACCGACTCCGGCGTCGGGGCGGGCCCAAACGGGCTGATCGTCGTTGATCTTGGTTCGGGGCGCAGCTGGCGCAGGCTGTCAGGGCACCCGGCGATGCAGCCGGTGAGTGGCTTCGTCGCGATCATCGAGGGCCGCCCCATGGCCGGCCTGGCGATCGGCGTGGATGGCATCGCGATCTCCGCCGACGGCGAGCGGCTCTACGTCTGCCCGCTCTCGAGCCGCCGCCTCTACAGCGTCTCCGTCGAGGCGCTCGCCGACGAAGCGACGAGCGACGAGGCCGTCGCAGCGACGCTCGAGGACCACGGCGAGAAGGGTGCCTCCGAAGTGGCGCGCCGAGCAGGAACGCGACGTCGGCCGTGGTGAAGACCACCGGCCCGTGGTAGGCGCCCCAGCGCATCGCCGGCACCAGCGCCAGGAGCAGGAGGGCGAGCCCGACCGGCGAGCCGTGAGGCGTCACAACCTCCGCGAGCGCCGGACCGCGCCGTCCGCCAGCGCACCCACGATCGCGGCCGTGATCGCGATCGTGTAACCGCGTCGAGCCGCTGCGACGCTCGGCGGGGTTCTGCGCGCCGCTTGCGGACTGCGGTGAGCCGCCGCTCGCCGCCTCGCCCGGCCGCCGCTACGGCGAGGCCCATCCGCCTGCCTCCGCTCGCTCGCGCACGTGCTCCAACGGCCCTCGTCGACGACCACGCCCTCCTCGAGGCATGGCACGGTCGGCGAGCCCGTCACCGAAGGTCATGTCATGGTGGGAACAGACGCGGCGCCCCGCTTGCGCTCGGTCAACAGCTCATGCAGGAGCGACTGGACGGTCCAGCCCGACGACCGGCTCGTCGAGCACCAGGACGGACGCCGCCGGATGAGCGCGCAGGCGAGCAGGGTCTTCTGGCGCATGCCGCGCGACAGCTCGCGCGGCAGGAACTCCGCGCGTGCCGCCAGGCTCAGGCGCTCGAGGAGCTACGATGCGTTCATCCACGTCGTCGTCGACGACCCCGTGAAAGCGTGCGAGCTCGAGGTGCTGGCGCACGGTGAGGTCGTCGTAGAGGAGCGGCGTGTCGGGCACGAGCGCCAGCGCGGCGCGCGCCTGCTCGGCGTCCGGCTCGCGGTACGGATCGATCCCGCAGACGCGGACGGTGCCCTCGCTCGGCTCCAGCAGACCGGCGATCGTGCGCACCGCGGTCGACTTGCCGCTGCCGTTGGCGCCGATGAGCGCCACGCACTCGCCGGCTGCGACGGTCACGCTCAGATCGGCCAGTGCGACGAGCCGCCCGTACCTCCGACCGAGCGCTGTCGTCTCGAGCGGTGCGCTCATGTCAGGTCGCGTGGGAGTGCCCACCTGCCGACCGCCAGCGCGAGGACGCCCAGGTAGGCGAGCAGAAGACTCATCGCCGCGACCACGGGGACGCCGTCGGACAGGCCGGTCAGCGACCCGATGAGCTGAAAGGGCAGGTACGGTCCGAAGCCTTCCGTCGTGCCTCCTCGCGTGAGCATGGTCTCGGCCAGGCTCCAGACAACGACGGCGCCGGTCGCGATGCCAGGGTGGCGGCGACCGCACCGGCCAGCGCCCCTGCGGCACCGAACACGGCGCCGGCGAAGGCAGCGCCCCCGACCACCCGCGCGACGTCGGCGACCGAGAAGCCGGCGTCGACGTGGTCGGCGTCGGCGACGGTCAGCACGATGCCGATGGACGCCGCTGCGGTGACTGCGGCAAGCACGAGACCCACGCCCCCGTAGGTGATGGCCTGCGCTGCGGTCACACGCGTCCGCAGCGGATGGGTGAGGTAGGTCATCGCGACCGAACCGCGCTTGAACGCGTCGCCCACGGCGTTCGCCGCGTAGAACGCGGCCATCAACGCTCCGAGCTGCGCCAGCCCCCGCAGGTTGACGACCACCTCACTTGCGCTCGAGGGCGGGGGGTTGCCGACCGGGGCGGCGGAGATCGCCACCAAGGCCAACACGCCGAGGAAGACGTAGCGAGTCGCGCGAACCGTGCGCAGGCGCAGCAGCTCGGCCGAGAGCAGCGCGGTCATGCCGGCTGCTCCGTCTGGACGGTCAGCTCGAGGAAAGCGTCCTCGAGGGACGCGATGTCCGACATCGGCCGGTGGGCGCACAGCCGGCCGCGATCGAGGATCAGGACCTCGTCGACGGTCTGCGCGACCTCGGCCAACGCGTGGCTGGACAACACAATCGTGCGGCCGTCGCCCGCAAGGCCGCGCAACAGGTCTCGCAGCCACCGGATACCGGCAGGATCGAGGCCGTTGGCGGGCTCGTCGAGGATCAGGACGGCAGGGTCGCCGAGCAACGCGGCCGCCAGCGAGAGCCGCTGGCCCATGCCGAGCGAGAACGTGCCCGCGCGGCGATCGGCCGCTTCGCTCAGGCCGACGAGCTCGAGGACCCCGTCGACGCGTCGGCGCGCGATGCCCCCCTCGGTGGCCAGAACCCGGAGATGGTCACGAGCCGTGCGGCCGCCGTGAAAGGCGCCCGTTTCGAGGACGACCCCGACCTTGTGGGCCGGATCGTCCAGCGTGGCAAACGGCCGACCGCCGATCATCGTCCGGCCGGCCGTCGGGCACACCAGCCCCAGCAACATCCGCAGCGTCGTCGTCTTGCCCGAGCCGTTGGGGCCGAGCAGGCCGACCACCCGCCCCGGCTGGATCTCGAAGCTGACGTCATCGACAGCGCGGATCCGCCCGAAGTCCTTCGTCAGTGATTCAGCGGCGATATCGAGCATGCGATCTAGATGCGTGCCGTGAGATGGGCGATCAGAGACCCGGAGCCGAGTTCTGCAAGATCTGCGCAGCGCGCGTCGTGATCACGACGGCAACCCTGTGGAGGCGGCCGGTCAGACGGCGTAGGAAGTGGCTGGCGAGCGTGAGGGGATCCTTTGTCTGGGTGGGCGCGCATGGGACGGCGCGCGGGCCGTGTGATCGACGCCCGCAAGCAGCGCCGCACGACCACGATGGTGGCCGTCGCGATCGCCGCGCACATCGGTCCGCGGTCGGAACGCGGGGACGGCAACGGGATGATGTTCTGCGGCTATCTCATCCCAGCGGACGAGACGGCGACAGCCGCAGACGGAACCCGTACGCCAGCGCGACTCCAGCTGCGCCCGCCGCCCGAGCCAGCCGGTGTCGTACTTCCGGCATACACATCCAACAGCGCGGGATCTGCGAATTGGTTCCGGACTCATCGGCCTGCTCGCAGCCCTGCGACGCCGACACACCGAAGTAGTCGCCGGCGTGACGCGCTCTCGCTCTCGCCTGGATGCGGCCGACTCCGCCGACGCCCTCGAGACGCCAGCTGCGGACGACGAGCGAGCGTCCTGGCCAATCGTGAGCGGCGCGACTCCGTCTCGCGCAGAGCGAGAGCGCGATACGACTCGCCCGCGAGCGCCTGTGCTCGCTGCTCCGGAGCCGCAGGGGACGCCCGCATTCGTCCACCAGCGAAAGCACTGAGCGTCCCGTCCGGGATCCTCCTGCGGACCGAATCCGGGGTTGGTGCTCGTGCGGAACTCGCTGGAAGGGAAACAGCGCGTCCATGCCGAGGGCAGGTGCGGCGTCTGCGGAGACACCCGCTCTCATGGGTAAGAAGCTGTGCGCGTGGTGGCCCGCGCCGTGGTTTTGCTTGCTATTGCAGGGAGCGAAACGTGCTGGCGAAGAAGACGAGCGGGTCATTGATGCGCGAGGTACGCACGTCGTCGAGTCGCCCTACGACGATCCAGTGGTCGCCGGCGGGATGCTCGGCGACGATCTCACACTCGAAGGCGGCGAGGGCGTCGTTGAGCAGCGGTGCGCCGCAGCGCCCGGGCTCCCAGTCCAGGCCGGCGAACCGATCCGCGCCGGCAGGCGTCGCCTGCACTGCGAACCGCTTGTGGTGCCAGCCCAGCACACTCACGCCGAAGCGCCCCGCCCGCCGCATGCGGGACCAGGTGAGCGAGCTGCGCGCCGCGCAGAACGACACCAGCGGCGGCTCGAGCGAGACGGACGTGAGCGAGTTCACGATCAACCCGGTGCGCTCGCCGTCCGGCGTCGCCGTTACGAACGCGACGCCGGTCGCGAATCTGCCCAGCGCGTCGCGGAACGGGCGCGCGTCGTGGGCCGGGGCAGCGAGCGCCATCTCAATGGAGCGAGGGCTCTTCGCCGAGGGCGACGTGGGCGATGTAGTCATACGCGCGGTTGGCGCCGAGCGGATGCATGAAGGAGCCTGCCTTCACGTCGCGGTAGGCGCGCGCGAGTGGGCTGGCGCCGATGTAGCCGGCGCCGCCCGAGAGGGCAAGCGCGCGGTCGACGATGCGGGCGGCCGCGTCGTTGACGAACGCCTTGGCGGCCTGCGCCTCGGCGAACAGGACGCCGAGCTCTGCCGCGCTGCCCTCGGACGCCGGGTTGGCGATGTGATGAGCGTCGATCAGCGTCGCGGCGCGCGACAGGGCGCCGCGCGCGGCAGCGAGATCGACGGCGTTGTCGGCCACCTGCATGTGCGGGCGCGCGTCGCCGTTGCTGCGCTCGACGACGCCGCGGCGGGCGATCGCGTCGGCCGACTCGGCAATTCCCAGCGAGGCCGCCGCGTGGAACAACCCCGCGACCAGGTTGCGCTCCATGTAGGGCAGCGCGTCGCCGGCCCGGAACCCGCCGCGCACGCCGGACTCCGGCAGCTCGACGCCCTCAAGCGAGATTGAGTTGCTGCCGGACGCGCGCATCCCAAGCGCGTCCCAGTCGTCGTTCACGACGACGCCGGACGCGTCGATGGGCACCATGGCGTAGGCGTAGCGCTCGGTTCCGTCGCCGTCGACATGGGTGACGGCCACGTAGAGATCGGTGGCGGCGGGAGACATGGTGCAGAACGTCTTGCGGCCGTCGATCCGCCAGCCGGCCTCGGTGCGTCGAGCGATCGTGGCCGGGCGGGTGAGGTCCTGTCCGGGCTCGCTGATGGCGGCGGCCAGCACGACGCCGTCGCGGGCGATCCGCTCCAGTGAGGCGGCGAAGGCGCGGGCGCGGCGCTGTGCCCCGGCCGCGGCGGCCACTTGGCGACGGCGCTCCATGTTGAGCACCGCGACGAGGTGCATGTTCACGCCGATCGCGACGGAGGCGTCGCCGCGCGCCAGCCGGCTCGACGCCACCACGAGGTCGTGCGCGGATGAGACGCCGAGCCCGCCGAGCTCGATCGGGATGGGCGCCGCGAAGTAGCCAGCGCCCTTGAGCGCGTCGATCGCTTCGAAGGGGTAGGTGCCGTCGCGGTCGTGTTCCGTCGCGCGAGCGGCGAATTCATCAGAGAGCTTCTCGGCGGTCGCCACTAGGCGGGCGCCGGCAGCGGTGTGGGCTGTGAGTTCGATCGGCATCGACGGGATCTCCAATCCGCTCGTCATGCACCCGTGGCCGGAGCGTGGCCCTGCCACGGGGCTGCAGCAGCCTCAGCCGGTCGTCACCTCGACGTCGACGGGCACGCCGTTGGTGACCATGTCGTAGACGGCCGAGCGCTTCTCGGCCTGCGCCACGATCTCGCGCAGCTTTTCCTTGGGCGCGTTGCCCGTCACTCGGAACGCCACGCCGATGCGCTCGAACCCGTTGCGGGGCTCGTCGCTCACGCCGAGAGCGCCGCGGACGTCCATGTCGCCGGTGACGGTCGACTTGACCGACGTGAGCTCGACCTTGCGCGCCGCAGCAACGTAGACGATCGACGTCGTTAGGCAGGCGGCAAGCGCGTGCAGCAGGTACTCGGCCGGGTTGGCGCCGGTGTCGGTGCCGAGCAGGATCGCGGGCTCGCCGGCGTCGATGTCAAACGCCTCGCCGCGGGTCGTGTCCTCACCGCCCGCGGCGTAGAAGTCCTTGATTGTCGAGCGGTTGTGAGCGCCGTCGATCCAGCGGTTGATGGCGCGGAACTGGAACCTCGCCAGCTCCGGCTGAGCCTTGATCAGGTCCAGGGTGGCGAACATCTTCTCGGTATCCACGCCGTTGCGGCGCGTGTCTGCGACTAGGCTCACTTCGAGACCTCCTCGGTCTGTGTGGGGTTGCACGAACCCTCCTCCCAAGCCGCCTGCGCGGCATCGGCGCCACCACCCAACTTCGGCGGTTACGGATGGCGGGATACACGTAGAGCCCGAGGGCTCAGCCGACCCGGGAGAAGCGCACAGCGGCCGCCGCCCGGGCGGCCTTCCCCGACACGCGCAACTTCACATAGACGTTGGAGAGGTGGCGCTCGACCGTCCGAACGCTCAGGTGGAGCCGCTCGGCGATCGCCTCGTTGCTCAGCCCCTCGGTCACCAGCCGCATCACCTCGCGCTCGCGAGCACTGAGATCCTCGACGTGCTCCGGTTGCGCCACGCCCTCGGCGGGCGCGGGTGGTGCGACCGACGACGGCTGGGTGGCGCGAGTCGGGAGGCTCGAGGCGCGATCCAGGAGGCCCGTCATGCCCAGCTCGTCGCACAGCGCCGCCGCCTCGTCGACCATCGCGGTGATGCGTTCGCGGTCGTCTGTTTCGCCGCGCGCGGCCAATGCGCCCGCGTGATCGAGCAGCACGCGGGCGCGGATCGCCCGCGCGCAGAGCAGCTCGCAGCGCTCGAGCGCGGTCGCGAAGTGCCGATCGGCGTCCCCCCAGCGCGCGAGCAGGGCTGCGAGCTTGCCGAGGCGCAGCGCGACCGGCCCGAACGACTGCTTGCTGTAGGTGACGGCGTTGTCGCCCTCGTGGGGGAGCAGGAGCTCGTAGAGCTGCAGGCCACGCCGCTCGTCGCCGACGAGCACGCACGCGTCAGCGAGCGAGCACACGTGGACGATCCAGTGACCGTCGCGCGGGAGCTCGGCGAATCCCCGTACGGCGTGGCGCTCCAGCTCGCGCCGAGCCGCCTCCTCGTCGCCGAGCTCGGCGGCGGCGAGCGCGTCGCGCCACCGTGGGATCCACGGGAAGCGCTCGCCGTGGTCCTGGATCTCCGGCCAGAGCTCGGGCACGCGGCCTTGCGCCCAGCGGATCGCGAGCATCTGCGCATAGCGGGAAACGTAGGTCGTGTACTCGCTCTGCAGCAGCCGCGCGAGCTCAAGCGCCTCCTGCGCCAGGCGCTCGGCATCGGCGAAGCGGCCGTCGAGCGTCGCGCCGAGGGTGCGCAGGCACACCGTGTGCCAGCGATGGAAGGGCTGCCTGATCCGCTCGGTGATCGCCGTCATCGCCTGCGTCTCGGTCTCCGCGCCCCACCGGTCGCAGAGCTCGAGGTAGCAATGCAATCGCGCGTCGTGCGCCAGGAACTCGGTCTCGGGCTTGAGGCTCACTTTCGCCACCAGAAGCATCTCGTCCGTGTGCGCCAGCCGCTCGCGCGCCCGTCCGGGACCGGTGAGCGCCCAGTAGCGGGAGTACAGGCCGGTGAGCAGCGCTTCTGCGTCACCGAGGCGGCGTGCCATCGCGATCGCTTCTTCGCTGATCGCCACGCGCCGCTCGACGGGCTCGAATCCCGACCACATCTCGAGGGCGAGGTGGGCGAGAAGGTGGGAGCGAAGCGCGCTGTCGCTGGGCGGAAGGGCGGCGAGCGCCTCCTCGAGCAGCCTCGTGCCGGCGCTGCCGAGCGGGAATCGCGCGTAGAGCAGGAAGCCGCCGAGCGCGGTCACGTAGGCGAGCGCCGCTCGCGCGAGCATCTCCGGCTCTGCCGAGCGCCGCGCGGCGTCGATCGCACGCTCGACCGTCAGCCGCGCGGCGCTGCCGTCCCCCGAGCGCCACTGCGCGTCGCCGAGGCGCAGGAGCAGCTCGCCGCGCCGCCCGGCCGAGCCGTCGCCCGCAAGCAGCTCCAGCGCGCGCTCGAAGTGGATGACGGCATCCTCGTAGCCGAGCACGGCGGACGCGCGATCGCCCGCGCGGACGAGGTACTCGACGGCTTGGCCCGCATCGCCGAGCGGCGACGCGAGAAACAGGTGATGCGCGATCTCGGACAGGTGCCGATCGAGGTCGTCACCGTGCGCGCTTTCGAGCAGGCGACCCACCGTGTGGTGGAGCTCGAGGCGCCTGCGCGGAGGGAGATCGCCGTACAGCGTCTCGCGCACGAGGTCGTGGGTGAAGGAGTAGCGACGTGGTGTCGCGGCGACTTCGGCGATCAGGCCCACGGCGGCCGCCTCCGCGAGCACGGCCGTCAGACGGGCGGGGCTCAGCCGGCTCGCACGCTGGAGCAGATGCAGGTCGAACTCGCGCCCGATCACGGCCGCGAGCCGGAGCGTCCCGACGGCCTCGCGAGGGAGGGCCGCCACACGGCGGCGGATCAGGGCTCGAACCTCCTCGGGGATGCGCAGGAGCGGATCCCCGGCGCGCTCGTCCAGGCTCTCGCCGGCCGCGAGGAGGCGGACGACCTCACCGAGGAAGAACGGATTGCCTCCCGTGACCTCGTGCAGCCGCGCGACGGCCCGGCGACTCACGGTCGATTCCGTCACCGTCGCGACGTACACCTCGATGTCCGCCGGCGCCAGGCCCCGCAGCGGAATCCTCCTTCCGACCCGGGCGAGCTCAGCGAAGACGTCAGACAGCTCGCGCACGCGCCTGTCGGCCTCCCGGTAGGACGCCACCAGCAGGATCCTCGCCTCGGCCAGCGCGTCCCCCAGGTAGCGCAGCAGCAACAGCGACGGCTCGTCCCCCGCATGCAGGTCGTCCAGCACGACGATGGTCGGGCGCTCGGACGAGGCCGCGGTCAGGAAGGCGCTCACCGCGTCGAACAGGCGCAGCCGCCCGCCTCCCGGGATCACCGCGGTCGGCCTCGAGCGCGGCG
>CAVWYY010000009.1:0-40140 GCA_963759375.1 uncultured Solirubrobacteraceae bacterium | reverse complement strand
GGATGCTCTCGCTCGAAACTGGCCCGGGACGATACTCCGTTCGCCGCTATGAGGAGTCGGACAGCAGGCGCTCGATTCGTGCAGCAGTCCTGATCCCGGGCCGGTAGCTCAGCGGTTAGAGCAGCGGCCTCATAATCCGGCGCGCGGTGGTTCAAGCAGATCGGCGCGCTCCTCGCTCCCGTCGGCGATCGCCGCCACGACCAGGTCGCCGTCGTGCGCGAGCGGGCGGCGCTTGATCGCCTCGAGCTCGTCGCGCGCGTGACGAAGCACGCGTTCGAGCTTTACGGCGTCGTCGCCAGCGCGTTCGAGGTCTGCGGCCAGGAGCTCGGCGAGCGGCCGCGCCTCGCCGCTCGGAGGTCGCGAGGACGGCGGCGATCCCGACACGGCAGGGACGTAGGTCCTCGCCCGCGTGGTCGAGCACAGCCCCAGGCGCAGCAGAACACCGCGCACCTCGGCCCGGCTCTCAGCGGGCGAAGCCACGGCCAGCAGCCTACAGCCGATGCCCAGGTTCTGCCTATGGGAATCGCAGCCGTCCGACCGGCGCCGTAATCTGTGCATCGACCTCTTTCTGGCGAGGTTTCGAGCGTGACGAGCCGCCCGCGTGGCGGCTCGTTGCGTTCTGTCCGGGGGATGCTGTAGGCCTCGCAGTAGGTCCGGCGCCTCGACGCCGGGCCACGGTTCACCCGCCAGGAAGGAGGTCACCCATGACCAACCCCGAGAGGATCGGGGCCACCGACGAAGCACCCGACGCCGGCTCCGAATGGCAGCCGGCGGTCGGGGAGCCGGCCACCGAGCACGAGGAACGCCAACTTCAGGCGGCGGAACGTCACTACGCCAGGGTGTGGCGGATCATGAGCCCGCGCCAGAGGGCTCGGTGCCGTGCCGAGGCCGCCTGGTTGGCTCGCGCCCTGTCGCGCGACCGGCGACGCCGCCGTCGCCAGGCACGCCTCCGCCGCAAGTCGCTCCCCGTTCGCCGCCGCACCACCGCTCGCCCGCGCGAGCGTCGCCCGCACCACCCAGCGCTCCCGCGCCACCGCGAGCGCCTCCGACGGCTCAGAGCCACCGCCTGATCATCGGGTTCACGATTCCGCCGGCGAAGTAGTCGGCGCCGAGCTCGCAAGCGGTCCGGTAGGTCAACGAGTTCTACTCGGACTGCCGGTGCGCCCCGACGCCGAGGGGGTGGGGACGTGAAACACCGCGTCCACGTTCACGACGGCGTCGTCGTCTTTGCACTCCCCGACCCCGGCAGCGTCGAACGTGTCGAGGTCCAGGTCGCGCTCTCGCTGCGCCACCAGGCGACCTCGAGAGGCGTCTGCCCCCTCTGCGGCGCTCGCGGCCCGAACCGGGCCGAGCGCCGGCGGCTCGCGCGCCAGAAGCGCGGTCAGGTGTTCGAGGTCACGTTCTGGCACGCGGCCGACTGCCCGGTCGGTGATGACCGGCTCCGCGATCTTCTTCGCGAAGGAGGTCGGGCGGCATGAGGGCGCCGACATACCTGCTCGAACGCGGGTTCGACGCCGCGACCATCGCCGAGCTCGGCTGGCGCGTCGAGCCGCTCGGCGCCGACTGGAAGCGCTACGGCCTGCCGAACGCGACCGCCGCGCGCGAGCTCGTCTGGCGTATCCCTTACCGGCGCAATGGGCGCGTCGAGTACGAACGCATCCGCTTCGTCAACGCCGACATGGCCGGCGGCCGCTACCGCGGCCCGAAGGGCAGCAAGCTGATGCCTTACGACCCGTGGGGCACTGTCGTGTGCGGCGACGACGGTGTTGCGGCGCTCGACGTCGTGCTCGCCGTCGAAGGCGAGGCGAACGCGGTCAGCGTCCACCTCGCCGGCTTCGACGAGATGCCGGTCGTCGGGCTACCGGGCCAACGCATGACGAAGGCGACCGCCGGCGAGCTCGGCGGCGCCTCCATCGTCTACCTGTGGCTCGATCCCGGCAGCGGGTTCGAGTCAGCGCGACTCGCCAATGCCAGGCGCCTGTACGCCGCCGGGGTCGACGAGGTGCGCGTGCTCGAGGCGACCGACATGGACGCGAACGCGATCCTCGTCCAGCGCGGCCCCGCCGCGCTGCTCGACGTCGTGAGCGAACGCATCGACGGCGCCGGCCTGGTCGACGCCAAGAAAGCCGAGGCGGCGGTGAGGACGGCCCGCTCGGGCCACCGGCTCGAACGGGTCGTCGCGGCGGACTTGCGCCTGTGCGACGTCGACTGGCTGTGGAAGCCGTGGCTTCCGCTCGGGGCGGTCAGCCTGCTCGCCGGTCAGCCCGGTCAGGGCAAGACGACGCTCGCGCTGCAGTTGGCCGCGCAGGTCACGCGCGGCACGCTGCCCGGTGCGCTCGGGGGCGCGCCGGCGAACGTGGTGATCGTCAGCGTGGAGGACGCGCGCGACGCCGTGCTCGCCCCGGCGCTCACCGCCGCCGGCGCAGACCTTCGGCGCGTCGAGTTCCTGAGCGTGCGCGCTGACGAGGGCGGCGTACTCGACCTCACGCGCGACGTCGACGAGCTCGAACGCAATATTCGCGAGACGTCGGCGCGGCTGCTGGTGCTCGACCCACTCGTCGCGATGCTGCCGTCCAAGCAGGTCGACTCGTTCCGCGACCAGGACGTGCGTCACGCGCTCGCGCACATGGCCGAGCAACGCGCGATCGTGGTGCTCGCGATCATGCATCTGGCGAAGGCCGCGTTGACCGCGCTGCTCGGTGTCGGCGGCTCGGTGGGCTTCATCGGGCTCGCCCGCAGCGTGCTGATATTCGGCTCAGAGCGGGCCGTCGAGGAAGCTGGCGGCGACGAGCGCGTGCTCGCTCACGCCAAGACCAACTACGGGCGGCGGCAGCGCTCGCGTGCCTGCCGGCTCGAGCAGCGCGCGGTCGTCGGGCTGTTGGAACCACGGTCGGTGGCGATCATCGGCGACGAGATCGACGTACACGCCGACGAGCTCGTGGGCGCGAAGGGCGACGAGCGCAGCGAGCGCGACGAGGCCGTCGAGTTCCTGAACGAGATGCTCGCCGACGGCCCTGAGCGCGCGACCGTGCTCGTGAGGGAGGCCAAGGCGAACGGCATCAGCGAGCGCACGCTCAGGCGCGCCAAGGGCGCGCTTCGCGTCGAGTCCAAGCGTCGCGTCGGGCTCGCCGGCAAGGGGCACTGGGACTGGGTACCGCCCGACTCTAAGGAGCCCGATGACGGTGACCGCGTTAGCGCCTCGGAAGCCGAATCAGATGGCGGCGGATCGGTGGCGCAGAGCCAAGAATCGGGGGTCGCCTCGCGCGCGCACACGCGCGCGAGGCCCCACACGCCTGGCCCTCTTAACGCCTGGAAGGCGTCACAGCCACCCGACGACGAGCCCGATGACGACGATTGGCGGCAGCGATGACCCTGCCGCCCGATCGCGCCGCCGAGTTGCAGCGGTTCATGGACGGGATCGCGCGACGACTACTCGCCGAGGACCTCGAAGGTGATGCGGTCGGCCGGCCTGACTCCCTCGCTTGCGGGCGCGACCACGGCGCGACTGATCGTGCGCTGGATCACGCCGCGCCGATCGGCGAGGGTCAGACGCGGGTCGTCCACGTCGATGACGAGCGCGCTGCTGGCTGACTCAAGTCGGCGGGCGCGAGCGCGGGCCGCCTCCGCGGCGGCCTGCGCCTCGTCCAGCTTCGTCCTGGCGTTGCCGACGTGCTCGCGACCGGTCAGCGCGTCGACGAGGTTCGCGTACACGGCTTCAAGCTCTTCGGCCTCAGTCGCAGCGGCGCGCGCCTCCACGCCGGCGTCCGCGCGGCCCTGGACGTCGAGCGCCTCCGCGCGCGCCCTCTGCCACACGACCTCGTCGGCGACGCGGCCCGAGATCGTCACGCGACGCTCACAGTCGCCCGTCGGCGGGCAGCGGTAGATGCGATACCGCCCGGCCGTGGTCCCGGTCGTCATCGGCGTCCCGCAGGTGCCGCACACCAGCACCCCCACGCGGGCGAGCAGTTCGTCGGACTTCGGGCGCCGCCCGCGCGAGACCGCCATCTCCTGGACGCGCTCGAACAGGTCGCGCGGCACGATCTGGTCGTGGGCGTCACGCACGACGACGGGCTCGCCATCGAACGCCCAGTGGATATCGCCCGTGTAGTCGCTCTGCATCAGCAGCGAGCGCGTCCCGTTGAACGACTTGTGAATCCCGTTCCGGCGCAGGAATGCCTGCACCTCCTTGATCGTCGCTCCGTCCGCGCGCAGCTTGAAGGCGTCGCGCGCGATCGGGGCCTGCGCGTTCTTGCGCAGCCGCTTGTCGGCGTCGCGCGTGAAGCCAGTCGCCGTTGCGCGCGGGGAGCGCTTATGCACCAGCACCGCCTCGCGCTGCCCGAGGCCGCTCTTCTCCTTGGTCACCCGGTAGAAGTCCTCCGCCATGAAGCCGTTGAGGGTCGCCCGCCGCCAGTCGTCGGCGGTCGCGTGGGAGATGAAGCCGTGGCCGACCGCGAACAACTTGCCGCCCGCCCGGTCTACGCGCTCAATCGTCTCGTTCTGAGTCATCAGGTTGCGCCAGGTACGGTCGAAGAACGCGGTCACGACGACGTCCGCCTCGTCGCGCTCGACCATCTCGATCGCGGCGAGTAGGCCGGGGCGCTCGTCGAGCGGACGGTGGCCCGAGACGTTCATCTCGCGGAACGGCTCCTCGCGCACCAGCGTCCAGCCGGCGGCTGCGTCACGTCGGAGTGCAGGTCGACGCCCTCCTTGCGGTTGCCGACCTCGGACACGCGCACCAGCGCTACGGCTCTATCGTTGCTCTCCATCGGGACCTCCTAGGGGTGCCGGTCGCGCCCCCGGCCGTGGCTGCGGCGCGGGGGCATCAGTTCCGATAGTCAACGAGCGAAGGGCCGGCATGATCCAACCAGGCGAACGAGCTCCTGACTTCGAGCTGCCGGACCAGGACGGCAACCCCGTACGGCTGTCGGACTTCAGCGGGCAGACCATCGTACTGTATTTTTACCCCAAGGCCGACACGCCGGGGTGCACGACGCAGGCCTGCGGGCTGCGCGACAGCATCTCCGCCTTCAACGACGCCGGCGTGACAGTGCTGGGCGTGTCGCCGGACCCGGTCAAGCGCGTGAAGAAGTTCCACGACGGGCAGGGCCTGAACTTCACGCTGCTGGCGGATGAGGACCACGCGGTGTGCGACACCTACGGCGTCTGGGGCGAGAAGTCGATGTACGGCAAGACGTACTGGGGCGCGCTGCGTTCGACGTTCATCGTCGGCGCCGACGGCACGGTCGTCGACGTGATCGCGAAGGCCTCGCCGAAGACCCACGCCCAGGACGTGCTGGGGCTCCTCGAGCGGCTCGACGCCGCTGCGTAGCGCCTTCCTGATTGCGGCGCTGGGCTTCGCCGTCGGCCTGGCCGGCGACGCCTGCCACGTCGCGTCGGGCACCACGCGGTACGAGTGGGACGCGCTGCCGGAGATCTGGCGGTCGCGGGCGTGGTTCCCGTTCCTGGTCGCCGGCGCCGTCCTGTTCGCGGCCTGGATGGGGCGGCGTGCCGACCTGCCATCGCAGGAGCGCGACGGGCGCGACGTCGTGCTCGGCACCGCGGTCGTGCTCGCCCTGTACGCGCTCACCGCCGCCTTGCGCGGGCAGCCCGCGACCGTGTCGGTCGTGCTGACCGGCGCGATCGCCGTGGCCGTCTGGGCGTGGTGGGACCCGTCGCCGAGCGCGTTCGTGATCGCCGCCGGCGCCGCGGTGCTCGGGCCGCTCGCCGAGATCGTCCTCGTGTCGCTCGACGCGGCGAGCTACGCGTCCGATTCCGACGAGCTCGCGGGCGTCGCCCTGTGGCTCCCGTGTCTGTACTTCGCCGCCGGCGCCGTCGCGTCCGGCCTGTGGGCGCCTATCGAAGCAGCGGGCCGAGATCGGGATCCGCTCGCAGCGCGTCCCGGTAACGGGGATCGGCCGCGCTGAGGTGCTCGCGCGCGGCGGCGTCGTCGCCGCGGCCCAGCGCGAGCAGCGCCTCGGCGATCGGCAGGCCGGGCGAGTCGGGTCGTTGGGCGCGCAGGTCGGCGACGATCGCGCGGGCGCGGTCCGGGTCGCTGCGGATGTGCGGGCGGGCGCGCTCGATCCACTCCGACGACGACGGCTCGTAGCCCGGCGCGCCACCGAGTGCGAGCACGGCGGTCCCGTCCTCGGCCGCGACCGCGTGGCGGTGCACGTCGGGATCGACGCGCACGACGGTCCCGGCCGGCGCGTCGAGCGTCTCGCCGTCGAGCGTGAACGTCGCGCGGCCGCGCAGCACCACGTAGACCTCCTCGTGGCCCATCCCGGCCTCGGACTCGCGGTGCGGCTCGACGACGTCCTGGCCGGCCTCCTCGGCGGTGTACGCGCCCATGCCGGCGATCCGGGCGCCGACGGCGTGGCGCAGCGGGCGCCACGTCGTGCCGGCGTTCGGCCACGGGATCGCCTCGAGGTCGTCGATCCGGACCGCCTTCCAGCCGCTCATCGCGGCGGCCTCACGCGTCGGCCCCGCACCGCGGCGTCGGCGCCGAGATCGCGCACGACGTCGATCAGCACGCGCCGAGCGCCCTCGACGCGCCGGGGCCCCAGGCGCTCTGCCAGCTCCGCGTCGATCGCGGCCCGGTGGCGGCGGCCGCCCGCGATCGCGGCGTCGCCGCGGTCCGTCAGCGCGACGCGGCGGGCGCGGGCGTCGTCCGGGTCGGGCGTGCGGGTCACGTAGCCGCGGCGCTCGAGGTCGGCGACCGACTTGGAGACCGCCTGCTGGGTGACCTCGAGGCGGTCGGCGAGCGTCCCGATCGTCTGCGGGCCGGCGACCAGGTGCTGGAACAGCAGGCCGTCGGCGAAGCGCACGTCGCCGAGCCCGTCGGCGGCGAGCCGGCGCTGCAGCTCGTCGGCCAGCGCCCAGCCGGCGAACAGCGAGGCCAGCGAGAGGTCGGCTTCGGAGGGGTCGTAGTCCATGGCCCTTGATATTCAACCATGGTTGTGCAACTATCCACAACCATGGTTGTACAAAACGCCTTCGTCGAGGTCGCCCATCGGATCGTGTGGTGCACGGTGGCGACCGTCGATCGCCACAACCGGCCGCGCTCGCGCGTGCTGCACCCGTACTGGGAGCTGGACGGCGACGCGCTGACCGGCTGGATCACCACGCGGCCGACGCCGCTCAAGGTCGCCCATCTCGCCCACAGTCCGTACGCCTCGTGCTCGTACTGGGACGCGACGCACGACGTGGCCGTGGCCGAGTGCCACGCCGAGTGGGTCGACGACCCCGAGGTCAAGGCCCACGCGTGGGACCTGTTCCGCGCGGCCGACGAGCCGCTCGGTCACGACCCCTACACGATCTGGCCCGACGGCCCCGAGAACCCTGACGCCGGCGTCCTGCGCCTCACGCCCTGGCGGCTTCGCGTTGCCGGGATGGAGGTGCTGATGGGACGGGCTCCGGCTCTGACGTGGACGGCTCCCGATGCAGCGCGACGCCCGCGACAACCAGTGCCACTCCCGTGACCTCGACCCAGGTCGGGACCTGGCCGAGCACCAGGATCCCGATCACGGTCGCAGTGGCGGGCAGCAGCGCCACCATCAGCGCATAGGCGGCGCGGGTGAGCCGCGCCATCGCGAGCTGGTCGCACACGTACGGGATCACCGACGACGCGACGCCGACGCCGACGCCGGCCAGCAGCGCGACGGGGTCCAGGACGGCCGGCGCCGCCGCCCAGCCCGCGAGCGGCGTCACCACCACCACCGCGATCAGCATCGAGGCGCCGAGCCCGTCGATCCCGCCGGCCGCCCCTCGCTGGGCGACGCGGTGGCCGAGCACGATGTACAGCGCGAACAGGATCGCGTTGGCGAACGCGAACGCCACGCCCAGCGGCTCGCCGTCGAGCTGGACGTCGGTGAGCAGGTACACGCCCGGCACGGCGAGCAGCAGCGCCGAGGCGTTCCGGGGCGTGCGGGCGCCGAGGGCGGCGAGCACGATCACCGGCAGGAACTCGATGGCGGCGACCGTCCCGAGCGGCAGGCGGTCGATCGCCAGGTAGAAGCAGCAGTTCATCACGGCCAGGACCGCGCCCCAGGCGATCAGCAGCCCGCGCCCCTCGCGGACCCGCAGCACGCGCCAGGAGCGCCGCCACGCGGCGAAGACGACGGCGGCGGCAGCGATCCGCAGCCACGCCACGCCGAGCACGTCCACGCGGGCGAACAGCAGCACGGCGAACGCGGGGCCGAGGTAGTGGAAGATCGCGCTGCCGATGAAGTAGACCTGGGGAGGCGGTTGCACTCCTCACAGGATCGGTTGCAGATGGGCTGTTTCGAAGGGCCGTTCGGCGCTATCTTGGTCGTGATGCCTAACGATCAACGGGATAACGACGTCACCAACCGTCGAATCCTCGAAGAGCTCCAGACCGACGGGCGGCTCAGCCTCGCCGAGCTCGGGCGGCGCGTCGGGCTCTCACCGCCCGCGGTCGCCGAGCGCGTGCAGCGGCTCGAGCGCGACGGGGCGATCACCGGGTACCACGCCCGTGTGGATCCGCGGGCGCTCGGCTACTCGCTGACCACGGTCATCCGCATCCGCCCGGCGCCGCGCCAGATCCCGAAAGTCGCGGAGCTGGCGCGCGACACGCCGGAGGTCGTCGAGTGCCATCGCATCACCGGCGAGGACTGCTTCTTCATGAAGGCGACGGTGCGCGACGTCGCGCATCTCGAGGAGCTCATCGACCGCTTCGTGGTGTTCGGCCAGACGACGACCTCGATCGTCCAATCGTCCCCGGTCCCGGGGCGCGGCGTGCACGTCGGCCTGCCACGCTAGAGGCGTGCCCCTCGCATCGCTCGGCGACTCGTTCTCGGCGTTCTTCGATGCCGTCGGCGACTTCTTCGGCAGCCTGGCGGCGATCCAGTGGCTGTCGCTGTTCTTCGCGCTGATCGCGTTCGGGATCTACCTGTCGATCCGGGCCCGGGCCTCGTACAACATCCTCCGCGCGGCGTACCCCGAGGAGCGGATCCAGTTCAAGTACATCTGGGGCGCCTACATCGCCGGCTACGGGTTCAACGCCGTCGTGCCGGCCCGCGGCGGCGACGTCATCCGCCTGTTCCTGACCAAGTCGCGGGTCCCGAACTCGAGCTACCCGGCGGTGGCGTCGAGCTTCGCCGTCGAGCTGATCTTCGATCTCTGCATGGCGATCCCGATCATGGCCTTCGCGTTCTCCCAGGGCGCGTTCCCGAAGCCGCCGGACTTCTCCAAGCTGCCGGCGTTCGACCTGGCGTTCTTCGCCTCGCACCCGCGCTTCGCCCTGTTTCTGCTGACCGTGCTGGGCATCGCCGTGCTGGTCGGCTTCGCGCTCCTCTCGGCGCGCGTGCGGGCGTTCTGGCAGCGGGTGCGGCAGGGCCTGACGATCCTGTCGGACCGCCGGCGCTACTTCCGCGAGGTGTTCGCGGTGCAGTTCGTCGGCTGGCTGTTCCGCTTCACCGCGTTCTTCTTCCTGCTCGAGGCGTTCAACGTCGGCGGGTCGGTGCGCAACGTCCTGCTCGTGCTCGGCGTCAACGCGGTCGCCGCGCTGGTGCCGTTCACCCCCGGCGGCGCGGGCGTTCAGCAGGCGCTGCTCGTCAAGGTCTTCGCCGGCACGGCGACGGGCGCCACCGTCGCCGCCTACTCGGTCGGCCAGCAGATCGCGATCGCGGCGTTCACGTTCGGCGTCGGCTTCGCCGCGCTCGTGTGGGTGTTCCGGATCCGCTCCTTCAAGGAGGTCATCCGGCAGGGCCAGGCCGACCGCCAGGAGGCGGAGGCGACAGCCTAGAGGTCGTTCAAGACGGGCGGCCCGCCCGTCGCCGGGCGTGACGGTGTCTTGAACGACCTCTTAGGTGAGGCCCTCGCGGGCCTCGCGCACCAGCGTCACGGCCTCGGGGAAGACCGTCGCCATCACGGAGCGGATCTGCTTGGCCTGCGCCTCGGCGTCGCCCTGCAGGTTCACGCGGTTGATGGCGGCCACCGTCATGTCGACGGCGAGCTTGATCGCGTTGTCGGCCCAGGCGAGCGTCTGGGACGACTGCATCTGCTCGGCCATCTCCTGCATGCGCCGCTGGAAATCGGGGTCATTGAAGAAGCTTCCGAAACCTTCCATGACGTAGAGGCTAATGGTCCCCGCGCTCGTGGAAGAAGAAGTCCGGCATCACGGCGCGCGTGACGCGGCTCGAGAGCTGGCTGGCGAGCTCGCTGTCCCCGGTCCGGGAGGCGAGGTCGTCGAGCGTGACGATGCCGATCAGGCGGCCGCCGTCGACCACCACGAGGCGGCGGATCCCGTGGCGGACCATCAGCTCGCCCGCCTCCTCGACATCCATGCCCGGCTCCGCGGTGATGACCGGCGAGGAGGCGTGGTCCTCGATGTGATCCCCGAAGTCGCGTCCGTCGGCGATGACCGACAACGCCAGGTCGCGGTCCGTGACGAACCCGATCGGCCCGTTGTCGTTGACCAGTACGACCGAGCCGACGTTGCGCTCGCGCATCAGCTCGGCGACCTCGCGCACCGTGCGCTCGGGCGCGGCGGTGACGACCGACTCCGTCATGACCTCCCGGATCAGCACGGCGGCGAGTCTACAATCGCGCGCCGTGGCGTATCGCACCCCGTCGCAGCTCGCGTTGCAGCATCGCATCGAGTCGTTGATCCGGCTCGCCGCTCCGGCGCTCGATCTCGTCCTCTTCACGGGCGAACAGGTGTCACGCGTGGCGGGGCGCAACCAGGTCGATCCGGAGCCGCCACGGCGGATCGGGGACCGCGACGTCCGGACCTCGCTGGCCGGCCCGCCCGATGGGGTCGGGGCGGCCGACTAAGCTCATCTACCTTCGTGGCCGCCGTCGCCGACCCACAGCAGCAGCTCGCCTGGGAGGCGCGCTGGCGCCCGCGCGCCGGCATGGCCGCGGTCGTCGCGGGCCTGTTCACGCTCGCCGGCTTCATGTGGACGGCGTTCGCGTTCCGCGACCTGCCGAACAGCTGGTTCGCCCAGTCGCTCCAGCAGGCGCTCGAGCCGGGGGCGATCGGCTCGCAGCCGAGCCTGCGCACCCCGGAGTACGAGTTCTACGACGGGCTGTCCTTCACGTTCATCGGCTCCTCGCTGGTGCGCGGCCTCGCCTACCTGGCATTCGCCTACGCGATCACGTTCCTGGCCGTGTCCACGCGGGCCCGCCGGCCCGAGCTGCCGAAGATCGTCGTCTACATCTCGCTGGTCGGTGCCGTGCTGCTCGCGGTGGCGGGCGTGCTCGGCGGCATCGGCACCGTCGTGGCGGTCGACAAGTTCCTCGACGGCCCGCGGACCGTCGACGCCGCCGGCGACGTGGCGACCGACTCGCTGCTGCTCACGGCCAACCTGATCTCCCAGCTCGCGCCGCTGCTCGTGGCCGCCGGCCTGCTGCTGATCTCGCTCAACGCGATGCGCGTCGGACTGCTCACGCGCTTCCTGGGGATCCTGGGCATGATCAGCGGCGCGCTCGCGGTGCTCTCGCAGTTCGTGTTCTCGTTCCTGCAGGCGTTCTGGCTGATCGCCATCGGCTTCCTGTTCCTGGGCCTCCAGCGCGGCGGGCTGCCGCCCGCCTGGCGGACGGGGGAGGCCGAGCCCTGGCCGGGCCGTCAGGCGGCGGCGCCGCGCGGCAAGGCCGCCGCTCCCGCGGCCGAGCCCGCGCAGGCCGAGCCGGAGGCCGTGCCGGCGCCCGTCGGCCGCCCGAACCCGAGCAGCTCCAAGAAGCGCAAGCGCAAGCGCCGCGACTAGCTCCGGCGAACTGCGGCTGGGTAGGGGAGCGGCTATCTACCACTTTCACGTGGGTCGGGAAACGTGCGCTATGCGAGCGTAAACCGCCCCACGCGAAACCGGTGCGTTGGATACCTGACTCCCTACTCGGCCGCAGTTGACGTTCGCCGGTGCCGCACCGGCGACATGCTCGAACTAGCTCGCGTCAGACGGCTCGTCGCCGGCGGCGTCGAGCATCGAGTCGAGCGTGGTCAGCAGGCCGAGCCACCCGGAGAACGACCGGTCGCGGCCGTTCCCGTCGCTCGCGCGCCCATCCAGCTCCTCGCCCGCCTGGCGCAGCTCCAGGGTGATCGTGACCGCGCGTGTGGTCATGCATCACAGGATGGACGCCGAGGCGAGCGATTCCATCGGGGTGACCCCTAAGCGGCTTCCCCAGGGTTTGCGGTGGCCAGCGCGCCGGCCAGCTCGCGCCGCGAGCGGATGCCGAGCTTGCGGTAGGCGTTGGACAGGTGGACCTCGACGGTCTTGGGCGTGACGAACAGCGCCTGGGCGATGTCGCGGTTGCTCTGACCTTCGGCGGCGAAGCTGGCAACCCGGCGCTCGCTTGCGGTCAGGGCGTCGACGCCGCTCTGCGCCGTAGTCCGCGGCCGCGCGCCGGTGGCGTAGAGCTCGGAGCGCACGCGCTCCACGAGCGCCTCGGCCGAGCAGGCGTCGGCGAGCTCGAGGGCGCGACGCAGCGGCTCGCGGGCGTCGCTCGGCCGCCGCTCGCGGCGCAGAGCGGCGCCGAGGTCGGCCAGCGACTTGGCGAGCTCGAGCCGCGACTGCGAGCGCTCGAGCACGGCCACCGACTCCTCGAGCAGCTCCAGCCCGTCCTCGCGCCGCAGCAGGCCGAGCGTGCGCAGCGACGGGCCGACCGTGCCCGGAGCGCCCCACACACGGGCGTCGGCGAGCTCGGACTCCGCCAGCGCCAGCGCCTCGTCGCGGCGACCGAGCCGGTCGAGCGCCTGGGCGGCGTGCGAGCGCGCGTGCGTCGCGGTCGGGAGCTGCACGTGGCCGTGGAGCCGCGCGTACTGCTGATAGAGCGCCACCGCCTCCTCGTGGCGGCCCTCGGCCAGCAACAGCTCGATCGCGCACGAGCGCCAGTAGCGGCTGCCCTCCGAGTTCTCGTCCGGATCGGGCCGCGTGCTCGAATGCACCGCCCGCGCAGCGTCGAGCCGGCCGCGCTCGAGCAGCGTGCGCGCGTGGAACGCCGCGGTGTACAGGCGCGCGACGTCGGCGAACCCCCAGGCGTCGAACTCCTGCTGCGCCTGGCGGAGCGACTCGTCGGCGTCGGCCAGCTCGCCGTACTGGAGCAGCGCGAAGCCGTGCCACAGGTGGATCGAGGAGATGCCGAGCAGCGAGCCGTGGCGGTGCGCCTCGGACT
The DNA here is from genome assembly GCA_963759375.1 of uncultured Solirubrobacteraceae bacterium. Taxonomy (GTDB): domain Bacteria; phylum Actinomycetota; class Thermoleophilia; order Solirubrobacterales; family Solirubrobacteraceae; genus DASSUW01. The sequence continues at coordinate 27,012 of CAVWYY010000009.1, read as the reverse complement.
GCGCGAACGCCCACTCCGGGTTCGCCTCGGGGCGGTCCGCCTTCACCAGCGTGAGCAGGCCGGCGAACATCATCAGCCCGTTGTCGGCCACCGTGAGGTCGCCACCCGACAGCGAGGCGAGCGCGAGCGCGGCGCACTGGTCGGCGCTGCCGCCCGTGTACGCCCACCAGAGGCCGGCGCAGCCGGCGAGCATCTTGGCGCCGAGGCCGGCGTCCCGCCCCGGCAGCTCGCGGTGGGCCTCGAGCCGCTGCAGCCGCTCCGGCGCGTCGACCCCGAAGAACCCGGCCATCAGCGCGAACGCGGTCAGGTTGCGGCTGTCGTCGGCCAGCGCCGGCGGCAGCTGCGAAGCGGTGAGCTCGGCGAACGCGGCGGCCTCAGCCGGCGACCCGGTGAACAGCAGCGTGCGGGCCAGCGCATGAGCGACGAGCGCCCGCGGGACGTCGTCGTCGAGCGTCTCGAACGCCTCGGTGAGGTGCTCGGTCGCCGCGAGGCCGTCGGTCAGCACCTCGGCGAGGCCGAGCTCGAGCACCAGTCCGGGCCGCCATGCGGCCGGTGCGGGCTCGTCGAGCGCGCGCTGCAGGTGGGCGACGCCGCTCTCGGCGGCGCCGCGTCGCACGGCCGCCCGGCCCGCCTCGCGCAGCTGCTCGGCGACCCACTCCTGCCCGCGCCGCGGCGCGGCGAGCAGATGCGCGGCGACCTGCTCGGCCGGCGCGCCCGCGTCGAGCAGCACGCGCGCCGCCCGCTCGTGCTGCAGCTCGCGCTCGCCCAGCGGCAGCTCCTGGTAGACGGCATCGCGGACCAGCGCATGGACGAAGCCGATCGGCGCCTCACGGCGCAGGATCTCGGCCCGCGACAGCATGCCGGTCGCGTCAGCGACGCGGGCCTCGGTGAGCCCGGTCAGCGTGGCGACCGCGGGCAGCGTGGCGCTTTCGGCGAGCACGGCGACCGCACGGGCGACCGCGATCGCGTCCTCCGACAGCCGCGCCAGCCGCATGATCACGGTGCGCGACACCGCCCGCGGCCCGATCTCGAGCACCACGCCCGCGTGCTCGGCGTCCGGACGCACGTGGTCGGCCTCGAGCGCGGTGAGCAGCTGGCGCAGGAACAGCGGGTTCCCGCCGGTCGCCTGGTGGCAGGCAGCGCAGAACGGGTCGGCGGCCTCGGCGCCGAGGCGTTCGCGCACGAGGTCGCGGACCGCGTCGCCGCTCAGCGGCACGGGCCGGACGGCGACCGTCGACGGGTCGTGGGCGATCTCGCCGAGCAGCGCCACGTCGGTCCCCGGCTCGCCCGTGCGGACCGTGGCGGCGACGAGGATCGGCTGGCCCTCCAGGCGCCGCGCCAGGTAGGCGACAAAGCGCAGCGACGGGCGGTCGCACCAGTGCAGGTCGTCGATCGCCAGGAACAGCAGGCCCTCGGAGGCCAGGTTCAGCGCCACCCAGAACAGCCCGTGCAGGGCGGCGAACGACACGTCACCCTCGCCGGCGCCCGGCGCGTCGAACACGGCCGCCGCGGGCGCGGCCGCGCCGCCGAGCGCGCGCTCACGGAGCACCGGGTCGGCGAGCAGCTCCTCGAACAGCTGGCGCACGACGCCGAACGGGAACTCGCGCTCGAGCTCGGAACCGCGGGCGGCCAGCACGCGTCCGCCGGAGTCGGCCGCGTGGCGCCGTGCCTCGCCCAGCAGCGTGCTCTTGCCGATCCCCGCGGGCCCCTCGATCCAGGCTACGCGGCCCTCGCCGGACGGTGCGGCATCGAGCAGCGCCGCGAGCGCGGCGACTTCCCGTTCGCGCTCGACGAGACCCGTGGGCGTCATGCCTGCGCGCAGTCTATGCGCGCGACGCAACCTCGATGCCGAGGTCCTCGGGCGCGTGGAGCGCCAGCAACTCGGGGTCCGGCGCCCGGCGCCGGGCCGGGTCGCGCAGCGAGACGAGCACCATGACCGCGAACGCCACCGGCACCGAGATCACGGCCGGCTGGGTGAGCAGCGCCTCGACGGTCGGGTGCCCGCCCTCGGCGATCAGCCCGGCGAAGATCAGCCCGGTCGCCGTGGTCGCGCCGGCGACCAGCCCGAGCCCCGCGCCGCGCGCGGTCAGCCCCTCCCACCAGATGCCGAGCAGCAGCAGCGGGCAGAACGTGCTCGCCGCGAGCGCGAACGCCCAGCCGACCAGCACCGAGATGTCGAGCCCGCGGGCCACCAGCGCCAGCGCGACCGGCGCCAGCACACCCGCGAGCGCCGCGACCCGGAAGCGGCGGCGCCGGCCCGCCACGTCGGTGCCGCCGCGACGCCAGAGGTCGAACGAGATCGTCCCGGCCACGGACACCATCAGCCCCGAGGCGGTGGACATGAACGCCGCGAACGCGCCCGCCGCGACCAGTGCGCCGAGGATCTCCCCGCCCAGCCCGGGCCACGCCGCCTCGGGCAGTGCCAGCACCACCGAGTCGGTCTCGCCGGTCATGTACAGCTCCGGGACGAGCACGCGGCCGAGCGCGCCGTAGACCACCGGGAACGCGTAGAACGCGGCGAGCAGGCCGAGTACCCGCACGGTCGTGCGCCGCGCCGCCGGGCCGTCCGGGTTGGTGTAGAAGCGGACGAGGATGTGCGGCAGGCCCATCGTGCCGAGGAAGGTCGCCAGCAGCAGCGAGTAGACGAACACCGGCGACGAGTCGCCCGAGGAGTCGACCGGACGCGCCCACTGCTCGCCGGTCTGCGCGTCGATCCCGTCGGCGACAGGCACCACCGCGCCCGGCGGCAGCTCGACCGTGCCGGCCGGCAGTGTGACCCGCTCGCCCTCGGACGCCTGCTCGGCGACGCCGTCGACGGTGTACGACGTGGCCTCCGGGAACGTCACCGCCTGCGGGGCGTCGAGCTCGACGGTCAGGCCGGAGGCCGGCGCCTGCGGCAGCTCCTGGCCGAACATCGCCGCGCGCTCGGGGAGCCCGCCGAGGTGGATGACCAGCAGGCAGGCGGGCAGCGCGATCGCGAACGTCTTCGTCCAGTACTGGAACGCCTGCACGTAGGTGATCCCGCGCATGCCGCCCGACGCGACGTTGAGCGCCACCACGGCACCGACCGCCACGACGCCGACCCAGTACGGCGCGCCGGTCACCTCGCCGAGCGTCAGCCCCGCGCCCTTGAGCTGCGGCACCAGGTAGAAGCCGGCGATGCCGAGCACCACGACCGCCGCCAGCACCCGCACCCGCGGCGAGCGCAGCCGCGCCTCCGCGAAGTCGGAGATCGTGTACGCGCCGAACCGCCGCAGCGGCGCGGCGACGAACAGCAGCAGCGCCAGGTAGCCGGCCGTGAACCCCAGCGGCAGCCACAGCGCGCCGCTGCCGATCTTCATCTGCAGCCCGGCGATGCCCAGGAACGACGCAGCCGACAGGTACTCGCCGGAGATCGCCGCCGCGTTCCACCACGGCGTGATCGCGCGCGAGGCGACGAACAGGTCCGACGTCGTGCGCGCCAGGCGGACGCCGTAGATGCCGAGCCCGAGCGTCGCCGTCGTGACCGCGGCGATCGCCGCGATCGCGATCACCGCGGCGGCTCCACCAGGTCGCGGAACGACTCCTCGAGCGCCTCGGCCCGCCGCTCGTACAGCACCGCGATCGCGATGAACAGCGGGAACGGCGGCCAGGCGACGATGAACACCGGCAGCGGGACGCCGAGCACGAACACGTCCTGCAGGCCGGGGAGCAGCAGCAGCGCCAGGGGCAGCGCGCCGATGATCCCGCCGAACGCGACCAGCGCGACGGCGCTGAGGCCGAGCTGCGCGCGGATCAGGCGCCGCAGGTACAGGCCGCCGTGGGCCGTCGTCTCCGCCAGCTCGTCGCGCGGCGTGCGGCGCACTAGTGGGCCTCCTCGCAACGTTGCACCCGAAATCGGCGTCCGCCGATCACCGCCATGCGTCGTCCTCGACCCTTGAAATCCCAGAGGGATTCCTGCGGGTCTGCGTCCTCGCCTGGCGGCGCCGGCGAACGGTCTTTCGAGTGCAACGTCACGAGCAGACCCACTAGGCGCCCAGCTTCCGCCGCAGGTCGCCGACCTGGCGGCGGGCGATCGGCACCTCGGCGCCGTCGGCCATCACCAGCACGGCGGTGCCGTTCACGCGCGGGCGCACCTCGACGGCGCGCCGCAGGTTGACCACGTAGCCGCGATGGACGCGGACGAAGCCGTGCGCCGCCCAGCGCTCCTCGAGGTCGCTGAGCCGCGCGCGCAGCAGGAAGCGGCCCTCGGTGCTCGCCACCCGCACGTAGTCGCCGTGCGCCTGCAGGTACAGGACCGAGGAGCGCTGCAGCAGCCGGGTGCCGCCGCCGCGCAGCGCGTCGACGGCCAGCGTGTCGTCCTCCGGCGCCGCGGGCTCAGCGGGCGTCGCGTGCCGGGCCACGCGCTCGATCGCCTCGTCGAGCCGCCGGCGCGACACCGGCTTGACCAGGTAGTCGAGCGCGGCGAGCTCGAACGCCGACACCGCCGCGTCGTCGAACGCCGACACGAAGACCACCGCCGGCGGGTCCTCGAACCGCCGCAGGACGCGCGCCAGCTCGAGCCCGCCGAGCCCGGGCATCCGCACGTCGAGGAACACCGCGTCGACCCGCTCGCCCTCGCCGAGGGCGACCAGCGCCTCGTGGGCGGACGCGGCGGACTCGACGTGGACCACGGCGGGCGACGCCTCGAGCATGCGTACGAGGTCCTCGAGCGCGGGCAGCTCGTCGTCGACCGCCAGCAGCCTCACGCGGCGCGGACCCCGGCCCTGAACTTCGGCAGTGTCATCACCACCGTCGTACCCCGGTCGACGGTCCCGTCGACCTCGAGCCCGTAGCCCTCGCCGAACGTCGACTGCAGACGGCCGTGGACGTTCCCCAGGCCGATGCCCGGCCCGCGGCCGTCCAGCGCGGCCCGCGCGCGCTCGGGATCGATCCCCGCGCCGTCGTCGGACACCCGCAGCGCGACGTCGTTCCCGAGGTCGATGCCCTCGATCGACACCACGCCGCCGTCGGGCCGGCGCTCGACGCCGTGGCGCACCGCGTTCTCCACCAGCGGCTGCAGCGACAGCACCGGGAGGACCGCCTGCAGCACCTCGGGATCGACCTGCACGACCACCTTCAGCCGCTCGCCGAACCGCGCCTGCTCGAGCCGCAGGTACTTCTCCACGTAGCGCAGCTCGTCGGCGACGGTCACGTACGCGCGCTGGCGGGCGAACGCGTAGCGGATGAACTCGGCGAACTCGGTGAGCAGCTCGCGCGCCTCCTCGGGCCGCGAGTGGATGAACGACGCCACGGCGGCGAGCGCGTTGTAGATGAAGTGCGGGGAGATCTGCGCGCGCAGCGCCGCCAGCTCCGCGCGCGCCAGCCGCTCGCCCTGCGCCTCCATCTCCGAGAGCTCGACCATCGCCGACACCAGCGCGGCGGCCTCGCCGACCACCCGCGTCTGCTCGAGCCGCAGACGGCCCGGCCGGTCATAGAGCGCCACCAGCGTGCCGACGCGCCGGTCGCGGACCACGAGCGGCGCGACGATCGCCGAGCGCAACGGGCAGCCGGGGTGCTCGCACTGCAGCTTCGGCTCCACCCGCACCCGGTCGTCGCGCGCCTCGCCCGCCAGCTCTACGAGCGAGTCGCCGGGCCGGTGGTGGTCGCCGCCGAGGCCGTCGAACGCGAGCAGCCGCTCGGTGTCGGCGAGGGCGACCGCGCCGGCCCCGGTCAGCATCCGCAGATGCGGGGCGGCGGGCGGCGCGCTGCCCGGGCCGAGCCCGCGCCGCAGGTGCGGGAGCAGCGACGTGGTCGCGTGCACGGCGCTCTGCATCGCCGAGCCCGAAGGGTCGATCACCCGCGGCGCCCGGAACAGGCGGCGACCCGCGGCCAGCGAGGCCGCGAGCGCAAGGCCCAGGAGCACACCAAGTGCGACGTCCACCCTCGCGGCCGAGAATAGTCGCCAATCCGGCCGGTCGGGTGCCGTTCGTCGCGCTGCGGACACCATTCGTCGCGCAGATCGACCTTTGAGCGATTCCGCACAAGGAGGGTCTTGCGCGCGGGAAACCTGCTGCTCAAAGCACCCGACAGGGGGAGAGACACAGATGGGGGAGCCGAGCTACGACTGGGAGCGCATCGGGCGCTCACCGGAGTTCCAGGAGCTCGTACGCAAGCGGCGCTCGTTCGTGGTGCCGGCGACGATCTTCTTCCTGGCCTACTACATGGCCTTCATCCTGCTCGCGGGCTACGCGAGCGACTTCATGGCCGAGTCCGTCTATCAGGGCCTGACCGTCGGCTACTGCCTGGCGCTGACGCAGTTCGTCATGGTCTTCGCGCTGGGGATCATCTACCTGCGCAAGTCCGACCGGGACTACGACCCGCTCGCGGCGCGCGTGGTCGAGATGGCCGAGGGCGGGGAGCTCGGGGCGGCCGGCCGCTTCGAGCGTGACGAGGCGGCGACCACGACGAAGCCTGAGGTGACGTCGTGACGCTGTTCGCAGAGATCAACGTCGAGGCCGTCGTCATCTTCGCGATCGTCCTCTCGATCACCCTCGGCATCACCTACTGGGCGTCCAAGCGCGCGCAGGGGACGGTCGGCTTCTACGCCGCCGGCCGCCAGATCACGGGCGCGCAGAACGGCCTGGCGATCTCCGGCGACTACCTCTCGGCGGCGTCGTTCCTCGGCATCGCCGGCCTGATCTACCTGTACGGGTTCGACGGATTCCTGTACTCGATCGGGTTCCTCGTCGCGTTCCTGACCGTGATGTTCCTGCTCGCCGAGCGCATGCGCAACGCGGGCAAGTTCACGATCGCCGACGTCCTCGCCTTCCGGCTGCGCGAGCGGCCGGCGCGCACGGCGGCGGCGCTCGGCACGCTGGCCGTCGTCGCCTTCTACCTGATCGCGCAGATGGTCGGCGCGGGCGTGCTCATCCAGGCGCTCGTGGGCATCGACTTCCCGATCGCGGTGCTGCTGACCGGCATCTTCATGCTCTGCTACGTCGTGTTCGGCGGCATGGTCGCCACGACGTGGGTGCAGATCATCAAGGCCGTCCTGCTGATGGCCGGCATCACCGTGATGTCGCTGTTCGTGCTCGGCAAGGTCGGCTTCAACCCGATCGAGCTGTTCAACCGCGCGGAGAACAACACGACGGCCGAGTCGACGTTCTCGCTCGGCCCGGGCACGTTCCTGCCGAAGCCGATCGACACCGTGTCGCTCGGCCTCGCGCTCGTGCTCGGCACCGCGGGCCTGCCGCACATCCTGATGCGGTTCTTCACCGTGCCGGACGCCAAGGCGGCTCGCGGCTCGGTGGTGTGGGCGATGTTCCTGATCGGCTTCTTCTACCTGCTGACCACGTTCATCGGCTTCGGCGCCCGCGCGTTCCTGGGCGAAGGAGGCGTCGCTGCGGCGGGCACCGCCGGCAACCTCGCGGCGCCGAACCTGGCCCAGTTCCTCGGCGGCGGCGAGGGCACGTTCGGGGGCGATCTGTTCCTGGCCGTGATCGCCGGTGTCGCGTTCGCGACGATCCTCGCCGTGGTCGCGGGCCTCGTGCTGTCGGCCTCCGGCGCCGTCGCGCACGACATCTGGTCGAGCATCATCCGCAAGGGCAAGGAGTCCGACCACGAGGAGGTCATCGTCGCCAAGGTCGCCGCGTTCGCGATCGGCGCGATCGCGATCACCGTCGCGATGATCGGCGGCTCGGGCCTGAACGTGTCGTTCATGGTCGGCCTCGCGTTCGCGGTGGCGGCGTCGGCGAACTTCCCGGCGCTGCTGCTGGCGCTCAGCTGGCGCCGGTTCAACACCGCCGGCGCGGTCACCGGCGTCCTGTTCGGCGTGGTCAGCTCGATCGCGCTGGTCATCGTCTCGCCGAAGGTGTGGCCGGGAGCCGACACCGTGACCGGCTCGCCGATCGGCTGGGAGCTCGCCAACCCGGGCATCGTCTCGATCCCGCTCGGGTTCATCGGCTGCTGGCTGGGCACCATGCTCACCTCGGAGCACGGCGCCGAGCGCACGTACCAGCAGCTGTTCGTCCGGTCCGAGACCGGGCTCGGCAGCGAAAAGGCGCTCACCCGTAGCTAGGGGTACAACATGGGGGGCGGCGACTGCGCGGTCGTCGCCCCCCAGCCAATCTGCGAGAGGAGACACGGCATGGCCGAAGCGACGCTCGAGGCCCAGCTGGAGGAGTTGCTGGACCAGGAGACGTTCTCGCCTCCGAGCGAGTTCGCGCAGCATGCCGTGATCTCCGATGCCTCGATCTACGAGAAGGCGGAAGGGGACCCCGAGGGCTTCTGGGCCGAGCAGGCCGAGGCGCTCGACTGGACCGAGAAGTGGAGCCAGGTGCTCGACTGGTCGGACCCGCCGTTCGCCAAGTGGTTCGTCGGCGGCAAGCTCAACGTCTCCCACAACTGCGTCGATCGGCACGTCGAGGCCGGCAACGGCGACCGCGTGGCGTTCCACTGGCGCGGCGAGGAGGGCGAGGAGCGGGACATCACGTACAACGACCTCCACCGCGACGTCCAGCGCTTCGCCAACGCGCTCAAGGACCGTGGGATCGGCTCGGGCGACGTGGTCGGGATCTTCCTGCCGATGATCCCCGAGGTCGCGGTGGCGATGCTCGCCTGCGCGCGGATCGGCGCGATCCACAACGTCGTGTTCGGCGGCTTCTCCGTCGAGTCGGTCAAGGAGCGGATGGAGTTCTCCGAGGCCAAGGCGCTGATCACCGTCGACGGGGCGCGGCGCAAGGGCAAGACCGCGCCGATCAAGTCGGCCGTCGACGAGGTGATGGGCGACCTCGACAGCCTGGACACGATCATCGTCGTCCAGCACACGAGCGCCGAGTGCTCGATGAAGGAGGGCCGGGACTTCTGGTGGCACACCGTGGTCGACGCTGCCGCGGACGAGTGCCCCGCCGAGCCGCTGGACGCCGAGCACCCGCTGTTCATCCTCTACACCAGCGGCTCGACCGCCAAGCCCAAGGGCATCCTGCACACGACCGGCGGCTACCTGACGCAGGTCGCCTGGACGCACCGCTACGTCTTCGACCTCAAGCCGGAGAACGACGTCTACTGGTGCTCGGCCGACGTCGGCTGGGTCACCGGCCACTCCTACATCGTGTACGGGCCGCTGGCCAACGGCTGTACGTCGGTGATGTACGAGGGCGCGCCCGACTACCCGGACAAGGACATCTGGTGGGAGCTGTGCGACCGCTACAAGGTCACGCTCTTCTACACGGCGCCGACCGCGATCCGCGCCTGCATCAAGTGGGGCGCCGAGTACCCCGGCAAGCACGACCTGTCGTCGCTGCGGCTGCTCGGGACGGTCGGCGAGCCGATCAACCCCAAGGCCTGGCTCTGGTACCACAAGGTCATCGGCGGCGAGCGCTGTCCGATCGTCGACACGTGGTGGCAGACCGAGACCGGCGCGATCATGATCACGACGCTGCCGGGCATCCAGGACACCAAGCCGGGGTCCGCCGGCACGCCGCTGCCCGGTATCGAGGCACAGGTGGTCGACGAGAAGAGCGGCGAGGACTCGGGCACCGAGCAGGGCTTCCTCACGCTGCGCAAGCCGTGGCCGTCGATGCTGCGCACGCTCTACAAGGAGGAGGACCGGTTCATCGAGACGTACTGGTCCAAGTTCGGCAAGGACGTCTACTTCGTCGGTGACGCGGCGCGCCGCGACGAGGACGGCTACTTCTGGATCATCGGGCGCGTCGACGATGTGATCAACGTCTCCGGCCACCGGCTCTCGACGGCGGAGGTGGAGTCCGCGATCGTCTCGCACGGCCGGGTGGCCGAGGCTGCCGTGATCGGCCAGCAGGACGAGGACACGGGCCAGGCGATCACCGCGTTCGTGACGCTGCAGGGCACCGACGACGGGGACGACGCGCTGATCGGCGACATCCGCGAGCACGTCGCCAAGCGGATCGGCAAGCTCGCGCGGCCCAAGCGGATCATCTGGGCCGACGACCTGCCGAAGACCCGCTCGGGCAAGATCATGCGCCGGCTGCTGCGCGACATCGCCGAGGGTCGCGAGCTCGGCGACGTCACCACGCTCCGCGACCCCGACGTGATGTCGCAGCTCGAGGGCAAGATCAAGGAGCGCCAGGCCACAGGGGATGAGTAACGTCGCCCGGAGGGCGAAACTCTATTTCGAGGACACGGGGCGACGGGCCGCCGGTCCTCCTGATCATGGGGCTGGGGATGAACGCCACGGGGTGGTGGCGGACGGTCCCCGTCCTACGTGACGCCGGCTTCCGCGTCCTGGCGTTCGACAACCGCGGCGTCGGCCGCTCCGAGCGGCCGCCCGGCCCGTACACAGTGGGCGAGATGGCCGACGACGGCGTGTCGGTGCTCGACGCGGCGGGCGTGGCGGCCGCCCACGTCTACGGCATCTCGCTCGGCGGCATGATCGCCCAGGAGGTGGCGCTCCGGCACCCGGAGCGCGTGCGCGGCCTGGTGCTCGGCGCGACGACGCGCGGCGGCGCGGCGCACGTGCCGGCCGGGCCCGACGTCGGTGCGCTCGTCGAGCTGCGGGCGCGGATGAGCGCCGAGCAGGCGGTGTGGGCGTCGGTCCCGATCAACTACGCGGCGCGGACCCGCCGCCACGGCGGCGACCGGATCGCCGAGGACATCGAGCAGCGGCTGCGCTACCCGGTCGAGGGCGAGTTCTACGCGGCGCAGCTCGCCGCCGCGCAGGGCCACGACGCGGCCGTCGAGCGCATCCGGGCGCCGACGCTGGTGGTACACGGCTCCGAGGACGCGCTGATCCCGGCCGCCAACGGCGAGCGGCTGGCGGCGGCGATCCCGGGCGCCGAGCTGGTGCTGTGGCCGCAGGCCGCGCACCTGTACGTGACCGACGAGCCGGAGGCCGACCGCGGCGTGGCCGCGTTCCTCAGCGGGCTGACCAGCCCTGGTCCATCGTGACCGCCGCGCCGGTGAACGAGCGGCCGGCGGGGGACAGCAGGAACGCGACGACGTCGGCGACCTCGTCGGGCTCGATCAGGCGCTTGACCGCGTGCGGGGCGAGGATGACCTCCTCGAGCACGCGCTCCGCGGGCATCCCGTGCGCCTCGGCCTGGGCCTCGATCTGGTGCTCCACCAGCGGCGTGCGCACGTAGCCCGGGCACACGGCGGTGGCCACCACGCCGTCGCCGGCGCCCTCCAGCGCCAGCGTCTTGACCAGGCCGAGCACGCCGTGCTTCGCCGACACGTAGGCGCTCTTGTACGGCGAGGCGACGAGGCCGTGCACCGATGCGATCGCGACGTAGCGCCCGTCGCCGCTGTCGCGCAGCGCCGGCCAGGCGGCGCGGGCGAGCAGGAACGGGCTGGTGAGCAGGAGCGCGATCATCGCGTCCCAGCGGTCCTCGGGGAACTCCTCGACCGGCGACACGTGCTGGAAGCCGGCGTTGGGGATGACCGCGTCGAGCCCACCGAAGCGCTCGAGCGCGGCGGCGACGGCGTCGCGGTTGCCCTCGCGGGTGGTCAGGTCGGCGGCGAACGGGTCGCCGGGGCCGTCGGGATCGGGCTCGAGGTCGACGGCGAGGACCTGCCCGCCGTCCTGCTCGAGCCGCGCGGCGATCGCGCGCCCGATCCCGCTCGCCGCCCCTGTCACCAGCGCCCTCATGCCGTCAGTCTCCCAGCTCGGCGAACGTGCCGCCGGTCGCGATCGGCGTCTGATGCGCGTCGGGCGGCCACCCCCTCAGTATCGTCACCCGTGCCCGTCGGTCGAGGAGGAGCGATGACACTGGAGATCGGGTCATACGAGGAAGCCGTCGCCGCCCATGAGTGGCAGGTTCCCGAGCGCTACAACATCGCCGTCGACTGCTGCGACAAGCATCCCGCCGACAAGCTCGCGATGATCCACGAGGACTTCGAGGGCACGGTCCGCGAGATCAGCTTCGGCGAGCTGCAGGAGTGGTCGAACCGCTTCGCGAACGTCCTGCGCGCGCACGGTGTAGAGAAGGGCGATCGCGTCGCGATGCTGCTGCCGCCGACCCCCGAGACCGCCGCCGCGTTCTTCGGCACCTTCAAGGCCGGCGCGATCCTGCTCTCGATGTCGGTGCTGTACGGCGACGACGGCATCCGCCACCGGGTCAACGACTCGCAGCCGAAGGTGCTGGTGACCAACGCGGCCAACGCGGGACGTGCGCAGGCCGACGAGGTCCTGATCCTCGACGAGGACCTGCTGGCGGGCGGCGACCCGTCGTTCGACGTCGAGGACACGCTCGCCGACGACCCGGCCCAGCTCTACTACTCGTCCGGCACCACGGGCCTGGCCAAGGGCATCCTGCATGCCCATCGCTATCTGCTCGCGCACGAGGAGTTCATCTACTGCCACGTGGTCGAGGACGGCGAGCGCTTCCACGGCATGGGTGAGTGGGCCTGGGCGGCCGGCATCGCGCCGCTGCTGGGGCCGTGGCGGCTCGGCGCGGTCCAGTGCGTCTACCAGCGCCAGGGCGGCTTCGATCCGCACAAGCAGCTCGACTTCCTGAGCCGCCACGAGGTCACGAACGTATTCACCACGCCGACCGCGATGCGCTCGATGATGTCGATAGGCGATGCGGGCACCCGCTACCCCCAGAAGTTCCGCCGCGTGTGCTCGGCGGGCGAGCCGCTGAACCCCGAGGCGATCCGCTGGTTCCGCGAGCAGTACGGGCTCACGGTGCTCGACTACTACGGGCTCACCGAGTCGTACCCGCTGGTGGCCAACTACCCGTTCATGGACGTCCGCGAGGGCTCGATGGGTCGGCCGATGCCGGGCTGGGACGTCCAGATCCTCGACGAGGACGAGCATCCCGTCCCCCAGGGCGAGCGCGGCGAGATCTGCCTGCGCGCCCGCTCGAACCCGCACTATCCGCTCGGGTACTGGCGCAACGACGAGGCGACCGAGGAGACGTTCAACGGCGAGTGGTTCCACTCCAAGGACGCCGCGCGCATGGATGAGGACGGCTACGTCTGGTACGAGGGCCGCGCCGACGACGTGATCATCGCCGCCGGCTACCGGATCGGGCCCTTCGAGGTCGAGTCGGCGTGCCTCGAGCACGACGCGGTCGCCGAGGCCGCCGCGGTCGCGTCGCCGGACGAGCGGCGCGGCAACGTGGTCAAGGCGTTCATCGTGCTGGCGCCGGGCCACGAGCAGTCCGAGGAGCTCGTGCAGGACATCCAGCGCTTCGTGCGTGAGCGGCTGTCCGCCTACGCCTACCCGCGCCGGATCGAGTTCGTCGACGACCTGCCCAAGACGCTGACCGGCAAGATCCGCCGCATCGAGCTGCGGCAGAGGGAGATGGAATCGCAGCAGTGAGCAGTGTGACGGACCATGAGAAGGGGCCAGAGGCGCTCGTCCCGGTCTGGGCGGCGCGGCTGGTGGGCTTCGCCGCACTGGCGTCGCTGGGCGCCCTGCAGTGGCAGCGACTGGTCGAGGGCCTGAGCTCGGGCCGCGCGTTGCTGTGGGTGGCGTCTGCCACCGCCGCGGGCGCGGCGGTCATCGCCTGCGACCGCGTGAGTCTCCGCTGGCAGGCGCTGGCGACGGCCGGCGTGGCCGCTGCGGCCGTGCTCGCGGCGCTGGTCGTCTCCGGCATTCCGCTCGACTACCTGGGGCCGCGCAACTGGGACGATCTCGCGGAGGGGATCGTCAGCGGCGCCCAGTCGCTGGGGACGGTCCGGCTGCCGTACAGCGGGCCGGACCCCTGGCCGCGGTGGACGCTCGAGCTGGCGGGCTCGCTGCTGCTCACGATGGCCGCCCTGGTGGCGTGCTGGCCACGCCCGCGCGGCCGCGGCTACCCGTTCCTGGCGCTCATGGCGCTGCTCGTGGCGGTGGTCTCGCCGGTCGTCTCGCTCGGCGGCACGCGGCCGCTGATCCTCGGCGTGGCGATCGCGGCGCTGACCGTCTGCTTCCTGTGGCTCGAGCGGCTGCCGCTCCGGCCTGGCATCGGGGTCGCCCTGCTGCTGGGCGTGGCGCTGGCCGGCGCGCTGCCGCTGGCCGCGGTCGCCGACCGTGGCGAGCCGTGGTTCGACTACAAGTCGTTCGCCGAGGGCCTCGGGCCGGACGATCCGGTGCGGTTCTCGTGGGCGCAGCAGTACGGGCCGATCGATTGGCCGCGTGACGGCAACGAGGTCATGCGCGTCAAGTCCGATGAGCCGCACTACTGGAAGGCCGCGAACCTCGAGCGGTTCGACGGCACCAGCTTCACCGACGGCGGGCCGCTCCTCCGCGGCGGGGACGATCCGGAGCTCGACATGCGCGAGGACTGGCGCAACCAGCCCGGCCAGGTCGATCGCGTCGAAGTCTCGATCCGGCGGATACGCACGCGGGACGTGATCGCGCCGGGCACGATCATGAAGGTCGACGACGAGACGCGGCCGCTCGAGCCGTCGGGCGAGCCGGGGCGCTGGAGCTCGAGCACCGAGCTGCGGCGCGGCGACTCCTACGCGGCCGAGGTCTACGTCCCCGAGCCGAGCGCCGGCGACGTCCGCGCGCCTGACGAGACCGGCTTCCGCGTCGCCAACGAGGAGGACCTCGAGATGGCCGTGCCGTTCCTGCCGGGGCGGCGGCCGACGATCCGGTCGGTGGGCGGCGCCGGCCGGGGCAGGATCCCGTCCGCGGTCATCCACTTCCCGCCGTTCGGGGACCACAGCCAGTCGTACGTGTCCTACCCGTCCGTGCGCCGCACGCGGTTCGGCGCCGTCGACCGCACGTTCCGCGCCTCGCCGTACCGGCGCACCTGGGCGCTGGCCAAGCGCCTGCGCGCGGAGTCCGACTCGCCGTTCGAGTACATCCTGCGGGTCAACAACTACCTGCAGAACGGGTTCAGCTACTCGGAGCGCCCGACGCCGCCCAAGCCCGGCGAGGCGCCGCTCGACGCGTTCATCAACGACACCAAGGACGGGTACTGCCAGCACTTCGCGGGCGCGATGGCGATGTTGCTGCGCATGGGCGGCGTCCCGGCCCGCGTGGCCACCGGCTTCAGCCCGGGCGGGTACTCGAAGCGGCGCGACGCCTGGATCGTCCGCGACACCGACGCACACGCCTGGGTCGAGGCCTGGTACGACGAGCTCGGCTGGGTCACCTACGACCCGACGCCCGACACGACCCCGGCCCGCTCGCAGATCGCCGCGCTCGAGGAGCCGCCCGAAGCGGCCGCCCCGCCGGTCAGCCCGTCCGACCTCGCCGGGGGCGGTGCCGGCAACGCTGCCCGCCGGCTCGGCGGCGTCCGCCCGGACCTGCTGTTCGACCCGCAGCGCTACAACGCCGGCGGCGCGCTCCCGGCCGACGACGGCGGTGGCATGCCGTGGTGGCTGTGGGTGCTGGCCGGTGCCGCCCTGGCACTCGGCGTCGCCTGGGGGGTCGTCGCGTTCCGTCGCCGCCGCGCCCGCGGCCCGATGTCGCCGCTCGACCGCGCGGTCTGGGAGCTCGAGGCCGCGTTGCGCCGGGCCGGCCGGCCGCTCGAGACCGGCACGACCCTGCGCCAGCTCGAGGAGCGCATGGGCGGCACCTCCGAGGCCACCGCGTACCTGCGCGCCCTGAGCGCCTCGCGGTACGGCGGGACGCCGCGGCTGCCGACTCGCGAGGAACGCCGGGCATTGCGGCGCGCGCTCGCGCAGGGCCTCGGGTGGGGTGGGTGGCTGCGCGCGCTGTGGGCGTTGCCGCCGAAGGCGCGCTGAACGTCAACTGCGCTGGGTAGGGGAGCGGGTGCGCCCGCGTCGCCGGCCGTCCCTCGGCCGTGCGGCGATTTCGTCGGGGCGTGGTCACTTCCTCTCGCTATCCGCTACTAACCGACCACGTCCGCCGGGGTGTGGTCGATTGTGGTGAATTATTCGCTCGAACTGACCACACCCTCGGGCGTGTGACCACTTGACGGCGATTATTGCCCTCAACTGGTCAGACCCCTTCGGGGACCGCCGACGAGGCCGGCGGCCTCACCTCCCTACCCAGCCGCAGTTGACGTTCGCCGGCGCACCAACCGCGTCAGCGCGACAGCGCGGCCCGGCGAGCCTCGGACCGCATCTCGGACAGGATGCGCTCCAGACGCGGCTCGGACGACCGGTCCACGTACGACATGGCGGCACCGACAGCCGGGTGCAGCGCGGCGATCTGGGCGTGCAGCTCGTGGGCGACGGCCCGATAGGTCGGGTGGCCCTCGCGACCCGAGCGCAGCTCGATCAGGTGCATCGCCTCGCGGGCGTTCATGTCGAGCACGTAGCGCATGCGGTAGCCGAGGCAGAGCGCATACGGCGCGGCGTCGGCCAGGCCGTCCGCGGCCAGCCGCTCGTACTCCGCTCGCGAGCGCTCGAGGCCCTCGGCGTAGAGGTCGCCGCAGCCGGCTGCCGTGACCTCCTCGGGCACCGCGGCGCCGAGGTCGGGCGTCAGGGCCTGCCACTGGACGGTGAGCATCCGGTGGCGCTGCAGGTCGCGGAACGCGCCGTAGTCGGACACGATCTCGAAGCGGTAGCGGAGCGCCTCGAAGCCGCGGCCGGGGCGGTGGCGGCGGTTGCGGCGCTCGCCGACGAGCTCGGCCAGTGCGTGGGCGCGCTCGTCGTCGGACAGCGCCCGGACGGCGTCCAGCGTGTCGTCCTCGCCGCGCGCGCTCTGCTCGAACAGCAGCGCGGCGAGCAGGCGGTCCTCGTCGCCGTCGACGTGGAGGAGCCGGACCGACGGGCGGTCGTCGCCCGCTTCGCGGCGGTCGAGCCCCAGGCGCGCGACCCAGCGCTCGGTCGCGCTCCGGCGGCGCTCGAGGTACTCGATCCACTCGCCGCCGCGGTCGGGCCGGCTGACGCGCGAGACGAAGCTCGGCATCGTCGCCTTGATCGCGGTGAGGATCATCGAGCCGTACGCGCGCGCCTCCGGCAGCGGGTCGCCGAGCAGGTGCAGGATCAGCTGCTCGTACGCCTGGCCGCTCGCGTAGATACCCATGTGTGACAGCGACGCGGCAGGCAGCAGTCCGCGCAGCAGGTCGAGC
The DNA here is from genome assembly GCA_963759375.1 of uncultured Solirubrobacteraceae bacterium. Taxonomy (GTDB): domain Bacteria; phylum Actinomycetota; class Thermoleophilia; order Solirubrobacterales; family Solirubrobacteraceae; genus DASSUW01. The sequence continues at coordinate 10,096 of CAVWYY010000009.1, read as the reverse complement.
GCCTTCGCGTTGACCGCGCGGCGGCGTGCCGCGTCGGGCTCGCCCTCAGCGCGCGGGTACGTCTCGTCCACCCACGCGCGCACGCGCGGGAGCGCCTCGGCGTACGCGGCGAACAGCGCGTCCATCGCCGCCTCGTACTCCGGGCCCAGCCGCTCGTCGCGGTAGAAGCGGTAGCCGCCGCCGGGCATCGGCGCGTCGTAGGCGATGTAGCGGGTCGACTGCTCGAGGTACGCCGCCAGCCGCGGGCGCTGCAGCTTCTTGGTGAGGATGTTGGAGACCCACTCGCAGGCGACGTGGGCGCCGCCGAGCTGGGCCACCGAGTCGTCCCCGTAGCCGACGAAGATTCGCTCGTAGAGCTCGGCCGCCCGCTTGCCCTCGCCTGTGATGTCGCCGGCCACCGGCGGCAGCGAGTCGGCGAACTCCTCGAGGAACAGCCGGCGCAACGTGCCTGGATAGCGCGAGTAGCGGGCGAACAAGGCGCCCTTGACCGTCTCCGGCAAGTTGACGAGTGCGAAGACCGGGCCGTCGAGGTCCGTCACGTGCGGGGCGAGCCGGGCCTGCTCGGCGGCGGTCAGATCGTCAGACGGGTAGCGCACGGGCTGGTGACCCTAGCGCGGGTCCGCGACGGACCGGGTGTGCACCCCCGGCCCGTTCGCGCGTACCGCTACGCCCCGGTCGGGCGGGTCCTGTGCGTGCTCATGCGGAAGTCCTCGAACAGCCGCGGGAGCATCGCCACGCCGGCCAGGCCGACGATCACGTAGATCACGTCGGTGACCGTTCCGGTCCCGAAGATCTCCGTGACGAGGTTCCAATCGAACAGGCCCACGAGCAGCCAGTTCAGGGCACCGACCACGACGAGCGCGAGCCACACGGGCTCCATGCGCTTGATGATGTCCATCGCTTCCTCCTTGCGCGAGCGACGGATTGTGTGAGACGTCACGATGTACGCTCGCGAGGCCCGGTGGTTACATCAGGCAGTCCTCCCGCACGAGTTCTTGCGAACCCGGGGTCCAGGCGCTGGCGGCGACCAGCCGGCGCTGCACCCGCACATCCGCCGCGTCGAGCCCCAGCTGGGCGCCGATCCGCACCGCGAGCTCGAGCCCGCGGGCGTCCTCGTCCACGTCGTAGACCGCGCGCTCGACGACACCCCGCTGCACCGCCAGGCGCAGGAGTGACGGCAGGTCCGGCGCCGCGTCGGCCGCCGCGCGGTTGGCCGGATCGCGCAGGTCGAGCCGCGCGACGGTGTCCGCCACGCGGCCGCCGCCCGCGCTCCGGCCCACCGTACGGAAGGCGACCTCGCGCGGCTCGTCGCCCACGAGCGTGAGCTCGGTCATCACGTCGCCGCTCGTCGGCCCGCCGATGCCGACGCCGCCCGGCAGCTTGATGCCGGAGCTCAGCCGCATGCGCATGTACAGCGTCGTCCGCCCCCGGCCGACCCGGGCGCCCTCCGCGGCCCGCGCCGACGCCTCCACGCCGGCCAGCGTGGACCCGCCCAGCGACATGCCCGCGCTGCCGGTGAGCACCTCCCCGGCCTCCCCGAACCGCCACGTCGGCGGCACGTCCTCGCCGCCGAGGAACCGCCGCGCCGCGGCCGCGTCCTCGAACTCCCACGCCTCGCCGCGCGCGACCGTGAAGTCGATCGACCCCTCGACCCCGACCTCGAGGCCCAGCGGGCTCGCCTCGATCCCCAGCCCGACGCCCGCGCCCGCCCGGTGCTCGGCGGTCCGGGTGACCAGCACCGAGCCGTCCGACCGCGTCGCGACCGTCAGCTCGCGGCCGCCGCCGATCCGCAGCCAGGCGACCGACACGGTGGTGCCGCCGCCCTCGTAGCGCTCACCGACCGTGCACGGCTCGAGCCCCGCCGCCGCGGCGTCCGATGCCCGGCAGATGTCCCCGCCGACGATGCAGATGCCGGTACGGACCCCGCGCACCACCGCGGCGCCGATCTCGCCCGGGCCGACCACGGCGCCCGCGCTCGCCAGCACGACCGCGACCAGCGCCAGCAGCGCGGTGTACTCCGCCGTGGTCTGCCCGGTCGTGTCGCTCCACCGCACACCACCCGGAGGCGGCCCGCCACGAAGTTCGCCCCCTAGACCAGGGTCGACAACGCGGCGCCCGCATCGCGGGCGACGTCCAGCAACGGATCGGGATAGATGCCGAAGACGATCGTGGCGATCGCGCAGATCACGCCCACGACGACGACCTCGACCTGGATCGCGGCGCGCGGGGCCGGCTCGTCGGCCGCCTCGGCCGAGCCGCCGGCGATCGCCGGGCGCCCGCCCGACGCCAGCTGCGGCCGGTCGGCCGCCTCGGACGGGGAGCGCATCCACACCGCGGCGATCACGCGCAGGTAGTAGGCGAGCGAGATCGCCGAGCCGACCACGATGACCACGCCGAGCCAGCCGTAGTCGTTGTCCACCGCCGCCTGGATCAGGTAGAGCTTGCCGAAGAACCCGGCCGTCGCCGGCATGCCCGCCAGCGCCAGCATCGCGATCGTCATCGGCCACGCCAGCAGCGGGCGGTCGTTCCCGATGCCGTACAGCGCCGAGATGTGGTCGCCGAGGCCGGTCTCGCGCTCACGGGCGAGGATGACCGCGAACGCCGCCAGGTTCATCAGCGCGTAGACCATCAGGTAGAAGACCGTCGCCCGCACGCCGAGGCTGGTCGAGACCACCACGCCGGCCAGCATGTAGCCGGCCTGCGCCACCGACGAGTAGGCGAGCATTCGCTTGAGCGAGGTCTGCGCGATCGCGCCCACGTTGCCGACGACGATGGTGATCGTCGCCAGCGTGGCCAGCGCCGGGCCCCACGTGTCCGCCATGTCGATCAGCGCCACGTCGAACAGCCGCAGCAGCACGCCGAACGCGGCCGCCTTCGTCGCGACCGCCATGAACGCGGTCACGGCCGTCGGCGCGCCCTCGTAGACGTCGGGCGTCCACTGGTGGAACGGCGCCACCGACGACTTGAAGGCCAGCCCGGCGACCACCAGCGCCACGCCCGTGAGCATCAGCACGTCGTTCGGCAGGTCGGCGGCCGCGATCCCCGCGTAGTCGGTGGACCCCGACGCGCCGTACACGAACGCCAGGCCGTAGAGGAGCGTCGCCGAGCCCACCGAGCCGATGATCAGGTACTTCAGGCCCGACTCCAGCGAGTGCTCGCGGCGCATGTGCGTCGCGCACAACACATACAGCGGGATCGACAGCAGCTCGAAGCCCAGGAACACCGCCACGAGGTTCTGGGCGGCGACCAGCACGACCATGCCGAGGATCGAGCTGAGCAGCAGCGCGTAGTACTCGCCCTCGCCGGCCTCCACCACCGCCGTCGAGCGCCACGACAGCAGCACGCAGCCGATGCCCGCCGCCACGAAGATCATGGTCAGCGCCAGCGTCAGGTCGTCGATCGCCAGCGCCCGCTCGATGATCTCGGTGTTGGCGCCCCACTGCCAGACCCCGAGCCCGGCGGTGACCCCGAGGGTCACGAGCGTCAGGAACGGCACGACCTGCGCGCGCACGAAGCGCGAGCGCAGCAGGCCGACCATGAGCACGATGCAGGCGCCGCCGGCGAGCGCGATCAGCGGCGACAGCGCCTCCCAGTCGATGACCGGTGCCTTGGGCGTCATCGCGCCGCTCCCGTGACGGCCTGCGAGGCGCCCTGCGCGGCGGGCTCACCCGCATCGATCGCGCGCTGCGGGAACAGCGCGAAGGCGAGGATGCACAGCACCAGCGGGACGATCACCAGCCCGTCGCGCAGCGAGATCTCGAACGACGTCACCGCCGCGCCCTGCCGGTTGTGCATCGAGCGGATGTACATGCGCAGCGCGTAGACCGACGCCAGCACGACGCCGATCGAGGCGATGATCGCCACCGCCATCTTCGAGTCGAACACACCGAGCAGGATCAGGAACTCGCCGACGAAGTTGGCCGAGCCGGGCATCGCCAGCGTGGCGAGCGTCACGATCAAGAACAGCGCCGCCAGCACCGGCGCGCGGAACGCGATCCCGCCCATGTCGCGGATGTCCTCCGACCCGCCGGCGCGCGCGGCCAGCAGGGCGATGATCAGGAACAGCGGCGCCACCACGAGCCCGTGGTTGACCGCCTGGAGCAGCGCGCCCTGCGCGCCGCGGGCGCCTTCGTCGAGCGCGAAGATCCCGAGCGTGATGAAGCCGAGCTGCGCGATCGACGAGTAGCCCAGGATCAGTCGCAGGTTCGTCTGCGTGAACGCGAGGATCGAGCCGTAGAGGATCGACAGCACGGCGAGGACCAGCATGATCATCTGCCAGTCGTCGGTGGCGGCCGGGAAGATCGGCAGGACGATCCGCAGGAACCCGTACGCGGCCACCTTCGAGACCACGCCGGAGAACACGGCGAGCGCCGGCAGCGGCATGTTCCGGTAGGCGTCCGGCATCCAGCCGTGGAACGGGAACGCCGGCATCTTGATCAGGAAGGCCAGCGCGAACGTCACGAACAGCAGCTTCTGCGTCCCGTCGCCGAGCAGGTTCTCGCGCAGGTAGGCGAGCGAGAAGTTCGGCCCGTCGGAGCCCGCGAGCACGGCCACCGCCACCGCGCCGGCCAGCATCAGCAGGGAGCCGACGAGCGTGTAGATGACCATCTTCACGGCCGCCTGCACGCGCTCCGGCCCGCCCCACTGGCCGAGCAGGAAGTAGAACGGCACCAGCATCAGGTCGAAGAACAGGACGAACAGCGCCAGGTCCTGGGCCAGGAACGCGCCCAGCACGGCGGTCTCGGCGATGCCGAAGTGCACGGAGAACAGCTGCGGCCGCTCCGGGGGCCGCAGCGCGATCCACAGCGCCGACGCGGCGAACAGCAGCGCGGTCAGCCCCACCAGCCACAGGTTCAGCCCGTCGACGCCGAGCGAGTAGCGGATCCCCAGGTCGGGGATCCACTCGTCGTCGGTGACGTACTGAAGTCCGCGCGCCGCCGTGTCGAAGTCGACGATCAGCATCACCGCGTAGCCGAGCGGCACCAGCGCGCCGGCGAGCGCGATCACGGGCGCGACCGAGCGCGGCGACAGCCCGGCCAGCACGGCCAGCAGCAGCGGCCAGAAGATGAGGATCGACAGGTGGATCGTCATGCCGACACCAGGAAGTACGCGCCGAGGGACGTGACGCCGATCAGCAGCAGCGCGGCGTAGTAGCGCAGGTAGCCGGTCTGCACCCGCCGCACGGCGGCGCCGGCCAGGCCGACGATCCCCGACGTGCCGCCGACCAACGCGCCCTGCACGAACACGCGCTCGAACGTGGTGGAGGCGAAGCGGCCGAGCCAGGCGGCGGGCCGCACGAACACGGCGTCGATCGCCTCGTCGAAGTACCACTTGTTGACGAAGAACGTGTGCAGCGGCGCGAAGCGGGCCTGCAGCCGCGCGGGACCTCGGGCCGGCGCACCCACAGCGTGTAGGCGATCCAGATGCCGGCCAGCGCGATCACGGCGCCGACGATCATGCCGACGGCGGTCAGCGTGCCGGACGGCTCGACGCTTTCGTAGTAGCGCGAGTCGGCGAACGTCGGCTCGAGGAAGTGATGCAGCGACTCGTTGACGTCCGGGATCTGGGGGATGCCGCCGAGGATCGCCAGGATCGCCAGCCCGCCCATCGCGATCTTCATCGGGAACTCGCGCTCGGCGATGTGGTGCTCGGGGCTCGGGAAGCCGACGTCGGTGTCCTCGACCTCGCCGGACATCGGGTTGGTCGGCTCCGGCGCGTGATACAGGTGCCCGTGCTCGAGCTCGCGCGCCTCCTCACAGGGCTCGCCGTAGAACGCGCGGAAGATCATCCGGAACGTGTAGATCGCCGTCATCAGCGAGCCCACATAGCCGAGCACGCCGAGCACGATGTGCCAGTCGTCGCGCGCCAGCTCCAGGGCGATGATCTCGTCCTTGGAGAAGAAGCCCGAGAACGGCGGCACGCCGGACAGCGCGAGGCCGCCGACGAGCATGCAGCCGAACGTGAACGGCATCGCTTTCCGGAAGCCGCCCATGCGGTCGAGGTTCTGGATGCCCGCCATCGCGGCGATCACCGAGCCGGCCGCCATGAAGAGCAGCGCCTTGAAGAAGGCGTGGGTCATCATGTGGAACATGCCGGCGGCGTAGGAGGCCGAGGAGACGGCCATGATCATGTAGCCGATCTGCGACATGGTCGAGTACGCGATGACGCGCTTGAGGTCGGTGACCACGAGGCCGATCGTCGCGGCGATCAGCAGCGTCGCGCAGCCGATGATCGCGCCCACGTCGGCCGCCGCCGGCGCCTGCTCGAACAGCGGGTGCATGCGCGCGATCAAGTACACGCCTGCGGTCACCATCGTCGCCGCGTGGATCAGGGCGCTGACCGGCGTCGGGCCCTCCATCGCGTCCGGGAGCCAGGTGTGGAACGGGACCTGGGCGGACTTGGCGAACGCACCCACCAGCAGCAGCAGACAGCCGGCCACCAGGTCGCCGTCGTTGGTGGCGAACGACGTGTCGACCTCCGCGAACACCCGCAGGAAGTCGAGCGAGCCGGTGCCCTGGAAGATGAAGAAGGTGCCGAGCACGAGGCCGACGTCGCCGACCACGTTGATGACGAACGCCTTGATGCCGGCCGCGGTGGCGGTCTTGCGCCGGTACCAGAACGAGATCAGGAAGTACGACGCGGCGCCGACGAACGCCCAGCCGATGATCAGCAGCACGAAGTTGGCCGCCTCGACCAGCAGCAGCATGCTGAACACGAAGAAGTTCAGGTAGGCGAAGAACCGCGAGTAGCCGCGGTCGCCGCCCATGTAGGCCACCGAGTAGAGGTGGATGAGCGCCGAGACGCCGGAGACCACCAGCATCATGAACACGCTCAGCGGGTCGAGCAGGATCGCGACCCGGGCGTCGACGCCGCTGGTGACCATGTAGTCCCAGCCGACGGCCACGACCTGGCGCTCCTCCTCGCCGAGCGACTGCAGTTCGCTGAACGCACCGACCGCGGCCAGGAACGACAGGACGATCGCCAGCGTGCCGATGATGCCGTGCACGCGGCTGGGCAGCAGCTTGAATGTGAGCCCGATCAGCACCGCGCCGCCGAGCGGGAAGGCGAGGACGAGCCAGCCGTAGGTCTGGAGGCTCAACCCTGGAGCTCCCGCAGCTCGTCGACGTCGATCGGCAGCCGGCGCCGGAACAGCGCGACGATCAGGCCGAGGCCGATCGCCACCTCACAGGCGGCCACGACCATCACGATCAGGGCGAAGATCTGGCCGTCCATGTTCCCGTGCATGCGGGAGAAGCCGACCAGCGCGAGGTTGGCGGCGTTGAGCATCAGCTCGATGCACAGCAGGATCACCAGCGGGTTGCGGCGCACGAGCACGCCGCCGGCGCCGATGCAGAAGATCAGCGCGGAGACGATGAGGTACCAGGTCAGCGGCACGTGCTCATCGCCTCGGCGGGCTGCCGGTCTCGAGCATGGTCTCCGGGGCCGCGTCGCCGGGCGTGATGTCCGGGCGCCGCAGCACGTCGGCGACCGAGATCTCGCGCGGGTCAGTCAGCCCCGCCCGGCGGCGCGCCAGGATCACCGCGCCGACGGCGGCGATGAGCAGCAGCAGCGACGCGATCTCGAACGCGACGAGGAACCGGGTCAGGAGCAGCTCACCGACCGCCGCGGGCGAGCCGAAACCCGGCTCGTACGGCGCACCGTCGCTGTCGAGCGCGGACAGCGAGGTGCCGACGAGCGCGATCGTCAGCTCGGCGAACAGCACAAGGGCGAACAGCAGCGAGGCGAAGCGCAGCGTCGACCCCGTGGAGGCGGTCAGCGGCTCGTCGGCGCCACCCACATAGGCGACCACGAACACGTACAGCACCATCACGGCGCCGGCGTAGACGACCACCTGGGCGGCCGCCACGAACTCGGCGCGTAGAAGCAGGAACAGCGCCGCCAGCGCGAGGAGGTGGAAGACCAGCGCGAGGACCGAATAGAACGGGTTTCGCAACGCCACGGTCCCCACGGCACCGGCCACGGCGCTGATCGCCGCAATGAAGAAGATGACCTCCGCCATTCGCGGCCCGTGATGCTACGAGGTTCCGCCGCCCTAGGACGGCAGGCCCCACTTCGGCATCGGCGAGAGGCCGCCCCGCGCGATCGCCTTCTCGGTGTCTCGGGAGCGGCGGCTCGTCGGGTACGGCGGCATCTTCCACGGATGCCGAGCGATCGTGCCGTAGTGCTCGCGCACATAGGCGACCAGGTCGCCGCGGTGGTCGGGGCAGGCGTAGCGGGTCGGCCCCAGCGGGCCGCGCCCGTGCCAGACCAGCCAGCGCTCGGGCGGCGCGTCGAGGTACTCGCCGAACACCAGCTCCCGCAGCCCGCCCTCCAAGCGGCGCTGCGTCTCCGGGCCCGGTGCGGCATCACAGAACTGACAACGGAAGCGCACCCGCACGGGCATGGCAGGAGTATGGTGGCTCGGTTCCCGTCGCAGGAGGAGTGATGGCGCACGGCGGCGACCCGCCGCCCGGTCCGTTCCCGTTGCCGGTTCGCGGCGAACCGGGCGCGCGCCCGCACCCCGACCGCCGCCGGCCCGGCCGCTACTGCTACCTGTTCGACGTCGACGACGAGCTGGCCGGTGACCTCGACCTGCGGATGCGACTCGTCGCGCGGCCGCTCGCCACCGCCCGCGTGGAGGAGATCTCCGCCGGCGAGTTCGACCTGATCCCGCTGCTGGCGCAGCTGCGCGGCGGTCTCGGCCTGCTGCTGATCGAGGGGGTCGTGGCGCTCGACGTGCAGGTCGGCGACCGCACGGCGTCCGAGCTCGTGGGGGCCGGCGACCTGCTGGCGCCCTGGACGAGCGCCGCCGATGTCGTGCTGCTCGCCTCCGAGACCTTCTCGCGCGCGCTCGTGCGCACGCGGGTAGCCGTGCTCGACGAGGCGTTCGCGCACCGCATCCGGCCCTGGCCGCAGATCCTGCACGCGCTGCTGCGGCGCGCGGTGCGCCGCACGATGGAGCTCAACGTGCATCGCGCGGCGACGTGCCATCCTCGCGCCGACGCCCGGATCGCGCTGCTGCTCTGGCACCTGGCGGAGCGCTGGGGCGTCGTGGTCGCCGACGGGATCCTCGTCCCGCTCCCGCTCACGCACCGGCTGATCGGCCAGCTGGTCGGCGCCGAGCGGCCGTCGGTCTCGCACGCGCTCTCGCGCCTGGCCGGCGCCGGCCTGGTCACGCGCGACCCGAACGGCCTCGTGCTGCACGGCACCGCCGCCCACCACATCTCCTGCCTGGTCGACCGCGACGAACGCTCGGCGCGCCTATGAGCTCCCCGGAGTTCGCCCCGCGCCAGGCCGAGACCGAGCAGCTCACGGTGCACGTGATCTGGATGACCAGCGGGCTCGGCTGCGACGGCGACACGGTGGCGATGACGGCGGCCACCCAGCCGTCGCTCGAGGACCTGCTCAACCGCACGCTGCCCGGCATGCCGGGCGTGGCGCTCTACAACCCGTTCCTGGCCGTCGAGAACGGCGAGGAGTTCATGCAGGCCTGGTACGACGCCGAGGCCGGCAAGCTCGATCCGTTCATCCTCGTGCTCGAGGGCGCCGTGCCGAACGAGCGGATCAACGGCGACGGCCACTGGGCGGCGCTCGGGACCGACCGGCTCACCGGCCAGCCGATCACCACCAACGAGTGGATCGACCGGCTGGCGCCGCGCGCCGCGATCGTGCTCGCGCTGGGCACGTGCGCGACCTACGGCGGCATCCCGGCGATGAAGAACAACCCGACCGGCGCCATGGGCCTGCGCGACCACCTGGGCCGCAGCTGGCGCTCCCGGCTCGGCCACCCGATCGTGAACCTCCCGGGCTGCCCGGTCCAGCCCGACAACATCACCGAGACGCTGCTGTACCTGGTCCTCCAGCTGGCCGGCACGACGGGGCCGATCGAGCTCGACGAACAGGGGCGGCCCGCCTGGATGTTCGAGCGGACCGTCCACGAGGTGTGCAACCGCGCCGGCTTCGCCGAGCAGAACGACTACGCCGACGATCTCGGCGACGCGGGCTGCCTCGTCAAGTTCGGCTGCAAGGGCCCGGTGGTCAGGTGCAACGTCCCCGCGCGCGGCTGGGTCAACGGGATCGGCGGCTGCCCCAACGT
>CAVWYY010000008.1:0-644971 GCA_963759375.1 uncultured Solirubrobacteraceae bacterium | reverse complement strand
GCCGACGATGGGCACAACTTGATGCCGAACCTGTTGGCGTGCGCGCGCGTACACGCCACCGAAGGAGAGATCGTCGAGGCCCTCCAGCAGGTCTTCGGCACGTACAGGGAGACGCCGGTTTTCTGATGCGCATTGTGCCCCTCGCAGTCATCCTCGCCCTGGTCCTCGCCGCGCCCGCGGCCGCGGCCACCAAGAACGTGAAGGTCGGCGACGACTTCTTCGTCAAGTCCGGCAAGCCCCGCACCGTCTCGGTCGCCAAGGGGACGACCGTCAAGTGGAACTGGAAGGGCTCCGACCAGCACAACGTCGTCGTGCAGAAGGGCCCGAAGAAGTTCCAGTCGGCGCTCAAGACCAAGGGCAGCTTCCAGCGCAAGCTCAAGAAGCGCGGGACCTACAAGATCATCTGCTCGATCCATGCGCCCGACATGCGCATGACGCTCAAGGTCACGTGAGCGACTCAGAAGCCCTCGTCTGAGGAGCAAAGATCACTCGTTGGTGCGATGCGCGCGGTAGCGCTCTGGTCCTAGGCTGAATCCGGGCGGCGAGCTTCCACCCGGATAGCCCGAGCGCCCCGGCTCCCGGGTTGAGCCCGCGGGGCGGAAAGGAGGGCCGCGGGCATGCGTGGGGAGAGTCGGGACATCGCGATGGTTCAGTGCGCGGGGATCGCAGTTCTGTGCGTGCTCGCGCTGGCTCCTGCAGCGGCCGTGGCGGCGACGGCGAACACCCGTATCAAGCGTGTCTTCTACGCCGCTGGGCCTGGCGAGGTGAACAACCTCACCATCTCGCTGGCCGGAGCGGACTACTTGCTCGCCGACCCTGGGGCGACCATCACTGCGGCACCTGCCTGCATCGGCACCGGCTCCAGCGTCAGCTGTTCGGCGACCGGGATCATCGGGATCACGGTGAGCGGCGGAGACGGGGCCGACAGCGTCACGAACACCACCGCGACGCGTTCCACGCTGTCGGGTGGGGACGGCAACGACTCGCTCGCGGGCGGCTCCGCCAACGACATCCTCCGGGGGAACAAAGGGGTCGACACGCACACCGGCGGCGCCGGCGATGACGTCATCGACGCCCGTGGCGACAGGGGCGACGTAGTGAGCTGCGGGGACGGCAATGACACCGTCATGGCCGACGCCGCCGACTCGATCGCGCTCGATTGCGAGATCGTCGACCGGGGCGTCGTTCCGCCGCCACCGGCCGCAGGGCCCGCTCCGCCGGCCCCTTCAGCTGTGGCTCTTCTCGGCCCGGCCGAGACGCGCACCCTGGCTCCGGGCGCATGCGCCAACGACATGGTGGGCACGCCGGAGAACGACCGCCTGGCCGGCACCCGCCTCGGGGACAGCCTGTTCGGCCTGCAGGGAGACGACAAGCTCAAGGGGAAGCGTCGAGACGACTGCGTCTTCGGGGGCGTGGGATCCGACCGCCTGTCCGGCGGCCGGGGCGACGACCGCCTGCTCGGCGACGACAGCGCAAAGGGGGTGGGGGGCAACGACCGCATTACGGGCAACGGCGGTGACGACCTGCTCGTCGGCGGCACCGGCAAGGATCGCCTCTCCGGCGGCGCCGGCAAGGATCGACTGACGGGCGGACCCGGCCGGAACCGCCTCCTTGGCGGCCGCGGCAACGACCGCCTGCGCGCAGCGAACGGCAGCTTCGACCGGGTCAACTGCGGTCCGGGGCGCGACATCGCCCGGGTCGATCGTGTCGACCGCGTGCGGGGCTGCGAGCGCGTTCGCGTTCGGCGCTGACGCCGCGCGCCGGTCAGCGCACGACGAAGAAGCAGCTCTTGCCGAGCCGGTGACCGTAGCGGCGCTCGGAGCGCGAGCCAAGGCCCGGCCAGACATACCAGCAGTAGTGACCCGGCACCAATCGCCGAACGTGGTTGTTGAAGCGCCACCGGCGACGGAGCTGCAGGTGCGGCTTGCGCGGCCAGCTGCTGAGGATCTTCGTGTCGTTCCGAACGAGCTGGGCGTTGTAGTAGGTCGCCCGCTTCACCCGCTTCCACACGAGCAGCGGTGCGCCGCGGACGCGCTGCCCGTTCGCCGGCCGCAGGAGCGGGGAGGCGGTGGGCACCGCGCTCGCCCTACCGGCCGACCGGTTTCCGGCTTGGTCGATGAGCGTGACGCGATAGCGATAGCGCCGTCCGTTGTGGAGCTTGCGGTGGATGAAGTGAGCGTTCGGGCCGCGGTAGAGCAGCTTCGGCGCACCGTTCTTGCGGATGCGCACGACCTCCGCCTGCGAGTTCGGCGAAGGGGTCCATGCGACGCGCACGCGTCGGTTCCTCGGCAGCGCCTCGACCGACGGGCGCTGTGGCGGGGTGGCGTCGTAGTAGAGCGGGAACGAGCCGGACCCGGCGTTGCCCGCTACGTCGGTGCAGCGTCCGCTGATCGCGATTCCCAGCCCATCCGGACCGCCATAGCCCATCGAGCTGCAGGCGGCCACGCCAGACGTTCGGTCGACAGCCCGGAACGTCAGTCCGACCGGCCGGCTGTACCAGCCGTTGTAGTCCGCTGGCCGGTTCGGAACGAGGGCGACGAGTTGCGGCGGCGTCCTGTCGATGCCGATCCAGACGTCCTTCGTGACAGTCGTTCCTGGCCAGACAACCTTGCACGTGCGTACCTCGCGTGCCTCGGTGGTGAAGAGGCCACCGACGCAACCGGTGACGCTCGTAGGAACGGGCTGAGAGTCCACGTTCCAATCCAGAAACACCGAGCCGCTCCTGTACCACCGGTCGCACGTGTCGTGGCTGCTTGGCGAATCACAGGAGACGGTGACGGATTGAGCGGCCGCCCGAGCCGCCAGAACGCCGCCAGCGACAGCCACCGCAACCAATACGACGAGCAGATGACGCACCACTCCCCTCATCGCAACTGGCCATTCATCTTCCGCGTCGCCACGGAGAGCAGGGAGCCGCTCGCCAGCACGAGCGCCAGGAGCACTCCCGCGCCGGCGAGGACGATTTCCGAGTGGTTGTCGTCCGCCGATTTCGTGCTCGGGAGGAGCGATCCGAGCGCGCACGAGCGAGCTCGACCGTAGCGCCGCCGCCTCCTTGGCGGCCGCGGCCTTTCGCCTCGTGGCCGCTGCCCGTCGCCTCACAGCGGCGGCGTTGCGCTCGTGGCGACCACGACGCTCAGCGCGCCGCCGCGCCCGCGGCTTCGCGGCCCGCTCTCGAGCGCGCGATCCGGTACCGGCGGGCGCGCTCGGCGCGGGATTGGACGTCGCCGGCGCCGGCGCGACAGTCGGAACGGGGGCTGGTGGTTCGCCGGATGTCGGCGCGACGGGCTGCACCGGGGCGCGTTGCGCGGGCGGAGAAGGCACGGCACCCGGGGCGGCGTCCGGAGTCACGGGTGGCGGACCCGGCGCGGGATCGGGCTGCTGAGCAGCCGCGGTCGAGGCACCCGCGAGCACCAGTGAGAGCGTGGCCAACGCGACGACACCGAGGGGCGCCCGCAAGAACAGTCCGCGGACGCTGGAGTACACCCCCGCCCTGCACATCCTTGAAAGTGGAGCCTGCGACTCCAAGAGGGTTGGCCCTCCTCGGTTGGCCATTCTGAGCATTTGTGAACGTAGACCTGCGGATGTGTGATGTCAACGCGAGCCTGGGCGTGGCCGGCGGGCGATGATGGTGAAGCTGACCGCCTTCGATCGGGAGCGGTTGCCGGCCGCATCGATGGCGACGAAACGAGCTCGGTAAGAGCCTGTATGAAGCCTGCGCTTGCCCAGCCAGCCACTGAACCGCCGCTTGTTAAGCCCAGCTGCGCCCTGCTGGCGGAGCCGGCCAACCCGGCGAAGGCGGATGCAGGCCGGGCGCCGGCGGTTCGCGCGGGTTCGGGTTCGGCACTTCCCCGCGACCTTCCGGCCGACCGACTTACGCCGCAGCGTGACGGTGACGGTGGCGGCTTCCGACAGCCTGTAGCGGAACGTCGTACCCCCCTTGGTGGCCGCGGCGGCCCTGTCGGCGACGGTGAAGCGCGTACGCGAGAGCGTCAGGTTCGAGATGCCGGGCCGGCCGGCGCGCTTCCGCACGGCCGGGAACCGCGCCGGCGACACCTTCACCTTCGAGATTGTCGGCGCCGTCACATCCGGCGGAGGCGGCGGCGGAGGTGGCGCAATGAGCCGATGACATGCAGTGCTGCCGGAATCGGCGAATGTCTTTCCCGCCTCGGGAACGAAGCGCCAGTCGTAGCTCGTCGCGTGCAGAGTCAGGAAAAGCACGCCGAAGGTGTCGTTCTGCGCGGCCTCGCTCTGCGGGATCCGCGTTCCCAGCCCTCCGGTGAAGAACGCCCCGCCCGTGCCCACCACGAACTGGCGGATGCCCCCGGCCTGGTTCACGGTGCCGTTTCGGTCCACCGGAGCGACGCGCTCATAGTCGTGGCTGTGTCCAGACAGGACGATCTCGGCGCCCGCGTCGTCGAGCGCTGCCCAGAGCGGCTGCATGAAGGTGTTGTCACCCTCGTGGCCCGAGCTGTAGCGCGGATGGTGCCAGTAGGCGAGCGTGCAGCTGGTGGGATGCGCGGCGAGGTCGGCGCGCAGCCACTGCTCCTGCTCCGAGCCGGCCGTGCAGCCCACGTCATCGCAGTTCGAGTTGAGCGCCACCAGATGCCACGTGCCGACGTCGAAGCTGTACCACCCCTTGCCTCTGAGGCCCGCCGGGCCATCCGAGACACCCGCCCCGTTGAAGTAGTCGAAGTAGCCCGACCCGCTGCCCTCGTGGTTGCCGACGATCGGACGGCTGATCGCCTTCACCCGTCCCCACGTCGGGTGGTACGACCCCAGGATGTTGGCCAGCGAGGAGCTGTCGTATTGGATGTCCCCGAGCGGGAGCACCGCGGCGAGTGGAGCGGCCACGAGCAGGTCGGACGTCGCCTGCTGGTGGCAGGTATCAGCGGTCACGGGATCGCCCGGAGCGCAGGCGATGTCGCCGGCAGTGGCGATGACGGGGTCCTGCGCCACGGCCGCGGGCGCCAACGCCGCTGTCGCCGGCAGCATGAGGACGAGCGCCAGCACCAGCCGAATGGGCCGCCGGGTGGCCGCCGGGCGTATGCGAGTCACGTCAGATCCTCCTCGATTCGACCATAGAACTCAGAATTCGGGGCCACAAGCCGCCTATTGGGGACCTCCGTACCCTCGACGAGTGAGACTGGGGGGAGCGGGAGGAACGCGTCGCCGCGAGCGCCTCAGCAGCACCAGGAAACCCCCGACGAAGAACAGCGCCACCCCGCCCAGGAGCGGCAGGCCGTAGTTGACGCCGGTGGCCGCCGGCTCGCTCGAGTCGAAGTCGCGCGCCCCCGGAAGCCGCGCGCCGCGCACGTCGCCGACCACGTTCAGATAACGCGAGCCGTACCTCTGGCTCGGCTCTACGTGCGTGTTCTCGCTGAACTCGTTCCAGCTGATCAGGCCGATCGCATCGGGGGACGAGCGGGTCGCCGCGTCGAGCTGGGTGCGCAGGGTCGCCCCATCCCGGCGATCGACGACGCTGGTGCCGCCGACGAGTCTCGCGTCGAAGCCCGGAGCGGCGGGCGCGATCCAGAGGCCGGAGCGCGAATGGATCGCCGCTCCCATCGCCGCAAGCTTCTCGGCGTAGCCCGGGTACGTCGCCGGATCGACCGATCCCCAGTAGTAGGCGTTGCCGTCCACGACGCCGGCGACGCGCCGGTACCCAGCCACGTTTCGCTCGGACGCCAGCACGAGCAGCTTTCGCCGCGCCCGCTCCGTCACGCTCGAGAGCTGCGCCCGCGTGAACCGGGGCGTGCCCGACCAGATGACCAACGGCTTGCCGAAGACGTGAAACGCCCGGCGCCGCGCGTAACGGTGCTCAAAGACGTCGAGGTCCCGGGCCACGCGTGGCGCGGGAAGCGGCTCGCGCTCGAAGTCGAGCCCCTGGTAGATCACCAAGAGCTTGAACCGCTCGGCCTCGGCGACCTCGGCGAGCCGCCGCAGGCGGCGGTTCAGAACCGGCGTGCTCTTCCAGCTCACGATGAAGCCGTCGATGCCCGCCCGCTTCGCCCACTCGACGTGGGTTCGCATCACCTCGCGCTCGTCGCTCGAGTAACGACCGAGAAGCGGATAGTCGGTCTTGGCTCGATTCCAAGAGCTCGCGTTGAACCAGATGTAGTAGTAGGCGAACACCGGGTCAGGTGGCGCCGCCGCCCTCGCCGGCGGGGCCGTGGCGGTCAAGATCGCGACGGCGGCCAGCACCAGCGCGACGAGGCCGGCGGCGTGCCGGCGACCGGCCGGTGCGGGCCGGCGGACGAACAGCAGGGCCAGGGCGAGCGACCCGAGGATCAGCAACACCACGGCGATGTCCAGCCAGCTGATCACCAGCACGTTCACCTCCTGGTTGCGCGACAGCGCAACCGGTCTCGACGAGGAGATTCCGAGCGCGTCGACGCTCACCCGGTAGTCGCCCCGTGGCAGCGACTCCACCGTCAGGTCGGCGCTTGGGCCGAGCGCCTCTCGTTGCTCGTCGCCGTTCGGGTACTTCAGCCGAACGGCGGAGCCGATCGGGAAGCCGAGCAAAGCATCACGGACGGTCACGCGCGCTGCGAAGAGCAGCAGCCGCAGCTGCACCTTCGGACTGGCCGCAGGGAAGAAGCGCTGCTGGCCGCGATGCACGACGTTCGAGCCGCCGACGAGCACCTCGTCGGCCGAGTAGTACAGCCGCGTCGAGGTCCTGCCCAGGCTCTCGGGCACGACCCGGTTGCCCTGCAGCCACATCTGGCGGGCGCCCGCCAGCACGTGCCGGCTCCCGTCACTGCCCCGCAACGTGACCGATGTGACGGCGCGCGGGGCGACGGCGTTCGCGTCGAGGTCGACGAAGCTGATCCCGACGCGGTGGTAGAGCGTGAGCGCAGCGATCTTGCGACCGGAGTACCAGCGGTCGAACCTCGCGCGGACGCCCGGCGCGATCTGCGTGTCGAGCGCGCGCAGCGACGCGCCGGCTCGGCGGAGCGCCGCGGGTGGCGTCGCTCGTCCGGCGCGGCCGGCCTCGAAGCGGTGACCGTCGAGCGCGAACCGCATGCCCGGCACCGCCGGGACTGTCTGGATGGTGGGCGGGACCGGCCCGCCTCGAGGCGTCTGCGCGTCGGCCGCGTCCGTGCCCAGGGCGAGCAGGACGGCCATCGCCAGCACCAACGCCGCCGCAGCGGGACGCAGGACCCCCCAGCCGATCAACAGGGCGCTCAGGACGAGGGCGGCTCCGTACCCCAGGTAGATCACCCAGCGACGGACCGCGGTCGGGTCCTCGGGGCCGCGCTCGGCGGCGACGATGCTGGGCGCGCGGGGCGCCTCCGAGAAGTCGAATGCGCCGGCGAGGCTGTTGGCTCGAGCGTCGCGCCCCGCGAGCGGCTCGAGCTTCCAGTTGTCCTCGATGAACCGGAGGATCGAGGTGGCGTCGAGCCGGGTGCTGTCGACGTAGCCGCGGCGCGCGTACGGACTCACCAGCAGGGCCGGCACCCGAAATCCCAGCGCGCCTCCGGCAACCTTCGGCGGCCGCACGTGGTCGAACCATCCGCCCCAGTCGTCGTAGGTCCACATGAACGCAGAGGTGTCCCAGGCGCTGCTCATCGACAAGGCGGTGATCAGCCGCTTGACGAGCGCCTCCCCGGCCCCGATCCGGCCCGGCGGATGCTCGCTCGAGCCGGCGGGCGCGATGTACGCGACTTCGGGCAGCCTCCCGCCCCGCAGGTCCTCGTAGTACTCGTCCAGGTCCACGATGCGGCCGAAGCGCTTCGGGTCTCCGACGTAGCGAGCCGAGTTGAGGAGCGGCACCCGCACTGCCTGAGTGGGCTGGCGCGGGTCGTAGTCCTCGACGTAGAACTTCCATGAGATCCCGCGGCGGTCGAGCCTGTCGAAGATGGTGGCTCGGTCGCCGAAGCCTCCGTCCGGGTCGCCCGGCGTCCCGGTCACCCAGAACATGTGGTTCGCCACGCTGCCGTCCGTCGTGGCGGCGAAGAACCGGTCGAACAGAACGTATTCGTCGGCCACGTTCCAGTAGAAGGGCAGATCGCGGTCGTCGTAGTAGCCCATCACCGAGCGGTCCACCGTCTGGCGATCGATCGAGGCCGCCCGGACGAAGCCGTCCATTCGCCCGCGCGCGTACTGGATCCGGTGGGTGCGGCGGTCGTGACCGAGATCGGGGACGGGCAGCCCTCCGAGTCGGAACGGCCGGACGCACGGCCGGGAACGCTTCCCGACGGGCATGCAGGTGCCCTTGGGGATCCCGTCGGCGCCCGGATAGGTGCCGAAGTAGTTGTCGAACGAGTGGTTCTCCTGCATCAGCACCACGAAGTGCTGGATCGGCGTCGTCGGACGGCTGGCGGCGGCGGCGGGCGCCGCGCCCGCGAGGGCCAGGATTGAGACGAGGAATGCAGCTCGACTCACGGCCGCACCGCGAAGATGACGATGGCCGGCCTGTCCGCGCGCTCGCCCAGTGCCGTCTTGGCGGGCAGCACCTGGGTGTGGACGGCCCGGCCGTTGTAGCGGTCGACGTATCCCAGGAGCTTCTTCGAGAAGCTCGCTGATCGGGCGGCCGAGAAGGTGTCCCAGACCACGTACTGCAGCTCGCTGTCGCGGATCGCACGATCCGGGTTGAGGAGCGCCTCGTAGGAGGGGTTCCGGTTCAGCGGATTGGGACTGACGGAGAGCCCGTAAGCCTTGCGGTGGCCGTAGTACTGGACGAGATTCGCCATCGACGGACCGATGGTCATGAAGGTCGACCCCTCCGGGACGCTGGCGTCGATCCATTGCCCCGTCTCGCGTCCACCCGGTAGGCCGCCCGACCCCGCGAGGAACGTGTCGGGCCGCGCGCCTTGCACCCGCTGCCACGTCGGAATGAGCAGGCTGAGCGCGACGATCGCGACTCCAAGCGACCTCAGACCGCGCCCGGCGGGCATCGGCAACCGGCAGAGCGCGCTGGCGGCCAATACCGCGAGCGCGGGCGCGATGGGGAGGAGGTACTGGAACCCTTTGACCGGCCACAGCCAGAAGAAGGCGACGGGCACCGCGATCCATGAGACGAGCAGCGTCTCCCTCCAGGAGGCTTCTCGTCGCAACAGCCACAGACCGACCACGGCGGCGAGCACCACCAGTGGGCCGATCGCCTCGGGCACCGTCGTGAAGTAGAAGAGCCAGTCGTGGTTGGGCCGCCGGAACAGCTGCCAGGTGAGGTAGCTCTCACCGGTGCCCGTTCGGCCGGCCAGCATGAGGCTGAGCGGGAACGGCGCGATCACCAGCCCCATCACACCCAGCGAGACCGCGAGGTCACGTAGCCGCACGCGCAGCTCGGGGGTCAACGCCAGGAAGGCGTAGATCGCTCCGAGCAGGACGATGCTGGTCTCCTTCGACAGGAACGTGAGGCCCATCGCCGCGCCGGCGCCGTACAGCCACCACGGGCGGCCGGTGAGCACGAAGCGCGCCAGCAGGAGGAGCGTGAGCGTGGCGAAGAACGTCATCGGTCCGTCCAGCAGCACCTGGCGCGTGACCACGACGTGGTAGGGCATGAGCGCCATCAGCAACGCGGCGATCAGGCCGGCCGGGCGGCCATAAAGGAGCCGCCCGAGCTCGTAGACCAGGAAGACCGTCGCCACGCCCACGGCGGCGACCGTGAGCCGCTCGAAGCCTTCGGCCAGGTGCAGCTGGAACCCGACCGACAGCACCGTCTGCACCAGCAGGGGGTGGGCGCGGAAGATCGGGAAGAGCTCGCCGAGGTCCGGGTGGTCGGCGATCGCCGCCGCCTGGCCGGCATAGACCGCTTCATCACTGTTGAACCCCGTGCTGTTGAGCTGCCACACCCTCAGCACGGCGGCCATCGCCAGGATGAGAGCGAGGTACGCCCCTGTCGGCGGCCGGGCCAGCCTGGTCGCCGGCGCGAGCCGCTCCGCCCTCGGCTCAGCCGTCGACGCGCCGCGGCTAAGCGCCTGGACCCGGACCATCCGCGGCGCTGCCGTTCCCTCCGGCAAGGACGCGCGGAGCCGGTGGGGGCGCCGACGGCGTCCAACGGCTCACGACATCGGGCAGCCGGCGCCACCAGTCCATCGTCTCGCTTCGCAGCACCGCCGCAGGGAGGCCGCTGAGCGCGCTCGCGACGATGCCTCGCTCGACGTCCTTCAGATCCCCACCGTTGCGCCGGCGCAGCGGGCCTTCGATCTCCGAATAGGGAGGGAAGCCGTAGGCGTCCTCGCAGTTGCTCATCAGGGTCTCGAGCGCCTCGGACTCGTTCAGCGAAACCGCTCCCTCGCCTCCGCGCTGGATAACCACCATCCCCCGCAAGCGAGCCTCGGGAGCGACCGCGACGCCGGGCACGAGGCGCTCCACGTGGTACTTGGGCGGAGGAACGATCATCTGGACGATCGCGTTGATCGTCGCGGCCGGAAGATGGGTGCGGGCGAGGATGAGCGCGAAGCGCCGCCCCGAACGTGAGTGCAGCCGGCTCTGTACCACCAGGCCGATGCGCTCCCGCCGGGACAGCAGCGGCGTCTTCACCGCCTTCAGGGTGTGCCGGCTGATCGTGAGGGGCTTGGGGTAGGTCAAGACCCGGCCGTCAGGGCTCACGAGCGTCAGATCGTCGGAGAGGAACGAGTAGGGGTGGCCGTCGAGCATGCGGAGGCTCGTGGTCGTCTTCCCGGTATCGGTCCTGGCGGTGACCAGGAAGGCGTCCTCGCCGCTCGCCAGGCACGCCGCGTGCACGAGCGCATAGCCCCGCGCCGCGAAGGTCCAGCGGAGAATCGGCTCGACGACGTTGGTGTAGAGCACGTGCGGGGACCGCCGGAGCAGCTGTGATGCGGTCGCCTCGATGCGATCGCCGAGATCGATCACGACACCGAACCCCAGGCGACCGGGTCCCTCGCGGTAGTGGACGGCGGAGTGGCCGTTCGGCGCCACCTTCCCCACCCGCACCCGGATGTCCGCCTTTGCGAACAGATCGCCGGTGCGGAAGCGCTCCAACTCGGGCAGGCGCGCGTCGGACTTCACGGTGACGATCCCGTGGATGTCGTAGCTGAAGGAGCGCGGCTCGACGTCACTCGGCGGCGCCTTTGCCCAGATCCAGGTATCGGCGAGCGCGAACCGCACCAGCGTGAGGCCCACCAACGACAGGACGTTCGAGAGCAGATAGTGGATGCCGAGCCCGGACGTGAGCAGCACGAGCAGGGGTCCTCTCACCGCGAGCGCCGCGTTGTTCATGAGGAAGAAGAGCCCCATGCGGCGGCCCAGGCCTCGTTTGTGGTCGCGATCGCCGAAGACCCAGAGCTCGTTGAGGCAGAAGTTCCACAACGTCGAGCCCTGGGTCGCGATGATCGCCGACACGACGTAGAACAGGCCCACGACGTCGGTCAGCACCGCAAGCAGGAGGGTGTTCACCACGAGACCCGAGGCGCCCACGATCCCGAAGCGGGCAAGGCGCAGGCGCGCGAGCAGTGACAGGTATCGCAGTCCCTCGCGGATCGTCGCCTTGCTGCGACCGGCGTGACGTTCGCCGAACGCGAACCACACCTCGGCGCACCGAAGCGAGGGAGTGCGGATCAACAGCTCGAGCAGGATCTTGAACCCGCGTGGCCGCAGTGCTTCGACGTCGATCGCATCGCGGCGCACGAGGAAGAAGCCGCTCATGGGATCCGTGACGTTGCGAAGGCGTCGCGGAAACAGCAGCCGCGCTGCGCCCGTCGTGGAGCGTGACGCCATAGCACGCGCCCAGCCGAAGCCGGTCGGGCCGTCCTCGCAGTAGCGGCTCGCGACGACGAGGTCGAGGTCGGAGGACTCGGCCTGCTCGAGCAGCGACGGAATCAGCTCGGGTGGGTGCTGCAGGTCGGCGTCCATCACGCAGACCCACGGAGCCCTGGCCGCGCGCAGCCCCTGGACGACCGCTGCCCCGAGGCCGCTGCGGCCACGTTCGCGCGTCTGGCGCAGGAGCACCACCTCGCGCGTGCATCCCGGCGCGATCCTCTCGATGAACTTGGGCGTCGCGTCGGTGCTCGCGTCCACGAAGATGATCTCCATCGCGACGGTGGGGACCACCGCTTCGAGGCGCGCGATCAAGTCGGCGACGTTGCCGACCTCGTTCTTCGTCGGAACGACGATCGAGAGCAGTGGTCGGGCGGAAGCCGACAGCGTCCGGGAGGGCGTCCGTTCCGTGCTCTCAGACGTGAGACTGCGCAGTTCCACCGATCGGCTCTCCTCCACGGGCGGCGCGGGATTCCCGCCCGTCGCGAGCGTAGAGTCACGTCTGTTCCGATCGCGTCGGAACAAGGGGTGATCCTTCCTCCCCAAAAGAGGCATCTTCCGCGCCAGCGTCATCAGAATCCGCCCGCGGACGCCGCCAGGCCCTGCTCGACGCTGGAGCCGCGCACGTGGAAGTAACGCGAGACCGCCTGCGAGCGGTTGTGCACCGCGAGCTTGCGGAGGATGTGTTTCACATGCGTCTTGACGGTGTCCTCGGTGACGACCAGCCGCTTGGCGATGCGGGCGTTCGTCTCCCCCTCGGCGAGCATGGCGAGCACCTCTCGCTCGCGGCGCGTCAGCATCTCCAGACGTTGGCGCTCCGGCACGCTGGCGGCCCGGCTGCGCGTGATCCGCGGCAGTGCCGAGGGGAGCGCGAGCGCGGGGCTGATGAGCTCCTCCACGCTGGCCTCGGTCGAGCGAACCAGCGCGAGCACCCGATCCGAGTGCCGGCGAAGGCGTTCCTCGAGCACACATCGTTCGAGCGCGTAGCCCAATCCTTCGGCGAACGCCCACAAGGCTCTGCGGTCGAGCTCGGTCACCGCCGGCCCGTGAGCGCCGTGGTCGGCGTGCGCCAGGGTGACGACTTCCGCCTCGCAGATGACCGGCGCCGCCACGTAGGACCGCGTACCGGGGAGCGGCGCCAGTGCATGCGCGTCGCCGACCGCGTCCTCGACGAGCAGCGTCATCCGCCGGCGCAGCACCTCTGACTCGTGCAACGACGGGCGCAGCGGCGCCGGGGCCCCCGCGAGGCACTCCAGAAGGCGACGGCCCTCGTCGCCCGCACCTCGCGCGTGGACGCTCTCGGCGACGAGTGCGTGATCACGAAGACTGAACAGGGCGGCCCGCTCGAAGCCCATCTCGTCGCACAGCGCGCGGGTGGCCTGGCGGAACAGCCTCGGTAGCGACGTCGCCTGGCGCAGGCTGCTCAGGGCAGGAGCGACTCCCGCGAGCGCCGCGGCCTCGGCGCCGGGCCGGCGCATCCCGGGCGCTGTCCGGATCAGCGCGCTCATGGTGAGCCCGGCGACCCGTGCGCGCGTTGGACTGGCACCGCGTCGGCCGCTCCGGTCCCCGGAGGCATCGCCGCGGTGCTGCGCGCCTCATCGCTGTCACGGTCGCCGGGCGAAGCCTGCGTGGCGAACAACGCGCCCGCTACCGCTCCGATGGCGAACACGGCGAGCAGCGCGGCGCACACCATCCCGAGGCGGAGGTTGGTCCCGGGCGACCTGACCCGTTCGGCTCCACGGCGCCGGCTGCTGACCAGCCACGCGCCGCCGAGGAGAAGCGCCACGGCCAGGGCTCCGAGTCCGGCGGCGATCTCGGGCGCGAGTCCGTCCGACGGCTGCGGCACCGTCGCCACGCGCGGCGCACTGCCGGTGTCGGGGACGACGTCGCGAGGTGGCGGAACGTGGACTGTCGACGGGCGGTCCGGCGTCGTCCGCCGCTTGGGCGCGGCTCGATCCCGTGCAGGCGCGGCTCGATCCCGTGCAGGCCGTGCGAGCAGGGGCTTCCTGGTGTCCGGTCCGACCACGCCATCGCCCGGTAGGCCGCGGGCCACCTGGAAGCGCTCAACGGCCCCCTCCGTCAACGGACCGAAGAGACCGTCGATCGGCCCCGGCCCGAAGCCGAGCCGGCGCAGGTGGAGCTGCAGCCCACGCACCGCGGCGGAGCCGTGCTCGGTGCCGTAGCCAGCCCCGCGAGCGAGCAGACCGGCGGAGACGAGGGCGGTCTTCAACGACTCGCCCTGCTCGGTCTGCTTGCCGCTCGCACGGGTGCTGTCGCGGGCGAAGCTCGTGGCCGGTGACCAGAGCAGCAGCGCGACCGTCGACAACGCTGCCACCAGGACGACCGCCCGGAAGGCTGAAGCTGTTGTTGAAGGCCGAGGAGGCAAGGTCATGACGCGGTCCGTTGCTCACCTCTTCAAGTACCCTGCGCCGCACGGCGCGGCCAGTGCGAAAGTGCTGACATCACTGCGAACGCGGCCTGCTATCGGCCCGCATGGGGGCTGCTATCAGCCGACCCGGCGAACACGACCGGGCGCAAGCCCAGGCGCAGAGCGAAGGAACGCCAGTGGCCGGCGGCGACGCGGCGCGCAGGCCCCGGGGGACGGATTACGGCGATATCACCGGTAGCGAACCCCGAGCTGCTCCGAGGTGAGGCCGCGCAGGAGCGCTCTCAGCTCGGGTGGCCGGTCGCCGGCCACGACGACGCACGTCCCGGGCCAGTATGGGCTGTCGGCTGGGACCGCCCCGAGGTAGGCGGGCTCGTACACCCAGGAGCCGCTGTTCACGAGTTGCACGCCGGTCGCGGTCTTCCAGCCCTGCTCATCGGCACCGGCCGGGCCCGGCCGGTGAAGGTGGCCGAAGACCACGTAGCCGGCCTCGATCGTGAGACGTTCTACGACCTGCGCCATCGCACGCAGACCGGGCCGCCGCCGCGGACCGCGATAGCCGGCCAGCCCCTCCCCGAACCTCACCATCGCCTTCGCGGTCCGCGCCAGCACCCTCGCCCGCTGCGACTGAGCGACCCGGTAGATGGCCCGGTAAAGCGGCTCGAGTACAGCTTCGTAGTCGTCAGGCGTCCGGTAGCCGTTCCGGGGCTGTCGGATCAGCGTCTCGGTGGCTCGCCGAGCGAGGCACTCGAACGTCGCCACGTCGTTGTGGCAATCGAGGTAGTGACCGTGGGTGGCGTAGACGTCCGCGCGCAGCCAGATGCCCGGATACGCCATGACGAGCTCGGTCTCGCCGCCCATGCACCGCGCCAGGTGTGCGAGTGGATCGCCGGGCTCCGGTACGGAGACATGCTCAAGCCCGAGCGCGGCGGGGGCTCCTGCCGCCCGGCGGCGCGTCAACCACGGCGACGCGAGCTGGTAGTCGTGATTTCCCGCCACGACGGTCACCCGGCGACCGCGCAGCGCCTCGCCCAGATCCGCGAAGAAGGGCACCGCCGCCTCCAGCGCCTCGCTTGGGCGTCCGTCGCGGAGCTCGATCGTGTCGCCGAGCAGTACAACGTGGTCGACCGCCTCGAGCTCGGTCATCAGCTTCTCCCGCACCTCGGGCCGCCGCAGGAGATCGGCCTCCGTGCGCGTCCCCAGGTGAAGGTCGGAGATCACCGCCGTGACCATGTGCGCATCCTCTCAGTCCGCCTCGGCCGCGTGGCTCTTCGGGGTTTCGGGACGGTCTTTACCAGGAAGTAGCAAGGTCAGGTCGAACGCTCATCTAGAGTGCAGGACGGGTTCAGCCTGCGGCGACAATGGCTTCCATAACGATCACGGTCGAGCCGGTGGCGCCTCCTGCAGGGCGGGTCACCGAGCGGGTTCATCCGCATGGGGCGGGCGGCGTCGGGATCGTCGGCGCCCGAGAGCTGGGCGACACGCACGCGCCCGACCTGATCGAGCCGGTGGTCGGTTTCCGGAATTGGAGGATCCTCCGCAGTGGTCCCGCGCGCGGCGAGCTCAGCTCGCTGCACGTTCCGGTCACGTGGTCGGAGCCCGTCATGCGGGCAGAGTGCCGTCGCTGGCGCACGCCCGAGGCGCTCCTCGACACACCCCACGCAGCTCCCCACCCTGAATGTGGCTGCGGCATCCGCGCGTACCACACGCCGACCGGGGAGTTCTCCAAGATCGACTACCGCGGGGTCTCTGGGGTCGTGACCGTCTGGGGCCGGATCGAGGTCGGCGCTGATGAGATGCGCGCCGAACTGGCCCGGGTCGAGGCGCTTGCCGTGTACAGCCAGTGGAGCCGGCGCCAGCGCGATGCCGTGCAGGAGGTCGCGGCGAACCTCGGCGCCGAGCTCGTCGACCTTCGCGAGCTCGAGGCCGCGGCAGCGAACTACGGCGCCCCGCCGCCGGCCTCCCTGCTCGCGGATCCCCCCGCGCCGGGCATCCGGGACCGCTTCGTCGCGCTCTTCACATCGCGCGTCGGCGACTGAGCGTCTGCAGCGCCGGCGGCACCCGTCGCTTCGGCGACATCGGGCGGAAAGATCACCCCCACGCTTAGATCATCGGCTGTAGGCTGGTGACAGTCACCCAGCGCGGCATTGGAAGGGGTGATTGGACGAGACAGCTGACACGCACGGAGAGAGAGACGGCCACGGGGCGGCTACTGGTGGCCTACCACACGGATGGCGACGATCGCGCCCGTGAGCGACTCGTGCAGCTTTACCTTCCCCTCGTCGAGGCGCTCGCGAATCGTTACCGCCTCCGCGGCGCGGAGCGTGACGACCTCGTGCAGGTCGGGTCGATCGGGCTTCTCAACGCGATCGAGCGCTTCGATCCAAAGCGTGGCGACGAGTTCGCGGCCTTCGCCGTCCCCACGATCGCGGGGGAGATCAAGCGGCACTTGCGCGATCGCTCCAAGACCGTCCGGCTGCCGCGGCAGCTGGCGGAGGCGAGCGTGCGCCTCCCCGCGGTACGCGAGCAGATCACCGCGCGGCTCGGACGGGCGCCCGACTCGCGTGAGCTCGCCGAAGCTCTCGGCGTGGAGGAGGCGGATCTCCCGGTGCTCGAGAGCCCGGCCGGCACGGCGGAGGCGGTAGCGGAGGCCACCACGAACGGCGAGCTCGAGAGTCACCTCGACCTGACAGGGGCGTTCGACGTCCTCGACGAGACCGAACGGCGGATCGTCTACCTGCGCTTCGTTCGCGAAGTGAGCCGTCGCGAGGCGGCGGCGGAGCTCGGCATGACCGCAGACCAGCTGAGGCGCCGCACCCGGGCCGCTCTCGCCAAGTTGCGCGCCGAGCTCGAGGACAACGCGTTTCCGAGCATCGCGCGCGAGAACCGAGACGAACCCGACGAGCCGGAGCGCGAGGCCACACTGCCGGAGGCGAAACAGAACGGCGGCTCCGGCGGCCCCGCCCAGCCGCGCAGGGCGGGCGAGCGCAGTG
The DNA here is from genome assembly GCA_963759375.1 of uncultured Solirubrobacteraceae bacterium. Classification (GTDB taxonomy): domain Bacteria; phylum Actinomycetota; class Thermoleophilia; order Solirubrobacterales; family Solirubrobacteraceae; genus DASSUW01. The sequence continues at coordinate 627,871 of CAVWYY010000008.1, read as the reverse complement.
GACGGATCCTGGTCCGCATGCCACCGCCGATGCACGACGAGCTGGCCCAGGCCGCGGAACGCGAGGGGGTGAGCCTGAATCAGCACATCACGAACGTGCTCGGCTCGGCCTTGGACGCCGAGCCCGGCGGTGCGCGGCGGGTGCCCCACTGGCTTCCGGCAGCGATCGTCGCGAACATCGTTCTGCTCACCCTGTTCTGCGTCGCAGGTGTGATCCTGCTGGTGGTGGCCTGGCAGCAGGGCTGGTAGCCCTAGAATGCGGCCGCGATGGCCGACAGGAAGATCCGCGTCGTCGTGGCCAAGCCCGGCCTCGACGGCCACGACCGCGGGGCGAAGATCATCGCCCGCGCGCTGCGCGATGCGGGCATGGAGGTCATCTACACCGGGCTGCACCAGACGCCCGAGCAGATCGTCGAGACCGTCCTGCAGGAGGACGCCGACGCGGTCGGGCTGTCGATCCTCTCCGGCGCGCACATGACGCTCGTCCCGCGGGTGGTCGAGCTGCTGCGCGAGCAGGACGCCGGCGACGTGGTGGTCACGGTCGGCGGCACGATCCCGACCCAGGACATCCCCGAGCTCAAGGAGCTCGGCGTGGCCGAGGTGTTCACGCCGGGCGCGCCGACTCAGGACATCATCGACTTCATCCAGGGCGCCGTCACGCCCTGAGGTCGAGCCGCCGCAGGTCCTCCGGCGAGAGCTCGACGTCGAGCGCGCCGACGGCCTCGCGCAGCTGCGCGACCGTGCGCACGCCGACCACCGCGTAGACGGGGAACGGCTGGGCGAGCACCCAGGCGAGCGCGACCTGGTTGGCGCCGGCGCCCAGGCGTTCGCCGATCTCGGCCGCTCGCCGCCGCCGCTCGCGGTTGGCCTCGTTGTCGTAGACGCGGTCGACCGACTCGGAGTCGTGGCCGGCGAAGAAGCCGCGCGCCTGCGCCGACCAGGCGAACAGCGGCATCTGCGTGCGCTCGTGCCAGGCGTGGACGGCGGGGTCGGTGGCCGACAGCGTGTCCGGCCAGTGCTCCTCGTTCTGCGCCGCCAGCGACAGGTGCACGCTGCTGGATGTGAAGCCCGCGAGCTCGTGCGCCGCGGCGTAGGCGTTGGCCTCGTCGATCCGCGCGCACGTCCAGTTCGAGGCGCCGAACGCGCGCAGCCGGCCGGCGCGCAGGTGCTCGTTCAGGCACTCGACCATCGGGCCGACGGGCAGGCTCGGGTCGTCGCGGTGGAGCATGTAGATGTCGGGCGGACTGCCGAGGCAGGCGATCGACGCGTCGAGGTCGGCGGCGATCGCCTCGGGCGTGACGCGTCGATGGTCGCCGTCGGGATGCGCGCCCTTGGTGAGCAGGACGAGGTCGTCGCGGACGTCCGGACGGGCGGCCAGCCAGGCGCCAAGGGCCGCCTCGGCGGCCCCGTCGCCGTACACGCGAGCCGTGTCGACGACGTTGCCGCCGAGCCTCACCCACTCGTCGAGCACGTCCTCGTCGACGAGCAGCGTGCCGAGCACGAGCCGTGACAGCGAGCGACCTAGTGGCTCGAACCGGCGGTTGTGAACGCTCTCAATTGTCTCCACGTCCCTCGATTCCACGCCTGGAGTCGCGCGATGTTAGCGCTCACATTCCGCGTCTGGCAAGTGCTGTACCGTCCAGACGGTATAGTTAACGGGACCATGCCAGTCGCCGTACTCCTCACCTTCGCCATCGTCTCCGAAGTCACCGCCACCATCGCGCTGCGCTACAGCGACGGTTTCACGCGCCCGGGCCCGATCGCGATCGTGGTCGTCGGCTACGGCGTCTCCTTCTGGCTGCTGGCGCTGGTCCTGCGAGAGATGTCGATCGGCGCGACCTACGCCGTCTGGTCGGCGGTCGGCACCGCGCTGATCGCGACGATCGGCATGTTCGCGTTCGGCGAGCCGGCCACGGCGTTGAAGGTCGCGAGCCTTGCCCTCATCATCATCGGGGTCGTGGGGCTCAACGTGGCCGGATCCCACTAGATGGCGCGCGGGGACACCCGCACGAGGCTGCTCGACGCCGCGAGCGCCGTCATCCGCCGCGACGGGCCGCAGGCGCTGACGCTCGACGCCGTCGCCGCCCAGGCCGGCGTCTCCAAGGGCGGCCTGCTCTACCACTTCAAGTCCAAGCGGCAGCTCCTCGACGCGCTGGTCGCCCGCTGGATGGACGAGTTCGAGCGCGACATCGAGGCCGCACCCGGCAACTTCGCCGCCCGCTACGTACGCGGGTCGGACAACGCCAAGGCCGAGGAAGCGGGGATGCTCGCCGCGCTCGTCGCCGACCCCCAGGTGCTGGCCGCGGTGCGCGAACGGCACGTCGCATGGCAGGATCGCGTGACCACGGAGGGCGGCGACCCGGTCGACGCCACCGTGGCGCGACTCGCGGCGGACGGCCTCTGGCTCGCCGACCTCCTCGGTATGGCGCCGCCCCAGGGCGACCTGCGCGAGCGCGTGTTGGCGCGTCTGCTCGAACTATGCGATTGACTCGTCAGTCAACGAGGTAGGATTGCGCACGTCAGTCCCGAGAACGAGGTGGCTCAGTGAAGATCTGCGTCCTGGTGAAAGAGGTGCCGGACGCCGCCGTCGAGAAGCGCATCAACCCTTCGACGGGGCGCCTGGACCGCGGCGGTGAGAAGAACCTCAACCCGTTCGACACGCACGCCATCGAGGCGGCGATGCAGCTCAAGGAGGGCGGGGCGATCGAGGTCGACGAGGTCGTGGCCGTCACCATGGGCCCGTCGACGGCCGAGCGCGCGCTGCGCAAGGCCGTCTCGCTCGGCGCGGACCGCGCGGTCCAGCTGACCGACGACGCGCTTGCGGGCTCCGACGTGAACGGCACCGGCTACGCGCTCGCCAAGGCGCTCGAGGCCGAGTCGCCGGACCTCGTGCTGCTGGGCCAGCAGTCGGACGACGGCGAGTGCTACACGATCGGCGCCGTCGTGGCCGACCACCTGCAGATGCCGTCGCTCACGCAGGTCATCAAGGTCGACGTCGAGGACGGCAAGCTGCGCTGCGAGCGCCAGGCCGAGTACGGCTACGACACGGTGCTCGTCGAGCTCCCGGCCGTGATCTCCGTCGGCGACGCGATCAACGAGCCGCGCTACCCGTCGCTGAAGGCGATCATGGGCGCCAAGAAGAAGCCGCTCGACACCAAGACCGCGTCCGACGCCGGCATCGAGGCCGACCGCGTGGGCTACGACAACGCCCGCGCGCACTGCAGCGAGTTCGCCGCCCCGCCCGCCAAGGAGGCCGGGAAGATCATCGAGGACGACGACACGGCCGAGACGGTCGAGCAGATCGTCGCCTGGCTCGACGAGAGGAAGCTGCTGGCATGAGCGGGATCCTGGTCTATGCGCTCCACTACGAGGGCGCCTTCAACAAGAACTCGCTGGGTGCCGTATCCGAGGGTGCACGCCTCGCCTCCGAGCTCGGGACCGAGTGTCACGCGATCGTGGTCGGCGACAAGGCCGGCCTGCCGGACGACCTGCTCTCCTCGCTCGGCGGCTACGGCGCCACCAGGGTGTTCCGCGTCGAGGGCCCGGAGGGCCTCGCGCAGCCGGTCGTCGACGCGATGGCGAAGGTCGCCACCGACAACGACCACGACTACCTGCTGTTCGGCGGCGGCCTGCTCGGCTTCGAGATCGGCGCCGGCCTTGCCGCGCGGCTGGACGCCGGCGTCTGCATGGAGGTCACGGAGGTCGTGGCGCAGGACGGCAAGCTCGTCGCCCGCCGCCCGATCCTCAAGGACTCGCAGGTGTCCGACGTGCACTACCGCTCGAAGGTCGGCGTGATCATCGGGCGCCTGAACGCGTTCGAGGTCAAGGAGTCCGGCTCCGGCGCGGCGGCCGTCGAGGACGTCGCCGTGGAGTACGCGCCGCACTCGCTGAAGGCCACGATGGTCCAGCGCGGCGAGCAGCGCGGCGCCGACGTGAACATCGAGGACGCCGACATCCTCGTGGCCGGTGGCCGCGGGCTCGGCAAGGCCGAGGGCTTCGACGCGCTGGAGGAGCTGGCCGGCGCGCTCGGCGGCGCCGTCGCCGCCACCCGCGCGGTCGTCGACGCCGGCTGGTACCCGTACGCCGCCCAGATCGGCCAGACGGGCAAGACCGTGGCGCCGAAGCTCTACCTGGCCGCCGGCATCTCCGGCGCGATCCAGCACAAGGTCGGCATGCAGAGCTCCGAGAACATCGTGGCGATCAACAAGGACTCGAACGCTCCGATCTTCGAGTTCTCCGACCTCGGCGTCGTCGGCGACCTCAACAAGATCGTCCCCAAGCTCACCGAGGCCGTGAAGGCCAAGAAGGGCGGGTAAGTGGCCGCTCCCAGCGAGTACCCGCCTCCGGTCGACTCGGCGGACGAGTTCCTCGGCCCGCCGACCGATCCGGAGGACGAGCGGATCGAGGTCGGCGTCGCGATCGTCGGCGGCGGGCAGGCGGGCCTGGCCTGCGCGATCCGGCTGCTGCAGCTGCTCGAGGACGACCCCGACCTCACCGAGCAGCTCGGCGAGGTCCCGGTCGCGGTCGTCGAGAAGGGCAAGGTCGCCGGCGCGCACCAGCTCTCCGGCGCGGTCATGAACCCGTCGGCGATCACGGAGCTGTTCCCGGACGACGACTCGTGGCCGAGCTACGGCCCGGTCGAGGGCGAGACCGTCTACTTCATGCTCAACCGCAAGCGCGCGGTCCCGCTGAAGCCGACGCCGCCGCCGTTCCGCAACCACGGCAACGTGGTGGTCTCGCTGGCCGAGCTCAACCGCTGGCTGGCCGAGAAGGCCGAGGAGGCCGGCGCCTACCTGCTCACGGAGACCACGGCCAACAAGCTGCTCGTCGAGGACGGGGTCGTGCGAGGCGTGCGCACCGGCGACAAGGGGCGCGACAAGGACGGCGGCGAGAAGGGGAACTTCGAGCCCGGCTCCGATGTGGTCGCCAAGGCCACGGTGCTCGCCGAGGGCTGCTGGGGCCATCTCACCGGCGCGGCGCTGAAGGGCCTCGGGCTCGCGTCCAACGACCCGCAGGTGTGGGCGCTCGGCGTCAAGGAGGTCTGGGAGGTCGAGCAGCCGTTCCACAAGGTCGTGCACACGCTCGGCTGGCCGCTCCGCCCGGGCGCCAAGCACAAGGAGTTCGGCGGCTCGTGGATCTACGGCATGAACCGCGAGGGGGAGACGCCGAAGGTGTCGATCGGCTTCGTCGTCGGGCTCGACTCCACGGACGCGAAGCTGTCGGTCCACGACGTGCTGCAGGAGTTCAAGCAGCACCCGCTGGTCCGCAAGATCCTCAAGGACGGCAAGCGCGTGGCGTGGGGCGCCAAGGCGATCCCCGAGGGCGGCTACTGGGCGATGCCCAAGCTGCACGCGCCCGGCATGGTGGTCTGCGGCGACGCCGGCGGCATGGTCAACGTGCCGCGCCTGAAGGGCATCCACTACGCGATCCGCTCCGGCATGCTCGCGGCCGAGACGATCTACCGGCAGCTCAAGTCCGGCTCGACCGACTTCTCGGCCTACGAGGAGGCGGTGCACGACTCCGAGATCGGCAAGGACCTGTGGGAGTCGCGCAACATGAAGCAGCCGTTCGCCCGGGGCCTGATCCTCGGCGGCGCGATCACCAACGCGATGGTCGTGACCAAGGGCCGGTTCCCGGGCGGGCACTGGGCGACGCACCGCGACGCCGACAGCCCGGTGCAGCTCTCGGACCGCGACAAGCGCTACCCGACGCCCGACGGCAAGTACTTCTTCGACAAGCTGTCGGGCGTCTTCCTGACCGGCAACGCCACGCGCGACGACGCGCCGAGCCACATCCGGATCGAGAAGCGGGTGCCGCGCGAGGTGGCCGAGGCGTGGGCGTGGATGTGCCCGGCCGGCGTCTACGAGATCCCCGACGACGCTCCCGACAACGGCACCGTCGACCTGATCGTGAACCCGTCGAACTGCGTGCAGTGCGGCGCGATCACGGCCAAGGGCGGCCGGCTCACGCCCCCCGAGGGCGGGGACGGGCCGATGTACCAGATCACGTAGCCCTTGCCGGCATCCTGCCGGCGCCGTTGAGACGGACGGTCGCCATCCGGGCGACCGTGACCGCTTCGCTTCCGAAACTCCGCGCTGGTTGCGGCGTTATGGGTAGCCCATGCACCGCATCGCGCTCTCCATCGCCATCTTCGGTGCGCTCGCCGCCCCGGCCCAGGCCGCGCCGGCCAAGGTCGTGCTCACCGAGTGCGCGCCGGCCGACCGGGCGGCGGAGTTCGAGGCCCGCATGGGGAAGGTCGAGGACGCCGTGAAGCTGAAGATGCGCTTCGCGCTGCAGGTCCGCAAGGCCGGCCAGAAGACCTATCACCGGGTCGCGGCGCCCGGCTTCCGGAGCTGGACGACGGCCGAGCCCGGCGCGATGAGCTGGGTGTTCAGCCGCCGCGTCGAGTCGCTGCTCGGACCCGCCCGCTACCGGGCGCAGGTGCGCTTCCAGTGGATCGACGCCGACGGCAAGACCGTCGCCCGCGCCAAGCGGTCGTCGCGCTCGTGCTTCCAGCCCGACCATCGGCCGAACCTGAAGCTCAAGGCGCTCACGCGCGAGGGCAAGCACCGCTACGCCGCGCTGATCGTCAACACCGGGCGTACCGCGCCCGGGCCGTTCGACCTCCAGCTCGCCGTCGGCGCCTCGCTGCTCGAGCCGGTCACGGTGGCCGATCTCGCGCCGGGCGCCAAGCGGCTCGTGACGCTGCGCGGCCCGGTCTGCGAGCCCGGCTCGTCGGCCACCGCCACGGCCGACCCGCTCGACCTGGTGGACGAGCGGTCCGAGGCCGACAACGCGCTCACGATCGCGTGCGAGTGAGCCAGTCGATCAGCGGCGGCCAGTAGCGCTCGGGCGTCTCGGCGAACGGGAAGTGCCCGGCGCCCTCCACGATCATGAGCTCGCCGTGGGCCGCGGCGCCGGCGATCCGCTCCGCGTTCGCGGGCGGCTGCGCGCGGTCGTCGGTCGCGGCGATCGCCAGCACCGGGCCGTCGAACTCCGCCAGCGCGCCGAGCGCGTGCAGCTCGCCCCAGTCGTGCTCGTGGTGCGCCTCCGGCTGGAAGACGACCTTGTCGAGCATCGGCTCGACGGCGGCCGGGTCGTTCGCGAAGAACGGCAGCTGGTCGACCCACACCTCGTGGCACTCCTCGGGCGTCGCGACCGTGGACTCGCGCTCGAACGCGGCCTCCACCCCGGGGGGAAGGTTCTCCCAGCGGTCGTCGGACACGCCGGGCGCCGGCTCCTCCTCGGCGTCGGTGCACGAGGCGACATAGCGGGCGGCCGTCCCGTAGTCGACCACGTGCTGCATCGCGACGTAGCCGCCGAACGAGTGGCCGACCAGCGTCCAGTCCTCGAGGCCGAGCGCGTTGGCGAGGTCCTCGACCCCCTCGGCCTGGCCGGCGAGCGTCCAGTCGGTCAACGGCGAGCGGCCGCTGCCGGGCAGGTCGGCGAGCAGCACGCGGAAGCCGGCGTCGGCCACCCGGGTGGCGTGCGGGAGGAACACCGAGCCGTCGAGGCCAGGGCCCGGATGGAGGAAGACGACAGGCGGCCCGTGGGGCGGGTGGGGACGGATTTCACGGACGTGTAGCGGCATCTACACTGGACTACATCATGAAGACCGATATCCATCCCGAGTACGTCGAGGCGACCGTGACGTGCACCTGCGGGAACTCGTTCACGACCCGCTCGACGAAGGGCGACCTGCACGTGGAGATCTGCTCGAACTGCCACCCGTTCTACACGGGCAAGCAGAAGCTGGTCGACACCGGCGGCCGCGTCGAGCGCTTCCAGCGCCGCGCCGCCAAGCGGCAGCGCGAGAGCTCCTAGGCTCACGCTCGCGGGCCTCGCTGCCGATCCTCTACACGTGAGCACCGAGACCGCCGCGCCCGAGACCCCGACGCTGCAGGCGCAGCGTGATGCACCGGTCGGCGGGCAGGCGGTGCTCGAGGGCGTGATGATGCGCGGCGTCTCCACGTGGGCCGTCGCCGTCCGCACGCCCGACGAGGAGATCGACGTCCAGTCGTTCCCGCTCGTCTCCTGGACCAAGCGCCACCGGGCCCTCCGCTGGCCCGTGATCCGCGGTGTCGTCGCGCTCGTCGAGTCGCTGAAGATCGGCTTCAACGCCCTCAACATCTCCGCCAACGCGCAGTTGGAGGAGGACGAGGAGCCGATCTCCGGCGCGATGTGGGTCGGGACGATGGTGGTCGCGCTCCTCTTCGCGGTCGGCCTGTTCTTCGTCGTCCCGGTCGGGCTCACCAGCCTGTTCAAGGACCAGCTCGGCTCGGCGTTCCTGTTCTGGCTCGTCGAGGGCGTGCTGCGTACCGCGATCTTCCTCGGCTACATCTGGCTGCTCTCGCGCGTGCGTGACCTGCGCCGCGTGTTCGAGTACCACGGCGCCGAGCACAAGACGATCTCCTGCTTCGAGGCGGACCTGCCGCTGACGCCCGAGAACGCCCAGCGCTTCTCGCGCCTGCACCCGCGCTGCGGCACGAGCTTCCTGCTGATCGTGATGATCGTGGCGATCTTCGTCTTCGCGCCGCTCGGCCTGCCCGAGTGGTACCTGCTCGTCGCGTCCCGGATCATCGGCGTCCCGCTGATCGCCGGCCTCTCGTTCGAGGTCATCAAGTTCGCCGGCCGCAATCGCCGCAAGCGCTGGGTCCAGTATCTGATGTGGCCGGGCATGCAGCTGCAGAAGCTCACGACCCGCGAGCCCGACCTCGACCAGCTCGCCGTCGCGATCGCCGCGATGGAGGCGGTCCTCGAGGTCGAAGATCCCCGCGCCGCCTCTGATGAAGAGAAGGTCGGCATGGAGGTCGTGGCCTAGACTCGGCGGGCCATGATCGAGTCGCTCGTCGAGCAGATCGAGGCCCGTTACGCGCAGGTGCAGGAGGAGATGTCGGACCCGTCCGTCATCGCCGACCGCGTCAAGTACGCCGACGCGGGCCGCCAGTTCAACCAGCTCGCTCCCGCCGCCAAGCTGGCGGAGGAGTGGCGCCACGCGGTGTCCAACGCCGAGGGCGCGCAGGAGCTGCTCGACGAGGGCGGCGAGGACTCCGAGCTGCGCGACGAGCTGCGCGCCTCGCGCGAGCGCATCGAGGAGCTCGAGGAGGAGATCCGGCTGGCGATGGTCGAGTCGGACCCCAACGACGACAAGAACGTGATCGTCGAGATCCGCGGCGGCGCGGGCGGCGACGAGGCGGGCCTGTGGGCCGGCGACCTGTACCGGATGCTCTCCCGGTACGCCGAGCGGCTCGGCTTCCAGACCGAGACGCTGGACGCGAGCGACGGCTCGTACACGTTCGAGGTCCGCGGCGACGGCGCGTACAGCCGCTTCAAGTACGAGGGCGGCACGCACCGCGTGCAGCGCGTGCCGGCCACCGAGTCGCAGGGCCGCATCCACACGTCGACCGCGACGGTGGCGGTGCTGCCCGAGGCCGAGGACGTCGAGGTCGCCATCGACCAGAACGACCTCGAGATCGACGTCTATCGCTCGTCCGGCCCCGGCGGCCAGTCGGTCAACACGACCGACTCGGCGGTCCGGATCACGCACAAGCCGACCGGCCTCGTGGTGTCGATGCAGGACGAGAAGTCGCAGCTGCAGAACCGCGAGCGCGCGATGAAGGTGCTCCGCGCGCGGCTCTACGAGATGAAGGTGGCCGAGCAGCAGGCCGAGCTGGCGGCCGACCGGCGTGCGCAGGTCGGCACCGGCGAGCGCGCGGAGAAGATCCGCACGTACAACTTCCCGCAGCGGCGCGTGACCGACCACCGCGTCGAGGGCCTGACGGTCCACAACCTCGAGGCCGTGCTCCAGGGCGAGCTCGACGAGATCACCGGCGCGCTGGCGGACGCCGAGAAGCGCAAGCGGCTCGAGCTGCAGGCCGCCGGGTAGTTTCGCGGCCCGCCGCGCCGGGCACGCCCCGACCATGGGGAGGCTGCTGGCGGTGGCGGTGCTGTTGGCGATCCTGGGGCTGGGCTGTTCGGCCAACGACCCGCCGGGTGATGACGACCGGCTGTCGATCGCCACGGGCGGCTCCGGCGGCGTCTACCAGGTCTACGGCGGCGGGCTCGCCGACGTCCTGAGCGATGCGATGCCCGACTCGCCGACCACGGCCGAGACCACCTCCGCGTCGGTCGACAACCTGCTGCTCGTCGCCAACGGCGACTCGGACATCGCCTTCTCGCTCGCCGACAGCGCGATCGACGCGGTCTCCGGGCAGGAGACGTTCGACGACCCGCTGCAGGTCCGCGCGCTCGCGACCCTCTACCCGAACATCACGCAGGTCGTCGTCAAGGCCGACAGCGGCATCGAGCGGCTCGAGGACCTGCGCGACAAGACCGTGTCGGTCGGCTCGCCCGGCTCCGGCACCGAGGTGATCGCGCTGCGGCTGCTGGAGGTCGCCGGCCTCGACCCCGACGACGACATCGCCAAGCGTGGGCTGGGCGTCGGCGAGTCGGTGCAGGCGCATCCGCGACGGGTCGATCGACGCGTTCTTCTGGTCGGGCGGCGTGCCGACCGGCGCGGTGACCGACCTCGCGACCACCGACGACATCCGCCTGCTGGCGCTCGACGCCTACCTGCCGGCAGATGCGCGAGCGCTTCGGCGAGGCCTACACCGACGCCGAGATCGAGAAGGGCGAGTACGAGGGCGTGGCCGGTGCGAAGACGATCGGCGTCCCCAACCTCCTGATGGTCAACGCGAGCATGAGCGACGACCTCGCGCGCGAGATCACGCAGGCGCTGTACGACGGCCGCGACCAGCTCGCGACGATCGTCCCCGCCGCCGAGTCGCTCGATCCGAAGAAGGGCCAGGAGGTCGTCCAGCCGGTGCAGCTGCACCCGGGCGCGCAGGCGTACTACGGGGCGGCGCGGTGAAGCTGCTGCTCGCCGTCGCCCTCGGGGCGCTGCCGTTCGCCGGCGGCGCGCCCGCGGTGGTGGCCCGGGCCGGCGACGACGAGGTCGCGCGGCTGGCGCTGCCGCCGTCGCGCACGTTCGCGCTCGAGTACCGCCACTCGTACTACCGGCAGCCGGCGCGCGAGACGTTCCGCGCGGCCGGCGACGGCTCGTTCTCGCTCGTGGCCGTGAGCTCGCCGAGCGAGGCGGTCCTCGACTACTACGAGATCGACGGCGCGCGCTCGCGGCACGACGGCTGGTGGACGCTGCGGCCCGCGCGGCCGGCGCAGTTCGAGGGGATGGCGCTGGCGGCGACCGCCGTCGGCCGCCGGACGCTGGTGGCCGGTGACCGCCGGGCGCCGCTGTACGGCGGGCCGTGCATCTGGGCTCGCGGTGGAGGGAGGCTGAGATGGCTGTCGCCGATGCGGCGCTGCTCGAGGAGTACGAGTCCGAGAGCCCGGCCGCAAGCTGACCGGCGCGGCGGCGACGTCGTCGCCGTGCTCGGCGCCGGCCTGTCGCTGTTCGCCGTCTACTGGGTCATCCACCCGATCTCCGCCCAGCAGTACCGGCCGGCGTTCCTGGCCGTCGCGCTGCTGCTGACGTTCCTCGTGTTCGGCCCGCGCGAGCGGCCGACGTGGCTGGACTGGACGCTCGGGATCGTCGCGCTCGTCGCCGCCGGCTATGCGGTCGTCGTGGCCGACGACCTGTTCCGCCGCGCGGCGGCCCCGAGCCGCTCGACGTCATCGCCGGCATCGTGACCGTCGCGCTCGTGCTCGAGGCGACGCGTCGCACGGTCGGCTGGATCCTGCCCGCGATCGTGCTCGGGTTCATCGCGTACGCGTACCTGGGCGGGCTGATCCCCGAGGCGCTCGGGATCGCGCACAAGGGCTACGGCGTCGACCGCCTGGTCGGCCAGTCCTACATGGGGCTGGAGGGGCTGTTCGGCATCCCGCTCGACGTCGCGGCCACGTACATCGTGCTGTTCACGCTCTACGGCGCGGTGCTCGAGTACTCCGGCGCCGCGCGCTTCTTCGTGCAGCTCTCCTACGCCTCGTTCGGCTCGAGCGCGACCGGCCCGGGCCGCACGACGACGCTGGCCGGCTTCCTGCTCGGCACGGTGTCGGGCTCCGGCGTGGCGACGACGGTGACGCTCGGCTCGGTCACCTGGCCGCTGCTGCGCCGCGCGGGCTATCCCGCCAACGAGGGCGGCGGGATCCTCTCGGCGTCCGGCATCGGCGCGCTGCTGTCGCCGCCAACGCTCGGCGCCGCCGCGTTCATCATCGCCGAGTTCCTGGAGGAGTCCTACTTCAAGGTGCTGCTCTACGCGGTGGTGCCGACGCTCCTCTACTACCTCGGCATCATCCTCGCGATCGAGGCCGACGCACGCCGCTTCAAGGTCAGCGGGATCGACCTCGACACGCCCGGCTTCTGGAAGCTGCTGGCCCGCTGGGGCTACCACTTCTCGTCGCTGATCGTGATCGTCGCGCTGCTGGCGCTCGGCTTCTCGCCGTTCCGGGCGGTGCTGCTGGCGACGATCGTCGCGTTCCTGATGTCGTTCCTCGACCGGCGCGACTGGATGGGCCCGCGCGAGATCTGGGCTGCGCTGGTGGCGGGCGCGCGCGGCGTGCTGCCGATCGCCGCGACCACGGCGGCCGCGGGCATCATCGTCGCGGTCGTGTCGCTCACCGGGCTCGGGCTGGAGCTGTCGGCGCTGATCGTCGACGCGGCCGGCGAGTCGCTGGCGCTGACCGCGATCTTCAGCGCGATCGCCGTGCTCGTGCTCGGCCTGGCGGTGCCGGTGACCGCCTCGTTCATCATCGCCGCGGTCATCATCGCCCCGGCGCTGATCGCGCTCGACGTCGAGCCGTTCGTCGCCTACATGTTCATCTTCTATTACGCGGTGCTGAGCGAGGTGAGCCCGCCGACGGCGCTGTCGGCGTTCGCGGCGGCGGCCATCACCGGCGGCGACGGCTTCAAGACGATGATGCTCACCGCGCGCTACACGCTGCCCGCGTTCCTCGTGCCGTTCGCGTTCGTGCTCTCGCCCAACGGCGAGGGGCTGCTGCTGCAGGGCGACGCCGGGACGATCGTGCTCGCGGCCGCGGCCTCCGCGGTGGCGGTCGCGGCGCTTGCCGTCGCGCTCGGCGGCTGGCTGCGCGGCCCGGTCGGCGTGCCGGCGCGGGTGCTGTTCGGGATCGGCGCGCTGGTCCTGCTCTACCTCGATCCGCTCTGGATCGCGATCGGCGCGGGCATCGTCGCAGTGGCCCTACTGGTGCACTTCGTACTGTCTGGGCGTGGCCTTCACCCGGACGACGATTCGTGATGCCCTCGATTCGGCGCTGATCGCGCTGACCGCGGCGGGCATCGACACGCCGCGGCTCGACGCCGAGGTGCTGCTCGCCGCGGCCATGGGCGTCGACCGCGCGGCGCTGATCGCCGACCCCGACCGCGGGCTCGAGCCGGAGGCCGCGCGCGCGTTCCAGGACTACGCGCGGCGGCGCACGCAGCGCGAGCCGGTCGCCTACATCCTCGGCCGGCGGGCGTTCCGGAGGATCGAGCTGGACGTCGACTCGCGGGTGCTGATCCCGCGGCCCGAGACCGAGCACGTGGTCGAGGCCGCGCTCGACCTGCCGTATGGCGCGCGGGTGGTCGACGTCGGCACCGGGTCCGGCGCGATCGCGCTGGCGCTGGCCGACGAGCGGCCGGACCTGCGCGTGATGGGCACGGACATCAGCGCCGGCGCGCTGGCGGTCGCGCGCGCCAACGGCGCCCGCCTCGGGCTCCACGTCGAGTGGTTGCAGGGTGACCTGCTCGACCCGGTGCCCGGGCCCGTCGACGCGGTCGTGGCGAACCCGCCGTACATCGAGACCGGGACGAACCTGGCACCGGAGATCGCCCGCTACGAGCCCGCCGAAGCGCTGTTCGGCGGCGCCGACGGACTCGACGTCTACCGCCGCCTGGCGCCGGCCCACGGCGCGTCGTTCGTCGCGTTCGAGGTGGCCGGGTGGCTGGCCGAGCCCGTGGCGGCGCTGCTCGCGGCCGAGGGGTTCGCGACCACCGTCATCAAGGACCTGGCCGGGATCGACCGGGTGGTCGTCGGCCGGCGATGACGTTCGAGGAGTGCATCGCGAGCGGCGGCGTCGCGGTGTTCCCGGCCGACACGGTCTACGGGCTGGCCTGCGACCCCGAGGACGAGCAGGCGGTGGCGCGGCTGTACGAGCTCAAGGGACGCCCGCCGGACAAGCCGGCGGCGGTGATGTTCTTCTCGGTCGACGCGCTGCCCGAGCTGCCGCCGCGCACCCGCGCGCTCGCCGGCCGGCTGCTCCCCGGCGCGGTGACGCTGCTCGTGCCGAGCGATCGCTTCCCGCTGGCGGGCGGCGCCGGGACGCTCGGCCTGCGCGTGCCCGACCTGCCCCGGTTCGCCGGCGTGCGCGTGCCCGTCCTGCAGAGCTCGGCGAACCTCACCGGCGGGCCCGACGCACGCCGGCTGGAGGAGGTCCCGGAGTCGATCCGCGCGGGCGCCGACCTGGTCATCGACGGCGGCGAGCTGGCCGGGACGCCCTCGACGGTCGTCGACCTGCGCCAGTACGAACGGACGGGCGCGTGGACCGTCCTAAGGAGGGGAGCCGTGCCGGAAGCGGTGATACGTTCATTCGCATGAGCGACCTCCCTTCCGACTACTTCGAGCGCCCCCTCGCCGAGGTCGACCCCGAGGTCGCCGAAGCGATCCAGGGCGAGCTCCGCCGCCAGCAGAACACGCTGGAGATGATCGCCTCCGAGAACTTCGTGCCCCAGGCGGTCCTCGAGTGCCAGGGCTCCGTGCTGACGAACAAGTACGCCGAGGGCTACCCCGGCAAGCGCTACTACGGCGGCTGCGAGAACGTCGACATCATCGAGCAGCTGGCGATCGACCGCGCGAAGGCGCTGTTCGGCGCCGAGCACGCCAACGTCCAGCCGCACGCCGGCGCGCAGGCCAACGCCGCCGTCTACCACGCGCTGCTGGAGCCCGGCGACACGATCATGGGCCTCGCCCTCCCGCACGGCGGCCACCTCACGCACGGCATGAAGCTCAACGTGTCGGGCCGGCTGTACGACATCGCGCCCTACGAGGTCGACCGCGAGACGAGCCGGATCGACATGGACGAGGTCGAGCGCATCGCCAAGGAGCGCCGGCCGAAGCTGATCCTCGCGGGCTGGTCGGCCTACCCGCGGTTCCTGGACTTCGAGCGCTTCCGCGCGATCGCCGACGAGGTCGACGCGCTGCTGATGGTCGACATGGCGCACTTCGCCGGGCTCGTCGCGGCCGGTGAGCACCCGAATCCCGTCCCGCACGCGCACGTGGTGACCACGACCATCCACAAGACGATCGGCGGCGCCCGCGGCGGCGCGATCCTCTGCCGCGAGGAGTACGCCAAGAAGATCAACTCGGCGGTGTTCCCCGGCCAGCAGGGCGGCCCGCTCGAGCACGTGATCGCCGGGAAGGCGGTCGCGCTCAAGATCGCCGCCACCGAGCAGTTCCGCGAGCGTCAGCGCCGCACCGTCGCGGGCGCCAAGGCGCTGGCCGAGGAGCTGCTGGGCACCGGCCACGGCGTGAGCGTGCTGACCGGCGGGACCGACGTGCACCTCGTGCTCGTCGACCTGCGCGAGTCCGAGCTCGACGGCCAGCAGGCCGAGGACCGCCTTCACGACATCGGCATCACCGTCAACCGCAACGCCGTGCCGTTCGACCCGCGCCCGCCGATGGTCACCAGCGGCCTGCGCGTCGGCACGCCGGCGCTGGCCACCCGCGGTCTGCAGGCCGACGACTTCAACGAGGTCGGCCGGATCATCGCCCGGGCGCTGCAGCCGGACTTCGAGTCCGCGCGGCACGACCTGGCGGAGCGCGTGACCGACGATCGCCGAGCGCTATCCGTTGTACGCGAACCTGGGCGTGGGCGCCGCGGTCTAGTGGCCTAGCGGCGCCCGAGCACGTAGCGCCGGGGCAGCTGCGCGACCAAGGGCTCCAGACCGCCGGCGAACTCGGCGGCGGTCGGGCGATCCGCGGGGGTGCGGGCCATGCCGGCCCGCAGGAGGTCGGCCAGCGCGCGCGGGACGCGCCGCGGCAGCGGCTCCGGGTCGCGCTCGGTCTGCGGGAACCGCTCGCCGTCACGGCGCGGGAACGGGCGCGTCCCGCCGACGGCGTGGTGGAGCGTGGCCGCCAGGCCGAACACGTCGGCGGGCGGGCCGGGCGTGCCGTACGTGCGGTCGCACTGCTCGGGCGCCATGTACGCGTCGGTGCCGATCGGGCCACGCAGCCGCTCGGCGCCGGCGACGGGGCGCGCGACGCTGAAGTCGATCAGCCGCGGCGGCGCGCCCATGACGATGTTCTCCGGCTTGACGTCGAGGTGCACCATGCCCTCGGCCGCGACGTAGTGCAGCGCGGACGCCACGTGCAGGCCGAGCGGCAGCGCCTGCTCGGTGGCCAGCGTGCCGTCGCGCTCGATCAGCTCGCGGAGCGTGGGGCCCTCGAGGTGCTCGATCAGCAGGTGGGGCAGCCGCCCCTCGGTCACCGCGTCGAACCCGCGCACGATCACCGGGTGCGACAGCCGCGCGAGCGCCTCGGCCTCGCGGCCGAGGTCACGCAGGGCGGACACGTCGGTGGCCTGGTCGGGGCGCAGGACCTTCGCCACGAGCACGGCCAGCCGGTGGTCGTCCCAGACGAGGAACACCTCGTAGCGGCGGCCGCCGCCGAGCTGGCTCAGCACCGACCGGCCGGGCGCGATCTCGTCGCCCTCGGCCAGGCCCCACGTGGGCCGCTCACGGCCCTCGGCCTCCCAGGGCGGCGGCTCGGCGACCGTCGAGAGACCGACCGTCGGGTCGCCCTTGCCGGTCACTCGCCGGGGTCGTCGTCGTCGGCGAGCGCGGCGCCGACCGCCTTGCCGACCGCGGTGGCGGCGGGCTGATCGACCGGCAGCTTGCCCGGCGCGGCGGCGGCCCACGCGAGCGGCGCGGCGAGCGCGAGCGTGACCGCCGCGACGAGGGCGCCGACGGAGCGGGGCAGCGTGCGCTGCGGCACCGATCCTCCGGGATCGTCGCCGAGCGCCAGGTAGGCGCTCGCAAGACGGCGATGTGTGGGGCTCAACTCGCGCATCGTGCTCGGGCGATGGCGCGTGCCTTCCCCGCGCGCCGCTCGTGCAATCCACTCTTTCGCCGCCGGAGCAAATTGCCCTGCGCGCCGCGCACCCTGCGATCCTCCCCGTCCGAATGGAGCAGGACGCCTTCTACGCGGCCCTTGTGGCCTTCGCCGCCGCGGCGCTGCTGACGCCCGTGGCCGCGCGCTTCGCGCGCCGGATCGGCGCCGTCGACGAGCTGAAGGCGCGCGGCCTGGCCGAGCAGGCGACCCCGCTCCTCGGCGGCCTGGCGATCTTCGCGGGCACGCTGATCGCGGCGCTGATCTTCATGCCCGAGGGCGAGCGCACGCGCGGGATCCTCGTCGCCGCCGCGCTGATCACGCTGGTCGGGGCGTGGGACGACGCGCGCGATCTGCCGCCCGGCGCGAAGCTCGTGGGGCAGGTGCTGGCGGCGCTGATCCTCGTCAACGCGGGCGTCGAGGTCCAGAACATCACGGTCCCGTTCGTCGGCGCGATCGAGTTCGGGGACCTCGGCGGGCCGTTGACCGTGCTCGGCCTCGTGGCGGTGATGAACGTCGTCAACTTCTCCGACGGCGTGGACGGCCTGGCCGCGGGCGTGTGCGCGATCTCGGCGATCGCGTTCTCGGTGGTGGCGTTCGACCTCGGGCGCGACAGCGCGGGGGTGCTCGCCGCGATCACGGCCGGCGCCGCGCTCGGGTTCCTCGTGTACAACTTCCACCCCGCATCGGTCTTCATGGGCGACTGCGGATCGAACCTGCTCGGCCTGCTGCTCGGCGCGGTCATCATCGAGGGCTCGCTGAAGACCAACGCCCTGGTCGCCCTCGTCGTCCCGCTCGTCGTGCTCGCCGTGCCGTTCCTGGACACCGGCTTCGTGGTGGCCAAGCGGATCAAGTACCGGCGGCCGGTCTACCGGGGCGACTCGAACCACTTCCACCACCGCTTCCACCGCATCGGCTTCTCGCAGCGGCGCACCGTCCTCTACCTCTACGCGTGGACGATCACGATGGCCGGCCTCGCCGTCGCGCTGCGCTTCATCCCGTACTCGGACGACAGCGGGCACCTCGACCCGGGCTGGACCGCCGCGATCATCGCCTGCTTCATCATCGCCCTCGCCGCGAGCGCGTACCTGGTCTACGTGCTCGAGATCCTCAAGCTGCGCCGCCTGCGCGAGTGGCAGCTCCGGCGCACCGACCCGGACACGACCGAGCACGAGATCGACGAGGACGTCGAGCGCCGGCTCGAGACCGGCGAGTTCACCGCGCTCGGCAGCTGAGAGGATTCGAACCCTGTACGGCTAGCCGCACTTGCAGGCACGCCGAGGTGACCTGTACCTTTTTCAGACCGTTCGACCGACCGCGGCCATCAGCCGCAGCGAAAGGGAGGTGAGCAGGACTGATGCAGAGCACTCGCCACACGTTCAACTGGGCCAATCCCAGCATGGGCGCCGGCGTGCTCCGGCGTCCGTTCCTGCTCGCGCACTAAGTCCCTTCTAGGTCGCGGGCAGCACTGCAGTCGCCGCCCGTGACCGTCTTGTCGGTCGTCCTGTCCACTCGATGGACACGGGCGGCTCCCCGTCCACATCCACACAGGGAGCTCTCCCAAAATGCATTCTCTGATGCACCCGGCCGTCGCCAAGTCCGTTCAGGCAGAGCGCGTCCAGGTCGCCAAGCGCGAGGCGAGATCCGCGCGCCTGCAACACCCCCCGCCGGTCCGCAGCCGGGCGGCGTACGCCGCCGGCCGCGTCGCGCGCCGGCTGGACTCCGCGGCGGCCCGTAAGGCCGTCGCCTAGAGCCTTCGACACGTCTTCCCCTTCGTGACCAAGGCTCACAGCACAACATGTCGCGCCTCCGGCCGGGCTCACGGCCGGGGGCGCTTCGTGCGCGTCGTCTACCCTGTCGAGCGCCTCGTGCAGACCGTCCGTCTGGAAGAACGAGAGCCGTTCGTCACGGCCGACGGCTCCACCATCCGCGAGCTTGCGGGCGTCCCGTCCGGCAACGCGGTCAACCAGTCGCTGGCCGAGGCGACGGTGCCCGTGGGCCGCGAGACGTTCGAGCACTTCCATCGCGAGTCCGAGGAGATCTACCACTTCACGGCGGGCGCCGGCCGCATGCGGCTCGGCGGCCAGGAGGCCGACGTCCGGGCCGGTGACACCGTGGTCATCGCACCCGGAGTGGCCCACAAGCTGTGGAACACCGGCGAGGAGCCGCTCGTGCTCCTGTGCTGCTGCTCCCCGCCGTACTCGCATGACGACACGGTCCTCCTGGAGGGCTAGCTCGCTCGTCGCGATCGCGGTCGCCGCAGCCCTCGCGGGTTGCGGCGACCGGACCGCGATCGAGCAGGGGGGCCGGATCATCGGCCCCAACGTCACGGTCTACTCGTCGCTCCCCGCCCCCGACCGCGGCGTCGGGCGCGACATGGTCGACGCGCAGAAGCTGGCGATCGCGCAGGCGCACGGCCGCGCCGGCGACGTCGGCATCAACTTCTTCTCGGTCGACGAGGGATCGCCCGGCGAGGACTCGCCGCCGAAGGTCCCCGGCACCGCCGCCGCGCAGGTGATCCGCGACCCGCAGGTGATCGCCGCGATCGGCGCGCTGCGGTCCGAGTCCGCGCTCACCGAGGTGCCGCTCTACAACGCGGCGGGCGTGCTGCTGGTCAGCCCCGGCGCCGGCTACACCGGCTTCAACGAGCCGATCGCGCCCGGCGAGCCCGAGCGCTGGTTCCCGTCGGGCCACCAGACGTTCGCGCGCGTGATCGGCGACGACCGCAGGCAGGCGCGGGTGCTGGTGGACGCCGCGAGCCGGTTCGGCGACCGGATCGCGCTCGAGGCCGAGGCCGGCAAGGTGACGGAGGCGCTCGCCGACGAGGTCCGCGACGCCGCGCCTCGGCTCGTGACCACGCGGCCCGACGCGGTGATCTACGCCGGCAGTGACCTGCGGTCGGCCGAAGGCGTGGCCGAGTCGCTCGCGCGCGAGCACCCCCGCGCGGCGCTGATCTTCCCCGACGAGCTGACCCGAGCCGGCCTGCCCGCGCGCCTGCCGCCGGCGGCCCGCCGCCGCGCGGTGTTCGTGTCGAGCGCGCCCGAGCCGGGCTCGACCCCCGAGCTGCGGACCTTCGAGGCCGACTTCGAGCGCGAGTTCGGCCGCCGCCCCGACCCGTACGCGGTCCTCGCCTACACGGCGATGCGCCGCGTCCTCGAGGCGATCACCGACGCCGGCTCGCGCGCGCGGCTGCGCCGCGTCGTCGTCGAGCGCTACCTCGCGTTGCCCGCGCCGGACGAGGGCTTCACGACGTTCCGCATGCGCGGCGGCCGGCGCGAGTACCTGTAGCGCCCGCCGGGTACGGCTCCCGGCATGGCGGGCTCGGATACGGCGCTCAAGCCGGCGATCACGAAGACGATGCTGCTGTTCTTCATCGTCGGCGACATCCTCGGCGGCGGGATCTACGCGCTGGTCGGCGAGGTGGGAGACAAGGTCGGTGGCGCGATCTGGACGGCGTTCGCCGCCGCCGCGGTCGTCGCCGCGTTCACGGCGGCGTCGTACGCCGAGCTCGTGTCGAAGTACCCGCACGCCGGCGGCGCCGCGCTGTTCGCGCACAAGGCGTTCCGCACGCCGCTGCTCACGTTCCTGATCGCGTTCGCCGTCATGAGCTCCGGCGTCGCGTCGGCCGCCACACTGGCGACCGCGTTCGGCGGCGACTACCTGAGCGAGTTCGTGGACCTGCCGACCGTGCTCGTCGGCCTCGTGGTCATCGCCGTGCTCGCGCTGATCAACTTCCGCGGGATCAAGGAGTCGGTCGGCTTCAACATGGGCTGCACGCTGATCGAGCTCACGGGCCTGCTGCTCGTCGCGGTCATCGGCATCGCCTTCCTGGCCGACGGCGGTGGCGACGCCTCCCGCGCGTTCGATTTCAAGGACGGCGGCGACGCGCCGCTGCTGCTCGTGATCTCCGGCGCCTCGCTGGCCTTCTACGCGCTGATCGGGTTCGAGGACTCGGTCAACGTGGCCGAGGAGACGAAGGCGGCGCCGCGCACGTTCCCGCGCACGCTGTTCGTCGGCCTCGGGATCGCCGGCGCGACCTATCTGCTGGTCACGATCGTCGCCTCGATGGCGGTGCCCGCCGACGCGCTGGCCGAGTCAGACGGGCCGCTGCTCGAGGTGGTCAAGCAGGGTCCGCTGGCCATGAACACCAAGGTGTTCTCGGCGATCGCGCTGTTCGCGCTCGTCAACGGCGCGCTCATCAACATGGTCATGGCGTCCCGGCTGCTCTACGGCATGGCGCAGCAGGGTGTGATCCCGCCCTGGTTCGGGCGCGTGCACCGCGTGCGCCGGACGCCGTGGGCCGGCGTCGTGCTGAGCGCCGCGCTCGCCGGCGTGCTCGTGATCGTCGGCGACCTCGAGACGCTCGCCGACACGACCGTGCTGCTGCTCCTGCTCGCGTTCGTGGCCGTGAACATCGCCGTGCTCGTGCTGCGCAACCAGCCGGTCGACCACGAGCACTTCCGCGCCTGGATCGGCTTCCCGGTGCTCGGCGCCGTGTGCTGCGCCGCGCTGATCGTCCAGAAGGCCGTCGAGGACGCGGTGATCTTCGCCTACGCCGGCGGGCTGCTGGCGTTCGGCCTCGTGCTGTGGGCGATCGCCCGCGCGGTCGCCGGGCCGGTCGAGGAGATCGACCCGGCGAAGCTCGCGGACGGCTGATCAGCTCTCGAGCGTCGCCTCGACCGTGATGTTGCCGACGCCGGCGAGCGCGCGCGAGATGATGCACACCTCGCGCGTCTCCTGAGCGGTCTTCTGGAACGTCGCGTCGTCGAGCCCTGGCACCTTCGCACGGGTCACGAGATCGATCTGCGAGATCGTCGGCGCGCCGTCGATGTTGCGGATGTGGACCTTGGCCTGGGTCTCGACCGAGTCGGGGACGTGACCCAGTTCCGACAGCGACGAGGAGAGCTGCATCGTGAAGCATCCGGCCTCGGCGGCGCCGATCAGCTCCTCCGGGTTCGTGCCCTGGCCGTCCTCGAAGCGCGTCTTGAAGGAGAACGGTCCTTCCCAGACGCCCGACCCGAGCGCCATCGTGCCCTGACCCTCCTTGAGGTTCCCGCTCCAGGTTGCGCTCGCGTTTCGCGTGGCCATCTCGTCCTCCGATTTCGCAATTGCCGTCTCGGCATTGCAGCATGTAGCGATCCCCGCGCTCCTCCTCCTCGCCGCCGCCCTCGCGCTCGCCGACGCCTCGATCGTCACGCTGGCCCTGCCGCCGATCATCGATGAGCTCGGCGCGTCGGTGCAGGGCGCCGCCGCCGTGCTCGGCGCGTACACGCTGGTGCTGGCGGTCGCGCTCGTCCCGGCCGCGTGGATGCCGGTGAGCCGGCGCCTCCTCGGGGCGGGTGGCGGGACGCTGTTCGCGGCGGCGTCGCTCGGCTGCGCGGCGGCCGACTCGCTGGGACTGCTGATCGCGCTGCGCTGCGTGCAGGCGGTGGGCGCGGCGGCGGTGCTGGTGTCGGCGTTCGCGCTGCTCGACGCGGGAGCGCGCGGGCGCCGCGGCTGGAACGCCGCGGCGATCTTCGGGTTCGCCGCCGGACCCGCGATCGGCGGGGCGCTGACCCAGGCGCTCGACTGGCGGGCGATCTTCGCCGTCCAGGTCCCGGTGGCTGCCGGCGCGGCGATCGCGGCCTGGCGGACACCCGAGCCGGAGGCGGCGCCCGAGCCGCGCGAGCCGTGGGCGGTCGGGCCGGCGATCACGCTCGCGCTCGTGTCGGCGGCGCTGGTCGGCGTGCTGTTCCTGCTCGTGCTGCTGCTCGTGACCGGCTGGTCGATCAGCCCGCTCGCGGCGGCCGCGGCGGTGTCGATCCTGCCGGTGGCGGCGATCGCCGTCGCGCGCGTGGGCGGCCCCCCACGAGTGCGCGCGGCGGCGGGCGCGGTGCTGCTCGCGGGCGGCGTGCTGATGCTGGCGTCGCTGCCCACCGCCTCGCTGTGGTGGACGGTCGTGCCGCAGCTGCTCGGCGGCGCCGGCATGGGGCTGGCGCTGCCGGCGCTCGCGGGCGAGTTGCTGCCCGAGCGCACGCCGCTCCAGGCGGCCCGCCTGCTCGCGGCCCGGCACGCCGGCATCACGATCGCGCTCGTGCTGCTCGCCCCGGTGGCGGCGGACCGCATCGACGACGCGGTCGCCGGCGGCCGCGAGCAGGGAACCGCCCTGGTGCTCGACGCGAAGCTCCCGCCGCTCGACAAGCTCGAGCTCGCGCGGGCGCTGGTCGGCGACCTCGACCCGGTCGACCCGCGGGCGCAGCTGCAGTCCTCGCTTCACCGCGCGCGGGCGGACGTCGACCCCGAGGACCGGCCGGCCTATGACGAGCTGGCCGCGCGGGCGGACGACGCGCTCGTCACGGGGGTCGACTCGGCGTTCGCGCCCGCCTTCGTGATCTGCGGGGTGCTCGCGCTGATCGGCGCCCTGGCGCTGCTGCCATGGGACCGGCGCGTGATCGCCGCTGCCGCGGCGGCCGCCGTGCTGGCCGGCGGCGCGCTGCTCGTCCGCCCGTCGTTCGCGCCCGAGCCGGTCACGATCGCCGACCCGTGCGAGCCCCGCACGCTGCCCGACACCGGCGGCATCGACGGTGCGCTGCAGGACGCGGCGCTGCGCGCGCTCGACCGCGCCGCCTGCCGCTACGGCTCGTCTCGCGAGGAGCTGGCGCTCGCGCTCGTCGACGAGGGCGAGCGCCGGGCCTACGAGCGCAAGTACGGCGTGGACCCGCGCAGCATCGGCGGCCTGTTGCGGGCCGTCCTCGGGATCTGACGTCTTACCCTTGTCGGACATGAGCCGTGCACAGCGCTTCACCTTCCTCGGCATCGCCGCCGTGATCGCGATCGTGGCGGTCATCGTCCTGGCCGACAGCAGCGAGGACGACAGCAGCCCGCCCGCCACCAACGCCGGCGCCACCGCCACCGCCACGCCGACGACCGAGCAGCCGGAGGCGTCGCCCGGCGAGGAGACGGCGACGCCGACCGCGACGGCGACGCCCAAGCCGCAGCCGCCGCTGCTCGACGGCTCGAAGGTCGTCAAGCTCGAGTTCAAGCAGGGCGACACCGTCAAGTTCCGCGTCGTCTCGGACACGCCCGAGGAGGTCCACATCCACGGCTACGACATCGCCAAGGACCTCGAGCCCGGCAAGGTGACCACGGTCTCGTTCCCCGCCGACATCACCGGCATCTTCGAGATCGAGTACGAGGGCCAGGGCAAGCAGATCGCCGAATTGCGGGTGGACCCGAAGTAGGCGTAACGTGACGCCATGGCCCGCTCGTACGCGTCAGGCGTCTCCGGCAAGCCGCTGATCGGCGAGACGATCGGCGAGAACCTCGAGCGCGCGGTCGCGCGGTTCGGTGACCGCGAGGCGCTCGTCGTCCGGCACCAAGATGTCCGCCTCACCTACGCCGAGCTCGACACGCACGTGAACGCGCTCGCGCGGGGGCTGCTCGGCGCCGGCCTGGCGAAGGGCGACCGCGTGGGGATCTGGGCGCCGAACTGCGCGGAGTGGGTGCTGACCCAGTTCGCCACCGCGAAGGCCGGGATCATCCTCGTCAACGTCAACCCGGCGTACCGGACGTCCGAGCTCGAGTACGCGCTCCGCCAGTCGGGCTGCCGGATGCTGATCGCCGCCCGCGCGTTCAAGACGAGCGACTACGCCGCGATGATCGAGGAGGTCCGCGGCGACCTGCCCGAGCTCGAGCGGGTCGTGCTGATCGGCTCGCCGGAGTGGGAGGCGCTGCTCGCCGGCGACGGGCCGGACCCCGATCCGGCCGCGCTCGACTGCGACGACGCGATCAACATCCAGTACACGAGCGGGACGACCGGCTTCCCGAAGGGCGCCACGCTCAGCCACCACAACATCCTCAACAACGGCTACTTCGTCGGCGAGGGCTGTGCCTACGACGAGACCGACCGCGTCTGCATCCCCGTGCCCTTCTACCACTGCTTCGGCATGGTCATGGGCAACCTCGGCTGCGTCACCCACGGCGCGACGATGGTCATCCCCGAGGCGGCGTTCGAGCCCGAGGCGGTCCTGAGCACGGTGCAGGACGAGCGCTGCACGAGCCTGTACGGCGTGCCGACGATGTTCATCGCCGAGCTCAGCCATCCGCGCTTCGACGAGTTCGACCTGTCGTCGCTGCGCACCGGGATCATGGCCGGCTCGCCGTGCCCGATCGAGGTGATGAAGCAGGTCATCGACCGCATGCACATGGACGGCGTGACCATCTGCTACGGCATGACCGAGACGTCGCCGGTGTCGACCCAGACCGCGGCCGGCGACTCGCTGGAGAAGCGCACGCAGACGGTCGGCCGCGTGCACCCGCACCTCGAGGTCAAGCTCATCGACCCGGAAACCGGGCGCACCGTCGAGCGCGGCGAGCCCGGCGAGCTGCTCACCCGCGGCTACTCGGTCATGTCCGGCTACTGGAACGACGCGGAGCGCACGGCCGAGGCGGTCGACGATCACGGCTGGATGCACACCGGCGACCTGGCCACGATGGACGACGACGGCTACCTGAACATCGTGGGGCGCTCGAAGGACATGGTCATCCGCGGCGGCGAGAACGTGTACCCGCGCGAGGTCGAGGAGTTCCTGCACACGCACCCGGCCGTGCTCGAGGCGTCGGTGATCGGCGTGCCGGACGACCGCTACGGCGAGGAGCTGATGGCGTGGGTCCGCGTGCGCGAGGGCGAGACGCTGACCGAGGACGAGGTGCGCGAGTACTGCAAGGACCGCATCGCGCACTTCAAGCGGCCGCGCTACGTGAAGTTCGCCGACGAGTTCCCGATGACCGTCACCGGCAAGGTGCAGAAGTACAAGATGCGCGAGCAGGCGATCGAGGAGCTCGGGCTGCAGGTCCAGGCCACTGCCTAGGCGATAATTAGCAGGCTAATTGTTGCCACGCTATCTTGGTTGGCCGCGTGGCCGTGGCCGTCGACACCCAGCAGCGCTTCAGCGAAGCCTGGGAGACCTTCTTCCGCACCACCCGCCGCCTGCGCGCGCGGGCCGGCCGGCTGCCCGGTGAGCTGTCGCTCCCGCAGTACCAGGTGCTGGAGGCGCTGCGCGGCACGGCCGAGCTGTCGGTCGGCGAGCTGGCCGAGTCCGCCGGCGTCGCGCCGCCGACCGCCACCCGGATGCTCGACTGCCTGGCCCGCGACGGCCTGGTCACTCGCCGGCACTCGGAGATCGACCGGCGCTCCGTGCTCGTCTCCCTCACCGCCGGAGGTCGTCGAGGCCGTCGAGCGCGCGCACGAGATCGTCGACGCCTGGCGCCGCGCAGGTGCTCGAGAGCCTCGCGCCAGCGGAGCGCGAGCAGGCGGCCGTGCTGCTCGAGCGTCTCAGCCAGGTTCTGGAGGCGCAGCTGTGACCGCGACGCGCCAGCACTACGGCATCACGCTGGCCGTGCTCGCTGTCGCCGGCCTGTCGTTCGCGCTGCTGCAGACGATGGTCGCGCCGGCCCTGCCGGCGATCCAGGCGCGAGTACGGCGCGTCGACGTCCGAGCCGTCACGTGGGTGCTCACGATCTACCTGCTCACGGCGTCCATCTTCACGCCCGTGCTCGGCCGCATGGGCGACATGTTCGGCAAGGAGCGGCTGCTGGTCATCGTGCTGCTCGTCCTCGGCGCGGGCACGCTGATCGCCGCGCTGTCGACCTCGCTCGGCATGCTCATCGCCGGGCGGGCCGTCCAGGGCGCGGGCGGCGCGATCTTCCCGCTCGCCTTCGGGATCATCCGCGACGAGTTCCCGCGCGAGCGCGTCGGCTCGGGCATCGGGCTGATCTCCGCCACGTTCGGGATCGGCGGCGGCGCGGGGCTCGTGCTCAGCGGCGTGATCGTCGACCACCTCCACTACACGTGGATCTTCTGGCTCAGCCTGCTGGTCATCGCCGGCGCCGTCGTGGCCACGCACTTCTTCGTCCCCGAATCGCCGATCAAGACGCCGGCCCGGATCGACTGGGGCGGCGCCGCCCTGATGTCGCTCGGGCTGACCGCGGTCCTGCTCGCCGTCAGCGAGGGCAACTCGTGGGGCTGGGGTTCGACCCGGGTGATCGGGCTGGTCGCCGCCGGCGCGGTCGTGCTCGTGCTGTGGGCCCGCTACGAGCTGCGCGTCCCGCAGCCGCTCGTCGACATGCGGATGATGCGGATGCGCGGCGTCTGGACCACCAACGTGACCGCGCTGATGGTCGGCTTCGGCATGTTCGGCTCGTTCCTGCTCGTGCCGCAGCTCGTCGAGATGCCCGAGTCGGCCGGGTTCGGGTTCGGCGCCAGCGTCACCGAGGCCGGGCTCTACCTGCTCCCGTCGGCGGCCGTGATGCTGGTCGCCGGCCCGATGGCGGGCTGGCTCGGCAACCGGCTCGGCTCGCGCACGCCGCTGCTGATCGGCATCGCGCTGGTCGCGATCGCGTTCCTCCAGCTCGCGGTGCTGCACGACGAGCCATGGCACGTCCTGCTCAACAGCGTGCTGACCGGCGCGGGCATCGGCCTCGCGTTCGCGTCGATGGCGACGTTGATCGTGGAGGCGGTTCCGCAGAGCCAGACGGGCGTCGCCACCGGCATGAACACGATCATGCGCTCGATCGGCGGCGCGCTCGGCGCGCAGATCGCCGCCAGCATCGTGGGCGCCCACGCCGACGAGGCGCACTTCGTCGCCGCCTTCCTCGTCTCCGCCGCCGGGCTCGTGCTCGCCTTCCTCGCCGCGCTGGTCATCCCGCGGCCGCCGACCCGCCACATCGTGCCGACGGGCGCCCGTCGCCTCGGCGAGCCGATGGCTACGGCGTCCAGGTCATGACGATCGTCTCCAGGCTCGGGTCGGACTCGAGCCGCCGGCGCTCGCCGTTCGGCGCGAAGCCGAGCGCCCGGTAGAGCGCCGCCGCCGGCCGCCCGCGCTCGTCGTCGGTCACCTCGAGCTCCACCGGCCGCTCGCCGGCCCAGCCGAGCACCGCCTCGACGAGCTCGCGACCGGCGCCCTTCCCGCGCGCGGCCGGCGCGACCCACATGCCCCACAGCTGCACCGCGCCGCCGGCGACGAAGCCGCCGGCCATGCCGACGAGCGCGCCGCCGTCCTCGGCGACGTACACGACGTCGCCGTCCTGCCGCGCCCGCAGCTCCCACCAGTCCGCACCGTGCCCGAGCTCGCGCTCGTACGAGGAGCTGAAGGCCCACGGCGTATCCCGCAGCGCGCGCAGCCGCAGCTCGCGCAACGCGTCCGCCTCATCCGCCCGCAGCTGCCGCACCCGCATCGACACATACTTGCGCTACGCGGTCGCCGGCCGCGCGCTGTGCGCGCGCGGCCGGCCGCCTACAGCACCCCGGACCTGAAGTCGCGCGACCGTTGGGCTCGTGAGGCCGCGCGATTCGTGGGCGGTGCGCCGCGCGGACCGTATGGATCGCGGCCGGGCCGCCGGATCCCCCAAAGGGGTGAATCGGCTCATCACGATCGATCAAACTGAATTGATGTACCCTGCGGACCATGGCTCGTCCTCGTGCGACGCTGCCACCTCTGCTCGACCTCGCGGGGCACCCGGTGCGCTGGGCCATCCTGCGCGAGCTCGCCGGCAGCGACCGGCGGGTCCGCGAGCTCACCGATGCCCTCGGTGAGCAGCAGAGCCTCGTCTCGTACCACCTGAGCCGGCTCCGCTCGAACGGCCTCGTCACCACGCGGCGCAGTTCCTTCGACGGCCGCGACAGCTACTACCGCGTCAATCTCGCGCGGTGTCGGGACCTGTTCGTCGAGACCGGCGCGGCGTTGCACCCCGCGCTGCGCCTCGTCGCCGCCCCGTCGGCTCCGCCGCCACCGGATCGCGCGCGTGTCCTGTTCCTGTGCACCGGGAACAGCGGCCGGTCGCAGATCGCCGAGGCGCTTCTGCGCGACATGGCGTCCGACACGGCCGAGGCGTTCAGCGCCGGAAGCCGTCCCAAGCCCGTCCACCGGGACGCGATCCGGACGATGCGCGAGCGCGGGATCGACATCAGCGGCGCGCGGAGCAAGCACCTCTCGGTGTTCGCGACCGATCGGTTCGACCACGTGGTCAGCCTGTGCGACCGCGTCCGCGAGGTCTGCCCCGAGTTCCCGGGAAGCCCGGACACCGCCCACTGGAGCGTGCCCGACCCGGCCGGGGAGCCCGACGGCTCGCGAGCGTTCGCGCGGGTGGCCGACGAGCTGACCGAGCGGATCGCGTTCTTCGTGCACGTCCTGGCCCTGCGACCCACCAGACCGGAGGTCAACTGATGGCCGATGAATTCGTCAGCGTTCGCTACATCGTCGCCGACGTCGAGGAGGCGATCGCGTTCTACACGACGCATCTGGGCTTCAGCGAGCGCATGCGCGCGCTTCCCGCGTTCGCCGACGTCGTCCGCGGCCGGCTACGGCTGCTGCTCAGCGGATCCGCGAGCTCCGGCGGCCGCACGTTGCCGGACGGACGCACGCCTGAGCCCGGCGGCTGGAATCGCATCCACCTGATCGTCGACGACCTGCCGGCCGAGGTCGAACGGCTCCGTGCCGCGGGGCTCACGTTCCGCAGCGACATCATCACCGGCCCCGGCGGCTCGCAGATCGTCCTCGACGACCCGTCGGGCAACCCCATCGAGCTCTTCCAGCCGGCGACCTGAGCGCGGTCGCTCCGCCGTGGTGATGTCCCGCGCGGCGAGCGGCCAAGCGCCGGGTGTCACAAAGTTGTTACAAACTCGAATTTCGCGCTAAGGTGTCGCTCGCCGCCCAGGCCAGGGAGCCGGCCTTCCGGCTCCCGCCGCAGCATTGCGCGCGGGGATGGCCGGGGGTGGCGCGTTCTTCCATGCCCAATATTGGTGAGTACAGAGCTTGACCGTGCCTGCTGAGCCTGCCGTCACAGCGTCGCACGGGGGGGATCCCCTCGTGTTCGTCCGCTACCTCGACATCATCGTGGTCCTCCTGGCCGCGCCGTTCGTGCTGCTGCTCGGCGCGCCGACTCTCGGCTATGTCGTCGGTGCCGCGGCGTGGATCATCCAGCGCATCGCGGCGGTCACGATCGAGCGCCGCGCCGAGCGCGCGGGAGACGTGAAGACCGCCCTCGGGCTCAACATGGCGTCACTCGTACTGCGCGCGTGGCTCATCGGCCTTACCATCCTGGCCGTCGGCCTCATCGCCGACCGGGAAGACGGCCTCACGGCGGGTATCACGGTGCTCGCCGCGTTCACCGTCTACTTCGCCACCTCCTTGCTCATCCGCCCTCTGGAGAGGAAGTCGTCAAGTCCATGAAGACCCGGACCAAGATCCTGCTCGGCGTCGGCGGGTTCTACCTGCTCTCGCTGATCCTGATCGTCGTGATCTTCGGCTTCACGCGCCAGGACAACGAGGAGTTCCAGCCGCAGAACGAGTTCAAGCTCGACACCTGGATCAGCCTCCCCGGGCCGTTCGACATCAACAAGGCCGTCATGTACCTGTTCATCGCCGGCCTGCTGACGACGCTGACGATGCTGTGGATCTCCAAGCGGATGCAGGCGCGGCCGAACCGCGTGCAGACCGCCGTCGAGGTGCTGTACTCGCTCATGCGCGACAACATCACCGGGGGGAACCTCGACGACAAGATGGCCCGGAAGTGGTTCCCGTTCATCGGGACGCTGTTCCTGTTCATCTGGTTCAACAACCTGATCGGCTACATCCCGCTGCCGACGAACACCGAGCACACGTTTGACGTCTTCGGGGTCGCGGTGCCGGGCTTCGCGATCTATGCGGCGACCGCCAACCTCGCGATCCCGCTCGTCCTCGCGCTCATCGTCTTCGTCTCCTACAACGTCGAGGGCATCCGCGCGAAGGGCGTCGGCGGCTATCTGAAGGGCCTGATCCCAGCGGGGGTGACAGGCGGCATGGCCGTCTTCATCTTCATCTTGGAGTTCCTCTCGAACTTCATGCGCCTGATCAGTCTCTCCGTCCGTCTTTTCGCCAACATCCTCGCCGGGCACCTGATCATCCTGTTCATGTCCGGCGGCCTCGCGGTGCTGCTCGGCCTCGAGGCCCTCGGCTGGGTGACGTTGCCCCTGGGAGTCATCCTGTTCCTCTTCGAGGTCGGGCTGGTCGCCACCCTGCAGGCGTTCATCTTCGCCACGCTGACTGCCATCTACCTCGGCGGCGCGGTCGCCGAGCACCACTAACCCAAAGGAGTCTGGTCCAGTGCTCGCAACGATCCTCACCACCGTCTTCGCCGCCGTGGACGATGGCGCGGACGCCGGCAAGGCCATTGCGCTCGGCGTGGGTGGCGGCCTCGGTGCTGTTGGCGCCGGCGTCGGCATCGGCATCATCTTCGGCAAGGTCATCGAGTCGGTGACCCGCCAGCCAGAGATGCGGGACGAGATCACCGGCATCCAGTGGCTCGGCTTCGCGCTCACCGAGGCGTGCTTCTTCTACGGCCTGGTGGCGGGCCTCATCGCCTTCTTCCTCTAGGCCGCTATGGACGCGTTCGTCAACATCCTCTTTGCGCAGGCCGAGCACGGCGGCGAGGAAGAGGGCGGCAGCTTCCTGGTCTCGCCCAACGTCGGGCTGATGATCTGGACGCTGCTGGTCTTCGGCATCTCCCTGTGGGTGCTCGCGAAGTACGCGTTCCCGCGGATCGCCGAGGCGCTCGACCGCCGGCAGAAGGCGATCGAGGACTCCATCGACGCCGCCGAGACGACCCGCAAGGAGGCGGAGCAGATCCTCGCGGAGTACCGCGAGCGGCTCGCCGAGGCCCGCGGCCAGGCCGACGACATCGTCGCCCGCGCGCGCAAGACCGGCGAGGCGGCGGAGAACGAGATCGTCACCGACGCCCGCGCCAAGCGCGAGGAGATGATGGAGCAGACGCGCCGCGACATCGAGGCCGAGACGCGCCGTGCGATCCAGGCGATCCGCTCCGAGGTCGCCGACCTCACCGTGCTCGCCACGGAGAAGGTCGCCCGCAAGTCGCTCACCAGTGAGGACCAGAAGCGGCTCGTCGATGAGGCCCTGTCCGAGCTCGACTTCGCGTCGCTGGCCGGAGAGGAGCACGGCCGCTGATGGAGGAGATCGCCACGGTCTACGCCCGGGCGCTGTTCGACGTCGCCCAGGAGCAGGACAAGCTCGACGACGTGCGCGACCAGCTCGGCGCGTTCGCCGACGCCCTGTCGGAGAACCGCGACCTGCAGGTCTTCTTCTTCTCGCCCTACTTCTCGACTCCCGAGAAGGAGGACGGGCTGGACAAGGTCGTCTCGGGCGCCGACCCGGTGGTCATGAACTTCCTCAAGCTCCTGATCGAGAAGCACCGCATGCCGGTCCTGTTCCGCGTCCGCACGACGTACGACGCGATGTGGGAGGACGAGAACAAGCTGCTGCCGGTCTCGATCACCTCGGCGGTCGAGCTCGACAAGGGCACCGTCAAGGAGCTGGGCGACCGCATCGCGGAGCAGACCGGCCGCAAGGTCGAGCTCTCCTCGCAGGTGGAGCCGGACATCCTGGGCGGCATCGTCGTCCAGGTCGGCAACTCGGTGCTCGACGCATCGGTCAAGAACAGACTCGAACAGCTACGCAAGCAAGTCGTGAAGGCCTAGGAGATCAATGCAGATCAAGCCCGACGAGATCACGTCCATCCTCAAGAGCCGCATCGAGGGGCTCGACGAGGGCCAGGCCGACCTCACCGAGGTCGGGACGGTCCTGTCGGTGGCGGACGGCATCGCGCGCATCCACGGCCTCGATAACGCGATGGCCTTCGAGATGCTCGAGCTGCCGCACGACGTCACCGGCCTCGCGCTCAACCTCGAATCCGACAACGTCGGCGCCGTGCTGTTCGGCCCGTGGGAGCAGATCGTCGAGGGTGACACGGTCAAGCGCACGAGCCGGCTGCTGGACATCCCGGTCGGCGAGGGGCTGCTCGGCCGGATCGTCTCCCCGCTCGGCCAGCCGCTCGACGGCAAGGGCGACATCGCCACCGAGGAGACCCGCCCGGCGGAGTTCAAGGCCCCCGGCGTGGTCCAGCGCCAGCCGGTCAAGGAGCCGATGCAGACCGGCCTGAAGGCGATCGACGCGATGATCCCGATCGGCCGCGGCCAGCGCGAGCTGATCATCGGCGACCGCCAGACCGGCAAGACGGCGATCGCGATCGACACGATCATCAACAACAAGGACACGGGCGTCGTGTCCGTCTACGTGGCGATCGGCCAGCGCATGTCGACCGTCGTGAACATCGCGCGGATTCTCGAGGAGGCGAACGCGCTCGAGAGCACGATCATCGTCGCCGCGCCCGCCGACGAGGCCGCGCCGATCAAGTTCATGGCGCCGTACGCCGGCTGCGCGATGGCCGAGTACTTCCTCTACAAGGGCGGGGCGGCGCTGGTGGTCTACGACGACCTGACCAAGCACGCCTACGCATACCGGCAGATGTCGTTGCTGCTGCGCCGCCCGCCGGGCCGCGAGGCGTACCCGGGCGACGTGTTCTACCTGCACTCTCGCCTGCTCGAGCGCGCGGTCAAGCTCAACGACGACCTCGGCGGCGGCTCGCTGACGGCGTTGCCGATCATCGAGACGCAGGCGGGCGACGTGTCGGCCTACATCCCGACCAACGTCATCTCGATCACCGACGGGCAGATCTTCCTCGAGCCCGGCCTCTTCAACTCGGGCGTGCGCCCGGCCATCAACGTCGGCATCTCGGTGTCGCGCGTCGGCGGCAACGCACAGATCTCGCCGATGAAGAAGGTGGCCGGCAAGCTCAAGATCGAGCTCTCCCAGTACCGCGATCTCGAGGCGTTCGCGCAGTTCGGATCCGACCTGGATCCCGAGACCCAGCGCACGCTGGCCCGCGGTGAGCGGCTGGTGAACTCGCTCAACCAGGGCGAGCGCTCGCCGCTGGCGGTCGAGGACCAGGTGGCGGTCGTGTACGCCGCGACCAACGGGTTCCTGGACCGCATCGACGCCAACCGCGTCGGGGAGTTCAACCAGGGCCTGGTCGAGCGCGTGCACTCCGAGGTCTCGGACACGCTGAAGAAGATCGCCGAGGGCGACTGGTCGGACGAGACCCAGAAGGCGCTCGACGACGCGGTCTCCCAGTACGCCGAGGACTTCGGCTACGACCTCGACGAGGAGGGCCACCCGCTCACCGACGAGCAGGCGATCAAGGAGGGCGGCCGCCGCTCGGGCGACGACGACGAGGAGCCCAAGGACTCCGAGGAGGAGACCGAGGAGCGCGAGACCGAGGAGGAGCCGGCAACGGCTTAGCCCATGGCGCAGAAGGACGTCAAGAACCGGATCTCCTCGGTCAAGAACATCCAGAAGATCACGCGGGCGATGGAGATGGTCGCCGCCGCCCGCCTGCGGCGTGCGGAGCAGCGCATCGAGGCGCTGCGCCCGTACGCGTCGGCGATCCGGCGGATGACCCGCCAGGCGGCCGAGGCCGCGGGCAATGTCCCGAACCTGCCGATCCTCAACGAGCACGAGTCCGTGAGCACGGTGGGCCTGCTGCTCGTGACCGGCGATCGCGGGCTGGCCGGCGCGTTCAACTCGCAGATCATCCGTGCCGGCGTGCGCGCCGCCGCCGAGCACGAGGGCGAGGGCCGCTCGATGAGCTGGTACGCCTCCGGCCGGCGCGGCGTGTCGTCGCTGACGTTCCGCGGGCTCGAGGTGGCCGGCGGCTACACGGGCTTCACCGACCGCCCGTCGTACGGCGACGCGCGCGACATCGCGCAGAACCTGATGACCGCGTACGTCGACGGCGAGGTCGACCAGGTGGAGATCATCTACAACGGCTACATCTCGCCGCTGACCCAGGAGGTCACGCGCGAGACGCTGCTGCCCCTGCAGCAGGCCACGATCCTCGAGGCCGAGGAGGACGACGATGACGAGGACGGCGACGCCGCCGCCGGTCATCGTCACGCGCTCGTCGAGTACGAGCCCGACCCGGAGGAGATCCTCAAGCGCCTGATCCCGGCCTACGTGGAGATCTCGATCTTCCGTGCGCTGCTCGAGTCGACGGCGTCCGAGCACGGCGCGCGCATGACCGCGATGCGCAACGCGTCGGAGAACGCCGGCGACATCATCAAGGACCTGACGCTGCAGATGAACCGCGAGCGCCAGGCCGAGATCACCCAGGAAATTCTTGAAGTCGTGTCTGGGGCCGAGGGCCTCAGGTAACGTCGCCCGAAGGTCGGCGCTTGCGACGACCGGCAGGGCGAAAAGGAGATAAATCGTTGGCTGCTACTGAAACCGAGAAGCGAAACGTCGGCCGGATCGAGGAGATCCAGGGCGTCGTGATCGAGGCCGTGTTCCCCGACGAGCTGCCGGAGATCTACTCGGCGCTGGTCATCGAGCGCGAGGACAACCCGGAGGAGGCCGAGGGCATCTCGGCCGGCACCGGCAACATCCTCGTCTGCGAGGTGCAGCAGCACCTCGGCGACGATCGCGTCCGCGCCGTCGCCATGGACACGACCGACGGCCTCGCGCGCGGGACCGAGGTCATCGACACCGGCGGCCCGATCACCGTGCCCGTCGGCCAGGTCACGCTCGGGCGCATCTTCAACCTGCTCGGCGAGACGATCGACCAGGGCGAGGAGCTCCCCGCCGGCGGCGAGCGCTGGCCGATCCACCGCCCGGCCCCGACCGTCGAGCAGCTGACGCCGACCGCCGAGATGTTCGAGACCGGCATCAAGGTCGTCGACCTGCTGGCGCCGTACGCCAAGGGCGGCAAGGTCGGCCTGTTCGGCGGCGCCGGCGTCGGCAAGACCGTGCTCATCCAGGAGCTCATCAACAATCTCGCGCAGGAGCACGGCGGCCTGTCGGCGTTCTGCGGCGTGGGCGAGCGCTCCCGCGAGGGCAACGACCTCTGGCTCGAGATGACCGAGTCGGGCGTCATCGACAAGACGATGCTCGTGTTCGGCCAGATGAACGAGCCGCCCGGGGCGCGCATGCGCGTCGCGCTGTCCGGCCTCACCATGGCGGAGTACTTCCGCGATGAGGAGGGCCAGGACGTGCTGCTCTTCATCGACAACATCTTCCGGTTCGTGCAGGCCGGCTCGGAGGTCTCAGCCCTCCTCGGCCGCATGCCGTCGCAGGTCGGCTACCAGCCGACGCTGGAGTCCGAGATGGGCCAGCTGCAGGAGCGGATCACGTCGACCCGCAAGGGCTCGGTCACCTCGATCCAGGCGATCTACGTGCCGGCCGACGACCTCACCGACCCGGCGCCGGCCTCGGTGTTCGCCCACCTCAACGCCACGACGACGCTGTCGCGGGCGATCTCCGAGAAGGGCATCTACCCGGCGGTCGACCCGCTCGACTCGACGTCGACGATCCTCAAGCCCGAGATCGTCGGCGAGGAGCACTTCGCGGTGGCCAACGAGGTCAAGCAGGTGCTCCAGCGCTACCGCGAGCTGCAGGACATCATCGCGATCCTCGGCATCGACGAGCTGTCGGACGAGGACAAGGTGCTGGTCCAGCGCGCCCGCCGGATCGAGCGCTTCCTGTCGCAGCCGTTCCACGTCGCCGAGCAGTTCACCGGCACGCCCGGCTCGTACGTGGCGATCGCCGACACCGTGCGCTCGTTCCGCGAGATCCTCGACGGCAAGCACGACGAGCTGCCCGAGTCCGCGTTCCTGCTCAAGGGCGCGATCGAGGACGTCGTGGAGGCGGCCAAGCGCTGATGGCCCGCACGCCCTTCAAGGTCGAGGTCCTCACCCCCGAGGGGGAGGTCTTCAACGACGAGGTGGAGATGGTCTCCACCAAGACGACCGTCGGCTCGATCGGCCTGCTGGCCAACCACCAGCCCCTGCTGGCGATGCTCGACCCGACCGAGCTGCGGCTCTACAAGTCGGAGTCCGACGTCGTCCGGTTCGCCCAGGGCGAGGGCTTCCTGCAGATCTCCGGGGAGCACGCGCTCGTGCTCGTCGACGAGGTGTTCCCAGTCGACGAGCTCGACACCGGCGACCTGCGCAGCCGCCTCGACCGCGCCGAGAGCGAGCTCTCGGGCGCGGAGGAGGGAACCGAGGAGCAGCGCGCGGCGGCGCGTGACAAGCGCCGCTACGAGGCGTTCCTCAAGATCGCAGAGCACTAGCCTCCCGCGACTTCACGGTGGGCGCCGGTGCGGTGCCCACCGCCAGCAGCTCGCGCACGAAGTCCACCGCGGCCTCGTGGGCGTCCTGCTCGCGGCGCTTGCACGCCTGCTTGACGGCGACGCGGCCGGCCAGGGTGCCGGCGGCGTCGTCACCGAGCCGCCCGTCGGGCAGCAGCGGCCGCTTGGGCAGCAGCTTCCGTACGCCGGTGCGCCCGGCGCCGGCCCGCTCCTGGGCCCACTGCATGCACAGCCGGGCGCGTTCGGCCTGAACGCTCGAGACGGTGCGCGTGCCCACCACTTCGGACGCCAACGGATAGAGGTCCTGCCTTCGGCGGTCGTCGATCCCGTCGTTGTACGTGCGCAGGAACCCCGCGATCACCGGGTCGACGCAGCGCGGCCGATCCGAGAAGGGCTCTCCGGCAAGCATCGACGCAAGCTCCATCACGCAGGCTCCGTGATCGGGATCGCGGTGCTTTCCCTGCGAGAGGCGGACGGTCTGATGGCTCGCATGGGTCATGGGCAGCTCCTTTCGCCTGACCGGATTCTCTCATGCCGCCGCTACCCTCCTGCCGGTGGATGAACGGGTTCTGACCGAGCGCCTGGTCACCTACGACACCTCCACGGCGGAGGGCCTGCATGCGGCGGCAGGGTTCGTCAAGGGATGGCTGGAGGCGCGCGACATCGACGTGGAGGCGCACCGCTTCGGTGACCTCCACGCGCTGACCGCTGCGGTCGGCCCTGAAGGCGTCCCGACGATCGTCTTCCACGGCCATCTGGACATCGTCCCAGGGCAGCCCGCGCAGTTCGCGCCGCGCAGCGAGGGCGACCGGCTGTACGGCCGCGGCGCCTATGACATGAAGGGCGGGCTGGCGGCGATGATGTGCGCCGTCCACGACCTGGCGTCGCAGGAGCAGGTGCGCATCCGGCTCGTGATCGTGCCCGACGAGGAGTCCGAGGACATCGAGCGCCGGTCGAGCGACGACCTCGTGCGCCGCGGCTACGTGGGCGACTTCGCGATCACCGGCGAGCCGACCGACCTGCACATCGGCGTCCAGGCCAAGGGCGTGCTGGCCGCCCGGCTGATGGTCCGAGGGCGCGCCGCCCACGGCTCCACGCCGTGGCTGGGCGACAACGCGATCGTGAAGGCAGTTGACGTGTTTCGGCGAATCGAGTCGATGCCGTTCTCCCGCGAGAGCTCGGAGCTGTTCGACCGGCCGTCGATCAACCTCGGCCGCATCGTCGGAGGCGACGCGCCGAACAAGGTCCCAGACGCCTGCAGCATGGACGTGGACATCCGCTACCTGCCCAACCAGGACCCGGGGGAGATCCTCGAGCAGATCCGCGCGATCCCGGACATCGACGTCAAGCGGACGTTCATCTTCCCGCCCGCGCACGTGTCGCCGACGAACCCGTACGTGCGGGCGCTGAGCGAGATCGTCCAGCCGGGAACCGACGGCGCGTCGGTGTCGGTGGGCCGTGACGGCGCGTCCGACGCCGTCTCCTTCCTGCGCGCGGGGATCCCGGCCGTCGAGTTCGGTCCTTCCGGGGCCGGCCACCACGGGCCGGAGGAGTGGGTGTCGATCAAGTCGCTCGCGCGCTATCGCCAGCTGCTCGTCGAGTTCGCGCACGCCGTCCCCGGCCAGCTCGC
The DNA here is from genome assembly GCA_963759375.1 of uncultured Solirubrobacteraceae bacterium. Classification (GTDB taxonomy): domain Bacteria; phylum Actinomycetota; class Thermoleophilia; order Solirubrobacterales; family Solirubrobacteraceae; genus DASSUW01. The sequence continues at coordinate 589,175 of CAVWYY010000008.1, read as the reverse complement.
CGAGCACGGGCCTGGCCTGCGGGCGGTCGAGGGCGGCGCGGCGTGAGCGCCTTGCGCGAGCGCCCACCGCGGGTGGGCCTCAAGCTGACCATCCGTGCGCTGCTGGCGTGCACGGTCGTGATGGTCGTGACGGCCGCGGCCGTCGCCACCGCCGCGCTCCGCGAGCTCGACGACATCCTCGACCCGATCCGCAAGCCCGGCCGGGCGGACATCCGGATCCCCGAGCTGGACACGCCGCCGCCGGGCGGCCCGCGCACGTTCATGATCCTCGGCTCCGACAAGCGCGAGGGCGCCGACCGCGACAGCCCGCCGCGGTCGGACACCATCCTCCTGGCGCGCGCGAACCCGGATACCGACGCGATCACGGTCATGTCGATCCCGCGCGACCTGAAGGTCTCGATCCCCGGTCATGGGACCGACAAGATCAACGCCGCGTTCGAGCTGGGCGGCCGCAAGGAGGGCCCGGCGCTGGTCGTCAAGACCATCAAGAAGCTGTTCAAGGACAAGACCGGCCAGAACCTCCCGATCACCAACGTGATGGTCATGGACTACGGCGCGTTCCGGCGCGCGGTGGACTACATCGACGGCGTGTACATCGACGTCGACCGCCACTACTTCAACGACAACTCGTCGGGCGAGAACTACGCGACGATCGACGTCGACGCCGGCTACCAGAAGCTGAAGGGCAAGGACGCGCTCGACTACGTGCGGTACCGCCACGGCGACAACGACCTCGTGCGCGCCGCCCGCCAGCAGGACTTCCTGCGCCAGGCCAAGAACGCGGCCGGCGTCCGCAAGCTCCTGTCCGGCGGCCTCGACGAGAAGCGCCACCTGATCCAGGTGTTCAGCCGCTACTTCCGCGTCGACGAGTCGCTGCGCTCCAACAAGCAGGTGCTGTCCCTGCTCAAGCTGGCGATCTACCTGAGCTCGAGGAACCCGAAGGTCAACGAGGTCAAGTTCCACGCGCGCGACGCACCCAACCCGCAGATCGACTCCAACCTGTACGTCAGCGATCGCGACCTGCGGACCGTCTACCGCCAGTTCATGAACCCGCAGACCGAGACTCCGGTCGTCAAGGCGGCGGCGGACGACGGCGGGAGCGACAAGCCGCGCAAGAAGAAGGCGAAGAAGGCCCCCGAGCAGCAGGTCGGCGGGCTGGACGACGCGCGGACCGAGGGCGAGAACATGGCCGTCCTCGCCGATCCCAAGCTCAGGTTCCCGTTCTACTTCCCGCGCGTGAAGCCGCGCGGCTCGACGTACTCCTCCGAGGGCCCGCGGATCTACAACCTCAAGGACGAGGTCGGCAAGAAGCGCCAGGCCTACCGGCTGGTGCTGCGTGCCCCGGGCGTCGGCGAGTTCGTCGGCGTGCAGGGCATGACCTGGAAGGCGCCGCCGATCCTCGACAGCCCGGATCGCACGGTTCGCAGGGGCGGCCGCAAGCTGCGCCTCTACTACGACGGGCGCAACCTGCACATCGTCGCGTGGAAGACCAAGAACGGGGTCTACTGGATCTCCAACTCGCTCACGCAGGGCATCGGCGAGGCCCAGATGCTGGAGATCGCCTCTTCGCTGAGAAGGCTGAAGCAGTAGCCTAGGCCGCCGCGAATGAGCGGTACCGAGAGAGAGCCCATCGGCGTCATCGGCACGGGCTACGTGGGCCTGGTGACCGCTGCCGGCTTCGCGGAGCTCGGCAGCGATGTCTGGTGCATCGACATCGACGAGGCCAAGATCGAGGGCCTCAAGCAGGGCCGGATCCCGATCTGGGAGCCCGGCCTGGCGGACCTGGTGGCCCGCCACAGCGGCCGCATGCACTACTCGACGGACATCGCCGACGCGCTCGAGCACGCGCGCCTGCTGTTCGTGGCGGTCGGCACGCCGCCGACCTACTCCGGCGACGCTGACCTGACCGCCGTCCACGCGGTGGTCGACGCGATGCCGCCGTCGGACCGCCACGCGCTGGTCATGAAGTCGACCGTGCCGGTCGGCACCGGCGACAGCATCAAGCGCGTGTTCACCGAGCAGGGCAAGGGCGGGTTCCGCTACGCCTCGTGCCCGGAGTTCCTCAAGGAGGGCTCCGCGGTCGCCGACTTCCTGGAGCCCGACCGCGTGGTGATCGGCGACGACGGCGACTGGGCCGGCGAGGCGGTCGTCGACCTCTACGCGCCGCTCGACGCCCCGCTCGTGCGCACCGACATCCGCAGCGCCGAGATGGTCAAGCTCGCGTCCAACGCGTTCCTGGCCACGAAGATCTCGTTCATCAACGAGATCGCCAACGTGTGCGAGGAGACGGGTGCCGACGTGGTCGAGGTCGCCCGTGGCATGGGCCTCGACGACCGCATCGGGCCGAAGTTCCTGCAGGCCGGCATCGGCTTCGGCGGGTCGTGCTTCCCGAAGGACGTGAACGCGCTGAAGCAGCTGGCCGGCAACTCCGGGTACCACTTCCAGCTCCTCAACTCCGTGATCGAGGTCAACGAGCTGCAGAAGCGGCGCGTGATCGCGAAGCTCGAGAAGCACCTCGGCTCGCTGGTCGGCAAGGAGATCGCCCTGCTCGGCCTGGCCTTCAAGCCGAACACCGACGACATGCGCGAGGCGTCCTCGCTCGTCCTCTCGGCGCGGCTGCAGGCCGCCGGCGCGCGCGTCCGCGCCCACGACCCCGTGGCGGAGGACGAGGCGCGCAAGCTGATCCGCGGCGTCGACTTCCAGCCGAGCGCCGCCGCCGCCATCGAGGGCGCCGACGCCGTCGTGCTCGTGACCGAGTGGCCGGAGTTCGGCGAGCTCGATTTCGCCGAGGTGGCGAGCGCGATGCGCGGCACGCTCGTCGTCGACGGCCGCAACTTCTTCGATCCGGAAGCGGTGACCGCCGCCGGGCTCGTCTACGAGGGCATCGGCCGGTCGGCGATCACGCGACGGCCGGCGCCGGTCGCCGGGGGCGGGTAGCGGTGCAGGCCCTGATCCTGGCGGGCGGCGAGGGCACGCGGCTGCGGCCGCTGACGACGACGGTGCCCAAGCCGGTGGTCCCGCTCGTCGACCGCCCGTTCATCCGCTTCATGATCGACTGGCTGCACGGCCACGGCGTCGACGACGTCGTGATGTCGTGCGGGCATCTGGCCAGCGGCGTGCGCAACGTGCTCGGTGACGGCAGCGCGCTCGGGATCCGGCTGCGGTACGTGGAGGAGCCGCGCCCGCTGGGCACCGGCGGCGCGCTCAAGTTCGCCGAGCCGCTGCTCGACGAGCGCTTCCTGATGCTCAACGGCGACGTGCTCACCGACCTCGACGTCACGGCCCAGATCGCGCAGCACGAGCGCACCGGCGCCCGGGCCACGCTGGCGCTCACGCCGGTCGAGGACCCATCGGCGTACGGGCTCGTGCGCACCACGACCAACGGCGAGGTCACCGAGTTCGTCGAGAAGCCGGCGCCTGACCAGATCGACACGCGGAACATCTCGGCCGGGGCGTACGTGCTCGAGCGGTCGGTGCTCGAGCTGCTCGAGGCCGAGCAGCCGGCCTCGATCGAGCGCGACGTGTTCCCGCGGCTGGTCGGCGAGGGCCTCTACGGCTGCGTGTCAGACGGCTACTGGCTCGACATCGGGACGCCGGAGCGCTACCTGCAGGGGACCTACGACATCCTCGAGGCGACCGTCGACACGCCGGTCGCCGAGCGCATGGGCGACGGCTACCTGTGCGTGGAGCGCAATGTCGAGAGCCGCGGCCGGATCATCCCGTCGGCGCTCGTGGAGAGCGGCTGCCGGATCGGCGAGGGCGCCCGGATCGGCGGCCGCGTGGTGCTCGAGCACGGCGTGACCGTCGGCGACAACACCACGATCGAGCGCGCCGTCGTCATGCAGGGCGCCGAGATCGGCGCGCACTGCACGCTCAACGGCTGCATCATCGGCGGCGGCGTGCGGATCGGCGACCGCTGCACGATCGACGGGATGAGCGTGCTCGGCGAGGGCGTCACGATCGGCAGCGAGAACGTGATCTCCAACGGCGCACGGATCTTCCCGGGCGTCGAGCTGCCCGACGGCGCGATCCTGTTCTGATGTCCGCACTGACACCGGAGGCGGTCGCGGCGGTCGACACGACCGGCCAGGCCGAGGACATCGGCGACCTCGCCGTGCACCTGCGCGATGCGCTGTGGCGCGTCGAGTCGGCGGCGATCGCGCCGATCGAGGCGCCCGGCGGGCTGATCGTCGCCGGCATGGGCGGCTCGGCGGTCGGCGGGCGGCTGGCCGCGGCGGCGATCGGGTCGCGGCTGGCGCGGCCGATGGTCGTGGCCGACGACTACGCGCTGCCGGGCTGGGCTGGGCCGGAGACGCTGGTGCTGTGCTCGAGCTACTCGGGCGGCACCGAGGAGACGCTGTCGGCGTACGACGACGCGGTCGCCCGCGGCGCGCAGCGGCTCGTGGCGACGACCGGCGGCGAGCTCGCGGATCGGGCGCGGCGCGACGGCGTGCCGGTGATCCCGATGCCGAGCGGCTTCCAGCCGCGCGCCGCGGTCGGCTACGCGATCGTGTCGGCGCTCGAGGCGGCTGCCGTGTGCGGCGTGGCTCCATCGCTGCGCGGCGAGGTCGAGGCCGCCGCCGCGCTGGCCGAGGACCTGGCCGCCGAATGGGGTCCCGAGGGCGCGGAGGACAACGAGGCCAAGGAGCTTGCGCGGCGCCTCGACGGCACGGTCCCGGTGATCGCCGGCGCCGGGCCGGCGGCCGCGGCGGCGTACCGGTGGAAGTGCCAGGTCAACGAGAACGCCGGGCTGCCGGCGTTCGCGAGCGCGGTGCCCGAGCTGTGCCACAACGAGGTCGTCGGCTGGCCGGCCGCGAGGTCGCTCGGGCGGTTCGCCGCCGTGTTCCTCGACGACTCGGGCGCGCATCCGCGCAATGTCCTGCGGACCGAGCTGGTGGCCGCCCAGGTGGCAGAGTGGGCCGACGTGGTGGAGCGCGTGGCCCCGCGCGGCGAGTCCGAGCTCGAGCGGCTCGTGTCGCTCGTCCTGCTCGGCGACCTCGTCTCGCTCTACCTCGCGGTGCTGCGCGGCGAGGACCCGGTCGCCATCGCGCCGATCGACTCGCTCAAGGCCGCGCTCGCCGAGCGATGACGCTCGTCCTGCACGGCGGCGTCGTGCGGACGATGGATCCGGCGCGGCCGCTCGCCCGCTCGATCGTCATCGAGGGCGAGACGATCGCGGCGCTCGACGCCGATCCCGCGGGCGCCGAGCGGATCGACCTCGACGGCGGCTGCGTGCTGCCCGGCTTCACCGACGCGCACGTGCACTTCTGATCAATTCCCGCCCGCCCGGTCACCCGCCGCGAGCTGCAGCTGCACGGGAGCGGCGACGAGATCCTCGCGCGTGTGGCCGAGGCCGTGCCGGACGTCCCGCCGCGTCGCTGGTTGCGCGGCTTCGGCTGGACCGCCGACGGCTGGGAGCCGTCGCTCGCCGCGCTCGACGCGGTGACCGGCGACGTGCCGGTGGCGCTGCTCGCCCACGACTGGCACTCGCTGTGGGTCAACTCCGCCGGGCTCGCGCACGCGGGCGGCGACCTCGAGCGGGCGGGCGGCGAGGTCGACCTCGAGGCCGGCGTCCTGCGCGAGGAGGCCGCGTGGTCGTTCCGCGACCGCTTCACGGTCGCGACCCACGAGGAGATGGTCGAGGCCACGCGCGAGGCGCTGCCGGTGGCCGCGGCCCGCGGCGTCACCGCGATCCACTGCAAGGACGGCCTGATCGGATCGCGCGAGGTGTACGCCGAGCTGCGCGACGAGCTGCCGTTCCGGGTCTGGCAGTCGCTGCCCGCCAAGCGGCTGGACGAGCGGCCCGACTACGTGAAGGCGTACATGGACGGCACGCTCGGGTCGCGCACCGCGCGGCTGCTCGACGGCAGCGGCGTCGAGATCACGAGCCGCGAGGAGTTCGAGGAGATCGTTCGCGCGGCGACCACGGCGGGCGTGCCGGTGGCGGTGCACGCGATCGGCGACCGCGCGAACCGCGACGCGCTCGACGCATTCGCGGCCGTCCCCGACGCGATCCGGCCGCGGATCGAGCACGCGCAGTGCCTGCACCCGGACGACCTCCCGCGGTTCGCCGCGCTCGGCGTGACCGCGTCGATCCAGCCGTCGATGGCGGTCACCGACGCGCCGGTGGCCGAGCGCCTGTGGGCCGACCGGCTCGAGGGCGCCTACGCGTACCGGTCGTTGCACGCGTCCGGGGCGCGCCTCGCGCTCGGCTCCGACGCCCCGGTCGAGGAGATGGACCCGCTGCTCGGGCTGCGCGACGCCGTGCTGCGCGACTGGCGACCGCACGAGGCGCTCGACCTCCAGGCCGCGCTCGAGGCGCTGATCGTCACGCCCGCCTGGCTGAGCGGCGACGAGGACCGCCGCGGCCGGCTGCGCCCGGGGATGCTCGCCGACCTCGTGGTCCTCGACCGCGACCCGTTCGAGGACCTGGAGGGCGCCCGCGTCGTCAACACCTATCTGGGCGGAAAGCAGGTTTCGCCCATCCGACATCGCTGACCTCCTGGATTCGGCGCTCTCGTCGACGCGAGCGATGTCGAATGTGCGACGTTACATGTCATGACAACGCTTGCTCAAGGAACCGAGATCGGCTCGGTGGTCGACGGGAAGCCCGTCGGCGCGGCGCCCGGCGGCCGATTGACGTCCACGAACCCGGCCAACACCTCCGACGTCGTGGCCGAGGTGCGGCTGGCCGACGCGTCCACGTTCGTCGACGCCTGCCGCGCCGCCCGCGCCGCGCAGAAGGAGTGGGCCAAGGTGCCTGCCCCGGCGCGCGGCCGCGTGATCGCCAACGTCGGCCGGCTCGTCGAGGCCAACAAGGAGGCGCTCTCGCGCCTCGTCACGCGCGAGGTCGGCAAGCCCTACGCCGAGTCGCTCGGCGAGGTGCAGGAGATCATCGACACCTGCGACTTCTTCGTCGGCGAAGGTCGTCGCCTGTACGGGCAGACCGTGCCGTCGGAGATGCCGAGCAAGCAGCTCTTCACGTTCCGCATGCCGGTCGGCGTCGCCGCGATCATCACCGCCGGCAACTTCCCGGTCGCCGTCCCCGCCTGGTACCTGGTGCCGGCGATCCTGTGCGGCAACGCCGTCGTCTGGAAGCCGGCCGAGTACTCGCCCGCGCTCGGCGACGCGCTGGCCAAGCTGTTCCACGCCGGCGGCGTGCCCGGCGGCGTCCTCAACGTCGTGCAGGCCGAGGGCGCGGCCACGTTCGAGGGCCTCGAGCAGGCGCTCGAGCAGCGCCTGGTCGACAAGGTCGGCTTCACCGGCTCGAGTGCGGTCGGCTCGAAGATCGGCGAGCTGTGCGGCCGCCACCTGCAGTCGCCGTGCCTCGAGCTCGGCGGCAAGAACCCGATGGTCGTGATGGACGACGCCGACATCGACCTGGCGGTCGAGGGCGCACTGTTCGGCGGCTACGGCACGGCAGGCCAGCGCTGCACGTCGCTCGGTACCGCGATCGTCCACGAGTCGGTCCACGACGAGTACGTCCGCAAGCTCGACGAGCGCCTGAGCAGCGCGCCGGTCGGCGACCCGACGCAGGACGTCCTGTACGGGCCGATGCTCCACGAGCGGTTCGCCGAGCGCTTCGAGGACTGGCTCGGCCTGATCCGCGACCACCACACGACCTATGGCTCGACCGCGCAGGGCCGGATCACCTCGTCGAACCCGCGCGAGGGCTTCGTGGGTGACCCGGACGCGGGCATCTACTACCACCCGGTACTGGTCGACGGTGTGACGATCGACGATGACCTGTATGCGACCGAGACGTTCGGCCCGATCACCGGCGTCGCGACGTTCCGCGACTTCGACGAGGCGATGGAGCTGGCCAACAACCACGGCTACGGCCTGTCGTCCTCGATCTACACGCGCTCGGGCCTGCACGCGTTCCGCTTCCGCGAGCGCATCACCGCGGGCATGGTGTCGGTCAACAACTCGACGTCGGGCGCCGAGGCGCACCTGCCGTTCGGCGGCAACGGCAAGTCCGGCAACGGCTCGCGCCAGTCGGGCATCTGGGTGCTCGACCAGTTCACCCGCTGGCAGTCCATGAACTGGGACTACGCGGGCAAGCTGCAGAAGGCGCAGATGGACGTCGTCGACATCGACGCCGACCCCGAGTTCCGGCTCGACTAGCACCGAGCGGCTACGCGCCAGGGGCGCGACGGGGATGAACCCTCCGGGAACGGCCGCCCGAACTGGCGGCCGTTCCCTTCCCTCTCCCCAGGAGGACCCCATGAGTAGTGTCCGAATGCTCCGCTGGAGCGCAGTCGCTGCGTGTCTGCTGGCGCTGACCGCGGTCGCCGCGCAGGCGTCGTCGCATAAGCGCGGCCACGACAACAAGCGTGGTCCCGATCGCCTGCTGTACGCGACGACGAACCAGAACCAGCTCATCAGCTTCAACGCACGCAACCCCGAACGCATCCGCGACACCGTGACGATCACCGGCCTCGGCGGGGCGACGCTCCGCGGGATCGACTTCCGGCCCGCGACAGGCGACCTCTACGGCGTCGGCTCGGACAACGTGGTGTACCGCGTCAACCCGCGCACCGGCATCGCCGTCTCGGAGGGCCCGGCGTTCACCCCGGCGCTCAACGGCCAGTCGTTCGGCGTCGACTTCAATCCGACCGTCGACAAGATCCGCGTCGTCAGCGACGCCGGCCAGAACCTGCGCCTGAACGTTGACGAGGGCACGGTCCTGAGCCAGGATCAGAACATCAACCCGGGCATGCCGCAGGTCGTCGGCTCGGCGTACACGAACTCGTCGTTCACCGCCAGCAAGCCTGCGGCGACGACGCTGTACGCGGTCGACTCGGCGAGCGACCGCCTGTTCATCCAGAACCCGCCGAACGACGGCACGCTCACGATGGGCAAGCGGCTCGGCATCGACCTCGGCCCGAACGCCGGCTTCGACATCGCGGGCTCCGACAACGTCGGCTTCCTCACGAACGCGGCGTCGCGTCGCGGCACGAAGGTCTACACGGTCGACCTCCAGACCGGCAAGACCCGGTCGCTCGGCCGCATCGGCGGGAGCAAGCGCCTGGTCGTCACCGGCCTGGCCGCCTGGCAGGACTGACGGCAAGCAGCGGCGGGCGGCTGATCCGGCCGCCCGCCCGCTGCGCACCCTTTCCCATGCTCGAAGCGCCAGCGCCACTCGTGGCCGACGCCGTGGAGGCCGAGCTGCTCGGCCTCGTCGCCGCCGGCGACCACGGCGCGCCGCTGCGACGCCTCTACTCGCGCTACGAGCGGCGGCTGTACGGCTTCGGCCTGCGGCTGCTCGGCGACCCGGGCCTGGCCGAGGAGCTCGTGCAGGAGACCTGGCTGCGCGTGTGGCGCTCCGCCGGGCGGTTCGACCCGGGGCGCGGCACGGTGCGCGCGTTCCTGTTCACGATCGCGCGGCGCGTGGCCGTGGACCTGTGGCGCCGCCCCTCCTCGCGCGCGCACGCCCAGGAGCTGCCCGACGCGGCCGCGGTCGAGGCCCGCGCCGACGAGGTGCTGCTCGCGGTCACGGTGCGCGACGCGATGACCACGCTCTCGCCGGCCCACCGCCAGGTGCTCGAGCTGGTCTACGACGAGGACCTCAAGCTCGCCCAGATCGCGGAGCGGCTTGACGTGCCGCTCGGCACGGTCAAGACGCGCGCCCATCATGCGCTGCGCGCTCTGCGTGCGGTACTCGAGGAGCGTGGCTGGGATGGATGACGACCTCCGCGAGATCCGCGAGCTCGTCGCGCGCGCCGCGCCGCCGTTCGAGGTGCCCGCCGGGCTGGGCGACCGGGTCCTCGCCGCCATCGTGCCGCCCCCGCAGCGCCGCCGCCGGCGCTGGTGGCGGCTGGCCGTCCCCGCCGGCATCGCCGCCGCCGCGGCGACGATCGTGTTCGCGATCGCCGGCGACCACCCGGTGGAGCGCTACGCACTGCAGGGCGGCGGGGCGGTGGTCACCGCGACGGTGCGCACGACGGGAGTCGGCCGCGAGGTCACGCTCACGATCGACCGGCTGCGCGATCCGCGGCCGGCCGGCCTGTACGAGCTGTGGTTCGTCGCGCCCGACGACCGGCGCGGCCACCCGCACCGCGTATCCGCCGGCACGTTCCACCCGGACGACGCCGGGCGCGGCACCGTGCGGCTCGTCGCGGCCGCCGATCCGAAGGTCTACACGGGCATCTCGGTGACCCTCGAGCCCGCCGACGGAAACCCGCGACGACAGGGTCCGACGGTCCTGCGAGGTGTGGAGTCCGACACCTAGGTCGGGTGGCAGCAACGACCGATCAGCCGGAGTATCGCCGGTGTGTCGACCAGTCAGCAAAGTTGCTCGGCTCCTCTCACCGGAGTAGAACAGGCTCGTGCCGGACTCGCTCATCCAGAAGGAGTTCGCGGGATACCGGATCGAGAGCCGCATCGGTCGCGGCGGAATGGGCGTCGTGTACCGGGCGACGGACCTGGCGCTCGACCGGGTCGTGGCCCTCAAGGTCCTGAGCGAGGATCTCGCGCTGGACGAGGGATTCCGCCGGCGGTTCGTCACGGAGTCCAAGCTCGCGGCCTCGCTGGACCACCCGAACGTGATCCCGATCCACGCGGCGGGGGAGCATGACGGCGTTCTCTACATCGCCATGCGGTTCGTGCCGGGCGACGACCTGCGGACCCGCCTGGCCGAGGACGGGCGGCTCGAACCCGACGCCGCCGTCCGGATCATCGCCCAGGTGGCCGGCGCTCTGGACGCCGCTCATGCCCACCACCTCGTCCATCGCGACGTCAAGCCCGCCAACGTGCTCGTGACCTCTCAGAACCACGTCTACCTCACCGACTTCGGCCTCAGCAAGCGTCTGACGGCAGACTCCGAGGCCACGCGCTCGGGAATGGTGCTGGGCACGCTCGACTACATCGCTCCAGAGCAGATCCGCGGCGAGAAGATCGGGCCGTTCACCGACGTCTACTCGCTCGGCTGCATGCTCACGCATCTGCTGACCGGGCAGGTGCCCTTCACGGTGCCGAGCGAGGAGGGCAAGCTGTGGGCGCACTTCTCCGAGAAGCCGCCGAAGCCCAGCGAGCGTGTGCCGGAGCTCGGCCCGGCGTTCGACCGGATCGTGGCCCGGGCCATGAGCAAGAAGCCGGAGGACCGCTTCGAGACCGCCGGCGAGGTGGGCGCCGCCGCGCTGGCGGCGCTGGAGCGGCCGGCCGCCCCCGCCCGCCGCGTGCGCGCACCGGCGCCCACGCCCGTGCGGCGAGACGCCCTGCTCGCGGCCATGACCGACCCGTTCAACATCGTGCTGCTCGCCGCTCTGCTCGTGGCCGGCGCGGTGCTGGGCACCGTCGCCCTGATGATCCCGCTGGCCCTGCTCGTCTACGCCGCCGGCGTCGTCTACAGCTACCGGAGGTCGAGCGATGGCTGAGCTGACCGATCCGCACGCCTCGACGCCCGCTGAGCTCAAGGCGCGCATGGCAGCCGAGCGGACCGGGGAGCCGTTCCTGCTCTACCGCGACGGCGACGGCCGCCAGCACATCGCCGAATTGGACCCGGCCGCCACCGGGCTCACGGTCGGCCGCCGTCCCGACAACCACGTCGCGCTCCCCTGGGACGCCGAGGTGTCCCGCGTGCACGCGCAATTCGAGCGCGTCGGCGGCGACTGGGCCGTGATCGACGACGGGCTCTCGCGCAACGGCACGTACGTGAACGGCGACCGGGTGAGCGGGCGACGGCGCCTGCGCGACGGTGACCGGCTGTGCTTCGGGGAGACGCCGGTGCTGTACCGGGCGCCGGGCCGCGAGGCGTCGCTCTCCACGGCGGTCGTCGGTGCCCGGCAGGGCGACGTCCAGCTGACCGAGGCCCAGCGGCGCATCCTCGTCGCGCTGTGCCGCCCGATGCGTGACTCCGCGTACGCGACGCCGGCCACCAACCGCGAGATCGCCGACGAGGTCCACCTGAGCGTCGACGCTGTGAAGGCACACCTGCGGCTCGTGTTCGAGCGGCTCGGCCTCGACGACCTGCCGCAGAACCAGAAACGGGCGCGGCTCGCCGCGCTCGCCCTCGTCAACGGGCTGGTCCGCCAGCACGACTTCTGATGCGCGGCCGACTCTTCATCATCGTCCTGGCGCTTGCCGCGGTGGCGATCGCGTATGTCGCTTCGGGCGGCGGCGGCTCGGACGACAAGGAGAAGCCCGACAGCGCCGCGCGCAGCCCCGCGCCCGCCGACGCGATGCGGATCTCGCTCGCCTACTCGCCCGAGAAGGAGGAGATGCTCGTGCCGCTGATCAAGCGGTTCAACGACGAGAGGCATCTCAGCGGCGGCCGGCCGGTGTTCGTCGACGCCAAGGTCAGGAACTCCGGCGACGTCGAGGCCGAGATGGCCCGCGGCCGGGAGGGACCGGTCATGTGGTCGCCGTCGTCGTCGTTCTGGGGCCGCCTGCTCAACTACGACGCCGACCGGCGGCTCGTCGCCGACGAGAACCCGTCGATCGTGCGCACGCCCGTGGTGATCGCCATGTGGAAGAGGCTGGCGGACGCCTACGGGTACCCGGAGCGCGAGCTGGGCTACAAGGAGCTCGACCAGCTCGCGACGCGCGGCTGGGCCGCGGTCGGCAAGCCGCAGTTCGGGGCGTTCAAGTACGTCCACACGAACCCTGACTTCTCGACCTCGGGCCTGTCGGCGGTGTCGGCCTCGTACTACGCGGCGGTCGGCAAGCGCGAGGGGCTCACGGCCGCGGACGTGGCCCGCGGGCGGCCGAAGGTCCGGCGCCTGGAGCGCGCGATCGTCCACTACGGGGACAACACGCTGTTCATCTCGGAGGAGATGCGCCGGCACGGCCTCGGCTACGCGTCGGCCGTGGCGATGGAGGAGACGACGCTGATCGAGTTCAACCAGAATGCGGGCGACGGAGAGAAGCTCGTAGCGGTGTACCCGAGCGAGGGCACGTTCGTCTCCGACAACCCGCTGATCACGCTGCACGGCGACTGGGTGTCGCCGGCCGAGCGGAAGGCAGCCGCGGTGTTCGCGGCCTACCTGCGCGAGGCGGTCACGCCTGAGGTCGCAGGTGAACACGGGTTCCGGCCGTCCGATCTCGACGCCGAGCCCGCCGGCCTGGTCACCGAAGCCAACGGCGTCGACCCCGACGAGCCCGAGCACGTGCTCACGGTGCCCGAGCCCAGGGTCCTCGCCCGGATCAAGGCTGCGTGGCACACGGACCGCAAGCCGGCGAACGTGATGCTGGTGTTCGACACCTCGGCCTCGATGAGCGACGGAACGGAAGCTCGACCTGGCCAAGGAGGGGCTGCAGGGGTTCTACCGCGCGGCGGGCCCGCAGGACCGCGTGGGCCTGACGAAGTTCTCCAGCAAGATCACGGAGCTGGTCCCGATCGGGCCGATGAAGGACAACCGCGCGAAGCTCATCAGCGCGACCGACGCACTGCTGCCGGAGGAGGACACGCGCGTCCGCGACGCGACGCTCGAGGGCGTAAGGGCGGTGGAGGCCAAGCTCGACCCCGACGCGATCAACGCCGTCGTCGTGCTCACGGACGGCCAGGACACCGCGTCGGATCACCAGGGGTTCGACGTGATCAAGGAGCTCGAGCGGCAGGGGCAGAAGGAGTCCGGCCAGGTCCGGGTGTTCACGATCGCCTACGGCAAGGAGCCCAACGATCAGGAGCTCGCGAGGTACTCCGAGGCGTCAGGCGGCAAGAGCTACAGGGGCGGCACCGATGACATCGCGTCGGTCTACCGGTCGATCAGCTCCTTCTTCTAGCCCGTCGCGCGGGGAGCTCGGCCGGCGGCTGGCGTCAACGCGCTGACGAAGCCGCTCAACGTCGCCGTGCCGGCCGCCATCGTCGTCGCCGGGCTGCTCGTCGGCGCGAGCTGGCTGATCGGCGTCGCGGCGGTGTGCTGGCTGGCCCTCGTCGCCGGGACCTTCTTCGACGAGCGCGAGGCCAGGGCCGTCGGCGAGCGGGCACGCGAGGACCGCCGCGCGCCGCCGGCGGTGGTCACCGACCGGCCCGCCTTCGCCGCGGAGATCGAGCGCCGCGTGCGGGCGGCGGTCTCGGCCCGCGCGGCGATCCGCGCCGCGATCGAGGAGTCCGACGTGCCGCACGAGGACGTGACCGAGGAGGTCGATGCGCTGCTCGCCGCGATGCAGGATGACGCGGTGCGGGCGCAGCGCATCCATCAGTTCCTCGCCGAGGTCCCGCCGGAGCAGATCGACCCCCAGACGCGGCAGCGGGTCCAGGGCCGGCTCGACCGCCTGCTCGAGGAGCTCGACCGCATCGTGGCCACGCTGCAGACGGTCAGGGCCGAGATCCTCGTCAGCGACGGCCTCGCCGGGCACGGCGAGCTGACCGCACGGCTGTCCGAGCTGCGCGTCAACGTCCAGCTCGTCTCGGCCGGCCTCGAGGACGCCTTCGAAGGTGTGAGACGCGACACCAAGGGCGTCTAGGCCGCGAGCCCCCGCGGGTGGAGCATGGCCCCATGGACGCCACCATTCACACCCACATCGCCTCGCTGTACATCCAGGACCGCGCGGGCTCAGCGCGACGTCACGCCCAGCGGACCTCGGCTGTCGAGCAGCCCCGGTGGGCCGCGACGACCGACGCCTCGGCCTCGACCCCGTCCGCTGCTCGTCGCGCGGCCGGCGTGATCGGCTCGATGTTCACGACGAGCCGCTTGCCCTTCTTCTCCGGCCGCCACAAGCCGGCGAGCTGACCGTCGACCAGCGCGACCCCCGGGTTGCCGAGCGGCCGCCGCACGCGCTTGCGCAGGTCGCGGTCGGGCAACAGCGTCTCGCGGTCGCGCTGGTCGAGGTACGCGTCGTACCCGCCGAGGAGCCTGACGCCGGATGCGGCGGGCGGGCTCGCGAGGCGGTCGCTGTCGGCGGCGAGGATCAGAGCCTGGCGGCCGGCGAGGTCGACCCCTTCCACCTCGTCTTCGATCTCCGCCAGTAGAGCGCGCGCGTGGGCGGGCGAGATGCCCGCCCACGCCGCGAGCTCGGTCCTCGTCGCCGGCCCGTACGCCCGCAGGAAGCGCCGCACGAGCTCCGCGCTCGCGTCCTTGACCTTCGGCGCCTTCGGCGGCGCGCCGAACACCGTCACGCGCCCGCGGCGCCCGGCCACCGCGAGCACGCCCATCACGCCGGTCGCCCGCCACAGCAGCGGGTGCACGTGGTGGCTCCCGCAGCCGCGGCACCACCACAGCAGCTCGGGCGGCAGCCGCTCTCGCAGCGCCTGGTGGAAGTCGTCGCGCTCCAGCGGCCCGTCGGACAGGGCGTCGGCCACCGCGCCACTCACGCGCTCGAGCGCGTCGAGCGCGTTGACGCCGGCCGCGTCGAGCGACTCCGTCGCGTTACCGATCTGGGCACGCGCCGCATCCTCGTCGGGCGGCGCCAGCGCCGTGGTGAACACCGCCAGCTCCTTCGGCGGGACGGCGATCGCCGCCCCCCGGAAGCTGTAGACGATCACGAGCTCGTCGAGGTCCTGGGGCCGCGAGCCCTCCACGCGTGCGGCGAGCGCCACCGGGGCCGACCCGGGCGGGAAGTCCTGCAGCCCGATCACCGCGGCGGCCTCGCGGGCGGATCCCGCCGGGAGCCGTTCGTGCAGGTTGTGGGCGGCGACCCGGAACGCGAGCGCCTGCTCGCGGCCGACCTCCGTCATCGGCGGCGCCGGTACCAGTTCGGCGAGGTGTTGGGCGGCGGCACGAGCGGATCGGGCGTGCGCGCCACGAGCACCGACGGCTCGGGATCGGCGACGTGCTGCGCGAGCGCCTCGCCGAACGCGTCGTCGAGGTCGTCGACAGTCTCGGCGCGGATGCCGAACGCGCCGGCCACCGCCGCGAAGTCGGGCGTGTGGAGGTCGACGCCGTAGCGCTCGGCACCGCCCTGGTCCTGGTCGTAGCGCAGCATCCCGTAGCCGCCGTCGTCGACGATCACCACGGTGAGCGGGATCTTCTCCTGCGCCATCGTCGCCAGCTCGCCGCACGCGAACAGGAAACCCCCGTCGCCGGCCACCGCGACGGCCGGCCCGGTGCCGGCCAGCGCGGCGCCGAGCGCCGCCGGGAACGCGTAGCCGAGCGTGCCCCAGCCGAGCGGGATCTGCAGCCGCCGTGGGGCCGACGGCGTGAAGAACCCGGCCAGCCAGTAGCCGGGGATGCACATGTCGGCGACGACGATCGCGTCGTCGGGCAGCGCGAACCGCATCGCGTCGAGGAACCGCAGCGCGCGCTCGTCGAGCGTGGAGCACGACTGCGCGCGGACCTCGTGCAGGCGCTCGGCGACGCCGTCGATGCCGCCGCGCGGAGGGAGCCGCTCGGCGAGCGCGGCGGTCACGTGCGCGGCGTCGCCCTCCAGCAGGCAGTCGACCCGGTAGTTCTTCGCCGCGTCCTCGCCGTCGAGGTTGATCGCGATCAGCGCGGCAGGCTGCGGCATCGCGAAGTTCTGGGTCTGCACGCCGTCGAGGTCCGATCCGATCGCCACCACCACGTCGGCCTCGTCCCACAGCTCCCCCGCGGGCGCGACGTGCGCGGGCATGCCGACCAGGCACGGGTGGGCGGGCGGCAGGATGCCGGCCGCGCCGTAGGTGGTCAGCACCGGCGCACCGAGCTGCTCGGCCAGGCCGGCGACCGGACCGCGCGCGTCGCGCGCGCCGCCCCCGACCCACAACAGCGGCCGCTCGGCGGCGGCGAGCCGCGCCACGGCTTCGTCGAGCCCGCCGTTCGCGGCGGCGGCGGGCGCGGCCGGCGTCTCGCCGGCGGCGTCGGGCACCTCGGCGCCGAGCAGGTCGGTGGCGATCTCCAGGTAGACGGGCCGGGCGGGCTCCGCCACCGCCGCCGCCACGGCGGCCGACGCCTCGGCGGCGACCGCGTCGGCGGCCAGCGCCCGGTGCGTCGCCTTCGTCACCGGCGCGAACATCGCCGCCTGGTCGGTGGTCTCGTGCAGCACGCCGCGGTAGGTCCCGGGCTTGCGCAGCGCCGTCGGGATGTCGGTGGCGATCACCAGGATCGGCGACCGCGAGGCCCACGCCTCGCCGACGGCGCCGAGCGTGTTCGCCGCTCCCGGCCCGGTCGTGGTGAGGGCGACGCCGAGCTTGCCGGTCGCGCGCGCGTACCCGTCGGCGGCGTAGGCGGCGGCCTGCTCGTGGCGGACGCCGATGAGGCGGATCGGCGAGTTGCGCAGCGCCTCCCAGAGCGCGAGATTGTGCACACCGGGCAGCCCGAAGCACACCTCGACGTCGCGGTCTCGCAGGAGCCGCACGAGCAGTTCAGCGCCGGTCGCCATCGCCGGAGCATCCTTGCACGCTTGCTTCTGGCGCCTCAGAGGGACACCATTCTCATATGCAGCTCAGCAAGCCCTCACGACGAGTCGTCGCCGTGCCGTTGCCCGTGCCCTCGCGCGAGCTGCCGGTGCCCGCCGCGAAGCCGCCGGAGCCGGTCGCGAAGACGTGAGCGACGCGCCGCTGGTCGCCGGCTCGCTGTTCGGACTCCGGACGTGGCGGGTGGTCTCGGACGACGGCGGCGAGTACCTGGCAGGCCCCCTCACGGGGACCCGCTGGCCCACGGGCGGGGAGTGGCTGCGCGCGTCCTGCGAGCTCGGCCACGTGCCGCCCGACCCGGATCACGACTGCGGCATCCACGCCTGGCACCCGACGCGGCACTCTGCCCGCGAGGTGCTCGCCGTGCGCGGCGTGATCGCCGGCATCCTCGAGGCGCAGGGGCCTGTCGAGGTGCACGACGACGGGTTCCGCGCGCAGCGCGGCCGCCCGTACGCGCTGGTCGTCACACCCGGTCGCAACGCGCAGCTGATCCACCGGGTCGCCGAGCGCTACGGCGCCGAGGTGGTCGAGGTCCCGGGACCCGATGCGCTGCTGGCGTTCTGTCGCGAACGCCAGCTCGGGATGGACCGCCAGGTGGTCGCCGATCTGCTCGGCATCGCCGATCTTGACGAGCGCGAACGCGCCAAGTTGCGGAAGGCACGTATCGATCGGCTGCGCTTCGTCGCCATCGTCGTCGCGTGCCTTGTCCTCATTGCGCTGGGGCTGACCGTCATCACCGACCCGCCGGGCGAGCGCACGCTCTACGGCCGGACGGGCGAGATCCACACGAACTGAGAAACCGCCCGCGAGGTGCGGGGTACCTGTCCTTGAAGATGGGGGACGGACGAGCCAACCGAGTGAATCGCTCGGTGCGTGAAGCGCGTGCCAAGGGCACGGAGATGAGCCGCACCGCCGCGACCCGCGGCGCCGAGATCGGCCGCAGCGCCGCCAGCCGCGGCGCCGAGATCGGCCGCAACATGCGCAACATCGACGTGCCGTGGGCACGTTGCGGACCGGCCCGCGCCGCGCGCGAGACGATCCTCCAGTTCATCCTCGCCCCGTTGATGGACCTCTACACGCGGCCGCGCGTGTCCGGGCGCGAGGTGTTCCGCACCCTGCCGCACCCGGTGATCCTCGTCGCGAACCACTCGAGCCACCTCGACACGCCGACGATCCTGCGGGCGCTCCCGCTGCAGTGGCGCCAGCGCACCGCCGTGGCCGCCGCCGCCGACTACTTCTACAAGAAGCGCGCCGTCGCCAACGCGGTCGCCCTCATCTTCAACACCGTGCCGCTCATGCGGCAGGGCGGCGGCGTCAACACCGGCGCCACCGAGCACGTCGACCGCCTGATCGACCAGCGCTGGAACCTCCTGCTGTTCCCCGAGGGCACGCGCTCGCGCGACGGCCGGCTCGGGAAGATGCGCTCGGGCGCCGCGGCGATCGCCCAGGCGCACGGCATCCCGATCGTCCCGATCTTCGTCAAAGGCACGCATGACGCGATGCCGCCCGGGCGCAACTGGCCGAAGAAGCGCCGCTTCCTCGCCCGTCGCCACCGCGTCGAGGTCCACTTCGGCCAGCCGATCTGGCCCAACCACGACGAGGGCCGCCACGAGGTCATGAACCGCGTGCGCACGTTCCTCGAGGACGAGGCCGGCACCGGTGCCGGCCCGAAGTTCACGCGCCGTCGCGAACGCGCCGCCGCCCCGGTCGTTTGACCGCCCGCTCCAGTCGTCTATAGGGTCCGCTCCGGGGGGAAGGCCCGCGAAAGACTGGAGGAGCGCTTGAGCATCTTCGGTGCTGAGGTGATCGGGACGGCGATCCTGATCCTGCTCGGAGACGGTGTGGTGGCTGCTGTGCTGCTGGCTCATTCGAAGGCTGAGAACAGCGGCTGGATCGTGATCACGTGGGGTTGGGGCATGGCGGTGGCCATGGCCGTGTTCGCCGTTGGGCAGTTCAGCGGCGCGCATTTGAATCCGGCGGTGACGCTGGGGTTTGCCGTGATCGGCAATACGGAGTGGAGTGATGTGCCGGCGTACCTGGGCGGTGAGTTCTGTGGTGCGTTCTTGGGGGCCGTGTTGGTGTGGGCGGCCTACAGCAATCACTGGAAGGCCACTGAGGATCCTGGTCTGAAGCTGGCGGTGTTCTGTACGGCGCCGGCGATTCGTAACACGGTGGCGAATGTGATCACCGAGATCATCGGGACGTTCCTGCTGGTGTTCGGCGTGCTGGCGATCTTTGCCAATAAGGCGATCGCGGATCCGTTGTTTGGGTTGGGTGGTCTGTTGGTCGGCTTGCTGGTGTTGGCGATCGGGCTCTCGTTGGGTGGTCCGACCGGGTATGCGATCAACCCGGCCCGTGACTTGGGGCCGCGGATCATTCACGCGATCCTGCCGATTCCGGGCAAGGGCCCGTCCGACTGGGGCTATGCGTGGATTCCGGTCGTAGCGCCGATCGTCGGCGGCATCTTGGGCGCCCTTGCGTTCGACGCTTTCTACCCCGGGTGAAAACATGACCATGAAGAAGCTGATCAACTCGCCGGACGCCGTCGTGCGCGAGGCGCTGGAGGGCATGGAGGCCGCGCACAGCGACCTGATCAAGGTGACCTACGAGCCGGCCATGGTCGTGCGCGCGGATGCGCCGGTCCAGGGCAAGGTCGGGATCATCTCCGGCGGCGGCTCGGGCCACGAGCCGATGCACGGCGGGTTCGTCGGCCGCGGCATGCTCGACGCCGCGTGCCCGGGCGAGGTGTTCACCTCGCCCACGCCGGACCAGATGCTCGAGGCCACCAAGGCCGTCAACGGCGGCGCCGGGGTCCTGCACATCGTCAAGAACTACACGGGCGACGTGCTGAACTTCGAGATGGCGGCCGACCTCGCCAAGGGCGAGGGCATCGAGGTCGAGGCGGTCGTGACCAACGATGACGTCGCGGTCCAGGACAGCCTGTACACGGCCGGCCGGCGTGGCGTCGGCATCACGGTCATCGCCGAGAAGATCTGCGGCGCGGCGGCCGAGGAGGGCAAGTCGCTCGCCGAGGTGACCGAGCTCTGCCGCCAGGTCAACGGCAACGGGCGCAGTATGGGCATGGCGCTGACGCCGTGCATCACGCCGGGCTCCGGGGAGCCGAGCTTCGAGCTCGGCGACGACGAGATGGAGATCGGCATCGGCATCCACGGCGAGCCCGGCCGCTACCGGGAGCCGCTCGGACCGGCCAGCCAGGTCGTCGAGCGTCTCGCGACGGCCGTCGTCGAGGACCTGCCGTACGAGTCCGGCGACAACGTCCTGGCGTTCGTCAACGGCATGGGCGGCACGCCGCTGATCGAGCTGTACATCGTCTACAACGAGCTGAACAAGTTCCTGTCGGGCCGCGGGATCACCATCACCCGCCACCTGATCGGCGACTACATCACCTCGCTGGAGATGGCCGGCTGCTCGATCACGCTGCTCAAGCTCGACGACGAGCTGACGCGCCTGTGGGACGCGCCCGTGCTCACGCCGGCGCTGCGGTGGGGCGTGTGACCTCGGAGCAGGTACGCGACTGGCTGCGGCGCTTCGCCGACGTGGTGTCCGAGAAGCGCATGGACCTCGTGCGCCTCGACACCGCGATCGGCGACGGCGACCACGGCACCAACATGGACCGCGGGATGAAGAAGGCTGTCGAGAAGCTCGACAGCACCGAGGGCGGCGACATCGGCGCCGACCTCAAGGCCGTCGGCATGGCCCTCGTCTCGAGCGTGGGCGGTGCCGCCGGCCCCCTCTACGGGACGGTGTTCCTGCAGATGGGCAGCGCGACCGCGGGCAAGGCAGAGCTCGACCTCGACGGCTGGACCGCAGCCGTCGAGGCGGGCGTCAAGGGTGTGCAGGCCCGCGGCAAGGCCGAGCCCGGGGACAAGACGATGATCGACGCATGGCTGCCGGCGCTCGAGGCGCTGCGCGAGGGCGGCGATCTCGGAGAGGCGCTCACGCGCTCGGCCGACGCGGCGGAGGAGGGCATGAAGGCCACGACCCCGATGGAGGCCCGCAGGGGGCGGGCCAGCTACCTGGGCCCGCGCAGCGTCGGGCACCAGGACCCGGGGGCGACCTCGACCTACCTGCTACTGCGCGCGGCGGCCGAGACGCTGGGCTGACCGCGGCGGCGGCCCGTGCCGGGCTCCATCCAGTCGATCGAGCGGGCCGCCGCGATCCTCCGGCTCCTCTCGGGCCGGTCGCGCCGGCTCGGCGTCGGTGAGCTGGCCGGTGAGCTCGGCCTGCCCAAGGGCACCGTCCATGGCATTCTGCGGACGCTGCAGAACGTCGGCTTCGTCGAGCAGGACGCCGAATCCGGGAAGTACCAGCTCGGCGCCGCGCTGCTGCACATGGGCTCGAGCTACCTCGACGGCAACGAGCTGCGTACGCGCGCGCTGAACTGGGCCGACTCGCTGGCCGCGCGCTCGAACGAGAGCGTCCGCATCGGGACCCTGCACGACGGCCGGGTGCTCGTCGTGCACCACGTGTTCCGGCCCGACAACAGCCGCCAGGCGCTCGAGGTCGGCGCGCTGCTGCCCGGCCACGCGTCGGCGCTCGGCAAGGTGCTGCTGGCGCACAACCCGTACGCGACCGACGAGCTGATCGCGCTCGGCCTCGAGTCGTTCACGCCGCGGACGGTCACCGATCCCGACGTGCTGCGCGCCGAGCTCGCCGAGGTGCGCGGGCGTGGATGGGCGAGCGAGATCGAGGAACTCGTGGCCGGCGAGGTGTCGCTGGCCGCGCCGATCCAGGACCGCCGCGGTGCGACCGTGGGCGCGATCGGCATCTCCGGCCCGATCGAGCGGCTGTCCGAGCACGAGAGCCCGCGCAGCGAACTGATCTCATACGTACGCGAGGCGGCCCGCTCCGTCTCCCGCGACCTCGGGGCGATCCCGTGGTGAGGAGCCCGTGACGTGACGAAACGCTACATCGCCTCCATCGACCAGGGCACGGCCTCGTCCCGCTGCATCGTGTTCGACGAGCGCGCGCGGATCGTGTCCGTCGGCCAGAAGGAGCACCATCAGATCTTCCCCCGCCCCGGCTGGGTCGAGCACGACCCCGTCGAGATCTGGCACAACGTGCTGCAGGTCGTCCAGGAGGCGCTCGGCAAGGCGCAGCTCACCGTGGCCGACCTCGTCGCGCTCGGCATCACCAACCAGCGCGAGACGACCGTCGTGTGGGACCGCGCCACCGGCGTCCCGGTGCAGCACGCGATCAACTGGCAGGACATCCGCACCGATCACCTGATCAAGGAGCTCGCGGGCGACAAGGGGCAGGACCGGTTCCGCGAGCGCTGCGGGCTGCCGCTGGCCACCTACTTCTCCGGGCCCAAGGTGCGCTGGCTGCTCGACCACGTCGACGGCCTGCGCGAGCGCGCCGAGGCCGGCGAGGCGCTGTTCGGGACGATGGACACCTGGCTGATCTGGAACCTCACCGGCCGCCACATCACCGACGTGACCAACGCCTGCCGGACGATGCTGATGAACCTCGAGACGCTCGAGTGGGACGACGTGCTGCTCGACGCGATGGGCGTCCCGCGGGCGATGCTGCCGGAGATCCGGTCCTCCGCCGAGGTCTACGGCGAGGCCGGCGGCGAGCTCGCCGGCCTGCCGGTGGCCGGCGCGCTGGGCGACCAGCACGCGGCGCTGTTCGGGCAGACGTGCTTCGCCCTCGGCGAGGGCAAGTGCACGTACGGCACCGGCAGCTTCATGCTGCTCAACACCGGCGACCGGCCGGTGGCGTCGGCCAACGGCATGCTCACCACGGTCGGCTACAAGATCGGCGATCTGCCGCCCACGTACGCGCTCGAGGGCTCGATCGCCGTGACCGGAGCGCTCGTCCAGTGGTTCCGCGACAACGTCGGTGTGATCGGCAGCGCGCCGGAGATCGAGACGCTGGCGCGTACGGTCGAGGACAACGGCGGCTGCTACTTCGTGCCCGCGTTCGCGGGCCTCTTCGCCCCGCACTGGCGCAGCGACGCCCGCGGCGTGATCGCCGGCCTCACCGGCTACATCACCAAGGGTCATCTCGCGCGCGCCGTGCTCGAGGCCACCGCGTGGCAGACGCGCGAGGTCGTCGAGGCGATGAACAGCGACGCCGGCGTGGAGCTGTCGACGCTCAAGGTCGACGGCGGCATGACCGCCAACAACCTGCTGATGCAGGTCCTCGCCGACGTGCTCGACGTGCCGGTGGTGCGGCCGATCGTGGCCGAGACGCCGTCGCTGGGCGCCGCCTACGCGGCCGGCCTGGCGACCGGCTTCTGGCCCGACGTCGAGTCGCTGCGCGAGAACTGGCACAAGGCCGCGGAGTGGTTTCCCGGCATGGAGGACGCCGTGCGGGAGCGTGGATATCGCAAGTGGCGCAAGGCGGTCACGCGGACGCTCGACTGGGTCGACGAGGACGATGACGTCGAGCCTTGACCAGCCGCCGAGCGTTCGACATAGTCGCGCCCGAGGAGTTGGGTCGCGCGTAAAGCGCGTGCTTCTGGTAGCAACGTACGACAATGTCGAACGGCGGTTGACACTGTCGTACGGCCCAGAGTAGTGTCGCAATTCGTCGGCCCGTCGTGGGCTGCGGAGGAGAGGAGGAGCGCTTGAGCATCTTCGGTGCTGAGGTGATCGGGACGGCGATCCTGATCCTGCTCGGAGACGGTGTGGTGGCTGCTGTGCTGCTGGCTCATTCGAAGGCTGAGAACAGCGGCTGGATCGTGATCACGTGGGGTTGGGGCATGGCGGTGGCCATGGGTGTGTTCGCCGTGGGGCAGTTCAGCGGCGCGCATTTGAATCCGGCGGTGACGCTGGGGTTTGCCGTGATCGGCAATACGGAGTGGAGTGATGTGCCGGCGTATCTGGGTGGTGAGTTCTGTGGTGCGTTCTTGGGGGCCGTGTTGGTGTGGGCGGCCTACAGCAATCACTGGAAGGCCACTGAGGATCCTGGTCTGAAGCTGGCGGTGTTCTGTACGGCGCCGGCGATTCGTAACACGGTGGCGAATGTGATCACCGAGATCATCGGGACGTTCCTGCTGGTGTTCGGCGTGCTGGCGATCTTTGCCAATAAGGCGATCGCGGATCCGTTGTTTGGGTTGGGTGGTCTGTTGGTCGGCTTGCTGGTGTTGGCGATCGGGCTCTCGTTGGGTGGTCCGACCGGGTATGCGATCAACCCGGCCCGTGACTTGGGGCCGCGGATCATTCACGCGATCCTGCCGATTCCGGGCAAGGGCCCGTCCGACTGGGGCTATGCGTGGATTCCGGTCGTAGCGCCGATCGTCGGCGGCATCTTGGGCGCCCTTGCGTTCGACGCTTTCTACCCCGGCTGAGCTGAGGCGAGGAGAACACATGGCGAAGTACGCGGCAGCAATCGACCAGGGGACCACCAGCACGCGCTGCATGGTCTTCGACCACGGAGGCCAGGTCGTCTCCGTGGCCCAGAAGGAGCACGAGCAGATCTACCCGAAGCCGGGTTGGGTCGAGCACGACGTCACCGAGGTCTGGGCGCGCACGCAGGAGGTCGTCGACGAAGCGGTCGAGTCCGCGGGAGCGGGCTCGGGCGACATCGCGGCGGTCGGCATCACGAACCAGCGCGAGACGTCGGTCGTGTGGGACCGCAACACCGGTGAGCCGATCCACAACGCGCTGGTGTGGCAGGACACGCGCACCGACAAGCTGGTGGACGAGTTCTCCAGGGACGGGGGCCAGGCCCGGTTCGCAGAGAGAGTGGGCCTGCCGCTGGCGACCTACTTCTCGGGGCCGAAGATCCGCTGGCTGCTGGACAACGTCGACGGCGCCCGCGACAAGGCGGAGGCCGGCGATCTGCTGTTCGGCAACATGGACACCTGGATCATCTGGAACCTCACCGGCGGCACGAACGGCGGCATCCACGTCACTGACGTGACGAACGCCAGCCGGACGATGCTGATGGACCTCAAGTCGCTCTCCTGGGACGAGGAGATCGCGGGCATCATGGGCGTCCCGACGTCGATGCTCCCCGAGATCAAGGCGTCCTCGGAGGTCTACGGCGAGGTCTCGTCCGGCGGTGCGCTGCAGGGCATCCCGATCGCCGGCGACCTCGGCGATCAGCAGGCGGCGACGTTCGGGCAGACGTGCTTCTCGCCCGGTGAGGCGAAGAACACCTACGGCACGGGCAACTTCCTGCTGCTCAACACCGGCAACGAGGCCGTGCAGTCCAAGAACGGCATGCTGACCACGCTGGGGTACAAGGTCGGCGACGAGGCGCCGGTCTACTGCCTGGAGGGCGCCATCGCGATCACCGGCGCGCTCGTGCAGTGGCTGCGCGACAACCTGAAGATGATCAAGGCCGCGCCCGAGGTCGAGGACCTCGCGCAGACCGTCGAGGACAACGGCGGCTGCTACGTGGTGCCGGCGTTCTCGGGCCTGTTCGCGCCGTACTGGAAGTCCAACGCCCGCGGCGTCATCGCGGGCCTGACCCGCTACGTCAACGCCGGCCACATCGCCCGCGCGACGCTGGAGGCCACGGCCTACCAGAGCCGCGAGGTCGTTGAGGCGATGAACGCGGACTCGGGCGTCGCGCTGGAGTCGCTGAAGGTCGACGGCGGCATGGTGCAGAACGATCTGCTCATGCAGTTCCAGGCCGACCTGCTCGGCGTGCCGGTGATCCGGCCGCAGGTGGCCGAGACGACCGCGCTCGGCGCGGCGTACGCGGCCGGGCTCGCGACGGGCTTCTGGGGCAACCAGGAGGACCTCCGCGAGAACTGGGCCGAGGACAAGCGCTGGGAGCCGACGATGGACTCGGCCAAGCGCGACGAGTACTACAAGTTCTGGAAGAAGGCCGTCACGCGGACCTTCGACTGGTTCGACGCCGAGGAGTAGAGAGGAGTGGATCGCGAGGCCCCGGGTAGCCCGAGGGCCTCGCGATCGTCCGCCATGAGCAGTCTCCCGCCCGATCCGGATCGCAACCTCGCGCTCGAGCTCGTGCGCGCCACGGAGGCGGCCGCGATCGCGGCCGCCCGTTTCATGGGCCGCGGCGACAAGGAGCGGGTCGACCAAGCCGCGGTCGACGCGATGCGCCCGGTGCTGCGCTCGGTCACGATGGACGGCGTCGTCGTGATCGGCGAGGGCGAGAAGGACGAGGCGCCGATGCTCTACAACGGCGAGCACGTCGGCAGCGGCGACGGCCCGGCCGTCGACGTGGCGGTCGATCCGGTCGACGGCACCACGCTGACCGCCAAGGCGCTCCCGGACGCCCTGGCCGTGCTGGCGCTCGCCGAGCGCGGCACGATGTTCGACCCCGGGCCGTGCGTCTACATGGAGAAGCTCGCGGTGGCCGAGGACCTGGCCGACGTGATCGACTTCGAGGCGCCGATCGCCGACAACCTGGCGCGCGTCGCCAAGGCGCGCGGCAAGCAGCCGGACGACGTGACCGTCGCGATCCTCGACCGCCCGCGGCACCAGGAGCTGGTCGGCGAGGTGCTCGGCACGGGCGCCCGGATCAAGTACCTGCTCGACGGCGACGTGGCCGGCGCGATCATGGCCGCCGACGAGGACTCGTCGGTCGACGTGCTGGTCGGTATCGGCGGCACGCCGGAGGGCGTGATCGCCGCCTGCGCGCTCAAGTGTCTCGACGGCGCCATCTTTGGCCGCCTCTACCCGCGCGACGACGGCGAGCGCAACGCCGCGATCGAGGCCGGCTACGACCTCGACCGGATCCTGTCGATCGACGACCTCGTGTCGGGCGACGACGTGTTCTTCGCCGCCACAGGGGTGACGAGCGGCGAGTTGCTGGACGGCGTGCGCTACCGGCCAGGCCGCGTGCTCACGCAGTCGCTGTCGATGCGCTCACGCTCGGGCGCGGTGCGGGTGATCGACGGGCGCCACCACATGGCGCGGTCGAACCTGATCCGCCCGGCGTAGGATCACGGACATGGCGAGCCTCGAGACCGACGTCCTGGTGATCGGCGGCGGGGCCACGGGCGCCGGCGTCGCCTGGGACTCGGCGCTGCGCGGCTTCGACACGATCCTCGTCGACCGCGCCGACCTCGCCGAGGGCACGAGCGGCCGCTTCCACGGCCTGCTGCACTCGGGCGGGCGGTACGTGGTCAAGGACCCGGTGGCCGCCGTGGAGTGCGTGGAGGAGAACGCGATCCTCCGCGAGGTCATCCCCGACTGCATCGAGGACACCGGCGGGCTGTTCGTCGTCACGCCCGAGGACGACCCCGAGTACGGCGACCGCTTCCTCGAGGGCTGCGCGACGGCGAACCTGCCGACCGAGGAGATCTCGGTCGGCGAGGCGCTGAAGATGGAGCCGCGGCTCAACCCGGGCATCAAGCGCGCGTTCACGGTGCCCGACGGCTCGATCGACGCCTGGAAGACGGTGTGGGCGCTGGCCCGCGGCGCCTCGGCGCACGGCGCGCGCATCCTCACCTACCACAAGGTCGTCGATCTGACGGTGGACGGCGACGCGGTGACCGGCGCGCGGCTGCGCAACGAGCTGACCGGCGAGGAGCTCGACGTCGCGGCGCGCTTCACGCTCAACGCCTCCGGCGCCTGGGCGGCGCAGGTCGTGAAGATGGCCGGGATCGAGGGCGTCGGCGTGATCCCCGGCAAGGGGATCATGATCGCGATGAACCACCGGCTGGTGAACACGGTGGTCAACCGCTGCACGATGCCCGCGGACGGCGACATCCTCGTCCCGATCCGCACCGTCAGCGTGATCGGCACGACCGACATCCGCGCGGCCGACCCGGACGAGATCCCGGTCACGCAGGAGGAGGTCGACGCGATGCTCGACGACGGCGAGCGGCTCGTGCCGGGCTTCCGCGACGCGCGCGCCCTGCGCGTGTGGGCCGGCGTGCGCCCGCTGTTCCAGGACGAGAAGGCGTCCGGCAAGGCGGCGGCGGACACGCGCGACGTGAGCCGCACCCACGCGGTCGTCGACCACATGGAGCGCGACGGCATCGGGCGCTTCCTGACGATGTCCGGCGGCAAGCTCACGACCTACCGGCTGATGGCGCAGGACATCGTCGACGCGATGTGCCGCCAGCTCGGCGAGGACCGCCCGACCCGCACCGCCACCGAGCATCCGCCTGACAACGAGGACGGCGAGCTCTACACGATCGGCTCGCGCCTGCGCCGCCGCGAGTCGACGCTGCAGGAGGAGCAGCTGATCTGCGAGTGCGAGCTGATCGGCCGCCGCAAGCTCGAGGAGACGATGCGGCGGCGCGGGACCACGAACCTCGACGACGTGCGCCGCTCGCTGCGGCTCGGCATGGGTCCGTGCCAGGGCGGCTTCTGCATCTACCGCGCCACCGGCATCCTGCACGCCGTCGACCGGCTGACCGGCGAGGAGGCGACCGAGTCGCTGCGCGGCTTCCTGCAGGAGCGCTGGAAGGGCATGTGGCCGATCCTCTACGGCGACCAGCTGCGGCAGGCGCGGCTCGACGACTGGATCTTCCAGGGCCTGCTCGACGTGGAGCACGTGGCATGAGCCATCACGACGTGATCGTCGCGGGCACCGGACTCGCCGGGCTGACCGCCGCCGTGCGGCTGGCCGAGGGCGGCGCGCGCGTGCTCGTGCTGGCCAAGGGCGTCGGCGCCACGCACCTGAGCCCGTGCACGATCGACGTGCTCGGCTACGCGCCCGACCGGGTCGAGCGGCCGGGCGAGGCGCTGGCGCGGCTCGACGGCTCGCACCCCTACGCGGCGGTGGGCCGCGACGGCGTGGCCGCCGCGCTCGACTGGTTCCGCGGCGTGATGGCCGAGACGTATCCCTACGTCGGAGGCCTGGACGAGAACCTGCTGCTGCCGACGGCGGTCGGCGCGCTGAAGCCGACCGCGGCCGTGCCGGAGACGATGGCGGCCGGCGACCTGCGCGGCGGCGGCGAGGTGTGCGTCGTCGGGTTCCGGGCGCTCAAGGACTTCCACGCGCCGCTGCTCGCCGACAACCTGGCGCGCGCGGGCATCGCGGCGCGCGCGGTCGAGCTCGACCTCGTGCCCGAGGGCCGCGCCGACGTCAACTCGCTCGGCTTCGCGCGGGCGTTCGACGACGGCGCGTTCCGCGCCGAGGTCGCGTCCCAGGTGGTGTCCCGGCTCGGCGCGGACGAGCGCGTCGCGTTCCCGGCGGTGCTGGGGATCGCCGACGCGCGCACCGCGTGGAGCGAGCTGCAGGAGCGTCTGGCGCGGCCGGTGTTCGAGGTGCCGACGCTGCCGCCGTCGGTGCCCGGCATGCGCGTCGCCGCCGTGCTGCGCGAGCGGTTGCGGCGGGCGGGCGGCCGCGTGATCCTCAACGCCGTGGTCGGCGGCGCCGAGCGCCGCGACGCGCGGGTCACCGCGCTGCACGTGGGGGTCGGCCTGCGCGACGTCGTGCATCGCTGCGACTGGGTCGTGCTGGCGACCGGCGGTTTCGCGTCCGGTGGCATCGAGCTCGACTCGCGCTGGCAGGCGCGCGAGGTGGCGCTCGGGCTGCCCGTGTCCGGCGTGCCGGAGGGCGAGCGGTTCCGGCCGGAGTACTTCGCCGAGCAGCCGATGGCGCGCGCGGGCGTCGCGGTCGACGGCTCGCTGCGACCCGAGGGCCACGAGAACGTCCTCGTGGCGGGCGCGACGCTGGCCGGCGCGCAGCCGTGGAAGGAGAAGTCGGGCGACGGGATCAGCCTGGCGACCGGCCACCGGGCGGCCGAGGTGATCCTCGGCTCGGCGGTGCCGTCCGAGCCGGCGGGGGCGTCGCGATGACCGACGTGCTCGGCGATCTCATGCGCGACTCGCTCGACCACTGCGTCAAGTGCACGATCTGCGAGACGTACTGCCCGGTCTCCAACGTCACGCCGTTGTTCCCGGGACCGAAGTACGTGGGGCCGCAGGCCGAACGCTTCCGGGTGTCGGACGAGACTTCGGCCGACCACTCGCTCGACTACTGCTCGGGCTGCGGCGTGTGCACGCAGGTCTGCCCGCAGGGCGTGCACATCGCCGAGATCAACACCCAGGCGCGGGCCAAGATGCGCGAGCGCACCGGCTTCAAGCTGCGCGACCGGCTGCTCGCCCGGCCCGACGTGGTCGGCCGCCTGTCGACGCCGCTGGCGCCGCTGGTCAACGTGACGCTGCACCACGGCGCGACGCGGGCGCTCGGTGAGAAGCTCGTCGGGCTGCATCGCGAGGCGGCGCTGCCGTCCTATCCCGGCCGCACGTTCCAGCGCTGGGCGAAGAAGCACCACTCGCCGCCCGGCAAGCGCCGCGTGGCCTACTTCCACGGCTGCGGCGCGAACTGGTCGGAGCCGCACACCGGCGAGATGACCGTGCAGCTGCTCGAGTGGACCGGCTGCCAGGTCGACGTCCCGAAGGGCCAGCTGTGCTGCGGCCTGCCGGCGCAGTCCAACGGCATGTTCGACCTCGCGCGCAAGTACACGCGGCGGATGGCCAAGACGCTGTCGCCGTCGGCCCGCGACGGGGTGGACATCGTCGGCACCTCGACGTCCTGCACGCTGATGCTCAAGCGCGAGGCGCGCGAGATCCTCGGGCTGGAGGGCGACGCCGACCTGCGCGTGGTCAGCGACGGCATCTACGACATCTGCGAGTACCTGCTGATGCTGCACGATCGCGGCGAGCTGCGGACCGACTTCAAGCCGCTGCCGATCACGGTGACCTACCACGCGCCGTGCCAGCAGCAGGGGCACGGGATCGGCAAGCCGGCGCTCGACCTGATGGCGCTGGTGCCGGAGCTGCGGGTGATCGAGAACGACGCGGTGTGCTGCGGTGTGGCCGGCACCTACGGGCTCAAGCAGGAGAAGTACGGGATCGCGATGGACGTCGGGCGGCCGCTGTTCGACCAGATCGCCGACGCGACGCCCGAGCTCGCGGTGTGCGACTCGGAGACGTGCCGCTGGCACATCGAGGAGGCCACCGGCGTCAAGTCGGTGCACCCGATCGAGATCCTGCACCGCGCGGCCGGCCTGTAGTGGTCGGCCTCGTCATCGTCTCCCACAGCGCCCGCCTGGCGGACGGTGTGGTGGAGCTGGCGCGGCAGATGGGCGGGGAGGACGTGGCGATCGAGGCCGCCGGCGGGATGGCCGACCCGCCGGGCGAGATCGGGACCGACATGGTGCGTCGTGATGGAGGCGATCGAGCGCGCGAAGTCACCCGACGGCGTGATCGTGCTCATGGACCTCGGCAGCGCGGTGATGAGCGCCGAGATGGCGGCCGAGATGGTGACGGACACCGAGGTGCTGCTGTGCGAGGCGCCGCTCGTGGAGGGCGCGGTGGCGGCGGCGGCGCGGGCGCGCACCGGCGCGTCGCTCGAGGAGGTGGCGACCGAGGCACGCGCCGCGCTCGGGATGAAGGCGTCCCAGCTCGGCGTCGAGGCGGCCGCGCCCGCGGCAGCGACGGTCGACGCCTCGGGCGGCTCGGAGCTGCGCCTCGAGGTGCCGAACAAGCTCGGCCTGCACGCGCGGCCGGCCGCCCGCTTCGTCGAGACCGCCGTCGCGCTTCGACGCCGCGGTCACGGTGGCCGACGAGACCACCGGCCGCGGCCCCGCCGACGCGCGCAGCCTGTCCGCGCTGATCACGCTCGGCGTCCGCCAGGGCGACGCGATCGTCGTCCAGGCGGCCGGCCCGCAGGCCGACGCCGCGCTGGCCGCGCTGCGCGACGCTGGCCTCCGACAACTTCGGCGACGACGACGGCGCCGCCGCCCCGCCCACGCCGGCCGAGCCCGCGCCGCCGGCCGACGCTCCGGAAGGCGTGCTGAAGGGCGTGCCCGCCTCGTCCGGCATCGCCATCGCGCCCGCCAGAACCTCAGGGGGGTCAGACCCCCTTACTTCGTTTGCCCTGGAAAACGCGGACGTTTCAGACGACGCCGCCGTAAGGGGGTCAGACCCCCTTACGGAGTGGGGGCGGTTGGAGGCGGCCCGCGAGGCGGCGCGGGGGGACGTCGTCGCCGCGCGGGCGCAGATCGCCCGGCAGGCCGGCGAGGCCGAGGCGGCGATCTTCGACGCGCACCTGCTGCTGCTCGACGACACCGCGCTGCTCGGCCCGGCCAAGGAGGCCGTCGACGCGGGCAAGAGCGCGGCCGCGGCGTGGGCGGAGGCGGCGCGGGCGACCGCGGACGGCTACCGGGCGCTCGACGACCCGTATCTGCAGGAGCGGGCGGTCGACGTCGAGGACGTGGGCGGGCGGGTGCTGCGGCACCTGACCGGCGCGCCCGGGCCGGCGGCGCTCACCGCGGAGGGCATCCTCGTCGCCGCCGACCTCACGCCGGGCGACGCCGCGGGGCTCGACCGCGAGCTCGTGCGCGGCCTGGCCGTGGCGCGCGGCGGCGCCACCTCGCACGCCGCCATCCTCGCGCGGGCGCTGGCCATCCCGGCGGTGGTCGGGCTCGGCGACGCGATCCTCGCCGTGCCCGACGGGACGCTGCTGGTCGTCGACGGCGACGCGGGGACCGTCGAGGTCGACCCGTCCGCGGACACCGTGGCCGAGCGCGAGCGGGCGCGCGCGGAGGCGCACGAGCGGGTCGCACGCGCGCGTGTGCGCGCGCGCGAGCCCGCGCGCACGACTGACGGCGAGACGCTGGAGGTGGCGGCGAACCTCGGCTCGGCCGCCGAGGCGGCCGCCGCGGTGGAGCTGGGGGCCGACGGCGTCGGCCTGCTGCGCACCGAGTTCCTGTTCCTGGACCGCGACGACGCGCCGTCCGAGGAGGAGCAGCGCGCGGTCTACACGGAGATCGCGGAGGCGCTCGACGGCCGCCCGGTGGTCGTCCGCACGCTCGACGCCGGAGCCGACAAGCCGCTCCCGTTCCTACGCCAGCCGCCGGAGGAGAACCCGTTCCTCGGGGTGCGGGGGATCCGGCTCGGGCTGGCCAACGAGGAGCTCCTGCGCGCCCAGCTGCGGGCGATCGTCGCGGTCGCCAAGGACCACCCGGCGGTCAAGGTGATGTTCCCGATGGTCGCCACGCTCGACGAGTACCGCGCCGCGCGGGCGCTGCTCGAGGCCGAGCGGGAGGCGCTGGGCGCGCCGGCGATCGAGGTCGGCGTGATGGTCGAGGTCCCGGCCGTGGCGCTGCTGGCCGACGCGTTCGCCGCCGAGGTCGACTTCTTCTCGGTCGGCACGAACGACCTGACGCAGTACACGATGGCGGCCGAGCGCGGGAACGAGCGCCTGGCCGGGCTGCTCGACGGCCTGCGCCCCGCCGTCCTGCGGCTGATCGGCGACACCGCGAAGGCGGCTGCCGCGCACGGGCGCTGGGTCGGCGTCTGCGGCGAGCTCGCCGGCGACCCGGACGCGGCCGTCGTGCTCGCCGGCCTCGGAGTGTCCGAGCTGAGCATGGCGGCGAGCCGCATCGCCGAGGTCAAGGACGCGCTGCGCGCGGTCTCGCTCGCCGAGGCGCGAGATGCAGCCGCCCGCGCACTGGGCCGCTAGAGTCGCGTCCACACGTGGGGGGAGTTGCGAGCATGAGCAGGATCCGCTCTGCGCGGTTCCTCGCGGCCAGCACGTCGCTGCGGATCTTCCTGACGCCGGTGATCATGGCCATGTTGATGGAGGACGTCGACCGCGGCCTGACGGCGCTGCTGTTCGCCGTGGCCGCGGCGACCGACTGGATCGACGGCTACCTGGCCCGCCGCTGGGAGGTCACGACCAAGCTCGGCTCGTTCCTCGACACGACGGCGGACAAGCTGCTCGTCACCGGCGTGCTGATCGGGCTCGTGGCGGTCGAGCGGGCCTCGCCGTGGGTGGCGATCATCATCATCGGCCGCGAGATCATGGTGCTCGGCCTGCGCGGCGTGATCGCCGCGGGCGGCACGGTCATGCAGGCGTCGATGCTCGGCCGGCTGAAGACCGCGATCCAGTTCCTGGCGATCCTGCTCGCGATCCTGCGGCCGGGTGACGAGATCGGCGGCGCGTACCTCGACGAGTGGGTCATGCTCCTCGCCGCCGCGATCACGGTCGCCTCGGCGGTCGACTA
The DNA here is from genome assembly GCA_963759375.1 of uncultured Solirubrobacteraceae bacterium. Classification (GTDB taxonomy): domain Bacteria; phylum Actinomycetota; class Thermoleophilia; order Solirubrobacterales; family Solirubrobacteraceae; genus DASSUW01. The sequence continues at coordinate 554,982 of CAVWYY010000008.1, read as the reverse complement.
CTTCCGCAGCTTCGCCGACTCTCTGCGCGAGCGATGAAGGCGTTCCTGACCGGCGGGAGCGGGTTCGTGGGCGGCGCGCTGCTCGCCGGGCTGCGCGAGCGCGGCGACGAGGTGGTGGCGCTCGCCCGCTCGGACGCGGCGGCCGGCAAGCTGTCCGCCGCCGGCGCGCAGGTGGTGCGCGGCCACACGCTCGACGAGGACGCGCTCGTGGCCGGCATGCAGGGCTGCGACATCGTCTACCACGTCGCCGGGATCAACACGATGTGTCCCGGCGACCCCGTGGAGATGATCCACGTCAACGTGCGCGGCGCCGAGACGGCGGTGCGCGCAACGGGCCGGGCCGGCATCGAGCGGCTGGTGCTCACCTCGTCGGCGGCATCGCTGGGCGAGGAGCGCGGCACGGTCGGCAACGAGGACTCGCCGCACCGCGGCTCGTACATGTCGGTCTACGAGCGCTCCAAGCACGAGGGCGAGGTGGCGGCGCTCGCGGCCGCCGGGCCCGCCGGCGTGCAGGTCGTGTCGGTGAACCCGTCCTCGGTCCAGGGGCCCGGCCGGGCCGGCGGCACCGGGCGGATCATGATCGCCTACCTCAACGGCAGCCTGCGGGCGTTCGTGCACACGAACATCAGCATCGTCGACATCCGCGACTGCGTCCGCGGCCACCTGCTGGCCGCCGACAAGGGCGTGCCCGGCGAGCGCTACGTGCTCAACGGCGTCACGCTCACCGCGGACGAGGCGCTGGAGATGGTCGCGGGCATGACCGGTGTGAGGGAAAGTCCGCGCTTCCTTCCGCCCGCCGTCGCGTCCGGGATCGCGGCCGTCGCGGAGGGCGGCTTCAAGCTGGCGCGCAAGCACCCGCCGTTCTGCCGGGCGATGGTCAGGACGCTCCTGCACGGCCATCGCTACGACGGCTCCAAGGCCGCGCGGGAGCTGGGATTCGAGTACACGCCGGTGCGCGACACGTTCGCGCGCACGGTGCAGTGGGCGCTCGACGAGGGGTTGGTCAAGCGACCCCTCCCCGCGTGGCCGCCGAGCTGACCGGGTAGGCCATTGACATGGCCGACGAACGCATCCCCCCGCACGAGCGCCCCGCCAAGCCGGAGCAGGTGGAGTCCGGTTTCGAGGAGGGCGCCGACCACAAGCCCGACACGCCCGAGGAGCAGCTCGAGCCCGATTTCGCCCGCGGCATCCGCCAGGGCCCCGAGTCTGACCTGGAGGAGAAGGGCAGCTTCGCCGAGGGCCAGGAGCAGCTCCCCGACGATCCCGAGAAGCTCGTCGAGCGGCGCTTCTCCGAGGGGATCGAGCGGGATCCTAGTTCCAGCTGAGCCCTGAGCGGGTCTCCCAGTAGCGGTCGGCGGGCTCCGCGAGCTCGGCGAGCGCGCCCGGGTCGAGGTCGATGTCCCGGGCCGCGAGGTTGCTGTCGAGCATCGCGGCCGTCGACGCGCCGCTGAGGACGACGTCGGACCACGGCTGTGCGAGCGCGGCGGCCAGCGCGACGGCATCGGCGCCCACCCCGTGCGCGTGCGCCACGGCCGCCAGCGCCGGCGGCGCCGCCCGGTCGGTGAGCCGGCCGTTGGCGACCGCCTCCTTGACGATCACCCGCATGCCGGCGGCGTTCGCGCGGGCGAGCGCGTCGCCGGCCGTGCGCTCGTGCAGGTTCCACGTCGCCTGCACGGCGTCGAACGCCCCGGTGGCGATCGCCGCGTCGATCGTGTCGGACTGCCGCGTGCCGGTGGCGGTCAGTCCGATCTGCACGCCGGTCTCGCGCAGCGCGGCCAGCTCGCCCAGCACCTCGGCGTCCTCGAGCACGCCGCTCTCGATCGTCGCCGAGTGGATCTGGTAGAGCCGCAGCCACGAGCCCAGGTGCTCGCGCGTCTCGGCGAGCTGGCGCCGCAGCTGGCCGGCGGTGAGGTCCTTGATCTCGTGGTCCTCGACGTCGATGCGCCAGCCGGCCGTGTACGTGTAGCCCCACTTGGAGGCGATGAACACGCCGTCGGGATCGCGCTCGCGCAGCCAGCCGCCCAGGAACTCCTCGGCCAGGCCGTACGACCGCGCCGCGTCGAAGTACCGCACCCCGGCCGCGTACGCGTGGTCGAGCACCGTGTGCGTCTGGGCCCGCAATCCGTCCGGGCTGCGGTCCTCGCCGAGGTCATCGGCGTGGCCGAGGTTGATGTAGGCGGGGCGGCCCAGCGCGGCCAGCCCGAGGCCGATCTCGCTCATTCGCCGAGCGTACGCTCGACCAGGTCCTGGGCGTCGCGCGCCGCGCGCTCGAGCACCTCCGGCCGGCGCTCGAGCTGCGTCACCACCGGCGTGCCCGCGGGTGGGCGCAGGCCGTAGACGTACGGTCCGTCGCCGTTCGGCGACTGCGACCGGCGGGCGATGTCCTCGACGAGGTTCTCGTACTCCTCGATGCGCCCGTGCCAGAGCGCCTCGAGCGCGGGGTTCAGCCGCCGCAGGTGGCGGGCGATCAGCGCCTCGCCGACCCGGCCGCCGGCCGACCGCGGCACGCCGTAGGGGCGCGTCTGCAGCACGAGCACGTGCGTCGCGCCCTGGGCGGTGGCCAGCGAGATCGGGATCGGCGTGGCCAGCGCGCCGTCGATGAAGCGGCGGTCGCCGATCGGCACCGGCGGGCCGCCGATCCACGGCATCCGCGTGGTGGCGAGCAGCACCTGCCACAGCTCGTCCTTGGTCCGCATCCCGGTGAACTCGACCGAGCTCGCGGTGTCCACGTCGAGCGCCACGCAGTGCAGCGGGATCGGGCTGGAGATCGTCCGCTGGTGGCGCTCCGCGTCGAGGTCGTCGTCGGCGTGCGCGAGGACGAAGCGCACGTCGAGCGCGGGCCGCCCGAACAGCAGGCGCACCGGGTTCACGAACCGCCGCGACGCCAGCACCGTGTGGTACATCCGCGCGGCCGGCTGGGCGACTCCGCCGAGCAGCGCGGCGGCGTTGAGCGCGCCCGCCGAGGAGCCCACGACGAGGTCGACGCAACGGGTCAGGCCGAGCCGTTCGAGCGCCGCCGTCATGCCCGCCGACACGACGCCGCGCATTCCGCCGCCCTCGAGCACGACCGCGACCTTGTGCGGATCGGTCCGCGCGCCGGGCTCCGAGCCGCTGTGCAGGCGCGTCTGGAGGACCTCGAGAACTGGGTGACTCACGGCGATGAGTGTGACGGATACAACCTTGACACAGATGTGTCAGGGTTCGCTACACTCCGCTCCAGATGGACGCACTGACGATCCACGAGGCGGCGGAGACCACCGGCTGGTCGCCGCGCATGCTGCGCTACGTCGAGCGCGTCGGGCTGGTCGAGCCCGCCCGCTCGCCGTCCGGCTACCGCCTCTACGGGCCCGCCGAGCTGCAGCGGCTGCGCACCCTGCGCGAGCTGCTCGCCGAGCACGAGATCGGTCTGTCCGACATCGCCTTCGCCTCCCGCCTGCGGCGCGACCCGGGTCTGCGGGGCGCCACCGAGGCGTGGCTGGAGGCCAAGGCGGAGCGTCCCGACGACGTGCCGGCCGCGGAGTGGATGAGCTGGGAGCAGCAGAAGCACCAGAAGCTGCTCGTCGCCGCGGCCCAGACTGCGACCCCCCTCACGACGACGACGGAGTGAACCCCCACATGGCCAGCACCGACCTGACGACCGACTACAAGGTCGCCGACATCTCGCTCGCCGGCTACGGCCGCAAGGAGATCCAGCTCGCCGAGCACGAGATGCCCGGCCTGATGGCCACCCGGCGCGAGTTCGCCGACGCGCAGCCGCTCAAGGGCGCGCGCATCACCGGCTCGCTGCACATGACCATCCAGACCGCGGTGCTGATCGAGACGCTCACTTCTCTCGGCGCCGAGGTCCGCTGGTGCTCGTGCAACATCTTCTCGACGCAGGACCACGCCGCCGCGGCGATCGCCGAGGCCGGCGTCCCGGTGTTCGCCTGGAAGGGCGAGACGCTCGAGGAGTACTGGTGGTGCACCGAGCAGGCGCTCACGTGGCCGGACGGCCAGGGCCCGAACATGATCCTCGACGACGGCGGCGACGCCACGCTGCTCGTCCACAAGGGCGTCGAGTACGAGAAGGCCGGCGCCGTGCCGGATCCCTCGACCGCCGACAACGACGAGTTCCGGATCATCCTCGAGACGCTGCAGCGCTCGCTGGCCGACGACGCGCAGCGCTTCACGCGCGCGGCGGCGAACATCAAGGGCGTCACCGAGGAGACGACCACCGGCGTGCACCGCCTCTACCAGCTGGCCGAGCAGGGCGAGCTGCTGTTCCCGGCGATCAACGTCAACGACTCGGTCACCAAGTCGAAGTTCGACAACCTCTACGGCTGCCGCCACAGCCTCATCGACGGCATCAACCGCGGCACCGACGTGATGATCGCCGGCAAGGCCGCGGTGATCTGCGGCTACGGCGACGTCGGCAAGGGCTGCGCGGAGTCGCTCCGCGGCCAGGGCGCCCGCGTCATCGTCACCGAGATCGACCCGATCTGCGCGCTGCAGGCGGCGATGGAGGGCTACCAGGTCCAGACGCTCGAGGACGTCATCGAGACCGGCGACATCTTCATCACGGCGACCGGCAACAAGGACATCATCACGGCCGACCACATGAGCCGGATGAAGCACCAGGCCATCGTCGGCAACATCGGCCACTTCGACAACGAGATCGACATGGCCGGCCTGGCGAAGCTGCCCGGCGTCGAGCGCGTGAACATCAAGCCGCAGGTCGACGAGTGGGTCTTCGAGGACGGCCACTCGGTGATCGTGCTCTCCGAGGGCCGGCTGCTGAACCTCGGCAACGCGACCGGCCACCCGAGCTTCGTGATGTCGAACTCGTTCACGAACCAGACGATCGCCCAGATCGAGCTGTTCAGCCGCGACGACGACTACGAGAAGCGCGTGTACGTGCTGCCGAAGCGGCTCGACGAGAAGGTCGCGCGGCTGCACCTCGACGCGCTCGGCGTGAAGCTCACCGAGCTGACGCCGTCGCAGGCCTCGTACATCGACGTGCCGGTGGACGGGCCCTACAAGCCCGACCACTACCGTTACTAGTTGTTGGTAGATCCAAACCAGCACGAGAGGTTCACGCTCCGCCAGCGGTTCTCGATGGTGATCAACCGCTACGAGTTCTCGCTGGCGGACGACGGTGCTGAGCCGTTCTGCTTCGTCGAGCAGGCGCGCTTCAAGTTCAAGGAGGACATCCGCTTCTACACGGATGAGTCGAAGTCGACCGAGCTGCTGCGCATCAAGGCGCGGCAGCGGTTCGACCCGAAGGCGACGTACGACGTCACCGGGGCCGACGGCGGCAAGATCGGTGAGATCCAGAAGGTGTTCGGCCGGAGCCTGTTCCGCTCGACGTACGCGATCATCTCGCCGTCCGGCACCGTGACCGCGCAGGAGATGAACCCGATCGTGGCGCTGTTCCGGCGGCTCGTCGGGTTCATCCCGTACGTCGGGGACTTCGCCGACTGGCTGCCGATCCCGTACCACTTCGAGTTCCTGCGCGAGGACGGCGAGCTGCTCGGCCACCACCGGCGCCGCATCGGCACGTTCCGCGACGTGTACGACATCGACATGTCACCCGACGCCGGGCGGACGCTCGATCGCCGCCTGGTGCTGGCGATCGCCGTCGGAATGGACGCGCTGCAGGCCCGGTAGGGTCGTCCCGTGAGTCCGCCTGTACTGCGCCGCGCTGCCGAGCTGGCCGAGGAGCACCTCGCCGGCATCGCGGAGCGGCGCGTGGGTGCCGCGGCGTCCTACGAGGACACCGTCGCGGCGCTCGACGGGCCGCTGCCCGCCGCGGGCGAGGACCCCGAGGCGGTGCTCGAGCGGCTCGCCGCCGTCGCCGGCCCGGCGACCGTCGCCAGCCCCGGCCCGCGCTACTTCGGCTTTGTCACCGGCGGCGCGCTGCCGGCCGCGCTCGGCGCCGACTGGCTCACGTCGGCGTGGGACCAGAACTCGTTCAGCCGCGTCAGCTCGCCCGCCGCGGCGGCGATCGAGGCCGTCGCCGAGCGGTGGGTGCTCGAGGCGCTCGGGTTCCCGGCGTCGGCGGCCGTCGGCTTCACCACCGGCGCCACGATGGCCAACTTCACGAGCATCGCCGCCGCCCGCCACGTGGTGCTGGCCCGGGCGGGCTGGGACGTCGAGGAGCGCGGGCTGACCGGCGCGCCGCCGATCCGGGTGATCGCCGGCGACCAGGTCCACGCGTCGCTGCTCGTGGCGCTGCGCTACGCCGGCCTCGGAGCGCCGATGCGCGTTCCCGTCGACGACCAGGGCGCGATGCGCGCCGAGACGCTGCGCGACGCGTTCGGCGACGGGCCGACGATCGTCTGCGCCCAGGCGGGCGAGGTCAACAGCGGCGCGTTCGACCCGCTGGACGCGATCGCCGACGCCGCCGCCGAGCAGGGCGCCTGGCTGCACGTCGACGGCGCGTTCGGCCTGTGGGTCGCCGCCAGCCCGAGCCTGCGCCATCTCGTCGCGGGCGCCGAGCGGGCCGACTCGTGGGCGCTCGACGCGCACAAGTGGCTCAACGTCCCGTACGACGGCGCCGTGGCGATCGTCGCCGACCGCGACGCCGTGCGCTCGGCGATCGGCGTCACCGCCAGCTACCTGCCGCAGGGCGGCGGCCGCGACCCGATCGACTACTCGCCCGAGATGTCGCGCCGCGCGCGGTCGATCCCGATCTACGCGGCGCTGCGCTCGCTCGGCCGCGACGGGCTGGCCGAGCTGGTCGATCGCTGCTGCGCGCTGGCGCGGCGGCTCGCGGCCGCGATGGACGAGCTCGACGGGGCCGAGGTGCTCAACGACGTGGTGATCAACCAGGTGCTCGTGCGCTTCGGCGATGACGACGCCACCACGCAGCGCGTGATCGCCGACGTGCAGGAGGGCGGCGAGGCGTGGTTCGGCGGCACCGTGTGGCAGGGCCGCGCCGCGGCGCGCATCTCGGTGTCCAACTGGTCGACCACCGAGGCCGACATCGACCGCCTCGTGGCGGCGCTGGGTCGTAGTCTGCGCGGCTGATGGCCGCCTCCGACGTCGCCGACGCTGCGCTCGCTGCCGCGGGCGAGGCCCGGATCGAGTGGGCCGACGGGCAGATGCCGGTCCTGCGCTCGATCCGCGAGCGCTTCGCGTCCGAGCGTCCGCTCGACGGCATGGTGGTCGGCGCCTGTCTGCACGTGACGTCCGAGACCGCGAATCTCGTGCGCACGCTGGCGGCCGGCGGAGCCGACGTCGCGCTCTGCGCCTCGAACCCGTTCGCCACCCAGGACGACGTCGCCGCCGCGGTGGCCGCCGACGGCGGCGAGGTCCACGCGGTGCGCGGCGCCGACTCGGACACCTGGGCCGGCCACGTGGCCGCCGTGGTGGCCCGCGCGCCGCGCATCACGCTCGACGACGGCGCCGACCTGCTGAGCGCGCTGCACCTCGCCCGGCCCGATCTGCTCGACGGGCTGCTGGGCGGCACCGAGGAGACGACCACCGGACTCGTGCGGCTGCGCGCACTGGACGCAGAGGGGAAGCTGGCCTGCCCGGTCCTGGCCGTCAACGAGGCGGTCACCGAGCGCTTCAACGACCGCTTCGGGACCGGCCAGTCGACGCTCGACGGCATCCTGCGCACGACCAACCTGCTGCTCGCCGGGCGCACGCTCGTCGTGCTCGGCTATGGCTGGACCGGCAAGGGCATCGCCCTGCGGGCCCACGGCCTCGGTGCGTCGGTGATCATCTGTGAGGTCGACCCGCTGCGCGCGCTCGAGGCCCGCATGGAGGGCTTCGAGGTCATGCCGGCGCTGGAGGCGGCCGAGCGCGGCGACGTGCTGGTCACCGTGACCGGCGGCCGCGACGTGCTGCGGCAGGAGCACTTCGACCGCATGAAGGACGGCACGGTGCTCGCCAACGCCGGGCACTTCGACGTCGAGATCGACGTCGCCGGGCTGCGCGAGCGAGCCGACTCGGTCCGCGAGGTCCGCCCGCTCGTCGAGCAGTACACGTTCGGCGACCGGCGCCTGAACCTGCTGGCCGCCGGCCGTGTCGTCAACCTGGCCGCGGCCGAGGGCCATCCCGCCTCGGTCATGGACATCTCGTTCGCGCTGCAGGCGCTGGCCGCCGAGGAGCTCGTGCGCGGCGAGCTGCCGCCGGGCGTGCATCCGGTGCCGGAGGCCATCGACCGCGAGGTGGCCGGGCTCAAGCTCGCGTCGCTCGGCGTGCGGATCGACGCGCTCAACGAGGAGCAGGAGCGCTACCGCCGCGGCTGGGTAGGGTGACGCCGATGGACGGACTGGAGGCGAGCGTCGAGAAGATGCGCCGCGAGGGGCTCCCCGACGCGGCGATCGAGACGTTCCGGCACTACTACGAGCAGCTCGCCGAGGGCGAGACCGGGATGATCCCCGAGTCCGAGATCGAGCCGGTCGAGGAGGTGCAGCAGCTGGACGACCTCCCCGAGGGCGACCCGCCGCTCGACCAGGCCGTGGTGCTCAAGCTCAACGGCGGCCTCGGCACCAGCATGGGGATGACGCAGGCCAAGTCGCTGATCGAGGCGAAGGACGGCCTGACGTTCCTCGACGTGATCGCCCGCCAGGTCGTGAGCCTGCGCGAGCGCTCGGGCGCGCGGGTGCCGCTCGTGCTGATGGACTCGTTCCGGACGCACGACGACGCCCTCGCCGCGCTCGGCGACTTCGAGTCCGACGTGCCGCTCGACTTCGTCCAGCACAAGGAGCCCAAGCTGCTGGTCGACGGCCTGCAGCCGGTCGAGTGGCCGGACGACCCGTCGCTCGAGTGGTGCCCGCCCGGCCACGGCGACGTGTATACGGCGCTGCTGACCTCGGGGATGCTCGACGCGCTGCTCGAGCGCGGCTATCGGTACGCGTTCGTCTCGAACTCCGACAACCTCGGCGCGGTGCTCGATCCGCGGATCCTCGCCTGGATCGCGCGCGAGGAGATCCCGTTCGCGATGGAGGTCACGCGCCGCACGGAGGCCGACCGCAAGGGCGGCCACATCGCCCGCGTGCCCGGCGGCGGCTACCTGCTGCGCGAGACCGCGCAGACGCCGGAGGAGGACCTCGCCGCGCTGCAGGACATCGCGCGTCACCGCTACGTGAACACCAACAACCTGTGGCTCGACCTCGGCGCGCTGCGCCGGGTGATGGACGAACAGGACGGCGTGCTCGGCCTGCCGTTGATCGTCAATCGCAAGACCGTCGACCCCGGCGACAAGTCCACGCCCGAGGTGTTCCAGCTCGAGACCGCGATGGGCGCGGCGATCGGGGTGTTCGACGGCGCGCGGCCGATCGCGGTGTCGCGCCGGCGCTTCTCGCCGGTCAAGACGACCGAGGACCTGCTGGCGCTGCGCTCGGACGCCTACGCGCTGCTCGACGACGCGCGGGTCGAGCTCGCGCCGGAGCGGGACGGCACGCCGCCGGTGATCGACCTCGACGACGACCACTACAAGCTGCTGCGCGACTTCGACGCTCGGTTTCCGGAGGGGGCGCCGTCGCTGGTGGAGTGCGAGCGGCTCGCCGTCGAGGGCGACGTGACGTTCGGATCGGGCGTCGTGGTGCGCGGGACCGTGACCGTCAGTGGGCCGCGGCGGATCGAGGATGGGGCCGTGCTGGGGGGCTGAGCCCTCGGCGAACGTCAACTGCGGCTGGGTAGGGAGGTTGAGGGCCCAGCGCCGTGGCAGCGATTGTCGAGTTAGTTCCCTCTACGGGAATCAACGTGACGATCGTCGACTTGATCGGCGTATGGCCGACAAACTCGACACTCGCAACCCGCGGCGATCGCTCTCCGCTCCCCTACCCAGCAGTCGTTGACGTTCGCCCCGTGTAACCACGGCCACAACCCGGCGTACTCTCTGCTGACCATCGGTCAACAAGGAGAGATCGCGATGACCGCACCACGAGAGAAGACCTTCCTCCTCGCCCGCCCGGAAGCGCGGGTGCTGGAGTGGATCGCCCGCCGCCTGCCGCGCTGGGTGATGCCCGACCACCTGACCGCGCTCGGCGTGCTCGCCGCGCTGGGCATCGCCGCCGCGTACCTGCTGTCCAACCAGGACCCGGTGTGGCTGTGGGCGGCCAGCGGCCTGCTCGTCGTGCACTGGCTGGGGGACTCGCTCGACGGGACGCTGGCACGCGTGCGCCGCTCCGAGCGGCCGCGCTACGGCTACTACCTCGACCACCTCGTCGACGCGATCGCGACCGCGGTGATCGGCATCGGCCTCGGGCTGTCGCCGTACATGCTCCTGGCCACCGGGCTCGTCCTGGTGATCGCCTACCTCGTGCTGTCGATCAACACGTACCTCGAGACGCACGCGCTGGGCGTGTTCTCGCTCGGCTACGGCCGGCTCGGCCCGACCGAGGCGCGCGTCGGTCTGATCGCGCTGAACTCGGCGCTCGCGCTCGGCGTGGCGCCGGCGGTGGCGGGCCTGTCGGTGCTCGACGTCGCGGTCTTGGCCGTCGCGGGCGCGATGATCGTCGCCCTGGTCGTGCGGGCCTTCCGCAACCTGCGCGAGCTCGCCCGGCTGGAGCCGGCTCAGACGGCGCCGTAGCGCTCCGCGCGCTGGTCGGCCTCTTCGGACTCCGACAGCATCCGGAAGAACAGGTAGGCCAGCGCGATCCCCATCACGATCGACTGCTCGAGCGCCATCACGAGCCCGGCCACGTGCTGGTCGTCGAGCGGGGTCAGACCCCACTTGGTGCCCGGCCAGTCGTAGCTGTAGAGGAGCTCGGGCGAGAAGGCGAGCAGCACGCCGAGGAAGCCGACGAGGATCTTCGTCGACGCCATGTAGAGGATCGGCCCCATCCCGGCCAGGCGCATGCGGCTGCGGATGGGGCTGAGCAGGTGCCACCAGTACAGGAGCCCGGCGGCGGCGAAGCACAGGTGCTCGAGGACGTGGACGAGGCTGTGCTTCAGCGCCGCGTCGTACAGCGTGGGCACGTGCCACGCCCACATCACCCCGACGTACGCGATCACCCCGAACCCCGGGTGCCCGAACGGCCCGGCCTTGCGCTCGATGAACTGGATGCGGCGGGTCGCGGGCCGGAGGATCCACTTCGTGAGCCCGAGGATCAGCGCCACCGGAGCGAGGTCGGCGATCAGCAGGTGCTGGACCATGTGGAACGTCGCGAACTGCTCGCCGAGCACGTCGATCGGGCTGATCAGGGCGACGAGCAGGAGGCCGATGCCGGTCGCCCACAAGGCCGCCCGGCCCCGCCCTGCCGCCCGCGCCCCGCCCTGCCGCCGCGCCGTCCGCCACCGCATGCCGTACACGGCCCCGTAGGCGATCAGCGACAGGATCACCACGGGCGCGAAGGTCCACGACGTGTCGACGGGCACGTGCCGCAGTGTGACGCCCCTCGCGCGCCGTCGTCGGGGCCACGCGACCGTCAGGTCACGAAATCGTCACCGAAACGTTGCGATTGCGTGGTGATCCGTCACACGCGATCCGGCAGGGTGAAGGCGTGGCCCTGAGAGTCGTATCCGAGCTGTTGGCGGTGTTCGTCCCGCCGGCCTGCGTGGCGTGCAGGGTCGCGCTCGGCCGCGCCGATCTGCGCCTCTGCGCGGGCTGCACGCGCGCGCTGCCGTGGCTGTCCCGCCGCCTGTGCCCGCGCTGCGCGTTGCCGAGGCACCGGCGCGGCTGCCCGGCCGCCGGCGCGGCGTTCGCCCGCGCGTGGGCGCCGCTCGCGTACGACGGCGTCGCGCGCGACCTCGTCGCCGCCCTGAAGTTCCGTGGCGCGCTCCCGGTCGCGTCGCTGATGGCGGCGCACGTGGCCGCGAACCTGCCCCGCGACCTCCGCGCGGGCGTCCTCGTCCCGGTCCCGCCGCACCCCGGCCGCCGGCGCCGCCGCGGGTTCGACCCGGCGGCCGAGCTCACCGCCGCGCTCGTCCCGCGGCTCGGCCTGCCAACGCACGCGTGCCTGCACCGGCGCGACCGCGAGAGCCAGGTCGGCGCCACCCGCGCCCAGCGCCGCCGCGCCGGCCGCCTCGCGATCGAGCTGCGCGCGCCGCCGCCGGCCCGCGCGCTGCTCGTCGACGACGTGCACACGACCGGCGCGACCCTCGACGCGTGCGCACGCGCGCTGCTCGCCGGCGGCTGCGGCGAGGTCGTCGCCGTCACCTATGCCCGCACCCTGTGAGGAGTACCGTCGAAGCGATGGACCGGAAGGGCGAGGCGAGCCTGCTGCGCGACTACTCGCGCCAGGCGCAGTCATACGACGAGACACGATCGGCGAGCCCGTCGGTGCTCGGCCCGCTGCGGGAGGCGCTCGACGGCGCGCCGGGGCGCCGGCTCGCGGACATCGGCGGCGGCACCGGCAACTACTCGCGCGCGCTGCGCGACGAGGGGTGGGACCCGGTGGTCGTCGACCGCCAGCCGGAGATGCTCGCCCGCGCCGCGGCGAAGGGGCTCGAGACGATCGAGGCGGACGCGATGGAGCTGCCGCTCGGCGACGAGAGCGTGGACGCGGTGATGCTCGTGTCGATGCTCCACCACGTCGAGGACCCGCCCGTCGCGGTCGCCGAGGCGCAGCGGATCCTGCGTCCCGGCGGCCGGCTCGCGCTGATGGTCTTCACGCGCGAGGACGTCGACGCCATGTGGCTGACGGACTACTTCCCCAGCACGCGGGAATGGATCGTCTCGTCGCACCCGAGCCTGGACCAGCTGCTGGCGCTGGTGCCGGGCGCGCGCAGGATCGAGGTCGTGTTCCGCGACCTCGACGACGGGTCGCTCGCCGCGCTCGCCGGCCATCCCGAGCGGGTCGTGGACCCGGCCTGGCACAAGCAGACGAGCTACTTCGAGCGCCTCGAGCGGGACCACCCCGAGGAGATGGCCGCCGGGCTGCAGCGGATCCGCGACGAGCTCGAGGCCGGGACCGCTCCGCGCGAGCCCGGGCCGGCCACCGTGCTGGCGTGGACGAAGCCGGCTTGACGTGCGGCGCGCGGCGGGGGGCGCCGGCGAACGTCAACTGCGGCTGGGCGGGGAGGCTGAGGAGCCGGCGCCGCGGCGAGCGAGTGTCGAGTTAGTTCCCTCCAGGGGAATCAAGTCGACGATCGTCGACTTGTTCGGCCCAGGCTCGAACAACTTGACGATCGTCGACCTTGTCAGCGTGTGGCTGACAAACCCGACGATCGCAGCCGCGGCGAAGGCGCACCCGCTCCCGTACCCAGCCGGAGTTGTCGTTGACGTTCGCCAAGACCGACTGACAAACATTGAAATCTGTCAGTCCATCTGCCAGGCTGACGGGCATGGATACACGAACCCTTGGCACCGAAGGTCCGACCGTCTCCGCAATCGGCCTGGGCTGCATGGGCATGTCCGACCTCTACGGCCCCGCCGACCGCGACGAGAGCATCGCGACGATCCACGCGGCGCTCGACGCCGGGATCACCCTTCTCGACACCGGCGACTTCTACGGCATGGGGCACAACGAGCTGGTGATCCACGAGGCGCTCTCCACCCGCGACCGCGACGACGTGCTGATCAGCGTCAAGTTCGGCGCCCAGCGCGACCCCGACGGCCAATGGCTCGGCTACGACGCGCGCCCCGCGGCCGTCAAGACCGCGCTCGCCTACACGCTGAAGCGCCTCGACACCGACCACGTCGACATCTACCGGCCGGCCCGCGTGGACCCGAGCGTGCCGATCGAGGAGACCGTCGGCGCGATCAAGGAGCTGATCGACGCGGGGTACGTCCGCCATCTCGGCCTGTCCGAGGTCGGCGCCGACACGCTGCGCCGCGCCCACGCCGTGCACCCGGTGACCGACCTGCAGATCGAGTACAGCCTCATCAGCCGCGGCATCGAGCGCGACATCCTCCCGGCCGCGCGCGAGCTCGGCGTCGGCATCACCGCCTACGGCGTGCTGAGCCGCGGCCTCATCAGCGGCCACTGGACGAAGGACCGCGAGACGACGCGCAACGACTTCCGCAGCCGCTCGCCGCGCTTCCGCCGCGAGAACCTCGACCGCAACCTCGAGCTCGCCGAGGCGCTGAGCGCGATCGCCGACAAGCAGGGCGCCACCGCCGCGCAGGCCGCGATCGCGTGGGTGCTGAGCCGCGGCGACGACATCGTGCCGCTGGTCGGGGCCCGCCGCCGCGACCGGCTGACCGAGGCGCTCGGCGCGCTCGAGCTCGACCTCGGCGGCGACGACCTGGCGACGATCGAGAATGCCGTCCCGGCGGAAGCCGCTGCCGGCGACCGCTACGACGAACGTCAGATGGCCGTGCTGGACTCCGAGAAGTAGTGCTGACCAGGGACGACATCCTGCAGGCGGCGGAGGAGGTCCTCCGCCGCCACGGGCCGGCCAAGGCCAACGTCGTCGACGTCGCCCGCGCCCTCGGCGTCAGCCACGGCAGCGTCTACCGCCACTTCCCGAGCAAGGCCGCGCTCAGGGAGGCGGTCGCGGAGCGGTTCCTCGACGAGATGTCCGAGCCGCTCGAGCCGATCGACGACGACCCCCGCAGGTGGTTCGACACGCTGCTCGCCACCAAGCGCCGCCGCGCGCTCGAGGACCCCGAGCTGTTCGCGACGTACGTCGCGCTGGCGGCCGAGTCGCAGGACGTCATCCAGCGGCACGTCGACCACCTCATCCAGAGCCTGGCCCGCAGCGTCGGCGACGAGCGGACCGCCCGCGCGATGTTCATCGCCACGGCGCGGTTCCACGACCCGGCGCACGCCGCCACGTGGGGCGACCCGCAGATCGACGAGGATTTCGAGGCGGTCTGGGCGCTACTGGCTCAGGCGATGACGCGGCCGGCCTCGTCGGCCCACTCGAGCGCAGCCCGGTAGGCACCGGCGAGCGACACGCCCGCGTCAGGCGTCGACACCGCCGGGAAGTCGCCGCGCTCGTACGCGGTGACCGCGGTCAGCAGCTCGCCCTTCGGACCCTCGCGGCGCAGCAGCGCCACCTGGATCTCGTCGGTGAACGGCAGCGAGTCGAGCACCTCGGCCATCGGCGCGTCGATCAGCGCGTCGGCGACCGAGAACAGGCCGATCGTGAACAGCGTCTCGCGCTCCTCGGGCAGCGCGCTGCCGGCGAGCATCTCGCACATGCGGGCGCGGCGCAGGCCGAGCGCGACCAGCTCGTCCGGCACGTCCGGGATCGCGGAGATCGCCATCACCGTCGCCCAGCGGCGCACGGTGCGCACGCCGAGCAGCGAGAGCGCCTCGCGCACCGAGGACACGGTCCGCGGCAGCGCGAAGAAGGCGGAGTTGACGTAGCGCAGCAGCTTGAGCGACAGGCCGACGTCGGACGAGATGATCCGCTCGAGGTCCTCGAAGGACACGTCGCCCGCGGTCAGCTCCGAGAGCTGGCGCAGCGAGCCGAGGCCGGCGGTGGCCACGCCGCGGTGGCGGAACAGGCGCGGCTTGGCGAAGTACTCGCCCTCGAAGTAGGTGAAGCCGTGGCCCTGGACGCGCAGGAACGCGCCGTGGTCCTCGACGTCGGTGGCCACCAGCAGGGCGCCCTGGGTGCGCGGCGCCTCGAGCACGCGGGCCAGCTCCTCGTCGTCGCGATCGGCGACCGAGATCTTGACGATCGAGCACAGCGACATCAGCTCCTCGATGTCGGTGCGACCCTCGTAGTTGCCGAGCGCCAGCGTGTAGCCGGAGCGCGAGAGCTGCTGGAGCAGCGCGAGCAGGTCGTCCTGCGCCGGGTAGGCGTCGATCTGCAGCACGGCGCGGTCGGGGCGCACCGGCGGCGGGCCGATCTCGACCAGGAAGTTGCGGGCGATCGACACCCAGGCGGGGTGCCGGCCGGCGAGGCGCTCGAGCCCGATGTCGCCGAACGCCTCGACGAGGAGCGCAGACGTGGCCTTCGCGTCCTGGGACGGGTCGCCGAGATTGACGGCGCCACCGAACCGCAGCTCGTAGCCGACCACGTTGTTTCGCCCGTCCGCGATCGGGTGGCGGACGACGGCGACCTCAGGGCGTTGGATTGTTGCGCTCACACTCCTCAATGTCGGCCGCTGGCGCCAATGGTTGAGTGGCCAGATAGCATCTCTTGGGTCGGAGCAACTCCCGAGAGGAGTCCCATGCGGATCGAGGTCAAGGGACGCAACCTTCAGGTCACCGACGAGCTGCGCGAGGTGGTTGCGCGGCGCTTCGAGAAGGTGGACAAGCAGGTCAGCGAGCTTGCCATTCTCGAGATCGAGCTGTCGGAGGAGCGGAACCCCGCCAATCCCGACCAGATGGTGGCGGAGGCGACCCTCCACCTCAAGGGCGTCACGCTGCGCGCGAAGAACGCGTCGCGGGACAGCAAGCACTCGATCAACCTCGTCGCCGAAGAGCTCGCCCGGCAGGTCAAGCGGCACCGCGACAAGCGGCGCAAGCGCCGGGAGTCGCGCGCGCTCGCCGGCCAACCGCCGGCCCCGGACGAGGGCGCCATGCCGGCCATCTGAGCGCGCCTGAGCGGAGCGGCTGAGCCGCTACGCTTGAACGTATGTCGATCCTCGATCGTGCCCTGCGCCTGGGTGAGGCCAGGCAGTTCAAGCAGTACGCCAAGCGCGTCGACCGGATCAATGCCTGGGAGCCCGAGCTCGAGCTGCTCGACGACGACGAGCTGCGCGCCAACGCCGACTCGCTGCGCGAGCGCGCGCGCGGCGGCGAGTCGCTGGAGGACCTGCTTCCCGAGACCTTCGCGCTCGTGCGGGAGGTCAGTCGCCGCCGCATGAACATGCGGCACTTCGACGTGCAGATGATCGGCGGCATGGTCCTGCACGACGGGGCGATCGCCGAGATGAAGACCGGCGAGGGCAAGACGCTGACCGCCACGACCGCGGTCGTCCTCAACGCGCTGGCCGGCAACGGCGTCCACCTCGTCACGGTCAACGACTACCTGGCCCGCCGCGACGCCGACTGGATGCGGCCGATCTACGAGGCGCTCGGCCTCAGCATCGGCGTGCTGCAGAACATGCAGCCGTACGAGGAGAAGCGCGCCGCCTACGCCGCCGACATCACGTACGGCACCAACTCCGAGTTCGGGTTCGACTACCTGCGCGACAACATGGCCACGACGCTGGAGGAGAAGGTCCAGCACGGCGGCCGGATCGACGAGGAGGAGGGCAAGGCGCTCGCCACCCACCACTTCGCGATCGTCGACGAGGTCGACAACATCCTCATCGACGAGGCCCGCACGCCGCTGATCATCTCCGGCGCGCCCGAGCAGGCCGCCGACTACTACGAGCGCTTCGCCAAGCTCGCGCCGCAGCTGGAGCCCGGCAAGAAGCCCGACGGCATGGACCCGCGCGCCAAGAAGGACTTCCTCGCCGACTTCGACTACGAGTTCGACGAGAAGCACAAGAGCGTCTCGGTGACCGAGCGCGGCGTGGGCAAGGCCGAGCGCTTCCTCGGGATCGACCACCTGTACAAGGCCGAGAACGGCCCGCTGGTCAACCACCTCATCCAGGCCCTCAAGGCCGAGTCGCTGTACAAGCGCGACGTCGACTACGCGGTGGTCGACGGCGAGGTCAAGATCATCGACGAGTTCACCGGCCGCATCCTCGACGGCCGCCGCTGGTCGGAGGGCCTGCACCAGGCGGTCGAGGCCAAGGAGGGCGTGAGCGTCCGCGAGGAGAACCAGACGCTCGCGACGATCACGCTCCAGAACTACTTCCGCATGTACGGCAAGCTCGCGGGCATGACGGGCACGGCGCTCACCGAGGCGACCGAGTTCATGAAGATCTACAAGCTGCCTGTCGTCGAGATCCCGACCAACCGGCCGATGGTCCGCGCCGACCGCAACGACCAGATCTTCAAGACCAGGGACGGCAAGTGGGCCGCGGTCGCGCGCGAGATCGCCGAGCGCCACGAGAAGGGCCAGCCCGTGCTCGTGGGCACGATCTCCGTCGAGGTCTCCGAGCTGCTGTCGACCGAGCTCAGCAAGCGCGGGATCGCCCACGCGGTGCTCAACGCCAAGCCGGAGTACGCCGAGCGCGAGGGCGAGACGATCGCCGAGGCCGGCCGCCTCGGCGCGGTCACGATCGCCACCAACATGGCCGGCCGCGGCGTCGACATCAAGCTCGGCGGCAACGCCGAGCACCAGACGCGGCTCGAGCTCGCCAAGATCGGCCTGCGGCCCGGCGACCCCGACTACGACGAGCGCTTCGCGCAGATCCTCCCCTCGATCGAGGAGCAGACCGAGGAGCAGCGCGAGCTCGTGCTCGAGGCCGGCGGCCTGTTCATCTGCGGCACCGAGCGCCACGAGTCGCGCCGGATCGACAACCAGCTGCGCGGCCGCTCCGGCCGCCAGGGCGACCCCGGAGAGTCGCGCTTCTTCCTCTCGGCCGAGGACGACCTGGTGCGCCTGTTTGCGGGCGACCGGATCTACCGCATCCTCGACCGCCTCGGCCCGACCTCCGAGGAGGGCGAGGAGGAGCCGATCGAGGCCAAGATGCTCTCGAAGCAGATCGAGAACGCCCAGCGCAAGGTCGAGGAGCAGAACTTCCTCATCCGCAAGCGCGTCCTCGAGTACGACGACGTGATGAACCAGCAGCGCGAGATCGTCTACCAGTACCGCGACGAGGTGCTGGAGGGTCGCGACATGGGCCCGGTCGCGCGCGAGCAGATCGGCGACGTCATCGGCAACCTCGTCGACGAGTACACGCCCGGCGACTACCTCGAGGACTGGGACCTCGACGCGCTGTGGGCGCAGCTCGACCAGATGTTCGAGGTCGACTTCGGGCCCGAGGAGATCGACCGCGAGACCGTCGACCGCGAGCAGCTCAAGACGCTGCTGACCGAGGACGCGCTCAAGCTCTACGACGAGCGCGAGGAAGAGCTCGGCGAGGAGCTCATGCGCGCGCTGGAGCGCTATCTGCTGATGCAGATCATCGACCAGCGCTGGCGCGAGCACCTCTACGACATGGACTACCTGCGCGAGGGCATCCACCTGCGCGGGTTCGCCCAGATCGAGCCGATCGTCGCCTACAAGAACGAGGCGTTCACGCTCTTCCAGGACCTGATGAACACCATCTGGTCGGACTTCGCGCGCATGATCTACAACGTCGAGGTCCAGATCGAGGGCGAGAACGGCGGCGGCGTGCCGGAGCAGCAGGGCGGCGGCGGGGGCGCGGCGGCGCTCCAGTACTCCGGCGGCACGCTGGACGACCAGCCGAGCGCCTACGACGAGGAGTACGAGGGCGAGGGCGAGCCCTCACCGGTGGTGCAGCAGCGGCGCGTCGACGAGCACGAGCAGCTGGGCCGCAACGACCCGTGCTGGTGCGGGTCGGGCAAGAAGTTCAAGAAGTGCCACGGAGCGTAGGCACGACCGCCTCGCGGTCGAGCGCCCGGCACAGCGCCTGAACCACGCGCGGGTCGAACTGGCCGCCGGCGTTGCTCGCCAGCTCGGCGACCGCGAACTCCTGGCCCGGCGCCCGCCGGTACGGGCGGTCCGAGGTCATCGCCTCGAACGCGTCGGCGACGAGGATGATGCGCGACTCCAGGGGGATCTCGTCGCCGGCCAGTCCGTCCGGGTAGCCGGAGCCGTCGTAGCGCTCGTGGTGGTGGCGCACCCAGCGCGCCTCGTCGTGCATCTCGGCCGCCTCGACGATGTCGCAGCCGAGCAGCGAGTGGCGCTTCATCAGCTCGAACTCGTCGTCGGTCAGCGCGGCCGGCTTGTTGAGGATCGCGTCGGGCACGCCGATCTTGCCGACGTCGTGCAGCAGCCCGGCGAGGCGCACGCGGGCCACGCGGTCGCCCTCGAGCCCCAGCTCGGCGGCGATCACCGCCGACAGCTGGGAGACCGTCTGGCAGTGGCTGCGGGTGTAGGAGTCCTTGGCGTCGACCGCGAGCGCGAGCGCGCTGGCCAGCGGTCGCTCGTCGTGCTCGACGTCGGCCGGCGGCGTCTCCATGTCCGGCCCGTAGATCGCGGCGTCCTGCTGGATGCGCTTGGCGCCGACCAAGCGCGAGGCCGGCCTCGCGGATGATCTCGTCGCGGCCGCGCAGCCCGGTCGCTTCGGCGATGCCCGCGGTGACCGCGACGTCGGCGCGCAGCCGCTGGGCGAACTCGAGCGCGCCGAGCGCTCGGGCGCCGGCGAGGATGACCGCGAACTCGTCGCCGCCGACGCGGTAGGCGAGGTCGCCGGCGCGGTGCGCCTCGCGGATCGCGGCGGCGGTCTCCTGCAACCGCTCGTCGCCGGCCTGGTGGCCGAGCCTGTCGTTGACGTCCTTGAGGCCGTCAACGTCGAGCATGACGAGCGACAGCGGCTCGCCGCCCCGGCCGGCGCGCTGGACGGCGGTCGCATCGCTGCGATCGATTGCAGCGAAGAGATCGCCGACGGCCGCCCGGTACCGGCGGGAGAGCTCCAGGAGCCGGTCCACCGTCGGGCGGGCCGACGGGTCGAGCTCGACGACGCGCGCCAGGTTCTCGGAGAGGTGCTGCGCAGCCTGCCGGTGGGCGAGCCGCACGGTCTCGCTGCCCTCGAAGTGGTACCGCCGCTCGGTCGACTTGGCCTCGGTGACCCAATGCCGCGCGTCCTGGTACGTCGCGCTCAGGCCGATCGCCGTGTCGGCCCGCCGGGACTCGGCGGCGACGCGGTCCTGCGTGACCAGCGAGAAGCCGGCCAGCACGCACAGGACGATCAGCAGCCCTGCCACGCATCCGCGTACCGCCCACCTGTCCCGCGATCGCATCATTTTCTGGTCCCTCATCGGTCCGATGACTGGCACGCTTGAACTCATTCGTGTGATTGATGGATTCGCCAGTGCTATAAGCAAGCTCGATATGGATCCGCGGCGGCTCCTGACGTTCCGCGAGGTCGCCCATCAGGGGTCGTTCTCGCGCGCCGGCGAGGCGCTGGCGCTGACGCAGCCGGCGGTCTCCCAGCAGGTCGCCGCGCTCGAGCGCCAGCTCGGCCTGAAGCTGTTCGAGCGCGGTCCCGGCGGCCCGACGCCGACCGAGGCGGGCGCGCTGCTGCTCGCCCACGCCGACGCGGTCGCCGACCGCCTCGCGCAGGCCGGCGCGCAGGTCGCCGAGCTGGCCGCCGCCGAGCGCGAGACGCTGCGCGTGGGCGCGTTCCCGAGCGCGCTCGCGACCGTGATCCCCGAGGCCATCAAGCGCCTGCGCTCCGAGCTCCCGGAGGTGCAGGTCGAGGCCGTGGAGGCGTCGGGCGAGGAGCTGGGGGAGATGGTGGCCGCGGGCACGCTCCACGCGGCGATGTGCTTCCAGGACGCCGAGCAGCCGCCGCGGCGGCCCGACGGCACCGAGCGCCACGAGCTGGGCCGCGAGGCGATGCTGGCGGTGCTGCCGCTCGACCACCCGCTGGCCGGCCGCGAGCGGCTCACCGTCGCCGATCTCGCCGAGGAGACCTGGACGGCGCCGTCGCGCGAGCACCTGATCTACCGGACGTGCGTGGCGGCGGGGTACGAGCCGCGGATCGCGTTCGTCACGCGCGACGTGCTGGCCTCGCGCGGGCTGGTCGCCTCCGGGCTCGCGGTGACGCTGATGCCGGAGCTGCTGGCCGCCGGCCTGCCCGGCGTCGCCATGGTCCCGCTCGAGGGCCCGCAGCCGTACCGCTCGCTCTACGCCCTCACCCCGGCCGCCGGTGTCAGATCATCAGCGCTGACTTTTCTTGACGGACTGCGGCGGGAAGTGCCTGATGCATGAAGGCAGTCACCTGGCACGGAAAGCGCGACGTGCGCGTCGACACGGTCCCCGATCCTGCGATCCAGGACCCGACCGACGCGATCATCCGGATCACCTCGAGCGGCATCTGCGGCTCTGACCTGCACCTCTACGAGGTCATGGGCCCGTTCATGGGCGAGGGGGACATCCTCGGCCACGAGCCGATGGGCATCGTCGAGGAAGTGGGCTCCGCGGTCACGAACCTCGCGGCAGGCGACCGCGTGGTGATCCCGTTCCAGATCGCCTGCGGCAGCTGCTTCATGTGCGGCGAGGGCCTGCACACGCAGTGCGAGACCACGCAGGTGCGCGAGCACGGCATGGGCGCCGCCCTGTTCGGCTACACGAAGCTCTACGGCCAGGTGCCCGGCGGCCAGGCCGAGTACCTGCGGGTCCCGCAGGCGCAGTTCGGGCCGATCAAGGTGCCGGAGGGCCCGCCGGACGACCGCTTCGTCTTCCTCTCCGACGTGCTGCCGACCGCCTGGCAGGCCGTCGAGTACGCGGAGGTCCCGGACGGGGGCACGGTCGTCGTGCTCGGGCTCGGCCCGATCGGCGACATGGCGGCCCGCATCGCCCATCACCGCGGGCACCGCGTGATCGGCGTCGATCTCGTGCCGGAGCGGCTGGCGCGTACGCGCAACCGCGGGATCGAGGTCGTCGACCTCGAGGGCCCTGACGACATCGTGGCCGAGATCCGCGAGATGACCGGCGGCCGCGGGCCGGACTCGGTGATCGACGCGGTCGGCATGGAGGCCCACGGCTCGCCGCTCGGCAAGCTCGCCCAGACGGTGACCGGCTTCCTGCCCGACGCGGTCGCGGCGAAGCTCATGGAGCGTGCCGGGGTCGACCGGCTGGGCGCGCTGCACCTGGCCATCGAGCTGGTGCGCCGCGGCGGCACGATCTCGCTGAGCGGCGTCTACGGCGGCCAGACCGA
The DNA here is from genome assembly GCA_963759375.1 of uncultured Solirubrobacteraceae bacterium. Lineage (GTDB taxonomy): Bacteria > Actinomycetota > Thermoleophilia > Solirubrobacterales > Solirubrobacteraceae > DASSUW01. Next base: position 532,457 of record CAVWYY010000008.1, on the reverse strand, counting down.
GCCGCTGCCGATGCTCACGCTGTTCGACAAGCAGGTCCAGTTGCGGATGGGCCAGGCGAACGTCAAGCGGTGGGTCGACGACATCATGCCGCTGCTGATGAACGGCGACCCGCTGGGCGTCGACGACTTCGCGACCCATCGCGCGCCGCTCGACCAGGCGCCCGAGCTGTACGAGAAGTTCCAGAAGAAGCAGGACGGCGTCGTGAAGGTGCTCCTCCAGCCGTAGTAGCCTCAGTGGCCGCCATGGCCACGCCCTCGACGTCCCAGCCCACCCCGCAGCGCCTGGCGGCCATCCGCGAGCAGCTGTCCCTGCTCTCGGACTACCTTTGACCCGGCTGCCCTGAAGGAGCGCATCGCCGCGCTCGAGGAGCAGATGGGCGCGCCGGGCTTCTGGGACGATCCGGATGCGGCGGGCAAGGTCGGTGCCGAGCACTCGCGGCTCGCGCGGCGGCTGGAGACGTTCGGGAAGCTGCAGGCCGACGCCGAGGACCTCGACGGGCTCGTGGAGCTCGCCGAGGAGGACGAGGACCTGGCCGCCGAGCTCGAGGAGACGCTGGCGTCGGTCGAGGAGCGGCTGGCCGCCCTCGAGGAGGAGCGGCTGTTCACCGGCAAGTACGACGCCGGCGACGCGCTCGTGACCGTCAACGCCGGCGCCGGTGGCACCGACGCCCAGGACTGGGCCGAGATGGTCCTGCGGATGCTGATGCGCTGGGCCGAGCGCCGCGGCTTCAAGGTCGAGCTCCTGGAGGCGAGCGCGGGGGAGGAGGCCGGCATCAAGTCCGCCACCTTCCGCGCCTCGGGCGAGAACGCCTACGGCCTCTACAGCGCCGAGAAGGGCGTCCACCGGCTCGTGCGGCTGTCGCCGTTCGACGCCGCCAACCGCCGCCAGACGAGCTTCGCAGGCGTCGAGGTCGCCCCGGTGGTCGAGGACGCCGGCGACGTCGAGATCGAGGACGAGGACCTCCAGATCGACACCTACCGCGCCTCGGGGGCCGGCGGGCAGCACGTCAACAAGACCGACTCCGCGGTGCGGATCACGCACAGGCCGACCGGCATCGTCGTCCAGTGCCAGAACGAGCGCTCGCAGTCGGCCAACAAGGCGACGGCGATGGCGATGCTGCGCTCCAAGCTCGTCGAGCGCGCCGAGCGCGAGCGCCAGGAGGAGATCGCGCGCGAGCGCGGCGAGGCCCAGGACGTGAACTTCGGCTCGCAGATCCGCTCCTACGTGCTGCACCCGTACACGATGGTCAAGGACCACCGGACGGACTTCGAGGTCGGCAGCGCCGAGCGCGTCCTGGACGGCGACCTCGACGGCTTCGTCCGCGCCTGGCTCGAGGCCAACGCCAAGGCCTCGGCCGCGTAGGGGTGGCCCGACCGATCTCGACCGGCCGGATGCCGGACGTTGCCATCAGACGAGGGTCTGGATGACCCGCGGGGCTAACTTGTCGGGCTGGTTCTGGCGCTTCACGTGGCCCGACGGACGGGCGGCGGTCGTCCTCTGCGGCGTGTGCCCCGGCTGGGCGCTGGTCGGCGTCGCGCAGCAACCCGGCGGCTGGCGGCCCTCGATCCTCGATGACCCGGTGGCCGACGCGAGCGGCGTGCGGATCGGCGCCGCGTTCGCCGGCGACGCGCGGCACGTGCGGCTCGAAGGCGTCGACGCCCGGCTGCACGACCCCGTCGTCTGGCCGCGGCCCTGGCACGGCACCGGCCCGTTCGGGCACCTGCCGTTCCTGCGCCAGTACTGGCGGCCGCTCGTGCTGCGGGCGCGCGCCGAGGGCATGGTCGGCGACTGGGACCTGGACGGCGCGACCGCGTACGTCGAGCGCAACTGGGGCAACGGCTTCCCGCCGGTGTGGTGGTGGGGCGAGGCCCACGACTTCGGTGGTGATCCCGTGACCGTGGCGTTCGCGGGCGGGCCCGCGCTGGGCCGCCTGCGGGCGACCGCGGCCGTCGTCCACGTCGACGGGCGGCTCGTGCGGCGCGGCGAGCCGCTGCTGGCGCCGGTGCGCGCCGATGTCGTGCCCGGTCGCTGGACGCTCAGGGGGCGGGGCCTGGAGATCGAGGCGGCCGCCGACCCGGCCGCCGCGCACATCCTCGACGTGCCGGTCCCGGCCGAGCGGCGCACGCTCCCGTGGTCGCACCAGCACCTCGCCGGGCGCCTGCGCGTCCGGCTCACCCGCCGTGGCCGGCTGCTCTACGAGGGCGAGAGCACGCTGGCCGGGCTCGAGCTCGGGAGGGCCCCGTGATCAAGCGCTGGCTGGCCAACCGCGGCGGGATGCCCGCCAAGCGGAAGGCGGAGCTCGAAGCCGAAGGACTGGAGCTGCTCGTGGAGCGCCTCGAGGGCGAGGTCGTCTATCGCCACTACAGCGCGCTCGGCCAGCGACCGCAGTCCGGCACCACCAACACCGTCGCATCCCTCGCGCTGACGCCGCGCCGGCTCGTGGTCCACGGCACGCAGGGGATCCAGCTCGACGCCAAGCCAGGCCCGGTCACCTCGTCGGTGCCCGAGCCCGAGGTGCTCGAGCTGGCGTACGAGGCGAGCGACGTCTACCCGACCCGCTCAGGCGCGGTCGCGATCCGCCTCAAGACACCGCGGGCGAACGACATCCATGCCAGGCTCCAGGCATGGACCGAGACGTCGAAGAGCTGATCGACCGCGCGCTCGCCGAGGACGTCGGCGCCGGCGACGCGACGACCGAGGCGACCGTCGACGCCGCCGCCCGCGCGCAGGCCACGATCACGCAGAAGGCGCCCGGCGTCATCTCCGGGCTGGAGGTCGCCGAGGCGGTGTTCCGGCGGCTGGACCCGGACGCCGAGATCGTCCGGCTCGGCCCCGAGGGCGAGTGGCGCGCCGCCGGCGCGCCGGTGCTGCGCGTCGAGGGATCGGCGCGCGCCCTGCTCACCGCCGAGCGCACGGCACTGAACTTCCTCGGCCGGCTGTCGGGCGTCGCCACCGCGACCGCGAAGGTCGTGCGTGCCGTGGAGGAGGCCGGCGGCGGCGCGCGGATCCTCGACACGCGCAAGACCACGCCGGGGCTGCGGCGGCTGGAGAAGCGCGCGGTGGCGGACGGCGGCGGCGTCAACCACCGCGCCGGCCTCTACGACGCGATCCTCATCAAGGAGAACCACTCGGCGGCCGCGGGCGGGGTGGGCGAGGCCGTGCGGCGGGCCCGCGCCCACCGGCCGGACCTGCCGATCGAGGTCGAGGTGCGCGACGCGGCGGAGATCGACGAGGCGCTCGAGGCGGGCGCTCCGCGCCTGCTGCTCGACAACATGACGCCGGACGAGATCCGCGCCGCGGTCGCCCAGGTCGGCGGGCGCGCGGATCTCGAGGCGTCCGGCGGGGTCAGCGCGGACACAGTTTTGGTCTATGCGACAATAGAGGGCCTACACTACGTGTCGATGGGCGCGCTCACCCACTCAGCGCCCGGGCTCGATCTCTCACTGGCCCTGGAGGCCCTCCCCTCGATATGACCCTCCTCACGCTCGACAACATTCCCGCGCTGCAGTCCGAGGTACGCGCGCTGGCCGCCGAGCGCGGCGCCGTGATCCTCGCCCACAACTACCAGCTGCCCGAGGTGCAGGACGTGGCCGACTTCGTCGGCGACTCGCTGGGCCTGTCGCAGCAGGCGGCCCGCACGGACGCCGAGGTGATCGCGTTCTGCGGCGTGCACTTCATGGCCGAGACGGCGTCGATCCTCTCGCCCGAGAAGACCGTCCTGCTGCCCGATCCCGACGCCGGCTGCTCGCTGGCCGACTCGATCACCGCCGACCAGCTGCGCGCCTGGAAGGCGCAGCACCCTGGCGCGATCGTCGTCATGTACGTCAACACGACGGCCGATGTGAAGGCCGAGACCGACTACTGCGTGACGTCCTCGAACGCCGTGCAGGTCGTGGAGCACATCTACCGCGAGCACGGCGACGACACCGAGATCCTGTTCGGGCCGGACATGTTCCTCGGCGCCTACGTCGAGAAGTCGACCGGCCGCAAGATGCACGTGTGGGACGGCGAGTGCCACGTCCACGCCGGGATCCGGCCGTCGGACATCCGCGACATGCGCGCCGCGCACCCGGGCGCCGACTTCCTCATCCACCCCGAGTGCGGGTGCTCGACCTCGGTGATGGAGTACGTCGCGGCCGGAGACGTGAGCGCCGACGGCGTGCACATGCTCTCGACCGGCGGGATGCTCGGCTACGCGGCGGGCGCGCCGGCCGGCGCCACCGCGATCGTGGCCACCGAGACCGGGATGCTGCACCCGCTCCGCGAGGCACGGCCGGACGTGGACTTCGTGGCGGCCAACGAGGCGGCGAGCTGCCGCTTCATGAAGATGATCACGCTGCCGAAGCTGCGCGACGCGCTGCGCGAGATGAGCCCGGAGGTCAAGGTGGCCGAGGCGATCGCCGAGCGCGCCCGCCTGCCGATCGAGCGCATGGTGGCGATCGGCTGACGCCGGATCGCCGGCCTACGCCTCGGTGGCCGGCAGGCTGTGAAAGGTGTCGAAGGCGACGGCCGCCGCCCCGTCGGCGTCCCCGGCGGCGCAGAGTCGGATCAGCTCGTCGTGTCGCGCGAGCGATGCCCGCCCGTCCACTGAGGAGAAGCGGAGGCGCTCCGCGCGGCGAAGCACCGGCGTGAACTGGTGGAGCACCGCGATCAGTGCCTGGTTCGCGGCCGCGGCGATCGGGACGCCGTGCAACTCGTCGTCCGCTCGAAGGGCCGCATCGACGTCGCCCTGCTCGATCGCCGACTCGAACCGGCGGTTCGCTTCGCGCATCGCCTCGAGGTCTCCGTCGGTGAGGCTCCCCACCGCTTCGCGCACGGCGACCTCGTGCATCGCCGCGACGACGTCGCGGGCGTCGCGCACGGCGCGCGTGTCGAGTGAGCTCACGGTCGTGGAGCGGCCCGGCTGGGCCACGACGAGTCCCGCCTCCGCGAGCCGCAGCAGGGCCTCGCGGACCGGCGTCCGGCTGACGCCCAACCAGGCGGCGAGCTCGACATCCCGGAGCTGCTCGCCGGGGGCGAACGTGCCGTCGACGATGGCATCGCGCAGGCGGCCGTAGACGTCGTCTCGGAGCAGCCGCCGGTCGATCGGTGCCGTGTTCTCGGGGATCGGCATGCAACACATTGAACACAAGCCGGCAGTCGATCTTGACATAAATAGGCTACATGCAATATATTGCTCGCACAGATACTCGAGAGGAGAATTCCGATGCATCCGGAGGCAGCAACCCCGACGGTCGTCCTCGTGCACGGCGCCTTCGCCGAGTCGGCGAGCTGGAACGGCGTGATCGCCGCGCTGCACCGCCGCGGCTACACCGCCATCGCCGTCGCGAATCCGCTGCGCGGCCTGCAGGAGGACGCCGCGTACCTACGCAGCGTCCTGGAAAGCCTGTCCGGTCCGGTGGTCGTCGCCGGCCATTCCTACGGCGGATCGGTCATGAGCGAGGCGGCGGAGGGCGTCCCTGGCGTCACGGCCCTCGTCTATGTCGCCAGCTTCAACCTGGAGATCGGCGAGAGCACCGCGGAGCTGGCCGCCAAGTTCCCGGGCGGCGAGCTGGGCCCCGCGCTCGACTCCGTCCCGTTCCCCCTCGCCGACGGCCAGGCCGGCATGGACCTCTACATCCAGCAGGACCGCTTCCACGAAGTGTTTGCCGCGGACGTGGCTCCGGAGGTCGCCGAGCTGATGGCGGCCACGCAGCGACCCATCGCCGCGTCCGCGCTGGAGGACGTCGCCACCAAGGCGGCCTGGAAGACCATCCCGTCCTGGGCCCTGGTGACCACCCAGGACCTGGCCATTCCGGCCGACTCCATGCGCTTCATGGCCGGCCGGGCCGGCTCGACGACCATCGAGGTCGACGCCTCCCACGCCGTGACCGTCTCCCAGCCCGGCGCGGTCGCAGACCTGATCGACGCCGCCGCCCGCGCCACCGCCGGCGCGGACCTCATCGTCGCCGCCAGTGCCGGCTGACGTAGCGACGCCGCCGGCACAGGCGAGTCAGGCCGCGGGCTCGGGCACCAGCTCGAGCCCGTGCTCGGCCGTCTCCCGCACGACCGCGAGCTGATCGAGCTTGCGCTCGAACTCCGGCGGCGTGTAGCAGTGCATGTCGGCCGGCGCGCCCATCTCGTACGCGTCCCACAGGCTCCCGCACACGTACACGCGCTCGAGCCATGGCACGCCGTCGAAGTAGTCCGACACGAGCACGACGACGAACTCCGGCCCGCGCTCGCGCTGCGGTCCGGCGCCGCGCAGGTCGGCAACGCGCGCGCCGCCGAGCAGCGCCCTTTGGACCGGCCATCGATCCGCGACCCGCTGGACGTATCGCTCGAGCTCTCGGTGGTTGAGCTCAGGCTGAGTCACTGACAACCGGATCGTGGCAAACCGGGCGCGCGCCGGTCAAGGGATCAGCGTCATGCGATCGCGAGCCGGGGGCACGATCGGGAACCCCGAGACCGACGGCGCGAGGTGCGCGGCGAGTGCGTCCGCGTCGCCCGCGCCGTCGACCGGCTCGGTGCCGCTGTGCAGCACGTAGAACTGGTCGCCGCCGCTCGCCAGCGACGAGTTGACGGTCACGCGCCACGCCATCCACGGCTCGACCGGGGCGCCGTCGACCGTCAGGCCGCTCACCGGGTCGGCCGCGTCCGCGCACGGCGTGCCGGTGATCGACCTGGCGACCTTGCGGCTCCACGAGTACCGGACGTTCGAGACCTGCAGCACGTTGGGGTGGCTGCGCCCGCACCACTGCTGCTTGAGCAGGTTGCGGATCTGGCCGCCGGTGAGCGTCATCGTCACGAGCTTCGTGCCGAACGGCTGCGCGGTGAACGCGCGGCCGTAGGTGATGTCGCCGGCCGGCAGCCCGGCCCGCACGATGCCGGGGTTCACGAACGCGGCGGTGGCGCCGGTGGAGGCGCGGTGCGCGTCGGCCACCAGGTTGCCCATCTTGCTCTCTCCGGAGGGGTCGCGCGTGCGGCCGGCGCGCCGCGCGAGACGCCCGACGACGCGGTCGCGGACCGGCGCCGCGAGGCGGGTGTAGCGCTCGATCAGCGCTGCGATGTCGGGCGCCTGGATGACATCCTGGCCGACCACCCAGTTGCGCGCGCGCACGGCGACCGCCTCGCCGGTCCGGCGGGAGATGTCCATGTCGACCTTGGTGATCACGCGCCCGTAGGACCCGGCGCTGGTGACCGGCCGCCCGTCGATGACGCAGTTGTAGAACTGGTGCGTGTGGCCGGTGAGGAACAGGTCGACGTCGTGCGTCGTGTGGCGGACGATCGACTCGAGCGGCCCGCTGAGGCCCGGGCAGCCGTTCGCGCCGACGTCCTTCTTGACGGCGAAGCCGCCTTCGTGCAGCAGCACGACGATCGCGCGCACGCCGCGGCGCTTGAGGTACCGCGCGTACTTGTTGGCGGTCAACGCCTCGTCGCGGAAGCGGATCCCCGCCGAGCTGGACGGCGCCACGAACTGTGACGTGCCCTTGAGAGTCATGCCGATGAAGCCCACCTTGACGCCGCCGAACCTCCGCACCGCGTAGCCCGGGAAGAAGCGCTTGCCGGTCCGTTTGTTGGTGACGTTGGCGGCCAGGTAGCGGAACTTCGCGCCGGCGAAGCCGTCGCCGTCGCGGCAGCCCTCCGTGGGGTGGCAGCCGCCGCGCTGCATGCGCCGGAGCTCGGCCTGACCCTCGTCGAACTCGTGGTTGCCCACCGCGCTCACGAACAGGTTCATGCGGTTCATGACCTCGATGGTCGGCTCGTCGTGGAACAGCGAGGACAGCAACGGGCTGCCTCCCACCAGGTCACCGGCGGCGACGAAGACCGTGCGCGGGTTGCGATGGCGAAGCATGCGGAGGTGCGTCGCCAGGTACGCGGCGCCGCCCGCCGGCACGCGATCCTCGGGCAGGCCGGTCCGCGTGACGGTCCCGTTGTTGTCGCCATCGAGGTGCCCGTGGAAGTCGTTGATCGAGAGCAGCTGGATCTCGACCGGCTTCGGCGGCTTCTTGCGCTTCTTCTTGTCCTGCGCGGCAGCGGGCGACGCGGCGACGAGCGTCGCGAGCACGGCGACCAGCAAGTAGGCGCATCGTCTCCCCACCATCCCAAAGGGAAACAGACGGAGCGCCCGGATGATGCGGCGGGATGGTCGATCCCGCGACCTACGCACCCGCCTGGACGCGCCCCGCGGCGCCGGATCGGTACCCGCTGAATCGGCCCGTGGCTCCGCCACTGTGCCGATCGCGCGGGCACCGCCCGGCATCCACGGGACACGGCCATGCGGGCACGCAGGCCACGAGATCGACCATCAGCCCGTGAACTCGCTGGCTTCGTGCGGCCCGACGCAGGCCACGGACGCCGCATCCGAGATGCCGCGCGCGACCTCGCTGACCTGCTCGAACGTGGTGCGGTCCAGCGCCGCGATCGCCTCGTCCGGGTCGATGTCCTGGCCGAAGACGACCGACTGCGTGGCCGCGTGCCGTGCCACCGCATTGGTGTTCTCGAACGCCAGCACGCGCCGGCCGGCCGCGTACGCCCTGGCCCGCTCGAACTCGTCCTCGCTCGGGCCGTCGGTGCGCAGCTCGTTGACGATCTCGCGCATGCGCGTGTAGGCCTCGACGCACTTGCCGGACTCCAGGCCGGCGGAGAGCTGGAGGATCGGGACGTCGGCGAACGCGTGGTCGACCGAGTAGACGGAGTACGCCAGGCCGCGCTGCTCGCGGATCTCGTCGAACAGCCGGGAGCCCATCGAGCCGCCGAGCAGCGTCGAGTAGACGCCGAGCGCGGCGCGCTGGCCGACATCGCGCGGGTCGATCGACGGGCGGTAGGAGATGCGCAGGTGCGACTGGTTGGACTCGCGGCCCTCGACCAGCGTCTGCGGCGCGAACGCCGGGGCGGCCTCGCCGCCGCCGTCCGGGGAGATCGACGGGAAGCGGCCGAACGACTCGACCAGCTCGCGGTCCTCGGGCACGTGCTCGAGGTTGCCGACCAGGAACGCGCCGCCGCGCGAGCCGGCCCACTGCCGCGAGCGGAAGGCGACGATCGCCTCGCGCGTGAACGTACGCAGGTGCTCCTCCGGCCCGAGTACCGGGCGGCCCAGCGGGTGGTCGCCGAACGCCGCGCGGTCGATCAGGTGCTCGGCCAGGACCGACGGCTGGTCGTTCGCGCGCGCGATCTCCTGGATCACGACCCCGCGCTCGCGGTCGAGCTCGGCGGCGTCGATCTTCGGCCGGCCCACGAAGTCGGTCAGCAGGTCGATCGCGTCCCCGACCACCTCGGCCCGGCAGGTGATGTGGAACGCGACGAGGTCGTGGGACGTGTAGGCGTTCAGCACCGCGCCCATCCGCTCGGCGGTCTCGTTGACCTTGCGGTAGTCGTCGTACTTCTCGCCGCCCTTGAAGACCAGGTGCTCGAGGAAGTGGGCCATGCCGTTCTCCTCGGCGCGCTCGGTGCGGGCGCCGGCGTCGAACGCCACCAGCACGGTGGTCGCCCGCGTGCCCTCGATCTCGATGCGATGGATCGGGAGACCGGAGGGGAGCGACGAGGATTCGATGCGAGCCATGCCCCCTATCTAACCAAGGGCGGCTGCAAGTCCGGTTTCAACAAAGGGCTGGACGCACCGACACCAAATACCCTCCTTGGTCGCGATGGCAGCTACCGAACGTCACGTACGCCGGCGCCAAGAGCGCTCGCACCCCATTCCGACACCCGCGCCACGGTCTCCCGTGCCGGGTGCCGTGATCGAGTTCCAGAACGTCTCGAAGATCTATCCGAGCGGCGACACGGGGCTCGACAACGTGTCGTTCGCCATCCAGCCGGGCGAGTTCGTCTTCCTGGTCGGGCAGTCCGGCTCGGGCAAGTCGACCACGATGCGCCTGCTGATCAAGGAGACCGACGCCACCAGCGGCACGATCCGCGTGGCCGGCCGCGAGCTGGACCAGATCTCGCGCCGGCGGGTGCCGTACTACCGCCGCAACATCGGCGTGGTGTTCCAGGACTACAAGCTGCTGCCGAGCCGCACGGTCTACGAGAACGTGGCCTACGCGCTCCAGGTCACCGGCGGCAGCCGGCGTGACATCCGTGACAAGGTGCCGGACATCCTTCGCCTGACCGGCCTGTCGCTGAAGCTGCACAACGTGCCCGAGCAGCTGTCGGGCGGCGAGCAGCAGCGCGTCTCGGTGGCGCGCGCGTTCGTCAACCACCCGCCGCTGCTGCTGGCCGACGAGCCGACCGGCAACCTCGACCCCGAGACGTCGATCGGGATCATGCAGCTGCTCTACCGCATCAACAAGACCGGCACGACCGTGGTGGTCGCCACCCACGACGTCGAGATGGTCAACAAGATGCGACGGCGCGTGATCGAGCTGGCCCATGGCCGCGTGGTGCGCGACGAGCAGGCCGGCTCCTACGCCTCCAGCGAGTCGACGCGCGAGTTCGCGCTGCGGATGCGCGAGGACCTGCCGTGAAGATCGGGTTCTTCCTGCGCGAGGCGCTGCGGGCGCTGCGGCGCAACGCCGTCCCGTCGTTCGCCGCGATGGCGACCGTGCTCGTCACGGTCATGCTGCTCGGCGTCTTCATCCCGGTCGTCCAGGCGACGACCGGCGCCGCCAACGAGGTCCGCGGGCGCGTGATCGCCGACGTCTTCCTGCAGGCCGACGCCAGCGACGGCGACATCAAGCGGGTGCGCAGCCTGCTCGAGAACGACACGCCGCACGTCGCGAGCGTCGAGTACGTCTCCAAGGACCAGGCGTACGCGGAGGAGCGGAAGAAGCACAAGGAGGCCTACGAGGCGCTCGGCACCGCCAACCCGCTGCCGCCGACCTTCCGCGTGACGCCCGGACAACCCGGACAACATCTCCAAGGTCCGCAACGCGCTGTCGCCGGTCGGCCCGAGCGGCGAGCGCACGGTGGTCGACTCGGCGATCGACGAGGTGTCCAACCGCGAGGAGGACACCAACAAGATCCTCTCGGTCACCCGCGTCGTGAAGCTCACGACCGCCCTCCTGGCCGCGCTGCTGGTGATCGCGTCCGTGCTGCTGATCGCCAACACGATCCGGCTGTCGCTGTACGCACGGCGCCGCGAGGTGGAGGTCATGAAGCTCGTCGGCGCCACCGACTGGTTCATCCGCTGGCCGTTCATGATCGAGGGCGTGCTCGTCGGCGCACTGGGCGGCCTGCTGGCGATCCTGCTGCTGGCGGTGCTCAAGATCGCGGTGGTCGACCCGCTGGCCGCGCAGTTCGCGCTGATCGCGGCGCCGGACACGATGAACTTCCCGCTGCTGATCGCGGTTCTGCTCGGCGCGTCGGTCGCGGTCTCCGCCGCCGGCTCCGGCATCTCGCTGCGCCGCTTCCTGCGGGTCTGAGGCTTACCCTCACCTGACACGCCGGCGCTACCGTGGAGCCGGTCATGCGCCGCCGCCGACTGTCGACCCTGCCCCTGGTCCTGTTCCTGGGGCTCCTCGCCCTCGTCATGGGCATCTACCTCGGCGGGCACCCGAGCACGCTGCCCGGCCCGGTGCGCGACGTCCTCGTCGAGGACGGCGACGGGCAGATCTACGACGAGGCGATGGACACGCTCGAGCGCGACTACTACCGCCCGGTCGACCGCAAGCAGCTGCTCAACCAGTCGCTCGACCACGCGATCCGCTCGCTCGACGACCGGTTCTCGAACTACTTCGCGCCACGCGACTACACGGACTTCCAGCAGGCGACCGAGGGCCGCTTCGAAGGCGTCGGCATGTCGGTCGATCCGGTCGACGACGGCCTGCGCATCATCACGGTCTACGACGGCTCCCCGGCCAAGGACGGCGGCCTGAAGGCCGGCGACGTGATCACGGCGGTCAACGGCCGGTCGATCGCCGGGCAGGACTCCAGCGAGGCCACGACCCGCATCAAGGGGCCGGCCGGCACGTCGGTGCGGCTGACCGTGCGCTCCGGCGGCAAGGCGCGCGAGGTCACGCTCAAGCGCGCCGAGGTGGCGATCCCGGTCGTCCGCTCGGAGATGCGCACCGAGGACGGGCACAAGATCGCCTATGTGCACCTCGCCGGGTTCACGGCGGGCGCGCACGACGCGGTCAGCGAGGCGGTCCGCAAGCTCCTCAAGGAAGGCGCCGACAGCGTGGTGCTCGACCTGCGCGACAACGGCGGCGGCCTGCTCAACGAGGCGGTGCAGGTCTCCTCGATCTTCATCCCCGACGGGCGGATCGTCAGCACCAAGGGCCGCGCGCGGCCGGAGCGCGTCTACGACGCGACCGGCGGCGCGATCGACCCTGACATCCCGGTGGTGGTGCTCGTCAACAACCGCAGCGCGTCGGCGTCGGAGATCGTGACCGGCGCCCTGCAGGACCGCAAGCGGGCGACCGTCGTGGGCACGCGGACGTTCGGCAAGGGCGTCTTCCAGGAGATCGAGCCGCTGTCCAACGGCGGCGCGCTGGACATCACGGTCGGCGAGTACTTCCTGCCCAGCGGCCGCAACCTCGGCGGCGGCGGGGTCTCGCGCGGGTCGGGCGTGAAGCCGGACCTGTACGCCAAGGACAACCCGAAGACGCCGAAGGACGAGGCGCTCCAGGCCGCGCTGCGCGAGGCCGAGTGACCCAGCACATGGTGGGCGTGCTCGAGAAGCACGGCCGCTTCCTCACGGCATCGCCGTTCTTCGAGCGCGGCCGCCGCATCAACGTCGACCGACCGCGCAACGGGCGCGCGCGGGTCGGCGACCTCGTGCTCGTCGAGCCGCTGGGCCGGGGCGGCGGGCACGGGCGGATCGTGCGCCGGCTGGGACGCCCCGACGTGGCGCGCGACGTGCTCGAGGGCCTGATGCTCGACCGCGGGCTGGCCCGGCGGTTCGATCCGCTGGTCGAGCGCGAGGCGCGCGACGCGGCCTCGGGCGTGCGCGACGTCAAGCGGCTCGACCTGCGCTCGCTGCCCACGTTCACGATCGACCCGCCGACGGCGCGCGACTTCGACGACGCGATCTCGGCCGAGCGGCTGGACGACGGCGCCGTGCGCGTGTGGGTGCACATCGCCGACGTGGCCGCGCACGTGCCGCCCGGGTCGCGCGTGGACCGCGAGGCGTTCAAGCGCGGGACGTCGGTGTACGTTCCCGGCCTCGTCGAGCCGATGCTGCCGGAAGCGCTGTCGAACCAGGCCTGCTCGCTGGTGCCCGACCAGGACCGGCTGGCGGTGACCGTCGAGATGGAGCTCGAGGGGGCGCGCCGGCGGCGCGTGGCGTTCCACCGCACGATCATCCGGTCCGACAAGCGGCTCAGCTATCCGGAGGTCGACGCGATCTTCGCGGGCCGGGAGCGCGCCGAGGAGCCGTGGGCGGGGCCGCTGGCCGCCGCGCGCCGCGCCGCCGACGCGCTGCAGGCGGCGCGCGAGTCCGCCGGTGCGCTGGAGGTCGAGTCAGTGGAGCCGGAGTTCGCGTTCTCGGGCGAGGGCCACGTGACGTCGCTGGCGCCGAGCGAGCAGACCGAGTCGCACCGTCTGATCGAGCATCTGATGATCGCCGCCAACGAGGCGGTCGCCACGCTGCTCGAGACGCGCAAGCTCCCCACGCTCTACCGGGTGCACGAGCGCCCCGAGCCGCTGCGCGTGAAGCATCTGGCCGACCAGCTCGCGTCGCTCGACATCCCGACGCCGCCACTCCACGAGGAGATGACCCCGCAGCAGGCGTCCGACGCCGTGGCCGAGATGGCGCGGATGGTCGCGGCCGAGGTGCGCCGGCGCGACGGGCACGGCCGGATCGCGTTCACCTCGCTGGTGCTGCGGTCGCTCAAGCAGGCGCACTACTCGCCGCGGAACGTCGGCCACGCCGGCCTGCGGTCGAGCGCGTACTGCCACTTCACGTCGCCGATCCGCCGCTATCCCGACCTGGTGTGCCACCGCGCGCTGCTCAGCGCGATCGGCGCGGGCGAGGACCCGCCCGAGGCCTCCCGTCTCGAGGGCGAGGCCGAGTGGTGCTCCGAGCGCGAGCGCAACGCCATGTCGATCGAACGGGCGGCCGATTCGGTGGCCCGCTGCTTCCTGCTCGAGAGCGAGCTCTTCCAGCGCGGCTGGCACGCCGAGTGGGCGGGGGAGGTCACCGGCGTGATCGGCGCGGGCGCGTTCGTCGCCTTCGGCGAGGGCCACGAGGGGCTGCTGCCGGTGCGCCGGCTACGGCACGACTGGTGGGACCTCAACGAGCTCCAGACGATGCTGGTGGGCGCCGACAGCGGCAAGGCGATCCGCCTCGGCGACCAGGTCACGGTCCAGGTGGAGCGGGTGGACGCGCCGCGCGGGCGCGTCGACCTATCGCCCGTAGAGGTTTGAGCACTCCAGGCAGATCGACTCGGGGACGAGCCCGATCCGCATCAGGAGCGCGAAGACCTGGCAGCCCACGCAGAACGCAAGAATGGACTCGAGGCCCGCGGCCACGACCATCATGCCGAGCAGGACGTCCGTTCCGGTCGTGGCGCCGGCCAGCCAGAGGACCGTCGCGGTCGTCGTGATCGCGGCGCCCATCGCCTGCGCGAAGCGCTTCGGCGGGCCGGGCACGTACGTCGGCTCGCCCAGCCGCGGCGCGGCGACGCGCGTGGCGAACTGGCCGACCGGGCTGAGCGTCGGGCCGGTCAGCACGCGTGCCCAGAAGCCGTAGGCCAACGGGATCAGCAGCCAGTACGCCGAGGTGAACAGGGTCACCAGCGCCACTACCATCACCACCCCGGCCACCACGCGCGCGGCCTTCTCATTGACCGGATTCGGGAACGAGAACATCGCCGCTCAATTGTAGGAAATCTGATCAGGAATGCGGCTTACTCTCATTCGCAAGCTCATGAGAGCGCCTTAGTTACATGTCTGATATCGCCCGTAATCGCCAAGCGAGCCACCGCTACCACCTGCTGGACAGGTGGGAGGCGGGCCTCGTGCTGACCGGGACCGAGGTCAAGTCGCTGCGCGAGGGCAAGGCGCAGATCAAGGACGGCTACGCCGCTCTGCGGGACGGCGAGGTCTGGTTGCACAACGTGCACATCCCGCCGTATGCGCCCGCGTCGCGCGAGAACCACGAGCCCGAGCGCTCGCGCAAGCTGCTGATGCACAAGAACGAGATCGAGCGGCTGATCGGCAAGACGCGCGAGAAGGGCCTGACGCTCGTGCCGACGCGGCTGTACTTCAAGAACGGCCGCGCCAAGGTCGAGATCGCGCTCGCGCGCGGCAAGGACGTCGGCGACAAGCGCCAGTCGATCAAGGAGCGCGAGATGAAGCGCGAGATGGAGCGGGCGGTCCGGGGCCGTTACGGCTGATGCTCGACCGCGTGCGCGAGGTCTGCCTGTCGCTCCCCGAGACGACCGAGCGGCTCAGCCACGGCGCACCGACGTGGTTCATCCGCGGCAAGAAGACGTTCGTGACGTACCACGACGACCATCACGGCGACGGACGGCTGGCGCTGTGGTGCGCTGCGCCGCCCGGCATGCAGGAGGCCCTGGTGGCGGGTGAGCCCGAGCACTACTTCCGGCCGCCGTACGTCGGCCACCGCGGCTGGATCGGCGTGCGGCTCGACCGCGGGCTCGACTTCAACGAGATCGCAGGCGCGATCGAGGAGGCCTACTGCGTCGTGGCGCCCAAGCAGCTCGTGGACGCCGTCACGCGGCGCTGAGCACGGCCTTGCCGGCCACCTGCCGGTCGAGCAGCGCCTGCAGCGCGGCGTCCGGCTCCCACAGGTTGCCGGTGAGCCCGATGCCCGGGTCCAGCCGGCCGGCGGCGAGCTCGGTCAGCAGCAGGTCGAGGTCACGCGGCCCGGAGCCGCGGAACTCCAGCTCGTGAAAGACCCGCAGCCCGTAGAGGCGCGGACCGCCGCGGTTGTAGAAGTCGCCGGTGCTGAACGTCGTCGGCTCGGGTGAGGACGCGCCGAACGTGACGATCGTGCCCCGCCAGCCGACCCGCGTAAAGGCGGCGGCGAGGCTGGAACCGCCGACGGAGTCGAGGATCAGGTCGAAAGGCTCGCCCTCGGGACCGAACTCGGTGATCAGCTCGTCGGCGCCGAGGTCCTTCAGGCCGGCACCGCGCTCAGGACTGCCGACGACGCCGGTGACGTGGGCGCCGGCGCGGTGGGCGAGCTGGATCGCAAACCGGCCGACGCCGCCGGCCGCGCCGGTGATCAGCACGCGCCGCCCGAGCAGCGGGCCGCCGACCTCGAGCGCGCGGATCGCGGTCAGGCCGGCGACCGGGAGCGTGGAGGCGGCCTCGAAGCCGACGTCGTCGGGGAGCTCGGCGATGCGGCTCGTGGGTGCGGCGGCGAGCTCGGCCCAGCCGCCCTCGTCGGCGAGCGCGACCACGCGCGTGCCCGATCGCGGACCGCTGCCGTCGGCGGCGGACTGCCGGACCACGCCGGCGATGTCCCAGCCGGGGATGGTGCCCTCCTCGCGGGCGGGGAGGCGGCGGACCTCGCCGCGATTGAGCGAGACGGCGTGGACCTCGAGCACGGCCTCGGCGGACCCCGGCTCCGGATCGGGCGCCTCCCGGAGGGAGACGCCCGACGGAGCGGAGCGGTCGGCGACCAGCGCGCGCATCAGCCGGTGGGGAGCCCGGTGAACACGACGATGCGCTTGAACGGCGGCCGCTCGGGCGGGGCGGGGGGAGTGGGAGAGGAGGGAGCAGGGACCATCGAATCTCCTGTCTTCCGTAGTTCGATGACTATCGTATCAAACGTTCGATGGCTGTCGAATAAGAGCGGCCAGCAGCGCGGCGATCGCCGGCCGCTCGCTGCTCCCGGAGCGCACCGCGGCGTAGATGCGGCGGTGGGGCGGGGCGCCCGCGACGCTCCGCATCACGACGCCGGGCGGCGGGTCTCCGGCCAGCTCGGGGACGAGGCCGACGCCGGCCCCGGCGGCGACGAGCGCGAACGAGACCTGGAAGTCGTTGGTGATGTGGGTGATGCGGGGCTCGTAGCCGGCCTGGTGGGCGGAGTGGATGACGACGAGGTGGCAGAACGAGCCGACCTTGCCGGCGATCCACGGCTCGGCCTCGAGCGCTGCGATGTCGACCTCGGGCCGGCCGGCCAGCGGGTGGTCCTCGGGAAGCGCGAGCCGGACCTGGTCCTCGAGCAGGTCGGTGCGCTCGAGCGCGGGGTCGCGGGGCGTGGGCGCGAACGCGTACTCCTGGGCGAGCACGAGGTCGAGCTCGCCGAGCTTGAGCTTGGGCAGGCTGTCCTCGGGCTCGAGGTCGCGCGTGGTCACGCGCAGGTCGGGGTGCTCGGCGGCGAGCGCGGCGATCGCCCGCGGGAGCAGCGCGCGGTGCGCGCTGGCGAAGGCAGCGGTGCGGAGCACGCCCGCGACCTGGGTCGTCGTGCGCTCGATCGCCGCCTCGGCGGCCTCGAGCTCGCGCAGGATGCCCTCGGTGCGCGCGACGAGCTCCTCGCCGGCCGGCGTGAGCCGGCGGCGGCGGCCGTTGCGCTCGAGCAGCTCGATGCCGGCCTCGCGCTCGAGTGCCGCGAGCTGCTGGGAGACGGCCGGAGCCGTGTAGCCGAGCGCGTCGGCGGTGGCGGCGATCGTCCCGCGGGCGGCGAGCTCGCGCAGGACGCGCAGGCGGCGGACGTCGAGCATTGCGAAAGCTGAGCTTACGGTCCGGCCAAGAAATCGCAACTGGAACTTTGGGTGCTTCGTCCCCACCATGCGTGGCATGCGCCCCGTCCACGTCGCCCTCGCCCTCTTGGTCGCCGCGATCTGGGGCCTGAACTTCGTGGTCATCGAGGTCGGGCTCGACGACTTCCCGCCGCTGCTGCTGTCCGCCCTGCGGTTCGCGCTGGCGGCGCTCCCGCTACTGATCCTGCGCGGCGGTCCCGGCGTGCCGTGGCGGTGGATCGTCGCGGTCGCGGTGGCGATCGGGATCGTCAAGTTCTCGCTGCTCTTCGTCGGCATGGACATCGGCATGCCGGCGGGGCTGGCCTCGCTGGTGCTGCAGGTGCAGGCGTTCTTCACGCTCGGCTTCGCCGCCGTGCTGCTCCGCGAGCGGGTGCGGCCGCTGCAGGCGACCGGGCTCGTGCTGGCGACCGGCGGACTCGCGCTCGTCGCGACCGGGCTCCACGGACTGGCCACACCCGGCGGCTTCCTGCTCGTGATCGCCGCTGCGGCGGCGTGGGGCGTCGGCAACGTGGCGATCAAGCGCGCGTCGCCGGCGGACCCGTTCCGGTTCATGACGTGGTGGTGCGTCATCCCGCCGCTCCCGCTGCTCGCGCTGTCGTTCGCGTTCGAAGGCCCGGCGGAGATCTCCCGGGCGCTGTCGGGGATCGACCTCGGCGGCATCGGCGCCGTCGCCTACATCGCGTTCGCGGCCACCACCGTCGGCTGGGGCCTGTGGGCGTACCTGATGCGCATCTACTCGGCCTCCACGGTCGCGCCGTTCTCGTTGCTCGTCCCCGTCTTCGGCCTCGGATTCGCGGCGCTGCTGCTCGGCGAACCGCTCGGGATTCGAACCCTGATCGCCGCCGGGCTGGTCGTCTCCGGCGTCCTGCTCACCCAGCGCGCGCCGCGGATTTCCCCGCAGATTGCGACAATCCAGGCCCGCCGCGTCTTGCGCGGCGAAGCCGGCGCGGGGTAGCTTCGCGCCGACGCGAAGGTTGAGACGCAAAGAGCGAGGCCACTGAGGTGAGAGGCCCGCCGCCCCGTCCGCGACGGTGCTTGCACTGGCGCAGAGGGCTCCTCGAGCGGCTCCCTTCGCGTCTTTTGGTGCCCGTGTGGGCATCCGGCCCACACCTTGATGGGGACCTCGCCTTCCGGGCTCGGTTAACCGGGCTTCGCCCTTCTCACCCCCCTGCCGTGGTGGCTTTTTTCGGAGGATGCGGGATGGAGCTTCATAGGCCTCTTGCGCGGTGGTGGCTCGGCCCATACGTTGTTCTCGACGCGAAGGTAGTCGCAGAGAGCGAGGCCACCGAGGTGAGAGGCCCGCCGCCCAACCAGAACCGGCTTGCCGGGGACGGGGGCTCCTCGAGCGGCCGCCTTCGCGTCATTTTGTTGCCCGTGTGGGCATCCGGCCCACACCTTGATGGGGACCTCGCCTTCCGGGCTCGGTTAACCGGGCTTCGCCCTCCTCCCCCACCGGGTTCAGGGTGCGTTCGCGGATGCCGATACTCGGCGGAGAGTGAGAGTTGCAGCCCGCCTCGTCCGTCGTGTGCGCGACCGCCTCGCGCCCCGGGCCGGGGCGGCGGACGTGCACATCTCCAGCATCCTCGACCTGTTCGAGGAGCAGGTCTACGCCGGCGAGGTCACGGCCCACGGCCACTACATCGACCACTCGACGGCGCCGCCGGCCTGGGACCGGTTCATCGGCGGCAACCTGCCGCGCGACATCGCTCCCGGCGAGTTCTGGGAGTCGCGCATCCATCCCGAGGACTGGGACGCGTACGCGCGCTTCAACGCCGGGCTCCTGCGCGGCGAGGACGCCGAGGTCGAGTACCGGCTCCTGGGCCTCGACGGCGCCACGCGCGTCATCCAGGACCGCGCGCGCCCGCTGCGACGCGCCGACGGCAGCGTCCTGATCCGCGGCATCATCTCCGACGTCACACGGCGCGAGGAGGCCGACGCGCGCCTCGCCGAGGCGAGCGACCGCTTCCGCAGGCTGCTCGACGTGGTCGGCGAGCACGTCTACGTCGCGCGGGCGCTGCCCGAAGGCGGGCTCCGGGAGCTGTTCCAGGGCCCGGGCGCGGACCGCCTGCTCGGCGGCGCGGTGCCGGACCCGGAGATGGAGAACTGGGATGCGGCGCTGCACCCGGACGACCGCGGGGCGTACGACGAGTTCAACCGCCGGCTCGTGGCCGGCGAGGACGCCGACGTCGAGTACCGCCTGCGGGGCGCCGACGGGATCACCCGCTGGGTGCACGACCGCGCCGCGACCCGCCGCCTCGAGGACGGCAGCGTCGAGATCAGCGGCATCGTCGCGGACGTCTCCGAGCGGCGGCGCATGCGCGCCGAGCTGGCCGAGGCTCACGCCGCGCTCTCGCGCGTGGTCGAGGCGATGGACGACCACCTGTACACGCTGCGCGTGGAGCAGGACGGCGGCTACGGCACCGTCTACCGCGGCCCGCACCGCGACGCGCTGGCCGGCGGCCGCGTCGCCACCGGCGCCGAGGGCGACCGCCAATGGGAGTCGCTCGTCCATCCCGACGACCGCGCCCTGTGGCGAGCGGCCGTCGCGCAGCTCGTCGAGGGACGGCCGATCGAGCTCGAGTACCGGCTGGTCGGGCTCGACGGCGTCGAGCGCACGGTGCTCGACCGCCTGCGCCCGCGTCGCGAGGCCGACGGGACGCTCTACTACGACGGCGCCACGCGCGACATCACCGAGCGCCGCCGGCTCGAGGACGCGCTGCGGCTGGCCCGCAGCGACGCCGAGCTGCAGGCCCGGACCGACGCGCTCACCGGCACCTACAACCGCCGTCACTTCGCCGAGATCGTCGCCGGCGCGCTGGCGGCCGAGCCGGCCGCCTGCGGGCTGCTCCTGCTCGACGCCGACCACTTCAAGCAGGTCAACGACGTCCACGGCCACGTGGTCGGCGACGCCGTGCTCGTGGAGCTGGCGGCGCGGCTGAAGGCCGAGCTCGGCCGCGGCGACTGCGTCGCCCGCTGGGGCGGCGAGGAGTTCGCGGTCCTGCTGCGCGGCGTGACCTCCGACGAGGAGCTCGAGCGCCGCGCCCAGCAGCTGCGGGCCGCGGTCGCGCTGTACGCGGTCGACGCCGCCGAGGTGAGCGTGCGGCTCACGATCTCGGTCGGCGCGACCCGGTCGGGCGGCGAGCTGGACACGCTCGACGCGCTCGTCGAGGCGGCCGACCGCTGCCTGTACGCCGCCAAGCGCGCCGGCCGCAACCGCGTCTCGCTGCTCGCGGGGGCGACCGCCGACGCGCCGCAGGCCGAGCCCGAGGCCGTCGGCGTGGCCCGCGCGCTCGCGCACGTGTCGGGCGGTGCGCTCGAGGCCCACGCCGCCGACGTGTCCGACCTCGCCGCCCGCGTCGCCGCGCGGCTCGGCCTGCCGGACGCGCTCGTTCTGCGCTGCCGCCTTGCAGGCTGGCTGCACGACGTCGGCAAGGTCACGATCCCCGGCGCGATCCTCGCCAAGCCCGGTCCGCTCGACGACGCCGAGTGGGAGATCATGCGCACGCACCCGATGGCCGGCGAGGCGATCGTCTCCAGCGTCGCGCCGGTGCGCGAGGCGGCCGCCGCGGTCCGGCACCACCACGAGCGCTTCGACGGCACCGGCTACCCCGACCGCCTGGCCGGCGCCGACATCCCGCTCGAGGCTCGCATCGTCGGCGCCGCCGACGCCTACGCCGCCATGACCGCCGACCGCCCGTACTCGGCAGCGCTCACGCGGGAGCAGGCGACGGACGAGCTCCGCCGCTGCTCCGGCACCCAGCTCGATCCGCGGATCGTGACCGCCCTGCTCTCGGTGCTGGAACATCCCTCATTGGTCGAGGAGACGCGTTTTCTCGGAGAATGCGGAGTGGACGTTCGCGGCACTCTTGCGCGCCGTTCGGCGGCCGCATAAGTTCCCTCTCGACGCGAAGGTAGTCGCAAAGAGCGAGGCCACCGAGGTGAGAGGCCCGCCGCCTATCCAGAACCGGCTTGCCGGGGACGGGGGCTCCTCAGGCGGCCGCCTTCGCGTCTTTTTTGTGCCGCAGCAGCCAATGGGCACAATTTTCCGGAGGATGCGGGGTGGGCGTTCGTTGGCCTCTTGCGTGGTCTCGGTTCGGCTCATAGGTTGGTTCTCGACACGGAGGGTGAGTCGCAAAGAGCGAGGCCGCTGAGGTGAGAGGCCCGCCGCCTATCCAGAACCGGCTTGCCGGGGACGGGGGCTCCTCGAGCGGCTCCCCGCCGTGTCATTTCGGTTAAGCGGTCAGACCCCCGCCTTCTCGAGCAGCGTCAGCCAGATCTCGCTGCGCGTCGGGAAGCACGGGACCGCGTGGCGGAGCCGGTCGAGCGGGACCTCGCCGACGATCGCGACGGTCGCCGCGTGCAGCATGTCCGCGATCTCGGCGCCGGTGATCGTCGCGCCGACGACCAGGCCGCGCTCGGGGTCGATCAGCAGGCGTGCGGTGCCCGGCGCGCCGCGGCCGTAGTACGAGCCGCCGGCGTTGCCCGACGTCTCGGTCTCGACGACTTCGACGCTGAGGCCCGCCGCCGCGGCGGTGTCGGTCGTGTGACCGACCGCGGCCACCTGCGGCTCGGTGAAGATCACGCGCGGGCTGAGCGGCCCGTCGCCGCCGTGCGAGATCGCCGTCTCCTTGCCGAGGATGTGGTCGGCGGCGATGCGCCCCTGGTACTTGCCCATGTGCGTGAACAGCGCCTTGCCGTTGATGTCGCCGATCGCGTACAGCCAGCCGTGGCCGTCGGCGCGCATCAGCGCGTCGACCGCGACGGGGGCGTCGTCGGCGATCCCGACCGTGTCCAGCCCGAGCCCCTGCGTCTGCGGCGTGCGCCCCAACGCGACCAGCAGCGTGTCGCCCTCGGCGGTCCCGCCGTCGGCGGTGGTCACCACGACGGTCCCGTCGCGCTCGGCCACCGCCGTCGCCTTCTGGCCCGTGCGGATGTCGACGCCGTACTCGGTCAGCGCTTCGGTCAGCTGCGCGCAGGCGTACTCCTCCTCGCGCGGCAGCAGCCGGTGCTCGCCCTCGATCAGCGTCACCTGCGAGCCGAGCGTCTGGAACGCCTGCGACATCTCGACGCCGACCACGCCGCCGCCCATGATCACGAGCCGCTCGGGGATCGTCTTCGTGGTGGTGGCATCGCGGTTGGTCCACGCGTCGTCGATCGCGTCGAGCCCCTCGATCGGCGGCATCGACGGCAGCGACCCGGTCGAGAGGATGACCGCGCGCGTGGCCTCGAGCTCCTCGTCGCCGACCACGACACGCCGCTCGCCGGCCAGTCGGCCCTGCCCGCGGAACAGGGCGATGTCGCGCTCCTCGAGCCATGGCAGCTGCGACGCGTCGTCGAGGTCGTGGATGATCTCGTCGCGCCGGTCGAGCACCGCCTGCACGTCGAGCGTGCCGGTCGCCGCCTCGGCCGCGCCGGGTATCCGCCGGGCCTCGGCCAGCGCCTCGTAGGGCCGCAGCAGCGCCTTCGACGGCATGCATGCCCAGAACGAGCATTCCCCGCCGACCAGGCGGTCCTCGACGATCGCCACGCTGAGCCCCGCGTCGCCGAGTCGTCCCGCCGCCACCTCTCCGGCCGGTCCCGCGCCGATCACCACCACGTCGAAGGTCTGCATCAACGCTCCCTTTCGCCGGTCTCAGGCCTCTACAATGGAGACCGTACATAGCCCCTGGGGACGACACGGCTTCGACGTGGCCGATTCGCGGGGGCGGTTGCGAGTCGAGGTCCCGGAGGCCTCGTTAAACCCCGGGAAAACCATAAGTGCGAAGAGCACAAACGACGTTCACGACGTCGCTCTCGTCGCTTAGCAGAAACTAGGCGCAGAGCCTCGCCCCTCCGGAGCCTGCGACGGAGGACGCGAGATCTCAACAGCAGGATCACCCCGTGAGGCCCGCCTCTGCCGATCGGGGGACATCCTTTAGAGGCTGGCCCCCCACAACCCCGCCGGCGTTGGCGAGTGGGGGGCGAGATACAGAGCGCCGGCTACGCTCGTAGACGCCGTCCTTTGCGCGGTTGCGGACGTGGGTTCGATTCCCACCGTCTCCACTTGAACCCTCGAATTGCCTGCTGACACGGGCGATTCGAGGGGCGTCACGGCGGGAGCGATTCACGAGTCTCCCCGCGACTGCGGCTCGCGCCTTCGCGCGAGGCGATAGGCACTCACTGCTCGCGCTCGCAACTTGCTCGCGCGGCAGTCCGATTGAGAGTAGGGTGGGGTTTGAGGCTGGCCCTGCGGCCAACAATCTCGGCCCGAGAGCGGTTCTACGCCGACACGCGCTCCGCGCGGCGAGGCAACGCACCCTTGAGGCAAACGGGATCGACTGCGGGGCCGGTCCTGTATCTGAGCGGAGCGGCCTATCATGGGTGGACCATGAACGCCGCCGCTCATCTCTCTCGCGCGTTCTGGTGGGCCGACTAGCCGTCGGCCCGCGTCACCAACTTCTCGAAGGGACGCCACGCCGACTCCGCCTGACGCGGGGACGCGCTGCGTTGCGCCCATCGGTGCCTTCCCGCCCCAGTCACCCGTGGGCGCGCGAAAGGACACCACGGCCATGGCCACCCCGACCATCACCCTGACCGGCATCCAGCCGACCGGCGAGCTGCACCTCGGCAACTACGCCGGCGCGATCAGGCCGCTCGCCGAGCTCGTCGCCCAGCCGTCCCGGGAAACGTACGTGTTCGTCGCCGACCTGCACGCGCTCAACAGCCGGCCCGACCCGGAGCAGCTGCGCGACCGCACCCGGCAGATCGCCGCCTCGCTGCTCGCCTGCCTCGGCGACGACCGCGTGCACGTGTACCGGCAGTCGCGCGTGCCCGGCATCGCGCAGGTCAGCGCCCTGCTGGCCAACCTCACCAGCAAGGGAACGCTCAACCGGGCGCATGCCTACAAGGCGCTGGTGGCAGCCAACACCGCCGCCGGACGTGACGTCGACCATGGCATCAACATGGGCGTGTTCGCCTACCCGGTGCTGATGGCCGCCGACATCCTCGCGCTGCGCGCGGACGAGGTCCCGGTCGGCGCCGACCAGGCCCAGCACCTGGAGATCGCCGTCGAGCTCGCCCGCGCGTTCGCGCGCACCTACGGCTCCGGCGCCCTGCGGGAACCGCGGGCGGTCATCCCGCCGGCCGGCGGCGTGCTGCCCGGCCTCGACGGCCGCAAGATGAGCAAGAGCTACGGGAACACCATCCCGCTGTTCGCGGCGCCCGAGCAGCAGGCCAAGCTCGTCCGCCGCGTCGTCACCGACAGCCGCCGCCCGCAGGACCCCAAGGACCCGGACACCTGCACGCTCGTCGCGATGCTCGACACGCTTGCGGACCCGGCGGCCGCCCAGGCAGTCCGCGGCCGCTACCGGACCGGCGGCATCGGCTACGGCGACGTCAAGGCGCTGCTCGCCGAGCAGCTGCACACGACGCTGGCGCCGATGCGCGACCGCTACGAGGCGCTGCTGGCCGACCCTGCCCGGCTCGACGCCGCGCTCGAGGCGGGCGAGCGGCGCGCCAACCAGCGCGCCACCGAGACGCTTCGCCGGATGTCCGCCGCGATGGGCCTGTAAGCAACGTCAGTGGAGCACGTCGGCGGCGAGCGCCAGGTACTTCGTGACGTCGTCGCGCCCGTAGGTCACGCAGCCGCCGTACGCGGGGCGGAGCGTCCACTGACCGCCGTCGGTCCAGGACCAGGAATACCAGCCCACCAACACCCTCTCACGGACGAGATGCCGCAGGCCGGCATCGATGTCGTCGTTCGTCAGCAGAGACATTGCGCCTAGGTACCCGCATCGGGCGTTTCATCACGCGCGGGCGTGCCGCCGGCCGGAGCCGGCGGCACGCGGAGCGCACGGCCCTAGTGGCCGACCGTCGAGAACGAGTAGATCGTGCTCGTCTTGTACGGCGTGCCGGGCTCGACCACGGTCGAGGGGAAGTTCGCCTGGTTCGGCGAGTCCGGGTAGTGCTGGGTCTCGAGCGCCAGCCCATCCCCCTGGCGGTACTGGCGGCCGCTCGTGCCGTACAGCGTCCCGTCCAGGAAGTTGCCGGAGTAGAACTGGATCCCCGGCTCCTTGGTCAGGATCGACAGCTCGCGGCCGCTCTTCGGGTCGACGAGCTGGGCGGCGAGGTTGAGGCCGCGGTGCTTCGGAGGGTTGAGCACCCAGTTGTGGTCATAGCCGCGCCCGATCACGAGCTGCGGGTCGTTCCCGCGGATCCGCTCGCCGATCGCGTGGAAGCGCCTGAAGTCGAACGGCGTTCCGGCCACCGGATCGATCGCCCCGGTCGGGATCAGCGTCGGGTCGACCGGCGTGTAGTGATCGGCGTTGAGCTTGAGCAGGTGATCGTTGATGTCGCCCGAGCCCTCGCCGGCCAGGTTCCAGTACGCGTGGTTGGTGAGGTTCAGGACCGTCGGCGCGTCGGTCGTCGCCTTGTAGTCCATCCGCAGGTTGTTCTTCTTGTCGAGCGTGTACGTGACCGTCGTGTCGACGTTGCCCGGGTAGCCGGGGGTGGCCGGGCCGCCGGTGCAGGGCGGCACGCTCGGCATGGTCGGCGTGCAGCCCTCGCCCGCCGGGCTGTGGTAGCTCATCTCGACGCCGTTCTTGACGATCTTGGCCTTCCACACCTTCACGTTGAAGCCCTTGAACCCGCCGTGCAGGCTGTTCGGCGTGTTGTTGATGTCGAGCGCGTACTCCGTGCCGTCGAGCGTGAACCGCCCGTCGGCGATGCGGTTGCCGTAGCGCCCGATGATCGCCCCGAAGTACGGGTTCGACTTGATGTAGGCGTCGCTCAGGTACCCGTCGACGTTCTTGAACCCGAGCGTGACGTTCGCCTTGCGGCCCTTGCGGTCAGGAGCCCAGAGCTCCTGGATGATCCCGCCGTACGTGATGATCTTCGCCGTGACGCGCCCGTTGCTGAGCGTGTAACGATCCACGGCCTCGCCGTTGGCCATGCCGAATGGCTCCTTCGTCACCTTGACGCCGCCGCCGTGGTGGTGGCCGCGCTGGTGGTGGCGTTGACCGCCGAGGCCGACCGGCGCGGCCACGAGCGCGGTGACGATTAGGGCGAGCGCCGCGAACAACGAGGCGCGTGCCGGGCGTGAGGGCATCTGCATGGGGTCTCCTCTCGGTGGACGACCATCTCTCAGGCCACCGCGAACTCCAGGCCCGCCAGCTCGCCGAACGTGCGCCAGGCGTCCGCCCGGCGTCCGGGGTTGAGCACCTGGTGGTGGGGGCCGCCGAGCCGCAGCCAGGCGTCCATGCACGCCCGCAGCCCGGTATCCGGACGGAAATGCCCGTACGGCATCTCGAGGTTGGGGAGCTCGTCCGTCTCGAGCACCTCGCCCTCGGACACGACCAGGCGGAAACGCTCGCCGCCCAGGGACACCAACGTGGCGAGCGTCGCCGGCCCCGGGCGATACTGGAACAGGAACGTCGGCGGGTCGGCCAACGCCCCGATGCCCAGGGGCCGCTTGATCAGCCGGACCGGCCGGTCCTCACGCGCGAGGCGCCAATTGCCCTCGCCCATGTGGCTCATGAGCACGGATCCGGAGGGGAAGTCCATCGCGTACATCTCGGTGAACTGGGTCTCACCGAGCAGCGTCTGCGCCGCCGACATCAGCGCGGCCGTGAGCGCGTCGCCCTCGGCGGCGTAGCCGTAGCCGCCCGCCATCAGCGATGAGGCCGCAGCCAGCGGCAGGCGGGTGAACCGGCCGTCCTCGGCGATCGCGCCGAAGTGCGCCGAGTAGGCGCCGTAGCCGCCCTCGCGCAGGATCGCCTCGAGCCCGAGCTGCATCCGCACGTGGTCGTCGCGCTCGACCGCGCTCAGCCGCGGGTCGATCTCGAAGCGCGCGTCCTCGTCGGCGATCAGCGCCGCGACGTCGGCGGCCGGGACCGCGGTGACCGCCGCGTGCAGCGCGCCGGTGGCGAGCGAGTCGACCTGCGGCCCGAGCGCGCGCAGCAGCGCGTGCTCGTCGAACCGGATGTCGCCCATCGAGTTCATCGCGTAGCCGAACACCGCGACCTTCAGCGCCCGCCAATGCGTCACCGCCGCGGCGGCGCGCGCCCAGTCCGTCACCGCCGTGCGGAACGCCTCGTCGCGCCAGTCCTCGGTCACGACCGAGAACGGACGGCCGGCGCGGACCATCGCGTTGGCCGTGTCCTGCGCGCCGTGGATGCCCTGGTTGTACGTCAGGTCGCCCATGTCCCACGCGGGCGTGACGGTCGGGACCGGCTGGATGTTCGCCAGGCAGATCGGCAGCCGCGTGCCGGCCAGCGCACGGGAGACGTGCATCGCCGGCCCGTACGTGAGCATCACGACGAGCAGGCCGTCGAGGTCGGCGGCCTCGAGCTCGCGCACCGCCCGCTCGGCGTCGGCGCGGTCCTTGACCGGCGGCGCGACCTGCACGTCGACTGCGTCGCCGAGCACGCCGGCCACCTCCGCGGCGTATGCCGCCTGGCGCTCGGTGATGCCCGGCAGCATGTCGTCGTAGAGCGCCTGCATGATCCCGAGCAGGCCGATCCGCGGCCGCGTGCTCACGACCCGTCCGTCCTGCGCGGCGCGCTCCTCAGTGCTGGCCATAGACGTTCTGGTAGCGGTGGTGCAGTGCGTCGACGCTGCCTGGGTCGAGCGGCTCGATCGGGCCGAGGGCCCGCGCGAGGTGCACGGTGCGCGCGGCGTCCTCGCACATCACGGCGCACTTGACGGCGTCGCGCGCCGAGTCGCCGAGCGCGAACACGCCGTGGCTGCGCATCAGCACCGCGCGCGAGCGGTGCGCGCCGAGCGTCTCCACGACGCCGCGGCCGATCTCCTCATCGCCGATCAGCGCGAACGGGCCGACCGGGATATCGCCGCCGAACTCGTCGGCGATCGCGGTCATCACGCACGGGATCGGCTCGCCGCGGATCGCCCACGCGGTCGCGTACGGACTGTGCGTGTGGACGATCCCGCCGGCGTCGGTGTGACGGTAGATGTAGCCGTGGGTGGCGGCGTCGCTGGACGGGACGAGGTCGCCCTCGACGACGTCGCCGTAGAGGTCGCACACGACCATCGAGTCCGGCGTGAGGTCGTCGTACGCGACGCCGCTCGGCTTGATCACCATCACGTCGCCGTCGCGGGCGGAGAGGTTCCCGCTCGTCCACGCCACGAGTCCGTGGCGAGGGAGCTCGGCGTGCAGGGCGCACACCTCGCGGCGCAGCTCATCCATGCGCGAGCTCCCGGGGGCGCACGCGGCGCAGCGCGTGCATGACGTCGTCGCCGCCGCGGCCGAAGTGGTCGTGCAGGCGGTGGTAGTGCTCGAACAGCGTGTCGTAGACGTCGGCGGCCGCCGGGTCGGGCACGAACGCGTCGCGCCGGAGGCCGCCCATCGCCGCGGCCGCCGCCTGGATGTCTGGATGCACGCCGGCGGCGACGGCCGCGTGCATCGCGGAGCCGACGGCCGGGCCCTGGTCGGACGTGATGACGTGCAGGCGCATGCGCGTGACGTCCGCGTAGATCTGCATTACGACCGGGTTCTTGACCAGCCCGCCGGCCACGCACAGCTCGGTCACCGGCACGCCGGCGCCGGCGAACGCTTCGAGGATCATCCGCGTGCCGAAGGCGGTCGACTCGATCAGCGCGCGGTAGATGTCCTCCGCCTGCGTGGCGAGCGTCATCCCGACGATCAGCCCGCTCAGCTCGTGGTCGACGAGCACGGAGCGGTTCCCGCTCCACCAGTCGAGCGCGACCAGCCCGTGCGCGCCCGGCTCCTGCTCGCCGGCCAGCCCGGACAGGTACGAATGCAGGTCCACGCCGCGGGCGGCCGCCTCGTCGTGGTACCGCGGCGGAACCGCGTTGTCGGTGAACCAGGCGAAGATGTCGCCGACGCCGCTCTGGCCGGCCTCGTAGCCCCACAGGCCGGGCACGATCCCGCCGTCGACCACGCCGCACATGCCCGGGACCTCGGCCAGCCGGTCGCCGTTGACGACGTGGCAGTTCGAGGTGCCCATGACGATCAGCATCCGGCCGGGCTCGACGGCCTGGGCGGCGGGCGCGGTCACGTGCGCGTCGACGTTGCCGACCGCGACCGCGATCCCCTCGGGCAGCCCGGTCCAGGCGGCGGCGCGGGAGCTCAGCCCGCCCGCGCGGCCGCCGAGCGGTGAGAGCGCAGGGGTCAGCTTGCTGGCCGCGAAGTCCGCGAAGCGCTCGTCGAGCGCGCCCAGGTACTCGGCGGAGGGGTAGTGGCCGTCCTGGTAGATGCCCTTGTAGCCGGCCGTGCAGGTGTTGCGCGTCTCGCTGCCGCAGAGCTGCCAGACGATCCAGTCGGCCGCCTCGACCCAGCGGTCCATCCGCTCGTAGACCTCCGGGTCCTCCTCGAGCACCTGGAGCGCCTTCGCGAACTCCCACTCGGAGGAGATGCGGCCGCCGTACCGGGCCAGCCACGGCTCGCCGCGCTCCGCGGCCAGCGTGTTGATCCGGTCCGCCTGCCGGCCGGCGGCGTGGTGCTTCCAGAGCTTTGCGTACGCGTGCGGGCGGTCGGCGAACGCGGGCAGCGCGCACAGCGGCGTCCCGTCGGCCAGCACCGGGAGCGGGGTCGACGCCGTGAAGTCGGTCGCGATGCCCACCACCTGGTCGGGGCGGATCCCGGCCGCGTGCGCTGCGGCCGGGACCGCCTCCTGCAGGGCCTGCACGTAGTCCGCGGGGTCCTGCAGCGCCCACTGCGGTCCGAGCTCGGCGCCGGAGGAGGCCAACACCCGCTCCATGACCGCGTGCGCGTACTCGTGCACCGCCGAGCCGAGCTCGGTGCCGTCCCGCGCGTCGACCACGACCGCGCGGGCGGACAGCGTCCCGAAGTCGACACCGACGACGTACGTCATCGGCTCGCCGCCTGCCGCGCGCGGCGGTACTCGTCGACGACGATCTCGGTCAGCTCCTCGACCGACGTGTCGCTGGTCGGCTTGTCGAGGGTGATCACGCCGTCCTGGATCAGGTTGACGCGATCGCAGCTCGTCAGCACGTGGACGTAGTTGTGGAGGACCATGATGATCGAGACCTCGCCCTCGGCCTTGAGGCGCTCGATCAGGTCCAGGATCATCGCGCCCTCCTTGGCGCCCATCGCCGCCAGCGGCTCGTCGAGCAGCAGGATGTCGGCCTCCGAGTGCACGGTCCGCGCCACGGCGATCGCCTGGCGCTGGCCGCCCGACAGGCGCGCCACCGGCGCGTTCAGGCTCGGGATGTTGATCCCGATCTCGTCGAGCGCCTCGCGCGTCTCCGCCCGCATCCTCCGGTTGGCGAGGAACGGCAGTGGCCGGCGCACGCGCTCGCGGCGCAGGAACATGTTCTGGAACACCGACAGCTGGTCGACGAGGGCGAGGTCCTGGTAGACGGTGTCGATGCCCAGCGAGCGCGCATGGTCGACGCCGTTCGGCTCGTACGGCTCGCCGCGCAGCGTCATCGTGCCCTCGTCGGGTGTCTCGAAGCCGCAGAGGATCTTGATCAGCGTCGACTTGCCGGCGCCGTTGTCGCCGAGCAGGCCGAGCACCTCGCCCTTGCGCAGCGTCAGGTTGATATCGCGCAGCGCCACGACCGCGCCGAAGCGCTTGGCCACGTGCTCGACGCGCAGGACCTCGTCAGCCACGTCCCGCCCCCGTTCTGACCCGCCCCACGTACGTGTTGGCGGCCATCGCGATGATGATCGCCACGCCCAGGTAGAAGCTCAGGTAGTCCGCGTTGACGCCCTTGATGATCAGGCCGTCGTTGAGGATCCCGAGCAGCAGCGCGCCGAACAGGCCGCCCACCACGGTGCCCGAGCCGCCGGCCAGCAGCGTGCCGCCGATGACGGCGGCGGAGATGCCGTCGAACAGCACCGAGTTGGCGCCCGACGGGTCCGGCTGCACCGACGTCGTCCGCACCGCCTCCAGCACGCCGACCAGGCCGGCGCAGGAGGCGCAGAGGATGAAGTTGCGGATGATGACCAGCTTCACCTTGATGCCGGCCTCGGCCGCGCCGTGACGGTTGCCGCCGACCGCCACGGTGTAGATGCCCCAGCGGGTGAACGTGAGCACCACCTGCAGCACCGCCACGATGACCAGCGCCCAGATCAGCTCCGAGTACACGCCGCCGCCGAACACGTTCGCGAACGTGCTCATCTCGCCGATGTTCGTCGTGCCCGGCGTCTGCACCGGCTGGGCGTCGCTGATGATCAGCGTGAAGCCCTCGAGCGCGAGCAGCATGCCGAGCGTCGTGACGAACGAGTTGATGCCCACCACCGCCGTGAACACGCCGTTGATCAGGCCGACGACCATGCATGCGACCATCGCCAGCGCCAGGCTCGGCAGCAGCGGCAGGCCCCAGTTGTTGATCTCGTAGAACGCGAAGGGGCAGAACAGGTAGACCGCCCCGATCGAGAGGTCGATCTCCCCGTTGATCATCAGGAAGACCTCGCCGGCGGCCAGGATCGCGAACGGCGCGAAGTACGGCAGCAGCGTCTTGAAGTTCTCGATCGTGAAGAACGCGTCCGTGGTCAGCGCGAAGTAGACCGCGACCACGACCGTGATCACGATCACGCTGCCCTCGCGCAGCGTCAGGAACCGTCGCACGAGCCCCATGGCGGGGCCCGGCGACCGATCCTTCGGCGCCTCGGTCCGAGGCGCGTCGCTGCCCGTCTCGACTGCCACGACTACTGGCTGACGCCCGCGGTCTTCGAGTTGCCCTCGTAGCGCGACTTCGTCGTCACGTAGGGCTTGACCGTCTCCTTGTCGAGGAACTTCAGGCCGGTGTTGATGTCGGCGACGCCGGTCAGCGTCTCCGAGGCCTTGTACATGAACAGCTGGAACACCGGATAGAAGCCCTGGAGGTAGGGCTGCTGGTCGATCGTGAAGTCGATCTGGCCGGCGGCCAGCAGATCCATCGTCGGCTGCAGGAGGTCGTAGCCGCCGCCCTTGACCTGATCGTGGATGTTGTACTTCTTGATCACCTGGGCGACGCCCTGGGTGCTGCCGGCGTCGACGGCGAACATGCCCTTCGTGTCCTTGTGGCCGAGCCAGTAGGCGTCGATCGTCGAGAGCTCCTTCGGCAGCGCGGCGCCGGTGGCGACGGTGTGCGGCGTGATCGACCCGCCGGACTTCTTGATCGTGTCGAGCGCGCCGTCGATGCGCGGCTGGATGTTCAGCGAGCCCGGCGTCGCGATGAACAGCGCGACGTCGCCGCTGCCGACCAGGTCGATGATCCGCTTGCCCATCTCCTGCCCGGAGACGAACAGGTCCTGGCCGATGTACGCCAGGCGGCCGCTGTCGGGGGCGTCCGCGTTGTAGCCGACCACCGGGATGCCGGCGTCGAGCGCCTTCTGGATCGGGCCGTTGAACGCCTTCAGGTCGACCAGCGCGACGGCGATGCCGTCGACCTTCGCGCTGATCGCGCTGTTGAACGCGTTGACCATCTCGTTGACGTTGCTGCTCTCCGAGCCGGTCCACTGGTAGCTGCAGCCGAGCAGCTTGCAGGCGTCCTCGGCGCCGTACTTGGTCGGCACGAAGAACGGGTTGGTGGTCACGTGGTTGACGAACGTGAACTTGAGCTCGTTGCCCTCGCCGAAGACGCCGCTGGCCGGCGTACCACTGTCCTGCGCCGCCTTCGAGGTGCTCTTGTCGTCGCCGCCGCAGGCGTTCAGCAGGAAGGCCGTCAGGCCCGCGGCCCCGCCGGTGAGCGCGGTCCGGCGCGTCAGGCCCCGCCACCGCGTCGACGCCGTCGGCTCCTCTTTGCGCTCGTCCCATTCGAGGCGGTCGATCGCCTCGTGAACCACGTCGTGATCGGACACCGGGTCTCCTCCTCGTCCCTTGGGAACGGCGCCATTGTTAGCGTTCACATTCTCAGTGTCAAGCCTTTTCGTCGCAATTGGTACGGAGCGATGGTTAGCGCTAACATCTCGCCTCGGTTCGAGATCGGTGTAATGCAGCGATGAGGACGGGACCGTGACGAAGCGACGCCGGGGCGCCGTGATGGCGGATGTGGCGCGCGTTGCAGGGGTTTCCCACCAGACGGTCTCACGCGTGCTCAACGACGCCGACCATGTGCGGCCGGAGACGCGGGAGCGCGTCCTGCGGGCGATGGTCGAGCTCGACTACCGGCCGAACCCGGTGGCCCGCGCACTCGTCACGGGGCGGTCACGCACCCTCGGGGTCGTGAGCTTCGACACGACGCTCTACGGGCCGGCGTCGACGCTGTTCGGGATCGAGCGCGCCGCGCACGCCGAGGGCTATTTCGTGAGCATCATCAGCGTCACCGCGCTCGACCGGGCGTCCGTGCTCGGCGCCGTCGAGCGGCTGCGCGCGCAGGGCGTCGACGGGATCCTGCTGATCACGCCGCTCGAGCCCGCGGTACAGGCCGTGCTCGACGTCCCGGCCGACATCCCGGTCGTCGCCGTCGAGGCCGGTCCGGCCGAGGCGATCCCGGTCGTCGCGGTCGACCAGGTCGCCGGCGCGACGGCCGCGACCGATCACCTGCTCGAGCTCGGCCACCGCACGGTCTGGCACGTGGCCGGGCCGGCCGACTGGCTCGAGGCGCGCCAGCGGATCGACGGCTGGGCGGCCGCGCTGGAGGCCGTCGGCGCCGATGCCCCGCCGCTGCTGTCGGGCGACTGGAGCGCGCAGTCGGGTTACGAGCTCGGCCGGCGGCTCGCGACGGTGCGCGACGTGACCGCGATCTTCGCGGGCAACGACCAGATGGCGCTCGGGATCCTGCGGGCGCTGCACGAGGCGGGTCGCAGCGTGCCGGGCGAGGTGAGCGTCGTCGGGTTCGACGACATCCCGGAGGCGCAGTTCTTCACCCCGCCGCTGACCACCGTGCGGCAGGACTTCAACGAGATGGGGCGGCAGAGCCTGATGCTGCTGCTCGGAGAGATCGCCGCGCCGCGGCGGTCGTCCTCGCGGGTGGTCGTGGAGCCCGCGCTGCAGGTCCGCGACAGCACCGCGCCGCCGCGCCGGTAGAACTCAGGGGTGCCGGTCGTCCTCATCCGCTGGGCTGCGGTGCTCGCGGTCACGGCTCTTGCCGCGCTCGCGTGCGATCTCGTCGGGCTCCCGTCGCCGCAGCTGTTCGCCGGCCTGATCGGCGGCGTCGTCGCCGCGCTGCTGCTCGGCTGGCGCCTGGCGCTGCCGCGGCCGCTGTGGGCGGCCGCTCAGGCGGTGACCGGCATCGCGCTCGGCGCGTACGTCGAGCGCCAGACGGTCGAGGCGATCGGCGACCACATCGTGCCGGTGGCGCTCGTCTCGATCGCGACGCTGGCGCTGACCGTCGTCGCCGGCATCGTGCTCGCCCGCGTCAGCGATCTCGACCGGCCGACGGCGGCGTTCGGGATGATCGCCGGCGGCGCCGCGGGCATCGTCGCGATCGCCGACGAGCTCGACGCCGACAACCGCCTCGTCGCCGTCCTGCAGTACCTGCGCGTGCTGATCATCGTCGTGCTCACGCCGCTCGTCGCGACCACCATCTTCCCGGGTGACCATGGCTTCCACGGCGGCGCCGCGAGCGCCGACGCCGGTTCGCTGGGCGACGCCGCCCTGCTGATCGCGGTGTCGGTGGCGGGCGGGCTCGGCATCGGCCGGCTCATCCGCCTGCCCGCGTACGCGTTGCTCGGGCCGATGCTCGTCGCGTCCGGCCTCACGCTCGCCGGCGTCTCGTTCGCGCAGCCGCTCCCGAGCTGGATCCAGTACATCGCGTTCGCGGCGATCGGCCTGCAGGTCGGCCTGCGCTTCACGCCGGACTCGATGCGCGCCGCGGGCCGTGCGCTCGTCCCGGGCCTGATCGCGATCGCCGGCCTACTCGTCGGCTGCGCATTGCTCGGCCTCCTGCTCGCCCCGCTGGCCGACGTGAGCGCGCTCGACGCGTACCTGGCGACGACGCCCGGCGGGCTCTACGCGGTGCTCGCCACCGCGGTCGGCAGCGGCGCCAACACCACGTTCGTGCTCGCCGTCCAGGTCCTGCGGCTGTTCGTGATGCTGCTCGCCGCCCCCGTGCTGGCTCGTTGGTTGGTGCGGGACCGGCGACCGTCAACTGCGGCTGGGTAGGGAGGTAGGTGGTCAGTTCGAGCGAATAATTCACCACAATCGACCACACCTCCGCGGGTGTGGTCGATTCCTCTCGGTATGCGCGACTAACCGACCCACCCCTCTCTGGGAAGAACGCGCAGCGGCCGACCCTGCCACCTTCCTACCCAGCGGGGGTTGACGTGCGCGGCGTCTCGGCCGCCAAGTCGTCCGAGAGCGTCGCAATGAACGCGGCGAGCTCCGGGTGGTTGTCGGGCTCCCACTCGACGGCCAGCTCGGCGAGCGCGCCGCGCCGGGCGTCGGCCAGCGCGTCGACCGCCGCGGCGCCGTCCGGCGTGAGCCCGGTGGCGTCGCCGTCATCGGTGAGCAGCCCGCGGCCGTGCAGCGAGCGGCAGGCGCCGCGCACCTCGTCGACGTCGAGGTCGCTCGTCTCGGCGACCGCGGGCACGTTCAGCGTGCGCTCGGCGGCCGTGCGCGACAGGACCCAGCCCTCGAGCGGCGTGATGTCGAGCCCCGAACGCGCGGTCGTGCGGCGCACGAACTCGGCGGCGCCCTCGCGGCCGACGAGCACGCTGAGCTCGCGCGCCACCGTGCGGACGGACTCCGGGTGCTGCGGCGTCGCGAACGCCTCGTGCATGCCGGCGGTGGACACGGTGGTGCGCAGCGGCCGCTCCTCGAGCAGCCATGTGATCAAGAACGCGAAGGCGACGACGCAGCCCGCGACGGTGAACACCAGGCCGAGCGCGTCGGTGAACGCCGAGATGAACGCGTCGTGCTGCGCCGCCGGCAGCCGCGCGATCGCCGACGGGTCGAGCGTCCCGACGCCGCC
This sequence comes from uncultured Solirubrobacteraceae bacterium, assembly GCA_963759375.1. GTDB lineage: Bacteria > Actinomycetota > Thermoleophilia > Solirubrobacterales > Solirubrobacteraceae > DASSUW01. The sequence continues at coordinate 496,043 of CAVWYY010000008.1, read as the reverse complement.
GCCCGCGCCGCCCGCCGACAGCAGGTCGTCGAGCCGGTTCGTGAAGATCGTGCCGAGGATCGCCGTGCCGATCGACCCGCCGATCGAGCGGAACAGCGTCGCGCCCGACGTGGCGACCCCGAGTTGCTCGTACGGCACCGCGTTCTGCACGGCGAGCACGAGCACCTGCATGACCATGCCGAGTCCGAGGCCGAGCACGAGCATGTCGAGCGCGGACACGCCCGTCGACGTGTTCTCGTTCATCGTGCTCAGCAGGAACATGCCGATGCAGGCGACGGCGGTACCGGCGATCGGCCAGCTCCGGTAGTGGCCGGTGCGCGTGATGATCTGCCCGGAGCCGATCGAGGCGACGAGCACGCCCGCCATCAGCGGGACGAGCTGGAGGCCGGACTCGGTGGGGGACGCGCCGCGCACGATCTGCTGGAACAGCGGCAGGTAGGTCAGCGCCCCGAACAGCGCGAAGCCGATCACGAAGCCGATCGCGCTGGTCACCGCGAACACGCGGTTGCGGAACAGCGCCGGCGGCAGCACCGGCTCGGCTGCGCGGCGCTCGACCATGACGAACGCCACCAACGCGGCCACGGAGAAGATCCCGAGCCCGACGATGACAGGCGACCCCCAGGCGTACTGGGTGCCGCCGAGCGTGGTGAGGAGCACGATCGCGCTAATCGACGACGCGAGCAGCACCGTGCCGAGGTAGTCGACGGAGCGTTGGACCCGCTCCCTGACTCCCGGGAGGGTCACCGCCAGGACGAAGAACGCGATCGCGCCCAGCGGCAGGTTCACGTAGAAGATCCAGCGCCACGACAGGTGTGACGTGAAGAAGCCGCCGATCAGCGGCCCGGCGACGCTCGACACGCCGAACACGGCGCCGAACAGGCCGACCCACTTGCCGCGCTCGCGCGGCGGCACGACGTCGCCGATCGCCGCCTGGGCCGACACGATCAGCCCGCCGCCGCCGAGCCCCTGGATCGCCCGGAACGCGATCAGCTCGGTCATCCCCTGCGCCAGCCCGCACAGCGCCGAGCCGATGAGGAACAGCACGAGCGCGCCCTGCAGGACGATCTTGCGCCCGTAGAGATCGCCGAGCTTGCCGTACAGCGGCGTGACCGCCGTGATCGCCAGCAGATATGAGGTCACGACCCACGAGATGTGCTGGAGGCCGCCGAGGTCGCCGACGATCGTCGGCAGCGCGGTGGACACGATCGTCTGGTCCAGCGACGCGAGGAGCATCACCATCATCAGCCCGCTCGCGACGAAGAGCACGCCCCGCCGGTCCGTGCCCGTACTCATGTTTCGTCGGTACCCCTGCCAGCTACCATGTATGTAGCCGCGTGATCCCTGGCGCGCCGTCGCGGAGCCGCCTGCAGGGGAACACGCCACACGTTCTTCCGAGCGCGTGCCGCCCGCCCGCGGCACCCAGCGGCGCTCGTCACAGCGAATCCGGAGGTGACAGCCATGGCCGTCGAAGAGAAGCTTGCCCTCGAAGGTGTAGTAGATGAGTCCCTGCCCAACCTGATGTTCCGCGTCACGCTCGACAACGGGCATTCCGTGCTCGCCCACATGGCGGGCCGCATGCGCCGCGCGCGCATCCGCGTGAACCCGGGCGACCGCGTCCGCGTCGAGGTGTCGCCGTACGACCTCACCCGCGCGCGCCTCATCTACCGCCTGAAGTAAGCGCCCGCCGGATCAGCGCGTCGAACGCGCGATCCGGCAGCAGCCGCGCCAGCACCGCCTGCACACGCGCCTCGCGCCCGATCACGTACCGGGTGCGCGGGTGCCGAGCGGTGACGGCGCGGCCGACCACCTCGGCGACCTCCTCGGGAGGGAGCCCCTCCTCGCCCATGTTGCGCGCCGCCCGGCGCACCGCCGCGATCAGTCCCTCGTAGCGGCGCGGCACGTCCGGCGGCATCGCGTCGAGCCGCTCCTGGGCCTCGACGAGGCCCTTGTCCCAGATCGGCGTCGCGATCGCGCCCGGCTCCACGGCCACCACCTTCACGCCGTGCTGGGCGACCTCGCGCCGCAGCGCGTCGGTCACCGCCTCGAGCGCGAACTTCGACGCCGAGTACGGCCCGAACAGCGGCATCGCCACGCGCCCGCCGATCGAGCTCAGGTTCACGACGCGCCCGCGGCTGCGCACGAGCGCCGGCAGCAGCGCGCGCGTCACCGCGATCTGCCCGATGAAGTTGACCTCCATCTGGCGGCGCCAGTCGGCGACCGGCACGCCCTCGACCGGGCCCATGATCGCGATGCCCGCGTTGTTGACGAGCGCCCCCAACTCGGCGCCGACACGCTCCTTCACCGCCGCGACGTCGGCCTCTGAGGTGACGTCGAGCCGCACCGGCTCGAGCCCGGGCGGCGCGTCGGCCTCGTTGCGGACGCCCGCCAGCACGTGGAATCCGAGGCCGTTCAGGTGCTGCGCGCAGGCGCGACCGATCCCGCTGGACGCGCCGGTGACGAGTGCGAGGGGAGCCATCGCGGCGACGATACGCTCTCGTGGTGGATCAGCCCGTTCAGCGCGTGTGCCCGAATTGCGCGCGCATCTCGTTCGAGAGCGGGGGGCGATGCCCGTATTGCGGGGGCTCGTTCAAGCGCCGCACCGGCCTGGTCGGCATGGCGTTCCTGCTGTTCCTGTTCGCGGTCGTCGTGCTCGGCGGGATGTTCCTGATGCTGGTCGCCGCCGGCAACGAGGCCGACAGCAAGCTCGATCGCGAGGTCAGCCGGGTCGAGCGCAACCTCGAGCAGCAGTTCGACGACATCCAGGGGAGCGTCCGCGAGGAGCTCGATCGCCGGCTGCCCGAGGGCTCGGCTACCCCCTGAGGCGGACGTGCAGGTGGTCGTCGTGGTGCACGAGCGGCACCACGACCTTGCGCGGCCCGCGCAGCCCCAGCGACGGCCCGACGAAGACGTACTCGGCGCCCTCGCGCACGAACGCGTCGACGAGCTCCTGCGCCGCCTTGCGGTCGACCTGGCCGGGCCGGCCGGCGCGGCGCAGCCGGCCGTCGCGGCGCGGGTAGTAGACATCGGCGTCGAGCCCGTTCTGGTGTGAGGCGTGGCCGAGGCCGCCGAACCGCTTGCCGAAGTTCCCGCCGTGCCGGCGCGAGAGGTCGCCGATGAGAATCGGCGGCGCCTGCGGGTGCCGGCGCGCGTACGCGGCGGTCACGCGCTCGACGGTGCGCAGGAGGCGGCCGGTGCCCCAGCGGCGCCAACCGCGGTTGACGAGGTGCTTGCGGATCGGATCCCAGCTCACGAACCCGGGTCCGGCCGGCGGCAGCTGCTGTGCGTGGACGATCCGGCCGTGCCAGGGCTGGCCGACGGCGCGCGACGGTGCCGCGGGCGGCGCCGACAGCGCGAGGGCGAGCAGCGCGAGGATGGCGGAGATGGGCACCTCCCTCATACGGTGCCCGACCTCGCCGCGGTCCTCACGCACCGATCCCGCATGTGAAGGTTCGGTTGTCCCGACTTGTAGAACTTGGTCATACGTATTACGCTCATTCGTATGACCTACCGACTCCTCACCGCCGGGCTCTTGGCGATCGTGGTCTTCGCGATCGCTCAGGCGGCCCCGGCCGCACCGACGGAGCGGCGGGTCGTGGTCGTGGTGGACGCGGCTGCGGGCAATGACCCGGCAGTCCTCGACGAGGCTCGCGCGGCAGTCGCGCGCGCCGGCTCCGAGGCCCAGCTGCGTGTACCGCGCACCTCGACCGAGCAGCTCTCGGTGACCCACTACTTCGCCGCCCAGGGGTACGACCTCGTGGTCGGCGTCGGCCTCGACCACCGCGTCGCCGTGACGCCCGTGGCCGAGAAGTACCCGGAGACGACGTTCGTGTCCGCCGAGCCGGGTCATGTGACCCCGGCCGTGGCGGACTGAGCGCTAGTCCGGCGCGGGACCCGTCGAGCCGCGAACCACGAGCTCGACGGGTAGCACGTGCCCTTGCGCCTCATGGCCGGCCATGAGCTCGGCCAGGACCTCGAACGCCGTCGCGCCCAGCGCCGCCGGGTCGATCCGGATCGTCGTCAGCGGCGGGTCGAACACGCGCGCGAACGGCAGGTCGTCGAACCCCACCACCGACAGGTCCGCCGGGATCCGCAGCCCGCGCTCGCGCGCGGCCATGTAGACGCCGCCGGCCAGGATGTCGTCGTCGCAGAAGATCGCGGTCGGCCGCGGCTCGCGGTCGAGCAGCCGCAGCGTCGCGCGGCAGGCCTCGTCGTAGTCGAACGGCGCGGTCTCGTACGGCACCCCGTCGCCGAGCACGGCGGCGATCGCCGCGCGGCGGCGCCGGAACGTCTCGGCGTCGAGTCGCGAGCCGAGGTGCCCGATGCGCGTGTGCCCGAGGTCGAGCAGGTGGCGCAGCGCGAGCTCGGTGCCGCGCTCGGTGTCGAACCGCACGTAGGCCATGCCGGGCGGCTGGACCTCGATCGCCACCACGTGCTCGCCGCTGCCCTCCGGAGGGTCGACCGTGAAGAACATGAAGCCGTCGGCGGGGCCGGCGCGCAGCGCCTCGAACGACGCCAGCTCGCGGTCGGGGTCGTTCGCGACGTCCACCAGCGCCACCGCGTAGTCGGCGCGCCACGCCGCCGCCTGGGCGCCGCGCAGCACCGGGCCGAAGAACGGGTGCGTCACGTCGGTCACCACGAGGCCGACCGTCCGCGCCGTTCCCGTCCGCAGCGTCCGCGCCGCGGCGTTCGGCCGGTAGCCGAGCTCTTCGGCTGCCGCGCGCACCGCCGCCTCGGTCCGCGCCGAGATCCGGCCGGCGCCCTTGCCCGACAGAACCAACGACACGGTCGACTGGGACACGCCGGCTCGGCGCGCCACGTCGACGCTCGTGACTCTCGCATCCGATCGAGGGATGGGATGGATACAACCATGTGCATGGACGACGTCGTCGAGGAGGTGGTCGCGATCGACGGGCGCGACCTGCGCCTGCTGCGCCCGCGCAACGCCGAGGCGCTGCTCGACGAGGCGGCGTTCGAGCACGAGGAGTACCTCCCGTACTGGGCGGAGCTGTGGCCGAGCTCGCTCGCGCTGGCGCGCGCCGTCTCGGCTCGTGCGCTGCGCGGCGCGCGCACGCTGGAGCTCGGCTGCGGGCTCGGGCTCCCGAGCATCGCGGCCGCGCTGTCCGGGGGTCGCGTGCTGGCCACCGACTGGGCGCCCGACGCGATCGCGATGGCGCGCGCCAACGCCGAGCGCAACGGCGCCGAGCTCGAGACCATGGTCTGCTCGTGGGCCGAGCCCGCCCCGCTCCTCGAGCGGGCGCCGTGGGACCTCGTGCTCGCGTCCGACGTGCTCTACGAGGCACGCAACGGCGAGGCGCTGCTGCCGCTGCTCCCGCGGCTCGGCCGCGAGGTGTGGCTCGCCGACCCGGGCCGGCCCCCGGCCGCGCGCTTTCTCGAGGACGCCGCGCGCGACTGGGCGATCAGCTCACGCCCGATCGCCGGGCTGGCGAACGGTGCCGTGCACCGGCTAACGCGTCGCGACGTATAGGGCGCGCGTGCCGGTGCCGCCGCGGCGGCGCATGCGATGGCGCACCGTGCCGTCGAAGAACAGCGAGTCGCCCTGACGCAGGACGTGGATCGTCCCGTCGACGTCGACCTCGAGGGCGCCGCGGACGACGTACACCATCACCTCGCCCGTGGTGGTGTCGCGCTCGTCGGTCCACGAGCGCGAGCCGCCGTGCCACTCGCGCACGCGCACCGACGTGCGGTCCGGCGACACCTCGCGGATGCCGCCCGGGGCGTCGGGGTCCGGGTGCGCCGTGACGGCGCCCTCGCCGGCGCGCACCACTCGCGCGGTCCTCCGCCGCGGCGCGGTCCAGAGCATGCTGACCGGCACGTCGAGCGCCTGCGCGATTCGCTCCACGGAGCTGACGCTCGGTCGGGCGAGGCCGCGCTCGAGCTGGCTCAGGAACGGGTGCGACAGGCCGGCGTCAGCGCCGAGCGCCTTGAGGGTGAGACCCCGGTCGCGTCGCAGCTCGCGGACGCGGGCGCCGAGCGCGGCGCCGAGATCGGGCGTGGAGTTGTGACTGTCGCGTAGCACCGGGTTCCAGAGTAACGGAGGTCGAACGCCGCCCGGCGGGCGGTGCGATCGGTGCGCACGAGGCAGGAAGGTTGGGCGAAGCCGGCGGCCTACGCCGGTCGCGTCGTGCGCCGGACTCGTAAGCGGCCGCTGTCGCCGGCGCGTCCTGCGCCGGTGCATCGATGTCTGGGTCCGTGACCTACGAACCCAGGTGGGACCCGCCCCTGGCGGGCGGGGCGGGTCCCACCTCGGCCCGTCCAAGGACAGGGCTTCGAGCAGGATCAGAGTACGCGGCGCATGAATTCGCGACTACTCCCCGATTGGACAGTTGTGGCGAGCATTACCGTCCAGGTCGATGAACGCCGCGCTCGAGGCCCTGGATCCCGAGGCGCTCGCCCGCGACGCGGCGGCGCTCCTGCGCGTCCCGAGCGTGACCGGCGACGAGCGGCCGGCGCTCGAGGCGCTGGCGGCGCTGGCCGCCGGCGCCGGCCTCGAGGCCGACCTGCACGCGCACGAGCTCGCCGCGCTGCGCACGCACCCGGACCACCCCGGCGAGGAGGCGGCGCGCGACGCGCTGTGGGGCCTCACCGTGACGCTGCCGGGCCGAGCGCCGGGCCGCCTCGTGCTCAACGGCCACGTCGATGTGGTCGGCCCGGGCACCGTTCCGTGGACGACCGGTCCCTGGTCGGGCGAGCGCCAGGACGGGCGCCTGTACGGCCGCGGCGCGGTGGACATGAAGGGCGCCGTCGTCGCGCTGCTGCACGCGCTGGCGGCGCTCCGGGCGGCCGGCGCTTCCACGCCGGAGATCGTCCTCCAGTGCGTGAGCTCCGAGGAGGACGGCGGGCTCGGGACGTTCGCGGCGCTCGAGCGCGACGCGGCGTTCGACGCCGCGCTGATCGCCGAGCCGACCGGCTGGGACGTCGTATGCGCGCAGGCCGGCGCGCTCACGTTCCGCTGCGTGGTCCCGGGGCGCGCGGCGCACGCCGCCTACCGGCTCGAGGGCTGCTCGGCGATCGATCGCTACGTGCGCGTGCACGCCGCGCTGGCCGACCTCGAGGCGCGGATGAACCGCGCCGTCGAGCACCCGCTCATGCGCGACCTCGAGCTTCCCTACCCGCTGCTCGTCGGCCGCGCGGCCGGTGGCGAGTGGTCGAGCCAGGTGCCCGACCGCGTCGAGGCCGAGGGCCGGATCGGCGTGCCCGTCGGCGCCGACGCCGCGTCGGTCCGCGCCGCGCTGGAAGACGCGGTGGCGGCCGCGCTCGACGACGGCGAGGCGCCGGCCGAGGTGCACTGGACCGGCGGCGCCTTCCTGCCCGCCGAGACGGCGGCCGACCACCCGTGGGCCGTCCGCGTGGCGGCCGCCGTGAGCGCCGAGCGCGGGGTCCCGGCGCGGGTCGCCGGCGTCCCGTGGGGCGCCGACATGCGGCTGTTCGCGGCGCGCGGCATCCCGTGCGTGATGGCCGGGACGACCGGGATCGAGCGGGCGCACGCGGTGGACGAGTGGGTGGCGGTGGACGAGCTCGTCGCGGTCGCGCGCACCGTGATCCGGCTCGTGCTGGCATCCTGAAGGGAGTGCGGGGGGTACTGCTGATCGCGCTGCTGGCGGCGGCGCTGGCGGGCTGCGGGGACGACTCGGCGACGATCGAGGCCGGTCCCGCCGCGCCGTGGGTGGATCCGGACGGCGACCCGCCGATCGTCGGCTCGCTCACCGTCGATCCCGCGGACTCGGTGCTCTACATGGCCACCAACACCGGGCTGTACCGGATCCCGCCGGGCGCGAAGAAGCCGCAGAAGGTGGAGGGGAGGCTCACCACGCCGGACGGCTCCGGCACCGTCTCCGAGGCCTTGGTGGTGCGCTTCGCAGGGCCGGGCGAGCTGCTCGGCTCCGGGCATCCGGCCGCCGGTGAGGCGCTCCCGCAGGCGCTCGGGCTGATCCGCTCCGGCGACGCGGGCAGGACCTGGGAGTCGGTGTCCGAGCTCGGCAAGGCGGACTTCCACGCGATCGAGCTGTCCGGCGACACGATCGCCACGGCGCTGTTCGGGCAGTCGGTCGCCCTGGCCAGCACGGATGAGGGACGGACGTGGGCCACGCGCGCCGCGCCGCAGCCGCTCGTGGCCCTCGAGGTCGACCCGCGCGACGACCAGCGCTGGATCGGCAGCACCGAGCGCGGGATCTTCGCATCCGAGGACGGCGGCCAGAGCTGGCGCGAGCGCGATCCCACGCCGAACGTGCGGTTCGCCTGGGCCGACAGCGGCGAGCTCTACCGGATCGACCCGGGCGGGCCGGTCAAGGTCTCGACCGACGGCGGGAGGACGTGGGAGGACCGCGGCTCCACCGGCGGCGAGCCGCAGGCGCTGACCGTCGACGGCGACGGGAAGCTCTACGCGGCGCTGATCGACGGCACGGTCACCGTCTCCGAGGACGGCGGCCGGACGTTCAAGGCGCAGATCGCAGGCGGTTAGAGGCGGCCGGCGTCGCGCGCGGCCTGCTCGGCCGCGTCGAGCTGGCGCTCGACGATGTCGAGCCCGCGGTCCCAGAACCCCGGGTCCGCGAGGTCGACCCCGACGATCGCGCCGAGCTCCTCCGGGCTACGCGAGCCACCGGCCTCCAGCAGCTGCAGGTAGGCCGGAACGAAGCTCTCGCCCTCCTCCTCGTAGCGGCCGTAGACGGCCAGGGCGAGCAGCTGCCCGTAGGCGTACGCGTACACGTAGCCCGGCGACCCGATGAAGTGGGGGACGTACGACCACCAGGAGCGGTAGCCGTCGGTGACCTCGACGGCGTCGCCGAGCAGCTCGGTCTGGGACTCGGCCCACAGCTCACCGACGCGATCGGTGGCCAGCTCGCCCTTCTCGCGGCGCTCGGTGTGCACCAGGTGCTCGAAGCGGTTCATGGCGACCTGGCGGAACACGGTCGCGATCGAGCCCTCGATGCTCTCGGCGAGCAGCGCGAGCCGCGACTCCGGCGTCGACGCCCGCTCGAGCAGCCGGCCGAACACCAGCGTCTCGCCGAAGACGCTCGCGGTCTCGGCCATCGTCAGCGGCGTCGCCATGTGGAAGACGCCCTGGCGGCCGCCGAGCGCGGCGTGCACGCCGTGGCCGAGCTCGTGCGCGAGCGTCAGCACGTCGCGCCGCGTGTGCGTGTAGTTGAGCATCACGTACGGGTGCGCCGAGGGCACGGTGTAGGCGCAGAACGCCCCGCCGCGCTTGTTCGGGCGCACCGGTGCGTCGATCCACGCCTCGTCGAAGAAGCGCTGCACGAGCGCGCCGAGCTCGTCCGAGAAGGCGGTGTAGGAGGCGAGCACGGTGTCGCACGCCTCGGGCCAGTCGACGTGCTCCTCGGCGTTGGTCACCGCGGCCATGCGGTCGTAGTCCTTGAGCTGGTCGACGCCGAGCAGCTGCGCCTTGAGCCGATACCACCGGCGCGGCAGCTCGTAGCGGTTGCGGACGGCGGTGATCAGCGCGTCGACCGACTCGTCGGACGCCTCGTTGGCGAGGTTGCGGCTGGCCAGCCAGTGCGGGTAGTGGCGCAGCCGGTCGTCGACCGCCTTGTCGGCGAGCAGCGTGTTGAGCACGTACGCGCGCGTGCGCAGCCCGGGGGCGAGCGCGGCGGTGACGCGCTCGGCGGCGTTGCGGCGGATCTCGCCGTCGGCGCTGTGCAGGCGGGAGAGCGCGACCTCGAGCGAGACGGGGTCCTCGCCCTCGTCGAGGTCGACGGTGATGGCCGACGCCTGCTCCTCGAACAGCCGCGTCCACGCGGTGCGGCCGGTCAGCGCCTTCTCGGCGAGGATCTTCTCCTCGGGCTCGGAGAGCAGGTGCGGCCGGTAGCGGCGCGTGGTCTTGAGGTAGTGGCGGGCGAAGTCGAGCCCGTCGGTGGCGAGCAGCGTCTCGGCGCGCTCGTCGTCGACGGCCGCCCACTCGAGCTCGAAGAACAGCAGCGTGGTCTCGATCGCCGTGCCGCCCTCCTGGACCTTCTGCAGCAGCGCGCCGCGCGGCGGGTCGGCGGTGTTGCCCGCGAAGTTGAGCATCGCGTACGACCCCGCGCGGCCGACCAGCTCCTGCAGCGCCTCGAGCTCGCGCATCGCCTTGACGAGGCCGGGTCCGTCGAGGTCGGCGACCTTGCCGGCGTACGCGGCGGCGAACGCGTCCGCGCTGCGCTGCGCCTCGTCCAGCATGGTCTTGACCGCGGATTCTGGATCGCCGGCGCCGCCGTTGAGCAGCGGGTCGAGGTTCCAGGCGACGGATTCAAGTTCGGCGGGCGCGGTCATACGCCCACACGATAGTCAGCGCAATTCTTCGGACGCCGCCTCGGCGCGGAGGCCGTCGAGCACGATCGCGAGGTGGCGGCGCCACGCGTCGGGCCGCGGGTGCGGCATGTCGATCGCGCTGCCGATCCCGCACATCAGCAGCGGGATGTCGTCGATCATGGCGTCCGGCCGCATCCGGCCCGCCTCGATCGCCCGGCGCATGAGCTCGTTGGTCGTGGCGATGAGGTCGGCCTTGGCCGGACAATCCTCGGGCTTCTGCGTCGCGCCGAGGATCTCGGCGAACGCGCGGTCGCCCGCGGTCTTCTCGCCCGCGAACCACATGGCCCGCTTGAAGCCGTCCCACGGGTCATCGAGCTCGAGCATCTCGACGGCGTGGGCGGCGATGACCGCGAACAGCTCGTCGGTCAGCGCGTTGAGGAGGGCGTCCTTGGTCGGGAAGTGGCGGTAGACGGTGCCGACACCGACATCCGCGCGGCGTGCCACCGCGTCCATCCCGGCATCGACGCCCTGCTCGGCGAACACCGCCCGTGCGGCGGCCAGGACCTTCTCGCGGTTGCGCCTGGCGTCGGCGCGGAGCGGCTTCTCGGCGAGTTCGGTCACGCCATCACTGTAGCGGAATCTCGATTCCGGATAAAGGTGTGGACAACCCCACTTGAAAGCGGAATAGCGCCTCCGTATCGTGCAGAGCAGAACCGGAACTTTGGTTCCACATCCTCCCCAGGAGCTTTCTTACATGCCCCAAACCAGCACCAATAAGTGGCTGGCCCTTGCGCTGCTCGCCGCAGCGCAGTTCGTCGTCGTCCTCGACGCCTCGATCGTCAATGTCGCGCTCCCGTCGATCGGCAGGGCCCTCGACTTCTCGCAGGACGACCTCTCGTGGGTCGTCAACGCGTACGTGCTCGTGTTCGGCGGGTTCCTGCTCCTCGGCGGTCGGCTGGCCGATCTTCTTGGACGTAGGCGCCTGTTCATCGCGGGCCTGATCCTCTTCGCCGCGGCCTCTCTGGCCGGCGGCCTCGCGCAGAGCGCCGGATGGCTCGTGGCGGCTCGTGCCGTCCAGGGTCTCGGTGCCGCGCTCCTCTCCCCGGCGGCCCTGTCCATGGTCACCGTGCTCTTCGCCGAAGGCTCCGAGCGCAACAAGGCGATGGGCGTGTGGGGTGCCGTGGCCGGCTCGGGTGGCGCCGTCGGCGTCCTGCTCGGCGGCATGCTCACCGAGTGGGCCGGCTGGGAGTGGGTCCTGTTCGTCAACGTGCCGATCGGCATCGCCGCCGCGATGCTGGCTCCGCGCCTTCTGCCCGAGTCCAAGAACGAGGGCGAGCGGCACTTCGACATTGCCGGCGCGGTGACCATCACCACCGGCCTGTCGCTGCTGGTCTACGCGCTGGTCGACGCCAATGACGCCGGCTGGGCCTCGACCCAGACGATCGGCCTCGGCGCGATCGCCGTCGCACTGATCGGTGCCTTCTACGTGATCGAGCGGCGCCAGAAGGCCCCGCTGGTCCCGTTCCCGGGCATCTTCCGGATGCGGACCATCACCGGCATCAACGTCGCGGCCGTGCTCGTCGCCGCCTCGCTGTTCTCCATGTTCTTCTTCATCTCGCTGTACATGCAGAACGTGCTCGGGTTCTCGGCGCTCGAGGCCGGCCTGGCCTACCTGCCGCTCGCCGTCGGGATCATCATCACGGCCGGCGCCACCGCCGGGCTGGTGACGCGCTTCGGCTTCAAGCCGGTGCTCGTCTCGGGCCTGATCATCACCGCGGCCGGCCTGGTGTGGTTCTCGCAGGTCGACCCGAACGGCAGCTACGTCGGCGACGTCCTGTTCCCGTCGCTGCTCGCCGCCATCGGCCTCGGCCTGGCCTTCGTGTCGATGACCGTCGCCGCCGTCAGCGGCGTGGAGACGCACGAGACCGGTCTGGCCTCCGGCCTGATCAACACGTCGCAGCAGATCGGCGGCGCGCTCGGCCTGGCGATCCTCGCCACCGTGGCCAACAGCCGCATCGACGATCTCGCGGCCAGTGGCACGCCGCAGAACGTCGCGCTGACGGAGGGCTTCCAGAGCGCCTTCCTGGTCGGCGCGGGCATGGCCATCCTCGGCGCGATCCTCGCGCAGGTCCTGGTCTCCACGAAGGCGTCGCGCGAGCACGCCGCCGCGGCCCAGGCCGGCGAGGTCGAGCCGGTCCCCGTGGCCGCCTAACCCCGTAAGGGGGTCTGACCCCCTTACCTCCCACGGCGCGTAAGGGGGTCTGACCCCCTTACGCGTATCGTGGCGCGGCGATGACCGACGATTTGGCTCTGGCGCTGGCTTTGGCGGACGACGCGGATGCGCTGGCGCTTCCCGCGTTCGACCGCGGCGCCGACGCGGTCGCCAAGGCCGACGGGACACCCGTGACCGAGGCCGACCGGGCTGTCGAGCGGGCGCTGCGGGACCGGCTGGGTGCCGAGCGGCCCGGGGACGCGATCCTCGGCGAGGAGCTCGGCGCGGTGGGCGCCGCCGAGCGCCGGTGGGTGCTCGACCCGGTGGACGGCACCGAGGCGTTCGCCCGCGGCATCCCGGTGTGGGGGACGCTGATCGCGCTCGAGGACGCCGACGGCCCGCTCGTCTCGGTGATCTCCGCGCCGGCGCTGCGGCGCCGGTGGTGGGCGCTGCGCGGCGGCGGTGCGTTCCGCGACGGCCGGCCGATCCACGTGTCCGACACCGCCCGCGTGGAGGAGGCGTTCGTCGCCCACGCGAACCTGTACCTCGGGTTCGGCATCGACGCCGACCCGCTGCTGCGCGCGGCGCGCCTCAGCGGCGGCTTCGAGTCGTTCCTGGCGCTGATGCTGTGCGCCGAGGGCGCGGTCGACGCCGCGTTCGCGCCGCGCGGGTTCCTGTGGGACCTGCTGCCGGCGCAGCTGATCGTCGAGGAGGCGGGCGGGACGTTCACCGACTTCGACGGGCGCCGCACCGCCGCCGGCCGCGGCGCGGTGGCCGCCAACCCGGTGCTGCACGCGGACGTGCTCGCGCGGCTTCAGGCGAGCGCGTCGAGCAGCACCTGAGCCGGCGCCGAGCGGTCGTCGAGCAGGCCCTCGAGCCGGTCGCCGGCGAGCATCGCGCACTTGGCGGCCAGCTCGTCGGCGCTCATCGGCCGCTCGGGCGAGCCGCGCGCAGCCTGCACGCGGGCGACCTCCGCGCCGCCGACGGCGATCACGGCCTCGGCCTCGAGCAGCGCCTCGTCGGTGGCCAGGCGCACGCGCGACCGCGCGAGGTCCTGCACGTCGGCGTCCACGCGGTCGAAGCTCGCCGGCCCGGGCTCGCCGCGCAGCGCGACGTGGGCGACCAGGTAGGGGATCGAGAACTTCGCCTGCAGGCCGTCCTCGACCTCGTCGTAGGCGGCCGCGCGCCGGGCGACGGGGTGCACGAGCACGTCGATCGGCCCGTCGCCGGAGAGGTCGGCGCGCGTGGCCGCCTCGATCGCGCTGTGGCTCATCAGGCAGCACGGCCACGGCTTGATCCAGTTCTGGTCGACCGCGGCGCCGTCGCCCGCGTCGCGGGTCGCGCCGAACGCGGCCTCGAAGCCGGCCGGCGCGCCGAGGACGTCGGCGGTGATCACCGCGCCGCCGGCCGCGATCCGCGCGGCGTGGACGCCGGCCGCCGCGGCGAGGCCGACCTGCAGCGACTTGCCGTCGGACCCGAACGCCGCGCGCAGGCCGCCGGCCTGCAGGAGCGCGAGCCGCTCGGCCGCGCCGGTGCGCTCCGCGTCGAGCCCGAGCAGCCGCGCGGCCGTGACGGCGGCGCCGGCCGCCCCGCACACCGCGGTCGGGTGCCAGCCGCCCTCGTAGAGCCGGTGCGCGCGGCTCAGCGCGCCCATCGCCTCGAAGCCCGCCGCGTGTGCGTCGAGCACGTCGCCCACCGACAGGTCGAGCGATGCGGCGACCGCGATCGCCGCCGGCGCGGTCGGTGCGCTCAGGTGCGCGATGCCCGGCAGGTACGTGTCGTCGAAGTCGAGCACGTGGCCGGCGGTGCCCGAGCCAGGCGACGCGCTCGAGGAGACCGTCGCCGGCCGCGCGGGCGGCGCGCGCCGCCCGCTGCTCGCGACCGCCGTACGCGCAGGCGAGCCAGTCGAGCAGCGCGGCCGCGTGCGCGCTCATCGCACCGCCGCGCGCCACACCCAGGCGATCAGCGCGCCCTGCAGCGGCAGCCGCGCCCACAACAGCGGCTCGGGCACCGCGCGGTACCGCTCGGCGTTCACGGCCATGTTGATGTTGGCCGGGAAGATCGCCAGCAGCGTGGCGATCAGCCACCAGCCGGCGAGGCGCCGCGTGCCCGGGATCAGCACCCCGGCCGCGCCGGCCAGCTCGGCGACGCCGCTGGCGTACACGATCTCGCGCTTGCGCGGCAGTGCGTCCGGCACGATCGCGACGTACGGCTTGGGCCTGAGGAAGTGGAGGAGGCCGGCGACCAGGAAGAAGCCGCCCAGCGGGAAGTGGCGAGGCATCGGCGCCTACGGTTGCACGAACAGGCGCGCGTTGCGGTCGGTTGCCCGGCCGGCGAAGCCCTGCGGGCGGCCGCCCTGGGCGTCGATGTACGCCAGCTCGCGCGACACGCCGGCCAGGCCGCGGCCGTCGTGGTCGACCATCCAGGTCTCCAACATGGCGCCGCCGGATGCCTCCCGCAGCCGGAACATGCGCACCTGCTGCGGGAAGTCGGCCAGCGACGAGGTGGTGATCAGCCAGTACGAGTCGCGCGGCTCGATCGCGTTGCGGTGGCTGTTGCCCATCACTACCGCGGCGACCCGCGGCGTCGCGTCGAGCCGCGCCAGCGCCTCCTCCGGGAGCCGGTTGTGGGCGAACACGACGATCCAGCGGCCGGCCGCTCCCTCCAGTTCGCGGCCTAGCCACGTCAGCTGCGCGGCCGTGAGCTCGCCGCGCGACCCGCCCGCGCGATTCACGGTGTCGAGCACGATGCCGCGCACCTCCGGGCCGATGTCGAACGCGTAGTCGAGCCGGTCGCCCGCCGGCCGCACCCCGGCGGCGTCGGCGAGGCGGCCCACCATCTCCTCCGCGCTCAGGTGGCGCCGCCTCGGGTCGGCCGGCACGGTCTCCGTCCGGCCGAACGCGTCGCCCTGGGCGATCAGCGAGTTGACCGCCGACGCGGCCTCGTCCTCCTCGAGCACCGGCGGCAGGAACCGCGGGTCGATGCCGACGACCATCCGGTCGCCCGTCGCGACGTCCTCGATCGCCGGCGTCGGCGGCACCTCGCCCTGCACGAGGACGTCGTGGTTGCCGAGCGCCGGGTACCACGGCACGTCGAGACCCGCGGCGCGGAACCGCCGCTGCGCGGCGTCGAGCACGCCCGGGTGGCGCGGCGCGTCGTTGTCGGGCCGGAAGTAGAAGGGGTCGGCCTGCGACGCGTCCTGGACGCCGTCGTAGCCGCGAGCGCCGCTGTCGGGCTGCACGGTGCCACCGCGCAGCGTCTCCAGCGCCATGTCGAGCTCGTTCTCCTGCGCCGAGTCGACGATGTCGCCGGTGACCACCACCGCCTGGGGGCGCTCGCGGTCGAGCGCGCGGACGGCCGCGTCGAGCACCTGGGTCGAGAACGCCTCCTGCGGGCGGAACGTCGAGTCGACCGGCGCGCCCAGCCGGTCCAGGAACGGCGCCCGCGCCGGCGACTCCTCGTCGCGCACGTGGGTGTCGGTGAGCTGCCCGAACGTGGCGAGCGTGCGGCCGGGCCGGGCATCCCCGCCGCGGGCGCGCAGCGGCTCGCCGGGCCCGTGCTCGAGGAACCCGTCGCCGTCGCGGTCGACGAGCGTGGCCCGGAGCGTGGACGTGGCCGGCGGATGGCCCGCCGGGCCCTCGGAGCCGCAGCCGGCGAGCAGCAGGACGAGGATCAGCGCTGCGCGCCTCATTCCTCGCGCAACCCCACGACGACGGGCTCGCGCAGCACGCGCCGCGCGACGAACGCCGTGGCCACGGCGGCGAGCGCCAGCAGCCCGGCCACCACGAGCAGCACCTGGCCGGCGCCCGGCGTGATCGGCAGCGACGCGAAGCCGGCCGCCAGCCGCGCGACCAGCGGCCCGAGCACGATCAGCTCGAGCACGACACCGGCGATCGCGCCCGGCAGCGCGACGGCCGCTGCCGCGCCCATCAGCACGAGCGACACGGTCTCGCGATCGCCGCCGCACGCCCGCAGCAGCGCGACCGCGCCGCGCCGCTCGCGCGCGGTGGTCGCCAGTCCCTGCACGAGCGCGTACAGGCAGACGAGCCCGACCGCGAGCCCGACGCCGCGCAGAACGGCGGCCAGCACGCCGAGGAACTGCGCGTTGCGCGTCGTGGCGCCGCCCACGCGCTGCGGGGGCGAGCCGAGCTCCTCCAGCCCCCGCTCGACCGCCGCGCGGTCGGCGCCGCCGTCGAGCCGGACGGCGAGCGACGGCGTGGCGTCGGCCTCGAACGCGTCCGGGCGCGCCCAGGCGATCCGGCCGTTGTTCTCCAGCGCGCGCACGACGCCCGCCACGCGGAAGCGCGCCTCGTCGCCGCCGGGCAGCTGCACGGCGAGCGGCGAGCCCGGGCGCAGACCGAGCGCGTCGGCCAGCCCGAGCCCCACCTCCACCTCGCCGGGCCCGCGCAGGCGACGGCCCTCGGCCAGCGGCGGCGCCTCGAAGCGCGTGTGGTCGCCCGGGTAGCCGATCAGGCGGAACGGCTTGTCGAGCCGGAACGAGTCGGCGGCGTCGACCTGGTAGCGGACCCCGACGTCGGCCACGCCCGGGATCGCCCGCACCCGGTCGGCGGACTCGGCGGGCAGCTGCGCGGTGAGCTGGTAGCGCTTGCCGACCGTCCCCGGGTCGTCCTGCAGGCGCTCGAGCAGCGAGGCGAGCGCGAGCATCAGCGTGACCACGGCCGCGCAGACGCCGATCGTGGCGACCGCCGCCAGCCAGCGGCCGCGGGCGGCTGTGGCGAACCGCGCGCCGAGCGCGGCGAGGCCGCCGCGCGCCGAGTGGGCCGGCGGGTCGGCGAGGTCGCCGCCGCGGAGGATCTGCGCCGGCGGCCGGCGGGCGGCGCGCCAGGCCGGCCACGTGGCGGCGGCCACCACGATCGCCACGACGACGGCGAGCGCCAGCGCCAGCGGGCCGAGCAGCGCCCAGCCGGGCGGGCGCTCGTTGAGCGCGGCGAGCAGCCGCGCCGCCGGGCCGGCCACCGCCAGCGCGCCGATCCCGATGCCGGCCGCCGCCGCGGGAACGGCGACGAACGTGGCCTCGGTCGCCTGCAACGCGGCGATCCGCGCGGGCGAGAACCCGAGCGCCCGCTGGACGCCGAACGCGCCGAGCCGCCGCTGCACGTCCGCCGACGCGCCCGCCGCCAGCATCGTCCCCGCCGCGACGAGCGCGACGAGCGAGAACGCCACCAGCAGCGAGATCACGATGCCTGCGGCCTGTGAGAGCAGCACGCGAACGCCTTCGCGTGTGACGAACTCGAGCTTCCCGATCCCGAACGAGACCGAACGCGCTTGGGTGAGCGTGACGTCGGCCTTCGCCGGGTCGTTGAGCCACAACAGCGCGATGTTGGCCGGCGCGTCGTGGTCGTCGTCCGCCGCGTAGTAGCGCGCGGCGCCGGCGAGGGGGAACGCGACGTTGTCCGGCGAGGACGCGATCCCGACGATGCGACGCACGCGGTCGCCGCTGCGCAGGATGTCGCCCGGATGCAGGTCCCACTCGCGCGCGAGGCCCTGCTCGACGACGACCTCGCCGCCGCGGCCGGTCAGGTCGCGTCCCTCGAGGATCTGGTAGCCGCGGCGGCCGCCGAGCACGAGCTGGAGCGCGCCGCGGTGCGTGAAATGGCCGTTGGCCGACAGCGGGATGTTGTTGCGCTCCCAGCGGTACGACCGGGCCGCGAGGTTGGGCAGCGCGGCGACCCGCTTGTCCAGCGACGCGACCGGCTCTTCGTCGAAGCGGGCGATGAGGTCGGGCAGGTCCGCCTGATCGGCCGCGCGGTCGAACCCGGTGGCCAGCCCGTAGCCGACGGTGGCGGCGGTGCCGACGACCAACGAGGCGGCGAGCACCCCGAGCGCGGCCAGCACCGTGCGCGAGCGCCGCGCGCGCAGGCCGGCCAGCGCGAGCGAGATCACCCGGTGAGCCTCCCGTCGCGCATGGTCAGCACCCGGTCGGCGATCGCCGCGGCGGCCGCCTCGTGGGTGACCATCACGACCGCACGCCCGTCGGAGGCGCCGGCGCGCAGCAGCCGCAGCACCTCGGAGCCGGCCTCGACGTCGAGGTTGCCGGTCGGCTCGTCGGCCAGCACCAGCGCGGGATCGTTGACCAACGCCCGGGCGATCGCGAACCGCTGCTGCTCGCCGCCCGACAGCCGGCTCGGCAGCGAGTCCGCGACCTCGCGGAGCCCGAGCCGGTCCACCAGCTCGCGGCCACGCTCGGCGGCCTCGGGCGCCGCGCCGCGGACCCGGCCTGCCAGCAGCACGTTCGCCTCGCCGGTCAGCTCGGGCAGCAGGTGGAAGAACTGGAAGACGAAGCCGACCCGGCGCCGGCGTAGGGCGCTCAGCTCCTTCTCGCTCGCGCCGGTGACGGCCTCACCGGCCACGATGATCGTGCCCGCGTCCGGCCGGTCGAGACCGCCCAGCAGGTGCAGCAGGGTCGATTTGCCGGAGCCGGAGCGGCCGAGGATCGCCACCACCTCGCCGGCGTCCACCGTGAGGTCCACGCCGTCGAGCACGCGCCGCGCCGCGCGGCCCTCGCCGTAGGTCTTGACCACTCCCTCGGCCGCGACGATCCCCATCCCACTCACGGTAAGAGCTATACGCGCGCCGTCGCCAATACGGTCACACCACAAAGGTCAGGAGACCACCGTGCTCGACGACGCGACCACCACGCACACCCGGCGACACGTCCTGCAGGCGGCGGCGGGCGGCGCGCTCGTCCTTGCCGCCGCACCACCCGCGGTGGCGGCCAAGGGCGAGTCTCCGAAGCGCATCGTCTCGACGCTGGCGACGGCCGAGAGCTTCGGCGTGACGTTCCTCACCGAGGCCGTCCGGCGGGCGCCGGGCACACCATCGGCTGACCTCGTCGAGACGCTGAAGGCCGCCAACACGGCCGAGTACGACCACGTCGTCGCGCTGCGCAGGCTCGGCGGCCGGCAGTTCACGTTGCGGTTCTGGATTCCCGACGCCGCGTTCGGCGACGGCGGTGTCGGCCTCTTCGAGTCGATCGAGACCGCGGACACCGTCGAGCTGATGGGCTACCTGACGGGCGTCACGGCGTTCGCCAAGCGCGGCCACGCCAAGCCGGCGCGCTGGCTGGCGGAGGCCGCGGCGATCGAGTCCGAGCACCGGGCGATCGCCCGCTTCGCGCAGACCGCGCTGGGCGGGCGACAGCAGATCTCGATCGACCGCAGCTTCGCGCCGTGGTCGATCAAGACGGTCGCGGGCATGATCGATGCGCTCGAGGATGCCGGGATCGGCTTCGGGCGGCGCGGCAAGGGCGCCGGGAAGTTCTACGACTTCCCCGGCAACCCGGTCGCCAACGGCTCGGGCCTGGACAACAACGGCCGCCGCCCCGTCTAGCGGATCGCGATCTCCTCGCCGAGCGAGAACCCGTCGGCCATCTCGATGCGGTCGCCACTCCAGAACTTGCCCGGGTCGTACCAGCTCGGTGGCCGGCGCTTGGGGAGCAGACCCATGTGCTGGTAGGTCGCGGCGACCAGCTCGGCGCAGTAGATCGTCTCCTTGGAGACGTCGCGGCGGCGCACGCGGCCCGTGATCCACGAGCCGGCGAGGCCCACGGTCGTGGGGAACCCCTTGCCGTCCATCGCGTCGATCATCTCCATGAGCTTGTCCTCCTGCTCCTTGGTGACCGTCCCCTGGAGCTGGCGCATCCACGCACGCTGGCCGTACTTGGTGTCCCACACGGTCACGGCGTCGCGCAGGATGTGCAGCTGCACGCCGCGCTGGTGCTCGCCGGTGAACACGTCCGGCAGCGACCGGCCGAGCTCGGCGTGCCACATCAGCGGCGGCATGTCGTCGAGCGCCACGGCCATCCCGACGTGGTTGATCGGGCTGTTGGTGACGGTCTGGATCGCGCGGTCGGCGATCGACTTGCCGCGGAACAGCCAGATGTCGCCGGTCGCGGCGGTCGCGACGGCCTTGTCGAGGCTCAGCACGGACTCGTCCACGGCGCGTAAGGTACGCGACCATGAAGGGCCGTTGGAAACTGATCGGTCTCGCCAGCGTCGCGGGTGTCGCCGCGACCGGCGCCGTGGTCGCCCGCAAGACGCGCATCCAGAGCGACTACGAGCCCGACGAGATCCGCGACCGGCTGCGCAGCCGAATCGCCGAGGCCGAGCAGGACGGCGACTCGCCGAGCGGGGACGCGAACGCTAGTTGAGTCGGTGGCGGTGGGCGACCGCCGCGGCCTCGGTGCGCGACCGCACGTTGAGCTTGGAGAGGATCCGGGAGACGTGCACGCTCGCGGTCTTCTCGGCCATGTAGAGCTGCGCGCCGATCTCCCGGTTGGTCGCGCCGTTGGCGACCAGCGCGAGCACCTGGCGCTCGCGTGAGGTGAGCCCGAAGCCGTCGTCCTCGTCCTCGGGGGCGTCCTCGGCGGGTTCCTCGAGCGCGATCGCGACGTCGAGCGGCAGGCGCGCGCGGGCGGCCAGGCCCTCGATCTCGCTCCGCAGCCAGCTCGGGCCGAGCGACGCCGTCATCGCGTGCGCGACGCCGATCGTCTCGGCGGCGCCGTCGCGGTCGCCCGCCGCGATCTGCGCCTCCGCCTCGCGCCAGCGCATCGTCGCGGCCGGCTCGGTGCGGCTGATGCGCTCCCACGACTTCGCCGCGCGCTCGTAGGCCACGGGGTCGGGACGGCCGGCGGCGCGGCTCGCCTCGGCGCGCGCGGTGAGCAGCAGCGCGCACTCGACCGGGCGCGTCGGGTTGGCGGCGGCCGCGACGCGCGACAGCAGGTCGTCGAGGAAGCGGAGCGCGGCGGTCTCCGCTTCGGCCTCGCCGAGGTCCCGCGCGCGCTCGGCGGCGTCGGCCTCCACCGTCACGCCGGCGGCGGCCACCATCGCGACGCGGGCGGCGTCGTCCGTGCAGAACTCCATGCGGTCCAGGCCACGCTCGATCACCTTGCGGGCGGCGTCGAGGTCGCCGCCTCGGCGATGCTCCTCGGCGGTCAGAACGGCGAGCGGGCCGATGAACTGCGGCTCGCTCGAATCGGCGATGAGCTCCTCGAGCTCGTTCAGGGCGTCCCATCCCGCCTCGTGGTCGCCGCGGCCGACGAGCAGCGCGGCCCGCCGCAGGCCGAGGTTGACGCGCGTGTGCATCCCGGTCCAGCGCAGCGGGTCGGGCAGCAGCCGCTCGGACTCCTCCCACTCCCCGACGTCGAACGAGAACTCCGCGAGCTGGCAGTTGAGCCACATCTTCGCGATCGGACGGCGTTCGCCGATCACGTCACGGCCCTCCGCCGCGATGCGCAGCGCCTCGTCGGACCGGCCCAGCAGGTGCAGCATGTCCGAGTAGTTGACGTAGCCGTCGGAGATGGCCTGGAGGTCGTCGCGCTCGCGGGCGAGCCGGATCGACTCGCGCATCTCGGTGGCGCCCTCGTCGGCCTCGCCGATCATCGCGAGGCTGAAGCCGAGCGTGTTCCGCGCGTGGGTCTCGATGTCGCGGGCGCCGGTCTCCAACGCAGCCGCGAGCGCCTTGCGGGCGACCGCGACGCCGTCGCTGAACCGACCGTCGAGCGAGCGTGCGCGAGCCAGGCCGGACAGCAGCCGGGCGCGCGCCTCGCGCGTGTCGCCCTCCGCCGCCTCGACGAGCTCGAGCGCGTGCTCGAGCGTCGTGATGCTCGAGCGCGGCTTGTTGACGCTGCGCTCGGCGCGCGCGATGGCCTCGAGCAGCTCGGCGGCGCGGCAGGCATCGGGATCGGGGCCGAGCTCGGCCAGCGCGGCCTGCGCGAACGAGAGTTGGCGGCCGGGGTGGCCGAGCGCTCGGGCGGCCTCGGCGGCACGGGTGAGCAGCGACACCTTGTCGGTGCCGGCGCGCTCGGCGGCGTCGGGCACCCTGTCCCAGATCTCCAGCGCGCGTTCGAGCAGCGCGCCTGCCTCGCCGTGCGCGTACACGCGCTCGGAAGCCGTCGCCGCCCGGACCGCCCACTCGAGCGCCGCCGGCTGGTCGCCGGCCGCCGCGAAGTGGTGCGCGACCGCGGCGGTGAGCGCCGCGCCGGAGCGGTCGTCGATCCGCGGCGCGATCGCCCGGCCGAGCGCCAGGTGCAGCGCGGCGCGCTCGCCCGGCAGCAGGTCGTCATCCACGACCTCGCGCAGCAGCGCGTGGCGGAAGCGGTGCGTGCCGTCCTCGGACGCGACGAGGATGTGGCCGTCGACGGCCTCGCGCAGCACGTCGCGCAATGCTCGTTCGTCGAGGCCGCTGGTCGCCGCCAGCAAAGCGTGGTCGACCCGCTGGCCGACCGCCACCAGACGCAGGGTCTCCTGCGCGCCTTCGGACAGCCGCTCGACGCGCAGCATCAGCGCGTCGCGCAGCGTGTCGGGCGCCGCCCCCAGGCCGTCGACGCCGGCGGCCAGCAGCTCCTCCGAGAACAGCGGGTTGCCGCCCGAGCGCGACCACAGGCGTTGCAGCAGCTCGGGGTCGGCATCGGCGCCGAGGATGTCCGCGAGCTGGGCAGCGAGCTGCTCGTGCGTAAGCGGCTCGAGCACGACCCGGCGGGTGTGCGGCACGCGCTCGAGCTCCGCGAGCAGCGGGCGCAGCGGATGGCGGCGGTGCATCTCGTCCGGGCGGTAGGAGCAGACGATCAGCACGCGCTCGGAGATCAGGCTGCGGGCCAGGAACGCGAGCGCGGCCCGTGTGGAGCGATCCGCCCAGTGGAGGTCCTCGATCGCCAGCAGCACCGGTCGGTCCGCGCCGAGCGCCTCGAGCAGGGCGAGCAGGCCTTCGAATAGACGCGCCTGGGCGCCGCCGTCGTCACCGCCATCGGAGGTTTCGGGCGCCGCGCCCAGCCCGGGCATGAGCGGCGCTACGGCCGTGCGCAGCGAGTCGGTGAGCGCCGGGTCGCCGGAGCGGGCGAGCGGCCGCAGCGCGCCTACCAGCGGCACGTATGGGAGCTCGCTCTCGCCGAGGTCGACGCAGTCGCCCGACAGCACGAGCGCGCCGCTGTCGCGCGCGCGGGTCTCGAGCTCGGACAGCAGGCGCGTCTTGCCGACACCGGACTCGCCGGCGACGATCGCGAACGACGGCCGCTCCGCCGCCGCGTCGGCCAGCGCGGCTTCGAGCTCGGTGAGCTCGGCCTCGCGGCCGATCAGGCGGGAGCTGGAGACGCGCGTGCTCACGACCTCCAGTATCGCGGGTTCAGCGGTTGCTCAGATCGAGCGCGCAGGAGTTGATGCAGTAGCGCATCCCGCCGGCGTCGCGCGGCCCGTCGTCGAACACGTGGCCGAGGTGTCCGCCGCAGTTGCGGCACACCACCTCGGTGCGATTCATGCCCCACGCGTTGTCCGGCCGCACCTCGACCGCCTCCGCCACCTTGGGCTCCGTGAAGCTCGGCCAGCCGGTGCCGGAGTCGAACTTCGTGTCGGACGAGAACAGCTCCGCCCCGCACCCGGCGCAGCGGTACATGCCGCCCTCGTGGTTGTCCCAGTACTTCCCGGTGAAAGCGCGCTCGGTTGCGCCGTTGCGCAGCACGTCGTACTGCTCGGGCGTGAGCTCCTCACGCCACTGCTGATCGGTCTTCTCGACTCTGGTTGCCATGCCTTAGAGGATGACAGGGCCATCAACCCGCGAGGCCCAGCCGGTGGGCCACAGCAGCCGCCTCGACGCGGCCGCTGACCTCGAGCTTGGCGAGGATCCGCGAGACGTGGACGGAGGCGGTCTTCTCGCTCATGAAGAGCTGCTCGCCGATCACGCGATTGGTGCGGCCCTCGGCCACCAGGAGCAGCACCTCCAGCTCGCGCGGAGTGAGCCCGAACGGCACCTCCTCCGCGGGCTCGTCGGCCTCCGGCTCGGGGTCCGCGACCCGGATGCGCGCGCGGCGCGCGAGCGCGTCGGCGGACGCCACGAGCGGGTGTGCCTCGATCGTCACGGCGGCGGCGCGGGCGGCGATCAGCGGCTCGGCGGCGGCTGACCGCTCGCCGGCGGCGACGTGCGCCTCGGCGGCGCGCAGCCGGGCGTAGGCGGCCGGCCACGGGACGCCGATCTCGTCGAACCCGGCGGCGGCGGCGAGCCAGACCGACGGGTCGGGCGCCGTGCGCCCGAGCGCGTGCTCGATGCGCGTCACCTCGGCGCCGGCCAGCGCGGCGAACAGCGGGCCTTCGGCCCACTGGCCGGGACGGCCACGCGCGGTCGCCAGGCGCGCCTGTAGCGTGGTCGCCGGCTCCTCGTCGAACGGCTCGGCGAGCGCGCGGGCGCGCTCGGCGCCCTCCGCCTCGACGAGCAGCGCCATCCACAGCAGCTTCAGCCGTCGGCGCCCGTCGTCGGTGGCCTCCAGCGCGACGAGGCCACGGGCGGCGGCGGCGCGCGCGTCCTCGAGCCGGTCCTCGCGCACGGCGAGCTCGGCTGCCGTGAACTCGACGCTCTCGAACCACTGCGAGTCGCGCGTGCCCAGGCCCTGGCGGCGCAGCGTCTCGAGTGAGCGGCGCGCCTCGTCGTCGTTCCCGCGCGTGAGCGCGATGCGCGCGCGCACGTCGAGCATGAACAGGATCGTCGGCCCGGTCAGGTCGCCGGGGATGCGGGCGGGCAGCGCCGCGTCGGCCTCCGCCGTGCGCCCGACGCGCAGGAGCTCGTTCGCGTACTGGATCTCGAGGAACGTGCCGTAGGCCAGCGGCTCGCCGGCCTCGCGGATCACGGGCAGCGTGGCGCGCACGACGGCCAGCGCCTCCTCGGTGCGTCCGGAGAGGTCGAGCATCTCGGACAGGTTCACGACGCAGCGCACGTGGTCGCTCGGCGTGCCCTCGCGACTGGCGAGGTCGACCGACGCGCGGAGCAGGCGGCCGCCCTCCTCGAGGTCGCCGAGGGCGGCGCGTGAGTAGCCCTCGGTGTTCATCGCTCCGGCCTCGACGCGCCCGGCGCCGAGCCGGTGCGCCTGCTTGACGGCCGCCGCCGCCTCGGTGACCGCCTCGCGCAGGTGGCCGCGCAGCATCAGGTTCTTGGCGTTGTGCTCGCGCAGCTGCGCACGCTCGAGCTCGGCTTCCGGCGGCAGCACCGCGAGCGCCTCCTGGAGCGCATCGTCGCTCTCGTCGTGCTCGCCCGCGTAACGCAGGTAGCGCGCGAGCTCGTAGTGCAGGCGTGCGCGGTCGAGCCGCGACGCATCGGTGCTGGCGGCCAGCGCCTCGCGCTGGAGTGAGACCGCGCGGGCGGCCTCGAACGCGTCGCCGGCCACCGCGGCGGCCGCCCGCAGCACGTCCACGCGGGCCATGCCGGCACGCTGCTCGGCGTCCGGGACGCGGTCCCACAGCTCGAGCGCGCGCTCGAGGTGGCGGAGCGCCTCGCGGTGGGCGTAGACGCGCCGGGCGGCGAGACCGGCAGCCACGGAGGCGCCGAGCGATCGCGGCAGGTCGTGCGCATGACGCCAGTGGCAGGCCAGCTCGGCGCGGACGGTCGACGCCGGGACGCCCTGCATGAGCGCCGGGTCGCGCTCGAGCACGGCGGCGAGCGCCGCGTGGAGCGCGGTCCGCTCGCCGGGCAGCAGGTCCTCGTAGATCGCCTCGCCGACGAGCGCGTGGCGGAACGCGTACGTGCCGTCGGTGTGCGTGACCAGCAACTGGTGGGCGACGGCCTCGCGGGCGCCCGCCATCAGCTCGTCGTCCGCGAGGCTACTGAGCTCGCTCAGTAGCGCGTGGCTCATCGGCCGCTCGACGACCGCGGCGACGCGCGCCACCTCCTGCGCGGGGGTGGGCAGGCGCTCGAAGCGGGCCAGCAGCGCGTCGCGCAGCGTTTCCGGCAGCTCGCCCCAGCCGTCGGAGGAGGCGACCAGCAGCTCCTCCGTGTACAGCGGGTTGCCCTGCCCGCGCGCGTACACACGATCGGCCAGCGCCGGGTCGGCCGGCGCGTCGAGGATGCCGGCGACCTGCTGGTCCATCTCGTCGCGGGTGAAGCGCTCGAGCGCGATCCGCTCGACGGCCGGGTGGCGCTCGAGCTCGGCGAGCACCGGGCGCAGCGGGTGCCGGCGGTGCAGCTCGTCGGACCGGTAGGTCACGAGCAGGCTCAGCCGCTCGGAGCGGGCGCTGCGCACGAGGAAGACGAGGAAGTCGCGCGTGGAGGGATCGGCCCAGTGCAGGTCCTCGAGGACGAGGGCCACGGGTGCGCGGTCGCCGAGGCGCTCGAGCAGTACCAGCAGGGCCTCGAAAAGTAACGTCGCACGGCCGGCGGCGGGTGGGGTTTCCGGCGCCGGACGGGCGAAACTCTCAATCGGGAGCCCGTGCCCGAACTCGGGCAGCAGCGCGGCCAGCGCGCCGCGCGTGCCGGCGGGGAGCTCGAGGTCCACGCCGCAGTCGGCCAGCTCGCGGGCCACGGGCCGGAGCGCGTCGACGATCGGGGCGTACGGGAAGGCCGTCCCGCCGAGCTCCAGTCCGTGGCCGATCAGTACGCGCGCGCCCGCGCGGGTCGCGCGCGCGTCGAACTCGGCCACGAGCCGGCTCTTGCCGACGCCAGATTCGCCGGCGACGAAGGTGAACGCGGGCGTTCCCGCCTGGGCCCGCTCGAGTGCGCCGTCCAGGACCGCCAGCTCGTCGGCCCGGCCGACGAACGTGGCGCTGGATACGCGGCGGAGCACGACATCCATGATGGCTACGGGCTCCGCCGCGGTCCAGCCGGGGAGGTCGATCACCGGCCGGCGCCGCTGAAGCGGAGCCGGCCGTGGGGAGCGGATCGGGGAGCTGCACCGCGGTCGCCGCGGGAGAACAGGCGGCGGCGGCGCGGCTCGTGCGAGCGGTGCGCGGCGTCGATCTTGGCGGTGATGAGCTGATCGGCGACGGCGGCGGTGTAGAGCGACTGAAGCATGTTGGACCCCTCGGAAATCGAGCGTTTCTGACGTGACTGAAGTTACGTCTGAGACACCCCCCTTACATCGGGAGGTCACGCCGACCTGAGGCCCCTTACCCCTTACGCGCCCGGTGACGACCCCTTAGGGATGCCAACACGTACCGTTCGGGTAGCGTGGCGTTCGCAAAGCGATCAGGAGAGCCGCATTGTCCGTGATTACGGAGCGCTCCGCCCTCGACGAGCTGTGCATCAACACGATCCGCACGCTGTCGATGGACGCGGTGCAGAAAGCCAACTCGGGCCACCCGGGCACCCCGATGGCGCTCGCACCGGTGGCGTACCTGCTCTACACGCGCGTCATGCGCCACTCCCCGGAGCACCCGGACTGGCCCGCGCGCGACCGCTTCGTGCTCTCGGCGGGGCACGCGTCGATGCTCCTCTACTCGATCCTGCACCTCACCGGCTACGGGGTGTCGCTCGACAACATCAAGCACTTCCGGCAGCTCGGCTCGCCGTGCGCGGGGCATCCCGAGTACGGGCACGCACCGGGCATCGAGACCACCACCGGCCCGCTCGGCCAGGGGATCTCGACGTCGGTCGGCATGGCGCTCGGCGAGCGCATGATGGCCGAGCGCTTCGGCGAGGACCTCGTCGGCCACCACACGTACGTGATCGCCTCCGACGGCGACCTCGAGGAGGGCATCTCGTCCGAGGCGTCGTCGCTGGCCGGCCACCTCGGCCTCGGCCGGCTCACCGTCTTCTACGACGACAACCACATCTCGATCGAAGGTGACACCGCACTCGCCTTCTCCGAGGACGTCGGCCAGCGCTAC
The DNA here is from genome assembly GCA_963759375.1 of uncultured Solirubrobacteraceae bacterium. Lineage (GTDB taxonomy): Bacteria > Actinomycetota > Thermoleophilia > Solirubrobacterales > Solirubrobacteraceae > DASSUW01. The sequence goes on along the minus strand of CAVWYY010000008.1, from coordinate 467,972 downwards.
GACGCCTACGGCTGGCACGTGCAGAACCTCGGCGAGGACATCTCGCTGGAGTCGATGCAGGCGGCGATCGACGCCGCGCACGAGGTGCCCGACCGGCCGAGCCTGATCATCCTGCGCACGCACATCGCGCCCGGCTCGCCGCACAAGCAGGACACCGAGAGCGCCCACGGGTCGCCGCTCGGCGAGGAGGAGATCCGGCTCACCAAGGAGGTCTACGACTGGCCGAGCCAGGAGCCCTTCTTCATCCCCGACGAGGCGCTCTCGCACTTCCGCGAGGCGGTCGACCGCGGGCGTGAGCTCTACGAGGAATGGGAGCAGGCCGCCTCCGCGGACGGGCAGTGGTCCGAGCTCCAGCGCTGGCTGTCCCGCGAGCTGCCCGGCGGCTGGGACGCCGACGTCCCGAAGAAGGGCCCGGACGCGGGCATGATCGCCACCCGCAAGGCCTCCAACGAGGTGATCCAGTGGGCAGCGGCGCAGGTGCCCGAGCTGGTCGGCGGCTCCGCCGACCTCGCGCCGTCCACGCTGACGCTGATCAACGACGGTGGCAGCGTCGAGAAGGGCGCGTACGGCGGCCGCAACTTCCACTTCGGCATCCGCGAGCATGCCATGGGCGCGATCGTCAACGGCCTCAACCTCTCGGGGCTGCGGGCGTTCGGCGCGGGCTTCCTGATCTTCAGCGACTACATGAAGGCATCGATCCGCCTGGCCGCGCTCATGCACCTGCCGTCGACGTTCGTGTTCACGCACGACTCGATCGGCCTCGGCGAGGACGGCCCCACCCACCAGCCGATCGAGCAGCTCGCCACGCTGCGGGCCACGCCGAACATCGACGTCGTGCGGCCGGCCGGCTTCAACGAGACGGCGCTGGCCTGGCGGCACGCGCTGCGCCAGACGGACCGGCCGACCGCGCTGGCGCTCTCGCGCCAGGGCCTGCCGGTCTGGGATCCGTCGGGCGTCCCCGACGACGCGATCGAGCGCGGCGCCTATGTGCTCAAGGACTCCGACGGCGAGGCGGACCTGATCCTCATGGGCACCGGCTCCGAGGTCCACCAGGCGCACGAGGCGGGCAAGCTGCTGGACGCCGACGGCGTGAAGGTCCGGCTGGTGAGCATGCCGTGCCTGGACCGCTTCGCCGAGCAGGACCAGGCGTACATCGACAGCGTGCTGCCGCCGGGCGTACGCGCCCGCGTGGCGGTCGAGGCGGCGAGCCCGCTCGGCTGGCACCGCTGGGTGGGGCCGGACGGCGACGTCGTCGCGATGGAGGGCTTCGGGGCTTCAGCGCCCGCGAAGCTGTTGTACGAGCACTTCGGCTTCAGCGGGCCGGCGATCGCCGATCGCGCCCGCGCGGTTCTCGAAAGGACGAGGTCATGAGCGTCACGGGTGTCAACGAGCGCCTCGCGGCGCTGACGGCGGCGGGCACGAGCGTGTGGCTCGACCAGATGCGCCGCGGCATGATCGAGGACGGCGAGCTGGCGCGGATGGTCGAGGAGGACTCGCTGCGCGGCGTCACGTCCAACCCGGCCATCTTCGAGAAGGCGATCCTTGGCTCGCCCGACTACGACGAGGACCTCGCCGCGGCCGCCAAGGAGGGGCTCTCGGCGCGCGAGGTCTATCGCCGGCTGGCCGTGCGCGACGTGCAGATGGCCGCCGACGTGCTGCGCCCGGTCTACGACGACACGAACGGCTACGACGGCTACGTGTCGCTCGAGGTGGCGCCGCGCCTGGCGCACGACACCGAGGGCACGCTCGAGCAGGCCCGCATGTACTGGGATCTCGTCGACCGCCCGAACCTGATGATCAAGATCCCCGCCACCGAGGAGGGGGTCCCCGCGATCGAGCAGGCGCTCTACGAGGGAATGAACGTCAACATCACGCTGCTCTTCGCGGTGTCCTACTACGAGCGCGTGATGGACGCGTTCCTCAGCGCGATGGAGCGCCGCCACGCGGAGGGCAAGCCGCTCGACCGCCACTCCGTCGCGTCGTTCTTCGTCTCGCGGGTCGACACCGAGGTCGACCAGCGGCTCGAGGCCGCTGGGCGCAGCGACCTGGCGGGCCGCGCCGGGCTGGCCAACGCCCGCGCCGCCTACCTCGCGTTCAAGAAGGTGTTCGAGGGCGAGCGCTTCGCGGCGCTGCGCGAAGCGGGCTGCCCGGTGCAGCGGCCGCTCTGGGCATCGACCGGCGTCAAGAACCCCGCCTACCCCGAGACGTTGTACGTCTACGGCCTCGTCGGACCTGACACCGTGAACACGATGCCGCTCCCGACGCTCACCGCCGCCGCGCGTGAAGGAGAGGTGACCGGCGCGACCGCCGCCAGCGACCCGACACCCGACCTCGACGCGCTGCGCGAGGCCGGCATCGACATGGATGACGTCACCGATCAGCTGCTCCGCGCCGGCATCGACGCGTTCATGGTCCCGATGGCCAAGCTGCTCGACGGCATCGAGTCCAAGCGCGAGGCGATCGTCACCGGCCGTCCGGACGCGATCGAGGCCGACCTGCCGGCCGACCTCGAGCAGGCCGTCGCCGCCCGCCTCAAGCGCGCGGCCGACGATGACGTCGTGCACCGCATCTGGCACCGCGACGGGACGCTGTGGGCGCCCGAGGGAACCCCGGAGGTGACGGACCGCCTCGGCTGGCTGGGCATCTCAGAGAAGATGCTCGAGGCCGCCGGCGATCTCGCCGCCTTCGCCGAGCAGGTGCACGGCGAGGGCTACACCGATGCGGTGCTGCTCGGCATGGGCGGCTCGAGCCTCGCGCCCGAGGTGTTCCGCCGCGCGTGGCCCGACCAGGCGATGCGCCTGCACGTGCTCGACTCGACGCACCCGGACCAGGTCCAGGCGACGATCGACGCGATCGACCTCGACAAGACGCTGTTCATCGTCTCCTCGAAGTCCGGCGGGACGATCGAGACGATGTCGCAGTTCAAGCTGTTCCACTCGCTGCAACCGGACGGCGCTCACTTCGTGGCCGTCACCGACCCGGGCACGTCGCTGTCCAAGCTCGGCGCCGAGCACGGCTTCCGGCGCGTGTTCGAGAACGACCCGGAGATCGGCGGGCGCTACTCGGCGCTCAGTTACTTCGGGCTCGTCCCGGCCGTGCTGATCGGCGTCGACATCCGCGCGGTGCTCGAGTCCGCCGAGGTCGCGGTGCAGAACTGCCAGCTCAAGGAGGGCAACTCTGGCCTGTGGCTGGGGATCGCGCTCGGCGAGCTGGCGCGCAACGGTCGCGACAAGCTCACGTTCGTCGTCGACGAGCCGCTGACGTCGTTCGGCGTGTGGGCGGAGCAGTTGGTGGCCGAGTCGACCGGCAAGCTCGGCCGCGGCATCCTGCCGATCGCCGACGAGCCGCTCGTCGACCCGGCGGCCTACGGCGAGGACCGCGTGTTCGTGCACATCGCCTCCGGCGACGAGGAGCACGCCAAGCACGTCACGGCGCTGCGCAAGGCCGGCCACCCGACGATCACCGTGAACGCCGACGGGCCGACCGACCTCGGGCGGATCTTCTTCCACTCGGAGTTCGCCACGGCGGTCGCCGGCTGGGTGCTCGAGCTCAACCCGTTCGACCAGCCGAACGTGCAGGAGGCCAAGGACAACACGAGCCGGGTGCTCAAGGAGGGCGCCCCGGACCTCGATCCGGGCAGCCTCGACGAGTTGCTCGGCGGCATCGCGCCGCCGCGCTACGTGGCGATCCTCGCGTACGTCCCGTACAGCGAGGAGACCGACGCAGCGGCCGCCCGCTTCCGCGCGAAGCTCATCACCGAGCACGGCGTGGCGACGACGTTCGGCTACGGCCCGCGCTACCTGCATTCGACCGGGCAGTTCCACAAGGGCGGCCCGTCCACGGGCGCGTTCGTCGAGGTCGTCGACGAGCCGGCGACCGACCACGAGGTGCCCGGCGAGCCGTACACGTTCGCCAAGCTCATCAGGGCGCAGGCGGACGGCGACCTGCAGACCCTGCGCTCCCATGACCTCGACGCCGTGCGGATCGGGAAGGAGAATCTCTGATGCAACTCGGCTTCGTGGGGCTCGGGAAGATGGGCGGGAACATGGTCCATCGCATCCACCGCGACTCGGACCATCAGGTGGTCGCGTTCGACCATCACCAGGAGGCGATCAACGCGGCGGAGGGCCAGGGCGCGATCGGCGCCTCGTCGCTCGAGGACCTCGTGTCCAAGCTCGAGCGGCCGCGCACGGTCTGGATCATGGTCCCGGCCGGCGATCCCACCGAGCAGACCGTCAACGAGCTCGCGGACCTGTTCGACGAGGGCGACACGGTGGTCGACGGCGGGAACACCAACTGGCACGACGACGTCCGCCGCGCCGCCGCCCTGGACGAGCGCGGGATCCACTACATCGACGTCGGGGTCTCCGGCGGCGTGTGGGGCCTCGAGGTCGGCTACTGCATGATGGTCGGCGGCCACGACGAGTCAGTGCAGCGGCTGGCCCCGATCCTCGACGTGCTCGCCCCGCCGGACGGCTGGCGCCAGTTCGGCGACGCCGGCGCCGGGCACTTCGTGAAGATGGTCCACAACGGCGTGGAGTACGGGATCATGCAGGCCTACGCCGAGGGCTTCGAGCTCATGCACAAGTCGAAGTTCTCACCCGACCTCAAGGAGGTCGCCGGCCTCTGGAACCGCGGCTCGGTGGTCCGGTCGTGGCTGTGCGAGCTCGCCGAGCGCGCATTCGAGGAGGAGGGGAACGACCTCGCGGGCCTGAAGGGGTACGTGAGCGACTCCGGCGAGGGCCGCTGGACGATCGTCGACGGCATCGACCTCGACGTGCCGACGCCGGTGATCACCGCGTCGCTGTACGCACGGTTCTACTCACGCGGCAACGGCGACTACACGCACCGCGTGCTGGCCGCGTTGCGCAACCAGTTCGGAGGCCACGCCGTGGAGCGGGCGGCCGGAGGAGGCTGATGATGGCTGTTGCGGCGACCGAGAACCCGCTCGTCGAGGGTCTGGAGCGCCTGCCGGTCTCGCCGACGACGCTGGTCATCTTCGGCGCGACCGGCGACCTCGCGCGGCGCAAGTTGCTGCCTGCGCTCTACAACCTCGCGCACGAGGGCGCGCTGCCGGAGCGCTTCAACATGATCGGCGTCTCGCGGCGCGACCAGACGGACGACGATTTCCGCAACCAGGCGCGGGAGTCGATCCAGCAGTTCTCCCGCCGCGCGCCGAGCGACGACGTCCTCGAGGGCCTGCTCGGCCGGATCGCCTATCTCGGCATCCCGTTCGACGACACGCCGGGCTACGCCAAGCTCGGCGCGGCGATGGATGCGCTCGACGAGGAGAACGGGCTTCCGCTCAACCGCGTCTACTACCTGTCGACCGCGCCTGAGTTCTTCCCGGTCATCACCGAGAACATCAAGGAGAACGGGCTCCACCACTTGCAGCACGCGGAGGTCCGCGCGGTGATCGAGAAGCCGTTCGGGACCGACCTCGCGTCGGCCCGATCGCTGCAAGAGGTCGTGAGCTCGGTGTTCCGGGAGCGCCAGGTCTTCCGCATCGATCACTACCTGGGCAAGGAGACCGTCCAGAACGTGATGGCGTTCCGGTTCGCGAACTACATGTTCGAGCCGGTCTGGAACCGCAACTACATCGACCACATCCAGATCACCGCCGCCGAGGACATCGGGATCGGCACGCGGGCGGGCTACTACGACCAGGCAGGCGCGCTGCGCGACCTCGTGCAGAACCACATGCTCCAGTTGCTGACGCTGGTCTGCATGGAGCCCCCGGCGTCGTTCGAGGCCAACAAGGTGCGCGACGAGAAGGTCAAGGTCCTGCAGGCGATCGAGCCGCCGACGGCCGACCAGGTGGCCGAGATGACGGTCCGCGCCCGCTACACGAGCGGCGTCGTGGGCGGCGAGGAGGTGCCGGGCTACCTCGAGGAGGAAGGCGTCCCGGAGACCTCGGACACCGAGACCTACGCGGCGCTGCGCCTGGAGGTCCACAACTGGCGCTGGGCCGGGGTGCCGATCGTGCTGCGCACCGGCAAGCGGCTCGCCCGCAAGGTCACCGAGATCGCCGTGCAGCTCAAGCCGGTGCCGCATCTGGCGTTCCAGTCCAAGGGCTCGGTCGGCGTGCAGCCCAACCAGCTCATCCTCACCGTTCAGCCGAACGAGGGCGTGTCGCTGTCGCTCGGCGCGAAGATCCCGGGCGCCAGCATGCGCATCCGGCCGGTGAACATGGAGTTCCTCTACGGCACGTCGTTCATGTCGCAGTCGCCGGAGGCATACGAGCGGCTGATCCTCGACGCGATGCGCGGCGACGCCACGCTCTTCACGCGCAACGACGAGGTCGACGCCCAGTGGTCGATCATCGACCCGATCCTGCAGGCGTGGAGCGAGGGCAACCCGCCGATCGCCGAGTACGAGGCCGGCTCGCCCGGCCCGGACGAGGCCGACGACCTGCTCCGCGAGAACCGCCACTGGAGGGCGCTGTAGTGGACGAGGTCTGGTCGGAGCGCGACACGACGCCCGCCAGGATCGAGGCGGCACTCCGCAACATCGTCGTCGAGCACCACCATTCGGACCACCCGTTCGTCCCCGCGCGGGTGCTCAACGTGATCGTCGTGGTCGACCATCAGTTCCGCGGCGAGATCGAGAACCGCTTCGAGCGGGTCGGCCGCTACCACCCGTCGCGGCTCGTGGTGTGCGCGGTCGAGGACGGGCGCCCGACGATCGACGCGTGGGCGGGCGTGGGCACCGACGACGCGGCGCCGCGGCCCGGGCACATCGCGGTCGCCCGCGAGCGGGTGGAGATCGACATCGGGCCGCGCCACCTGGCCAAGCTCGACACGATCGTCGACCCGCTGCTGGTCTCCGACCTGGCGACGATGGTGTGGGCGCCGCACGGCCACACCGAGGCGGTCGACGCTCTGCGTCGGCTGGCGCAGATCGTGCTCGTCGACACGCAGGACGAGCCCGACGTGGGCGACTCGCTGGCCCGCGCCGCCGAGCTGGCCACGTACGCCTACGTGGTCGACCTCGCGTGGCTGCGCTCCACGCCGTGGCGCGAGCGCGTGGCGGCGTCCTTCGACCCGCCTGCGCTGCGCTCGGCGCTCGGCAGCGTCTCGGCGGTCACCGTCCGGCACCGGCAGGACTCGCTGGCGGCGGGACTGCTGTTCTGCGGCTGGCTGTCGTCGCGCCTCGGCTGGAAGCCGGACTCGCTGGCGCCGCGCGGCGACGCGTGGGTGGGCCACGCGCGCGGTCGCAAGCAGGAGGTGCTGGTCACGCTCGAGCGGGCGGACCAGTCGGCGCCCGGCCTGGCCGGCGTGACGATCGAGACCGCGTCCGGCGAGGCCGTGTCGCTCGACCGCGGGCCGGGCGGGCTGCAGGCGGTCCGCCGCGCGCGCGACGGCTCCGAGCAGACCTGGACGGTGCTGGGCGCCTCGCGCGGCGAGGGCGGCATCCTCGGCGAGGGCGTGCGGCAGGCGCTGCTGCGCGATCCGACGTATGGTCCCGCGCTGGCGTGCGCCAGGGCAATGGTCACCTGATGAACATCGAGGTCATCGACGATCCCGCCGCCGCGGTGGCGGACCTGCTCGTGCAGGCCGACGGTCACGTCGTGCTGACGGGCGGCTCCACGCCGCAGAGGGCGTACGAGCTCGCCGCGGAACGCCGCACCGACTGGAGCGGCGTCACGGTCTGGTTCACGGATGAGCGCTGCGTGCCGCCCGATCACGAGTTCTCGAACTTCGCCATGGTCAACGAGGCCCTGTTCTCGCGCGTCGAGCGGCCGCCGAAGGTCATGCGCATCGAGGGCGAGCTGGGCCATGCTGCCGGCACCGAGGCGTACGCCGCGCTGGTCGGCGACGACCCGGCGTTCGGCCTCATGCTGCTGGGCCTGGGACCCGACGCGCACATCGCGTCGCTGTTCCCGAACAAGCCGGAGAAGCACGTCGACGACCGCCTGGTGGTCGGCGTCCCGGAGGCGGGCATGGAGCCGTACGTGGCGCGGATCTCGCTCACGCTGCCGGCGATCAACGCCGCGCGGCACAAGGTGTTCATGGTCACCGGGGAGGGCAAGGGCGACGCGGTGCGACGCGCGTTCGGCGACCCGCCGGACCCCGAGTCGCCGGCCGCCCACGTCCGCCCGGTGACGGTTCTGCTCGACCCGGCGGCGGCCGGGCGATGAGCGACCAGTTCATCGGCATCGACGTCGGCGGGACGAAGATCGCGTGCGCGACGCTGCAGGCCGGTCAGCTGAGCGAGTCGCACCTGCAGCACACGTCGCTGGCCAGCCAGCAGGAGCTGCTGGACCAGCTCATCAACGCGATCGACAAGTCGCGCACGGCCGACACGCGGGCGGTCGGGATCGGCGTGCCGTCGCTGATCGAGTTCGAGACCGGCCGGATCCGCTCGAGCGTGAACATCCCGCTCAAGGACGTGCCGCTGCGCCAGCTGCTCACCGACCGGCTCGGGCTGCCGGTCTACGTGGAGAACGACGCGTCGTGCGCTGCGCTCGCCGAGGCGTTCCGCGACGGCCGGATGGCCGTCCCGCACCTCGTGATGTTCACGATCGGCACCGGCGTCGGCGGTGGGCTGGTGCTCAACGGGCGGCTGTACCGCGGCGCCACCGGCACCGCGTCCGAGGTCGGCCACACGGTGATCGGGCTCGACCTCGAGAACGGCGCGCCGCCGCACAATGGCGTGTTCCCGCAGGCCGGCTCGCTCGAGGTGCTGGCGTCCGGCCGCGCGCTCGACCACCTGGCCGAGGAGGCCGCGAAGGCCGACGCCAACTCGTTCCTGGGCCGCCGGCTCACGCGTGAGGGCGGCGTCACCGGCCACGACGCGGTGGACGGTGCGCGGGTGGGCGACGAGGCGAGCGTGCGGTGCCTGCGGATCCTCGGGGAGCGGCTGGGGATCGGCATCGCGAACGCGATCACGATGTTCGACCCGCTGGAGATCGTGATCGGCGGCGGGGTGTCGGCGGCCGGCGAGCTCCTGCTCGGCCCGGCGCGCGAGACCGCGTGGAAGTACGCGGTGCCGGGTGCGGGCACGCAGTGCGAGATCCGGCTCGCCCGCCACGGCCCGCGCGCCGGGGTGCTCGGCGCGGCGCTGCTCGCCGCGCAGGAGTACGCGGCCGACACCGGCGTCGTGATGGAGGAAGCGGTGGAGGGCCGCTGACGGTTGGCCGACGCCGGCTTTCTGGAGCACGAATACCTGCCGATCGCCGAGCACGGCCTGGTCGGCGACCTGCACACGGTCGCGCTCGTCGGCACGACCGGCACGATCGACTGGTACTGCTGCCCTTCGTTCGACTCGCCGAGCGTGTTCGGCTGCATCCTCGACGCCGCGCAGGGCGGGTTCTACGCGCTGCACCCGGAGGGTGACGACTGGAGCTCCAAGCAGCTCTACTTCCCGGACACCAACATCCTCATCACGCGCTTCTTCACGTCCGGCGGGGTGGGGGAGGTGCAGGACTTCATGCCGATCGAGGCGGCGTCGCGCGAGATGCACCGGCACCGGCTCCTCCGCCGCGTCGTCGTGGTGCGCGGCCAGATGCGGTTCCTGATCGAGGTGCAGCCGCGGTTCGACTACGGACGCGCGGAGCACGAGGTCGAGATGCACCCGCACGGTGTGCTGTTCCGCTCGCCGGACCTGACGCTGGCGCTCGAGGGCGCGATCGCCAGGTCGATGGGCTCCGAGCGCCGGCTCGAGCGCCGCGACGGCGGCGTGCGCGCGACGTTCGAGCTCGCGGCCGGCGAGTCGCGCACGTTCGTGCTCGAACGGGTGCCCGAGGACCACATCTGCCGCCCGTACCCCGAGCACGAGACCGCCGCGACGTTCGAGGCGACGGTGGACTACTGGCGGCGCTGGGTGGGCCAGTCGCGCTACAAGGGCCGCTGGCGCGAGATGCTCCAGCGGTCGGCGCTGACGTTGAAGCTGCTCACCTACGCGCCGACCGGCGCGCTCGTCGCGGCGCCCACGACCTCGCTTCCGGAGCAGCTCGGCGGCGAGCGCAACTGGGACTACCGCTACACCTGGATCCGCGACGCGGCGTTCTCGCTGTACGGCCTTCTGCGGCTCGGCTTCACCGAGGAGGCCGCCGCGTTCATGCACTGGCTGACCGACCGCACGCGCGAGTGGGAGATCGGGCCCGGCGGGCCGCTGCAGATCATGTACGGGATCGACGGCCGCAAGGAGCTGACCGAGTTCGACCACCCGACGTGGTCGGGCTACCGGGACTCGCATCCGGTGCGGATCGGCAACGCGGCGGCCGACCAGCGGCAGCTCGACATCTACGGCGAGATGATCGACTCGATCTACCTCTACAACAAGTACGGCTCGCCGATCCACTACGACACGTGGGAGAACGTGCGCCGGATCGTCGACTGGCTGTGCGAGAACTGGGACAACGTCGACGAGGGGATCTGGGAGACGCGCGGCGGCCAGAAGGAGTTCACCTACTCGCGCCTGATGTCGTGGGTGGCGATCGAGCGCGCGATCCGCATGAACCGCGCGCGCGGGCTGCCGGGCGACATCGTGGCCTGGCTCGGCGAGCGCGACCGGATCTACAACCAGATCATGAAGAAGGGCTGGAGCGACGAGCGGCAGGCGTTCGTGCAGCACTACGGGTCCGACGTGCTCGACGCGTCGATCCTGCTGATGCCGCTCGTGCTGTTCATCGCGCCGACCGACCCGCGCTGGCTGTCGACGCTCGACGCGATCAGCGACGAGCTCGTCTCGGACTCGCTGGTCTACCGCTACAACATCGAGGCCTCGCCGGACGGCCTCCGCGGCGACGAGGGGACGTTCTCGATGTGCTCGTTCTGGTACGTCGAGGCGCTCACGCGCGCGGGCCGGCTCGAGGAGGCGCGGCTGGCCTTCGAGAAGATGCTCACCTACGCCAACCACCTCGGGCTGTACTCGGAGGAGATCGGCCCGACCGGTGAGCAGCTGGGCAACTTCCCGCAGGCGTTCACCCATTTGGCGCTGATCAGCGCCGGGTTCAATCTCGATCGCGCACTCGGGTAGAACTCACGCATGCGCGTAATCGAATGCAACGAGTGCGGCGACACCGTGTCCGGCGCCAACGACGAGGAGCTCGTCGCGCACCTGACCCAGCACCTGCGGTCCGAGCACGACCTCGAGCCGGAGGAGGACGAGGTCGCCGACCTCGTCCACGAGCAGGCCTACGACGCGACGGACTCCTAGACCGCCTGCGGAATCCGCTCGTCGCCCTCGCCGAGGGTGAAGTGCTCTGTCGCGGTCGCGCGGTAGAGGCGGTGCTTGGCGGGCGCGGCCACGTCCGCCTCGGTCGTGTCCCACAGTCCTTGGCGCACCGACTCGCGGGTGAAGACGCCGAGTTCGCCTGGCGATACCTGCTCCGCGCGAGCCCGCATGAAGACGGCGTCGGTGTCGGCGGGGTCGAGGGTCGAGTCGAAGATCGCGATCGCGATCTCCGGCCGCGCGGCGATGTTGCGCGAGTGACGCGTGTTCGGATCGGAGATCCAGTAGAAGCGTCGGTGGTCCTCGGTGGCGAACCACACCGGGGTGACCCATGGCACGCCCTGCTCGTCGGCGGTGGCCAGGACCATGTAGCGGTTGGCGGCGACGATGTCTTGTACAGTCACTGTAAGAACTATGGCGACCGGACTTCGTGAGCGCAAGAAGCAGCAGACGCGCGAGCTGCTGGCCGAGACGGCGCGCCGGCTGTTCACCGAGCGCGGGTTCGAGCGCGTCAGCGTGGCCGAGATCGCGCGCGAGGCGGACGTCTCGGAGAAGACGGTCTTCAACTACTTCCCGACGAAGGAGGACCTCGTCTACTGGCGCCTCGAGTCGTTCGAGCAGGAACTGCTGGGGACGATCCGGGATCGGATTCCCGGCGAGTCGGTGCTCGACGCGTTCGGGCGCTTCGTGCGCCAGCCGCGCGGCATGCTCGCCACGTACGACGACGAGACGCGCGAGCGGCTGGCGGCGCTGTCGCGGATGATCGCGTCCAGCCCGGCGCTGCTCGGGCGAGAGCAGCAGATCTTCGCGGGCTACACCGACTCGCTGGCCGCGCTGATCGCCGAGGAGACCGGCGCCGGCGGCGTGGAGCCGTGGGTGGTCGCCAACGCGCTCATGGGCGTGCACCGGGCGCTGGTGGACTTCGCGCGCGGGCGGATCGTCGCCGGCGAGTCGAAGGGCCTCGCCGACGCCGTCCGTGACGAGGCCGACCGCGCGCTGGAGCGGATGCGCGAAGGCCTGGCCGGCTACGGCGTGGCCTGAGGGCCGCTGCAGGCGGCGCACGTCGCCGACCGCCAGCGCGGCCCCGCAGAGCCCGATCACGATCAGGCCGCACACGAGCATCGTCGTCTCGGTGCCCAGCAGCGCGGCGACCGGCGCCACGACCGCGAAGCCGATCGGCATCGCCCCGGTGGTGGTGAACCAGTCGAGCGACGTCACGCGCGACAGCGCCTGCGGGGGGATCTCGCGCCCGAGGCTCGTCTCCCACAGCGTGAACCCGTAGGAGACCGCGATCCCGGTCAGCAGCTCGAGCGCGGCGATCACCGGCGTGCTCCCGCCGTAGGCCACGATCAGCGGCTGGCAGGCGGCGACCATGAACGCGACCGTGGCGCCGAACATCGGGTGCCGCGGCCGCGTGCGGAGCACGAGCACGCTGCCGAGGATCGTGCCGATGCCGAAGGCGGTGCTGATCGCCGCCCAGCTCGCCGCCCCCGACAGCTCGGTGTCGGCGATCACGGGGCCGAGCGCCAGCACGCAGGGCAGCGCGAGCAGGTGGTACGCGGTGAATGCGGGCATGAACGTCCACATCCACCGCCGCTTCGCGACCTCGGCAATGCCGCCCTTCAGGTCGCGCCAGAAGTGGTGCTCGCTCGCGTGCGGCCGCTCGTGGCGGACGTGGAGCCTGAGCAGGAACGCCGCGCTGACCGCGAACGTCGCCGCGTCGATGGCGATCGCCGTGCCGGGGCCGTCGAGCGCGATCAGGATGCCGGCCAGCGTGGGGCCGGCGACCATGCCGACGTTGCGGGCGATGCCCAGCATCGCGTTGCCCTGCTGCAGGTGCTGCTGCGTTGCCACGATCGGGACCAGGCCGCCCAGCGCGGGCTGGAAGCCGGCGTCGAACGTCCCGTAGAGCGCCGCGAGAGCGACGACGTGCCAGAGCTCGGCCTCGCCGGTGAGCAGCAGCGTCGCCAGCGTGGCCTGCACGGCGCAGCGCCCGAGGTCGGAGGCGATCATCAGGTTGCGGCGGTTCACCCGATCCGCCCAGACGCCGGCCGCGAGGATCAGCACGGCCAGCGGCAGCGTCTGCGCCGCGAGCACCAGCCCGAGCTGCGCGGGCGAGCCGTCGAGATCGTCGAGCACCGCGAACGCGAGCGCGACCGGGAAGAGGGCGTCGCCGATCACGGACACGGCCTGGCCGCCGAACAGCAGCCGGAACTGCGGGAGCTTCAGGACCTCGGGCACGGCGGTGGATTATTCGTGCAAGCCGCCGCTGCGGGCGAGGCGGAGGCGGCGCATCTCGGCGATCGCGGGGATCGTGGCGCGGGCCTCGGCGGGGGTGGCGAGCGGGCGGGCGGCGAGCGGACGCTCGTCTCCGGCGGTGACCTCGTACGCGCGCGCGCCAGGGCGGGCGGTGACGACCTCGTCGAGCGCCGTGCCGCGGAAGATCAGGCCGGCGCCGTCGTCGACCGCCCAGCCCGGCGGGATCGCGCCGCTGCGCACGGCGTCGAGGTACACGGGGCGCCGGGCGGGCTCGCTGTCGTGGTGCACGGAGTTCGAGCCCGCCAGGAAGCCGAGGCCGGGAGCGGTGTCCGGCGCGCCCGACGACGTCGTGACGCCCCACTCGAACCAGCACATCGAGCCGGCGCTCAGGCCCGCGAGCACGACACCGGCCTCCCAGGCCTCGCGCAGGATCGCGTCGAGCCCCTGGGCCCGCCAGATCGCCAGCAGGTTGACCATCGAGCCGCCCCCGACGTAGACGGCGTCCTGGCCCAGGAGGTGCTCGCGCAGCGGCACCGGCTTGCGGCCGAGCCGGAACAGCGAGATGTGCGACGGCTCGCACAGCCGGTCGCCGTACGTCTCGTAGAAGCGGCGGATCTGGTGCTCGGAATCGCCGCCGGCCGTGGGGAGCAGGCAGATCCGCGGCCGCGGGCGCCCGGTGAGGTGCAGGACGAGCTCGTCGAGCGCAGGGTCGTCGACGCCGGCGGTGAAGCCGCCGCCGCCCATCGCGAGGATTGTCGGCGGGCGCCCGCCGTCAGGCGGCAAGGGCCGGCTCCACGGCCACCGGCGCTCCCAGGAAGTGCGTCGCCAGCTCGGTCTCGGTCACGTCGCCACCATCGAAGGCGACATGGTACGCCCGCGCGGTGGGTCGCGACGTGACCACACGGGCCAGCCGGTCGTCGACGAAGTGCAGTGCCGCGCCGTCCCCGGTGCCGTAGCCCGCGGGCATGCCGTCGGCGATCGCCAGCCGGTAGGCCGAGCGCCGCTCGGGCTTGTCGTCGTAGTGCACGGCGTTGGAGAACGGCAGGAAGCCCAGGCCCTTGACCGGCTTGCTCTCGCCGTGGAACGCGGTGATCGCGTGGTCGAACCAGCACAGCGAGCCCGCGCTCAGGCCCGCCATCACGACGCCGCGCTCCCAGGCGGCCCGCAGCATCAGGTCGATGCCGTGGGCCGTCCACGTGCCGAGCAGTGAGATCAGGCTCCCGCCGCCCACGTAGACGAGGTCCTGGGCGAGGAGGTGGCCCGCCAGGTCGGCGGGCGAGCCGTCGCGCCGGAACAGCGAGACGTGCGACGGCTGGCAGCGGCCTGCCCCGAACGCGCGGTAGAACCGCACGATGTAGTGGTCGGCGTCGCCCGACGCGGTCGGGAGGAAGCACACCTTCGGGCACTCGACGCCCGTCAGGGCCAGCGCATGCTCGTCGAGCAGCGGGTTCCCGGCCTCCATCGAGAAACCGCCTCCACCCAGGGCGAGGATCTGACGCGGTCGCGACATGGCGGGAGCGTAGGGCGCGGACTCGCCGCACGCGCGTATTTCCTCCTCTGGGCCAGACGGCTCCGACACGTGGTCCACGCCTGACGCCGTGTCAGTGGCCGTCACTGAATGTGCATGCGCCGTCGCCGGCGCGTTCGCCTCAGGTCAAGAGATCGAATCACTCGGCGACGCGCGTCTCTCGCGAATCGCGGAAGTGGGGTGCCCGCCAGCTCCGCGCGGCACGTCGGGCGTGATGCCGGCCGGAGATTCGATCACTCTCGAGTCGCGACGCGATCCACCGCCTGGTGGAGGGCCGCACGCTCGCCAGGCGTCTCCGACGAGGCCGCCTGCGCGCGGCTTCTGACCGTCGCTCCTGATATGTATGAGTCATGCATACACCGGCATGGGACGCCAACGTCCTGGGGGCCTTCGGGCTGGCGCTCGCGGACCGCCTGGCGGCGGCCGCTGAGCCGGCCGGCGGGGTCTCGGCGGCCGAGGCGCTCGTTGCGCTCGCCGGCACGGCCGCGGGTGGCTCGATCGACGCCCTGGCGCGGATTGTCGGCCTCTCGCACTCCGGAACCGTGCGCCTCGTCGACCGCCTGGAACGCGACGGCTGGTGGAGCGGCGGCGCGGGGCTGACCAGCGGTCGGCAGCCCTCGTTCTGACCCCCGCAGGCAGGCGGCTCGCCCGGCGGGTGGCGGTGCGCAGAAATGCTGAGATGCACTCAGTGACGGCTTTGTTGACCGCCGGTGAGCAAGAGGCGCTCATGCGCGCCGCGGAGCGGGTGATGCACGAGCTGGGCGTGGTGCCCGACGCGGAGCGGCGGCTCTGCCGCCTGTGTGATCTCGATGCCTGCCAGCGAGGGCGCGGTCGCTGCCCCGTGATGGCGGGCCGGCGCGAGGGTCCGGGACGGCGGCGTGGTGCGCGCGGTTCGGTTCGACCGGTCGAATAGAGTCAAACTCTGAACAGCTGTTCGTCTGTCGACGGGAAGAAATGAATTCGTGCTCGTAGCTTGCGCGATCCGCTCGCGCCGGCCGAGAGGTTGGTTCAACTGGGCTCGGCTCGCCGGAAGAAGCGAATCTGATTCTATGGCTGTAGTCGAGACTGAGGTAACGTCATCGACCCCTTGACAAGCGGTCAGCGACCCGCTTCCTTGGCCCGTTCGTGCCACGAGCCAGTCAGAGCCCTCGAGCGCCCCGGGCGGCGCGTCGCCCGTCCCGCGCTCCCGTGGTCATGGGCGTCGCGCTGGTCGTCATCGTCGTCGCGGGCGCGGCCGCCTGGCTGTTCGTGGGCGGGTCGTCGCCCAAGCCCGACGAGACGGCGAACCGGTTCCTCGCGGCCTGGTCGCGCGGCGACGACCGCGGGGCCGGCGGGCTCAGCGACCGCGCCGCGGCCGCTACACGCGATCTCGAGGCCAACCGTCGGGGCCTGGACGGCGCGAAGGTTCGCGCGACGCTGGGAGAGGTGACCGAGGAAGGCGACGCGGCGCGCGCGGCGATCCATCTGACCTGGCAGGTCCCGGGCATCGGCCGGTTCGAGTACGAATCGGCGATGCGGCTGCGGCGGGACGACGGCGAGTGGCGGGTCGTATGGTCGCCGAAGGTGGTCCATCCTCGTCTCGGGCCGCACCTGCGCCTCGGGACGACGCGGGAACCCGCCGTCCGCGGCGACATCGTCGACCGCGACGGCCGCGGCCTCGTGACGAACCGGGCCGTCTACCGCGTCGGGTTGCAGCGCGACAAGGTCAAGGACGTCGCGGCGTCGACGGCGGCGCTGGCCGAGGTCGTGGACGTCGACCGTGCCGCGCTGGCGCGCGCCGTGCGAGGCGCCGGGCCGCAGCAGTTCGTCGAGGCGATCACGCTGCGCAAGGGCGACTACGAGCCCCTCGAGGACGCGATCGACCGGGTCCCGGGCGCTCTGGTGGTCGAGGGCGAAGCTCCCCTGTCCGAGAGCCGCGGGTTCGGTCGCGCGCTGCTCGGGACCGTCGGCCCGGTCACCGCCGAGCAGCTCGACGAGCTCGGGGGAACGCGGGCGCCCGGCGACGCGGTCGGCCAGTCGGGCCTCGAGGCGCGGTACGAGGAGCGCCTCGGCGGCACGGCCGAGACGCGCATCGTCATCCGCCGGGACGGCGTGCCCGACGCGACGCTGCTGCGCAAGGCGGGGCAGGACGGGCGGCCCCTGCGCACCACGCTCTCGCTCGGCGTCCAGCGCGCGGCCGAGGAGGCGCTCGGCGACCGCGAGGACGAGGCGGCACTGGTGGCCGTTCAGCCGTCGACCGGCGACATCCTCGCCGTCGCCAACCGGCCCGCCGACTCGAGCTACGACCGCGCGCTCGAGGGCCGCTACCCGCCCGGCTCGACGTTCAAGGTCGTCACCACCGCCGCCCTGCTGGCCCGCGGCCTGCGGACCGACGAGACCGTCGACTGCCCACGCACGATCACGGTCGGCGGCCGCTCGTTCAAGAACTTCGAGGGCAGCGCCGCCGGCGCCGTCCCGTTCAGCCAGGACTTCGCGCAGTCGTGCAACACGGCGTTCATCGCGCTCACGCGCCGCCTGCCCGCCGCTGCGCTCGGCGACACGGCGCGCGACTTCGGCCTCGGCGAGCCGCTGAAGCTCGGCATGCCGGCGGCCGAGGCGCAGGTCCCGCCCGGCAAGGATCTCGTCGCCCGGGCCGCGGCGATGATCGGCCAGAACGAGACGCTGTCCAGCCCGTTGGCGATGGCCGGCGTGGCCGCCACCGTCGCGGCAGGCCGCTGGCACGCGCCACGGCTGCTGGCGGGTGACCGTGAGCACGCGATCGCTCCGCTCGACCCGGGGATCCGCGACACGCTGCGCGAGCTCACCCGCGCGGTCGTCACCGAGGGCACCGGCACCGCGCTCGCGGACGTGCCCGGCGACGTGCACGGCAAGAGCGGGACGGCCGAGTACGGGGGTGGCGACCCGCCCCCGACCCACGCCTGGTTCATCGCCTACCGGGACGACGTCGCGCTGGCCGTGCTGGTCGAGAACGGGCGCTCAGGCGGCTCGGTGGCGGCTCCGATCGCCGCCCGCTTCTTTGCGGCGTGCGACGCCGAGGGCGCCTGCGGCTAGGCCCGCGCGACCTCGAACCGGCGCTCGTACTCGATCTCGTCGGCCACCTGCTCGGCGATCTCCGCGCCCGCCTGCTGCTCGACGATGTGCAGCGCGAGGTCGATGCCCGACGTGATGCCCGCCGCGGTCATGATGTCGCCGTCGTCGACCACGCGGGCGCCGTCGATCACGCGCGCCGCGGTGGCCCGCAGGTCCTCGATCGCTGTGTGATGGGTGGTCGCCGGCCGGCCGTCGAGGATCCCGGCGTTCGCGACGAGCATCGCGCCCGTGCACACGGAGGCGATCCGCACGCCGCGCCCGTGGGCTGCCGCGATCTGGGCCGGCACCTCGCCTCGCTGCGCCTCCGCCCACGCGCCTCGCTCGCCGCGCGAGTTCCAGCTCCCGCCCGGCACGAGGACCATGTCGGCAGCCTCGGAGACACCGCCGTCGACCTGGATCTGCGTGCCGTGCGACGCGGTGATCGTCCCGGCGCCGTCGGCCCCGACCAGCACGGCGTGGATGTCGGCGCCGGACTCCTCGGCGGTGCGCAGCACCTCGAAGGGCGCGATGCCGTCGAGCTCGTCGAAGCCGTCGTAGAGGAGGATCTCGATTCGCATGGCGGTGATCCTCGCGCCCGCGGGCCGCCCGCGCCAGTGGCAGAACCGCCGTTGTTCGCAGGGATCCTGCCAGATACGATCCGGCCATGGAGCGCATCGCCGTGCTTGCGCTGGACAGCGTCGTCGCATTCGACCTCTCGATCCCCGCGCAGATCTTCGGCCACCGCGACGAAGGGGACCGCTACCGCGTGTCGATCTGCGCGGAGCGCCCCGGGCCGGTGCGCACGTCGAGCGGGTTCGACATCGTCGCCCGCGCCGGGCTGGCGACCGTGCGCCGCGCCGACACGGTGATCGTGCCCGGCTTCGAGGAGACGTCGCGGCCCGTCCCGCAGCCGGTGATCGACGCGCTGCGGGCGGCCGACCGCCGCGGCGCACGCATGGTCTCGATCTGCACCGGCGCCTTCGCTCTCGCCGCCGCCGGCGTGCTCGACGGGCGCCGCGCCACCACGCACTGGCACCACGCGGCCGAGCTGCGCGCGCGCTACCCGCGGGTGGACCTCGATCCGCAGGTGCTCTACGTCGACGAGGGGCGGGTGCTGACGTCCGCCGGCGTCGCGGCCGGGATCGACCTCTGCCTGCACCTCGTGGCGCGCGACCACGGGGCGGCCGCCGCCAACGCGATCGCCCGCCGGATGGTCGTGGCGGCGCAGCGCGGCGGCGGCCAGGCGCAGTTCGTCGAGCGCTCGGTGCCCGAGCCCGCCGACGACGGCCTCGGTGCCACGCGCACCTGGATGCTCGAGCGGCTGGAGGAGCCGCTGAGCGTCGCCGCGATGGCGCGCCACGCCGTCCGCAGCGAGCGCTCGTTCGCCCGCCACTTCCGCGCCGAGACGGGCACCACACCACTGCGCTGGCTGCACGAGCAGCGCATCCTGCACGCCCGCCGGCTGCTAGAGGAGACCGACCTGCCGGTCGAGACCGTCGCGTCGCGCAGCGGGTTCGGCAGCGCAACCACGCTGCGCGAGCACTTCGGCCGCGCCGTGCACACGACGCCGACCGCCTATCGGCTGACGTTCAGAACCTGAGGCGCGGCACCACGGATATCGTGCGCCGCATGGGCGGCATCCCGCGCCGCCGGTTGCTCGCCGCCGTGTGCTGCTGCACGGCGCTGTCCGGGTGCGGATCGGACTCGAGCGATCGACCGCCGGCGCGCACCCGGATCGCTGCGCCCAGCGTCGAGCTGACCGCGGCGGACCGGGAGCTGTGGGCGGCCGGGCCGCCCGAGCGCTCGGCGATCCCGGTGCTCGTCCACGACCAGGTGGCGCCCGACGTCTTCGCGCGGCAGATGACCCTGCTCGACCACGCGGGCTACGACACGGTCACGCTCGCCGACCTGGTGCGGTTCATCCATCGTGAGACGGTCAGCCTGCCTGCGCACCCGTTGGTGCTGACCTTCGATGGCGGGCGCCTCGACACGTGGACGGGTCGCGACGCGATCCTGCGGAAGCTCGGGCTCGAAGCCGTGGTGTTCGTCGACGTCGGCCGAGTCGAGGCGGAGGATCCGGCGTACCTGACATGGGAGGAACTGGGCGCCCTGCAGCGCAGCGGGCGCTGGGACGTCCAGATGCAGTCGGGGACCGGCAACCAGCAGATCCAGTACGGCTCCGGGCCGGACGACGTCGGGCCGTTCTACGCCTATCGCGGCTCCGACGAGGTCCTCGGCGGCTGGCGGGAGCGGGTGTTCTCGGACATCTCCTACGGCGAGCAGCAGCTCGCCTTCCACGTCCCCGGCTACCGGCCGGTCGCGATCGCCCCGCCGGACGGCAACTACGGCCAGGCCGGCACGAACGACCCGCGCATCCCGCGACTGCTGCTCGCCCGGCTCGAGCTCAGCTTCGAGCTCGTGTTCACCCAGGACCGCAGCGGCTTCGCGGTGCCCGGGGCCGAGAACCCGCTGGGTCGCATCCCGGTCGGCCGTGACACGTCCGACGCCGAGCTGCGCGCGCTGTTGACGCCCTAGAGCGCGGGTATCGGATGCTCGTCGGTGAGCGGCTCGCGTTCGTCGGGCGCGAGCGCCCGCGCCAGCCCGCGGGCGCTGATCAGCGCCCAGGCCATGTTGACCGCCACCGACGGCCACGCGCCCGAGGGGAGCCCGGCGGCGACCATCGCCGCCGCGCCGACGAGGTTCATCGCGTGGTAGGCGGCGCTGTGGGAGGACAGACGGCCGGTCGCCACGCCCGCGAAGCTTGCGAGCACGGCGAGTCCACCGGCGAAGCCGATGAGCATCGTGAGCGGCGGCAGGTCCATGTCATCTAGTTCTACGGCAGCCGGTGCCTCATCTAGAGTGACTTTCACCGCAGTCTTGATTCAGTTTCACTGAATGCCGATCGATGCTCACCGTCTCCTGGTTCTGCGTGCGGTCCAGCGCGCGGGCGGTGTCGTGCCCGCGTCGCGCGCGCTCTTCCTGACCCCGTCCGCGGTCTCCCAGCACCTCGCGCGGCTCGAGGACGAGACCGGCCTGAGCCTCGTGGACCGCACGCGCCGCGGCGGTGGCCGCATGCTCACCCTGACCGCCGCGGGCCGGGCGCTGGCGGAGCAGGGCGAGCGCGTTGCCGAGGTGCTCGCCGAGGCCGAGCGCACAGCCGTCGAGCTGCGCGGCGAGCGCAGCGGTCCGGTCCGCATCGGCGGGTTCGCGACCGTGCTGCGACGGCTGGTCGGGCCCGCCGTCGTCGACCTGGCGATCTCCGAGCCGAGCATCGTGCCGACGGTCACGGAGGTGGACGAGCCGGAGGGCCTGAAGCAGCTGCGGGCAGGTGAGCTCGACCTGCTGATCCTCGAGCGGCGTCCGGACGCGGCGCCGCCGCGTGGCGTCGACGTGGAGGACCTGCTGCGCGACGCCTACCAGGTCGTCGTCCCGGTGAGCTGGCCGGTGCGGGACGATGCCAAGACGATCCTTGGCGGCCACTGGATCGCGGGCCGCGAGGGCACCGCGGCGCGGGCCGCGCTCGAGGCGCTCGGCGCGTCCGCGGGCGTGCGGCTCGACATCCGCCACATCTGCGACGAGTTCACCTCGATGCTGGCGCTCGTCGGCGCGGGGCTCGGCGCCGCCGTCGTCACCGACCTCGTGCTCGAGTTCCTCCCGCACGCGAACGTGCGTGTCAGCGCCAGCCCGCTCGATCCCGGCGGCCGCATCATCTACGCCGCACATCGGCGCGGACGCGCCGAGCCCGGGCCGGCCGCCGCCGCGGCGCTCGAGGCGCTCCACGCGCACGCCGCCTGAGTCAGACGAACGGCAGGTGGAAGTGCCGGTGCGTCTGGTGCTGGTGGGCGACCGCGGTGTCGCCGCTCGCGCGCACGAATGCCCAGGTCAGGACCGTGCCGACCGCGCACAGGCCGACGAGCACCCACATCGACGCCGACAGGGCGGACGTGAACGCCGCCGGCTCGACCCGGGCGGCGTGCAGGTCGTCGTCGAGCACGACCTGGAAGACGGCGCCGGTGGCCGCGAGCGTGATCGCGCCGGCCAGCACCCGGTTCATCGCGAGCACGCCCGCCGCGATCCCCGCCTTCGCCTTCGGCATCGCGGTCATCGCGGCCGTTGACATCGGCGCATACACGCAACCGAGCGCGATCCCGAACAGCAGATAGCCGGGGAACAGCAGGGCGTAACCGCTCGACGTGTCGACCTGCGTGAGCACGACCAGGCCAGCGGTGCCCAGCGCCATCCCGAGCGTCATCAGCGCGCGCACGCCGAGCAGCGCGCTGAGGCGCCCGCCCAGCGGTGAGAGGGCGATCATCGGCGCCGTCACCGGCAGGATCAGCACGCCCGCCGCCAGCGCGCTGTGGCCGAGATCGGTCTGCAGGTACTGCGGTTGCAGGAACATCAGCGCCCAGTAGCACCCGACGAGGCAGAACCCGGCCGCGCTGGCGCCGAAGTACGGCCCGTTGCGGAACAGCTCGAACTCGATGATCGGGGACGCGACGCCGTGCTCGATGAACCAGAACGCCGTCAGGAGCGCCAGGCCGATCGCCGCGACGCCGAGGGTCGCGGCCGAGGCCCAGCCCCATTGCTTGCCCTCCACGAGCGCGATGACGATCGCCGCCAGCCCGCCGCCCACCGTGATCACGCCCGGGACGTCGATGCGGCGCGACGCCGTCTCGTCGCGCTGCTCCGCCGTCGACACGAGCACCAGCACCACGCCGAGCAGGCAGAACGGCAGGTTGAGCCAGAACAGCCACCGCCAGCTGACCGCTTCGACCAGGCCGCCGCCGACCACCGGTCCCACACCCAACGCCAGTGCCGACACGCCGGCCCAGATCCCGAGCGCGCGGGCGCGCTCGTCGTCTCCGAAGACGGCCGAGACGAGCGCCAGCGAGAGTCCCAGCAGCGCCGCCGCGCCCAGGCCCTGGAGGACGCGTCCGCCGATCAGCACGCCCTCGACGCCCGACGTCGCGGCCACGACCGACCCGGCCGCGAACACCACCATGCCGGTGACGAACACCCGCCGGCGCCCGAGGATGTCGCCCAGGCGGCCCGCGCTGACCACGAACGCGGCCACTACGAGCAGGTAGGCGTTCATCACCCACTGCAGCCCGGCCGTCGTGGCGTCCAGGTCGCTCGCGATGTCCGGCAGCGCGACGTTGATCACCGTCGAGTCGAGCATGAGCACGAACAGGCCCATGCACGCGCCGGCCAGCGTCCACCAGCGACGGTTCGCGTCGGACACGCGGCAATGATCGCGGTTGACCGGCCGCTTTGGGTGCGCGTAGTGTCGGTGCGTGACCGGCGTGGGGTCCGATGGCTTCCACCATCCCGCGAGCGAGGTAGAGCTCGCCGAGCTCGTGAGGGCGGCCGCGCGGGATGGGCGGCGGCTGCGTGTGCGCGGGGCGGCGCACACCGTGTCGCACGCGATCTACACGAGCGCCGACGGTCGGAACCGCGTGAGCGCGCAGTCGCCGCCGGACGACGGGAGCGTCAACGTCATGCTCGATCGGCACTGCGGCTGGCGGGTTGTCGACGAAGGCCGCAAGCTCGTCGAGGCCGATGCCGGTATCCACCTCGGCGCCGACCCCGGCGATCCCACCGGCGCGGCGGAGGTCGAGCGTGGTCTGCTCTATCAGCTCGCCGAGCGCGGCTGGTCGGTGGACAACACCGGCGGCGTGACCCACCAGACGGTCAGCGGCTTCACCGCGACCGGCTCCTCGGGCGGCTCGCTGCAGTTCAGCTCCAACCGCAACCTCCACGGCTTTCGCATCATCGACGGGCGCGGCGAGGTGCACGAGCACACGCGCGACGATGCCGACCCGGACCTGTTTCACGCGATGATGCCCAGCCTCGGCCTGCTCGGGGTGGTCGCGGCCATCACGCTCGAGTGCACCGACCTCTTCGCGATCGAAGGCCAGGAGGCGGTGACGACGATGGCGGACGGGCCCGCCGACCTCGAGCGGTTCCTGCGCGAAGCGGAGTTCTCGCGGCTCGAATGGTGGCCGCAGCGCGGCGCCGAGCGCCTGGTCACCTGGCAGGCCGAGCGGATCCCGGTGCCGCCCGACTTCGAGCCGAACCGGTACGAGCGCTTCCAGGGCAGCCCGGACGCCGCCCAGCAGGCCATCGCGATCTTGTTCACGATCCTCGGCAACCTCGACGATCTCGACGAGGCCCAGCGCCGGCTCGAGGACAACTTCGACGATCTGCGCAGCGGCCTCGAGGCGCTGAAGATCGCGCGTGATCTCGGCGTCGTGGGCCAGGTGCTCGCGCGGTTCGCGGGCGCGATGATCGAGGGCGGCGTCGACGTCGGCATCGAGGTGCTCAAGCCCGTCCGCGGCCTCATCCGCGAGACCATCCCCGACTTCTACCCCAGACTGCTCGGCGTGTTCGTCCCGGTCGACGAACACGGTCCGCAGCGCTTCAGCGACTACGGCTGGTCGGGCCTGCCGATGGACAACCAGGCGAGCGACGCCCTGCTGCGCACGGAGTTCACCGAGGCCTGGGTGCCGATCGGCCGCACGCACGAGGTGATGGAGCTCCTGAACGCGCACTTCGCCGAGCCGGACGACGAAGACGAGGCGTACGCCCGCACCGGTCTGTACGCGTGGGAGCTGTACGCGGCGATGCCGACGCCGTTCTGGCTGAGTCCCGCGCACACGTCCGGTGCGGACGAGTGGACGGACGGCGTGCTGCGCATCGACCCGTACTGGTTCGCGGACAACGCGGGTGACCCCACCGACCGGTTCTTTCCCGGCCTGTGGGACCTGCTGCGCGACAACGAGATCCCGTTCCGGCTGCACTGGGGCAAGTTCCAGCCCAAGTGCGAGCGCGGCGACCGCCGGTGGGTCGACTTCTTCCGCGCGCAGTACCCGCGGTGGGACGACTTCCTCGCCCTGCGCGCCGAGCGCGACCCGCACGACATCTTCCTCACCGACTACTGGCGGGACCGCTTCGGGCTCTGGGAGTAGTCCGGTGCTGCCAAAGTCTGCGCGTCACCTTGGCGACAAGCCACAGAGCGAGGAGGAAGCCGTGATCATTCGCGTCTTCAGGCCGACGATCCACCCCGGTAAGGAGAGTGAGTTCGAGTCATTCCTCCGGGAGACGGCCGTGCCACTTGTGTCCCGGCAATCAGGGCTGGTTGCGCAACACGTGGGAAAGCCGCGCGAACCGTCCTCCACCGAGTATCTGTACGTGACCGTCTGGGAGGACGTGGAGTCGATCCGGGCGTTCGCCGGCGAACGCTGGCAGGAGGCCGTGATCGCACCGGACGAGGAGCATCTCCTCAAGGACACCTGGATCGGGCACTACGAGGTCATGCCAATGCCCGGCTCCTAGCGCTCAGCCGGACCCGCGGCGCGCGGTGACCTCGATCTCGATCCGCATGCGCGGGTCGGACAGCCCGCACACCTGCATCGTGGCCGCCGGGCGCGCCTCACCGAACACGCGGCGGAGCAGCGGCCAGCACGGCTCGAAGTCGTCGCGGTCCGGGAGCAGGTAGCGCACGCGGACGACGTCGGCGAACGAGCTGCCCGCCTCGCGCAGCGCCGCCTCGATGTTCGCGATCGCCTGCTCGGCCTGGGCGAGGATGTCGTCGGCCAGGGTCATGGTCGTGTAGTCGAACCCGGTGGTCCCGGCGACGTGGATCCAGTCGCCGTCGACGACCGCCCGCGAGTAGCCGATCTGCTCCTCGAAGGTGGACCCGGAGGAGATCCGGCGGCGGGTCATGCGACCACGTCCGCCGAAGCGCAGGTCGCCACCGCGCGCATGACGTCGCCGTCGGCGACGCCGGACAGCCGCGGGTGGTCGAGGTCGATCGTCACCGTGCCGAGGTCGTCGAGCCCGAGGCTGGCGCGGCCGTCGCGCGCCAGCGCGCCCCACAGGTCCTCCACCGAGGCGAGCAGCGCGTGCCGGGTCCGGCGCTGGCGACGGGCGCTGGTCTCCATCTCGCGTGCCTCCTCGAACGGGTCGACGATCACGTTGCTGTCGCTCCCGATCGCCATCCGTACACCGGCGTCGCGATACACCAGCGCGGGGAAGTGGCCGTCGCCGAGGTTGCCCTCGGTGGTCGGGCAGGTGGCGACGATCGCGTTCGCGTCGGCGAGCAGCGCCACGTCGCGGTCGAACACGTGGATGCCGTGCACGATCGTCGTCCGGTCCGAGAGGAAGCCGGTGCGCTCGAGGAGCTCGGTCGGCGAGCAGCCGTTCTCGGCCCAGCACTCCTCGAGCTCGCGCGGCTGCTCCTGGGCGTGGACGTGGCGGACGAGGCCGTGCGTCTCGGCATAGGCGGCGATCTCACGCAGCCAATCCTCCGGCACCGCACGGACGCTGTGGGCCGCGACGCCGACCGCGTACCCGGCCGAGCGCAACTCGTCCACGCGCGCGAGGAACGCGTCGACCGTCTCGTCGCGGAACCGCGCGTGGCCGCCACGGTGGTAGGCGGCGGGGAGCAGGACGATCTCGAGGCCGGCCGCGGCGGCCGCCTCGGCGCAGGCGATCGCCATCGCGTTCGGCTCGTCGTACGGCGTGCCGTCCGGCTGGTGGTGCACGTAGTGGAACTCGCCGACGGCGCCGTAGCCGGCCGCCTTCATCTCGCCGTAGACGCGCTCGGCCACCGCGCGCATCGAGTCGGGATCGAGGCCCTCGGCGAGCTCGTACATGCCCTCGCGCCAGCTCCAGAAGTCGTCGTCGGCGCGCTCGGACCGCTCGCCGCGCCCGCGCAGCCCGATCTGGAACGCGTGCGAGTGCACGTTGGCCATCGCCGGGATCTCGTACGGCCTCACGCGAGCTCCTCGATCGCCTTGAGCAGCGCGTTCGCCCCCGCGGCGGCGTCCTCGAGCGAAACCTCCTCCTCCGGCGAGTGGCTCACGCCGGTCTCGTTGCGCACGAGGATCATGCCCGCCGGCCGCACCGATGCGATCACGCCCGCGTCGTGCCCGGCGTAGCAGACCACTCGCGGCTTCGGCGGCCGCAGGCCGAGCAGGATCGCCTGCCGGACGTCATCGGGGAACTCGGTGCCGGGCGACCACGCGGCGGTGCGCAGGTCGAGCTCCACGCCCGCCTCCTCGGCGACGCGCTCGGCCTCGGCGGTCATCGCGTCACGCCACGACTCGACGGTCTCGGCCTCCGGCGCCCGGGCGTCGAGCCACACGCGGGCGACGCGCGGGACCGTGGTCGGCGCGTTGGGCTCGACCTCGATCCGCGCGGCGGTGAACACCATGCCGAGGCGCTGCGCCGCCTCGACGTCGCCGCGGACGATCAGCCGGGCGGCGGCGGCCAGCGCGTCATGGCGCTCCTCGCGCGGCGTCGTGCCCGCGTGGTCGGCCCGGCCGGCGAGCTCGACCTGCAGCCGCAGCCGCGCGGCCAGCCGGGTCACCACGCCCGCGGGCGCGCGCGAGGCGGCGACGTCCCGCGTCTGGTCCACGTGCAGCTCGAGGAAGCCACGCAGCTTCTCGAGCCACTGCGGAGCATCGGCGAGCCCGGCGGGGTCGACGCCCCAGTCCGCCATCGCGTCGCCGAGCGTGATGCCGCGCTCGTCGACGCGGGCGATCGCGTCGTCGACGTCGAGCCGCCCGACCAGCGCGCGCGAGCCGAACGTCGGCGTGTTGAAGCGCGCGCCCTCCTCGTCGGCGAACGAGATCACGGCGATCGGCACGTGCTCGGCCACGGCGAACGCGGCGGCCACGCCGAGCGCGCCGTCGAACCGTCCGCCGGAGCGCACGCTGTCCAGGTGCGAGCCCGCCGCCCACCATGGGCCGGGCGTGTCCGGGACCGCCCACAGGTTGCCGGCGGGGTCGCGCTCCATCGTCCGGCCGATCGCGCCGGCACGGCGGGCGAACCAGCCGGCGGCCTCCTCGTCCTCGCGCGTCCACGCCAACCGGGTCGTGCCGTCGTCCTCGTCGAGCCCGATCGGGATCGAGGTCGGACAGCAGCTCCTCGAGGTGCTCGGCGGTGATCATCCGATGAACACCCCGCGGGCGATGACGCTGCGCACCGGGTTGTGGCCGAAGCGGTAGGGGATGTGCTCGACCGGCGCGTCGAGGACTACGAGGTCGGCGCGCTTGCCGACCTCGATCGAGCCGCGGCCCTCGAGGCCGAGCACCCAGGCGGCGTTGAGCGTGCAGGCGGCGAGCGCCTCGCGGGCGGACCAGCCGTAGCGGCGCACGGCCAACCCGATCACCAGCGGCAGCGAGGCGATGGGGCTCGTGCCCGGATTGCAGTCGGTGGCCAGCACGCAGATCGCGCCGGCGTCGGCCAGCGCGCGGCCGGGCGCCGTCTCCTCGGCGCCGAGGAACTCCGCGCCGGGCAGCAGCACGGCGCCGCACTCCGCCTGCGCCAGCGGCTGCAGGTCGTCCGGGTGCAGGCACGCCAGGTGGTCGACCGAGCGGGCGCCGGCGGCCAGCGCGACCGGCACCGAGCGGTTGGCGTTGAACTGCTCGACGTGGGCGCGCAGCGGCACGCCCTCGCGGCGGGCGATCGCGCCGAGCCGCTCGAGGTCGTCGTTGGAGAACGCGACGGACTCGACGTAGATGTCGAGCGCGTCGACGTCGGCCTCGGCGGCCAGGCTGTCGACCTCGTCCATCCACTCGGCCGCCGTGGTGCCCGGCGGGACGGCGTGGGCGAACAGGCCGGTCACGCGGTCGGCGCCCAGCTCCCGGGCCAGCCGTACGGCGCGCAGCTCCTGCTCGCGCGAGAGCCCGTAGCCGGTCTTGGCCTCGAAGCTGGTGGTGCCGTGGGCGAGCATCTCGGCCCGCAGCCCGCGGGCCTGGCCGAGCACCTCCTCGTCGGTCGCCGCCGCCAGCGCCGAGGACGAGCTCTTGATCCCGCCCCCGCGGCGGCTGATCTCCTCGTACGGGACACCGGTGACCTTCTCCTCGTACTCGCCCGCCCGCCAGCCGGCGAACGGCAGGTGCGTGTGGCAGTCGACGAGGCCGGGGATCACTGCGCCGCCGGCCGCGTCGATCACCAGGTCGGCGCCGGGGTCGTCGTCGAGCGCGACGATCACGCCGTCCTCGACCGTGACCGAGCCGGGCTCGAGCCGCATGTCGCCGGCCCGCCGCACGTACGGCAGGCCGTCCTCGGGCGGCAGCAGCACCTGCGCCGCGCCGCGCACCGAGATCCTCATCGCATCGGGATCCGCACCCCGAGCCGATCGGCCGCGTCGAGCGCCTCCGGGTAGCCGGCGTCGGCGTGGCGGATGACGCCCATGCCGGGATCGGCCAGCAGCGTGCGACGGATCCGCTCCCCGGCCTCGGGCGTGCCGTCGGCCACGATCACCTGGCCGGCGTGCAGCGACTTGCCCATCCCGACGCCGCCGCCGTGGTGGAACGAGACCCAGCTCGCTCCGGTGGCGGTGTTGACGAGTGCGTTGAGGATCGGCCAGTCGGCCACCGCGTCGGTGCCGTCGCGCATCGCCTCGGTCTCGCGCTCGGGCGAGGCGACCGAGCCGGCGTCGAGGTGGTCGCGGCCGATCACGATCGGCGCCTGCACGGCGCCCGACGCGACGAGCTCGTTGAAGCGCAGCCCGGCCAGGTGCCGCTCGCCGTAACCGAGCCAGCAGATGCGGGCGGGCAGCCCCTGGAACTTCACGCGCTCGCGCGCGAGCTCGATCCAGCGGCGGATGTGGTCCTGGTCGCCGAACAGGTCGAGGATCGCGTCGTCGGTCACGGCGATGTCTGCCGGGTCGCCGGACAGCGCCACCCAGCGGAACGGGCCCTTGCCCTCGCAGAACAGCGGCCGGATGTAGGCGGGGACGAAGCCCGGGTAGGCGAACGCGTCGTCGTCGCCGTGCTCCTCGGCGAGCCCGCGGAGCGCGTTGCCGTAGTCGAACGCCTCGACGCCCGCCTTCTGCAGGTCGCGCATCGCGGCGACGTGGGCGAGCGCGCTCTCGCCGACGCGGCGGATGTAGTCGTCGGGGTCGCTGCGGCGGAGCACCTCGGCCCGCTCGATCGTCATGCCGGCGGGGACGTAGCCGTTGAGCGGGTCGTGCGCGCTCGTCTGGTCGGTCACGACGTCGATATCGGCGCCGCGCCGGACGAGCTCCGGCAGCACCTCGGCGGCGTTGCCGAGCAGGCCGATCGACAGCGCGCGGCCCTCGGCGCGGGCGGCGTCGAGCCGCTCCAGCGCGTCGTCGAGCGAGCCCGCCCGCTCGTCGAGGTACGCGGTCTCGATCCGGCGCTCGATGCGCTGCAGGTCGACCTCGATGCACAGCGCGCAGCCCTCGTTCATCGTCACGGCGAGCGGCTGGGCGCCGCCCATCCCGCCGAGCCCGGCGGTGACGACGAGCCGCCCCTTGAGGGTGCCGCCGAAGCGCTTGCGGGCGACGGCGGCGAACGTCTCGTAGGTGCCCTGCAGGATCCCCTGGGTCCCGATGTAGATCCAGGACCCGGCGGTCATCTGGCCGTACATCATCAGCCCCGCCGCATCGAGCTCGCGGAACTTCTGCCACGTCGCCCACTGGGGGACGAGGTTGGAGTTGGCGATCAGCACCCGCGGCGCGTCGGTGTGCGTCTCGAACACGCCGACCGGCTTGCCGGACTGCACGAGCAGCGTCTCGTGGTCCTCCAGCCGCTGCAGCTCGGCCTTGATCGCCGCGAGCGCCTGCGGGTTGCGCGCCGCCTTGCCGATCCCGCCGTAGACCACGAGGTCCTGCGGCCGCTCGGCGACGTCCGGATGCAGGTTGTTCTCCAGCATCCGCAGCGCGGCCTCCTGCCGCCAGCCCTTGCATCTCATGCCAGCACCACCTCCCCGGTTCTGAGGGCGTCGGCCAGGTCCGCCAGCTCGGCGGCCAGCGACCGGTCCTCCTCCACGCGCGCCACCCGCTCGCGCACCTTCGCCGCCGCGGCCTCGAGCGCATCGGTGCTGCGCAGCGGCCGGTGGAACTCGAGCCCCTGCACGGCGCACACGAGCTCGGTCGCGACCACCTGCGCGGCGTTCTGCAGCGCGGTCCGTGCCTTGAGCGCGGCGAGCGCGCCCATCGAGTTGAAGTCCTCCTGCCCGGCGCTTGTCGGGATCGAGCCCGCGCCGGCCGGATGCGCGAGCACCTGGTTCTCGTTGACCAGCGCGGCCGACGCGTACTGGGCGATCATCAGGCCGCTGCTCAGGCCCGGCTTGGGCGTCAGGAACGGCGGCAGGCCGGCGTAGCTGGGGGAGAGGAGCGCGTACGTGCGGCGCTCGGAGAACGAGGCGAGCTCGCACGCCGCCAGCCCCAGGTGGTCGAGCGGGAGCGACAGCGGCTGGCCGTGGAAGTTGCCGCCGGACAGGATCTCGTCGTCGTCGGGAAACACCAGCGGGTTGTCGGTGACCGCGTCGAGCTCGCGCTCGATCGCCTGCTGCACGTAGTCGAGCGCGTCGGACACCGCGCCGAGGACCTGCGGCGCGCAGCGCAGCGTGTACGGGTCCTGCACGCGGCCGCAGTCGGCATGGCTGGCGACGACCGGGCTGCCGTCGAGCAGCCCCTTGAGCCGCTGCGCCACCTGCGCCGGGCCGGGCTGGGCGCGGAGGCCGTGCAGCCGCGGGTCGAACGGCACGGTCGAGCCCTTGAACGCCTCGAGGCTGAGCGCCACCGCGACGATCGCGGCGTCGAGCAGCCGCTGGGCATCGCGGATGGCCAGCCCACCGGCGGCGGCCATCAGGTGCGTGCCGTTGATGATCGCCAGGCCCTCCTTGGGGCCGAGCTGGACCGGCGCGAGGCCGGCGTGCCGCAGCGCCTCGGCGCCGCTCATCGTCGCGCCCTGGTACGTCGCCGTCCCCTCGCCGATCAGCACCAGCCCGAGGTGCGCGAGCGGTGCCAGGTCGCCCGACGAGCCGACCGAGCCCTTGCTCGGCACGACCGGCGTCACGTGCTTCTCCAGCAGGCCCAGCACGAGCTCGACCACCTCGGCGCGCACGCCGGAATGGCCCTTGCGCAGCGACGACGCGAGCAGCAGCAGCATCCCGCGCACGATCTCCTCCGGCAGCGGCGGGCCGCTGCCGACGGCGTGCGAGCGCAGCAGGTTCACCTGGAGCTGCGCCGCGTCCTCGGGCGCGATCCGCACGCTCTCGAGCTGCCCGAAGCCGGTCGTCACGCCGTACACCGCCTCGCCGCTCTTCAGCGCCTGCTCGACCACCGCGCGCCCGGCCGCGATGCGCTCGCGGTCCGTGTCGTCGAGCGGGGCGGGGGCGGCGCCGCGGGCGACCGCCTCGAGCTCCTGGAGCGTGGGCATGGAGGGCAACCTACCTACGGGCGAACGTCAACTGCGGCTGGGTAGGGAGGTGGAGGGTGCGTTTCGTCGCGCTCGTCCGCCGAGGGAGCATTTCGTCGCACGAATCGCCGCGGACGCGATGTGTGCGACGAAATGCTGGCTATAGGGGACGAACGTCGCACGAATCGCCGCGAGCTCGATCGCTGCGACGAAGTGCTCCCTCGGTCGCGTGGGTTTCGTCGCACGGACGGACCTTGCAGCAATGCGTGCGACGAAACCCACGCCTGAGGACGGTTTCGTCGCACGGACCGCGCGGCCGCCAACGATTGCGACGAAACCCACGCAGGCGCACCCGCCTCCCTACCCAGCAGGCAGTTGACGTTCTACACATCCACCCGGGCGGCCTCGATGCGCCGGGCGACCGTCGCGCACCACTCCTCGCCGATGCCGCGGACCTTCGCGGCGGCTGACTCGAAGTCGTAGGCGACCCGGATGTGCTCGACCGCGCCGTGCGGCTCGACGAACGCGTACGCGGCGCGGGTGTCGCCGTCGAACGGCATCCCCACCGAGCCGGGGTTGATCAGCTCGATGCCGCGGACCGCGGACACGCGGCGGAACGGCAGGTGGGTGTGGCCGAACACGAGCCGCGTGTGGCGGACGCCGGCGAGCAGCTCGGCTTCGTCGTCCGCGGCCTCCGGGAAGAACGAGCGGACGTCGCTCGACCGGCGAGCCGTGGCAGATGAGCGCCTCGCGGTCCTCGGCCAGCATCGCGATGTCGTGCATGGCGGCGACCAGCGGCTCGCCGAGCCGGGACCGCGCGTACGCGATCGCGCCGTTGACGACCGGGTTGTCGGGCGCCTCGGCCACGTTGTGCGTCCAGCGCTCGCCGTTGCCGCGGATCCACAGCGCGTTGTCGAGGCCGCGCAGGCGCTCGACGGTCTCGACGGGCCAGCCGCCGAACAGCGCGTAGTCGCCGCCGAGCACGTAGCGGGTCACGCCGCGGGACTCCGCGTCCGCGAGCACGGCCTCGAGCGCCGGCAGGTTCCCGTGGACGTCGTAGAGGCAGGCGAGCATCCGGCCCGTGTATACCATCGCGCCCCTGCTGGTCATCAGCGGCCCCACCCTCACGCTCCGGTACGCGACGGCGGACGACGCCCCGCGACTGCTGGAGCTGGCGTCCGACCCGGCGGTCACGCAGTGGTTCTCGTGGGGCCCGTACGAGCGGCTCGATCAGCCCGAGGCGTACATCGCCGGGCTCGAGGCCAAGCGCGAGACCGGCGAGCTGCTCGACTTCCTCGTCGTCCATCCCGAGCACGGGCCGATCGGCGTCACCGGCCTGTCGGAGCTGTCGGCGCGCAACCGGCACGCCACGGTCGGGACGTGGTTCGGGCGTGAGTACTGGGGGAGCGGTGCGAACCGCGAGTCGAAGGCGCTGATCGCCGCGCTCGCGTTCGGCCGCCTCGGCCTCGACCGCCTGACCGCCTGGGCGAACACCCGCAACGGCCGCAGCCAGATCGCCCTGGAGAGCGCCGGATTCCGGCGTGAGGGCGTGCTGCGCGACTGGCACCGGCACGGCGACACGCTGCACGACGTCGTTGTGTTCGGCATGACCAGACGCGCGTGGGAGAACTCGCCCCTGGCCGCCGTCAACGTTGTCATCGACGGCGCTGCGCCGGACGCGTTCACGGTCGCCTGACGCACCGGAAAATTGCCTTCAGTGGTTGAGGTGTAAAGCCGGGCCAGTGCGGGGACTTGCCCTGCGGCGGACCAAGGGACAGGGGTCACCTGGAGGTCAAATCGATGCTTCGCAGTGTCCAAGCGAAGCGCGGATCGCAATCGGCCGCGACCGCGCTTGCGGCATGCCTTCTTGCTTTCTCAGCCTCCGCGGCGGGCGCGGAGTCGGCTGCCGCTGCCGGCTGTCGCGGCGCCGGTGCCCAGGCCGCGGGCGCGTCGGCGGGCAAGCTCCGATCGGCGCTCCTGTGCCTCGTCAACCGCAAGCGCGCCGCGAACGGGCTGGGCGCGCTCAAGGGCGACCGCAAGCTCCAGAAGGCGGCGGGCCGCCACGCGCGTGACATGGTCCGGAACAACTTCTTCGCGCATCAGCGGCCAGGCGGCCCGGACCTGACCGCCCGCCTGCGCCGCGCCGGCTGGCGCGGCAATGCCTGGGGCGAGACGATCGCCTACGGCTGCGGCTCGATGGGCAGCCCGCGCGCGACGCTGCGGATGTGGATGCACAGCCCGCCGCACAAGGCGATCATCCTCTCGGGCACGTACGGCCACGGCGGCATCGGCGTCACCGAGTCCGCGCCGTGCGGCCGCGGCTCGATGTGGGTCCTAGACGTCGGCCGGAAGTAGCAGCTCGAGCTCCAGCTCGTGCGAGATCGGGATCCCGTTCGCCGCGCGCGGCGGGATCTCCGGCTTGAGCGTGCGCCGCGACTCGTCGACGGCCCCGCGGCGGAACGCGCACAGGTCCAGGCCCCAGCGCTGGTAGAAGGCGAGCGCGCGCACGTTGTCGTTGGTGGTGATCAGCCACAAGCGCCGGCAGCCGGCCGCCACGGCGGCATCGCGCGCAGCGTCCATCACCGCCCGGCCCGCGCCCCGGCCCGCGAGCGGGCTTTCGAGCGTCACCACCTCGCACTCGTCGCCGCGCACCGCGTAGGTCAGCAGCGACGCCCGCTCGCCGCCGATCCACGCGACGAACCCCGGCAGCCCGTCGATCGGCACGACCTCCCCGCGCCGCGCCACCACCGGCCCCCACCGCTGCACGACGCGCGCGAGGTCGTCCGCGCCCATCGGCCGGACCTCGATCAGCTGCGTCGGGACTCCCACGAGAACCCGCGCACCGCGAGCACGATCCCGGCCACCGCCCACAGCGCGAGCGCGACCAGCGCCGTCAGATGGTCGCCCAGCCCCTCGCCGTGCACCATCGCCCCCGACAGCCCGTCGATCAGGTGCTTGAGCGGCATCACCTCGGCGATGTCGCGGATCACCGACGGGGCGTTCTCGTCGTCGTAGAAGACGCCGGCCAGCATGATCATGGGCAGGAAGACCGCGTTCACGTAGGCGGGCGCGGACTCCGAGTTGGGGATCGCGTGCGACAGCGCCACGCCGAGCGAGGCGAAGCAGATCACGCCGACGGCCGAGGAACACGAGCAGCGCGAACCACTCGCCCGGCCACGGGATCCCGAAGAACAGCTTGCCGGCGATGATCACGATCCCGACCTGCAGCACCGTGTTGGTGATCGCGTTGCCGGCGATCCCGGCCAGGTACGCCGACGACGCCAGCGGCGTGCCGCGCAGGCGCTTGAGGATCCCGCGCTCGCGCAGGAACGTGAGGTTGTAGGCCAGCGCCACGAACGTCGCCGCCATCACGCTCATGCCGGCGATGCCCGGCACGATCACGTTGAGGTCCTCCTGCTGGTCGGAGAACACCGCGCCGAACATCGCCAGCAGCAGCAGCGGGAGCAGGAATCCGAAGAACGCGGCCGTCGGGTTGCGCCAGAACATCCGGCGCTCGAGCCGGTACTGGCGCCAGGCGGCGCCCCACCACGTCGGCTGTATCGCCTGCCCCGCCGGCCGGACGCCCTCGAGCGCGTGATCGCTCACTCGGTCAGCTCCAGGTAGACGTCCTCGAGCGACGGGCGCGTGACGCTCAGGTCCTCGAGCCGCTCGCCGCGGGCCAGCGCGGCCGCGGTGAGCTCGTGGAGCAGCGCGGTCGGGTCGTCGGTCTCGTGCTCACCGCCGCGGTAGGTGACGCGATAGCGCGGGCCGCCGGAGACCAGCTCGCCCGGCGGCCCTTCGGCGAGGATCGCGCCGTCCTTGATGATCGCCACGCGATCGGCCAGCGCCTGCGCCTCGTCGAGGTAGTGCGTCGTGAGCAGCACGGTCTTGCCGAGGTCGCGGAGCGACCGCACGGTGTCCCAGGCGGCGCGCCGCGCGGCGGGGTCGAAGCCCACGGTCGGCTCGTCCAGGAACACCAGCTCGGGGTCGCCGACCAGCGCCAGCGCCAGGTCGAGCCGCCGTTGCTGGCCGCCGGACAGCGTGCGCGCCCGCTGCTCGGCGGCCTCGCCGAGGCCGGCCAGCGCGATCACCTCGTCGACGTCGCGGGGCGCCCGGTAGAGCGAGGCCCAGTGCGCGACCGTCTCGTGCACGCTCAGGTGGGGGTACGTGCCGCAGCTCTGCAGGACGATCCCGACCCGCTCGCGCAGCGCCGCCGGCCGCTCGCCCGGGTCGTGTCCGAGCACCGACACCGTGCCGGCCGACCGCGTGCGGTAGCCCTCCAGGATCTCGACGGTCGTCGTCTTGCCGGCGCCGTTCGGGCCCAGCAGCCCGAACACCTCGCCCCGGCGGACGCTGAAGTCGATCCCGCGCACCGCATCGCGGCCGTCATAGGCCTTGCGCAGGCCCGAGACCTCGATGGCAGCGGCTGCGGGCACGCCCTGATGATGGCAACATCCCGCCCGGCCGATGGTTTGCGCCTGCGTCGACATCGGCACGAACACGACGCGCGTGCTCGTCGCCGAGGTGAAGGACGGGCGCCTCACCGAGGTGCTGCAGCGGCGCGCCTTCACCCGGATCGGCCTGCAGCCCGAGATCCCGGTCGAGAAGATCGACGAGGTCTCGCGCGTAGTCGCCGACCAGGTCGCGCTGGCCCGGGAGGCGGGCGCGGAGGGCATCCGCGTGGTGGCCACCGCGGCCATCCGCACCGCGGTCAACCGCGAGGAGTTCCTCGCCGGCATGAGCGTCGAGGTGGAGGTCCTCGACGGTGCCGAGGAGGCGCGGATGGCGTTCCTGGGCGCGACGCGGACGCTGGGCAGCGACCTGCCCGGCAATGTCGCGGTCGTCGACGTGGGCGGCGGGTCGACCGAGATCGCCGTCGGGACGCTCGCCGACGGCGTGCGCTGGAGCTCCTCGTTCCTCGTCGGCTCCGGCGTGCTCGCCGACCGCTATCTGCTGTCGGACCCCCCGTCGCTGGTCGAGCTGCGGGCGGCGCGCGACCACGTGATGGACGTGCTCGCCACCCGCGCGTTCCCGGCCGCCGACTGCGCCGTGGCGGTCGGGGGCAGCGCCGCGTCGCTGCGCAAGGTGGTGGGGGAGGCGCTGGAGCCGACCTCGCTCGACCGCGCGCTGGGGATGCTGTGCGGCGGCCCGGCCGCGACCGTCGCCCGCACGTTCGCGCTCGACGCGCTGCGCGTGAAGCTGCTCCCGGCCGGGATCCTCATCCTCGACGCCGCGGCCCAGCGGCTCGACCGGCCGCTGCAGATCGGCCGCGGCGGCCTGCGCGAGGGCGTGCTGCTGGACATGGCGGGGCCGTGACGCCCGGCGGCCGGCGTCTCACCCGGGGAGTTGGCCGAGACGCCGAGCCGCCGCGCGTACGCGGTGTCTGGGCGCTGCAGGTCCGTCTGCAGGCCACTCGAACGTAAACGTTCTGCACGGTTTCTCGCCACGCGCGTCTCAGAACGGTCACAATCCCTCCGGTGAGCGACACCAGCATCGAGCGCACCGCAGCCGAGCAGGATCTCTCGTCGTCGTCGCTGTACTTCAACCGCGAGCTGTCCTGGCTCCAGTTCAACGAGCGCGTGCTCGAGCTGGCCGAGGACGAGAGCGTCCCGCTCCTGGAACGTGCGAAGTTCTCCGCGATCGTCTCGTCGAACCTCGACGAGTTCTTCATGGTCCGCGTCGCCGGCCTGCACGACCAGATCGAGGCGGGCATCGAGACGCCGCTGCAGGACGGCCGCACGCCGCGCGCCACGCTCGACGAGATCCGCCGGATCGTCAACGAGCACATCGAGCGCCAGAGCCGCTGCCTGGAGCTCGCGCTGCGGCCGGCGCTGGCGGAGCACGGCATCAGGATCGTCAAGGTCGATGAGGTCGACGAGCAGGAGCGCCGCGCGCTCGACGAGCGCTTCCGGCGCCAGATCTTCCCGGTCCTGACGCCCCTGGCGGTCGGGCTCGGCCGGCCGTTCCCGTACATCTCCAACCTCTCGCTGTCGCTCGGTGTGCTGGTGCGCGACCCGGTCACGAGCGTCGAGACGTTCGCGCGCGTGAAGGTGCCGAAGGAGATGCTGCCGCGCTTCGTGCCGACCGGCGACGGCTACACGTTCGTGCCGCTCGAGGACCTGATCGCCAAGCACCTCGACACGCTGTTCCCGGGCATGGAGATCGTCGACTACGACGTCTTCCGCGTGACCCGCGACGCCGACTTCACCGTGTCCGACGAGGCGGATGACCTGCTCCAGGCGGTGGAGGACGAGCTGCGCCGCCGGCGGTTCGGCGACGTCGTGCGCGTGGAGGTCGGGGCCGGGATGAGCCCGGCGATCCGCGAGGAGATCACCGGCGCGCTCGACGTCGGGCCCGAGGACGTGTTCGACGTCCCGGGCCTGCTCGACCTGCAGGACCTGTGGGATATCGTCAGCGTCCCGGGCTACGCCGAGCTGCGCGACCCGCCGTGGACTCCGGTCACACAGCCGCGCCTGCATGGCGACGAGTCCGAGTCCGCCGACGTGCTGGCCGCGATGCGGCGCGGCGACATCCTGCTCCACCACCCGTACGACTCGTTCACGACGTCGGTCGAGCGGTTCGTCGAGCAGGCGGTCGCCGACCCGGACGTGCTGGCGATCAAGCAGACGGTGTACCGGACGAGCGACGACTCGCCGCTCGTGCCGGCGCTGATCCGCGCCGTCGAACGCGGCAAGCAGGCCGTCTGTCTGGTGGAGATCAAGGCCCGGTTCGACGAGCGCGCCAACGTCCAATGGGCCCGCTCGCTCGAGGAGGCGGGCGTGCACGTCGTCTACGGCCTGCCGTCGCTCAAGACCCACGCCAAGTGCCTGCTGGTCATCCGCCGTGAGGGCGACGGCGTGCGCCATTACGTGCACGTCGGCACCGGCAACTACAACCTGAAGACCGCCCGGCTGTACACCGACTTCGGGCTGCTCACCTGCGACGAGCGGATCGGGGCGGACGTCGCCGACATGTTCAACTTCCTCACGGGCTTCGCGCGCCCGCGCGCATACCGGCGCGTGCTGGTGGCGCCCGCGCACATGCGCGCGGGGATCCTGGAGGAGATCGAGCGCACGGTCGAGGCCCACCGCGACGGCAAGCGGGCGCGGATCCGCCTGAAGATGAACTCGCTCGTCGACCGCGCATGCATCCAGGCGCTGTACCGCGCCTCGCAGGCCGGCGTGCCGATCGAGATCAACACGCGCGGCATCTGCTGCCTGCGGCCGGGCGTCCCCGGCGTGTCGGAGAACATCCGCGTGGTCTCGATCGTCGGGCGCTTCCTGGAGCACTCGCGCATCTACTCGTTCGAGCGCGAGGACGACTGCACGGTCTACATCGGCTCGGCCGACCTGATGCCGCGCAACCTCGACACGCGGGTCGAGCTGCTGACGCCGGTGCGCAACGAGCCGCTGCGGTCCGACCTGCTCGACACGCTGGACCGCTGCTTCGCCGACAACTCGAACGCCTGGGAGCTGGGGGAGGACGGCGCGTACACGCGCGGCGCCGCCGACGGCGAGCCGCGCTCCGTGCAGCGTGAGCTGATGGCCGGGCACGCCGCCCGCGCCGCCGAGGCCGCCGCCGCGTCCTGAAACCCGGCTACCGTGGAGGGTTCGCATGCGCGTCGCGGACCCCGTCCACAACGTCGAGCTTCGGCTCAACCAGCACGGCCAGGAGTCCGTGGTCTTCGCGTTCCCGTACCGCGCCGACATCGTCGACGCCGTGCGCTCGATCCCCGGCCGGCGGTTCGACTGGCAGGCCAAGGAGTGGTGGGCGCCGCGCGCCGACGCCACCGCGCCGTACGTGAAAGGCGTGCTGGAGAAGCACGAATCGCTGTCCGTCTCCCCCGAGGTCGAGGCCTGGCTGGCCAAGGCGGTGCGCGGCTGGGTCGGCCGTGTGACAGCCGGCAAGCTGCACGGGGCGGGGCACTTCGCGTGCGACAAGATCTCCGGTGAGCTGCCCGACAGCCTGGCCGCGGTCGCCGTCGACGCGGGCGGGCGCCGGTGGCTGCCGTTCTCCCAGGAGGTCGCCGACGAGCTGCTCGAGATGCCCGGCGCGCGGCTCGATCCGCGCGCGCTGCGGTGCGCCACGCGCCTGCAGGTCTCCCAGGAGCCGGCGCCGGCGACGCTGGCGCTGGTGGAGAGCGTCGGTGAGCCGCGCTTCACGCTCGACGTCAACTGGGACCCGGAGACGATCCCGGCCTTCCTGGCGCTACCGGCCTGCGAGGCGCACGGCCGCTCGCTGCCGGTCGACCCGTAC
This sequence comes from uncultured Solirubrobacteraceae bacterium, assembly GCA_963759375.1. Taxonomy (GTDB): domain Bacteria; phylum Actinomycetota; class Thermoleophilia; order Solirubrobacterales; family Solirubrobacteraceae; genus DASSUW01. Next base: position 427,502 of record CAVWYY010000008.1, on the reverse strand, counting down.
CTGCTCGAGCCGCTCGAGCACTACCTGCGCACCTACCGCGTCGAGGTCGGCCACAACGCTCGCGAGGTGCTCGACCGCCTGCGCCGCGAGCACGACGAGGCGATCGACGGCGTGCGCCGCTCGCGCTCGCACGACGCGCCGCACTTGGAGATCGAGGATCGGCTCGGCGGCGAGCTGCGCCCGTTCCAGCGCGCCGGCGTGGCCTACGCGCTCGAGGCGCGCCGCTGCTTCCTGGCCGACGAGCAGGGCCTCGGCAAGACCGTGCAGGCGCTCGCCACCCTCGAGGCCGACGACGCCTATCCGGCGATCGTCATCTGCCCGGCCTCGCTCAAGCTCAACTGGCGGCGGGAGATCGAGCACTGGCTCCCGCACCGCTCGGTGACGGTCGTGTCCGGCACCAGCGTGATCGCCGAGTCGGCCGACATCACGATCATCAACTACGAGGTCGTGCACGCGCACCGCGTCCGGCTGGCGGCCCGTCGCCCGGCCGCGCTGGTGCTCGACGAGTCGCACTACGTCAAGAACCCGCGCGCGAAGCGCACGCAGGCCGTGCGCCGGCTCGCCGAGTCGCTGCGGCAGGACGCGCTGCGGCTGGCGCTGACCGGCACACCGGTCATGAACCACGCCGAGGAGCTGATCGCCCAGCTGCGCGTGATCGGCCGGCTCGAGGACTTCGGCAGCGGCGCCCGCTTCGCCCGCCGCTTCCAGGGCATCGGGGCCGAGGAGCGCATCCACTGGCACCTGCGCCGGCGCTGCTTCGTCCGCCGCCTGAAGGCCGACGTGCTGCCGCAGTTGCCGGCCAAGCGCCAGGTCGTCGTGCCGGTGGCGCTCGAGAACGAGCGCGAGTACCGGCAGGCCGAGAAGGACGTGATCGCCTGGCTGCGCGAGCAGCCGCTCGACCTCGGCGAGCTCGAGGCGAGGGTCGCCGCGGCGCTGCGCGCCGAGCGGCTCGCCCAGCTCAACATCCTCAAGCGCCTCGCCGCCCGGGGCAAGTCGGGCGGCGCGCTGGCGTGGATCGACGACTTCCTGGCCTCCGACGAGCCGCTGGTCGTGTTCTGCGGCAACCGCGAGGTGCAGGAGCTCGCGCTGCAGCGGTTCCCGGAGGCGCTGCACCTCGTCGGATCGGACAGCGTCGAGCGGCGCGAGGCGGCCGTGCGGGCGTTCCAGGAGCCGGACGGCCCGCAGCTGATGATCGCCTCGACGCGGATCGGCGGCCAGGGCATCACGCTCACCCGAGCATCCAACGTGGCGTTCCTCGACCTCGAGTGGACCCCCGCGATGCACGACCAGGCCGAGGACCGCTGCCACCGCATCGGCCAGCACGACGCCGTGACCGCCTGGTACCTGCTGGCCGCCGAGACGATCGACGAGACGATGATCGAGCTGATCGCGCGCAAACGCGGGATCATCGGCGCGGTCACCGACGGCCGGCGCGACGAGTCGGAGGCGCTGGTCCAGGCCGTGGTCAGGGAGCTGCGCGGCGGGGTGCCGCGCCGGCGCCTGCGGGTCGCGTAGCGGCGCGGACGAACTCGACGAACGCGCGTGCGGCGGGCGGTGCCGTGCGGTCGCGCCGCCAGACGAGCGCCACGGGCAGCTCGACGGCGGGCCGCAGGCTGCGCACCTCGATCGGCGGTCCCTCCAGCGCGGTGAGCGACCGCGGGAGGATCGCGGTGGCGAAGCCGCGTGCGGCGAGGGCGCGCAGCAGGAACGGGTCGCCGCTCTCCAGCGCGAGGCGGAGCGGCTCGCCGGCGGCCGCGAAGCGCTGCTCGAGCACGGACGTGATCGCCGAGCCGCGGCGCGTCGCCACGATCGGCCGCCCGGCGAGGTCGGCGACCGTAACGGACGCCGTCGCCGGAGCGCGTCCGGGGGCGAACGCTGCCACGACCTCGTCGTGACTCAGCCGCTCGACGGCGAGCCCTTCGGGGATCGGGTCGGGGAGCAGGCAGAACGCGGCGTCGAGCTCGTCGGCGGCGAGTGCGCGCAGCATGTCGGCGGCGATGCCCTCCCGGAGCGCGACCTCGACGCCCGGGTGGGCCTGGCTGAAGCGCGCGAGCAGCCCGGGCACGTCGACCTCGCCGGCGGGCAGCAGCGCCCCGATCCAGACGCGCCCGCGAACGACCCCGCGAAGCTCGTCGACCTCGGCCCGCGCGCCGTCCACCTCGGCGAGCACGCGGCGGGCACGGGCGGCGATCGCCAGTCCCGCCTCGGTCGGCGTCACGCGGCGGCTCGTGCGCTCGAACAGCGGCGTGCCGAGCTCCTGCTCGAGGCGGCGGACCTGGTGCGAGAGCGCCGACTGCGCGATGTGGAGCTCGTCCGCGGCGCGCGTGAAGTGCCGGTGCCGCGCCACCGCATCCACCGCTCGCAGCTGCCGGAGCTCCATCCCGATCCATCGTAGGACGTGATGGGTTCCATGAGAACTATGTATTGAGCCGGTCGATCGAAGCGGGGATCCTGGACTCATGGACACGCATCTGCTGGAGGCGGTAGACGCTCGTCTCGCCGACCGCCTGACCTCGCTCGTCAACACCGTGTACGAGACGTCGGAGGAGGGGCTCTGGCGCGACGGCGCCAGGCGGACGACGCCGCCCGAGATGGCCGAGCTGATCGCGGCGGGGGAGATCGTGGTGGCCGAGTGCGAGGGCGAGATCGCCGGGAGCGTGCGCATCCACGACGTCGCCGAGGACGCGAGCGAGTTCGGCATGCTCGTCGCCGCCCCGGACCATCGGAGCACGGGCGTCGGCCGTGCGCTGCTCGACTTCGCCGAGGACCACACCCGCGCGCGCGGCATGCGGGCGATGCGGCTCGAGCTGCTCGTGCCGCGCGAGTGGGAGCACCCGAGCAAGGAGTTCCTGAAGGGGTGGTACGGGCGGCGCGGCTACCGGGTGATCCACACGGGCCGCATCGACGACCAGCATCCGCACCTCGCGCCGCTGCTCGCCACGCCGTGCGACATGCTCGTCTACGAGAAGCCGCTCAGGTCCACTCGACCAGGTTGATCAGCGTGGCGGCGTCCACGTCGCCGGAGATGAGGCATGTGTGCCCGGCCTTGGTCCACTGCACGGCCGGCCGCCCGTCGATCGTCAGCAGCCGCCGCTTCTCGCCGCCGTCGAGCGCCGGGCCGGCGACGATCGTGTAGGCGATGCGCCTGCCGTCGCGCTCGTAGAACACGGTCCGCGTCTGGCGGCCGCCGATCACGTCGCTCCGCGCGCCGGTCGCGCGCCAGTCCTCGTAGTTCGGGAACGTCAGCCCGTCGATCTGCTCGCGCGGGGCCGCCTCGGCGGTGGCCGGACGCAGCGCAGCGTTGATCACGTCGTCGACGCCGGGGCCGCCGCTGGTGAGCATGAGGACGGCCGCGGCGGTGGCGGCGGCCAGCGCCGCGCCGAATGCCGGGATCCAGATCCGCAGCCGGCGTCGCACGCGCCCGCCGCGCGCCTCGATCTCGGCCACGCGCAGCCGCAGGGCGGGCGGCATCGCGACGGTGTCGGCTGTGGCCAGCAGGGCGAGCGCGGCACGCTGCTCGGCGAGCGCCTCGGCGAGCACGGAGTCGGCGGCCACGCGGGCCTCCACCTCCATCGTGCGCACCGGGTCGAGGTTCCCGTCGGCAAGCGCGACCAGCTCCGCCTCGTCCTCGGGCGGCAGATGTGTGTCCGGCTCGGTCATATCCCCTTGTGTGGCTAGACGCCGCCCGTCCACGCCCTATTCCATGCGGATAGGCTCGATGGCGTGGAACGCGAAGCGCTCCTCTCCGGCCTGGTGCATCCCGGCGACCGCGCGCCGGCACCCGGGCTCGCTCGCGATCGGAAGGCGTGCCCGCGCGAGGTCTGCGGCGGCCGCGTGAAGGCGACCGCCTACTACCGCCGCCGTCGCGCCGCCGGTCACTGACCTGAAAGATCCCGCCCAGAAATGCCCGCAGTGGGCGGGTTTTCTACGGTTGCGGCGTGGCTCGGCGCACAGTCCTGTGGGCTGTCGTGATCGCCGCTCTCGCGATACCGACGGTCGCTGACGCCCGGAGCTCGCGCACGGCGGCGCTCCAGGTCGCCCTGCGGGCGAAGGGCACGTACGCCGGGACCGTCGACGGCATCCGCGGGCCGGGCACCACCGAAGGCGTGCGGCGGTTCCAGCTGCGGCGCGGGCTGCCCGCCGACGGCATCGCCGGCCCGCGCACGCGCCGGGCGCTCGGCTGGCGCGGCCGCCACGGCTTCGGCACCCGCACGATCGGCGTGGGCGCGCGCGGCTGGGACGTCGCCGCGCTGCAGTGGCTGCTCGCCACCCACGGCTTCCCCTCAGGGCTGTTCGACGGCGACTTCGGCGCCCGCAGCCAGACGGCGCTCCAGCGCTTCCAGGCCTTCGCCGGCCTCGGCGCGGACGGCCTCGCCGGGCCGGCGACGTACGCCGCGCTCCGGCGCTCGCCGCCGCGCTCGGTGCTCCGGTTCGCCGCGCCGCTGCTTATCGCGCCGGGCGACGGCTTCGGCCCGCGCGGCAACGCGATGCACACTGGGATCGACTACCCGGCCGCGCGCGGCACCCCCGTGGGCGCCGCCGGCCGCGGTTGCGTCCTGTCGGCCGGCTACGACGCCGGGGGCTACGGCCGCCTCGTCGTCATCCAGCACCGGGCGGGCATGACGAGCTGGTACGCACATCTGTCGCGGATCTCGGTCGGTCCCGGGCAGTGCGTCGTCGCCGGGACGCAGATCGGTCGTGTGGGGTCGACGGGTCACTCGACCGGGCCGCACCTGCACTTCGAGCTGCGCCTCCGGGGGGCGGCGATCGATCCTTTGACCGGGCTCTGATCCTGACGAACGTCAACTGCTTGCTGGGTAGGGGAGCGGGTGCGCCTGCGGGTGTGTGCATTTCGTCGCACGCGTCGCGCCGGGCGTCGATCCGTGCGACGTTCCGCACCTCTGGTGTGCATTTCGTCGCACTCGTCGCGCGGGCGCGGGTTCGTGCGACGTTTCGCACACAGCCAGTAGTTCGTCGCACTCGTCGCCCGTGCGGCGCGTTCGTGCGACGTTTGTCCCCTATAGCCAGCGTTTCGTCGCACGCATCAGCGCCGGGGCGATCGTTGCGACGAAATGCTGCCTCGATCGTGTGGGTTTCGTCGCACGCATCGATCCGCGTGCGGCGCGTGTGACGAAACCCACGCCAGAGGAGGGTTTCGTCGCAGGGATCGCGCCGCGGTCGACGATTGCGACGAAACCCACGCCGGCGTCCCCGCCTCCCTACCCAGCAGCAGTTGACGTTCGCCCGAGCCGGCGCTACCAGTGCACGCCGCGCATGAGATAGGCCAGCGCGGTCGCCTCGCCGGAGGCCTTCTCGGCCGGGTCCTTCTGGCCCTTGGCGGCCGCCGACTCCGGGAACACCTTGTAGGCCATGTGCAGGATCTGGTCGACCGCCTTCGGCGCCAGCGCGTAGGCCACCTCGCCGAACGTGCCCAGCCGCGTGTTGATCTGCTTCGGCTTGGCGCGGATCGCCTCGCAGATCAGGTCGGCCGCCTCGTCCGGTGAGATCGTCGGGAACGAGTCGTAGATCTTGGTCGGCGCGATCATCGGCGTGCGCACGAGCGGCATGTGGATCGTCGTGAACGTCACGCCGTCGCCGATCAGCTCGGAGCTCACCACGCGCGTGAACGCATCGAGTGCCGACTTGGACGCGACGTAGGCGCTGAACCGCGGCGGGTTCGTCTGCACCCCGATCGAGGAGACGTTGATGATGTGCCCGGCGTTGCGCTCGGTCATGTGCGGCAGCAGCCCGAGCATCAGCTTCACCGGGCTCAGGTAGTTGAGGCCGACCGTGCGCTCGTAGTCGTGGAAGCGCTCGTAGGACAGCGCCACCGAGCGGCGGATCGAGCGCCCGGCGTTGTTGACGAGCATGTCGACCGCGGCGTGGTCGCTCAGCAGCTGCTCGACGAGCCGCTCGATCGCCTCGTAGTCGGACAGGTCGCACGGATAGACGTAGGCGGTCCCGCCGGAGGCCTCGATCTCCGTCTTGGCCTCCTCGAGCTTCTCGCGGGTGCGCGCCACCAGCAGCGGGATGCCGCCGGCGGCGGCGATCTTGATCGCGGCGGCGCGGCCGATGCCGCTCGACGCGCCGGTGATCACGACGGTCTTGCCGTTGACGGCACCCTCGAACGAGCGGTCCTTGTAGAGGTCCGGGTCGAGCGTGCGCTCCCAGTAGTCCCACAGCTTGTCGGCGTAGGTCTCGAGCTTCGGCAGCTCGATCCCCGACCCGTCGAGCGCCCGCGTGGTGTCGCGCGCGTCGAACCGGGTGCGCATCTCGGCGTTGGCGAGCGCCTCCTCGGGGATCCCGAGATCGGTCAGGAAGCTGCGCTTGATCCCCTGCAGCGCCGGGATCTTCATCGCGTACCCCAGGACGCCCGTCGGCAGCATGTCGGTCATCCGCTTGTCGAGGCGCATGACGGCGTGCGGGGCGTGGGCGGAGTTGGCGAACGTGTTCAGCACGTCGCCCGACCGCGGCGGCTTCGGGTCGACGACGTGGAACGCCTGGCCGTCGAGCCCGTCCTCGTGGGCGATGTGGTCGACGGCGGCGGCGACGTAGTCGACCGGCACGAGGTTGGTGCGCCCGAACTCCAGCGAGATCAGCGGAAACCACTGCGGGAGCGCGTGCCGCAGCTTCTGGATCGCCTTGAAGAAGTAATACGGCCCGTCGACCTTGTCCATCTCGCCGGTCTTCGAGTTGCCGACCACCAGCGACGGCCGGTACACGCGCCACGGCACCTGGATGCGCTCGCGCACGAGCTTCTCGGACTCGTACTTCGTGCGGTGGTACGGGCTGGGGAACTCCTGCCCCTCGTCGAAGTCGTCCTCGGTGAACCAGCCGTCGTAGCTGCCGGCGACCGCGATCGAGGACATGTGGTGGAAGCGCTTGGCGCCGAGCGCGTTCGCCAGGTCGACGGCGTTCTGCGTGCCGCCGACGTTGAGCAGCGCGTTGGTCGTCTCGTCGGCGGTGATGTCGTAGACCGCGGCGAGGTGGAAGAAGTGGTCGACCCCGGCGAGCTGCTCGCGCCCGGCGTCGTCGACGCCGAGCTGCGGCTCGGAGATGTCGCCGAACACCGGCTTGATCCGCTCCGACCGCTCGCACTGGTCGAGCAGCCGCTCGAGCTTGTCGGCGGATCCCTCGCGAACCAGGACGTAGATGTCGCCATCGCGCTCGAGCAGCCGCGCGATGAGATGGCGGCCGATGAAGCCCGTCGCGCCGGTGACGAAGTAGGTCATGGCCGAACCCTATCCCCGTTCGCCGAAGCGCCGCGCCCCCTCGAGCGCGGTGGCGATCCGGCCGCGGCCGAGCCGCGCCTCGAGCGCCAGTCCGTCCTCGATCGCCAGCCCCTGAGCGGCGTGCGCGGCCTCGCGGTCGGAGAGCATCGTCTCCTGCGGGAAGGCGGCGATCGCCTCCGCGAGCTCGAGCGCGCGGGCGACGTGGCCGCCGGCCGGGACGACCTCGTTGACGAGGCCCATCGCCAGCGCCTCGCCGGCCTCGACCGTGCGGCCGGTGAGGATCAGGTCGAGCGCGCGGCCGAGGCCGACCACGCGCGGCAGCCGCTGCGTGCCGCCGTCGATCAGCGGCACGCCCCAGCGGCGCTCCAGGCAGCCGAAGTGCGAGCCCTCGGCGGCGATCCGCAGGTCGCACCACAGCGCGAGCTCGAGCCCGCCCGCGACGCACCAGCCGCGAGATCGCCGCGATCGCCGGCTTGGCCGGCGTCAGGCGGGAGAAGCCCATCGGGCCGGCGGGCGCGTCGGCGTCGAGCGTCTCGAGCGCCTTGAGGTCGGCGCCCGCGCAGAACGCCTCGTCGCCGGCGCCGGTGAGCACCAGCACGCGCGCGTCGCCGTCGGCGGCGAAGCGCTCGTACGCCCGCAGCAGCTCGGCGGCGGTCGGACCGTCGACGGCGTTCCGCCGCTCCGGCCGGTCGATCGTCACGAGCGCCGCTGGGCCGCGGCGCTCGTACTTGACCACTACCAGCCGCCGCGCATGTCGGCGCGCTTCTTGCGCGCCTTCGCCGCGGCCAGCCGGCGGTCCTTGCGCTTCTCCAGCGCGGACTGGATCAGCGTCAGGACGAGGATCAGCAGCGGGAATCCGGCGATCAGGATGAAGCCGGTGTTGGTGACGACCTTGTCGTCCGCGGGGCCGTAGAGACCCTCGCCGCCGTCGTGGCCCTCGGCGAACGCCAGGGGCGCGGACAGCGCAAAGACGATGACGGTGAAGACAGCGATCCGCAGCACAGGGGGGAGGATACCCTCGATCGAACGATGGCCGTCCTGATCGCCTCCGACCTCGCCAAGGACATGGCGGGAGAGCCGCTCCTGCGCGGCATCTCGTTCAAGCTCGAGCGGCGCGACCGGATGACGCTGTCAGGCCGCAACGGCGCCGGCAAGACCACGCTGCTGCGGATGCTCGCGGGCGAGACCTCGGTCGACGGCGGCGAGCTGAGCTTCGCCAAGGACGTCCGCGTCGCGCTGCACGACCAGCGGCCGCCGCGCGACCGCGACATCAGCCTGCGCGACTACGTGCTGTCCGGCGCCAAGGACCTGCTCGCGCTCGAACAGCGGATGGCCGAGCTCGAGCAGGCGATGGCCGAGGGCGCCACCGACAACGCGACGCTCGGCGCGTACGCGACCGCACAGGCGCGGCTCGAACACGCCGGGGGCTACAACTGGCGCGAGGCGATCAACGCCACGCTGCACGGCCTCGGCTTCCGCGACCAGGACCTCGACCGCAGCCTGGAGACGTTCAGCGGCGGCGAGCTCACCCGCGCGTCGCTCGCGCGCGCCCTGGCCGGCGACCCCGACCTGCTGCTGCTCGACGAGCCGACCAACCACCTCGACATCGAGTCGCTCGAATGGCTCGAGGGGCACCTCCAGAGCCTCGACGCGGCCGTCGTCCTGGTGGCGCACGACCGCTGGTTCCTGGAGGCGGTCGGCACCGCGGTGCTCGAGCTCGAGGCCGGGCGCGGCCGCTACTTCAAGGGCACCTGGCACGCCTGGCGCAAGGAGCAGGCGGCGCGCGAGCTGGCGCTCGGCCGCGCGATCGAGAAGCAGGAGGCGGAGATCGCCCGGCTCGAGCGGTTCGTCGACCGCTTCCGCGCGGGCACCCGCGCGCGCCAGGCGCAGTCGCGCGCGAAGAAGCTCGAGAAGATGGACCGCATCACGCGCGACCCGCGCGACGGCAAGTCGCTCGGCTTCGCCTTCAAGCCGCCCGAGCGCTCCGGCCGGGTGGTCTTCGAGGTCGAGGACGGCGAGCTGCGGATCGGTGACCGGACGCTGCTGCACGACTTCGAGCTGTGGCTCGAGCGCGGCGAGCACGTGTCGCTGATCGGACCGAACGGCTCGGGCAAGACGACGCTGATCAAGGCGCTGACCGGGCAGCGCGAGCTCGACGGCGGCAAGCTGCGCCGCGGCCACAACGTCAAGGTCGGGCTGCTCTCGCAGCACGCCGACGAGCTCGGCGCGGCCGGCGCCCGGACCGTGCTCGAGGCGACCCAGCGCGAGCACTGGGCTCAAGCCCAACGGCGCGCGCACGCTGCTCGGCCAGTTCCTGTTCAGCGGCGAGGCCGCGGAGAAGCCGCTCGACGTCCTGTCCGGCGGCGAGCGCCGCCGGCTGTCGCTGGCGATCCTCGTCCACTCCGGCGCCAACGTGCTGATCCTCGACGAGCCGACGAACCACCTCGACCTCGAGAGCCGCGAGGCGCTGGAGTCCGCGCTGCAGGCGTTCCCCGGCTCGCTGCTGCTGATCTCGCACGACCGCGCGCTGCTCGACGCCGTCGGCACCCGCACGGTCGCCGTGGAGGACCGGACGCTGCACTCGTACGTCGGCGGCTGGCCCGAGTACCTGCGCGTGCGCGAGGAGCGGGCCGAGGCCGAGCGCACGGCCAAGCGCGCGAAGCCGCCGAAGCAGCCGCCGACAGCCCAAGCCGGCCGGCCCGTCCAAGAACCAGCAGCGCCGCGCGGGCGAGCTCGAGAAGGCGATCGAGGCCGCTGAGACCGAGCTGCGCGCGCTCGAGGTGGAGCTCGCCGACCCGGGCGCGTGGAACGACCCGCGCAGCGCCGCCAAGTCGACCAAGCGCCACGACGAGGCCAAACGCGCGCTCCAGGCGCTCTACGAGGAGTGGGAGACCGTGGCCGGCTAGCTGCGGCCGCTCGCGCGCTTGAGGGTGATGCCCTCGAGCACGTTGGCGACGGTCTCGCACGCGTCGACCGCCGACTCCAGCGTGTCGAAGATGTCCTTCCAGCGGATGACCATCATCGGGTCGATCCCGTTGACGAACAGCGAGGCCACGGCCGCGCGGACGATCCGGTCGGCGTGGTTCTCGAGCCGGTGGATCTCGACGAGGTCGTCGGTCGAGGTCCCCGCCTTCGCGCAGGGCGGCGCAGGGCGGCGGCGACGCGGTCGGCGGTCTGCACGAGCACCTCGGCCATCTGCTGCGCCTGCTCCATCGGCGCCTCGACGCCGTAGAGCCCGAGCTGGTCGGCGGCCTCCTCGGCGTAGTCGACGATGTCGTCGAGCGCGCCGGTGAGCGCGTGCACATCCGCCGCGTCGAGGTTGCTCCCGTTGGCGCCCCGCGCGGCCAGCCGGCTCAGGATGTCGTGCGCGATGCGGTCACCCTCGTGCTCGCAGTCGAGGACCTCCTCGGCGAGCTCGGGCTGCTCGGGGTACTCGGCGAACAGATCACGCAGCAGGCACGGCCGCGCGCTGCACGTTGCAGCCCGGACTGCTCGAACAGCGTGAGGAGCTCGGCGTCCTCCTTCAGCTTGGCCGTCCACATGCCCGCACCGTAGCCGCGGGCGTGTAAACGCTGCGAGACGTTCACAACCCTTTCACGACCGTTTCACTCTCCGGTAACCGCACCGAGGCGCCGCTGCTCGATCTTCCGGCGCGATGCAGGCGATGACACAGGCCGGAGAGGTCATCAAGGCAGGTGAGCTCGAGATCCGGCCGTCGGAGTACCTGGCGCTCGCAGGAGGGCGGGCGCTGACGCTGTCGGTCCGGGAGCTGGAATTGCTGGCCGCGCTGGGCCGCCGGGAGGGGCGCATCGTGCCGCGGGAGGAGCTCTACCGGACGGTCTGGGGAGCACCGATGCGGTCGGCGGACCGATCGGTGGACGTCTACGTCCACAAGCTGCGGGCCAAGCTCGCGACGGCGCTGCCCGAGTGGCGCTTCATCCACACGCACTTCGGGTTCGGCTACCGATTCCAGCCCGAGCATTCACAGCGTTTTCACAACACGGCCACGACTCAGTAACAGGCGGGCACACCGCCGCTGCGAGCCTCGCGCCGACACAACACGGAGAAGGAAGGGTCGATGAGTATCAAGCGTCTACTGCTGGCGTTGGCCATGGTGGCCTCGCTGGCCTTCGTCGTGGCCGCGTGCGGCGACGACGACAGTGGAGGGAGCAGCGACTCCGGCGGCAGCGCCGCGGAGGCTTCGGAGGATCTCTCCGGCACGATCCGGATCGACGGCTCTTCGACCGTCTTCCCGTTCGCGGAGGCCGCCGGCGAGCTGTTCAACGAGGACAACCCGAACGTCAAGATCACGGTCGGTGAGTCCGGCACCGGCGGCGGCTTCGAGAAGTTCTGCGCCGGCGAGACCGACATCTCCGACGCCTCGCGTCCGATCAAGGACGACGAGGAGGTGCCGGTCTGCAAGAAGAACAGCGTCAAGTACGAAGAGGTGCAGGTCGCCAACGACGGCATCGCCGTCGTGACGAACCCGAACATGAAGGTCGACTGCCTCACCGTCGACCAGCTCAAGAAGGTCTGGGAGCCCAAGTCCAAGGTGACCGAGCTCAGCCAGGTCGACGGCAGCCTGCCCAGCGGCAAGCTCGCGCTGTTCGGCCCCGGCACCGACTCCGGCACGTTCGACTTCTTCACCGACAAGATCAACGGTGAGGAGGGCGCGTCCCGCGAGGACTACGAGGCGTCCGAGGACGACAACCAGCTCGTCACGGGCGTGGCCGGCTCCGACACGGGCCTCGGCTACTTCGGCTTCTCGTACTACGAGGGCAACATGGACAAGCTGAATCTCGTGGGCGTCGGCGAGAGCGCCGACAAGTGCGTCAAGCCGTCGACCGAGACGATCCAGGACGCGTCCTACTACCTGGCCCGCCCGCTCTTCATGTACCCGTCCGACAAGGCGCTGGAGCGCCCCGAGGTCGCGGCCTTCATGAAGTTCGTGGTCGACAACTACCAGGCGATCGCCGAGGCGGCGAAGATCGTCCCGATGACTGACGAGCAGGCTTCGGAGTCCAAGACCGAGGTCGACTCGCTGGCAGGGAGCTAGTTCCATGGCCGAGCCGCGACTCGCGGCAGCGGCCGGCGCGCAGGGGGGCCGGGTCGATCTGACCCGGGCCCCCAGCGTCCGTTCACGGTTCGAGGGGGCGATCCGCGTCGGCTTGTTCGCGGCCGCCGCCCTCTCGGTCGTGACCACGCTGGCGATCGTCGGCTCGCTGCTCCTCGAGACGATCAAGTTCTTCCAGGAGGTCCCGATCGGGGAGTTCCTGTTCGGCACCAAGTGGTCGCCGACGTTCGCGGGCGAACAGCAGTCGTTCGGGGTCATCCCTCTCGTCTGGGGCACCATTTTCCTGTCGCTGATCGCGCTTGCGGTGGCCATCCCGCTCGGCTTGCTGACCGCGATCTACCTGTCCGAGTACGCGAAGCCCCGCGTGCGCAAGGTCATCAAGCCGATCCTCGAGGTGCTCGCCGGCGTCCCGACGATCGTCTTCGGTTACTTCGCGCTGACGTATTTCACTCCGGAGATCCTCGGCGACGTCCTCGGCCTCAACGTGAACGTCTACAACGGTCTCTCGGCCGGCATCATCATGGGCCTGCTCGTGCTGCCCACGATCGCCTCGGTCTCCGAGGACGCGATGTCGGCGGTGCCCTACTCCTTGCGGGAGGGCGCCTTCGGCCTCGGCGCCGGCAAGCTGCAGGTCTCGCTGCGCGTCGTCTTCCCGGCCGCGCTGTCGGGCATCGTCGCGGCGCTCGTTCTCGGTGCCTCGCGGGCCGTCGGCGAGACCGTGATCGTGCTCATCGCCGGCGGCCAGGCCCCGAACCTGAGCCTCAACCCACTCGAGAGCTTCCAGTCGATGGCCGCGTTCATCGCCGCCACGGCGCGCGGTGACATCCCGACCGGGTCGATCGAGTACAAGACGATCTTCACGGTCGGCTTCACGCTGTTCCTGCTGACCCTGCTGCTCAACGCGGTGTCGATCCGACTCGTCCGCAAGTACCGGCAGGTGTACGAATGACCGGCGCGCAGATGGCCGCCGCCGCGCGGAACCAGAACACGGTCATCCCGCGCCGCAGCGGCAAGGACACCGCATCCGAGCGCGGGTTCTCGGGGCTCATGTACTTCGCGTTGTTCATCGCGTTCCTCGGGCTTGCCGCGATCATCTACGACTTCTCCAAGGACGGCATCCCGGTCGTCTCGTGGGACTTCATCACGAGCTTCCCGTCACGCGTGATCCCCGAGCGCGCCGGCATCGAGTCGGCGATCGTCGGGACGATCTACCTGATGATCCTCTGCACGCTGTTCGTCGTGCCGATCGGCGTGGCGACCGCGGTCTACCTCGAGGAGTACGCCGAGCAGGACAAGTGGTTCAACCGCACGATCGAGGTCAACATCCAGAACCTCGCGGCGGTCCCGTCGGTCGTCTACGGCATCCTCGGGCTGGCGTTCATCGTCCGCGGCCCGCTGTCGCTGGGTCCGGTGCTCCTGGCGGGCGCGATCACGCTCGGACTGCTCGTGCTGCCGGTCGTGATCATCGTGTCCCGCGAGGCGATCCGGGCCGTCCCGCCGTCGATCCGCGAGGGCTCATTGGCCCTCGGCGCGACCAAGTGGCAGACGATCTGGAAGCAGGTCCTGCCGGGATCGATCGCCGGCATCGCCACGGGGGTTATCCTTGCCCTGTCGCGGGCGATCGGAGAGACTGCACCGCTGCTGGTGATCGGAGCCGGGTCCTCGCTCCGGTTCAACCCAACCGGGCTGGACAGCTCGTTCACCGCGCTGCCGGTGCAGATCTTCACGTGGACTCAGGACCCCAATCAGGAGTTCGTGACACGAGCCGCGGGCGCCATCGTCGTGCTGATGGTCCTGTTGTTGCTCATGAACTCGGTGGCCATCTGGCTCCGAAATCGATACGAGCAAAAGTGGTAGAGGACGACGACATGTCAGACAACGTGCGGGACCAGGAAGAGACTGCTCCGCCCCCGACGACGGAGCACGAGATGCCCAATCTGGTGACGCAGGCCCACGCGCCCGATCCCGAGGCGAAGGCCGCGACCAAGGAGGCGATCTTCGACGCCCGCGACGTCGCCGTGTTCTACGGCGACCACCGCGCGGTGACGGACATCAACGTGAAGCTCCTCAAGAACCGGATCACGGCGCTGATCGGGCCGTCGGGCTGTGGGAAGTCGACGTTCATCCGCTGCCTGAACCGGATGAACGATCTGATCCCGACGGCCCGCGTCGACGGCCAGATCATCTACCACGACCAGGATCTCTACGACTCGAAGGTGGACCCGGTGCAGGTGCGCAAGCGCATCGGCATGGTCTTCCAGAAGCCGAACCCGTTCCCGAAGTCGATCTACGACAACATCGCCTTCGGCCCGCGCGTGGTCGGCATGAAGGGCGACATGGACGAGCTCGTCGAGACCGCCCTGCGCCGCGCGGCGCTGTGGGAAGACGTGAAGGACCGCCTGAAGACGAATGCGTTCGGGATGTCGGGCGGTCAGCAGCAGCGGCTGTGCATCGCGCGGGCGCTCGCCACGGACCCGGACGTCCTGCTCATGGACGAGCCGTGCTCGGCGCTCGACCCGATCTCGACGGGCCGGATCGAGGACCTGATGCTCGAGCTCAAGACGAACTACTCGATCGTGATCGTCACGCACAACATGCAGCAGGCCGCGCGCGTGTCGGACATGACCGCGTTCTTCACGGTCGAGCTGGACGCCGGCGAGAAGCAGCGGACCGGCCGCATCGTCGAGTTCGCCGCCACCGACAAGATCTTCACCAACCCCGACGACAAGCGCACGGAGGATTACGTCACGGGCAAGGTGGGCTGATGGCAGAACAGGCCCGCGTCCACTTCCAGGACGAGCTGCGCGCCCTGGAGGTGCAGGCGCTGGGCGCGCTCGATCTCGTGATCACGTCGCTCGACCGCACGCTGGAGGCGCTCGAGCACCAGGACATCGAGCTGGCGTCGATCGTCGTGCAGGACGACGACCGGCTCGACGGAAGGTTCCTGGAGGTGCACCAGGGGATCCTGTCGCTGCTGGCGCTGCAGGCGCCGGTGGCCGGCGACCTACGGACCGTCGCGGCGCTGCTGCACGTGATCAAGCACGCCGAGCGCATGGGCGACCAGTGCGTGAACATCGCCAAGGTCATGCCGCTGGTGGGGCATGAGCCGCCGGCGGACCCGGAGATGCTCGAGCGCATCTTCAAGATGGGCAAGCTCGCGCGCTCGGAGGTCGGTCAGGCCAAGCAGGCGTTCACGCTGCGCGACGTGGCGCTGGCGCAGGACCTCGTCCGCCAGGACGAGGAGATCAACGCGCTCAACCGCGAGGTCTTCCGGCTCGCGGTGGCGGTCGGGACCGACGAGGACCGGCGCGAATGGGCGATGACGATGATGCTCGTGGCCCGCGCGCTCGAGCGGATCGGCGACAACGCGGTGGACATCGGTGAGCAGGTCGCGTTCGTGGTCACCGGCCTGTTCCGGGAGTTCTCCGACGCGTCACACGTCTGAGCCCGGATTGTCGGAAGATGCGGGATTGCGCGTTACAGGGTGAACCCGTTGTGACCATCGTGTTACCCGCGCCCCGAAAGGCCGGGTTCCTGTCGATGCGTCTGCGTATGCTGGTGCCACGATGACGACGACGACGCAAGCCGCCGTCCGGCTCGCGGTGGTGGATTCGGACAGTGGGTTCCTGCAGGTGCTCACGAAGCGCCTGGACACGGCTGGGTGGCAGCACCGTGTGCTCGCCTCGCCCGTGCCGCTCGACGCGATGGTCGCCATGCGGCTCAACGCCGTGGTGCTCGACCTCGCGGTCCTCGGCCCGCAGGCCTGGACGTACCTGGAGAAGCTCTGCGCCCGGCTCCCGCAGCTCGGCGTGGTCGTCTGCACCGGGCAGTCCAGCGTCGCCCAGCGGGTTCGGGGCCTGCGCCTCGGCGCCGACGACTGGGTGACCAAGCCGTGCCACCCCGAAGAGCTGATCGCCCGCGTGGAGGCCGTCGTGCGCCGCCGCAAGCGGGCCGAGACGCGCGCTCCTGCTCAGCCGGTGGCGATCGGCGAGCTCGAGGTCCGGGCCGACCAGTTCCAGGCGTTCGCCGCCGGCGCATCGGTCGATCTCACGCGCCGCGAGTTCGAGCTCATCCAGCTGCTCGCCGAGGCCGAGGGCCAGGTGCTGCAGCGCGAGGAGATCTACGAGCGGGTCTGGGGCTACGCGATGGTCCACGGCGACCGCTCGGTCGACGTCTTCGTCCGCAAGCTCCGGCAGAAGCTCGAGAAGGCCTCGCCGGGCTGGCGCTACATCCACACCCACTTCGGCATCGGCTATCGGTTCGCGGCCGAGCCGGCGGATGGGGGAACGGTGGCCGCGCCGGCCAAGGCTGTGCCGGCGCCCGCCACCGTCGAGGACGTCGTCCCGGCCTAGGTATCGTTTGGGCCCGTGGGGCCCGATCGCAACACCCATCTGCGCAACATCGCGATCGTCATCGTGCTGGCGGTCATCGTCTGGCAGCTGCCGGGCGGCGGGACTGCGGCATCGACGATCAACAACCTGCTGGGCGTGATCTTCATCGGCGGCCTGCTGTTCTTCGGCTACCGCATGTACATGGAGCGCCGGGAGACGATCTTCGGCCTCGAGGAACGCCAGCGCGGGATCCTCTATGCGGCGATCGCCCTGGGGGCGATCACGCTGGTCGCGACGCAGCGGATGTGGGACGAGGGCGGCCTCGGCGCCGTGCTCTGGCTCGCGTTCATCACGCTCGCGATCTGGGGGCTGTACAGCGTGTGGCGCGCCTACCGCGAGTACTGAACGCGGGCCCAGAGGGCGTCGGTCTCGCCGCTGTCCAGCTCGATGCCGAAGACGTCGTGGAGGACCTCTGCCCACTCGGCTCGGTCGAGGACGCGGGTGTCGTCGTCCGGGACGCGCTGCAGCTCGCGGTCCACGAGCGAGTCGATTCCGGTGGCGTCGCGCCGCTGGACGACGAGCCAGCGGACGAACGGCGACTGCGGATCGGTCGACAGCCACTCGTGGCGGTCGGCGAAGTCGGGTTGGGTGGCGACTCCGGGCCGGAAGTCCATGCCCTTCCAGCTCAGCCGCGGGTCCTGTTCGAACCTCCAGCCGCCGGGTTCCACAGCTGACGGGCTGAGCTCGTAGCTGAGTGGTCCCTGGTCGTAGCGGCCGGGGACGAGCGGCAGCGGCTCGTGGATGCCGTTGCCGAGGCCGGCGTCGACCATCCAGCCGCCCTCCGGGTTGCCGGCGGCCGGGAGGCCGCTCACGGTCAGGGCGAGATGGTTGCCGGTGGCGCCCACGGGCTGGGGCTCCGTGCCCGGCTGCACGCCGCCCTTGTGCCAGGTGACGTCGTAGCCGAGCGCGTCGAGCAGCAGCGAGAACGCACCGTTGAGGTGGTAGCAGTAGCCGCCTCGGCCGTTGCGCATGATCCGCTCGTAGGCCTCGTGCGGGTCCACCGTGGTCGGCCGCCCGAGCTGGATCGCGATCGTCTCGTAGGGAACGCGCTCGACGTGCGCGCGGTGGATCGCGAACAGGCCTTCAACGCTCGGTGGGCCCAGGTCGTCTTCGAGTCCGATGCGGCGGAGGTAGGCGGCGGCGTCGATCACTCGCCGCTGTCCAGCGGCGGGCGGTGCGCGCGGAGGCTCTCGCGGATGCCGATCACCTCGACCGGCCGGTCGCGCCCGCGGGCGCCCGACTCGGCCGCGAGCAGGACCTCGAGGCCGCGCGAGTCGATGTGGTCGACGTGGCTGAGGTCGACGACGACCGGCGACGGGTCGTTCCAGAGTGCCTGGAGGATGCCGTCGAGGAGGGCCGCGGTCCCGTGCTCAAGCTTGCCGCTGAGCCGCAGGAGTACGCTCCCGTCGAGACGCCGTTCGAACTCAACTGCAAGGCGTTCCGTGCCCATGGCCTCGGGCACACTACCCGACGGTTACCGCTGAGTGACCTGTTCGTATCGGCAGGCGGGTGGCGCACTACCACTCCGTATAGGCGACTGGTCAGAACTTTACGCCAGTTTTCTGGCAATCCCGCGGCGCTTTCGTAACACCCGCGTGTAGTTCCTCAACCCCGGTCCCGCGACGCTGCCGTCCATGCTCCGCGACGACAGGGGACAGGCCACGGTCGAGCTCGTCGCTCTGTTGCCCTGCCTCGCGGTCGTGCTCGTGGCGCTCTGGCAGGTCGCGCTCGTCGGCTACGCCTCGTGGGGCGCGGGGGCCGCCGCCCGCGCTGCCGCCCGGGCCTCGGCCGTGGGCGCCGACCCGGCGGTCGCTGCTCGGGAGCACCTGTCGGCCACGCTCGAGGCCGGTCTCCGCGTGCGCGCGCGCTCGGCGGGCGACGTCCGCGTCGCCGTCCGCATCCCGCGCCTCCCGGGAGTGCCGAGCCTCGGCCGGGTCCGCGCCACCGCCCACTTCGAGCCGCAGTCGTGACCTTCGCTGCCCTGCCCCGCGCGTTCCGAGCCGATGACGGCCAGGCCACGGTCGAGCTCGTAGCCCTCCTGCCTTTCTTGCTCGTCGCCGCGCTGGCGGCCGCGGCGATCCTCGCCGCCCACGCCGCTGGCGAGCAGGCGGGCCAGGCCGCCCAGGCCGGAGCGATGGCGTTGCTCCAGGGAGGCGACCCGCGCGCCGCGGCGCGCCGCGCGCTGCCCCGCGACGCCGACGCCCACATCGAAGTGGCCGCCCAGCGGGTCACCGTGCGCGTTCGCCCGGACCTCCCGCTGGCCGCGCTCGAACGCCCGTTGACTGCCACCGCGACCGCGCGCGCCGGGGCGCCCTGATGCACGGTCGTCGCCCGCCGGAGTCGTCGCCGTGAGCAGTCGGCTGGCCGCGTTCTTCATCGCGCCCGCGGCGCCCGCCGCCCGCCTCGCCCGCCGAGGCGATCGTCACCCCGCCGGCCGCCCGGGCCGTCGTGCTCGGCGCGCCGGGCGACGTCGTCGCCCTCGCCGCGGCTACGGCGCTGGCGCTCGGGCCGCCCGGTCTCGTCGCGGTCTGGGGCGAGGACCGCACCCCGCCGGCCGGCGTGGCGACACGCGCGGCGGCCCGGCTCGCCACACGCGTGCCGCCGTCCGTCGCCCGCGGCCGCCTGGCCTGGCTCGCGCTGCCCGCCGACGCCGCCGAAGCCGCGGACGCTGTACGGCGCGCCTCGTCGCGCGTCACCTGCGCGCTCGTGACCGCGCTCGCGGGCGCGCGTCCGCCGCAGCTCGAGGAGCTCGTCGCCGAGCACGACCTCGCGATCGTCGCCGCCGACCCCGACACCGCGCTCGCCCGTGCCGCCCTCGCGCGACTGCACGCCCGCGGCATCGACGCCCGCGCCTGCCGGCCGCCACGCCGTGGCCTGCCCCGCACGATCGCGCTCGCCGGCCTCGCCGCCTCCATGGAACTCGCATGACCCGGCCGCACGACCTCGTCGCCCGCGTCGGCCCCATCGCCCGTGGCGGACGCGCCGCCGTCGCCCGCGCGCGAGATGCGTCGGGCCAGGCGTCGGTGCTGCTGGTCGGCGGGCTGGCCGCGGTGCTCGTCGGGGTGCTGATCCTCGGCGCGGTCGCGCGGGGCGTGGCGCGCGAGGCGGCGGCTCAGCGCGCGGCGGACCTGGCGGCTCTCGCGGGCGCGCGCGCGATGCACGACGCGTACCCGCGGCTGTTCGAGCCGGCGTCGATCGACGGTGCGCCGAACCCGCGGCACCTCGCACGCGACCGGTATCTCGCGGCGGCGCGGGACGCCGCCGAGCGGGTCGCGCGCGCGAACGGCGCGGATGCGGCGGCGGTGCGGTTCCCGGACGGCGACACGTTCGCGCCCGTGCGGATCCGGGTCGGCGTGCGCGAGCGAGTCGAGGTCCGGCGGAACGACGAGCGGCGGCGCGTACGGATCGCCGTCGCGGCGGAGGCGGAACTGGCTCCCGCGGAGGTGCCGATCGCCGAAGGCGGTGGGTACACCGGGCCGTTCGCGCACCGGCAGGGCAAGCCGATGCGGCCGGACGTCGCGCTCGCGTTCGACCGCATGGAGAAAGCGGCCCGCGCCGACGGCGTGGCGCTGATCATCAACAGCGCGTACCGGTCCGACGCCGAGCAGGCGGTGCTGTTCCGCGCGCATCCCGACCCGAAGTGGGTCGCGCCGCCCGGGACGTCGCTGCACCGGTTCGGCACCGAGCTCGACCTCGGGCCGCCGGCGGCGTACGCGTGGCTGGCGGCCAACGCGCAGCGATTCCACTTCATCCAGCGCTACGGGCACGAGCCCTGGCACTACGGGTACACGCTCAACCCGCGGTCGACGCCGCGGCCCGGGCACAGTGGCGAGCACCAGAGCGCGCTCCCGTCGTTCGTGCCCGACCGCTACGCGCCGATGCTCGCGCGCGCGGCGATGCGCTGGAACGTGTCGGCCGCGCTGCTGGCCGCCCAGCTGTACGCGGAGAGCAACTTCAACCCGTTCGCCACCAGTCCGGCGGGCGCGCAGGGCATCGCGCAGTTCATGCCCGGCACGGCGCAGGCGCTGGGCCTCGCCGACCCGTTCGACGCGGCGAGCGCGATCGACGCTCAGGCGCACCTGATGCGCGACCTGCTCCGTCGCTTCGCGTCGGTCCCGCTCGCCCTCGCCGCCTACAACGCCGGCGAGGGAGCGGTGGGCGCGTGCATGTGCATCCCGCCGTACCCCGAGACGCGCGGGTACGTCGCGCGCATCCTCGGGCTGCTCGGCGGCGCCGGCGACCTGCCCGCGGGGACGGGGCTGGAGGTGCGGCTGGTCGAGTGAACCGGGTCACACCGTTGGGGGCTGTCGGCGGTCGCGCGACGGCCCGACGATCGCCAGGTGATGCACGGACGCAGAGGCATGCCGCAGGTCCCCCCGGCATGCCTCTGCGGCTCCGGCTCAGTCGTCTACGGACGCCAGGGCATGGTCCCTCCTCTCCGGTCGCGGGTTCCGCGCGAGGAAGACCGCCTTGCGATGGCGCTCCTCGTCGGCGCCGGCTTCAAGTACGCCGCCCTCGAGCTGGCCGCGAACCGCCACGACCTCCAGGCCGGCCGCCCGCACGAGGCCGGGGATCGAGATCAAGCGGGTAGTGCCAGTGGCCCCACGAGGCGCTGGCGCGGCGCCACAGCCCGTCGCCGCCGAGGCTGAGCACGTCGAGCGCCACCTCGGCGCGGCCGCCGGGCGCGTCGAGGTGCGCGGGGCCGCCGTGCCAGAGGACGATCCGCTCGCCGTCCTCGACGATCAGGTCGCCGGCGTCGCGGTAGGCCCCGAACGTGTTGACGTCGAACGCCAGCAGGCCGCCGGGCACGAGGTTGGCGCCCATCGCCCGCAGCGCCGCCGTGACGAGCTCAGGCGTCGGCAGGTGGTTGAGCGCGTCGTCCAGGCACGTCACGAGGTCGAACCCGCCGAGCGCGGGCAGGCCGCACATATCGGCGACGAACACCCGGGCGCGCCCGGCCAGCTTGGCGGCGGCCACGGCGGCCATGCCCGGCGAGCCGTCGCACCCGACCGCCTCGTACCCGAGATCGAGCAGCGCCTCGAGGCTCTTGCCGGTCCCGCACGCGACGTCGAGCGCGCGGCGGCCGGCGAGGCCGTGCTCGCGCGCGAGCCGGTCGATCGACCGCAGCCAGCGGCCGTACTCGTAGCCCGTTGTCAGCAGGTCGTAGGCGGGGGCGACCACGTCATAGGCCCGCGCGGTCGGCTCGGTGAGGGCGGTCACGGACGGTGGACCCTGCCGAACGCTGAGGATGTTTCAGCGATGGAGAAGTTGGCGCGTTATGACTCAACGCACCCGGCCCGCCACGGACGGGCACGACTGGGACTGGGAACGAGTGCGGGCGATCTGCCTGCGCGAGGCGCGCCGGCTCCTCGGCGCCTCATCCGCCGCGGTCGACGACGCCGCCCAGGAGGCGACCATCCGGGCCTGGCGTCATCGCACCCGCTGCCGATCGCCGGAGAACCCCGATCCGTGGGTCGCGGCGATCGCCCGCCGAGAAGCACTAAGAACACTCGGCAAGCGCGCCGAATTGTCGATTGCGGATCCTGACCTAGCGGACACGCGCCAAAAGGTCGAGGATCTGGACGGTTCGCTGGACGTTCGGCGGGCTGTAAGGGTCCTAAATAGCCAAGACAGGCAACTATTGGTCGGCGTCTACTGGCAAGATCTGTCGAACAGCGAGCTGGCCGAGCAGCTGGGTCTAGCGGAGGTGACGGTTCGGGTCCGCCTTCACCGCCTCAGGAGTCGGTTGCGCAACACACTGGTGGAGGTATGAAACCAATCAAGAACATCGACGATCCCCGCTTCGTCAAGGCGATGAGTCATCCACTTCGGGTCAGGATTCTCGCCATGCTCGATGAGCGGAAGGCCTCTCCGAACCAGCTGGCCGGCTGGCTCGGCGCGAGCCTCGGGACCGTCGCCTATCACGTCCGCACGCTCGAGCAGCTGGG
Organism: uncultured Solirubrobacteraceae bacterium; assembly: GCA_963759375.1. Lineage (GTDB taxonomy): Bacteria > Actinomycetota > Thermoleophilia > Solirubrobacterales > Solirubrobacteraceae > DASSUW01. The sequence goes on along the minus strand of CAVWYY010000008.1, from coordinate 404,857 downwards.
GCTGATCGAGCTGGTCGACGAAACACGCGTTCGCGGCGCGGTGGAGCACCACTACCGGGCGCGCGAGCGGCCGAACGTCACGGCCGATGGATGGGAGGCCGCGCCTCCCATCGCCAAGCAGGCCGCAGTGGGCTCGTCGCTCGACGTGATCGCGGATTACGCCCGCGCATCCGCGGCAGCCGGGGGCTTCGACCGCCGCGACGCACACGTCGCGCGCGTGCTCTACAAGCTCGACGAGAAGGGCTTCGCGCAGCTCTCGAAGGCGATAACGAAGCTCCTGGAGCAGGCCGAGAAGATCGAGGCCGGCGCCGCCGAGCGGATCGCGAAGGATCCGCACGCCGAAGGCATCGGCGAAGCGGGCCTCGGCATCCTGTTCTTCGACGCCGTGCGGCTGTCGACCTCGGCCGAGGCCGAGGGTCGGAAGCCCGCACAGCGACGGAAGCGGGCCAACGCGGTCGCGTAGCGCGGGCCATCCAGAAGAGCGCCCCGGCGATGCGGGTCTTCATCACCGGGGCGCGGAGCACCGAAAGTGAGGGGGCGGTGCCGCGCGCAGTCTACATCTTGAACGCTCAGGAGTGTTGAGCAACTGCGTCGCGGACGGCCGCGAGCGCGATGTCGATGTCCTCGCGGCTCACGTCGAGGTGCGTGACCGCCCGCACCTGCCCGGGACCGATCGGGCCCATCTGCACGCCCGCGCGCTCGAGCGCGTCGCACAACCCGGCGGGGTCGTCGCAGCTGAACACGACGATGTTGGTCGACACCGTGGCCGGATCGATCTCGATCCCGGGGAGCTCTGCGAGCCCCTCGGCCAGCGTCCGCGCGTTGGCGTGATCCTCGGCCAGCCGGTCGACGTGATGGTCGAGCGCGTACAGGCCGCCGGCGGCGATGATCCCCGCCTGCCGCATCGAGCCGCCCCACATCTGCTTGTAGCGCCACGCCTCGTCGATCAGCTCGCGTGAGCCGACCAGCACGGCGCCGACGGGCGCTCCGAGACCCTTCGTGAAGTCCAGCCACGCGGTGTCGAACATGCCCGCCCACTCGCGCGCCGGCACGCCCGTGGCGACCACCGCGTTCATCAGCCGCGCGCCGTCCAGGTGCGCCCGCATGCCGGCGTCCCGAGCGGCGGCCACGACCTCGCGCATCTGCTCGAGCGGCCAGATGTGCCCGCCCGTCACGTTCGTCGTCTGCTCCAGCGAGACGAGCCGCGAGCGCGGCATGTAGCGGTCCTCGGGGCGCAGGTACGCGCGCAGCGTGTCGGCGTCGAACATCCCGCGCGGACCCTCGACGGGGCACAGGACGGCCCCGGAGATCGAGGCCGGCCCGCCGGCCTCGGCGATGATCGGATGCGCGGTGCGATGCAGGATGACCTCGTCGCCCCCGGGCCGCACGTGCAGCCGGAAGGCGATCGCGTTGCACATCGTGCCGCTGGGCAGGAAGACGGCGGCCTCGTGGCCGAGCAGGTCGGCCACGCGCTCGCACAGGGCGTTCACGGTCGGGTCGGCGTGCTTCTGCTCGTCGCCCACCTCCGCCTCGGCCATCGCCCGGCGCATGCCGGGCGTGGGGCGGGTCTGCGTGTCGGAGTAGAGGTTGACCACCCGCGGGACCCTACGCCAGGCCCCGCGGGTGGGCCCTCTCCCCCGACGTCTAGCGGTGGCCCTTGGACTTCTTGGCCACCACGGCGAGCGCCTTGCGCGGCGTGCCGTTCGGGTTCACCAGCCCGGCGTCGAAGCGCGCGCCGCGCGGCTCGCCGTACCACTTGTAGACGAACAGCTGGGTGATCTTCGAGCGTGTGCCGGCGCGCCGCTTCGAGAACTTGTTCGCCAGCTTGAACATGTACTTCGTGCGGTCGGCCGCGCGCTTCGGGCTGTACTTGCGCAGGCGGCTGCCCTGGAAGCGCACGAGGCCGCCGGTCTCGGTCAGCCACACCTCGCCGGGCACGGTGGCGAGCATCCGCCGCGTGTCCTTGGACGTCTTGTAGTTGACGTCCTGGTAGTTGTGCAGCCCCCACAGGCGCGGGTGGCCCTTGGCGCGGCGCATGAACGAGCGCAGGTAGGAGCGCAGGTTCGACGTGTCGAGCACGTCGGCCGCGACCACCTTGAACTTGCCCTTGCGCGCCAACTTGCGCAGCACGTCGTAGTAGCGGACCGCCAGCTTGGGCTTGCGGTACGTGGGCTGCGAGACGTGGTTGACCTCGTTCCAGGCCGAGTACGTCTTGACCCACGGGAACTGCTTGTCGAAGGCCTTGAAGGAGGCGCGGTACGCCTTCGCGCTCGGCGCGCGGCAGGCCTTGCGCTTCTTCTTGTACTTGCCGTTGACGTAACAGCCGCGAGCAGCGGTGAACGTCACGAGCACCTGCTGGCGCGCGGTGCGGGCGCGATTCATGTACGCGGCGACCGCGGCGCGGTCGGTTGCGCTGCGGTTCCAGTTCCAGTGCACGAGGTAGCGGACGCGCTTCAGCGAGAGCGACTGCCACCGCGCGCTGTCGAACATCGCGGGGTTCTGCTCGCCGACGCCGACCTTGTACTTGGCCTCGGCCGCGGGCGCCACGAAGAGCCCGGCCAGAAGCATCACGAGCGGAGCGAGGGGGAGGAGCTTTCTGAATGCCATGCCCGTTGCATCAACCGACCACGGGCTTTGTTGCGTAAACGCAACCTAAAGATCGAGCCGCGGCCTTCTCTAATCTCAACTGAGACCCGCATGGCGATCGAGGCCGAAGCCGTAGAACAGGACCGCGCGGGACGGCTTGCCGAGCAGCGGCGCGGCCTCCCGGATTCACCCGGCGTCTACCTGTTCCGCGACGCCCGCGGGCGGGTCATCTACGTCGGCAAGGCGAAGTCGCTGCGCAAGCGCGTCGCCAGTCACTTCTCGAACCCCACGCTGTACGGCACGCGGGCGCTCACCGACGAGATCGACAACATCGAGACGCTCGTCGTCGCGACCGAGGCGGAGGCGCTGCTCACCGAGCAGACGTTCATCAAGCAGTACAAGCCGCGCTTCAACATCCGCCTGCGGGACGACAAGTCGTACCCGTACATCGCGATCAGCCTCGACGAGGACTTCCCGCGCGTGTACTTCACGCGCGAGCGCCACCGCCGCGACCGTGCGTACTTCGGGCCGTACTCGAGTGCCAAGCGCGTCCGCAACACGCTCGACCTGCTGGGCAAGATCTTCCAGCTCCGGTCCTGCGAAGGGCCCGAGCCGGGCCGGCACTCAGGCTCGCCGTGCCTGGACTACTACATCAAGCGCTGCGGGGCGCCCTGCGTCGGCTACGTCTCGAAGGAGGAGTACCGCCGGGGGATCGACGGCGTGATGGCGTTCCTGTCCGGCCGCTTCAAGCAGATCGAGCGCGACCTCGAGCAGCGCATGTACTTCGCGGCCGGCGAGCAGGACTACGAGTCGGCGGCGCTCGACCGCAACCGCCTGCAGGCCGTCCGCGCGCTGCTCGAGCGCCAGCGCGTGGCCAACGAGGGCGCCGGGACGTACGACGCCGTCGCCGTCGCCGTCGAGGGGACCGAGGCCAACGCCCAGGTCTTCCAGGTCCGCGACGGCGTGCTCAGCGACCGCCAGTCGTTCTACCTCGACAACCAGGGCGAGCAGCCGTTGGCGGTGGTGGCCGAGGAGTTCGTCCTCCAGTACTACGCGAGCGCGCTGTCGATCCCGTCGCTGCTCGTGGTCCAGGGGGCGCTCGAGGACGGCTCGGAGATCGAGATCCTCGAGCAGATCCTGGCCGAGCGCCGCGGCGGCGCGGTCGAGATCCGGCCGGCCGAGCGCGGCGCCAAGCGCCGGATCCTCGACCTCGCGGAGCGGAACGCGGGGCTGGCGCTCGAGCAGGAGAAGCTCAAGGTCGAGCGCCGGCGCCAGCAGCGCGTCGAGGCGCTCGACAGCCTCCAGCGCGAGCTCGAGCTGGAGACGCTGCCGGTCCGGATCGAGTGCTTCGACATCTCGCACCTCGGCGGCACCCACACGGTCGCGTCGATGGTGGTGTTCGAGGGTGCGGCGCCGAAGAAGTCCGATTACAGGCGTTTCACGATCCGCGAGGTGGAATCTGGTGACGATTACGGGGCCATGGCGGAGGTGCTGTCACGCCGCTACGCGCAGTGGGAGAAGCAGATGGAGCGCTCCCCCTACGACGCCGAGCGCGACGCCTCGTTCGGCGCCCTGCCGAACCTCGTCGTCATCGACGGCGGCCAGGGCCAGCTCGCCGCGGGCCTCGAGCCGCTCGCCGGCTTCCGGGAGCACGGCGTCGCCGTGGTGTCGCTGGCCAAGCGCATCGAGGAGGTCTTCTTCCCGGGCAGGTCGACGCCGCTGCGGCTCGCGCACGACACGCCCGAGCTGCAGCTCCTCCAGCGCGTGCGCGACGAGGCGCACCGGTTCGCGATCACCCACCACCGGATCCGCCGCGACAAGGCGATGACGGAGTCGATCATGGACGAGCTGCCGGGGATCGGCCCGGCCCGCAAGCGGGCGCTGCTGCGGCACTTCGGCTCGCCCGACGCGGTGCTGGATGCGAGCCGCGAGGACCTCGAGCGCGTCCCCGGCCTCCCCCAGAAGGTCGCCCGCGCGCTATACGCTCACCTCAACAAGACCGGACGATGAGCTCCAGCAACGGCCGCGGCCCCTCCCACCTCGAGGACTTCGTGATCATCTCCGGCCTCTCCGGAGCCGGGAAGTCGTCGGCGATGAACGTGTTCGAGGACGCGGGCTACTTCTGCGTCGACAACCTGCCCGCGGAGATGATCCGCTCGCTGGCCGAGCTGTTCCGGCACTCGGGCTCGAAGGTCGAGCGCGCCGCGGTGGTGTCCGACTCGCGCGGCGGCGAGTACCTGTCGGCGCTGGCCGGCGTGATCGACGAGCTCGACGAGGCGGCGATCGTCCACCGCGTGCTGTTCCTGGAGGCCGACGAGCAGACCCTGCTCAACCGCTACAAGGAGACCCGCCGCCGGCATCCGCTCGCCCCGCACGGCAGCGTCGTCGACGGCATCCAGCGCGAGCGCGACCTGCTGGGGCCGGTGCGCGAGCGCGCGGACTGGTGCATCGACACCAGCGGCCTGAGCTCGGCGGGCATGCGCCGCAAGGTCGCCGACGAGCTGCTCGAGCCGGGCACCCCCGGACGGCTGGCCGTCACGTTCACGTCGTTCGGCCACAAGCACGGCCCGCCGCGCGACGCCGACCTGGCGCTCGACGTCCGCTTCCTCCCGAACCCGCACTACGAGGCCGACCTGCGGCCGCTGACGGGGTTCGACCAGCGGATCGTCGACTACGTCGGGCGTGACGGCCGGCTCGACGAGTTCTACGCGCACGTGCTGCCGCTGCTCGAGTACCTGCTGCCGCAGTACGTGACCGAGGGCAAGGCCCACCTGGTCGTGGCGATCGGGTGCACCGGCGGCCGCCACCGCTCGGTGGCCGTGGCCGAGCATCTCGCCGCCGCGTTCCGCGACCACGACGCGTACTTCGTGGAGGTCCAGCACCGCGACGTGGACAGGGTTCCCGCCCGCGGCGGCTAGGAGCCGATCTCGAGAGTCGTCCCGGACGGGCCTCCTTTCCCGAGATCGACTCCCGGAGTAGGCTCGCCGGATGGCCGGGCCGGACGTCAGGGCCCGGGAGCGCTTCGCCGCGACCGGCGCCGCCGATGCATCGGTTGAGGGCGCGATCCTCGCGTCGTGGATCCGCTCGCGGCTGTGCGGCGCCGGGCCCGACCGGCGCGAGGCCCGCTACGACGGCCTCGGCGGTCGACGCCGACTCGCGGCTGCGCCGCGCCGCGCGCCCGGTGCTGGAGCGGCTGTCGGCCGACCTCACCGACACGCCGACCGCGCTGCTGCTGAGCGACCCGGACGCGCGGGTGCTGCGCCGGTGGGCGAGCGAGCCGGCGATGGCGCAGCTGATGGACAGCGTGCGCGCCGCCGAGGGGTTCGTGCTGTCCGAGGACACGGTCGGCACCAACGGGGTCGGCACTCCCCTGGAGGAGGGGCGGCCGGTCGCCGTCATCGGCACCGCGCACTACAACGAGATCTTCGACGCGGCCTCGTGCGCCGGCGCGCCCGTCCGCCACCCGGTCACCGGCCGGGTCGAGGGCGTCGTGTCACTGACCTGTCGCGCCGACGCGGCCAACCCGCTGCAGCTGCCGCTGATCTCGGCGGCGGCGCGCGACATCGAGCAGCGCCTGCTCGAGGCCGCCGAGGCGACGGAGCGCTGCCTGCTCGCCGCGTTCACCGCCGCCCGCCACCGCACCACGCGACCCGTCCTGTGCGTGGGGGAGGACCTCGTGCTCGCCACGCCGGCCGCCGCTCGGATGCTCGAGGGCGTATCGCAGGGGCTGCTGTGGGAGCGCGCCCGCGGCGCCGTCGCCGACGACGACGAGCGCCTGTTCGCGCTGGCCATCGACGGCGAGGAGGAGCTGCTCGCCCGCTGCCGCGCGGTGCGCGACGACGACGCGATGGTCGGCGTGATCGTGGCGATCGACCCGCCGCGTCGCGCGCCGCGCCGCCCGCCGCCGCGCGCGACGACGCTGGCCGGCCGCAGCGCCGCCTGGCGCGCCGCCGTGTCCGCCGTCGCCGACTGCATCGCCACCGGCACGCCGGTGCTCGTCTGGGGCGAACCGGGCGTGGGGAAGACCGCGCTGCTGGCCGACCTCGGCGCGCCCGACGCGCTCGCCGCGACCGCGCCGGACCCGTCCGCCGCCGACCGCCTCGGCGCCCGCGCGGTCGAGATCCCACCGCTGCGCACCCGCCCGGAAGACATCGGCCCGATCGCGGCCTCGATCCTCGGCGACCGCCGCCTGCGCCCCGAGGCCCTGCAGCTGCTCGAGCGGCTGCCCTGGCCCGGCAACGTCCGCGAGCTCGCGATCGCGCTGCACGCCACCAGCGCGCCGTCGATCGGCGTCGGCGACCTGCCGCCCGAGCTCCGCGCGCTTGCCGCTCGCGTGCCCACCACCGGCCTGCAGCGCCTGGAGGCCGAGGCCATCGCCCGCGCGCTCGCCGGCTGCGGGGGGAACAAGCTCGAGGCGGCCCGGGCATTGGGGATCTCGCGGTCGACCCTCTATCGCAAGCTGCGCGCGTACGGGCTTGACCTCGAGCGTCGCGCGTTCTGAACGTCAACCCCGGCTGGGTAGGGAGGCGGAGAAGTGGCACGTGGCCGCTCGTCCGCAAGAGCCGTGGCGCCTTTTGCCCCCTATAGGACGCAAAAAGCGCCACGGGCTCGACGGACGAGCGGCAACGTGCCAGACCACTGCCTCCCTACCCAGCCGCAGTTGACGTTCGCCCGTGTCTCAGATTCGGACACGGAGACCGCCAACCCGAGGCGTACGGTCGACGACGTCCCACGGAGGAGGTTTCCCATGCCCGAGATGCGAGGCTGCGACCTCGTCGTCGACTACCTGGTCAAGGAAGAGACGCCGTACCTGTTCGGGTACGCAGGCCACGGAGCGGTCGGGCTCCTGGACGGGGTGTACCGGCGGCAGGACGACATCGGCCTCGTGTGGCCGCGGATCGAGTCCGCGGCCGGCTACATGGCCGACGCGTACTTCCGGCTGACCGGCGTCCCGATCCCGGTCTACACGAGCACCGGGCCAGGCCCGATGCTGCTGACGGTCGCGATGGGCAACGCGTTCTACGACTCGAGCGCGTTCGTCGCCATCACGGGTCAGGTGGCGACCACCCAGTACGACAGCGGCGCGCTGCAGGAGGAGTACCGGCACCACTCGGCCGACTTCCCCAGCGTCGTCAAGCCGATCGTCAAGCGCAGCTGGCAGGCGCACAGCGTCGAGGACCTGGCGAAGATCCTCCCGAAGGCGTTCAAGGTCGCCCGCGAGGGGCGGCCCGGCCCGGTGCACATCGACGTGCCGTACGACCTGTGGATCCGCACCGGCGACGTGGAGACGCCGGAGCCCGAAGAGCGCTCGCGGCACCTGAACTGGCGCACGGCCGGCTCGCCCGAGGCGGTCGCCCGCGCGCTCGACATCGTCAGCAAGGCGCGGCGCCCGCTGATCCTCGCCGGCGGCGGGATCCTGCTCAGCGAAGCGAGCGAACAGCTCCAAGAGTTCGCCGAGCACATGAACATCCCCGTGTACAGCACGTTCATGGGCAAGGGCGCCCTCAGCGCGCGCCACCCGCTGCACCTGGGGATCGCCGGCTGCTGGGGCGAGTACCCCGCCACCGAGGCGGCCCGCAACGCCGACGTCATCCTCGCCTTCGGCGCTCGGTTCAGCGACATCCACTGCTCGTCCTGGGTCCCGGGCTACACGTACAACATCCCGCCGACGCGGCTCATCCACGTCGACCTCGACCCGCAGGAGATCGGCCGCAACTACCCGACCGAGCTCGGCATCGTCGGCGACGCCCGCGAGGTGCTGCGGCAGCTGCTGGAGATGGCGCAGAAGAGCCCGAAGCGCGAGCGCTCCGGCTGGAACGACCAGGTCGAGGGCTACAAGGCCGAGTGGGCGAACCACATCACGCCGTTCGTGGAGAGCGACGAGGAGCCGATCGACCCGCGGCGGCTGATCGGCGACATGCGCCGCATCGCCCCCGACGACACGCTGATGATCACCGACACCGGCAACCACCAGACGTGGGTCGAGCAGTACTGGGACGCCTACGGGCCGCGCAGCGTGTTCACGCCCGGCGGCTTCGCCGGCATGGGCTTCGGCACCTGCGGCGTGCTGGGGCTCAAGCTCGCGGCGCCCGAGCGGCCCGCGGTCTGCGTGACCAGCGACGGCAGCTTCAGCATGTTCCCGCACGCCGTCGCGACCGCCGTGGAGTACGACATCCCGGCAGTCTGGGTGCTGCTCAACAACTACACGATCGGGGTCATCCGCGACCTGCAGCGGTTCTACATGGACAACCGCGAGATCGGCACGAGCTTTCGCAAGCAGTCGACCGGAGAGCTCTGGAACCCGGACTTCGCCAAGATGGCGGAGGCGATGGGCGCGCTCGCGTACTCGATCGACAAGCCCGGCGACATCGCGCCGGCGTTCGAGGCCGCGCTCAACTCCGGCCGGCCCGCGGTGCTCGACGTGCGGGTCAACCGCGACACCGCGGTGCCGCTGATCGGCACGTGGCAGTTCCCGCCGATCGTGCAGGCCGAGCCCACCTTCGGACGCCGGCTGGTGCTCACCTGACCGGCTTCCCTTTCACCGCCATCGTCGAGCAGCAGCGCCTGAAGCGGGCGCTGCTGCTCAACGCCGTCAACCCCGCCGTCGGCGGGCTGCTCGTGAGCGGTCCGAGCGGCACCGCCAAGTCGACCGCCGTGCGGGCGCTCGCCGAGCTGTTGCCGGAGATCGACGTGGTGGCCGACTGCCCGTTCGCGTGCGACCCGGCGGCGCCCGCGTGCCCGTTCTGCCTCGAGCGCGACGAGCTGCCCACAGCCCGCCGCCGCCGGCGCGTCGTCACGCTGCCGCTCAACGCCACGGAGGATCGCGTGGCCGGGACGATCGACATGGCGCGGGCGCTGGCCGACGGCGTGAAGGCGCTCGAGCCCGGCCTGCTCGCCGCGGCCCACCGCGGGATCCTCTACGTCGACGAGATCAACCTGCTCGACGACCACCTGAGCGACATCCTGCTCGACGCCGCGGCGTCCGGCACCAACGTGGTCGAGCGCGAAGGGATCTCGCTGTCGCACCCGGCGCGGTTCATGCTCGTCGGGACGATGAACCCGGAGGAGGGCGACCTGCGGCCGCAGCTCGCCGACCGCCTCGGGCTGCACGTCGAGGTCGAGCCGCTGCGCGACCCCGAGCTGCGGGCCGACGTGATCCGCCGTCGCGAGCAGTTCACCGCCGACCCGGACGCGCTCGTGGAACGCTTCGCCTCCTACCAGGACGAGCTGCGCGAGCGGGTCGAGGTGGCCGCGCGGACGCGCGTCGCGGTGCCGGACGAGCTCTATCCCGCGATCGGCGCGCTGGTGACGCGGCTCGGGGTCGAGAGCCACCGGGCCGACATCACGGTGCTCGAGTGCGCGAAGGCGATCGCGGCGCTGGCGCCGCGCGAGACCGTGTCGGTGGCCGATGTGCGGGAGGCGGCGAGCCTGGCGCTCGGCCACCGCCGCGCCGGCGACCCGTTCGGGCCCCCGCCGCGCATGGACGAGCACGAGCTCGAGCGGGCACTGGAGGAGGCGCTCGAGGGGGCGGTGCCGGGAAAAGCGCCGGCGGCGAGGGAGAGGGAGCCGGCGAAGGAACGCGCGAGCTGATCGCCGATGCGCCCGATCTCGCGGCCGTGCTGGCGCGCCCGCGCGCGCTCCGCGCCGAGCGCCGGCACGACGCGCTCGAGCGCTCGTCCGCCGGGCGCCACGCGCGCTCGCTGGTCAGCCGCCGCGCCGGCAAGTACTCGCGGCACCGCCTCGGCGCGTCGGCCGACGTCGCGGTCGACGCCACGCTCCGCGCCGCGGCGACCCGCGCGGCGGGCTCCGGCCACCTCCAGGTCCTCCCCGAGGACCTCCGGCGCAAGCTGCGCGAGCACCGCTCGCCGCTGGCCGTCGCGTTCCTGGTGGACAACTCGTACTCGCTCGCCGCCGAGGCGATGATCGAGCAGGTCAAGGGGCTCGCCTACGCGCTGCTCGCCGACGCCTCCAACCACGGCGACCGCCTGGCGGTGGTGGCGTTCGGCGGCTTCGCGGAGGCCACCGTCGCGCTCCCGTTCACGCGCAGCGCACGTCGCGCGCGCGAGCGGCTCGAGCGCCTGCCGGTGAGCGGCCGCACGCCGCTGGCCGACGCGCTCGTCCGCAGCCACCGGCTGCTGCGCCAGGAGCGGGCCAAGCACCCCAACACCGTGCCGTACCTGGTGGCGATCACCGACGGCCGCGGCACGGTCCCGCTGCGGCAGGGCGGCGACGCGCACGAGGACGCGCTGCGCCAGGCGCAGCGGATCGCCCGCGACCGCATCGGGATGCTGGTGGCCGACGCGTCCGTGCCCGGCTCGCCGGAGGCGCTGGCCGGCCGCGCGCACGACCTGGCGACCGCGGCGCGCGGGCAGTGCGTGCCGCTGCACGAGCTCGGGGTGGCGGCGTGAACCCGATCGAGGTCCTCGCCGCCTTCCACCGGCACGCGGCGGACGAGCTCGACGACGTCGAGGTGCTGGAGTCCTCGCCGTCCGCGCTCGTCCTGCAGTGGCGGCGCGAGGTGGTCGACGTGCAGCTGCGGCCGACCCTCGAGGACGTGACCGTGCCCGAGCGGCCGCTGCTGGCGATCGCACCGCTCGAGAGCCGCGTGATCACGCGGCTGCTCGACGACGAGCGGCTGCGCGCCCAACTCGGAATCTACGACCTCGCTCGCTGCGCCAAGGCGAGCGCCGTGCGCAGCAGCGTCTTCACGTACTTCGAGTGGTTCCTGATGGAGGCGTACGGCGCGAAGGTGGTCGCATCGTCATCCTTCACGGCAGGCCTCGTCGAGCGCGGAATCATCTCGCTCGGCATGGGCTAGCTAGCCTCTTCTCGCTCCGCCCCAGTCGAAAGGGAACGTTCCATGTCGGTACGCGTCGGGATCAACGGCTTCGGCCGCATCGGCCGCAACGTGTTCCGCGCCGCTCACGAGTCGGACGCGGACATCGAGATCGTCGGTGTCAACGACATCACTGACGCCGGCACGCTGGCCCACCTGCTCAAGTACGACTCCGTCTACGGCCCCTTCCAGGGCAGCGTCGAGGTGCGCGACGGCGCGCTGGCGATCGACGGCCGCGAGATCAAGGTGCTCGCCGAGAAGGATCCGGCGGCCCTGCCGTGGGGCGACCTCGGCGCCGACGTCGTGATCGAGTCCACCGGGCTGTTCACCAAGCGCGCAGACGCGGCCAAGCACCTCGAGGCCGGCGCCAAGAAGGTGATCATCTCCGCCCCGGCCACCGAGCCCGACGCGACGGTCGCCCTCGGCGTCAACTTCGACGACGCGTACGACCCGGACAACCACCACGTCATCTCCAACGCGTCGTGCACGACCAACTGCCTGGCGCCGGTGGCCAAGGTGCTGCACGACTCGATCGGGATCGAGCGCGGGCTGATGACCACGATCCACGCCTACACCGCCGACCAGCGGCTGCAGGACGCCCCGCACAAGGACCTGCGGCGCGCCCGCGCCGCGGCGATCAACCTCGTCCCGGCCTCGACCGGCGCGGCCAAGGCGATCGGCCTCGTGATCCCCGAGCTCCAGGGCAAGCTGCACGGCTTCGCGGTGCGCGCCCCCGTGCCGACCGGCTCGGTCGTCGACCTCACGGTCCAGGTCGCGCGCGAGACCACCGTCGACGAGATCAACGACGCGTTCCGCTCACGCGCGGACACCGACGGGCTCACCGGCATCCTCAAGTACACGGAGGACCCGATCGTCTCCTCGGACATCGTCAAGTCGCCGTACTCGTCGATCTTCGACTCCGAGCTGACGTCGGTGATGGACGGCACGCTGGTCAAGGTCGTCGCCTGGTACGACAACGAGTGGGGGTACTCGAACCGGTGCGTGGAGCTGGCGCAGAAGGTGCTGGTGCGTGCGCACGCTTGACGACCTCGACGTCGAGGGAAAGCGCGTCCTCGTCCGGGTGGACTTCAACGTTCCTCTGGACGAGGACCGGAACATCACCGACGACGCCCGGATCCGGGCGGCGCTGCCGACCCTGAAGGAGCTGCGCGAGAAGGGCGCGCGGCTCCTGCTGGCAGCGCACCTCGGTCGCCCCAAGGACCGTGAGCCGGAGTTCTCGCTGAGGCCCACCGCCGATCGGCTGGCCGACCTGCTCGGCACCGACGTGCAGCTCGCCGAGAGCCTCGACGACGTGCCGGACGGCGACGTCGTGATGCTCGAGAACGTCCGCTACGAGCAGGGCGAGACCAAGAACGACCCCGAGCTGGCCAAGCGCTACGCCGCGCTGGCCGACGTCTACGTCAACGACGCGTTCGGCGCCGCCCACCGCGCGCACGCGTCGACCGAGGCGGTCGCGCACCTGCTGCCGAGCGCCGCCGGCCGGCTGCTCGAGCGCGAGGTGGCGACGCTGCGGCGGCATCCTCGACGAGCCGGAGCGCCCGCTCGTGGCCGTCGTCGGCGGCGCGAAGGTGACCGACAAGATCGGTGTGCTCGACGCGTTCCTGGACCGCGCCGACGAGATCCTCATCGGCGGCGCCATGTGCTTCCCGTTCTTCAAGGCCCAGGGCCACCAGGTCGGCGACTCGCTGTGCGAGGAGGAAGGCGTCGAGCCCGCCGGGCGCGTGCTCCGCGCCGGCGTCGACAAGGTCCGGCTGCCGGTCGACCTGGTCGCCGGCGAGGAGTTCAAGGCCGACACGCCGGTGCGCACGCTCGACGGCGTGGACGTGCCGGACGGCTGGATGGGGCTCGACATCGGGCCGTCCACCTCCGCGGCGTACGCTGACGCCGTCAAGGACGCCGGCACCGTGTTCTGGAACGGCCCGATGGGCGCATTCGAGCTGGAGCCGTTCGCCGCCGGCACGCACACCGTGGCCGAGGCCGTCGCGGTCAGCGCCGCCACCACGGTGGTCGGCGGCGGCGACTCGGCGGCCGCGCTGGCGCAGTTCGGCCTCGTCGACATGGTCGACCATGTCTCGACGGGCGGCGGCGCGTCGCTGGAGCTCGTCGAGGGCAAGCCGCTCCCGGGCGTGGAGGCGCTGTCATGAGCCGCACGCCGTTCATCGCCGGCAACTGGAAGATGAACCAGACGGTCGCCGAGGCCGAGGCGTTCATCCAGGCGCTGCTGCCCAGGGTCGGCGCGATCGACGACGTCGAGATCGTCATCTGCCCGCCGTACACCGCGCTCCAGGCGATGGTGGACTCCGCGCGCGGCTCGAGCGTCCAGGTCTACGCGCAGAACATGCACGAGGCCGACGCCGGCGCGTACACCGGCGAGGTGTCGGCGCCGATGCTCACGGAGCTCGACGTCCAGGGCGTGATCCTCGGCCACTCCGAGCGCCGCCAGTACTACGGGGAGACCGACCGCGCGCTCCAGCAGAAGGTGCCGCGGGCGATCGAGGCCGGGCTGGTGCCGATCCTCTGCGTCGGCGAGACCGAGGAGGAGCGCGAGCGCGGCGACACCGAGCGCAAGCTGCGCCACCAGGTGCAGGAGGGGCTCGAGAAGGTGCCGAAGGACCTGCTGCCCACGGTCGTCGTCGCCTACGAGCCGATCTGGGCGATCGGCACCGGGCTCGTCGCGACAGCCGAGCAGGCGCAGGAGGCGGTCGCCTTCGTGCGTGCGCTGGTCGAGGACCAGGACAAGGCCGCCGGGCAGGCGGTGCGGGTCCTCTATGGCGGCTCGCTCAAGCCCGACAACGCGCCCGAGTTACTGGCGCTGCCCGACGTCGACGGCGCCCTGATCGGCGGCGCGAGCCTGGATCCGGGCTCGTTCGCCTCGGTCGTCGAGACCGCGCGCGGATGAAGCAGGTCGCGCTGGTCATCCTCGACGGCTGGGGCCTGGCCCCTGACGGCGAGGGCAACGCGATCTCGCTGGCCGACACCCCGGTGTTCGACGCGTTGTGGGAGGAGCACGCCCACACGCAGCTCACGGCCAAGGGCGAGGCGGTCGGCCTGCCGGCGGGGCAGATGGGCAACTCCGAGGTCGGCCACCTCAACCTCGGCGCCGGCTCGATCGTGCCGCAGGATCTCGCGCGGATCGACAAGGCGGTCGAGGACGGCTCGCTGGCCGAGAACGAGGTGCTGCAGGCGGCGCTGGAGGACGCGCCGCGCGTGCACCTGATCGGGCTCGTGTCCGAAGGCGGGGTGCACTCGTCGATCGGCCATCTCGAGGCCTTGCTGAAGATCGCCGACGAGCGCGGGGTCGAGGACCTCGTCGTCCACGCCTTCACCGACGGGCGCGACACCTTGCCGAAGTCCGGCGCCAAGGCGCTGGCCCGGATCGAGGCGCTGGGGATCGGCCGCGTCGGCTCGGTCGTGGGGCGCTACTTCGCGATGGACCGCGACAAGCGGTGGGAGCGCACGCAGAAGGCGCTCGACCTCCTGCTGGAGGGCAAGGGCGAGCACCGTGCCGACACCGGCGAGGCGGCGGTGAAGGCGGCGTACGAGCGCGACGAGACCGACGAGTTCATCGCGCCGACGATCGTCGGCGACGAGGACTCGACGATCCGCCCGGGCGACTCGGTGATCGCGTTCAACTTCCGGCCGGACCGCATGCGCCAGATCACCGAGAAGCTGACCGAGACGGTCGACCGCTACACGACGATGGCCGAGTACGACGAGGACTGGGACCACCCGGTGCTGTTCCCGCCGGCCCGGCCGAAGATCACGATCGCGCGGGTGATCTCCGAGCGCGGGCTCAAGCAGCTGCACGTGGCCGAGACCGAGAAGTACGCGCACGTGACGTACTTCTTCAACGGCGGCGAGGAGCACCCGTACGAGGGCGAGATCCGCGAGCTCGTGCCGTCGCCGCGCGATGTCCCGACCTACGACAAGAAGCCGGAGATGAGCGCGCGCGAGGCGGCCGACGCGTTCGTGGAGCACTGGAACGAGGACGAGCCGGCGTTCGCGATCATCAACTTCGCCAACCCCGACATGGTCGGCCACACCGGCGTGATCGAGGCGGCGGTCAAGGCCGTCGAGACGGTGGACGAGTGCCTCGGACGTGTCGTCGAGGCCGTGCACGGGACCGGCGGCGTGTGCGTGATCACGGCCGACCACGGCAACTGCGACAACATGCTCGAGCCCGACGGATCACCGAACACCGCGCACTCGCTCAACCCGGTCCCGTTGATCGTGACGGCCGACGGCGTTGCCGAGCTCAACGACGAGGGGATCCTGGCCGACGTCGCGCCGACGATCCTCGCGCTGCTGGAGATCGACCAGCCCGCGGAGATGACGGGCCGCTCCCTGCTCGCGTAGGCTGCGCGGTCGAACGATGGGGGAGCGCGACAGCTACGCGCCCGGCACCTTCTGCTGGGCCGACCTCGGAACCACCGACGCGGACGCCGCCAAGGCGTTCTACACGACCGTGTTCGGCTGGGAGGCGGCCGACGCCCCGGCCGGCGACGCCGGCACCTACACGACCTTCAAGCTCGAAGGGCAGGACGTCGCCGCGCTGTACGAGATGGGGGAGGAGGAGCGCTCGTCGCTCACGCCGCACTGGTCCTCGTACGTGGCGGTCGAGGACGTCGACGCGCTGGCGCCGCGCGTGCTCGAGCTCGGCGGCGAGGTGCTCGCCCACCCGTTCGACGTCATGGCCTCGGGGCGCATGACCGCGCTACGCGACCCGACCGGCGCCACCCTGCACCTGTGGCAGGCGCGCGAGCAGGTCGGCGCCCGCCGGGTCAACGACCCGGGCTGCATGGTCTGGAACGAGCTCGCGACGCCCGACCCGGCGCGGGCGCGCGACTTCTTCGGCGAGCTGCTCGGCTGGAGCGTCGAGCCGGAGGAGTCCGGCTACGGCGTCATCAAGTCCGGCGGCCAGCTCAACGGCGGCATCCGTCCGCCGCAGGACGGCGAGCCGACGCACTGGCTCGTCTACTTCACCGCCGAGTCGGTCAACGACGCGGTCAAGGCGATCAAGAACGCCGGCGGCTCGGTGATCGCCGGGCCCGTGGATACGCCGGTCGGCCGTGTCGCCGCGGTCAGCGACCCGCAGGGCGCCGCGTTCGCGGTGTTCGAAGGCCAGACCGACGACTAGCGGAACGAAATTGCTCGTGCAACCATCTGCCCGCTAGGCTAGTCGGCGATGGCGACACCCGTAGACACGCGGAGCGGGCCGATCAAGGAGCTCGCGCCGGAGGAGCTGGGGGCCTGGCGGGGGCTGCTGCGGATCCACAGCGCGCTGGTGAAGGCGCTGGACGCCGAGCTGCTGGCCGCCCACTCGCTCCCCCTCACCTCGTACGAGGTGCTGATCAATCTGCAGGCCGCTCCCGGCCGCCGGCGGCGGATGGCGGAGCTGGCCGACGGCGTACTCCTCTCCCGCTCGGGGATGACGCGCCTGGTGGACCGGCTCGAGCGCGAAGGACTGCTCGAGCGCGACCCCTGTACCGACGACGGGCGCGGGACCTTCGCAGTGCTCACCGACAAGGGCGGGGCGCTGCTCGACGAGGCGCGGCGGACGCATTTAGACGGCGTACGCGAGCGCTTCCTGCAGCACTTCGACGAGGATGAGCTGCGCCTGCTCGCCGGCTACTGGGACCGGGTGCTCCCGGGCGCCGCGGATCTTAGTCACAGCGACTAAGAAACTTGATATCTCCCGACTGAGATCTTATACTGCAGCCAGGCTGTAGTCGATCACCGTGGAGGTATGACATGTCGCTCGTTCGCTGGGAGCCGTTCGCGCTCCAGTCCCTTTTCGATTCCGTCTTCGACGCTCCGACCCCGAGCCGCTCCGGTGCGCTGCGCCGCTGGCTGCCGGCGATGGACCTTGTCGAGGCCGAGGATCACTACGTCCTGAAGGCCGATCTCCCCGGCCTCTCCGAGGACGACATCAAGATCGAGTTCGAGGACCGCACGCTCACCATCTCCGGCGAGCGCAAGTCCGAGCAGGAGACCAAGAAGGACGGCTACGTCCGCGTCGAGCGCGCGTTCGGCTCGTTCTCGCGGTCGCTGACGCTCCCCGAGGGCATTGACGGCGACGCCGTCACCGCGAGCTTCGACCGCGGCGTGCTCGAGGTCTCGATCCCGAAGCCCGAGGTCCGCAAGCCGAAGCGCATCGAGATCGGCGCCACGAAGACCATCGAGGCGTAGCGATCCGGATCGCAGGGGCGCGGCTATCGTCCGCGCCCCTGTGTTCGCCGTCCGCACCCGCGACCCCGCCTCGCGCGCCCGCACGGGCACGCTGAAGCTCACCCACGGCGAGGTCCGCACCCCCGCCTTCGTCCCGCTGGCGACGAAGGCCGTCGTGAAGACGCTCGAGGTCCGCGAGGCCGCCGACCTCGGGTACGACATGGTGCTCGGGAACACGTTCCACCTGTTCCTGACTCCCGGCCACGATCTGATCGCGCAGATGGGCGGGCTGCACCGCTTCATGCGCTGGGACCGGCCGGTGATCACCGACTCCGGCGGCTTCCAGGTCTTCTCCATGGGCCATGGCACCGTGGCGGACGAGATCAAGGGCCGTGCCGCCCAGTCCTCGACCGCCGGCGAGCGGTCAGGCGCGATCCTGAGGATCGAGGAGCAGGGCGTGACGTTCCGCTCCTACCTCGACGGCTCGACCCATTTCATGGGCCCCGAGACGTCGATGGAGATCCAGGCCGCGCTGAACTCCGACATCGCGCTCGTGTTCGACGAGTGCACGCCGTTCCACGGCGGCCGCGACTACACCGCTCGCTCGACCGAGCGCACGCACCGCTGGCTCGACCGCTGCCTGGCCTGGCACGCCGAACACGGGCCCGAGGGGCAGGTCGTCTACGGGATCGTCCAGGGCGGGGTGGAGGAGGACCTGCGGCGCGCGTCGGCCCAGGAGGTCGCCGCCCGGCCGGTCGGCGGCATCGCGATCGGCGGCACGCTCGGCGAGCACAAGGACCAGATGTTCGAGGTGGTCGAGTGGGCGATCGACGAGCTCGACGAGGAGCGGCCCCGGCACCTGCTCGGCATCGGCGAGGTCGACGACCTCGTGCGCGGCGTCCAGCTCGGGATCGACACGTTCGACTGCGCGATGCCGACCCGGATCGGCCGTCACGGCATGGCCATCGTGCCCGGACCCGGCCAAGCGCTGGCGCGTGGACCTGGCGAAGGCGCGCTGGCGCACCGCCGACGAGCCGCTGCTCGACGGCTGCCCGTGCTCCGCGTGCGCCCACGGCTACACCCGGGCCTACCTGCACTACCTGATCAAGGCCCACGAGCAGACCGCCCAGCGGCTGCTGACGATCCACAACCTCGCCTACCTGCAGCGCCTGATGGCCGCCCTGCGCGACGCGGTCGACGGCGGCCGGCTGGCCGAGACGGCCACGGCCGTGTACGGCGGCGCGGCGCCGTGGGAGCTGTGAGCGGCGAGGGCTTCAAGGCCTTCGAGGCGGCCGGCTGGAGCGCCCGCGCCGCGACGTTCGAGACGCTGATGGCGCGCGCGACCGCCGCCGCCGTCGAGCCCCTGCTCGACGCGGCGGGAGCCGGGCCGGGCACGCACGTCCTCGACGTCGGCTCCGGGCTCGGCGACCTCGCCGCCGCCGCGGCCGCCCGCGGCGCGCACGTCACCGGCGTCGACCTCGCCGAGGGCATGGTGGCCGCCGCCCGCGAGCGCCACCCGGAGATCGAGTTCGTGCACGGTGACGTCGAGGCGCTCCCATTCGCCGACGGCCGGTTCGACGCCGTGATCGCGGCGTTCGTGGTCAACCACGTCCCCGAGCCCGAGGTGGCCGCCGCCGAGCTGGCGCGCGTGTCTCGCGGACGCGTGGCGCTCGCCATGTGGGGGCCGCCCGACGAGGTCGCGCTGCTCGGCCTGCCCGCCGACGCGGTGACCGCCGCCGGGCTCGACCGCTCGGCGATCCCGGAAGGGCCGAGCTCGCTGCGCTTCACGGACGCGGGCCAGCTGACCGGCCTGCTCGGCGGGCTGCACGACGTCGAGCTGCGCGAGGTCCGCTTCGACCTGCCGGTGGCGAGCCTCGACGAGCTCTGGGCCGGCGTGCTCGGCGGCACCGTCCGCACGGCCGCGCGGCTCGCCGCCGCCACGGTGGAGCAGCGCGACCGCGCCCGGGCCGAGCTCGCCCGGCTCGCCGAGCCGCACCGCCGCGGCGCGGGCTACGCGCTCCCGACGACGATCCGGATCGCTACTGGGTGTTGTCCTCGATGAGGCCGCGCAGCTGCTCGATCGCCTGGTTGACGTCGCCCCCGACGTCCTCCCGCAGCTGCACGTTCCCGTTCGAGCCCGAGTTCTCGATCGCCGTGTAGGCGGCGTAGCCGCCGACCGCAAGCGCGATCACCACGAGCAGCGCCACGAACGCGCGTAGGCCGGAGTTGCGCTTCTTCGGCGGCGGGCCGGCCGGGCGCCGCGGCTGCGCACGGCGCGGCGGCGGCGGCTCGTCGAGCGGCTCCAGATGACGGCGGGGTGCCGTCTCAGACGTCGTGCGCGGCATCGCCGACGTGGCGCCGGTGCCGGTCAGCATCCGCGTGGCGGCGGTCTCGTCGTCGTCGCCGAGCGCCCACGTCACGTCGGTGTCCGCCGGGGGCCGGCCACGCAGGCCGTCGCGCAGCGCGGTCTCCATCTCGGCCGCGTCGGCGTAGCGGTGCTCGGGGTCGCGGTGCAGGGCTCGCGCCACGGCGGCGGCCAGCGCGCCCGGGACGGCGGGCTCCAGCTCGTCGATCCGCGGCGGCGGGCCGGTGTCCTGCAGGCGCGCGAGGTCGGTCAGCGACGCGGCGTCGTAGGGCAGCCGCCCGGCCAGCAGCTGGTAGGCGACCACGCCGAGGGCGTAGAGGTCCGACGACGGGCCGGCGGCCTCGCCCCGGGCCTGCTCGGGCGCGAGGTAGGCGGCGGTGCCGAGCACGGAGCCGACCTTCGTGATGTCGGAGTCCTCGGCCGCCTTGGCGATGCCGAAGTCCGCCAGCTTGACCATTCCCTCGTCGCTGCGCATGAGGTTGCCGGGCTTGACGTCGCGGTGCACGACGCCGTTGCGGTGCGCGTAGTCGAGCCCCCGGCACGCCTGCGTGAGGATGTCGACGGCCTCGTTGGGCGGGACCGTGCCCTGCTCGCGGAGGATCTCCGCGCACGACTGGCCGGTGACGTACTCCATGACGATGAAGTTGCGGTGCGTGCTCTCGTCGAGCCCGAAGTCGAAGACCTGCACGATGTTCGGGTGCACGAGTCGCGCGGCGGCGAGCGCCTCGCGGCGGAACCGGGAGACGAACGCGGCGTCCTCCGCCAGGTGCTCGGCCAGCAGCTTGACGGCGACGTGGCGCTCCAGTCGCGTATCGAACGCCAGCTGGACGGTGGCCATGCCGCCGACGCCGAGGCGGCGCTCGAGCCGGTAACGGCCGGCGAACAGGGCGTCCGGCCTCATGGCCCCTCCTCCGTGGGCGCCTCGGTGCCGCCGCCCTCGTCCGGCGTCGGGGTCGCCGTGGCAGTCGGCGTGGGCGTCGCCGTCGGGGTGGGTGTCGGCGTGGGCGTCTCGGTCGGCGTCGGCGTCGGCGTCTCGGTGGGCGTCTCCGTCGGCGTCTCGGTCGGCGACGGGCTGGGTGTCTCCTCGGCGCCCTTGCACCCGTCGCCCAGGCCCTCCTCGACCTGGTTGACCCACGATCGCATGTTGCGGCGCAGCTTGCGGTCCACCGAGTTGGGCAGCTCGTTGATCTCGGCGTCCATCTCCTGGACTGCCCGGCGGGCCTCAGGGACGTTGCCGTCGCTGCAGGCGCTGTCGATCTGGTCGACCAGGTCCTGCATCGCGGTGGCGCGGTCGTCGGGGATGAGGGCCTCGTTCGACTGGCCGCAGCCGGCCATGAGCGCGGCGGCGGCGAGCGCAAGGACAAGCAAGACGCTGCGACGCATGAAGACTCGCAGGCTAGCGGCCTCCCCAGCGGGTCACTGCCCGTATTGCAGCCGCTCAGCGAGCGAGTCCGGCAGGTTGGCCGCGCGGATCGCCGCCTGGGCGGCCCCGATGTCGTACTCCGCACGCCGCCAGGTCGCGGTCCACGCCTCGGTGTCGAGCACCAGCCACGCCGCCCGCGGATCGCCGTCGCGAGGCTGGCCGACCGAGCCGGGGTTGATCAGCCACTCGCCGGTCGCGAGGTCGACCTGGGCGCCCTCGCGGCGGGTGGTGCCGGTGGCCGGCTCCCCCTCCGGGCGGTGGAAGGACAGCGCCACGTGGGAGTGACCGATGAACGAGATCCGGAAGTCGGTGGCGTCGAAGCAGAGCTCCGCCGCGAGCGCCGACAGGACGTACTCCCACACCGGGTCGCGCGGTGACGCGTGGAACAGCCCCAGGCCCTCGGCCTCGGACTGCGGCTTGAGCGAGAGCAGGTACGCGCGCGTCTCGGGCCGGATCACCTCGCGGGTCCAGTAGGCGGCCAGCGCGGCGCCGCGCGAGAAGTCGTCGAGCGAGAGCACCTCCACCACCGCGAGGTCGTGGTTGCCGGCCAGGCAGATCGCGCAGTGGGCCTCGGCCAGCGCCACGCACGCGTCCGGCTCGGCGCCGTACCCCACGAGGTCGCCGAGGCACCAGAGCTCCTCGGCTCCGTCGGCCTCCGCCGCCGCGATCACGGCCTCGAAGGCCTGCCTGTTGCCGTGGATGTCGGACGCGATGGCGACGCGCATGCGTGGAGTTATCGTCTATTCGGTGATCAAGCGGCTCCGCCTGCCGGTCACCGTCATCGCCGCGCTGGCGGTGGCGGAGGCGGCGGTCTTCCTGATGCGCCCGCGCGACCGGCTCGAGCCCGTCGACGTCGCCGCGCAAACCTACTTCAGCCCGGCCTTCGTGACCCGGGCCGAGGACTTCCGGACCGGCCAGCTGTGGCTCTACGGGGCCAGTCTGGCGATCGAGCTCGGCCTGCTCATCTACGTCGTGCGGCGGCCGCCGCGCGGGCCGTGGCGGCGGCCGGTGCTGGCCGGGGCGGTGGTGGCGGCCGGCCTGTCGGTGGCCGTCACGGTCGCCACGCTCCCGGTCTCGGCGATCTCGCGCGAGCGCGCGAAGGACGTGGGGCTGGTGACCCAGAGCTGGACGGGCTGGGTCGGCGACGTGGTCAAGAGCACGGCGATCGAGGCCGTGATCGTGGGCCTGGGCGGCGCGATCCTCGTGTTCGCGATCCGGCGCTTCGGGCGCCGCTGGTGGATCCCGGCGACTGTCGTCGTGGTCGCGTTCGGCGTGATCAGCATCTACGCCGGGCCGGCGATCATCGACCCGCTGTTCAACAAGTTCACCCCGGTCGAGGGGCGGCTGCGGGCCGAGGTGCTCCAGCTCGCCGACGAGGCAGGGGTGAAGGTCGGCGAGGTCTACGAGATGGACGCCTCGCGCCGGACGACCGCCGCCAACGCCTATGTGACCGGGCTCGGCGGCACCAAGCGGGTGGTGATCTACGACACGCTGATCAAGGACTTCCCGCCGGACGCGGTGCGCGGCGTCGTGGCCCACGAGCTCGGCCACGTGCACTACCACGACGTCCCCCGCGGCCTGCTGTACCTGCTGATCGTGGCGCCGTTCGGGATGCTCGCCGTGGCGCGGCTGTCGGAGCGGCTCACGCCCGACGACGCGTCACCGGTGCCGGCCGTCGCCCTCTCCATCCTGCTCATCGCCACGCCGATGACGATGATCTCCAACCAGCTCTCGCGCGCAGGTGGAGGCGCGCGCCGACCGCTTCTCGATGCAGCTCACCCATGACCCGCAGGGGCTGATCGAGTTCCAGCAGAAGATCGCCGAGCAGAACGTGTCCGATCCCGACCCGCCGGGCTGGGTCTCGTTCCTGCTCGGCACGCACCCGACGGCGGTGCAGCGGATCGGTCAGGCGCTGGCCGTGGAGCGCGAGCTCAACGCTCGTCGTCCCGCGGGACCTCCGGGAGGTTCTTGATCCCCTCCTTGGTCTGCCACTTGGACCAGTTGTCCTCCATGGCGTCGATCAGCTCGCGCATGAACCGGGGCGACAGGCTGATCCGCGAGACCACCACGCCCGGCACCTCCTCGTTCTCGACCTCGTGGTCGACCCGCGCGAAGGTGATCGTGAACTCGTAGTCCGAGTGCGAGACGTTGGCGAAGTTCGCGTACATCCCCGCCATGACCTCGGGCGAGGTATGGAGGTTGATGTGGCGCTCGGGGTTGTCCGCGTCCACGCCGCCCTAGTATCGCAGCGGTGCAGTACACCGTGCTCGCGGTCGGCCGGGTACGCCCGCCGTACGTGGACGACGTCCAGCACTACCAGCGGCTGCTCGCCCGCCACGCGCGGGTGACGCTGATCGAGGTGCGCGAGGACGAGCAGGTCGAGCGCCGGATCCCCGAGCGGTCGTACGTGTCGCTGCTGGACGCCGGCGGCAAGGAGTACACGTCGGAGGCGTTCGCGCGCTGGCTCGAGGACCGCCGCCAGGGCGGGCGTGACGTCTGCTTCGTGGTCGGCGGGCCGTACGGGACCGAGCTCGACCGCGTCGATCACCGCCTCTCGCTGGGCGCGATGACCCTCCCGCACCAGCTCGCGCGCGTGGTGCTGCTCGAGCAGCTGTTCCGCGCGCACAAGATCCTGGCCAACGAGCCGTACCATCATTGACCTTGCCCTCTCCGATCGATGACCTCCGCACCGCCGTCGAGGCCGTCGCCGCCGAGCTCGGCAACGGCTCCGTGTCGCCGACGCTCGAGCGGCCGAAGAAGGCCGGCTTCGGCGACTACTCGACGAACGCCGCAATGCTGCTCGCGCCGGCGCTCAAGCAGCCGCCGCGCGAGGTGGCCGAGCGCCTGGGCGCGGCGCTGACCGAGCGGCTCGGCGAGCGCGTCGAGCGCGTCGAGGTCGCCGGCCCCGGGTTCCTCAACGTCTTCCTGGCGGATGCCTGGTACACGGCGGCCGCCGCCCACGTGCTCGCGGCGGGCGACGACTGGGGCTCGGGCACGGCGGAGCTGCGCGAGCGGGTCAACCTCGAGTTCGTGTCCGCCAACCCGACCGGGCCGCTGACCGCCGCGAGCGGCCGCCATGCCGCCTACGGCGACGCGCTGGCGCGGCTGCTCGAGTTCGCCGGCCACGAGGTCTCCCGCGAGTACTACTTCAACGACGCCGGCGGGCAGCTGCTGCGGCTCGGGCAGTCGATCCAGGCCCGCGCGCGCGGCGAGGCGGTGCCCGAGGACGGCTACCAGGGCGACTACGTGGCCGAGTTGGCGGCCGCGATCCCGGACGCCGCCGAGCGCGAGCCCGAGGACCTGGCGGCGGCGGGCGGCGCGCTGATGATCGAGCGGATTCAGGCCACGCTCGAGCGCTACCGCGTGCACTTCGACACCTGGTTCTCCGAGCGCGGGCTGCACGACGGCGCGATCGAGCGGGCGTTCGCACAGGTCGAGAAGGCGGGCCACAGCTACCGCCACGAGGGCGCGCTGTGGCTGCGGACGACCACGTTCGGCGACGACCAGGATCGCGTGATCCTGCGGTCCACCGGCGAGCCGACGTACTACGCGGCCGACGTCGCGTACGTCGAGAACAAGCTCGAGCGCGGCTGGGAGCGGCTGATCATCCCGCTCGGGTCCGACCATCACGGGTATGTCCCGCGCTTCAAGGCCGCGATGGCCGTCGCCGGCGCCGACCCGGACAAGCTCGAGATCCCGCTCCTGCAGTTCGTGCACCTGGTCGAGAAGGGCGAGCGGGCGTCGATGTCCAAGCGGCGCGGCGAGTTCATCACGCTCGACGACCTGATCGACGAGATCGGGGTCGACGCCACGCGCTACTTCATGCTCCAGCGCTCGAACGACTCGACGATCGACCTCGATCTCGACCTCGCGCGCGAGGAGTCGGCCGAGAACCCGGTCTACTACGTGCAGTACGCGCACGCGCGGATCGCCTCCGTGCTGCGCAAGGCGGGCCGCGAGCCCGAGATGCCCTCAGGCGACCTGGAGCTCCACCCGGCCGAGCGCGAGCTGATCAAGAAGCTGCTCGCGTTCCCGGCCGAGGCGAACGAGGCGGCCGTGCGCCGCGCGCCGCACCGGATCGCCACCTACGCGCTGGAGCTCGCGCAGACGTTCACGGCGTTCTACCGCGACTGCAGGGTCGTCGGCGCGGAGCCGCGGCAGCTCGAGTCGTTCCGGCTGGGCCTGTGCGTCGCCACGCGGCGGACGATCGGGCGCGCGCTCGGCCTGCTCGGGGTCTCGGCGCCCGACTCGATGTAGATCACGCCCTCGACCGTCACGCCGGCGGGCTGCAGCCGCGCGCCGAGGGCGCGCGCCACGGCCAGCGAGGCCGCGTTGGCCGCCAGCGTGTCGAACACGAAGCGGGTGATGCCGCGGCGGGCGGCGTGCGCCTGGAGCTCGTGCAGCATCAGCCGCCCGAGGCCGCGGCCCTGCATGGCGTCGGCGACGGTGAACGCGATGTCGGCGACCGTCGGGCGGTCGCGCTGGCGCAAATAGCGCGCCGCGCCGACGACGTCGTCGTCGACGAGGGCGAGCAGGCCGACGTGACGGTGGCCGTCGACGTCGGCGAGCGCGTCGAGCATCTTCGACGGCAGTCGGGGTGGCATGCCGGTGAAGAAGCGCTGGTAGCGCGATCGGGGGGAAAGGCTGGCGAAGAAGTCGGCGAGCCGCGACCGGTCCTCAAGCGTCTGGGGGCGGAGGACCACGGCGGTGCCGTCGGGGAGGGTCCTGGGGAGCATCCGGGCAGGGTCCCGGAGCGAGCGGCCACGCGCCATGGGGGAAACCCCCGGGCGGCGGCGGTTTCTTAGAGTTCGTTGAAGAAGTTCAGGCCGAGGTCGTTGAGCGCGTTCTGGGCCTTGATGTTCAGGGTCGCGAGCTCGCCGGTGAACAGCAGGACGCCCATCGCGATGAGCACGACGCCGGACACCGCGGTGATGATCAGGTAGCGGTCGCGCAGCCAGCGGAACGCGGCCGTCGCGCGGGTGAACGCCACGGCCGTGATCAGGAACGGCACCGCGAGGCCGGCCGAGTAGAAGAGCAGCAGCACCGCCCCCTTGCCGACCGTGTCCTGGACGCTGGCGGCGGTGAGGATCGTGCCGAGCGTGGGGCCGACGCACGGCGTCCAGGCGAACGCGAACGCCGCGCCGGCGATCAGCGGGCCGCCGGACCCTGCGCGCGAGATCAGCGCGTCGGGCCGCCACTCGCGGTTGAGCTTGGGCACGAACGGCGTGACGAGGAACAGGACGCCGAGCCCGATGATCACCACGCCGGCGACCTTGTCGAGCGTGCCGCGGCCGTCGCGCAGCGTCGAGCCGAGCCCGGTGGCGGTCATCCCGAGCGCCACGAACACGACCGTGAACGCCAGGCAGAACACGATCGCGGGCAGCAGCACGCGCGAGAGGCGCTTCTCCCCGTGCTGGATCTCGACGAGCGAGACGCCGGACACGGCCGACAGATAGCCGGGCACGAGCGGCAGCACGCACGGCGAGACGAACGACACGAAGCCGACCGCGAACGCGGCGATGACGGTGGTGTCGACGCCCTCGTTCACCGGTCGAAGCTGGACAGCTCGGCGTCGAGCCGCCGGGAGTCGGCGGGGTCGAGGTCCGGGCCGGGGGCCGCGGGCGGCTCGGCGGCCGTGCGGCGCCAGCGCCGGGCGAGCAGCAGCACGCCACCGCCCGCCGCCAGCACGAGCGCGATCGGCACGAGCCACACGCTCAGGTCGAACCCCTTCGCCTCGGGCTCGCCGAGCACGTCGGGTCCGTAGGCGTCCACCAGGGCGGCCTTGATCTCCGACTTGGTCATGCCCTGGGCGATCTTCTCGCGGATGAACGCGCGCTCCTGGTCGGCGACCGGCGAGGTGGAGATGTTCAGCGCCGTCTTGCACTCGACGCACATCACCTCGTCCTCGATGTCCGGCAGCGTCGCCTGCGGCTCGGCGGCCGCGGTCAGCCCCAGGACCAGGATGAGCGCGAGCAGGATCCTCACGCCTGCTCCTCGAGCAGCTTCGGCAGGTGCTTGTCGAGCCACTCCTGGTCGACCGGCCCGCGCCGGAGCGCGGCGATCTTGCCGTCGCGGTCGATCAGGAACGTCTCCGGATAGCCGGTGACCCCGAACTTGCGCGCGTACTCCTTGTCACGGTCGCGCAGGCTCGGGAACGTGACCTGCTTCTTGTCGAGGAACTCGAGCGCCTTCTCGGGCGGTTCCTGCATGTCGATGCCGAGCACGACACCGCCCTGCGAGGCGATCTTGTCGTGCGTGCGCTGGAGCAGCGGCATCTCGCTCTGGCACGGCCCACACCACGACGCCCACACGTTCAGGACGACGACCTTGCCCTTCTCCTCGGCGAGCGAGCCGGTGCCGTCGGCGCCGAGCTTCGGCAGGTCGGCGACCGGCGCCTCGACCCGCTTGCCTTCGGCCAGCGACTGGTCGAGCGAGGTGTCGGGACCCACCGCCGCGACCCCGTAGGCGAGCAGCGCGACCAGCGCCGCGGCGGCAAGGGTGATCGGCCAGTAGAGGCGCGGGCGCACGTCTTGAAGGGTAATGACGGCGGGATAGACTCCCGGCACCCGCGGGCGTTGTCCAACGGCTAAGACGCTGGCTTCCCAAGCCAGAAATGGGGGTTCGATTCCCCTCGCCCGCTTCGAGTGATCCCTCCGCGCATCGAGACCCACGACCTGGTCGTCGAGCGCGGCGGCCGGGTGCTCGCGCGCGAGGTCGACCTGGCCGTGCGGCCGGGGGAGGTGCTGGCACTCGTCGGGCCGTCGGGGGTCGGCAAGTCGAGCCTGCTCCGCTGCCTGGTGCGGCTCGACGAGCCGGCTGGCGGCCGCGTGCTGGTCGACGGCGCCGACGCGCGCGAGCTCGAGCCGTGTGCGCTGCGCCGGCGGGTCGGGCTCGTGACCCAGGCGCCGGTGATGCTCGAGGGCGACGTGCGCGCGAACCTCGCGTACGGCATCGAGGAGCCGGACGACGCGGCGCTCGCGCGAGGCGCTGGCCGCCACCGGGCTCGACCCGGAGTTCATGGACCGCACGGCGACGGAGCTGTCCGGGGGCGAGTCGGCGCGGGTGGCCATGGCGCGGGCGCTCGCGCGCGACCCGGTCGCGCTGCTGCTCGACGAGCCGACCGCCGCGCTGGACTCGGTGGCGACCGCGGCGATCGAGGAGCTCGTCGGCGCGCTGGCCGGGCGCGGGCTGGGGATCCTGATCGTGACCCACGACGAGGCGCAGGCCGAGCGCGTGGCCGGCGCCCGGATCGAGCTGGCGGCGTGACACAGGTCGCCGTCGCCGCCGGGCTGGTCGTTGTCGCGATCGTGCTCTCGCGCGTCGGCTCGCTCGCCCTCGAGCGCGACATCGCGATCAGCGCCCTCCGCGCGGCGGTGCAGCTGACGGCGGTCGGCGCGATCGTGGCCCTGGTGTTCGAGCACGGCGGCCTGGCCGCTGCGTTCGTCGCGGTCATGCTCTGCACCGCGACGCTCACGTCCGGCCGGCGGCTGCAGGGCGTCTCGCACGCACGTCTGCGCGCGGGCACGGCGATCGCGCTCGGCGCGGCGACCGGCATCGTTCCGCTGTTCGCGGCCGGCGCATTCGCGCTCACCGCCCGGGAGATCATCCCGGTGGCCGGGATCCTCATCGGGGGCGCGATGGCCGCGACGTCGGTGACCGGGCGGCGGCTCGTCGAGCAGGTGACCGACGACATCGCGGCGATCGAGACCCGGCTCGCGCTCGGCGTACCGGTGCGGACCGCGCTGGCCGGCGCCGTGCGCCGGTCGGCGACCACGGGGCTGATCCCGCTGATCGATCAGACCAAGAACGTCGGGCTCGTGACGCTTCCCGGCACGTTCGTCGGGCTCGTGCTCGGCGGCGCGTCGGCGGCCGAGGCGGCGCGCGTGCAGCTCACGGTGCTGCTGGCGCTGCTGGCCGTCGAGGTCGTGGCCGCGCTGACCGTCGCGCGCCTCGTCGTGGCCGGCGTGACCGCTCCCGGGGAGCGGGTTACCAGGCCTGGCCCGTCCCGCACTGCGGGCAGCCGACCGACGTGGAGACGTCGGCCTTGAAGGCGTAGCCGCAGCCGCAGGAGTACAGCGCGCGATCCTCGGGCCCCCCGCTGCGCTTGGCGCGCGCGAGGGTCTGCAGGACGGCGTTGCGGGAACGGCCGGCGTGGGGCTTGCCGCGGTCGCGGCGTCGGATGTTGGGAAGCGAAGCGGTGAGTTGCATGTCCGTCTTTGGGAAGTACGGAGTCGCCATGTGAAAGTTTCTCGGCCGGCCAGGACAAACCTTTATGTGTCGTTCATCACGAGGGATGGGTCATTCGTCCAACCGCCTCCGCAGCCTCCGGCGGACCGGCTCGCCATAATCGGTGTCGATGGACCCAGCCCGGAAGCGCACGATCCGCCTCGTCGTGGCGCTCAGCGCCGCGCTGCTGCTCGCGGTGGCGCTCGTTTACACGAGCTTCTCGGCCTCCAGTGAGGCCCGGAGCCCGAGCCAGCTGCTGAGCACGGCCGAGGCCGGGAAGTCCTACCAGCTCACCGGGAAGGTCGTTCCGGGCTATGAGCGCAACGGCACGGTCACGAACTTCAGGGTGCGCGACCGCACGGGCAGCGTCTCGGTGCCGGTCCGGTACGACGGCGTGCTGCCCGACCCGTTCCGGGCGGGGCGCGAGGTCATCGTCGACGTCCGCAAGGAGGGCGGCGTCTTCGTCGGCGAGAAGGACTCGCTGGTGACCAAGTGCCCGTCGAAGTTCACGGCCGAGCAAAGCTGACGTGCTCGTCGCCGGCAAGGCGTGCCTGATCCTGGCGTTCGCCATCTGCCTCTACGGCATCGGCGCCTCGCTGTACGGGGCGCGGGCCGGGCGGCGCGACTGGGTGGCGTCGGGCCGTAGGGCGGTCTACGCGCTGGCCGGTACGGCGCTGGTGGCGTTCGTGATCCTCGAGGCGGCGTTCCTGCGCTCGGACTTCTCGTTCGCGCTGGTCACCAGCCACTCATCGACCACCACGCCGACGTTCTACCGGGCGACCGCGGTGTGGTCGTCGCAGGAAGGCTCGCTGCTGCTGTGGCTGACGCTGTTGGCGCTGTGGTCGAGCCTGATCCTGTTCGTGACCCGGCGGCGGCTGCGCGAGATCGCGCCGTACGCGACCGCGACGCTGCTCGGGCTCGGGGCGTTCTTCGCCGCGCTGCTCGTGTTCTTCGAGTCGCCGTTCGACCAGACGATCGGCCCCGTGCCGGTGGAGGGCGTGGGCCTCAACCCGCTGCTGCGGCACCCGAGCATGATGATCCACCCGCCGATGCTCTACTCGGGGTACACGCTGTTCGCGGTGCCCTTCGCGTTCGCGATCGGCGCGCTCGCGGCGCGGCGGATGAACGCCGACTGGATCCGCAACACCCGGCCGTTCACGCTCACGGCCTGGTTCTTCCTCGGCGTCGGCATCGTGCTCGGCGCGCGCTGGTCGTACTCCGAGCTCGGCTGGGGCGGCTACTGGGCCTGGGACCCGGTCGAGAACGCCTCGCTGATGCCGTGGCTGACCGGCACCGCGTTCCTGCACTCGGCGATGATCCAGGAGAAGCGCGGGATGCTGAAGGTGTGGAACGTCTCGCTGGTGCTGGCCACCGGCGTGCTGGCGATCCTCGGCACCTTCCTCGTGCGCTCCGGGATCCTCGAGTCGATCCACGCGTTCGGGGCGTCGACGCTCGGCGTCCCGTTCCTGATCCTCATCGGCACGATGATCGGGGGCTCGGTCTACCTGGTCACGACGCGGGCCTCGCAGCTGCGGTCCGAGCACCGGCTCGACTCGCTGCTCTCGCGCGAGGCGATCTTCCTGCTCAACAACCTCGTGCTCGTCCTGCTGTGCGTGGTGATCTGGTGGGGCACGTTCTTCCCGCTCATCTCCGAGGCGCTGACCGGCCGCCGGCACACGTTCGGCCCGCCGATGTTCGACCGGCTGACCGTGCCGCTCGCGCTCGTGCTCGTGCTGCTCTCGGGCATCGGCCCGCTGATCGCCTGGCGGCGGGCGACGGCGGCCAACCTGAAGCGCAACTTCGTGGTGCCGATCGGCGTGGGCGTCGCCGCGCTGCTGCTGGCGCTGGTGCTCGGCGCGGGCTCGCAGCCGGACGCGCTGATCATGTTCACGTTCGCCGGCTTCGTGGTCGGCGGCGTCGGCCAGGAGCTGGTGCGCGGCACGCGGGCGCGGCGGGTGATGGCGCGCGAGCCGGTCCCATTGGCGCTCGTGTCGCTGATCCGGCGCAACCGGCGCCGTTACGGCGGCTACATCGTCCACGTCGGGATGGCCGTGCTCTTCGTGGGGATCGCCGCGTCGTCGAGCTTCGCCGACGAGCGCGACGTCCAGCTCACCCCGGGCCGCTCCACCGAGGTGGGCGGCTACACGGTCCAGTACGTCCGGCCGACCGCCAAGCTGGTGGCGGCGCCCAACGGGCGGCTCGAGCGGATCGATCTCGGCGCCGACCTGCGCGTGAGCCGCGACGGGACCGCCCGCACCGTGCACACCGAGAAGTCCTTCTTCCCGTCGGTAGGCCCGATGCTCGGCCCGATCTCCCGCTTCTTCGAGGGCGAGTCGACCAGCGAGGTCGGCCTCAACGCCGGCCTGCGGCGCGACTTCTGGGTGTCGGTCGCACCGGACACCCAGCGGCTCGACTCCCGCATCAAGGAAGGCGACCGGGTCTTCGAGAAGGCGGACAAAGCGGGCGCGCTGAGCGCGGCGGACCGCGACCGCTTCCTCGCCGAGGCGCTCACCGGTCTCGCCCGCTCGTACGCGAACGACCCGCCGGCGGCGACGTTCCGCGTGCTCGTGTCGCCGATGGTCACCTGGATCTGGCTCGGCGCGCTGGTGGTCTTCCTCGGCGGCCTGATCGCGCTGTGGCCGTCGCCGCGCGCCGTGGGCCGCCGCGTGACCGCCGCCTACGCGGCCCGCGTCGGGCGCGAGGCACGCGTCCACGCGTAGATGGATTACATCCTCATTTTCGTCGTCCTCGCCGTGGTGGTGCTGGTGGTCTCGGCGCCGCTGCGCCGCCGCCGGGTGGACGAGGCGGCCGAGAGCGCGGACCGCGCCGACCTCGAGGCGGCGCGCGACGCCAAGTACCGCGAGATCCGCGACGCCGAGCTCGACTACCGCACCGGCAAGCTGTCCGAGGCCGACTGGCGGGTCATGGACCGCTCGCTGCGCGCCGAGGCGGTGGACATCCTGCGCGCGCTGGACGACCTCCCAACCTCGAACGGCGCCGAGCGTTCCTAGGGCATCGACGCTCGCCTAGTACCCTGGATCTCCGATGCTCCAGTCGGCGCTCTCCGTCCTGCAGGTCTTCGTCGCGGTGATCCTCATCTTCCTGATTCTCCTGCACTCCGGGAAGGACGCCGGGATGTCGGGTGCCTTCGGTGTCGGCGCCACGGGCGGCTCGTCCGGCGGTTCGCTGATGGAGCGCAACCTGGACCGCTGGACCATTTTCTTCGCGATCGTGTTCGTGCTGAACACGATCGTGCTCCTCAAGGTCTGACAACGCGGCATCCGCGGCCTAAGATGGGCCGCCACGGTGAGTGCTGCGACGGGGTCCCATGACGCCGGGGTCGAATTCCCGGTTCCTGCGCGCTCTCGGCGGCGAGTGCCCGCACGGTTGCTGCGGCTCACGTCGGACGAGCGCCTGGTCGAGCTGCTGCGCGGCGGCTCCGACGCGGCCTTCGAGGTCCTCTTCGACCGCCACCACCGCGGCGTGCTCGGCTTCTGCCGCCACATGCTCGGATCCGCCGAGGAGGCCGAGGACGCGGTGCAGCACGCGTTCCTGGCGGCGTACCGCGAGATCATCGGCTCCGACAAGCCGATCCAACTGCGGCCGTGGCTGTACGCGATCGCCCGCAACCGGTCCCTCACGGTCCTGCGCACCCGCGCGCGACAGGCGACGGGGGAGATGCAGGAGCCGCCGACCGAGCACCTGGCATCCGAGGTCGAGCGCAGACACGATCTCCGGGCGCTGCTCGGCGACGTCTCCCGGCTGCCCGACGATCAGCGGGCGGCGCTCGTGCTCTCCGAGCTCGGCGACCTGCCGCACGACGAGATCGCCGCGGTGCTCGGGTGCCGGCGCGAGAAGGTCAAGGCACTCGTGTTCCAGGCGCGCTCATCGCTGATCGCCAGCCGCACGGCGCGTGAGACCTCCTGCGCGGAGATCCGCGAGCAGCTGGCCACGCTGACCGGCGGGTCGCTGCGCCGCAACGAGGTGCGCCGGCACCTGGCCGACTGCGCGGGGTGCCGGGACTTCCGCGCTGCGGTGCGCCGCCAGCGCGCCGACCTGGCCCTGGTGCTGCCGGTCGCGCCGAGCGTCGGCCTGAAGGCCACGGTGCTCGGCGGGGGCGGCGCCGCTGCGGTCGGGACCGCCGGCGGCGCGGCGGTGGCCACGAAGATCCTCATCGTCGCCGCCATCGCCGGCGGCGGCACGGCCGCCGTCGAGGTCGAGAAGAAGGCGCACGACGCGTCGGCTCCGCCCGCCGCGCAGCCCGCAGTGAGCGGCCGGGCGAACCACTATCAGGCGCCCGCCGCCTCGCCGGTGAGCGCGCCGGCTGGGGTCACGCGGCCGGTCCGCTCGGCGCCTGCGCCGGCGACGAAGCCCGCCGCGAAGGCACCGAAGGAGCGCGGCGCGGTGCATCGAGCCGCGAAGCCGGTGCCGCCGGGCCACGCGAGGAAGCAGGCCGCGTCGTTGCCGCCGGGTCAGGCGAAGAAGCAGGCCGCGTCGTTGCCGCCGGGTCAGGCGAAGAAGCAGACTGCGACGTTGCCGCCGGGTCAGGCGAAGAAGCAGACTGCGACGTTGCCGCCGGGCCAGGCGAAGAAGCAGACCCCGACATTGCCGCCGGGCCAGGCCAAGAAGCAGGCCGAGCCCGTGACCGTCAAGGCGCCGAAGCCCGCCGCGGCCGCGGCGCCCGTGGAGCCGGCGACGGCCGCTCCGGAGTCCGGGAAGCCGGACAAGCCGCCGAAGGAGAAGCCCTAGGTGACGAACACGCCGCCGCCGAACCGGACGCCCGGGCAGACGACGGCGGCGGCGGTACGGGCCGAGCGCTGCACCGGCGGCGGCACCGTGCGCTGACGCGCGGTCAGCGCCTGCGCACGGCCGAGCAGCTCGATCGGCTCGAACACCACCGTGAGGTTCTCCGCGACGCCCGCGACGCGGCCGTCGCGGATGATCGACACGCCCTCGGCGAGCGCGGCGCCGCGGCGGCCGAGGACCCAGGCGCCGTGCAGCGACAGCGCCGGGATCAGGAGCCCGGTCTCGATCGGCTCGGCGAGCTCGGCCAGGTCGGCCGCCCCGCCGCCCACGAGCACGAGATGCTCGGGCGCCGTGCCGCCGATCCCGCCCGCGGTCAGCGCATGGCCGGTGCCCGGTCGTCGCGAGCCGGTGCGCCACACCGTCCTGGATCAGCGGCAGCGGCTGCCGCGGCGCGCCCTCCGCGTCGAACGAGCGGGGGAGTGTGGCGGCGAACCGCGGCGAGTCCGAGAGGTTGATGCACGACGCCGCGACGCGCTTGCCGACGTACTCGGTCAGCGGCGACTCCGGGCCGCCGAAGGCGACGGCGGCCCGGCGCAGGACCTCGGCTACCGCCCACGGCCCGAGCACGACGGGGTACTCGCCGGGGTCGACCTCGATCTGCGTGCCCGTCGCCCAGCAACGCGTCGGCCTCGGCGGCCAGCGCCGCCGGATCGAGCTCGCCCGGCCGCACGCTCGCCACGGTCGAGCTCGAGCGATCGCCCGGGCGCCCCGTGGCGCCGCACGCGCAGGTCGCCGAAGCTGCGCTGCTCGTAGGCACGGACGCCCCGCGACGACGCGATCGCGGTCCGGGCCGCCGCCGCACGCCAGCCGCTCCATTCGTCGAGGCCGTCGGGCGGCTCGAGCGTGTGCGATCGCGGGGTCGTAGCCGTCGTGCTCGCGGCCCGCCGGCGGGATCCGGCAGGTCGCCGCGCGCCGCCGGCCCGGAGGCGGCCAGCCGCGCCGCCGCGCCGGCCGC
The DNA here is from genome assembly GCA_963759375.1 of uncultured Solirubrobacteraceae bacterium. Classification (GTDB taxonomy): domain Bacteria; phylum Actinomycetota; class Thermoleophilia; order Solirubrobacterales; family Solirubrobacteraceae; genus DASSUW01. Next base: position 369,471 of record CAVWYY010000008.1, on the reverse strand, counting down.
GCGCGCCAGGCCCGCGTCGTCGACCTCGGTCGTGCACCGCGGTGCCCACGCGCCCGCCGCGCGAGCATCGACGACCTCGACCGACACGGCGTCGGTGGTCACCGCACGCCCAGGCCCGGCACTGAGCTGGCGCTCCCACCATGCGGTCGCCTGCGCCTCGCCGGAGGCGTGGCCGAGCGCGCGCTCGGCGAGCGTCATCAGATCGTCGCGAGAGGGTGGCGCCATCAGTACGCGTGCTCGTACAGGGCGAGAATCTCCGCCCGGTCCGCCCGCGGTGGGGTGTTGTCGAGCTCGCTGCGCGCAGCGGCCTCGTCGGCGCAGGCGGGGAGCACGGCGGCGTCGACGCCCAGATCGCGCAGGCGCGTGGCGCCCGCCAGCGGCCGCGATCCGCGAGGCGGCCTCCGCCGGATCCTCGCCGAGCGCCGCGGCCAACGCGTCGAGCCGCTCCGGGAAGCGCCAGGCCAGCGCCCCGAGTGTGTACGGCAGCATCACTGCGTTGGCCGGTCCGTGGCCGATCGCGGCGCGCCGCACGAGCGTCTGCGCCAGCACGTGGTGCAGGCCCAGCGCCGCCGCGTCGATCGCGTAACCGCCGAGCAGCGCGCCGAGCGCCAGCGCGTCGCGATCCGGCTCGCCGCGCGTGAACGCTCCGGCCAGCAGGCGGGCCGACTCGCTGGCGACGAGGTGCACCACCGGGTTGCCGGTCGGCACGCACATCGCCTCGGCCGCGTGGCCGAGCGCGTTCAGCGAGCTGGCGGCCAAGTCCGGCACCGGCTGCGAGGCGGACAGCGCCGGATCGTTGACCACGACCGAGGGGCGCACTCGCGGCGTCGCCGGGTCGACGCCGTTGGCATGCCGGTGGCCGCGCGTCATCTCGGCGCCCGACAGCGTCGTCGGGATCGCCATCGCCCGCGCACCGCCTGCGGCGGCGAGCGCCTTGGTCACGTCGACCACGCGCCCGCCGCCGAGAGCCACCAGGCGGTCCCCCTCGACCGAGCCGAGCAGGTCGCCGGCGAGATCCGGCACCAGCCCGCTCCCCGACGTTGTGCACCGCGCCGCCGCCGCCACCACGTCCGGCGCCGCGTCCGCCGAGCCCGCTCGGTCGTGAGCAGCGTGAAGCCCGGCCCGCCGAGCAGCTCCACGGCCTCGCGAGCCGCGCCGCGCCCGAAGCGGACCAGGCGGTCCCCGTCGCGCCAGGTGAAGGAGGTCAACCGGTCGTGGACAGCTCCGCGCCCTCCTCGTACCACGAGTACGCGTAGGACGGATCGTCCAGGTCGCGCGACAGCGCCGTCAGCTTCAGCGGGCGGAACGTGTCGCACATGACGGCCAGCTCCTCCGTGCGCGTCGCGCCGAGCGACTTCTCCACCAGCCCGGGCTGCGGGCCGTGCGGGAGGCCGGACGGATGCAGCGTGATCGCTCCGATGTCGACGCCCTTGCGCGAGCCGAACTGGCCGTCGACGTAATAGATCATCTCCTCCGACTGCACGTTGGAGTGGTGGTAGGGGATCGGCACCGCCATCGGGTCCCAGTCGAGCATCCGCGGGCAGAACGAGCAGATCACGAAGTTCGGGCCCTGGAAGGTCTGGTGGGCCGGCGGCGGCTGGTGCAGGCGCCCGGCCTTGGGCTCGAAGTCGGCGATGTTGAACGTGTACGGGTACACGTAGCCGTCCCAGCCGACGACGTCGAGCGGGTGGTAGTCGAGCACGTAGTCCTGGTAGCCGCCGCGGACGCGGACCTTCACCAGGTGCTCACCGCGGTCGCGGTGCGTGGCCAGCTCGGCCGGCGGCAGGAAGTCGCGCTGCGAGAACGGCGCGTGCTCGAGCAGCTGGCCGTAGCGGTTGCGATAGCGGTTCGGGGTCTCGATCTCGCCCGGCGTGTAGAAGGTCAGCCAGCGCTGCGGCGTGTCGAACCGGAAGCGGTACGTCGTCCCGCGGGGGATGACGATGTAGTCCCACTTGCGGTACGGCAGCGTGCCGAAGATCGTCTCGACGGCGCCCTCGCCCTCGTGGACGAAGATGACCTCGTCGCCCTCGCCGTCGCGGAAGAAGTAGTCCGCCTCGGCCTCCGGGATGCAGATCCCGATCTCGACGTCGCCGTTGTACTGCAGTACCTGCCGGCCGAGCACCGAGTCGCCCATCGCCTGCATGCCCATCGTGTTGCTGAGGCGGTGCACGTGCGTATCGGGCACCCACTCCTCGAGCTCGATCGGCGTGAACTCGCCGACGTCCTTCACCCGGCAGGGCGACCACAGGTGGTACAGGATCGACTCGTTGCCGGAGAAGCCCTCGAAGCCGAGCACCTCCTCCACGAGCAACGGCGCCTTCCCGTTGCCCGATGGCGCCTCGGGATCCCGGAACTGGACGTGGCGCTTCTGCGGGACCTGGCCAAGCTGGTGATAACGCATCAGAGGTTCCCCCTCAGCTCCTGCTCGCGCTCGATCGCCTCGAAGAGGGCCTTGAAGTTGCCCTCACCGAAGCCGCGGGCGCCGTGGCGCTCGATGACCTCGAAGAACATCGTCGGGCGGTCGCCGATCGGCTTGGTGAAGATCTGCAGAAGGTAGCCCTCGTCGTCGCGATCCACCAGGATGCCCAGGCGGCGAAGGTCCTCGAGGTCCTCCTCGATCTCCCCGATCCGGCCCGGGACCTCCTCGTAGTAGGCGTCCGGCGTCCGCAGGAACTCGATGCCCCGCGCGGTCATCTTCTCGACGGTCTTGACGATGTCGCGGGTGGCGACCGCGATGTGCTGCGCGCCGGCGCCGCCGTAGAACTCGAGGTACTCGTCGATCTGCGACTTGCGCTTGCCCTCGGCCGGCTCGTTGATCGGGAACTTCACGCGCCCGTTGCCGGAGGTGACCACCTTGGACATCAGCGCCGAGTACTCGGTGGAGATCGCCTCGTCGGTGAAGTGGATCATCTCGGTCATCCCGAAGACGTCCTCGTAGTACTTCACCCACTTCTCCATGTCGCCGAGCTCGACGTTGCCGACGATGTGGTCGATCGCCAGCAGGCCGACGTTGCCGTCGGGCTGCTCGCGGGCCTCGTAGCCGGGGCGGAACGTGCCCTTGTAGGCGCTGCGATCCACGAACAGGTGGTGCGTCTCGCCGTACGTCTCGATCGTGGCGAAGCGGATCGTGCCGTGCTCGTCGCTCTCCTCCCACGGCTCGCGCACGCTCGTGGCGCCGCGCGCGGTGGCCTCGCGATAGGCGTGCTCGACGTCGGGCACCGACAGCGCGATGACCTTCACGCCGTCACCGTGGCGCGGCGTGGTGGCCGCCGATCTCGTGGTCGGGCGTCAGCGCGCCGGTGAGCACGAGACGGATGCGGCCCTGCTGGAGGACGTGCGAGGCGCGGTCGCGACTGCCGGTGTGGAGGCCGGCGTAGGCGACCTCGCGGAAGCCGAGCGCGTGCGCGTAGAAGTGGGACGCCTGCCGGGCGTTGCCCACATAGAGCTCGACGTGGTCGATGCCGTGCAGCGGCATGAAGTCGTCGTGGTGCTGGTCTCCGGGGGCGACGACGGGCTGGGTGCTCACGGGCAGGCCTCTCTCTTGCGTTCAAATCCTCGCACTTCATGGTTGCGCTGTCCGGCCGCGCCCACAAGCGCGATCCGTTGCGTCACCTGCGACAATCACTCTTGCATGGACGACATCGACCGGCAGATCGTTGCGCTCCTACGGCAGAACGCCCGCCGTTCGTTCCAGAGCATCGGGATGCGCGTCTCGCTGTCCGCTCCGGCGGTCAAGCGCCGGGTCGACCGGCTCGAGGCCGACGGCGTCGTCCGCGGCTACACGGCGCAGATCGACCCCGGGCGCTACGGCTGGGGCACGCACGCGTTCGTGGCGCTCTACACCGAGGGCCGCATGGCCGCGGCCGAGGTCCGCGACGCCGTCGAGCGCCACCCCGAGGTCGAGGCCGCCTACACCGTGGCCGGCGAGGCGAGCGCGATGCTCCACGTGCGGGCGCGCGACACCGCGCACCTCGAGGAGGCCCTGGAGCGGCTGCGCGACCACCCGGGCGTGACGCGGACGCAGACGCAGATCGTGCTCTCGACGTTGTTCGAGCGGCCGTTTGAGGAGTCGCCGCCGGTGTAGGTGCCGGCGAACGTCAACTGCGGCTGGGTAGGGAGGTGGAGGGTGCGTTTCGTCGCACTCGTCCGCCGGCCGTGCGCTCGTGCGACGAAATGCACAGCAGAGGTGCGTAACGTCGCACAAATCATCGCGGGCTCGATCGGTGCGACGAAATGCACACCGGGGAGCGTTTCGTCGCACGAATCGTCGCGGGCTCGATGCGTGCGACGAAATGCTGGCTATAGGGGACAAACGTCGCACGGATCGCCGCGGGCGCGATGAGTGCGACGAAATGCTGCCTCGGTCGTGTGGGTTTCGTCGCACGCATCGACTCGCGCCCGCTCACGATTGCGACGAAACCCACGCTGGCGCACCCGCCTCCCTACCCAGCCGCAGTTGATGTTCTTGTGTACATTGTCGATCATGTTGGTCGACAATGTCTCACGGCGGGACCTCCTCAAACTGGGCGCCGCCGGCGCCCTCTCGCTCGCGCTCCCTCGACCCGCCTGGGCCCAGACAGCCGGCCCGATCGTCAAGCCGCTCCCGCCGGAGTGGTTCACGAACTTCGGCACCAACGCCGAGATGCGCTGGGACGCGGCGCGGGACCAGGGCTACCTGATCGACCGCGCGCGCTTCTTCGTTCGCGACCACACGAGCACGCCGACGATCGACGCCGCCACCTGGCGCCTGCGCGTCGCCGGCGACGGGGTCCGGCGCCCGCTCGCGCTCTCGTACCGGCAACTCGAAAAGCTCGCGTGCGACAGCGAGACGGTGTTCGTCGAGTGCGCCGGCAACGGCCGGAGCTTCTTCGGCACCCAGCAGGGGACGCCCGCGTCCGGCACCCAGTGGAAGCTCGGTGCGATCGGCGTCGCGCGCTGGCGCGGCGTCCGCCTGCGCGAGGTCCTCGAGCGCGCCGGCATCCGGCGCTCGGCGGTCGACGTGCTGCCGGCGGGGCTGGATCCCGTGTACGTGTCCGGCGGCGTCGACTACGGGCACGTGCGCCGGCCGATCCCCGTGGCCACGGCGCTCGACGACGCGCTCATCGCGCTCGAGATGAACGGCCGCGAGCTGCCGCCCGACCACGGCTTCCCGGCCCGGCTGATCGTGCCCGGCTGGGTCGGCATCGCGAACATCAAGTGGCTCGGCTCGATCGAGGTGTCGAACGCCACGGTCTCGACGCCGTTCAACACGACCTTCTATCCCGGGCTCACCAAGCAGAACGTCAAGAGCGCGTTCGAGCTCGGCTGGAACGCCGAGCTGCCGGCCGGCCGCCGCGTCACGCTGCATGGCCGCTCGTGGTCCGGCCACGCGCCGATCCGCCATGTCGACGTGAGCACCGACGGCGGCGCCAGCTGGCGGCGCGCGAGGCTCCGCGGCCCGAACCTGCGCCACGCGTGGGCGCGCTGGGAGCTGCCGTGGACGCCGGCGCCGGGTCCGCACGAGCTGCTCGCGCGGGCGACCGACCGCAGCGGGCTCACGCAGCCCGACACGGTCGAGTTCAACAGCGCCGGCTACGGGTTCTGGGCCGTCGTGCGCCACCCGGTCACGGCGGTGGCTTGATGCTGGTCGAGCAGACCGTGGCCGCCCCGCCGATCCGCAAGCCGTTGCCCGGACGATGGTTCATCGACCACGGCGGCAACGCGGAGATGCGCTGGGAGGCGATGCGCGACCAGGGCTACCTCACGCCCAACGAGGGCTTCTTCGTCCGCAACCACACGCGCACGCCGGACATCGATCCGGCCACCTGGCGGCTGCGCGTGCACGGCCCGGGCGTGCGCCGCGACCTGGAGCTCGCCTACCGCGACCTCGAGGCGCTGGCGGTCGATGACGTGCAATCGGTGATCGAGTGCGCCGGAAGCGGCGGCCGCGACCTGTTCGGCGCCCAGCAGGGCACGCCGGTCGCGGGCACGCCGTGGAAGCTCGGCGGGATCGGCGCCGCGCGCTGGCGCGGCGTCCCGCTGCGCACCGTCCTCGAGCTCGCCGGCCTCAAGGACGGGGCCGTCGACGTGATGGCGCACGGGCTCGACGACCCGTACATCTGCGACGGGATCGATCACGGGCCCGTGCGCCGTCCACTCCCGGTCGGCAAGGCGCTCGACGACGTCCTCGTCGCCTTCGAGATGAACGGCGAGGCGCTGCCGCCCGATCACGGCTTCCCGGCCCGCCTCGTGGTGCCCGGCTGGGTCGGCGTGGCGAGCGTGAAGTGGCTCGGCGCGCTCGAGGTGTCCGACAGCCGCCTGTGGTCGCCGTGGAACACGCGCTGGTACGCGGGCCTGACCGTGCAGCCCGTCAAGAGCGCGTTCGAGCTGCCGTGGGAGGCGACGCTCGAGGCGGGCCGATGTAGCACGCTCACCGGCCGCGCCTGGTCCGGCGGCGCGGCGATCGCGTGTGTCGACGTGAGCACCGACGGCGGCGAGACATGGCAGCGGGCGCGGCTCCGCGGCCCGAACCGCCGCAACGTGTGGGCACGCTTCGAGCTCGAGTGGACGCCGACTCCCGGCCGCCACGAGCTGCTCGCCCGGGCGACCGACCTGGCCGGCCTGCGCCAGCCCGACACCGTGCCGCTTCATCCGTTCGGCTACCAGTTCTGGGCGGTCGTCCGCCACCCGGTGACGGCGCGCTAGAACGGGCGCTCGCGCTCAGCCTGAGCCGGCCGGCGCTGCCCGGCGCCCGCTCTCGATCCGCACCACCAGCGCGACGGACACGACGATGATCGAGGCGCCGATGATCGTGATCGGCGTGACCACCTCGTCGAGGATCAGCCAGCCGAGCAGGATCGCCACCACAGGGTTCACGTAGGCGTACGTCGCGACCTTGGCGATCGGTGCGTTCTGCAGCAGCCACGCGTACGCGGTGAAGGCGAACCACGAGCCGATGCAGACGAGATAGCTGAACGCGACGATCGACCGCGCGGAGAACTCCGCGAGGTCGACCTCAGGCCCCTCGCCGACGATGAGACCGGCAGCCACGGCCACGACGCCGCCGAGCAGCATCTGCCAGCCGGTCGAGACGAGCGGATCGGGCGGGAGCCGGAGCTTCGGCGAGGCGAACGAGCCGGTCGCCCACATCACGGCCGCACCCACGCAGACGAGCAGCCAGAGGGTGGACGCTCCGCCGGACTGCTCACCCGGGCGCAGCAGCAGCGCGACCCCGGCGAAGCCGATCAGCACCGCGCCGATGCTCGCCGCGGAGACCCGCTCGCCGGTTCCGCGGCGCAGGAGGATCACCCACAGCGGGACGGACGCGATGAGCAGCGCCGCGAGCCCTGACGGGACCTCCTGCTCGGCGACCGACAGGATCGCGTTGGCGCCCGGCAGGAGCATGCCGACGACGAGCGCACTGGCCAACTGGGCGCGCGTCGGCCGTACCGGCCGGTGGAGCGACAGCACCGCGATCATCACCGCCCCGGCCACGGCGAACCGGACTCCGGCCGCGAGCAGCGGGGGCATCGTCTCGACCATCACGCGGATGGCCAGATAGGTGGAACCCCAGACCAGGTAGACGGTCCAGAGGGCTCCCCAGATTTTCCAGGCGGGCGCAGACGAGGTATCAGTGGTCATGGACAAGAAACGCGGATGGTATAAGTCGATGTGATGCTCGACGTCCGCCGCATGCGTGTGCTCCGCGAGGTCGCGGTGCGCGGCTCGTTCTCGGCCGCCGCCGAGGCGCTGTCGTTCACGCAGTCCGCGGTGTCCCAGCAGATCGCGGCGCTCGAGCGCGAAGCGGGGGCGACGCTGGTGCAGCGCAGCGCCCGCGGCGTCCGCCTCACGGAGGCGGGGGAGGCCGTGGTCCGCCACGCCGAGGCGATCATGGCCAGGCTCGCCGAGGCCGAGGCCGAGCTGGAGGCGATCGCTGGGCTGCGCGGCGGCCGGCTGCGCATGGCCTCGTTCGAGTCGGCCGGTTCGACGCTGATGCCGCTTGCGATCGCCGAGTTCCGGGGCCGGCACCCGGCCGTCGAGCTGTCGATGAGCCTGTCCGAGCCCGAGGACTGCATCCCTCAGCTGCGCAGCGGCGACATCGACCTGGCGATCGTGTTCGAGTCCGCGATCGTCGACACGGCCGACGGCATCGAGCGCGTCCATCTGCTCGAGGACCCGATGTACCTCGCGCTCCCGCCCGACCATCCGCTCGCCCACCGGCGCCGCCTCCGGCTCGCCGACCTGGCGGCCGAGCCGTGGGTCGCGGGCGCGGCCGACTGCGAGTGCAACCGGCTGATCTCGCATGCCTGCGCCACCGCCGGGTACCAGCCGCGGATCGTCTTCGAGACCGACGACTACAGCGCCATGCAGGGATTCGTCGCCGCCGGCGTCGGCGTGTCGCTCATCGCCGAGCTCGGCCTCACCACCATCCGGGACGACATCGTCGTGCGCGATCTTGGGCGCGACACGCCGGTCCGCCAGATCTACGCGGCCACTCTGTCGGAGGGCTACCGGGCCCCCGCGACGCAGGCGATGGTGGAGATCCTGCAGGAGGTCGCGGTGCGCTACGCGTCGCGCCGCCCCAAGCTCGCCCTCGTCGGCTGATCGACCTAACGTCCAGGCGGCTCAAGGCCGCCTGCGGCGCCGCCGACAACTCAGGCAGCATGAACGCGCGCACCCGCCGGCGGTCCCCGGCATCCGAAGAAGGTTTCGCTCTCATCGAGGTCGTCGTCTCGGCGGCGGTCCTCGTCATCGTCGTGCTCGGCGTCCTCGCCGCGATCGACGCGGTGTCCAGCACTGCCAGCACGAACCAGTCGAAGACGGTCGCGGCGACCCTCGCGGAGAAGGACCTCGAACGCCTGCGCGCGTACAAGACGGCCGACCTCACGGACCTGCCGAAGATCGAGACCGAGACCAAGCAGGTCAAGGTCGGCTCGATCACCTACACGATCGTCTCCAAGGCGCAGTGGGTCGTGGACTCCGACGGCTCGGACATCAGCTGCGCCCTGCCCAGCGGCTCCGGCAGCTATCTGCGCATCACATCCACGGTCAGCGCGCCCAACTCGCGCATCAAGCCGGTGACGATGAGCAGCATCGTGGCGCCGCAGCCCGGCCAGGGCACGGTCACCGCGCTCGTCAAGGACGCCGCCGGCAGCCCCGTCGCCAAGCTCCCGGTCCAGGCCGACGGCCCGACGCCCGCCACGCTCGCGACCAACGCCGCCGGCTGCGCCGTGTTCGCCGACTCCGAGGCCGGCAGCTACACGATGCGCCTCAACCAGTCGGGCTGGGTCGACCCGGACGGCAAGCAGCTCGTCGAGAAGAACGCCACGGTCTCCGCGGGCAATCTCACGACGATCGAGTTCATCTACGACAAGGCGTCGAGCTTCAAGGTCAAGGTGATCACGAAGCGGCCGAGCGGATCGACGCAGGTCGACGATCGCTCGTACGGCGTCACCGCCGCGCACACCGGGCTGTCGAGCCTCTTCAAGCAGATCACGTACGGAACGTCCCCGGGCGCCCTGAACTTCGTGTTCGACGGCATGTTCCCGTTCACGACGCCGTACCAGGTGTACAGCGGAACCTGCGCCGGCGCCAATCCGGTCAAGGCGCTGTCGAACCCGACGTGGTTCGACACCCACCCCGAGTCCGTCGTGCAGCTCACGCCGGGCGGCGCGCAGGTGTCGGCCGTGGCACTCGAGCCGGCGATCGACGTGACCGCCACCTACAACGGCTCCGCCGTCAGCGGCGCCAACGTCTACGCCTATCCCAAGACCGCCGGCTGCGACGCGGCGCGGGTCAGGATCGGCGGCACGTCGGGCACCCTGAGCGACGGCAAGGTCGACTTCCCGGGCCTGCCGTTCGGGGTCTACGACATCTGCGTCGACCTGACCAAGGTCGAGGGCGGCAATACGCGGCGCCGGTCGAAGACCTGGACCGGCCAGGCCAACACGAACCTGAACGGAACCGCGCTGTCGTGGAACTTCAAGTCCTCGGACCCGAACGGAACCCTGTGCGCATGAGGCGCCTGCGCGAAGACGACGGCTTCACGATCATGGAGGTGCTGATCGCCGCCACGGTCGGCTTCGTCGTGCTCGCGGCGACGCTCGGCCTGCTGGAGAGCACCGTCCGGCTGAACACCGGCGTGATGGCCAAGACCGACGCGATGCAGCGCGGCCGCGTCGCCATGGACACGCTGACGCAGCAGCTGCGTTCGCAGGTCTGCCTCGACTGGAACCACTCGGCGATCCTCACGGGCGCGACCGCGAACTCGGTCACGTTCTACGCCGACTACTCGGCCGACGGCAAGAAGCCGGTCAAGCGCAAGATCACCCTCGACCCGGTCAAGCACGAGATCCGCTCGCTGCTGTACCGGTCCTCGTCGACGGCGACGCCGCCGCCGTGGGACTCGTACTCGGGAACGGCGAGCGGCAACATGCTCGTGCTCGAGAACGCCTGGAACCAGTACGACGACGTCAAGAAGGCGGACGTCCCGTTCCTGCGCTACTTCGCCTACCAGACGACCGACGGCGTGCTGCGCGCCGACCAGGAGCTGCTCCCGCCGCTCGACGACGCGAAGGCGGCGCGCGTGGCGCGCGTCGACATTTCGTTCCTGTCCCGGCCCACGGGCGCCCGGGACAGCAAGAAGGCAGTGAACATGGGCGACCAGATCATGGCGCGCCACGCCGACCCGAATAAGTCGATCCCCGACCCGAATTGCATATGACCCGACGACTTCGCATGAAGGCCGAGGACGGCTACACGATGGCGGCGGTGATGCTCGTCCTGCTCGCCACGAGCATCATGGCCGGCGCGACGTTCGCGGCGGTGGGCGCGGACATCCCGTTCACACGCGCCTCGCAGGACCGCAAGCAGGCGTATGCCGCGGCCGAGGCCGGGGTCGAGTACTACCTCTACCAGCTGACGCGGGACAACGACTACTGGAAGACGTGCGACACGGCGCCGGGCCCCGACGGCCAGCCCAACCCGGTCAACAACGTCAACCCGCCCGCGAACACCCGGCGCTGGCGCAAGGTCGCCGGCACGACCGACTCGGAGTTCTCGATCGAGCTGCTGCCGGCCAACGGCGAGCCCAAGTGCGAGGTGTCGACGACCAGCAAGCCGACGCGGGCCGACGACACGATGATCGACAAGTCGACGGGCACGTTCCGCATCCGGTCGACCGGCGTGTCCCGCGGCATCCGGCGCTCGATCGTCACCACGTTCCGGCGCAACAGCTTCCTCGACTTCATCTACTTCACCGACTACGAAGCGATCGACCCGCTGACGTTCGAGAACACGTCCGACCAGCAGTACGCGCGCGACAACTGCGTCAAGTACCGCCCCGACCGGGACAAGAACGACTGGTGCCAGGACAACGTGTCGATCACGTTCCCGGACTGGGATCGCGTCAACGGCCCGCTGCACACGAATGACGACCTGCTGACGTGCGGCAACCCGATCTTCGGGCGCGGCGCCGGCTACCAGGACGTCGTCGAGATCGGCGGCCTGAAGGCGCCGGGCTGGCAGACCAAGAGCGGTTGCACCGGCGCGCCGTCGTTCAACGCCACCGTCCGCCAGCCGTGGGAGCGGCTCGACGTCCCGCCGTCGAACGAGCGCCTCAAGGAGGCCGCGCTGACCGGCTACCTGTACTACGGGCAGACGGAGATCACGCTCAAGAACACCACGATGGACGTCAAGACGTACACGTCGACCGGCACGGCCGTGACGTACACCGGCAGGGCGCTGCCGTCCAACGGCGTCGTCTTCGTCGAGAAGGTCCCGAGCGCGTCGTGCGTGATCGACTCGCCGGTGAACCTCGACTACGACAACGCGGCGGGTTGCGCGATCCTCACGCTGCACGCCGGCAGCTACGGCCAGTCGCTGACGCTCGGCTCGCGCGACGACATCCTCATCGACGGCAACGTCACGCAGCAGTCCGGCTCGGACTCGGTGCTCGGGCTGATCGCCCAGCGGTTCGTGCGCATCAAGCACGACGTGACCAACAGCTGCGGCGACAACAACCCGAGCACGAACTACCCGCTGAAGAACATCACGGTCGAGGCCGCGATCCTCGCGCTGAACGACTCGTTCATCGTCGACAACTGGAAGTGCGGCGACGCGCTCGAGAAGCTCAGCATCAAGGGCGCGATCGCCCAGCGGTTCCGTGGCCCGGTCGGCACGTTCCAGGGCAACGGCACGCGCGTCAGCGGCTACGCCAAGGACTACACGTACGACGACCGTCTGCGCTACCGCAGCCCGCCGTACTTCCTGGAGCCCGTGAAGGCGTCCTGGAAGATCGTGCGCAACAACGAGCAGGTTCCCGCAGCGAAGTAGGGGTGCGCCGCCGTCCGTAAGCACTGCTTGCGGGCGGCGACAGCGTTTCTCGTCGCGATCCCCTCGCGCGCGCGTGAGGATCGGTGGCCTACGTTCGTCGACCGGCGGGGGCCGCCGGAGGAAGGAACCTCAATGGATCGCATGGTGAAGGGGGCGTTGGTCGCGCTCGCGCTCACCGGCGCAGTCCTCACGGGCTGCGGCGGCGGGAACGATTCCGCGCCAGGAGGGGAGAAGTCGCAGGCCGTCGGCGCGCCGGTGGAGGGGAAGACCGGCGGCAAGCTGACGGTGCTGTGGACGGATGACGTCGACAACATCGACTGCGGCATCAGCTACTACCAGATGGGCTACATGGTCTGCTACGCGACGCAGCGGCCGCTGTACTCGTGGAAGCCCGAGGACGGCCAGACGCCGGTGCCCGACCTCGCGTCGGCCGACCCGCAGGTCTCGGCCGACGGCAAGACCGTCACGGTCAAGATCCGCCAAGGCGTCAAGTTCAGCCCGCCGGTCGACCGCGAGGTGACGTCCAAGGACGTCAAGTACGCGATCGAGCGCGGCTTCTACAACACCGTCCAGAACGGTTACGCGGGCGCCTACTTCGGCGACATCGTCGGGGCGAAGATCGGGGCCAAGCCGGGCACCAAGATCCCGGGCATCGAGACGCCGGACGACCAGACGATCGTCTTCAAGCTCAAGCGCGGTACCGGGGGCGTGCTCGCCGGAGCGCTCGCGCTCCCGCTCAGCGCGCCGGTCCCGCCCGAGTACGCCGCCAAGCTCGACGCCAAGCAGCCGTCCGCATACGGCCCGAACCAGGTGGCGACCGGTCCGTACATGATCGCGAACGACGCGTCGGGCAAGGCCGTCGGGTACGAGGCCGGCAAGAGCATCCGCCTCGTCCGCAACCCGAACTGGGACAAGTCGACGGACTACAAGCCGGCGTACGTGGACGAGATCGACATGCCGCAGGGCAACGACGACACGACGATCGCCTCGCGCCGCGTGGTCGAAGGCAGCGGCATGCTGACCGGCGACTTCTCGCCGCCGCCGGCCGCCCTCGCCCAAGTCGTCCGCGACAGCGGCATGAAGGACCAGCTCGCGCTGTTCCCGGGCGGCAGCACGCGTTACGTGAACATGAACACGACGGTCAAGCCGTTCGACAACATCAACGTGCGCAAGGCCGTGATCGCCGGCTTCGACCGGAACGCGATGCGACTGGTGCGCGGCGGCGAGCTGGTCGGCGACATCCCGACGCACATGATCCCGCCGGGTCTGCCCGGCTTCGAGGAGGCCGGCGGCCTGAAGGGCCCGGGCCTGGACTTCATGTCGCACCCCGACGGCGACATGGCGCTCGCGGCCGAGTACCTGAAGAAGGCCGGCTACCCGTCCGGCAAGTACACGGGCAAGGACGAGCTGCTGATGGTCGGCACGTCGGAGGGCGTGGCGCAGAAGGCGGCCGAGGTCGCGAAGGAGAACTTCGAGAAGCTCGGCTTCAAGGTCCGCCTGCGCCTCGTCACGCAGGACGCGATGTACACGCGCTTCTGCAACTCGCCGCCGGCCAACGTGGCGATCTGCCCGAACGTCAGCTGGGGCAAGGACTTCGCCGACGCGCAGACGCTCCTCGACCCGACGTTCAACGGGAAGAACATCGTCCAGCAGGGCAACTCCAACTGGCCCGAGCTGAACGACCCGAAGATCAACGCGGCGATGGACAAGGCCGAGACGATCACGGATCCCAAGGAGCGCGCCGAGGCGTGGGGCAAGATCGACCTGATGGTCACCGAGCAGGCCCCGCTCGTCGCGTGGATCTGGGACAAGCAGGCGCTCCTGCGCTCGGCCGACACCAACGGCGCGGTGAGCGAGTTCAACTCGATGTGGGACCTGTCATGGACGTCCCTGAAGTGAGGGACGCCTGACGCGTGAGGGCGGGGAGCCGGAGGTGCAGCTCGGCTCCCCGTCCACTCGGTGGCGTCGTCGCCCAGACGGCGCCGCCGTGCATCTCCGCCACCTGGCGGACGATCGCCAGGCCGAGCCCTGAGCCGGGCAGCGCGGCGCGCGTCGGCCGAGCGGTAGAAGCGATCGAAGACGTACGGGAGGTCGGCCGCGTCGATGCCCGGGCCCTCGTCGCGGACCACCACCTCGCCGTCGGCGACGCTGACCTCGACGGCGGCGCCGTCCGGGCTCCACTTGCGCGCGTTGTCGAGCAGGTTCATGACCGCGCGCTCGACCCGTGCGCGGTCGCCGCGCACGGCGCACGGCTGCAGCGAGGCGGTGAAGCGCACGCGCGGGCCGCGCGCCCGCGCCCGCTCGACGCACGCGCTCACCAGCTCGTCCAGCTCGATCTCCTCGAGGTCGCTCTCGGGCGCCCGCTCGCGGGCCAGCTCGACGAGGTCGCCGACCAGGGCGGTCAGCTCGCGCAGCTGCGACAGCAGGTCCTCGCGCAGCTGGTCGCGCTCCTCGGGCGGCAGCTCGTTGGCGCGCGAGAGCAGCTCGACGTTGGCCTGCACGGTCGTCAGCGGCGTGCGCAGCTCGTGCGACGCGTCGGCGATGAGCTGCCGCTGCGCGCGGCGTGACTCGGCCAGCGCCTCGAGCATCGCGTTGAAGCTGCGGGCGAGCCCGGCCAGCTCGTCGTCGCCGATCGCGTCCACACGACGCGAGAGGTCCTGCGTGGCGGCCACGTAGCGGGTGCCGCGCATGAGCCGGCGGATCGGCCCGAGCGCGCTGCGGCCGACGAGGCCACCGAGCAGCGCGGCGAGGCCGATACCGGCGAGGCTCACGGCGATCAGCACGGCGGCGAGCCGGCGCATCGTCGCGTTGGTCTCCTCGAGCGACCGTGCCGCCTGCAGCGCCTGGCCGGCGGCGAACGGCGCCACGTAGACGCGCACGTCCGTACCCGAGAGCTCGGAGTCGTAGAAGAACGGCTCGGCGCTGCCCTGCGCGACGGCCAGCACGCGCGGCCCGGCGGCCAGACGCGCTCGCTGGCCCTCCGGCGGCTGGATGCGCCCGGCGCTGGACACGACCTGCGCGTAGCCCGCCTGCTCGCCGAGCGGGGACGACGGCAGCAGCAGCAGGAAGCTCCGCCGCCGCTGCTCGTCGAGGTCCAGGCGCCGCTGCGACGATGCGGAAGCCTGCGGGACCGGTGCGGTGCCGACGCGGTCGACCAGCGAGCGCAGCCCGTCGTCCACCGAGTCGCGCAGCTGTGCGCGCACGGACACGTAGGTCACGACCGAGGCGAGCGCCACCGCCAAGCTGACCGCGAGCGCGGCGAGCAGCATCAGGCGGCGGCGGTACGACATGCCTCAGCCGCCCAGCATGAAGCCGATGCCGCGGACGGTGTGGATGAGCCGCTCCTCGCCCGCCTCCTCGGTCTTGCGGCGCAGGTAGCCGACGTAGACGTCGAGCGAGTTCGAGGTCGCGCTGATGTCGTGGCCCCAGACGCGCTCGTAGATCATGTCGCGCGGCAGGACCTGATCGGGATTGCGCAACAGCAGCTCGAGCAGGCGTTGCTCGGTGCGGGTGAGCTCCAGCACGCGCCCGCCGCGGCGGGCGCGCAGGGTTCCGAGGTCGAGCTCGAGGTCCTGGTAGGCGAGCCGCTCGCCGCCGTCCCCGTTCTCCGGCGCGGCGCGGCGGAGCAGCGCGCGGACGCGCGCGTTGAGCTCGTCGAGCGCGAACGGCTTGACGAGATAGTCGTCGGCGCCCGCGTCCAGGCCGGACACGCGATCGCCGACCGCATCCCGGGCGGTCAGCATCAAGACCGGCGTGCGGTCGCGCCGCTCGCGCATCCGCCGGCACACCGCGAGCCCGTCGACGCGCGGCATCGCGACGTCGAGCACCACGGCGTCGAAGCGATCGGCGGCCAGGCGCTGCAGCGCCTCGTCGCCGTCGCCTGCGCACTCGACGTCGTATCCCTCGACGGCGAGCGCGCGACGGAGGGTCCGGGAGAGCGCTGGGTCGTCGTCCACGACCAGGAGCTTGTGGGACGTTCGCTGCACCTTCTCCGATTATCGGTGCTTTCTTAGGGACTTCTCACAACTCGGGTCGATGTTGCCGCGTGAGGGCGCCGAATGAATCTGACCCGGTTGCAGACGTTCGTGGAGGTGGTGCGGCGCGGCACGTTCGCGGGCGCTGCCGACGCGCTGTCGTTCACGCCGTCGGCCGTGTCGCAGCAGATGACCAAGCTCGAGGCCGAGGCCGGGCTGCCGCTCCTCGCCCGTGAGGGCAACGGCGTGCGGCTGACCGAGGCGGGGCGGCTGCTGCACGAGCACGCGGTCGGGATCGTCGATGCGGTGCACCGCGCCCGTATCGGCCTGATCGCCCTGCAGGCCCAGCAGGTCAAGCGCCTGCGGCTCGCTGCCGACCCGGTGGCCGCCTCGGCGGTCGTGCCACGCGCCATGCGGCTGCTCCGCCGCCGGCTGCCGGGCGCCGAGCTGATGCTCGAGGAGACCGCCGCGGCCGACGCGCTGCGCGCGGGCCGCGCCGACGTCGGCGTCTGGCTCGCGCCCGCCGGGGAGGCGCCCGACCCCGCCTTCACGGAGACGGTGCTCGACCGCGGTGAGCTCCTCGTCGCGCTGCCCTCCGACCATCCGCTCACCCGCCTGCACGACCTCGACGCCGAGGCGCTCACGGCGACGCCGCGGATCTGCGACGACGGCCCGTGGCGGGTGCAGAGCGCGCGTACGCAGCTGGCGCTCGTGGCGGCCGGCGAGGGCTACGCGCTGGTGCCGGCGCCGGCCGCCGACCCGCTGCCCGCGGGCGTCGCGTTGTGCCGGCTCGTCGACGCGCCCGAGTGGGAGCTCCGCGCCGCGCGCCCGGCCGCCGAGCTGCCGTCCGTCGGCACGCTCGCGGCGATCGAGGCGCTGCGCACGGCCGCCGAGCGTGAGCGTCGCTCATCCCCGGCGACAGCAACGCTGTTGGCACGCGTCTAGCCGACGCGGGAGGATCGCAACGCTGGAACCACTGGACTTCGGACGGGTCTCCCGCGTGCCCCCGCGGGAGACCCCCGGAGTGCCAGGAATGCATCCGTTTCCGGGGGCTGCGCGCAGTAGCCCCCATGAGACTTCACCTCCCCGCACTCCTTCTTGCCATCGGCGCGCTCGCTCTCGGCGCCACTGCCTGCGGCAGTGACGACGACAGCGAGCCCGCTGCTGCCGCTCCCAAGCCAGTCGCCCAGGTCGACCAGCTGTCCGGTCGATCCACCGCGGTGACGCTGGACTCCGGCTTCGTGGGCGCGCTGCAGCAGCTCAAGCTCACGCCCGCCCCGCTCGGCGGCGCCTCGATCAGCAAGGCCGGCGTCGCGTCGTTCCCGATCACGGGCGGCAACGTCACCTACTACAAGCCCGGCAGCGTCTCGCCGTACGTGCAGGGCGAGGTCGACCATGACGGCAGCGGCCTGAGCCTGACCGGCGGCGGCAAGACGGTCGAGCTGACCGACTTCGTCGTCGACCCGGGCAAGTCGGTGCTGACCGGCACGGTCTCGGTCGACGGCAAGGTCGCCGCCGACGCGGCGCCGCTGTTCTTCCTCGACGGCCGCACGCTCAACCCGCTCGAGGTCAACGACAACGGCACCGCCGTGCTCGAGGGCACGACCGTCAAGCTCAAGGCCGAGGCGGCTCAGCTGCTCAACAAGACCTTCGGCGTCGACGCGCTGCAGGAGGGCCTCGTGATCGGCGTCGCCAAGATCACGATCAACACGGCCGCCTAGAAGTAGAACTGGCGCCAGGCGTCCCACCACGTGCCGGCGGTCGACGTCAGCGAGCGGCCCTCGCTGATCGTCACGCCGGCGCGGTGGCGGTACGGCTCGGCGTGGTCGGGCGTGGCGAGCTCGACTTCGATCGTGCACGGCGCGCCGGGGTCGTAGACCGGCGCGCCGGCCAGCGATCCGAGCGCGTCGCGCGCCGCCTCCTCGATCGCCGCGCGCGCCCGCGCGGGGGGCTGGTGGCGGGCGCTGAAGCGCCCGAGGCCCTGCTTGACGGCGACGGTGCTCAGACCGTCGCCGAGCAGTGCGGACGACTCCGCGCAGACGACGTCATCACCCGTGACCAGCGCCACCGGGCAGCCCCAGGTGCCGCACAGCGCAGCGTTGATGCCGACTTCGCCGACCGCGGTGCCGTTGAACCGCAGCTCGTGCCAGTCGGTGCTGCTGACGGTGTGAGACATCACGCCGAGCGGGCTGCCCGCCTTGGCGTGCATGCCGACCATCAGCGCGGCGTCGCAGCCCTGCTCGAACGGCTCGGTGTACTCGGTCCACTCGTTCTGGACCACGAACTCGCAGCGGTCGTCGAGCTCCTCGGCCAGCAGCGAGTTGAACGAGCAGTCGCCGCCCGCCCCGTGACAGTCCATGACGACGACCTCATCGGCGCCCCCGGCGAAAGCGCCGCGCACGGCGGCGTTGATCTCACGCGTGTAGAGCGCCCGCCCCTCCTCGTACCGCTCGCCGCTCGCGGACACCTCCGCCCAGCGGCAGATGCCGGACACGCCCTCCATGTCGCCGAACACCACCACGCGCATCTCACATCTCCCGGATCCGCTCGATGTACTTGCCCTGCACGTCGATCACCCGATTGAGGAACTCGGCGAAGCGCTCGAGCTCCTCGGTGCTGTAGTCGTCGAGGATCTTCGAGGACTCCGCGATGAACGGGCCCATCAGCGGGCCGGTCAGCTCCCACACCTTCGGCGTGGCCTCGATCCGCACGCGCCGCCGGTCGGATGGGTCGGCGACCCGCCGCGCCATTCCCGCCCGCTCGAGCCGGTCGACCACCGCGGTGACAGCGCCGGTCGTGAGCCCCGCGGCGCGGGCGAGCTCCCCGGCCGTCATCCCGCCCGCCTGGTCGATCAGGTCGATGCAGCGCATGTCCGTGCGGTTCATGCCGAGGTGGTCGGCGATCGCCTGGTCGAAGTTGTCGTTCGACGTCTGGTAGGCGCGGAATACCTTCCCGCCCTCCTCGATGATCCTCTCGCGCCGCAAGTCTCTTGACAATTGAATCTCTTAGTCTCTAAGATATTCGATCATGAAGACAAGTGTAGACCACGCACCGGCGATCGAGGCCGACCGCCTGGTGAAGACCTTTCCCGGAGACGTGCG
The DNA here is from genome assembly GCA_963759375.1 of uncultured Solirubrobacteraceae bacterium. Classification (GTDB taxonomy): domain Bacteria; phylum Actinomycetota; class Thermoleophilia; order Solirubrobacterales; family Solirubrobacteraceae; genus DASSUW01. The sequence continues at coordinate 350,084 of CAVWYY010000008.1, read as the reverse complement.
CGCGCTGGACGGGCTCACCCTCGCCGTCCCGGCAGGCACCATCTTCGCGCTGTTGGGCCCCAACGGCGCCGGCAAATCGACCACCGTGCGCATCCTCACGACGCTGTCGCGCGCCGACTCCGGCAGCGCCCGCGTGGCGGGCCATGACGTGGTCCGCGAGGCGGGCGGCGTCCGTCGCGCGATCGGCTGCGTCGGCCAGCGCTCGGCCGGCGACCGCGAGGCCACCGGCCGCGAGAACCTCCGCCTGCAGGGCCAGCTGCACGGGATGCGCGGCCGCGAGCTGACCGCCCGCGTCGACGAGCTGCTCGAGCAGATCGGGCTCTCGGATGCCGCCGACCGGCTCGTGCGCACGTACTCGGGCGGCATGGAGCGGCGGCTCGACATCGCCATGGCGCTCGTGCACCGCCCGCAGGTCCTGTTCCTCGACGAGCCGACCACCGGGCTCGACCCGGAGGTGCGGGCCGACATGTGGCGGGAGATCGAGCGCCTCACCCGCGAGCAGGGCCTGAGCATCCTGCTCACCACCCACTACCTCGACGAGGCCGACCGGCTCGCCTCCGAGCTCGCGATCGTCGATCGCGGCCGGGTGGTGGCCGGCGGCGCCCCCGAGCAGCTCAAGGCGGAGCTGCGCGGCGACGCCATCAACGTCGAGCTCACCTATGCCGCCAACGGCGCCGTGCACGCCGCGCTGGAGCCGGTGCCCGGGATCCGCGAGCTCGTGGTCGAGGGCACGTCGTTGCGGGCCCGCGCCGACGAGGGCGCCCGCGCGGTGCCGCTCGTCCTGGGCGCGCTCGAGGCGGGCGGGGTGGACGTCGCGTCGGTGACCGTCGCCCGCCCGTCGCTGGATGACGTCTACCTGCGCCACACCGGGCGCAGCTTCGAGGAGGCCGAACGATGAGGCAGATCGGATACATGACCCTCCGCGACCTGCGCGCCCTGTGGCGGCAGCCGTGGTACGTCGTCGCGACCCTCGTGCAGCCGGTGATCTGGCTGCTGCTGTTCGGCGAGCTGTTCAAGCGCGTCGCCGACCTGCCCGGGTTCGGCGACGAGTCGTACATCGCCTACCTGGCGCCCGGCGTCGTGATCATGTCGGCGCTGTTCTCGTCCGGCTGGAACGGGATGGCGACGATCGAGGAGATCAATCGCGGCGTGACCGACCGGCTGCTCGTCTCGCCGGTGCGGCGGGGCGCGATCATCGCCGGCCGCGTCGCCCAGAGCGCGGTCGTGATCGTCATCCAGTCGGTGATCATGGTCGGCATCGCGCTGGCCGTCGGCGCCACGTTCCCCGGCGGCGTGGTCGGCGTGCTCGTGCTGATCCTCGTCTCGGCCCTGCTCGGCGCCTGCTTCGCCACGCTCTCGAACTCGCTGGCGCTGATGACGCGCCAGGAGGAGTCGCTGATCGGCGCCGTCACGCTGCTCGTCCTGCCGCTGACGTTCCTGTCCACGGCGCTGATGACCAGCGACCTGCTGCCCGGCTGGATGAAGACGGTGTCCGACGTGAACCCGGTCGACTGGGCGATCGAGGCGGGCCGCACAGCGACCGCGGCCTCGACCGACTGGGGCCTCGTGGCCCGCGACACCGGGCTGCTGGCGTTGCTGCTCGTGGTGTGCGCGACGCTCGCCACGCAGGCGTTCCGGTCGTACCAGCGGAGCATCTGAAAAGCCGTATGCGGCTTACTCGCAGGCGCAAGCGCCTGCGAGCGCCTTAGCATCGTCGGGGTGACCCGGGCCAGCGAACTGCTGGAAGACCTCGCAGGCCCGGGTGCCTCGTTCCGCGAGCACCAGGCCGAAGCGATCGCCGACCTCGTCGACGACCGCGCGCGCGTGCTCTGCGTGCAGCGCACGGGCTGGGGCAAGTCGGCGGTCTACTTCATCGCCGCCGCGCTGCTGCGCGAGCGCGGCGCCGGCCCGGCGCTGATCGTCTCGCCGCTGCTGGCGCTGATGCGCAACCAGATCGCCGCCGCCGAGCGGCTGGGCCTCCGGGCGCACACGATCAACTCGACGAATCGCGACGCGTGGGACGAGGTGCGGACGCTGCTCGCCGACGACGCGGTCGACCTGCTGCTGATCAGCCCCGAGCGGCTCGACAACCCGACGTTCCGGGCCGAGATGCTGCCGCTGTTCGTCGACCGGGTCGGTCTGCTGGTCATCGACGAGGCGCACTGCATCAGCGACTGGGGGCACGACTTCCGGCCCGACTACCGGAGGTTGGAGGAGATGCTGCGGCGGCTGCCGGACGGCGTGGCGGTCCTGTGCACGACGGCGACGGCCAACGACCGCGTGGTCGCCGACGTGCAGGAGCAGCTCGGGTCCGTCGTGAAGACCTACCGCGGGCCGCTGGGCCGCTCGAGCCTGCGCTTCGAGGTCGTCGACCTGCCCGGGCAGGCCGACCGGCTGGCCTGGCTCGCGCGCCGGCTGCCCGAGCTGCCGGGATCGGGGATCGTCTACACGCTCACCAAGCGCGATGCCGAGCTGGTGGCCGAATGGCTCGGCACCCGCGGGATCGCCGCCGAGGCCTACAGCGGCGAGATCGAGAACGAGCAGCGCGTGCAGGTCGAGGAGCGGCTGCTGGCCAACGAGCTCAAGGCGGTGGTCGCGACCAGCGCGCTCGGGATGGGCTACGACAAGCCGGATCTCGGCTTCGTCGTGCATTACCAGGCTCCGGGTTCGGTGATCTCGTACTACCAGCAGGTCGGCCGTGCCGGCCGGGCGATCGACCGCGCCGAGGTCGTGCTCCTGCGCGGGCACGAGGACCGCCGGATCCAGGACTTCTTCATCCAGCAGGCATTCCCGCCGCGCGAGCTCGTGGGCCGCGTGCTCGAGCGGCTCGAAGCGGGCGGCGCGACCGCCCGCGAGCTGATGGCCGAGGTGAACCTCGGGCGGGGGAGGGTCGACGCGCTGCTCAAGGTGCTCGATGTCGAGGGCGCGGTGGAGCGCGACGGCAGCCGCTGGTCGCGCGTCTTGGGCTCGGACTGGGAGTACGACGCCGAGCGCTACGCGCGCGTCACCGCGTTGCGGCGCCGCGAGCAGGAGGCGATGGCCGCGTTCGGCGCCGACGGCCGCTGCCTCATGCGCGCGCTGCAGGAGGAGCTCGACGACCCGTTGCCGGAGGACTGCGGCCGCTGCGCGGTCTGCGCCGGCCCGCGCTACGCCGAGCCGCTCGACCCCGTGCTCGTCCGCGAGGCCGCCCTGCTCCTGCGCTCGCGCCCGCTGGTGCTCGACGTGCGCAAGATGGCGCCGGACGAGAGCGGCGCGATGCGCAAGATCCCCGAGGACGTGCGGGCCGAGGAGGGGCGGGCGCTGGCCCGGCTCGGCGACGGGGGATGGGACCCGGTCGTGCAGGCCGGGCGGCGCGGCGGCACGTTCGACGACGAGCTGGTCGACGCCACCGCCTCGATGGTCCGCTCGTGGGGCGCCCCGGTGGCCTGGGTGGCCGCCGTGCCCTCGCGGCGCTCGGGCGACCTCGTGCCGTCGTTCGCCGCGCGGCTGGCCGCCGCGCTGGGGCTGCCGTTCGCCGACGTCCTGGAGCGCGTGGGCGACGGCCCGCCGCAGCGCGAGATGGCCAACGCCGCCCAGCAGGTCGCCAACATCCGCGGCGCGTTCGCAGTGACCGGCGACCTGCCCGCCGGGCCGTGCCTGCTCGTCGACGACATCCGGTTCAGCGGCTGGACGCTGGCGATGATCGCCGGGCAGCTGCGGCGCCGTGGCGCCGCGGCCGTGCACCCGATGGCACTGAGCACGCGCGTTCTAGGCCGCGGTGAGGATCACCAGCGTGGCCGACACCGGCCCGTCCAGCGCCTCGTACAGATGCGGCACCGCGGCCTCGAACACCGCGAAGTCGCCGGGGCCGAGCTCCACCGGCCCGGTCTCGGGCCCGACCCGCAGCCGCCCGGAGTGCACGAGCAGCTGCTCGACGACGCCGGGCTGGTGGGGGTCGGCGTGGCGAGGCTCGCCGGGCACGACGCGCATGTCGTACATCTCGACCCGGGTGCGCTCGACCGAGGCCTGACGGAGCAGCCGGGCCTGGACGACCGCGCCCGGGACCTGCGGTCCCTCATCGGCGCGGACGACGTGGACGGGCGGGGCGTCCGCCTGCACGAGCAGGTCCGCGAACGTGACGCCGAGCACGCGGGCGAGCCCGTACAGCGTCTCGACCGTCGGGTTGCCGCGGCCGTTCTCGAGCTCGGCAAGCGTCGCACGGGCCACGCCGGACTCGCGCGCCAGCGCCGCCGCGGACAGCCCGCGGGCCGTGCGCAGCCGCCGGAGGTTGCCCGCGATCGCCTTGACCGTCTCTTCCATACCTGTCTAATATAACGGCATCTATGACGGAAGAACGACAGGCTTTCAAGCATGCGCGCCGGATCGCCGACGTGCGCGGATTCGGCATCGACCGCACGGCTCGGGCCGCCGACACGCTCACCAGCGACTGGCCGGTGCTGCGGATGGAGAACCTCGACACCGATCTCCCGCTGCCGCCCGAGGCGATCCCCGAGACGATCGCCGGGCTCGAGAAGCCGGCCTCCAACAGCTGGCTCCCGTTCACCGGCGACCTCGACCTCCGGGCCGCGATCGCCGACTTCACCGCCGATCGCACCGGTCACCGGTACGACCCCGAGCGCGAGATCGTGGTCACCAGCGGCGGCACGTCGGCGATCCTCGACGTGCTGCTCGCCACCATCGACCCTGGCGACGAGGTGCTGCTCACCGACCCGACGTACGCCGGGATCGTCAACCGCGTCCGCCTGGCCGGCGGCGTGCCGCGGCCCGTCCCCTACCGCGTGCAGGACGGCGAGTGGCGGCTCGACCTCGACGCGTTCGCCGAGGCGGCCGCCTCGAGGCCCGCGCTGGCGATCCTCATGAGCCCGTCGATGCCCTCTGGCGCCGTCCTCACCGACGGCGACTGGGACGCTGTCTGCGCCGCGCTCATCGAGCACGAGGTCCCGCTGCTCTACGACGCGGCGATGGAACGGCTGCTGTTCGACGGTCGCCCGCTCGTGCACCCGATCCACAAGGCCGGGATGGCCGAGCGCACCGTGATCGTCGGGTCGCTCAGCAAGGAGCACCGCATGATCGGCTGGCGCGTCGGCTGGGCCGCCGGGCCTGCCGACCTGATCGAGTCGGTCGGCTGGGCGCACGTCTACAACACGACGATGCCGACGGCGCTGAGCCGCTTCCCGGCGGCGGCGGTCCTGCGCGGCGACCAGTCGCACGTGGCCGACTGCGTGGCCGAGCTCGAGGCGCGCCGCGACGTGATCCTCGCCGCGCTCGGCGGCTGGCCCGTCGTGCGCCCGGCGGGCGGCTGGTCGATGCTCATCGACGCGATCGCGCTCGGAACCACGCCGGCCGAGCTCTCGCGGCTGCTGCTCGACGACGCGGCGATCGCCGCCACGCCGATGATCGGCTGGGGCGGCGAGGTCGCCGACCGGCACGTCCGGCTCGTCTACAGCGCCGAGCCGCTCGACCGCCTGCGGACGATCCCCGAGCGCTTCGACGGGACCCGGCTGGCCGCCTACGGCAGCTCGCCGCGCAGCGCGGCGACGTAGCGCTCCGCCGACCGTCGCACGATCGCCTTGCCGTCGGCTCGCACGATCCGGTCCCACCAGGCGCCGTAGATCGTGTCGAACTCGTACGGGTCGAGCGCGGCGACCAGCCGCTCGACGGCCTCGGCCGGCAGCGGGATCAGGTTCGGATAGCTGTACATGAACGACACCCAGCCCTTGTCCGGGATGACCTGCACGATGTCGCCGGACAGCAGCGCGTTCTGCGCCGCGTCGTGGAGGACCGTCCCGCCGGCGAAGTGCCCGCCGCAGCGGATCAGCGTCAGCCCGTCGCCGAGCGAGCGCGTCTCGCCCTCCCACAGCTCGATCGCGGGATCCGGACGCGTGATCCACTCGCGATCGTCGGCGTGCAGGTAGACCGGGCACTCGAAGCGGTGCGCCCACTCGACCATGCCGGTGTAGTAGTGCGGATGCGAGATGGCGATCGCGGCGAGCCCGCCGCGCGCCGCGATCTCCTCGGCCGCGGCGTCGTCGACGATCGGCACGCACTCCCAGAGCACGAACCGTTCGCCGGCGGGGACGAGCAGCGCGCGCTGGCCGATCGCGAAGTGCGGCTCGACGCCGACCCCGTCGTACCCGGAGTCCGTGCGGAGCTCGTTGTGGTGGGTGGCGCGCAGATCGTCGGCGGTGATCCAGCGCTGCCCGTCCTCGGGCACCCACTGGCGGGCGTCCTCGCAGATCGGGCACGAGTCGGGCGGCGCGTCCGACGGCGCGAACTGGGCGCCGCAGGTCTCACAGTGGTAGGTGGTCACGGTCAGCGATGATGCCGCAGATGAGCGATGTCCTCAGATACGTGGCCTTCTCCGACCGCCCCGACGGCGGCAACCCCGCCGGCGTCGTGCTCGATGCCGCCGGGATGTCCGACGCGGAGATGCTGCAGATCGCGGCCGACCTCGGCTACAGCGAGTCCGCGTTCGTGAACGGCCAGGACATCCGCTACTTCAGCCCGCTGGCCGAGGTCCCGTTCTGCGGGCACGCCACGATCGCCACGGCGGTCGCGCTCGCCGACCGCGACGGCCCCGGCGAGGTCGTCCTGAACACGATGAGCGGACCGGTGCCGATCACCAGCCGGCGCGACGACCAGGGCCGCCTGACGGCCACGCTCACGAGCGTGCCCCCGCGCACCGAGGAGCTGCGCGGCGACGACCTGGACGAGCTGCTCGCCGCGCTCGGCTGGTCGGCAGCGGATCTCGATCCGCAGCTCCCGCCGCGCGTCGCCTACGCCGGGGCCTGGCACCCGGTGGTCGGTGCCGCCACCCGCGAGCGGCTGGCCGACCTCGACTACGACTTCGAGCGGCTCGGTGCGCTGATGGCCTCCCGCGACTGGACCACGATCCAGCTCGTGTGGCGCGAAGGGGAGACGCGCTTCCACGCGCGCGACCCGTTCCCGCCCGGCGGCGTCGTCGAGGATCCGGCGACCGGCGCGGCGGCCGCCGCGCTCGGCGGCTACCTCCGCGAGCTCGAGCTGGTCCCCGTGCCCGCGACCGTCACGATCCTCCAGGGCGAGGACCTCGGCCGGCCCAGCCGGCTGCTGGTCGACATCCATGATGACCGTCCGGAGATCGACGTCACGGGCACGGCGATCGCGATCAGCTGACCTCGGCGCGCACCGCGGCCGCGAACGCGTCGACGTCGTCGGGCGCCGTGTCCCACGCCGTCATCCACCGCACCTCGCCGGTGCCGTCGTTCCAGACGTAGAACGGCCAGTCCTGCTGCAGCCGCGCGGTCGCCTCCGGCGGGAGGATCGCGAACACGCCGTTCGCCTCCACCGGCTGGGTGATGCGCACCCGCGGCAGGTCGGCCACGCCGTCGGCCAGCCGGCGCGCCATCGCGTTCGCGTGCTCGGCGGCGCGCAGCCATAGGTCGCCGCGCAGCAGCGCGTCGAGCTGCGCCGACATGTAGCGCATCTTCGACGCGAGCTGCATGCCCTGCTTGCGCAGGTACTTGAAGCTGTCGTCGAGATCGTCGCGCAGGAGCACGACCGCCTCGGCGCCCATCAGCCCGATCTTCGTGCCGCCGAACGACAGCGCGTCGACCCCGGCGTCGGTGGTGATCGTGCGCAGCGGCACGCCCAGCGACGCCGCCGCGTTGCACAGCCGCGCGCCGTCGACGTGCAGGAGCATGTCGTGCGCGTGCGCCCAGTCGGCGAGCGCGCGGATCGCCTCCGGGGCGTAGACGGTGCCGAGCTCGGTGCTCTGCGTGATCGACACGACGCGCGGCTGGATCACGTGCTCGTCACCGATCCGCACGAGCAGCGGCTCGACCAGCTCCGGCGTCAGCCGGCCGTCCGGCGCGTCGACGATCAGCAGCTTGCGGCCCGACCGCTCGGGCGCGCCGCACTCGTCCACGTGCATGTGCGCCGTCCGCGCGCACACGACCGCCTGCCAGGGCTGCGTGAGCATGACCATGGACAGGACGTTCGCGGCGGTGCCGTTGAAGACCGGATAGGCGCGCGCGGACGGCCCGAAGTGCGCCCGGAAGGTCTCCGCGGCGCGCGCCGTCCAGGGGTCGCCGCCGTATGCCGCGGCGTGGCCTTCGTTGGCGGCGACCACCGCCTCCATCACCTCTGCGTGGACGCCTGCATGGTTGTCGCTGGCGAATCCGGGGCGCTCGCTCATCTCGTCCATTCGGTCAGGGCTTTCGAGTGGGGTTCGATACGATCAACATTGGGTAACTAACACGCCGTCATGATGCTTCTCCTAGCAGGAGCGCTGACGCTGTGGATCCTGGCGGTGCTCGCGATCCTGGGCATCTGCCGGGCCGCGGCACGGGCCGACGAGAACGACGCCGGGCGTCGTATCGCGCGCGCCGGCCGGCGCGGGGTGAGCGTCGGCATGGTGGCGGCCGTCGCGTCGTTGCCGGCGGTCCCGAGCGACAGCGCCGAGGCACGCCGCGTGCCGACCTGCCGGAACGGCGACGTGATGTTCGAGGCGGCGCCGGCGAAGGCCCGGCGCGCGCTCCTCTGCGAGATCGACCGGGTGCGGGCTAAGCGCGGCCTGTGGCGATTGCGTGAGAACGCGCAGCTCGAGCGGGCATCCAGACGTCACGCCGCCGACATGGTCCGGCGGCTCTACTTCTCGCACGACTCGCCGGGCGGCGCGAGTCCGACCGACCGCGCTCGCAGGGTCGGATACGTCAAGAGCTCCTGCTCGTGGCAGATCGGCGAGGTGCTCGCCTGGGGCGTGGCCGGCCGCAGCACCGCCGAGGCGACCGTGCAAGCGTGGATGGACAGCCCCGACCATCGGCGGATCCTCGTCTCGCGCCGCTACGGCGAGCTCGGCAGCGCGATGGTCTCGGGTACCCCGATGGCCGAGTACCCGGCGGGCGTCACGGTCGCGGCCGTGCTCGGCCGGCGCCACTGTTGAAGTACCTGCTCAGCGGACGACGAGCCACATCGTCCGCCAGACGATCTTCGCGTCGAGCGACAGCGACCACGTGCGGGCGTACCGCTGGTCGAGCTCCATCTGCTCGGCGACCGACAGCCAGCGCTCGAGCTGCTCGAGCTGCGCGAGGCCGGTCAGCCCCGGCCGCATCGGCGGCGGCGGATAGCCCTCCTCGCGCGGTCGCGGCCCGATGATGCTCATCTCGCCGCGCACCACGCTCCACAGCTGCGGCAGCGCGCCGAGCCCGGTGCCGGCGACCGCCCGCCAGACCGCCGAGCGCCGGCGCAGCTCGTCGTCGATCGCGAACGAGCGCACGACGATCCGGCGGCCGTCCTCGCCGATCCGCTCCTCGCGCCGCAGCACGCGCCCGGTCGTCCGCGACAGCCCGAGCGCGACGATGGCGAGCAGCGGCGAGGTGACGACCAGGCCGCACAGCGCCGTCACGCGATCGATCGCGTGCTTGACGAGCCGCGCCCCAGGGCTCGGGCCGGGCGGCTGATCGGCAGCGCCGGGTCCGTACGCCGGTGGGATCCGACTCGTCGTCCGCTCGGCGCGCGGGCTCTGGCTCCGGACCTCGGCCATCCGGGTGTCAAACCTACTAAAGCCCGGCGACCGCGCGTAGGGAACCCGCGGCCCGGCCGGTCACCCACTCGAGCTCGGCGCCGAGTCCCTCGCGGAGGCTCGTCGCCGGCGCGAATCCGAGCGTGGCGCGCGCGCACTCGATGTCCTGCATGGCACGACCACGCCGTGGTCCGGCGGATGATGGACATCGCGTGACCAAGCACGGTTTGTTGCGCGGCTTCTCCGGCGAACGTCGCGTCCGTATGCTCGCGCGATGCGCACCTTGGCCGGGCTCGTGGGCGCAGTGCTGGCGGGCGCAGTGTTCGCGCCGCAGGCATCCGCAGCGCCGCTCACGGCCACGCAGATCCGCATCGGCGATCACCCGGGCTTCGTGCGCGTGGTGGTCGAGTTCACGGGCGGCGAGCTCGAGCTCAACGAGGTCATGGCCACTGACCCGGACCCGTTCCCCGACGGCTTCGTGCGCCTGCCGATGATCCGCCCGGGCGTGCGGACGACCGCGGCGCCGGTGCGCGACCACGGCGTGTTCGCCCGCATCGGCCAGGCCGGCGGGCGGATCACGATCCGCCTGTCGGGCGAGGAGCGGCGCTTCAAGTACATGGGCTACGCCGCGCAGAGCACGCCCGAGCGTCTGGTGATCGACCTCTACAAGAGCCGGCCGCCGAGCGACGACGCCGAGATCACGCGCGGGCGCGGCGGCTGCCTCACGCTGACGTCGCACTCGGTCACGCCCGATCGCGTCAGCGCCTCGGGGCGCGAGCGCAACCTGTTCGAGCACTCGTTCGTCGTCCGGCTGCGGCGCCACGGCGGCCGCATCCACCGCCAGAAGCCGGACACCGCGGCGAACCGGCGCTGGAGCACCTCGTTCGGCTACCCCGACGTCGCGCGCCAGACGGGCACGCTCGAGGCGGTCGCGCTGTCGGCGAAGGACGGGTCGCTCGACTGCCTCGTACAGGTACGCGTGCATCTGGGAGGCTAGGCTCCCGCCTCGTGCTGTTCGAGGCGCTGGGGGATCCGACCGACAAGGTCGCGCTGCGGTTCGGGGACCGCACGCTGACCTACAGACAGCTGCGCGACGCCGCCACCGCGGTGGCCGACCGCGTCGCCGGCCGCGAGCGCGTCGCCGCCTGGGCGGTGAACGAGCCGGAGATCGCGGTCGCGGTCATCGGCGCGCTGCTGGCGGGCGTGCCGATCACGCCGGTCAATCCGAAGGCGGGGGAGCGCGAGCTGGCGCACATCCTCGAGGACAGCGACCCGGAGCTGCTGCTGTGCCCGCCGGGCCTCGACGTCCCAGAGGCGGCGGCGCGATGCGAGCGGGTCGACGTCGACCTCGCCGCACGCGGCGGGGAGATCCCGTCCGAGCCGGGCGAGGACGCACCGGCGATCGTCGTCTACACGTCGGGCACCACCGGGCCGCCGAAGGGCGCCGTGCTGCCGCGGCGCGCGATCTCCTCGAACCTCGACGCGCTCGCCGCCGCGTGGGAGTGGACCGGCGACGACGTGGTCGCGCACGCGCTGCCGCTGTTCCACGTGCACGGGCTCATCCTCGGCACGCTCGGGCCGGTGCGGCGCGGCGGCGGCGTCCGGCACCTCGGCCGCTTCTCCGCCGGCGCGGCGGCCGCCGCACTCGGGAGGACGCGACGATGCTGTTCGCGGTCCCGACGATGTACCACCGGCTCGCCGCCGAGGCCGAGAGCGACCCCGAGGTGGCCCGCGGGTTCGCAAGCGCGCGGCTGCTCGTTTCCGGGTCGGCGGCGCTACCCGCGGCCGACCACGAGCGCATCGAGAAGCTCACCGGCCAGCGGATCGCCGAGCGCTACGGGATGACCGAGACGCTCATGAACACCGGCGTGCGGGCGTCCGGCGAGCGCCGGCCCGGCTACGTGGGGCCGCCGCTCGACGGTGTCGAGCTCCGGCTGGTGGGCGACGACGGCGACGTGATCGAGGACGCCGACGACGAGACGATCGGCGAGATCCAGGTCCGCGGCCCGAACCTCTTCCTCGAGTACCTCAACCGGCCGGACGCGACCGACGAGGCGATGACCGACGGCTGGTTCAAGACCGGCGACCTCGCGACGCGCGCGCCGGACGGCTACGTCCGCATCGTCGGGCGCCGGGCGACCGACCTGATCAAGAGCGGTGGCTTCAAGATCGGGGCGGGGGAGATCGAGGGGGCGCTGATGGAGCACCCGGAGGTGCTCGAGTGCGCAGTGACCGGCGAGCCTGATCCGGACCTGGGGGAGCGGATCGTGGCGTGGGTGGTGGTGACCGAGGGGTCGTCGCCGTCGGAGGACGAGCTGTCTGGCCACGTGGCCGATCTGCTCACGCCGCACAAGCGGCCGCGCGTGGTGCGGTTCGTCGGCGAGCTGCCGCGCAACGAGATGGGCAAGGTGCAGAAGAAGCGCCTCGCGACATAGCTGACCAAGGGGGACGGCGGGATGGGTTCGGCGATCGACAGGGTGTGGAAGATCCACGGCGACGGGCGGCGCGTGGAGCCCGGCGAGGTGGTCAAGCCGAACGAGCGGCTGGCGATGCCGTACATGCTCGGCCTCGGGTCCCAGCACGTCCTCGCCATGTTCGGCGCCACCGCGCTCGTGCCGGTGCTCACCGGCTTCCCCGTCTCGACGACGCTGTTCTGGTCCGGTGTCGGGACGATCCTCTTCAACCTGGTCACGCGCAACCGCGTGCCGTCGTACACCGGCTCGAGCTTCGCGTTCATCGCTCCCGTGCTGGCGGCCAAGGCGCACGGCGGGATCCCGGCCGCGCTCGGCGGCATCCTCGTCGCGGGCGTGGTGCTGTTCCTGATCGGGCTGTTCGTCGACCGCGCCGGCTACCGCGTCATCGAGTTCCTGCTGCCGCCGGTGGTGACCGGCGCGATCGTCGCGCTGATCGGCCTCAACCTCGCGCCGGTGGCGAAGGACGAGTTCCAGCAGCAGGCCGGGATCGCGCTGGTCACGCTCGTCTCGATCCTGCTCATCGGCGTCGCCGTCAAGAACTTCCTCTCGCGCCTGTCGGTGTTCCTCGGCGTGGCCGTCGGCTACGTGTTCGCGGCGATCCTCGGGAAGGTGAACTGGGACGCCGTCCGCGACGCCGACTGGGTGGGATTCCCGGACTTCACGACGCCGACGTTCAACGGCAAGGCCATCGTCCTGATCGTGCCCGCGGTGATCCTCGTGCTGCTGGCCGAGAACGCCGGCCACGTCAAGGCGGTGGCGACGATGACCGAGCAGAACCTCGACGCCTCGATCGGCCGCTCGTTCATGGGCGACGGCGTGGCGACGACGCTGTCCGGCCTGTTCGGCGGCTCGGGCACCACGACCTACGCGGAGAACATCGGCGTGATGGGCTACACGCGGATCTACTCGACGCTGGCGTACCTGATCGCCGGCGCGGTGGCGATCTGCCTCGGGCTGCTGCCGAAGTTCGGCGCGATCATCTCGGCGATCCCGATCGGCGTTCTCGGCGGCGCGGTGACCGTGCTGTTCGGCATGGTCGTCGTGCTCGGCGCGCGGATCTGGGTCGAGGCCCGGGTGAACTTCCGCGATCCGGTGAACCTGGTGACCGCGGCGGTCTCGCTGATCGTCGGCACCGCGAACTACACGCTCACCTGGGGCGACTACTCGTTCGCGGGGATCACGCTGGGCACGGTCGCCGCGATCGTCATCTACCAGGTGCTGCGCGCGTTCCAGCCGGAGATACCGGAGCCCGAGACCGCCTAGTCGTCCTTTCGCGCGCGGCTCGGGGCGACGCGCGGGGGCTCGTCGGGCATCTTCGGATAGACCGGCGGCCACGGCGCGTCGAGGAGGCCGTTCGCGCGGTCGCGCTCGTGCATCTCGAGCATCGGCTCGAGCGACTGCGGCGCGTCGTCGATGTCCTCCCACGGATCGCCGAGCTCGTCGAGGCGGTCCGGGACGGTCGCGAGCGTCAGCTCGTCGGGGTGCAGCTCGGACACCTCTTCCCACCGCAGCGGGGCGGACACCTGCCCGCCGGGCCGCGCGCGGGCGCTCCAGGCGCCGAACACGGTCTTGTGCGGGGCGTTCTGGTTGTAGTCGACGAAGATCCGCTCGCCGCGCTCCTCCTTCCACCACGCGGCGGTGACGACGTCGGGGCGGCGGCGCTCGAGCTCGCGTGCGACGGCCACGGCGGCCGAGCGGACCGCGTAGGAGTCCCAGCGCGGCTGGAGCCGGACGTAGACGTGCAGCCCGCGGTTGCCGGTGGTCTTGGGGTAGCCGGTGATGCCGAGCTCGTCGAGCAGCGTCTTGACCTCCGCCGCCGCGCGCCGGACGTCGTCGAAGTCGGTGCCGGGCTGCGGGTCGAGGTCGAGGCGGAGCTCGTCGGCGTGCGCGGGGTCGTCGGCGCGGTTGGGCCAGACGTGGAAGCCGAGGCAGCCGAGGTTGACCGCCCACGCGACGTGCGCCCGGTCGGCGATCACCAGCGCGCGTGACGGCGTGCCGTTGACGGTCATCACCGTCGTGGTCTCCAGCCAGTCCGGCGCGTTCTTCGGGACGCGCTTCTGGAAGAACGACGGGCCGCCGGCGCCGCGCGGGAACCGCTGCATCAGCACCGGCCGGCCGCCCATCGTCCGCATCAGTGGATCGCCGACCCGCAGGTAGTAGTCCACGAGGTCGCGCTTGGTCACTCCCGGCTCGGCGAACAGCACCCTGCCGGGGCTGCTGAGCCGCACCTCGCGCCCGTCGATCTCGAGCAGCTCCTCGTCGTCGGCCATCGACTGACCGTACCGCGCGCGGCGCCCGTCACCCGCCGGGTCACTTGTTGATGTGGAAGGTGAACTCGAATTCGGTCTCGCTGCGCACGTGCAGGTCCATGGTTCCGCGCGCGTTGCGGTAGGCGCCGGTGCCGCCGGTTATCGCCAGCACACTGTCGCCCGCGTCGAGGAACGGCCCTTGCACGACGATCTGGCCCCTGGCGAGGCTGTTGGTCCACGAGCACTCGTAGGCCTGGCCCACCACGGTGCGGACGCACGAGCCCTGATCCGTGCCGACCTTCTTCTGGTTGCGATGGTCGAACAGCTCGTTGCCGAACGCGAGCAGGTCGCCGATCGAGTCACCCGCGGGAGCGTTGTCGACGGGCTTGTCGGTCGTCGCCCGCTCGACGACCCGGATCGTCTTGCCCTTCCCGTGGTGGCCGTGGCCGGATGCTGCTCCGGTCGCCGCGACGACCAATGCCGCCACGAGCAGGATGCCGACGCCGGTCAGTCCAGCGATACGCCTCATGTTGACCTCCTCCGGTCGATGGAGCACCGATCCTACGTATGCAACGCTGGTCGGGTGAGGCCGTCGCTGTACGAGTTCGCCGGAGGTGAGCCCGCCTTCCTCGCGCTCGCCGCCGCCCACCACAATCGCTGCCTCGAGGACCCCGAGCTCAATCACCCGTTCTCGCATCCCGACCAGCACCCCCAGCACGTCGAGCGCCTGGCGCTCTACTGGGGCGAGGTGCTCGGCGGCCCACCGCGGTTCAGCGAGGAGTGCAGCACCCAGACCCGCCTGCTGCGCATGCACTCCGGCAACGGCGACCTGACCGACCTCGGCGAGCGCTTCAAGGTCTGCTTCGCCCGCGCGATGGACGACGCCGGCCTGCCCGACGACCCGGAGTTCCGCGGCGCCATGAACGCGTACATGCGCTGGGCGGTCGCCGACGTGCTGGCGCACGAGGTCACCGACGACGTGCCGCCGCGCGCCGCGATCCCGCACTGGGACTGGGACGGCCTACGCGCCTGAGTGGCGGCTGCCCGCGTGGCGGGGCAGCCCGTCGTCGGGGATCGGCTCCCACGGCGCCGCCGACGCCACGAACGACCGCACGCTCGGCCGGATCCCCGGGTCGCCGTCGAACGTGCCCATCCGGATGCCGATCGGGTCGGCGTGCGCGGTGTTGCGGGCGAACAGCGCCGAGCCGCACTCGCCGCAGAACCACTTCTCGCCGCCGTCCTCGGGCTTCCACATGCGCAGGCGGTCCTCGCCCGTCACGATGCGGAACGTCCCCGGCGCCGGATGCGCGCTCGGGGACGCGGCCGCCCCGCTGCGCCGCTGGCAGCGCTTGCAGTGGCAGTAGCTCGCGGCGACCAGCGGCGCGGTGACCTCGTAGCGGACGGCCCCGCAGTTGCAGCCGCCGGTGAGCGGGAACTCGGTCATCGCCCGAGTCTAAGGTCCACCCATGGACGGGTTCGAGATCGGCGCCGCGGCCACCCTGGCCGAGCTCGAGGGCGACCCGCACGCGCTGCTGGCCGAGCTGCGCGAGCACGAGCCGGTGTCGTGGCTCCCGGTGCTCGACGGCTGGCTGGTCACGCGCCGCGACGTGGCGATGCAGGTGATGCGCGACGCCGGGACCTTTACGGTCGACGACCCGCGATTCTCGACCGGTCAGGTGGTCGGCTCGAGCATGCTCACGCTCGACGGCCACGAGCACAAGCGCCACCGCGACCCGTTCGCCGACCCGTTCCGCCTCGCGCCGGTCCGCGACCGGTTCGCCGCGCTGGTCGCCGACGAGACCGAGCGGCTGCTCGACGCGATGGAACCGGCCGGCCGGGCCGAGCTGCGGCGCGCGCTCGCCGGCCCGCTGGCCGTGCGGATCGTGGCCGACGCGCTCGGCTTCGACGACGCCGACGTACAGGCCGTCCTCGGCTGGTACGACCGCATCGTCGCCGCAGTGACCGAGATCACCGCCGGGCGCCCGCTCAGCGACGACGGGCGGGAGGCCTACGCCGCGCTGTCGGCCGCGCTCGGCCCGGCGCTCGACCGCGAGCCGAGCTCGTCGCTGCTCGCCGCCGCGGCCGGAGCCGCCGGCGGCCTCGAGCGCGAGCGCGTGATCTCCAACGCGGCCGTGATGCTGTTCGGCGGCATCGAGACCACCGAGGGGATGATCGCCAACGCGGTGCTGCACCTGCTCGAGCACCCGGACCAGCTCGCGCTCGTGAAGGCCGAGCCCACGTGGCTCCCGAACGCGATCGAGGAGTCGCTGCGCCTCGAGCCCGCCGCGGCGGTCATCGACCGCTACGCGACCGCCGACGCCGAGGTCGCCGGCGCGCCGATCCGGCGCGGCGACCTCGTGCGCATCTCGATCACCGCGGCCAACCGCGATCCCGCCGATTTCCCCGACCCCGACCGCTTCGACATCACGCGTGAGAACGCGCGCCGCCACGTGGCGTTCGCCCACGGTCCGCACGTGTGCATCGGGATGCACCTCGCGCGGCTGGAGGCGCACACGGCGGTCGAGCGGCTGCTCCGGCGCTTCCCGGAGCTGCGCCTCGAGGCGCCCGCGCAGCCCCGCGGGCTGGTGTTCCGCAAGCCGCCGGCTCTCGACGTGCGCTGGACCTAGATCGGGCCGTCCTGGTCGGCGGGCCACGGCAGGGAAGATCGCGCAGTCGATCGGCCGAGGTCCCGTTCGGGCGGGCCGGCTACGACGCCGAAGCCGTCATGTCCGGCACGTAGGAGGACTTCAGCCACTCCTCGAACGTCGGGCCGACGAGCGTTGCCTCGGGGCCGGGGAGCAGGGCACCGGCCGCGATCCGCGCGCCGTCCGGCGAGGAGTCGGTGACCTCCTCCACGCGAAGCCCGTCACCGCGGCGCTCGGCGATCAGCTTCGCCAGCGCGGCGGCGCGCTCCTCGCGCGGCCCGGCGACCTCGACGATCTCGGGGCCGTCGGCGTCGGACACCGCGAGCTCGGCGACCTTCTCGGCCGCCGCGGCGGCGAGAACGGGCTGCGTGAGCATCTCGGGGAGGTAGCTCACGTCGCCCTGGCGGGCCCAGTCCATCACGACGCCGATGAACTCGTGGAACTGCGACACGCGCACGATCCGGGCGGGGATCGACCCGTTCCGGTAGGCCTCCTCCTGGACCACCTTGGCGGCCTGGTAGCCGCTGGAGATCCGGTCGATCCCGATGATCGAGACCATCACGATCTTGCGCGCGCCCGCGCCGGCCTCCAGCAGGTTCCGGGTCGAGGTCGTGAAGAAATCGGTGGCCTGCTGCTCGTCGGGCGACGGGCCGGTGGCGGCGTCGACGATCACCTCGACGCCGTCGAGCGCCTCGGCCAGGCCCTCGCCGGTGATCACGTCCACGCCGAGCGAACGCGCGATCGGGACGACCTCGTGACCGTGGGCCTCGAGCTGCTCGACGATCGGGCGGCCGATACGGCCGGTGGCGCCTGCGACTGCGATCCTGGTCATGACTGGTTCACTCCTGTCACATCGGTTGCGTCTGGGTGGTCAATGCGATGACCCGACGTGACGAGGAGATGTGACCGATGGACGAGAACGAGTTCCTGGCCGAGCAGTTCGAGCAGCACCGCAACCGGCTGCGCGCGGTCGCCTACAAGATGCTCGGCTCGGTGAGCGATGCCGACGACGCGGTGCAGGAGACGTGGCTGCGCCTCAGCCGCGACGACCGGAGCGACGTCGAGAACCTGGGCGGCTGGCTCACCACGGTCGTCGCACGCGTGTCGCTGAACATGCTCCGCTCGCGCCGGACGCGTCCTGAGGAGGAGCTCGACGAGGTCCACGTGCCCGACCCGCTCATCAGCCGCGCCGAGCGGATGGACCCAGAGCAGGAGGCGCTGCTCGCCGACTCGGTCGGCCTGGCGATGCTCGTCGTGCTCGAGATGCTGTCGCCGGCCGAGCGGCTCGCGTTCGTGCTGCACGACATGTTCGCCGTGCCGTTCGACGAGATCGCGCCGATGGTCGACCGCTCACCGGAGGCGGCGCGCCAGCTCGCCAGCCGCGCCCGCCGCCGCGTCCGCGGCGAGGCGCCGGAGCCGACCGCCGACGTCGATCGCCAGCGCGAGGTGGTCGACGCGTTCTTCGCCGCCGCGCGGGACGGCGACTTCGACCGGCTCGTCGCGGTGCTGCACCCGGACGTGGTGCTGCGGGCGGACGGCGGCGAGGCCCGCCGGGGCGCGACCGCGCACGTCCACGGCGCCGAGGCCGTCGCGCGCCGTGCGATGACGTTCGCCCACCTGAGCCGGTACGTGCGCCCCGCGCTCGTCAACGGCGTGGCGGGCGTCGTGGTGGCGCCGCGCGGCCGCCCGTTCTCCGTCATGGCGTTCACCATCACCGATGGGCGCATCGCGGCGATCGACGCGCTCGCCGATCCGGAGCGTCTCAGCCGTCTGGACCTGGCCGTGCTCGACTGAGAGACTCGCGCCGCCATGGCTCTCCCCGACAGTGCGAAGGCCCTGATCCGCGGCGGCGCGCTCGGCCACCTGGTCACGCTCTCCGAGAGCGGCCGGCCGCAGGTCACGTGCGTGTGGGTCGCCGTCGACGGCGACGACCTGCTCACGGGCCACCTGAACCCGCACCAGCGGAAGCTCGAGAACGTGCGGCGCGACCCGCGGGTCGCCGTCTCGTTCGAGGGCGTGGAGATCCGGCCGCCCGGCCTCACCGAGTACGTGGTCGTGCACGGCCGGGCGACGGTTGAGGAGGGCGGCGCCCCCGAGCTGCTCCAGGAGCTCGCGCACGTCCACCTCGGGCCGGACGTGCGCTTCCCGCCTATGGACGATCCGCCACCGGGGGTTCGTCTGAGGATCGCCGTCGAGCGTGTCGGCGGCGTTGGTCCCTGGGCTGACTGAAGTCGCGCGGGATCACTACGAGTACCAACGCATCCGGGGCTGCGGGGCCGGCGGGCGGACGGCGCTGCGGGTCATCGTGCGGGGCGCGCGGCGCCGGGATGAGGTGAAGAGGTTCTTGAACATAGATCGCATCCTAGTACATATCTTCCTAGGAAGCAAGTTCTCAGGAAGAAAAGTTTCGATAGGGTTTTCGGGGTGACGGAGAAGGACGGCGTCGACCTGATCCTCGAGCAGTGGCAGCGCGAGCGGCCCGAGCTCGACCATTCGCCGATCGGCGTCGTCGGGCGCGTGTCACGCCTGGCTCGTGAGCTCGAGGCCCGGCTCGAGCCGGTCTACCGCGAGCACGGACTCGAGCCCGGCTGGCACGACGTGCTCGCCACGCTGCGCCGGTCCGGCCCACCGTTCCGCCTGCGCGCCAGCGAGTTCTCGGGCGCGCTGATGCTGACGTCGAGCGGCATCACCAAGCGCCTCGACCGGCTGGAGCAGGCGGGCCTGATCAAGCGTGACCCCGACCCGCACGACCGGCGCGGCGTCCTGATCACGCTGACGCCGGCCGGCATCGAGCTGATCGACAGCGTGACCGAGGCGCACATGGCGAACGAGGCGCGGTTGCTGAGCGCGCTCAGCGAGGCCGAGCGCGACCGGCTCGCCGCGTTGCTGCGCAAGCTGCGGCTCGGACTGCCGCCGCTCTAGATCTCGCGCTCGGCGACCGTGCGCTCGCCGCCCGTGTCGCCCGTGTTCGCCGTGCCGCGCGGCTCGATGAGGAGCACGTGCGTCTCCTCGTCGGCCCGCGGGCAGTGCTCGACGCCACGGGGGACCACGAACAGCTCGCCCGGCCCGAGCGTCACGTCGCGGTCGCGCAGCTGGATCGTCAGACGGCCCTTCAGCACGAGGAAGAAGTCGTCGGTGTCGTCGTGCTTGTGCCAGACGAACTCGCCCTGCGTCTTCACGACCACGAGCTTGTAGTCGTTCAGGTAGCCGACGATCCCGGGCTGGTAGGCGCCGTCAAGCAGCGCGAGCTTCTCGGCGAGGTTGACCTTGTCGTCCATGCGACGACAGTCTGCCGATGGCCAGCGTGAGCCCGAGCGTGGGGTGGTAGAGCATCGTTACGGGCGCGGCCGGCGGCCGGTGCGGCGGGTTCGGATGATGTCGTTGACGATGGTGGCGTGAATGAGGGAGTGCATGACCACTGAGGACGCCGCCGTGCCCCCATGTATTCCGCTACGTTGCCGCGGTGGCCCCGGCCGTGAAGGCGAAGATCTACGACGTTCTGACCGGCAGCCGGGTCGAGCCCGCGCGCGTGCTGGAGGTCGGGGGCGTGATGGGCCCCAAGTCGCTGCTCGACCACCCGCAGGTGGCGTTCGCCGAGCGGGTCGTGCTCAACCTCGCGCCGGTCCGTGAGCACCCCGGCATCGAGGTCGTGCTCGGCAACGCCAACGACATGCCGTTCGAGGACGAGTCGTTCGACCTGATCATGACGAGCGCCACGCTCGAGCACGACAAGCACTTCTGGCTGTCGCTCGGCGAGATGAAGCGCGTCCTGCGCCCGGGCGGCCTGCTGATCATCAGCGTCCCCGGCTACGTGAAGGACCCGGAGCGCGATCGCGGCCGCTGGACGCGGACGTACAGAGTGCATTTCGCGTTCGACTACTACCGCTTCAGCGAGCAGGCGGTCCGCGAGGTGTTCTTCGACGGCATGGAGCGCGTGCAGGTCGACCCGATCCTGCGACCACCGCGCATCGTCGGGCACGGCTACAAACCGGCGAAATAGGCCCGTCCGCGGGGTGGCGACCGGTCTGGACGCTCGACCGGCCGGGTTTTTTTCGTCCAGAACCGTTGACTCCCGGAAATCGTCGGGTATCTCGTGTTCAAGCCGCTTGAGAGAGGCGGCGACAACACGCCGGAGGCGACTGTTTCTGGACACCCGCCACGGAAGGGCGAGACAGTCGCGAGGGCGACCCGTGAGCACGCTGTGTTGCCAAGGGCCGAAGGCACCAGCAGTCCGCGGCGGCGGGGCAGTTGAAACCCGCCGTCGCGGCCTCGGGCCTGCCTACTTGGGAGCGGTGCCGTACTTGAAGGAGCGGTACGCCTTGGCGGCGGCGTTGTACAGCGACGTCTCGCGCTTGCCGAGCTTGAGGCTGCCGTCGATCGTCCGCCGTGAGGTGACGAGCAGCGCGCCGGCCGCGTCCTCCTCCGTCGGCAGGATCATCAGGTCGTTGCCGAACGTCTTGTGGCCGGCCGGCCCCGTCGAGAATCTGACCTCGTAGCCCGGCGCGCCGTTGACCCGCGCGCGCCCCTCCTGGCGCAGCTGGAAGTTCGGCAGGCTCTCCCGCAGCTCCTCGATGTGCCCGGACGCGAACTCCGGGAGCACGCCGTGGGCGATGTCGCCCTCGGCGGGCGGCAGCTGCAGCGGCTGGACGGCGATCGTGACGGCCATCCGCCCGCGCCGCCCCTGGAGGCGCACCAGCTCGTCGGCCCGCGGGGCGGCCTCGTGGAGCCGGTTGTTGTTGTAGACGAGGTTGAACGTCGGGTCGCCGTGATGGACGAACTGCGTGACGTTGTCCACGCGCGGGCGCACGACCAGCACCGCGATGACGGCCAGCGCGAGGAGCGCCACCAGCACGGCGATCGTCGTCCGCTCCCGCCACCCGAACCGCGCCCGCGCGATGTCGGGCAGCGTCGGCCGGAACTCGGGCAGGACCAGCGGCTCAGGCACGCGTCACCCCGAGGGGGGACAGTCCCCCCTTGGTCGGCGCGCCCTCGGGGGCCTCGTCAGGGGGGACTGTCCCCTCGTGCCGCACGCGCAGGCCGGCGACGATCGCCAGCAGCGCCCAGGTCAGCGGGTCCTCGAGGTACGCCGCGTAGACCAGCGTGTGGAGCAGCAGCGCCGCGTAGGCGGCGGCGATGCCCGCCTGCGCGATCGCCGGGGTCCCGGGCCAGGCGGGCTTCAACCGTTCGCGCAGACCCAGGAAGAGCACCGCGAGCGAGACCGCGACGAGCGCCAGGTAGGCGGCGAGCCCGATCACGCCCTGCTCGGCGGTGACCGTGAGCGGGATCGTGTGCGACGCGGCGGCGACCTTCTCCGAGCTCACGTGCTCGCGCGCGCGGTACTCGTCGGCGTACGCGCCCGAGCCGAAGCCGTAGACCGGCCGGTCCCGGACCATGCGGAGGCCGCCGGCGATCAGGTCCGCGCGCCCGCTCGTCGCCCGGTTCCACGGGTCCTGCTTCTCGGTGTCGATGTTCAAGACGCCGGGTGCCAGCGCCACGACCGCCACCGCCACCACGGCCACGCCGCCGATCAGCGCGATCACCGGCCACGGCTTCCAGCGCAGCGCGGCCAGCACGGCGAGACCGAGCAGCAGGGCCGCGAAGCTCGACTGCGAGAGCGAGAAGACCAGGCCGAGCCAGAGCACGACGAGCGCGGCGCCGATGTAGGCGGCCTCGCGCGCACGCCGCGTCCACAGCAGCACGGCGGCGAGCAGGATCATCGTCAGCGCGAGATAGCGCCCGAAGATGTTCGGGTCGAAGAACAGCGAGTTGACCCGGAAGTAGGGGAGGAGGTCGTTGGCCTCGACGACCTTCTCGTTGGAGATCAGCAGGTGACCGGTGGCGAACTCGACGCAGCCGATCGCCGCGAACACGAGCGCGAGCCCGACCGTCACGGCCAGCGACGTGCGCAGCAGCTTGCGCGTCCAGATCGTGTCGAGCAGCAGCAGGAACAGCACCGCGAACGGCACGTAGAACAGGCAGAAGTTCTTCAGCGCCTGCTCGAGGTCGGTCGAGTACAGGGCTTGCAGGGCGTACAGCAGCAACACCCCGGCGAACGCGAACTGCAGCCACCGCACCGCCCGCTCGCGCTCGGCGTCCTCGGTGTGCTCGGCGCGGAGCCACTTCCACGCGTATGTGAGGATCCCGGCCGCGATCACCCCGTACAGCGGGAGCAGCAGGTTCGCCGCCGTGTCGCCGATCGACACCGGCACGCGGAACGGCAGAGCGGCCACGGCGAGCAGCGCGAACGCGTTGGGCCGCCGGTAGACGATGGCGGTGAGGACCACGACGCCGATCACGCCGGCGACGCCCGCGGCGACCACCTTGGCGCCCGCGGTCGGGAGGTCGACGTTCTGGGCGAGCGTGCCGATCGACAGCACCGCCAGGACGGGCGCGGCGAGCATCGCCATGGCGCGCAGCCGGCGGTCGGAGGTCACCAGCGCGAACGCCGTCGCGCCCGCGGTCGCGAGGAGGGCCGCCGCCTGGACGGGCGTGGCGAGGGCGATCATCTGTAGCGAGGGGGGCAAGGGGCCGCGCCAACCCTAGCGGCGCCACTGGCGGCCGCAGACACGGGGATTGCGTTACCAAATGTGAACGAACGGCGCTTTTCAGCCCGGACGGACCGCTATCGTGGCCGATTCGATGGCCACCGTATCGCCACCGAGACCTGCATCGGCGGCGACGATCGAGATCCTCGAGGAGCGCGCGCGGCGCATCCCCGCCGTCGTGGCTCCCGCGATCACGATCGTCGGCGTCGCCGTGGCCATGTTCCTCATCTACGCGCCGTCGTTCGTCAACTACGACGCGCAGTGGGCCCTCCTGTGGGCGCGCGACCTCGCGCACGGCTTCACGCCCGAGTACACGGCGGACTTCGCGCCCACGCCGCATCCGCTGGCCACGACGGTGAGCCTGCTGGCGCTGCCGTTCGGCCACAGCGCCGACATGGTGATGCTGTGGGTGACGCTGCTGTCGTTCGGCGGGCTGACCTACCTCACGTACGCGCTCGGCGCCCAGCTGTTCTCGCCGTGGGTCGGCATCGTGGCGGCTCTGGTCGTGGTCACGCGCCCGGCGATGGAGCGCGACGCGCTGATCGGCTACCAGGACATGCCGTTCGCGATGATCGTGATCGGCGCCGTGTTGCTGGAGGCGCGGCGGCCGCGCCGCGGCGTCGCGGTGCTGGCGCTACTCGCGCTGGCCGGCTTGCTGCGCCCGGAGGCCTGGCTGCTCGGCGGCCTGTACTGGCTCTACCTGTGGCCGGCCGTGACGCCCGCGATGCGCGCCAAGACGTTCTTGCTGGTGATCGCCGCTCCGGTCATCTGGGCGATCAGCGATTGGATCATCACCGGCGACCCGCTGCACTCGCTGCACGGCACGGCGGCGCTCGCCGAGGCCGCCGACCGGCGCCGCAGCCCTGAGGACGTGCCGTACTGGACGGCTCAGTACTTCGGCTACGCCCTGCGCGAGCCGATGGTCATCGGCGTGCCGATGGGCCTGATCTTCGCGTGGATGTACGCGCGCCGGCGCGCGACGCTGCCGGTCGCGGTGGCCGTGGCGATGACCGCGGTGTTCGCGATCGGCCCGCTGTTCGGACTGCCGCTGATCCGCCGCTACGTCGAGACGCCCGCGACGCTGCTGACGCTGTTCTACGGCCTGGCCGTCGCCGGCTGGACGCTGCTGCCGCGCGGCTCGCGCGCGCGCCGCAACTGGATGGTCGCCGGCGCGTTCGCGGTCCTGCTCTCGGCGGCCTACATCCCGTGGCACATCGGCAAGCTCCAGAGCGTCGACCGGCGCGTCGACGTCGACGGGATCCTCTACAAGGACCTGCAGCAGGCGTCGGAGGCGCCGGCCGTGCGCGCGGCGTTCGCCGAGTGTGGGCCTCTCACCGCGTCCGACCACCGCGCGATCCCGTTCGCGCGCTTCTGGCTCGACGGGGCGCCCGGGTCGGTCGGCACGGTCGAGCAGGGCGCGAGCCCGATGGGCAAGGTGCTGCTGCTGCCGCGCCGCAACCGCTCCACGAGCCGGCTGTACCGCAACAACACGTTCCCGAAGGTGCAGCCGCCCGACGGCTACACCCAGATCTACCGCAACCCCTCCTGGCGCGTGTTCGCCGCGCCGGGCTGCGCCTAGCGCCTAGACGTCCTCCATCGTCACGGGGTCGGGCTCCTGGTTCTCGTCCCGGACCCCGAGGAACTCCGTGTAGGCCTCGACGACGGCGGTCGGCTCGTCCCACATCCGCATCTCGCCCTTGTGCATCCAGATGCAGTCGTCGCACAGCTTCTCGATCGTGGCCAGCGCGTGGCTGACGAGCAGGATCGTGCGGTCCTCCTCGCAGAGCTGGCGCATCCGCTCGAACGACTTGCGGCGGAAGCGCGCGTCGCCCACCGACAACGCCTCGTCGATGATCAGGATGTCCGGGTGCATGGTCATGGCCACCGCGAACGCGAGCCGGCCGTACATGCCCGACGAGTAGGTCCGCATCGGCATGTCCATGAAGTCCTCCAGCTCGGCGAACTCGACGATCTCGTCGTACTTCTCGGCCAGCTCCGCGCGCGTGAGGCCGGCGGCGAGCCCGCCGAGCACCACGTTCTGGCGGCCGGTGAGCTTGCGGTTGAAGCCGACGCCAAGCGAGAGCAGCGTGCTCACGCGGCCGTTGACCTCGACTCGGCCCGAGTTGGGCGGCAGGATGCCGGCGACCGTCCGCATCAGCGTCGACTTGCCGGCGCCGTTGGCGCCGACCACGCCCATCACCTTGCCGTGCGGCACGGTGAACGACACGTTCTTGAGCGCGTCGATCTCGCGGATCACGCGCTCGCGGCGGCCGAGCCGCAGCAGCGTGCTCTTGAGCGTGGGCGCCCTCTCGAGCGACGTGCGGTAGGTGACCGAGACGTCCTCGACGCGGATCCGGAACCGGTCAGAGGCGGACAGCGAACTCACGCTCCCGGGAGATGAAGAACAGCGCGCCGATCGTGAACAGGGCGATGCCCCATCCGGCGCCCAGCAGCAGGTCGCCGGCGGTGGGCGCGATGCCCTCGTCCAGGATGTCGCTCCACGCGGCCAGCAACGGCGCGATGGGATTGATGACGAGGAGGAAGTGGTAGCGCTCCGGGACCTCGGTGGCGTAGTAGAGGATCGGCGACGCGTAGAGCCAGATCCGCAGCGCGTAGTTGAGGAAGTTCTTGAGGTCGCGGAAGTAGACCTGCCCCGCGGCGACGAGCATCGAGAAGCCGCAGGCCACGAGCCCGAACAACGCGACCACCGGGAACACCCACAGCAACTCCGGGCCGGGAGTCGGGCCGACGAGCAGGTAGACCGGGATGAAGATGATCGCGGTCGGCAGGAACCGCTTGAACGCGGTGATCACCGACGCCATCGGCAGCATCACGCGCGGGAACGCGGTGTTGAGGATCAGCCGCCCGCCGCCGGTCACCGACTTGACCGCCTGGCGGATCGCGTCGGTCACGAAGTGGAACACGAACAGCGCCGCCATCAGATGGGCGAAGAACGTGATCCCGCCGGTGCGGCGCGCCAGGATGTCGACGAGCACGAAGTACACGCACGCCAGCAGCAGCGGGTTGAGGATGAGCCAGAGCTGCCCGAAGGCGGTGTTGAAGTGCTGCGCCCGCAGGTCGGTCCGCGACAGCTCGAACGCGAACTCGCGCCGGCGCCACAGCTCGCGCAGGTACGGCCGCAGCGGCGGCAGGCCGACGCGGTGCGGCTCGTAGACGTGCTGCACGGCCGTGAACTCATCCGTGCGCTCACGCGGTTTCGATGCGACTGGGGCGCTCAAGGGCGTAAGACAGTAGCCATTAGATGGTTGAAATCGGCCATCAGATGATGGGGGGTCGGCCCGTGCGTGTCATCCGCCACAGAGTGTTCACCGACAGGCGGCGGCGCGCGCCGCACGGCTGCCGCAGGCCGTCGCGGTACCCGCGCAGCGCCGTGCGGGCGCGGGCGGGCGTGCGCAGCACCGGCAGGGTCCGCAACGCGTAGGTCATCACGTAGAGAACGCCGAGCGGTAGCGGCAGGTTACGGCGGGCCAGCCAGACCCGGTTGCGGGCGCCGAAGTACACCGAGTGCGCGTGTGGCGCCGTGGCGTACGCCGGGTGGAGCACGGCGATGTCGCCGGCGTAGGCGACGCGGTAGCCCGCGTCCATCACGCGCCAGGCGAGCTCGACGCCCTCGTGGCCGCGGACGAACGCCTCCGGCCAGCCCCCCGCCGCGTCGAACGCGGCGCGGCGGATCGCCACCGCGCCCTCCCAGACGGCGGTGACGTCGCTCGACCGCGCGCGATCGCCCACCCGCAGCCGCGGGACCCAGTCGCGCGGTGGGCGCCCGCCGTCGGAGGCGATCACGCGCAGCTGCAGCAGCCCGAGGTCCGGCTCGGCGGCGAACCGCGCCTCGACCGCTGCGAGCGCGCCGGGGGCGGCGAGCTGCGCGTCGTCGTCGAGGAAGAACAGGAGATCGCTTCCGGCCTCCCGGGCGCCGGCGTTCCGGCCGGCCGGGATCCCGCGGTCCTCTGCGAGCGCGACGGGCCGCACGCCGTCCGGCAGGCCGGTGGGCGTCCAGCCGTTGCCCACGACGACGACGTCGTGGCCCGGGCCGAGTGACTCGAGCGCCGCCGCGAGCGCGGCCGGGCGGCGGCCCTGGGTGAGCACGATGCCGGTGATCACCGCAGCCGCTGGGACGTGAGGATGGCCAGGAGGTGGCCGGCCGCGGTGATCGCTCCGACCACGACCAGTGCGACGACCAGCACGCGCGTGGCGGCGAGGTCGTCCACGAACGTGTCGACGATCGCCGCCGCCAGCGCCAGCAGCGTCGCCTCCATCGCCACGAACGCGCGGAAGAACGGCGCGAACCCGGCCAGCCGCCGCAGCCGCGCCAGCCCGCTGCGCTGCGGTGTCGCCACCGCCCGCGTGTCGCCGGCCGGCGGCCGGCCGGACTCGGCGCGCGCCACGGTCACGAGCGCCGACTCGCCCTTGATCAGCAGCACGAGGACGGCGATCAGGAGGCCGAGCGTCGTGTACGTCCCGGGCTCGTCCCAGCCGCCGTCCGCCCGCACGCCGAGCGCGATCGGCAGCGCCGCCTCGGTCAGCCAGTGGCCGATCCGGTCCAGGTACACGCCGACCGGCGACTTCTGCTGCCGCCAGCGGGCGACCTCGCCGTCCGAGCAGTCGAGCAGCAGCTGGAGCTGGATCAGCAGCACCGCGCCCACGGCCGCGAGCACGCCGGGCAGGCTGAGCACTGCGGCCGCGGCGATGCCGGACGCGATCATCAGCCAGGTCACGCCGTTGGCGCTGATCGGCGTGCGGATCAGCAGCCGCGTGCAGTACGGCGACAGGCGCCGCATGTACAGCCGCCCCGCCCAGTGCTCGCCGCTGTTGCGCTCGAAGATCGAGGCCGGCTGTGTGGCCGCCCGCAGCTCAGCGATCGTAGGCATCGAGGAACTCCGCGACCGCGCGCCGCGCGCCCGCCTCGTCCAGCGCCAGGTGCTCGAGGATCGTGAACCGGTCCGGGCGCGTGCCCGGCGCGGCGATCACCGCCTCCACGAACTGCGCCTCGGTGAGCCCGAGGTCGCCGGGCGTGCGCGGCAGGTCGTGCCGCCGCAGGCACGCGTCGATCCCGTCGGCGAGCCCGGAGTCCTCACGCAGGAACGACGTGAACAGGCTCGCCGCGCCGGCCAGCTCGCCGTGGTGGGCGGTGCCGGGGAACAGGTGGTCGATCGCGTGCAGGATCTCGTGGTCGCCGCCCGAGCACGGCCGGCTCGAGCCGGCCGTGGCCATCGCCAGGCCGGACAGGACCAGCGACTCGGCGAGCGCGATCAGGAACGGGTCGTCGTCGATGCCGTCGTCGCGGTGGACGACCGAGGTCGCGGCGATCCGCGCGAACGTCACGGCCACGCCGTCGACCGCCTCGCCGCGCTCGCGCTCGGCCAGCCGCCAGTCGGCGATCGCGGACAGGTTGCTCACGGCGTCGCCGATCCCGGAGCGGCGCATCGCCGGCTCGCTGCGGCGCACGTAGTCGAGGTCGACGACCACGGCGATCGGCATCTGCACGCCGTAGGAGGACTTGCGGCCGGCGCCGTCGTCCTCGAGCGAGGCGACGGGGGAGGCGATGCCGTCGTGCGACAGCGAGGTGGCCACCGCGACCACCGGCATCCCCGACAGGCTGGCGGCGTACTTGGCGACGTCGATCGTCCGGCCGCCGCCGATGCCGACCACCGCGTCGTAGAACCCGGCACGCAGGCGCACCGCGAGGTCCGCGCCGACCTGCACCGAGCCGCCCTCCACGGACCAGATCTCGCCGTTGCCGAGCTGGGGCCGGAGCGTCGCCGCGATCTCCTCGCCGAGCCCAGGCCCTACGAGCACGGCCACGTGGCCCCCGCTGGAGATCCGCCGGTCGGCGAGCAGCGGGCCCAGGCCCGCGACCGCTCCCGGTCCGATGTCGATCGTGAGCGGCGTGCCGACCTGGCGGGTCAGCAGCGGCACGCGACCTCCCGCGCCCGCGCGAGATCCTTGTGGTCGTCCACCTCGACCCACTCGACCGCGCCGATCGAGGCGATGCCGATCCTCCCGCCGCGATCCGCCAGCTCCTGGAAGCCATCCTCGTAGTAGAGCTGCGGGTCGCGCTCCCAGGTGGTCTGCAGCGCGTCGGCCAGGCCTTCCGCCGCGGCCGGCTCGATCAGCGTGACGCCGATGTACTCGCCCTGCGCCGTCGCCGGGTCGAGCGCCTTGTTGATGCGGTCCAGGTGCCCGTCGCCGGTCACGTGGACCTTCATCTCCTCCTCGCCGAGCGCCTTCGAATCGTCGACCGCGATCACCAGCTCCGGGCCGCGCGCGTCCAGCAGCCGCTCCTGGACCGAGGCGGGGTGGACGGTGTCGCCGTTGGCGAGCAGGACGCCCTCGGAGAACGCCTCGCGGGCGCACCACAGCGAGTAGGCGTTGTTCCACTCGAGCGCCTTCTCGTTGAACACCAGCTCCAGCTTCAGGCCGTGGCGGCGCTCGAGCTCCGGCACGCGCTCGGCCAGCCGGTCGTGCGCGTAGCCGGTCACTATCACCGCGTCGGTGAGGCCGACGTGCGCGAAGTTGGCGAGCGCGATGTCGAGGATCGTGCGGTCGCCGTCGACGCCCAGGAGCGTCTTCGGCAGCTCCGCCGTCTCGTGCCCCAGCCGCTTGCCCAGCCCGGCCGCCAGCACCATCCCGATCACAGCTCGTCCCCCTCGTCTTCGTCATCCAGCGGCTGCTCCACGCGGCCGATCACGACCCATCCATACACGGCCTCGCCGACGAAGGCCACGCCGAGCACGATCGCCATCACGTAGTAGCCGGCGGGGAGCGCCCCCGTGACCAGCAGCACGTAGGCGAGCACGATCCGCCCGTCCCAGCCCAGTGAGAGGGCGCTGACCCACGGCGCCGGGACCACTCCACGGTGGCGCAGCCGGTACACGAGGTCGTAGTGCCGGAACTGCAGCGCGAAGATCAGCGCGAACGCGGCCGGGTAGGCCGACGCCCCGTGCAGCCCGGCGATCCAGATCAGCGTCACGTACTCGGTCAGCCGCATCAGCGGCGTGGCCGCCCAGCTGATCTTCGGCCGCCCGCGCACGCCCGACGACGCGCCGCCGACCAGCAGCACCCACACGAGCACGACCGCCGCCCCGGCGTGCGAGAGCTCGCTGCCGCCGGCGATGACGACGATCAGCAGCGGCACCAGCGCGGCCAGCGCGAGCGCCGGTCCGGGCAGCGGGAGGGACCGGCCGAGATCGCCGATCTCGCGCGCGATCGGCCCGTCGTCGCGGTAGACGGCGATCGGGTCGGGCTGGGCGGTGACGGCGCTCACCGGAGCGACCTCAGGATCCGGCCGGTCTGCGTGTAGACGAGCGCGAAGCCGCCCCACGCGAGCACGGCGATGAACGTGACCCTGGCGTCGAACAGCGCCGCGGTGATCGAGACCACCGCGAATCGCTCGCCGATCGGGAACGCCGCCATCCGCTTGAGCCAGCGCAGGGCGCGCGCCCGGTCGAGCTTCCGCCAGGTGCCGAGCACGCGGGCGGCGAGCGGCCGCTTGGACGGGGGCGGCGGCGCGCCCTCGGCGCGCGCCCGGCGCCGCGCCTCGGCCTGAGCGCCGGCGTGATCGAGCGGCTGCTCGATCGGCGTCTGCGGCGTGACGGTGATCGCCTCGTGAGCGACGGCCATGTACGAGAAGTCCGACGTGTGGCGCACCGTCTGCAGCGTGATCGCCGCGCACGCGAGCAGCCACACCGGGTCGCCGGCGTGGGCGGCGCCGATCGCCAGGCCGGCGAACGCGAGGTACTCCTTCGTGCGGTCGAACACCGAGTCCAGCCAGGCGCCGAGCTTGGAGAACTGCCGCGTGTAGCGGGCGAGCTGGCCGTCGACGCAATCAGTGGTGAAGCTGATCTGCAAGAGCACCGCGCCCGCGATCAGCCCCCAGCGGTCGCCGGTCGCGAACGCCGCCGCGGCGAGCACGCCGATCAGCATCGAGACGGTGGTGACCTGGTTGGGCGTCAGCCCGCGCCGCGCCGCCCAGCGGGCGATGTGCTTGGAGTACGGGCTGACGAAGAACGTCGTGAAGAAGCCGTCGGTGCTCTTGACGGCGGAGTCGAGCAGCAGCCGGTCGACGTCATAGGTCCGGATCCGCTCGGCGCCGAGGCCGGCGGCGTCGCTCGACAGCGGCCGGGCCCAGAACAGACGGCGCAGGTAGACGGGCGTGACGGCGACGTTCGTCCGCACGAGCCCGGTCAGCAGCAGCGCGACGGCGTCCTCGTGCGCGGCGTCCGTGCGGGTGCGCACGCGCGCTTCGTCCTCGTTGGAGAGCACGATCGGCTCGTCGGCCTCCTCGGGCAGGTCGTCGGCGAGCTCCTCCGGCTCGTCCGGACCCGCGGCGTCGTCACCGCCCTCGTCTTCGGGTGCGCCGACCCCGTTGCGCCAGCGCGCGACCTTGCGGTCGAGCTCCTGCAGCCACGACGGCGGCGGGTCGGCGACGAGCGGCGCCAGGCGCTCGGCGGCCGCGACCAGGGCCTCCAGGTCGGCCGGGACGACGCGCAGGACGCCGAGGAACGTGCCGGTCGGCGTACGCACGGCGTGGTACGGCGAGGCGGCGCTGACCAGCCGGCCGCGGCGCGCCTGGAAGCGGAAGGCGAGCCGCCGGCGGCGGCCGCCGGCGAAGATCCGCGTCCCGGCGTGCGGGTTGGCGATCAGCCCCTCGAGCGCGGCCGTGTGGGTGACGATGTCGCCGTACATGACGAGCGCGTCGCCTTCGCGGCCGGTCGCGGCGCGGGCGATCTCGCGCAGGTCGTCGGCGACCGAGGCCGAGGCGCGCACCTCGGCCGCCGGGCCGAGTGCGTCGTGCACCGCGGCGACGAACGCCGGCCGGACGAGGACGATCGGGCGGCGCACGCCGAGCTCGGCGAGCTGGCCGGTGAGCCGGCTCAGGATCGTGCCGCCCTCCCAGGGCAGCAGCGCCGCTGGGCGACCGTCGCTCGCGAGTGCGGTCGCGAGCACGACGGCGGTCCCGACGGCCGATCCGGCCGCGGGCTGTCCGGCGGTGACGTCCGTGGGCTCGGAGACCGCGCGTCTGTCGCTCAACCCGCTCGTCAAGGGGCACCGAGGGTAGCCAACAACCCCTCGAATTCCGGCCCGATCGTTGCGACGTCGAAGTCGTGCGAACGCCGGCGCGCCGCGTCGGCGAGCGTGCGCCGCCGGCCCGGGTCGGCGATCAGCCCCAGCAGCGCGGCGGCGAGGCCGTCGACGTCTTCCGGCGGCACCAGGATCCCGCCGCCCGGGGCGAGGATGTCGCGCGGCCCGTGCGGGCAGTCGAAGCTGACCACCGGCAGCCCGTGGCTCATCGCCTCGACGATCACCATCCCGAAGCCCTCGAACCGTGAGCTGAGCACGAAGATCGAGCCCGCCGCCATCGCCGGACCCAGCTCCCGGCTGCGTCCCATCAGCTCGATGCTCGGGCCGGCCAGCGCTTCGAGGCGCTCGCGCTCGGGGCCGGAGCCGTAGATCCGCAGCCGCCAGTCCGGCGCCTCCCGGGCCACGCGCGCCCAGGCGGCGATCAGGAGGTCGAACCCCTTCTGGCTGGTGAGCCGCCCGGCGGCGACGACGGTCTGCGCCGTGCCGTCGGACTGGACCGGCTCGCCCGGCGGCAGGGGGTTGGGGATGCGCACGACGCGGGTGCGGGTGCCGGCGAGAAGCGCCCGGTAATCCGTCTCGTCGTTCGTCGTGAGCACGGTGAGCGCGTCCAGCCGCCCGTAGTGGCGGCGGATGTCGGCCGCCAGCCGGGGCCGGTGCGCCGCCGCGTGCTGGTGCTCCTGGCCGACGGTGACGACGTCCGGCGGCGCCAGCCTCGCCGCCAGCAGGTTGAACGCCGGGCGCGTGGTGACGATCACGTCGCAGCCGGGCGAGCGCAGCCAGCGCAGCAGCTGCACGTCGGTCTGCAGGCTGCACCACGGGTACGCGTAGTCCTCGGGGTGGATGAGCACGCTCGGGAGCCGCGCCAGCAGCCCTTCGCGCCGCCGGTCGTGCAGTGCGCGCACCCGCAGCCCTGGCGCGAACGGGAAGAACGGCTGCTCGCGCAGGCGGTAGACGCTCACCACCTCGGTGTCGCGCCGCGAGGCGAGGTAGGCGCCGGTGGTCAGCGTCGTGCGGATCGTCCCGCCCATTCCCCAGGCGTGGGCGAGCAGGAGCCGGACGGAGCCGTCGCCGGGCGCCGCGCGCCGGCGCGGCAGCCGGCTCAGCAGCCGCAGCGCCGCGCGGTGCACCGCGACCGCGAGGCCCCCGAGCAGGCGGCGCCGGCGCGAGACCTTCGTCAACGCCTGAGCCGTCTCCGCAGCCGCCTGATGCGGCGCCGCAGCCGCCGGCCGAGCGGGTGCAGCGACTGCCGTACCGAGAGCGGCAGCACGCGGAACAGGCGGACGTTGAACGGCGGGTCGGGCGGCGGCGGCGCCTTCTTGACGAACTCGCCGATGCCGTGCAGCTGCATGCGGCCCGGGTGGTAGTGGCGCTCGGCGAGGCCGGGCTCGGCCTTCTCCTCGAGCTTGAGGTCGGGGAAGTCCTCCATCCGGGCCGCGACGTCCGAGCCGCGGATCAGCAGCCCGCCGTCGTCGCGCAGCGGCGCGAGGACCGCCGGGTCCTGCATGTCGTAGCCGTAGAACTCGCACAGCCGGCCCATGCGGTTCTCCATCGAGCGCCGGTGCGGCTCGCTCATCCGCCGGTGCCACTTGGCCACGCGCGACACGTCGATGGGGTCGTCGATCCGGTTCGTGCCCTCCACGACGAGCTTCCCTTCGCTCTTGGCCGTCTGCACCTCGTGGTGCTGGAGCACCTTGTCCGACCACGGCTCGCCGAGCCAGTCGAGCAGCTCGCGCAGCAGCGGCTCGGGGCGCAGCACCAGATCCTCGTAGCGGACGATCACGAACCGTCTCGGCTTCTTGGCCGCCTGGCGGGCGATCTCGCGGTCGTAGCGCTCGACGTGGTTGACGGCGCGCCCGAACGGGTGTCCGAAGCGGTTCATGTTCGAGCCGACGCTGCCGCCGGGATGGCGGAGCATGCCGATGAACTGCGCGTCGGGGTACAGCCGCGCCATACCGTCCACGTGCCAGGTGTGCAGCGGCGTCTTGTCGCCCCAGCGGGCCTTGCCCTGGCTCTCGAGGTAGCGCGTGAAGATGCGGTCGTAGAACGCGGCCAGCTCCTGGTCGAGCTCCTCGCGGCTCCAGCCCATGCGCCGCGCCCAGTTGCGGCCCGACCACTTGAGCGGGATGAACTGGTGTGCCTGATACGCCCGCATGAACCCGGTCTCCTGCGGGATGCCGATGCGCTCGTGGCTGTCGAGGATGAGCCGGATCAGCGTCGATCCAGAGCCCATGGCGCTCACGATGAAGATTGGGCCGGTGCGTTCGGGCAAGCGGCGCGCGAGTCTAGTACCGCCGCGACTGGCTAGGGTGATCCGCCCCAGATGACCATCCGCTTCGTGATCATGAACGCCTATGCGGTGGGCGGGACGATCCGGACGACGTTCACCACCGCGGCCGAGCTGGCCAAGCACCACGACGTCGAGATCGCCAGCGTCGTCCGCCACCGCGACAAGCCCTCGTTCCCGCGCCCGAAGGGCGTGAAGCTGATCGGGCTGACCGACCTGCGCAAGGAGCGCATGGAGCGGCTGGCGGGCCACTGGGGGCCGCGCGCGCACTTCCAGACGTGGGCGGCCGGGCAGCGCACGCGCCTGATGTCCTCGCACGACTTCCGGCACCCGACGTTCAACCTGCTCACCGACCTCAACCTGCTGCGCTACCTGGTGCCGCTGCGGGACGGCGCCGTGATCGGCACGCGGCCGGCGATCAACCTGGCGGTCGCGCACGTGGTGTCGCCGTCGGTCGTGCGCGTGGGGCAGGACCACATGAACCTGCGCAGCTACAACGACGGCCTCAAGCGCCAGATGGCCGCGGCGTACCCCCGGCTCGACCTGGTCTCGACGCTCACCGAGGCCGACGCCGACGACTACCGCGCCCACCTGGGCTCGGGCACGCGCGTCGAGTGCATGCCCAACGGCGTGCCGGAGCTGGGCGGCCGGCGCGCCGCGCTCGACAACAAGGTCGTGGTCGCCGCGGGCCGCATCGGCCCGCAGAAGGGGTTCGACCGGCTGCTGCCCGTGTGGGCGAAGGTGGCGGCCGAGCATCCGGACTGGGAGCTGCGCATCTGGGGCGGCGGCAAGGGGATCGGCAAGCTGCGGCGCCAGGCCGAGGAGCTCGGGATCGCCGACAGCGCCCATCTGATGGGCTTCACGAACAAGCTGCACGACGAGTTCGCGAGCTCGTCGGTGTATGTGATGAGCTCGCGCAAGGAGGGCTTCCCGATGGTCCTGCTCGAGGCCATGGGGGTGGGGCTGCCGGTGGTCAGCTTCGACTGCCCGACCGGGCCGCGGGACATCATCCGGGAGGGCGTCGACGGCCACGTTGTGCCGGACGGCGACGGCGACGCGCTCGCCACGGCGCTCGCCCACCTCATGGATGACGACGCGGCGCGCAGGTCGTACGGCGAGGCCGCTGTCGAGGGTGCCGCCCGCTACGACATCGCGACGATCGCCGGGCGCTGGGAGGCGCTGCTGGACGAGCTCGCGGCGGGCAAGACCGGCCGCCGCCGCACCGGCGCCGTGCCGATGCTCAATCTGCTGGGCTCGCGGGTCCGGACGCTGGCGCGTCGCCAGGTTCGACGTCGATGACCAGGCAGTCGACCCCGATCGCCAGCAGGCGCTCGCGCTCATCCTCGGCCGGGCACCACGCGCCGACCTCGAGGCCCGCCTCGTGCGCGACCCGCACCGCGCGCTCGGCGTCGCCGTCGAACGACTCGACGTTGGCCGTCACCACCTCGACGCCGAGGTGCACCGCCGCGGCGACCGCCTTGCGCAGCGGGAACCGTGTCCAGGTGAGCAGACCGAGCGGCACGTCCGGCGCGAGCTCGCGGACGATCAGCAGCGCCGCCGGGTCGAAGCTCGTGACCAGCACCTGCCGCTCGAGGTCGCGCACGAGGTCGGCGACCAACGCCGCCGTGGTGCGCTCGCGAGGGCGCAGAGCGTCCTCGAGCGAGGTCTTCACGTCGATGTTCACCGCGATCTCCGCCGGCAGGTCGTCGAGCAGCTCCGGGACGAGCATCAGCCCGGTGTCGCGGGCCGGCAGCTCGGCGACGAGGCGGCCGTCCGCCAGCGTCGGGTCGTGGCGGGCGACGAGCACGTCGTCAGCGGCGATGCGCGCGTCGACCTCCACCCACGGCAGGCCCGCCGCCACCGCGGCGCGGAACGACGGCAGCGTGTTCTCGGCATGACCGCGCCCCATGCCGCGATGGCCGCACAGGACCGGGCTGTCGCCGAAGACGGTCACGGAGGGCCAGCTTGCCAAACCTGAGGCGGCTCCTGAGGCGCCGTAAGCCCAGCCCGGCACAGGACAAGGAGCAGTACTACCGCGAGCGCCTCGAGCAGCCGCTCGACCCCGATCTCGCCGTCTACGGCGCGTACTGGTTCCGCGGCTACTCCTGCAACCCGCGCGCCATCTACGAGAAGGCGCGCGAGCTCGTCCCGAACGCTCGCGGCGTCTGGGTCGTCAAGCGCGACGCGGTTGAGGCGATCCCGCCCGGCGTCGAGTACGTGCATCCGCGGACGCGCGAGTACTACGACCTGATCGCCCGGGCCACGTACCTGATCAACAACGTCAACTTCGCCAACCACCTGGTCAAGCGTGAGGGCAGCGTGCACGTGCAGACACACCACGGCACGCCGCTGAAGTTCATGGGGCTCGACCTCAAGCGCTCCGAGACGCAGGGTCGCGGCATGGACTTCGACAAGCTGCTGGAGCGGATCGCCCGCTGGGACTACAGCGTGTCATCCAACCCGCACTCGACCGGCGTCTGGGAGCGCGTGTACCCGGGCACCTACGAGACGCTCGAGGTGGGCTATCCGCGCAACGACGCGCTGGCGAACGCGACGCCGGAGACGGTCGCCGCAGCGCGCGCCGAACTGGGCATCGAGCCGGGCCGCACCGTCGTGCTGTACGCGCCCACCCACCGCGAGTACGAGGAGAGCTACGTCCCGCGGCTCGATCTCGCCCGGCTGGTCGACGCGCTGGGGCCGGACCACGTGGTGCTCGCCCGCCTCCACTACTTCTATGATTCCGACCCGCTCGTGCGCGAGTTGCACGGCGCGGGGAGGCTGCTCGACGTGGCATCCCATCCCTCCGTCGAGGAGCTGTGCCTGGCGGCCGACGTGCTGCTCACCGACTACTCCTCGATCATGTTCGATTACGCCGTGCTCGACCGCCCGATCGTCATCCACGCTCCCGACTGGGAGGAGTACCGCGCCCGCCGCGGCGTGTACTTCGACCTGCTCGCCGCGCCGCCCGGCGCGGTCGCGCGTACCCAAGAGGAGGTCATCGAGGCGTTGCGTACGCCGTCGGACGACGGGCGGGCCGCGTTCCGCGAGCGCTTCTGCGCGCTGGAAGACGGCCGGGCCGCGGAGCGCGTGGTCCGCCGCGTCTGGGGGCTCGGATGAAGCATCTCGTCCTCGTCGTCGGCGTCGGCCGCAGCGGCACGAGCCTGCTGTCGGGCATCCTCGGCCAGCTCGGGTTCCACATCCCGCAGCCCGAGGTGCAGGCCGACGACACGAATCCGCGCGGGTTCGGCGAGCCGCGCTGGGTGGTCGATTTCCATTCGCGCGTCCTCGCCGACAAGCGGGTGACGCTCAACGACTCGCGGCCCGCGGCCTGGAAGCAGATGGCCGAGGCGGCGGCCGCCAACCACGACCAGCTCCGCGAGTGGCTGCGCGGGCAGCTCGACCTCGCCGACCAGGTCGTGGTCAAGGACCCGCGGACCGTCTGGTTCCTCGACGAGTGGCAGCGCTGCGCCGACGAGCTCGGCGCGCGCACCTCGTTCGTGACGATGCTCCGGCATCCCGCCGAGATCGTGGCCAGCGCCCGCAAGTCCTACGGCCCGGGGCTGACCACGGCCGGCCGCACTGCGGCGTGGATGAACGTGACGCTGCAGACCGAGCGCTCGACGCGCGACGCCCAGCGCGCGTTCGCCCGCTATGACGACCTGCTGGCCGACTGGCTGCCGGAGGTCCGGCGCATCGGCGCTGCCATCGACGCTCCGTCGCTCGCGTCCGCCGAGCGCGTCCCGGAGGTCGACGCCTTCGTCGACCCGACGCTGCACCGGAACCGCACCACGTGGGAGGAGCTCGAGGTGCCCGCGCCGGTGCGCGACCTCGCCGAACAGGTCTGGGCGCACGTGCAGGCCGGCGACCAGGCGGCCCTGGATGCCGACCGCGAGGCGTACCTGCGGCTCTACGGCGAGGCCGAGGCGATCGCGCAGTGCTCGATCATGGCCGCGCGGCCGATGCGCAAGACGAAGCCGAAGGCCGCCGCCCCGAAGCCGTCGCCGCCGCCGACGCTCCGCGTGCGCATCGCCCGTCGCATCCCGGCGCCGTACCGGCGGCGGCTGCGTCGCATCGTCGGGAAGTAGATGGCGCGGCTCAGCATCGTCATCCCCGTCTACAACGTCGAGGAGTTCCTCGAGGAATGCCTCGACTCGGTGCTCGCGCAGACCTTCACCGATTACGAGGTGGTGATGGTCGACGACGGGTCGACCGACCGCAGCGCCGACATCGCTCAGCGCTACGTGGACCGCGACCAGCGGTTTCGGCTCGTCACCCAGCCCAACGGCGGCCTGAGCGCGGCGCGCAACACCGGCACCGCCAACGCCCACGGCGAGCTGCTCGTGTTCCTCGACAGCGACGACGTGCTGACCGCGAACGCCTATGAGCTGCTGGTCGGCGCGCTCGACCGCACGGGCTCGGACTTCGCCACCGGCAACGTCTACCGCCTCACCAAGTGGGCGACGGTCCAGTCGCCGTTCCTGGCGCGCGCGTTCGCCGAGACGCGGCTGAAGACCCACGTCACCAAGTACCGCCCGCTGCTCGCCGACCGGCCTGCCTGGAACAAGGTCTGGCGTCGCTCGTTCTGGGACAAGCACGGATTCTCGTTCCCGGTCGGCCGCACGTACGAGGACACGCCGGTCACGATCCCCGCGCACTTCCTGGCCAAGTCCGTCGACGTGATCGCCGAGCCCGTGCTACCTGTGGCGGATCCGCGAGGGCGGCGCGCAGTCGATCACCCAGCGCAAGACCGACCCGCAGTCGCTGATCGACCGCCTGACCTCGATCAAGGAGGTCAGCGACCACCTGGCGGCCGACGGCCCGCGCGGCTCCAAGCGCTGGTACGACGAGAGCATCGTCGCCGACGACCTGCGGCACTACGTCAACACGCTGGACGACGCGGACGACGAGTACCGCGAGCTGTTCCTCGACAAGGTCAACGCGTTCCTCGACGGCGCGGGCGACCGGATCTACAAGCCGCTGCCGGCGATCGAGCGGCTCAAGTGGTACTTCGTGCGGCGCCGCATGATGCCCGAGCTCCTGGAGGTTGTGCGCTTCCAGAAGGAGGAGATCGGCCGCACGCCGCCGCTGCGGATCCGCGGCCGCTGGTACGGCGACTACCCGTTCCGGACCGACGATCGCCTCAGCATCCCCAAGTCCGTCTACCGGCTGAAGATGGAGTTCTCGATGGGCGCGGGTCTCGAGGAGCTGCGCGTCCACGACGGGAAGGTCCAGATCCGCGGGCACGCGTACGTCAACGGCATCGACGCCGGATCCGAGGACGCGCAGAAGACCACCGTGTCGCTGCTCCGGCCCGGGCGGCTGACCCGCGTGCGCCTGCTCACCAACGCCCTACGGCTGCCGACGCGCTCCACGTACCGACCCGAGGTGACCGGCAACGTCCGCGCCGCGCTCAGCGACCTGTCGTGGTCGGGCTTCGAGGCGACGCTGGACCCGCGCAAGCTGCGCCGCGAGGGTCGCTGGGAGGTCTACGTGACCGTCCGCGCGGGCGGGATCAAGCGCCGCCGCGCGAAGTTCTACCTGGAGCCCGGCCGGCCGCTGATCCCGGCGCGGCTGACGTCCGGCCGCCGGACGGTGACCGCGGCGGTCGACGCCGACGGCGAGTTCGACGTGACCGCGTACAGCCACTCGGCGACCGTGAGCGGCGCGCGGCTGCTCGACAGCGGCCAGATCGAGCTGGAGATCGACGGCCCGGGCGGCGACGCGTCGCTCGAGCTGCGGGAGGCCGGCGGGCGCCGCGTGAAGGTGCCGCTCAAGGAGGGCCGCGCCCGCGTGCTGGCCGAGCGCCTGCGGCTGGCGGACGAGGACAGCATCTGGGACCTGGTCGTGCTCGACGGCGAGCGCCGGCTGCCGGTCGCGCTGGACGAGCCGCGAGCGTTCGCCGCCGGCGACCGGGAGCTGGCGCTGATGCGCGGCGGCCACGGGACCGTGCTGGCCGAACGGGCGCCCCGCGCCGTCATCGACGACGTGCGCTGGGACGGCGAGGAGCTGGTCGTGGGCGGCGAGGCGGTGGCCGCGACCCGTGTGTCGCTCGGCCGCGGCGCCGACAACGGCTTCTCCCACGACTTCGGAGTCGAGCGCGCGAACGGCCGGTTCAGCGCGCGCCTGACGCCGATGCGGATCGAGTCGCTGGCCGGTGTGCTGCCGATCAACGAGGGGACGTGGGAGCTGCGGGTGGACGGCGTGCCGGCCGCGGTCGCCGAGCCGCTGCAGCCGAAGCTGCCGCTCGCCACGGTGGTCGACCACAAGCAGCTCGAGGTGGGCCTCACGCGCGACGGCCGTGCGGTGCTCGACGCCCGCCGCGACCTCGACGACGATGAGCGCGGTCTGTTCAACCAGCGCCGCCTGCGCAGCACGGTCTACGCGTCCGGCCGCAGCGCGCCGCTGCGGGAGGCGGTCGTGTTCTCGAGCTTCGTCGGCCGCCAGTACTCCGACAGCCCGCGCGCGATCCACGAGGAGCTCGTGCGGCGCGGCGCCCCGCTCGAGCACTTCTGGATCGTCCGCGACGGCCGCTGCGCGGTGCCGGACAGTGCCACCGTGCTGCGCGAGGGCAGCCGCGAGTACCACGAGGCGCTGGCCACGGCACGCTACGTCGTGACCAACGACCACTTCCCCGAGTGGTTCGAGCGGCGGGACGACCAGCTGTGCCTGCAGACCTGGCACGGCACGCCGTTCAAGAAGCTCGGCTTCGACGTCT
Organism: uncultured Solirubrobacteraceae bacterium; assembly: GCA_963759375.1. Taxonomy (GTDB): domain Bacteria; phylum Actinomycetota; class Thermoleophilia; order Solirubrobacterales; family Solirubrobacteraceae; genus DASSUW01. The sequence goes on along the minus strand of CAVWYY010000008.1, from coordinate 308,568 downwards.
CGAACATGCGCAAGCAGGTCCGCCGCTTCCAGCGCAACTGGGACCGGCAGCTGCGCAACTGGCAGTACGTGCTGTCACCGAATCGCTTTGCGACGCCGATCCTGCGCAACGCGTACATGATCGAGGGCGAGATGCTCGAGACCGGCTACCCGCGCGTGGACGTGCTGGCGGGCGCCGACCGCGACGCGCGCTCGCGCGAGCTGCGCGCCCGGCTCGGCATCCCGGAGGGCAAGCGCACAGTCCTCTACGCACCGACGTTCCGCGACCACGTCAAGGACCGCCGTGAGCGCTACCGGCTGGAACTGGCGCTCGACCTCGACCGCCTGCGGGAAGCTGTGGGTGACGACACCGTGATCCTCTTCCGCAAGCACCACTACATCATCGACCCGGTGCCCGAGACCGCCGACGGCTTCGTGCGCGACGTGTCGGCGTACCCCGACGGCACCGAGCTGATGCTGGCCGCCGACGTGCTCATCACCGACTACTCGTCGATGATGGTCGACTACGCCAACACCGGCCGGCCGATGCTGTTCTTCACGTACGACCTCGACGCGTACGAGGAGGAGATCCGCGGCTTCTACCTCGACGACTTCGTCGGCACCGTGCCGGGCCCGCTCCTGCGCACGAGCGACGAGGTCGCGGAGGCGCTGCAGGGGCTCGACGGAATGCAGGCGCAGTACGCCGATCGCTACGCCGCGTTCCAGGAGCGGTTCTGCGAGCTCGACGACGGCCACGCGGCGGCGCGCGTGGTGGACCGCCTGTTCTGACGATGCGCCGGCTCCTGGCGGGACTGCTGCTCGTGCTGCTGGCCGTGCCGTGCGCGGCCGATGCGCGCACCTGGCGCGGCAAGGTGACGTCGTTCGACGACGGCGACACCGTCAAGGTCGACATCGCCGGAGACGGCACGAAGGTGGCCAAGCGGGTGCGCATCACCGGCATCCAGGCGATGGAGCAGACCGTCTACAGCAACTACCCCGAGCGCCGGCGCGGCGAGTGCCACTCGCTGGAGGCGACAGCGCGCTTGGAGCAGCTCATCCGGCGCAGCCACCGGCGCGTCCGGGTGTCGGCCCAGCACACGTCGAGCCACGCCAAGCTGCGGCTGCGGCGCTCGCTGGCCGTGCGGATCGGCGGACGCTGGCGCGACCTCGGGCGGATCCTGCTCGCCGAGGGCCATGCGCTGTGGCTGCCGAACGGCGCCGAGAACGCGAAGAACGCGCTGTACGCGCGGACCGCGCAGCGCGCCGCACTGAGCGGCGTCGGGATCTGGAACCCGGCGTACTGCGGGCGCGGACCCAGCGAGGGCTCGCCACTGCGCGTCACGGTGAACCCCAAGCGGGTCGGCAGCGACCTCGACACGCCGGGCGAGTGGGTGCGCATCCGCAATCTCGACCCGGTCCACGCCGTGCCGCTGCACGGGTGGTGGGTACGCGACTCGGGCCTGCGCCGCTACCGCTTCCCGAGCTCGGCGACGCTGCCGCCGAACGGCGCGCTCACCGTCCATGTCGGGCGTGGTACGGACACGGCGAGCGACCTGTTCTGGGGCCTCGACATCCTCGTCTTCGAGGACCCGCGGCGCGGCCGCCGGCCGGTGGGCGACGGCGCCTACCTGTTCGACCCGCAGGGCGACCTACGGGCGTCGATGACGTATCCGTGCCTGGTCGCCTGCGCCGACCCCTACCAGGGCGCGCTCGCCGTCTCGGCCACCGGCCGCGGCAGCGACGAGCACGTGACCGTCCGCAACGTCTCCGCGCAGGCGGTCGACCTCGACGGTTACCGGCTCGAGAACCCGCCGTACAAGTACGTGTTCGGGACCAACGCCGCGCTGGCGCCCGGCGAGGCGCTGACGCTCGAGGTGGAGGGCAGCCCGGGCCGCGATACGCGGCTGGTGAAGCACTGGGGCAAGGCCAAGCGGATCCTCGACGACGGCGGCGACGTGGTGCGGCTGGAGAGCTTCCGCGGCATCACGCTCGACTGCTACGCCTACGGCAACGCCTCCTGCTGAGCGCATCCATCGTGCGGCGGCCGTGTTGTCCCGTTGGATGAAGCGACTGCTGCTGCTCGTGCTGTGCGGCCTCGCGCTGACCCCGGCCGCCGCCGCGGACGCGCGCAGCGGCTCCTGCCTGGTCCCCGGCGTGAAGACCAAGTGCTCGATCTGGACCGGGAAGGTCACGTACATCGGCGACGGCGACACGGTCTACGTGCGTGTGAACGGGTTCGACCCGCCTCGCACGGTCTCGGTGCGCTTCACAGGCATCAACGCGATGGAGCAGACCGTCTACAGCTCCAACCCGGCCGCCCGGCGCGGCGCCTGCCACGCGCTGGAGGCGACGAGCCGCCTCGAGGGGCTGATCCGCCGCGGCGGCTACCGGGTGCGCCTGGCCGCGATGGACGCGTCGAGCGCCTCGCGCAGCCGCTGGCGCCGCGCCGTGGCGGTGAAGATCGGCGGCCGCTGGCGCGACGTGAACCGCATCCTCGTCAAGGAGGGCCTGGCCGTCTGGCTGCCGAACGGCAACGAGTGGGCCTGGAACGCGTCCTACAGCGCGCTCGCCGAGCGCGCCGCAGCCGCCCAGCGCGGCGTGTGGAACCCGACCGCGTGCGGCCGCGGGCCCGAGGACTGGGCGAAGCTGCGCGTCGAGGTCAACGGCGATGCCGACGGGACCGACCAGGAAAACCTCAACGGCGAGTGGGTGCGCATCCGCAACCTCGACCCGGCGCGGTCCGTGAACCTCGGCGGCTGGTCGCTGCGCGACTCGGCGCCCGGCGGCTACGTGTTCCCGGAGTGGACCACGATCACCCCGGGCGAGACGCTCACGGTCCACACGGGCAAGGGCACGAGCACGTGGACCGAGCAGTTCATGGGCCGCCGGAGCCCGATCTTCGAGAACTCGACCGGCGGCCGCGGAAACGGCGACAGCGCGCTGCTGCTGGATCCGCAGGGCGACATCCGCGCGTGGTCGACGTACCCGTGCCGCCTGAGCTGCGCCGACCCGCTGGCTGGGGCGCTCAAGGTCACGGCCGACCCGAGCGGCCGTGAGTCCGTGACCGTGCGCAACGTGGGGAGGGCGACGGCCGACCTCGACGGCTACCGGCTGTGGAGCAGCCCGCACGTGTACCCGTTCCCGCTGGGCACCGTGCTCGCCCCGGGTGAGGCGCTCAAGATCCAGGTCGTCGGCGATCCCGAGGAGGACGAGCGGCTCCTCAAGTACTGGGACAAATCGGGCACGATCCTCAACGACGGCGGCGACTCGATCCGCCTGACCAACCTGCGCGGGACCGTGATCGACTGCTACGCCTTCGGCACGGCGACCTGCTGAGCGCGCCGCCGGTAGGCGGCGACGGCGCGGCGCCAGCGGTCGCGCTCCGGCGTCAGCACCGGGTGCCACGGCTTGACCCGGTCGGGCCAGTGCAGCAGGCCGGCTCCGCGCTCGGGCGTGCGTGTCGGCACGACCGCCCAGCGCTCCGGCACCTCGGCGCGGCCGGGCCCGAACACGTAGTGCAGCACCTCGCGCTCCTGCAGCGCGAACTCGTCGGCGAGCGCGAGCGCCTGCTCGCGGAACCGGTCGTGGCGCAGCCGCTCGAGGTCGAGCACCAGCACGTCGTCGGTGAACGCGTCGAAATCGAACGCGTGGCGGGCGTGGGCGGTCCGCCGCAGGTCGGAGGCGAGATCCGAGCGCCCGTGGAGGCGCAGCGCCGCGGCATGGATGACGCCGAAGCCGCTGACGCCGTGGGTGCCCGGCCGCGTCGGCGCGGCCAGCGCGTGCGGGCCGAGGTCGAGGTCGGCCAGCTCGGCGATGTCGCCGGTCGCCACGGCGGGCATCGGCAGCACCACCACGCGGTCAGCGTCGGGCACGAGCTCGGGCAGCAGCAGCCGCAGCTGGTCGTCGCGCTCGAGGCTCCGGGTGGGGACCCACGAGAACGTGACCTGCGGGAAGCGCCGGATCAGCCGCCGCTCGATCGGCCGCACGCCGCCGCGTGAGCCCAGGACCCACACGTGCAGGGGGCGCGACGCGTGCTCGAGCAGCGTCTCCACGAGCGCGGCGGGCTCGAGCTCCGGGCGCTCCATGCCCTTCGTGTTGATGATCGCCACGTGCACCGGGTCGCCGGCCGGCGCGTCCGCCGTCCGCTCGCTGGTCACCGTCGTGGCCCGCACCGCGCGCAGGCGCTCGGTCACGTCCGGGCCTGCCCCGAGCCGGTGCTCGCGCGCACGGCGCCGCTCGGCCTCGGCCACGTCGTCCGCGGTGATCTCGCGCCACAGCGCGTACACCTCGTCCTCGGGGCGGCCGGCGGCGATCGCGCCGAGCACCTGCTCGAGCTTGTCGCGGATGCCGGTGCGGATCGCGTCGAACGCCTTGTCGTCGATCCCCAGCAGCCCGTCGAAGCGCACGTCCGAGCGGTTGCTGGGCTCGAATTCGACCTCCGTGCCGATCGAGCGGACGGGCAGGTAGCAGTGCAGCCGCGAGGTGACGATCCGCCGGTGCTTGCGCCGGTAGGTCTCCAGCAGGTCGATGCCCGCGCGGACGTTGTCCACGAACGGCCGCTTGCGGACGATGCCCTCGCTGTGGCGGTAGGTGACCGCGCCGGGCGGCGGCTCCAGTGCATCGACGTAGCCGACCGGCGCGTCGGCCGGCGGCGCCTCGTCGAGGTCCGGGAAGACCGTGTTGATCGTCGTCGTCACGCAGCCGGAGAAGAACGCCGGGACGCCGATCGACGTGAGCAGGTACACGGTCGTCCAGTCGCGGCAGCCGACCGGGCCGTAGCGCTTGAGGTAGTCGACGGCCTCGGGCGTCAGCAGGTCGCGCTTGTTGCAGTGGAACGAGATGAAGATCGGCCGCAGGTTGCGGTGCAGCGGGAACCCGTGGCGCATGCTGAACAGCGCGTGCATGTACCAGCCGAAGCACAGGACCCAGGCGTCGTCGGGGATCTCCTCGTACATCGACGCGTCGCGGTGGACGGTCATCACCTCGAGGTCGGCGTCGATCTCCGTGCGCCGGAGCTCCGGCCGTGTGCGCTCGCGCAGGTCACCGAGCAGGCCGAGCAGCGGCTCGGGGCCGTGCAGGCGGACGTTCTGGTGGCGCACGAGGTGCCCGAGCGCAGCGATCGTCTGGATGTGGTCGCCGATGTTGGCGGACGCGCGGTTGGCTCCCGGGTGGCCGTAGTCGACGATCGCGAACGTCCGGCGGCCGGGCGGGGGCGCGGTCGGCGAGTTGCTGTCGGCGGCGATCCACGGGCGCATCCACTCGACCTGGAGGTCGCCGTCGCGCCAGCGGCGCGGGTCCTCGCGCACGTGGCGCTCGAACACGGCGAACGCCTCGCGGGCGACGTCCTGCGCGCCGACGCCGAACACGGGGGCAAGGATCTGGAACCACGTCCTGGCGCCCACCCCGGGCGGGTCCTCGGCCGCCAGCGCGCGGACCTCGGCGAGCGTCGTCTCGCGATCGATCGCCAGGCCGCAGCGCACGTATTCGGCGGCCGCGTAGGTGAGCCACAGCGGTCGCGGCACGCGCCGCAGCTCGTCCAGCGCCAGCTCCGAGTAGCCCTCGCGGTACGCGATGATGCCGGTGGTCAGGTGGCCGAGCGCGGCGGTCTCCTCGCGGCGCCGCAGGCCCTCGGCGACGGCACGGGCGGTGTCCGGTCGGCCGGCGGCGATCAGCGCGCGCACCTGCGCGACGATCGCGTGGTCGATCTCGCGGCCGCGCTCGAGGCCGCGCAGCAACGCCTCGCGCGCCTGCCGGGTCTCGGCGGCGGGCGGTGCCGCCCGGCGCTTGCGCTTCGCCGCCTTCGCGGCCTTCGGCTTGGGTACGGGCTTCGGCCGCAGCCGGCGCGGGACGAGGTGCAGGTAGCGGTGAGCGAGGCGACGGACGGAGCGGCGCATGGCTAGACGCGGACGGCGTGCAGCCGCGAGCCGTGCTCCAGGCGGAACCCCTCGCGGTCCTTGAAGTACTCGTCGACGGCCGCGCGACAGCCGGACCAGTGGTAGTAGTCGTCGAACACGATCCGCCCGCCGGGGACGACGTGCGGCGCGATCCGGGTCAGGCAGGTCATGGTCGACTCGTACCAGTCGCCGTCCAGGTGCGCGATCGCCACCGGCCCGTCGAGGTCGATCGTGTCCTCGAACAGGCCCTTGACGAGGTCCACGTTGCGCTCATCGGTCGGGACGCCGAGCCGACCGAACGACTGCTCGACCTCGGTGTAGAGGTCGTCGCGGTAGCCGTAGTAGGTCTCGCCGCCGGGGCCGCGCGCCTCGCCGGCGCTGATCTTCGCGTAGCGCTCGTGCACGTCCGCGCCGTCCTGCTCGGAGGGCGGCGGGATCAGCCCGAACACGTCGTAGACCTTCATCGGCCGCTCCGGCGCCTTGGCCGCGGCCATCACGATCGCCGAGCCGCCGCGCGCCGTGCCGGCCTCGATCACCAGCCCGTCCAGGCCCTGCTTCTCGACGTCGAGCACGCGTGCGGCGAGCTCGCGCAGGTTGTCGGGCTTGAGGTAGGTCAGGTGCTCCTTGCGCGCGCGGGCGATCGTCGCCTCGAGCTCCTCGGGGAGGTCGTAGGGATTCTCGGCGCGGGCCTTCTTGAGCTTGCGCCGGGTCGCGCGCAGCTCGGCTTCGAGCTCGGGGGCGATCAGGCCGGCGAGCCTGCGCCGCACGCGCTTGGTCGCGCGCTTCGCCTTCTGTGCGTAGGCGCTCATGAGCGGCCGGGCAGTCTAGTCGGTCCTCGGTACGGATAACCGAACCCGGCTACTGAGGTTTGCCTTCGGCGTGATCGGGCGGCTCGCCCCGGTGTTGCCGGCCCCGGCGCACTGGCACGGTCCAGGCATGACGTTGAACGAGACTCTCGCAGCCGGGCGGCTGCACTGGCCGGGCGACGACGGCTACGAGGCACAGCGGCTCCCCTGGCAGCGCAGGTTCGATCCGCGCCCGGCGGCCGTGCTCGACGCACGCGACGCCCACGACGTGCGCGCCGCGCTGGAGATCGCCCGCGAAAACGAGCTGCCGGTCGCCGTGCAGGCGACCGGGCACGGCGCGGTGGCGCCGGCCGACGACGCACTGCTGCTGCGCACGTCGGCGATGAACACGGTCACGGTCGACCCGCAACGCCGTGTCGCCCGGGCGGGGGGCGGCACCGCGTGGGCCGACGTGATCGCCGCGGCCGCGCCCCACGGGCTGGCGCCGCTGTCAGGGACGTCGGCCGGCGTGGGGGTGACCGGCTACACGCTCGGCGGCGGCGCCGGCCTGCTCTCGCGGACGTTCGGCTACGCGGCCGACAGCCTCGTGAGCGCCGAGGTCGTGACCGCGGCCGGCGAGCACCTGACCGCGGCCGCCGACGCGAACGCCGACCTGTTCTGGGCGCTCAAGGGCGGCGGCGGCAGCTTCGGCGTGGTGACCGAGCTCGAGTTCCGCCTGCATCCGGTCGAGTCGCTCTACGGCGGCATGGCGATGTTCGACGCCGCGCGCGCCCGCGCCGCGCTCGAGGCCTACCGCGAGTGGGCGCCGGCCGAGCCCGACGAGTCGAACCTGGCGCTCGTGGTGATGACGATGCCGCCGCTCCCGCAGGTCCCGGAGCCGGTGCGCGGACGCCGCGTGCTGCTGCTGCGCACGCTCTACGTGGGCGACGCGGCAGACGGCGAGCGCCTGCTCGCCCCGCTGTTCGCCGCGGCCGGCGAGCCGATCCTCAACGGCCTCGGGCCGCTCGGCGTCGGCGACGGCCTGATGATGATGGGCCCGCCGCCGCCCCCGGCCGTCGGCGAGGTGCACCTCGAGCTGCTGCACGAGCTGCCCGACGAGGTGCTCGACGTCGCCGTCGAGGACAACGGCCCCGGCATCGAGGTCCGCCAGTGGGGCGGCGCGATGGCCCGCGGCGACGGCCCGATCGGCCACCGCGACATCCCGTACTCGGTCGTGGCGACCGCGCTGGCCCCGGACCGCGACGGCTGGGCGGCTGCGAAGGCGTCCGTCGAGCGGGTCGTCGCCGGGGTGCGGCCGCACGCCACCGGCGCATCGTTCCTGAACTTCCTCGGCGACGCCTCGCGCACCCGTGACGCCTACACGCCGGAGGACTACGCGCGGCTCCAGGAGGTCAAGAGCGCCTACGACCCGGGCAACGTGTTCCGGCTCGGCGGGCACAACATCCCGCCGGTGTGATCACCGGCGGGATGTGCGCATCAGCGAGAAGTAGCGCGTGAAGAACGTCTGACCGTAGTCGCGGTCCTCGCGCGTCTGCCGCTCGTCGGCGTCGTGTGCGATCGGCCGCATGCCCGCGAACCTGTTCGGGACCCGGACGGCCGGCTTGGAGGTGGGGGCGATCGAGCGCTTCATGCCCACTACCTCGGACGAGGCGGCCCCGGTGTGACTCAGCTCTCTTCGTCGATCACGCGGCGGGCGATCGCGAAGGCGGAGTTGGCCGCCGGGACGCCGCAGTAGATCGCCGACTGGAGCAGGATCTCCTTGATCTCGTCGGGCGTGAGGCCGTTGCGCAGCGCGGCGCGGACGTGCATGGCCAGCTCGTTCTCGTGGCCGAGCGCGACCAGGGCGGTGATCGTGATCGCGCTGCGCATCCGGCGGTCGAGCCCCGGGCGGGTCCAGATCTCGCCCCAGGCGTAGCGGGTGATGAGCGACTGGAACTCGGCCGTGAAGTCGGTGATCGCCGCCGTCGCGCGGTCGACGTGGGCGTCGCCGAGCACCGCGCGGCGCACGCGCATGCCCTCGCCCTCGTCGAGGAACGCCGTCAGCGCCGCGCTGAACGCGGCGGGCTGCTCGGCGTTGGCCATGTGGCGCGCGCCGGGCACGAGGTGGCCCTGCGCGCCGGAGATCTCGTCGCGGATCGCGTCGAGCTTGGCCGGCGGCGTGACCGGGTCTTCGGCGCCGGCGATCGTCAGCGTGGGGAGCCGGACGTCGGTCAGCGCCCCGCGGGCGTCGAACGTGGCCAGCGCCGCGCAGCAGGCGGCGTAGCCGTCGGGCGGTTGGGAACGCAGCATCGCGTCGAACCGCGCCACCAGCTCCGGGTCGGCCGCCGGCGTGAACCAGCGCTCGATCCCGACCGGCGCGTACGCGCCCATGCCCTCGGACAACACGCTCGCGGCCCGTTCCTCCCACTGCTCGGGCGGGCCGAACTCGAGCGCGGTGCAGGACAGCACGAGCCGCTCCAGCCGCTTGGGCGCCCGCACCGCCAGCGTCATCCCGACGGTGCCGCCGAGCGAGAGGCCGCAGAAGCTCACCCGCTCGATGCCGAGGCGGTCGAGCAGGGCGATCGCGTCCTCGGCCAGCTCGGCCACGCTGTACGGGCCGGGAGGGGCGGGGGAGCGGCCGTGGCCGCGCTGGTCGTAGCGCAGCACCCGGTAGCGGGAGGCCAGCGCCGCCGCCTGCTCGTCCCACATCTCCAGCGTCGTCCCCAGCGAGTTGGCGAACATGACCACCGGTGCGCCGTCGGGACCCTCGAGGCGGTGGTGGACCTCGACGCTCACTCGAGCTCCAGCGCCCGGTCGATGAACACGCCGGCCGAGCCGGTCGTCTCGCCCTCCATCACGCCGGTCATGTTCGCGAGCATCCGCTCGGCGTCGACGGTCAGGCCCGCGAGCGCCTCGTGCAGCGACCATGCCGCGCCGCCCGTGCCCGCCAGCGCGTCCGACAGCGCCGTCCACTCGCTGTGCCAGGCGCCCGCCGCGCGCTCGTGCTCACCCGCCATCGCCTCCAGCAGCACGCCGGCCGCCGCCCGCACCGAGCGCGCCGCCGCCCGCGCGCGGATCGCGCCCACCGGATTCTGCTTGTGCGCCATCGCCGACGAGCCGCCGCGGCCGCCGGAGCTGTCCTCGGCCACCTCGGCGACCTCGGTCTGCGCCAGCAGCACCACGTCGAGCGCCACCTTCTCGACCGCGCCGGCCGCCACGGCCAGCGCCGCGCCCAGCTCGGCCACCGGCCGGCGGTCGCCGTGCCACGGCAGCGGCGGCGCCACCAGCCCGAGCTCGGCCGCGAACCGCTCGACCACCGCCGGGCCGCGGTCGCCGAGCGCGGACAGGGTCCCGGTCGCGCCGCCCAGCTGCGCGGGCAGGGTCGCGTGGAGCTCGCGGAGCCGCGCGCGGGCGCCCGCCACGCCGGCCAGCCAGCCGGCGGCCTTCAGCCCGAACGTCACCGGCTGCGCCTGCTGCAGCAGCGTGCGGCCCGCCATCTCGGTGTGGCGGTGCTCGCGCGCCAGCCGCGCGCAGTCGCCGACGACGGAGTCGAGCTCGTGCAGCACCGGGATCAGGGCCCGCCGCGCCACGAGCATCGCCGCGCTGTCGAGGATGTCCTGGCTCGTGGCGCCGTGATGTGCGTGCTCGCCGGCGACGGCGCGCAGCGCCTGCACCAGCGGCACCACCGGGTTGCCGGCCTCGCGCGCCGCCACCGCGATCCCGGTCAGATCGGGCTGGGCGGCGGCGATCGCCGCCGCGGCCTCGTCCGGGATCACGCCCTCGGCCGCCTCGGCCGCGGCGAGCGCCGTCTCGGCGTCGAGCATCGCCCGCAGCCAGGCGTCACCCGAGACCGCGGCCTGCAGGGCGTCGGGGACGAAGATCGGCGTGAAGAGGTCGCTAGACGTCAAGGAACGCGGTCTGCCGCTCGCCCTGGAGATGGATGTCGAACCGCAGGTCGCGCGCGATCAACGTCTGGCGTCGCACGGGATCCTCGATCGACGACAGCAGCGGGTCGGCCGCGTTCGCCGCCTCCTCGTCGGGGAAGTAGATCCGCGTGAAGAGGTGGCGCAGCAGACCACGGGCGTGAACGATGACGTTGATGTGCGGCGCGTGCGGGCTCGTCGCCCCGGGCTTGACGGTGTAGAAGCGGAACTCGCCGCGCTCGTCGGTCGCGCACCGGCCGAAGCCGTCGAACCCGTCCTCGAGCGGCAGTTCGTCGCGCGTGTCCTCCGGGTGGCGGTAGCGGCCGTGCCGGTTGGCCTGCCAGATCTCCACCAGCGCGTCGCCGACCGGCTCGCCGGCGCCGTCGTACACGGCTCCGGTGATCCAGAACCCGCCGTCGGCCACGAGCCGCTCGCCGCCCTCGAAGGGCAGCCCGAACGCGAAGAACGGGCCGACGGTCTGCGACGGGGTGGAGCCCGGCATCAGTCCTCCGTCGGTGTCGCGTCGCGGCCGCGCAGCACGATGTCCCACTGGTACCCGAGCGCCCACTCGGGCTCGGTCGTCGGCAGGTCGAAGCGCGCGACCATCCGCTCGCGCGCGTTCGCGTCGCGGACCGACTGGAAGATCGGGTCGTACTCGAACAGCGGGTCGCCCGGGAAGTACATCTGCGTCACCAGCCGCGTCGCGAACGCGGTGCCGAACAGCGAGAAGTGGATGTGCGCCGGCCGCCAGGCGTTCTCGTGGTTGCCCCACGGGTACGCCCCCGGCTTGACCGTGACGAAGCGGTAGCGGCCCTCGTCATCGGTCAGCGTCCGCCCGGCGCCCGAGAAGTTCGGGTCCAGCGGCGCCGGATGCTGATCGACCTGGTGGATGTAGCGCCCGGCGGCGTTGCACTGCCAGATCTCGACGAGCGCGTTGCGGACCGGGCGGCCGTCGCCGTCGAGCACCCGGCCGCCGACGATGATGCGCTCGCCCAGCGGCTCGCCCTCGTGCTGGCGCGTGAGGTCGTTGTCGAGCGGGCCCATGCGCTCGTGGCCGTAGACCGGTCCGGTGATCTCGGAGAGCGTGTTCGGGAGGATCAGCAGCGGCCGGTCCGGCGCCCGCAGCCGGGTCGACTTGTACTCGGGCGTGTTGCGGTCGGGTTCCGTCATGCCTCGATCACCATCGCGACCCCCTGTCCGACGCCGATGCACATCGTCGCGAGCCCCCAGCCCCCGCCGCGGCGCCGCAGCTCGTGCGCCAGCGTGGTCAGCAGCCGCGTGCCGGAGTTGCCGAGCGCGTGCCCGAGGGCGATGGCGCCGCCGTTGACGTTGAGGATCTCCGGGTCGAGCTCCGGCCACTCGGCCAGGCAGGCGAGCGACTGGGCGGCGAACGCCTCGTTGAGCTCGACGGCCGCCAGGTCGCCCCAGCCGATGCCCGCCCGCGCAAGTGCCTTGTTCGCGGCCTCGACGGGGCCGATGCCGTAGAGCTGTGGCTCGACGGCGCTCGACGCGCGGCCGGCGATCCGGGCCAGCGCGCCGTCCGCCTCGGTGGTCAGCAGCACCGCCGACGCGGCGTCGTTCATCGGCGACGAGTTGCCGGCCGTGACCGTGCCGTCCTTACGGAACACCGGCTTGAGCTGCGCCAGCTTCTCGAGGCTCGTGTCCGCCCGGACGTTCTCGTCGCGATCGAGCTCCGGCAGCGCGACGAGCTCGTCGGCGAACGCGCCGCGCTCCCAGGCCGCGGCGGCCTTGCGGTGGCTGTGCAGCGCGAACTCGTCCTGCCGCTCGCGGGAGATCTCGTAGCGGTCGGCGAGGATCTCGGCGCCCTCGCCGAGCGACACCGTCCACTCGTCGGGCATCTCGGGGTTGACCATGCGCCAGCCGAGCGTGGTCGAGTGCATCGTCTGGCTCGTCCGCGCATACGGCTTGTCCGGCTTCTGCACCACCCACGGCGCGCGGCTCATCGACTCGACGCCGCCGGCGATGCACACGGTCTCGTCCCCGGCGGCGATCGCGCGGCTGGCGCTGAACGCGGCCTCCATCCCCGAGCCGCACAGCCGATTGACGGTCGCGCCCGGGACCGACGTGGGCAGCCCGGCGAGCAGGACCGCCATGCGCGCGACGTTGCGGTTGTCCTCGCCGGCCTGGTTGGCGTCGCCGAAGTAGACCTCGTCGGGCTCGATGCCCGGGTTGCGTTCGGCGAGCGCACGCACGACGGTCGCCGCGAGGTCGTCCGGCCGTACGGATGCCAGCGAGCCGCCGAGCCTGCCGACCGGGGTGCGGACGGCGTCGCGGATGTACACGTCAGGCACGCTTGAGCTCCCTGAGAGCCGCGAGCTCGTCCGCGGTCGGCGGCTCCGTCGTCTCGAGGTCGCCGGCCACCTTGAGGTCCCACCCGGTCGCCTCGCGCGCCTGCTCGGCGGTCACGCCCGGGTGCAGTGCGGTCTGCGTCAACTCCCCGTCGACGCGCCGGAGCACGCCGAGGTCGGTGATCACGACCTGGTCGGAGGCGCCGAGCGACGTCTTGAAGTCCAGCTCGCCGACGAACGTGCGCTCGGACTGGCGGATGATCGTGATGATCCGCTTGCTCAGCGTCGCGATCTCCGGCGCACCGCCGGCGCCCGGCAGCCGCACCTTCGGCGCGTCGTAGGAGCCGATCACCGTCGAGTTGAGGTTGCCGTGGCGGTCGATCTGCGCGGCGCCGAGGAAGCCGACGTCGATCCGCCCGCCCTGGAGCCAGTAGTTGAAGATCTCCGGCACCGGCACGACCGAGTCGGCGGTCTCCGCCAGGTCGCCGTCGCCGATCGACAGCGGCAGCCGCGTCGGCTTGGAGCCGATCGTGCCCGACTCGTAGATGAGCACGACATCGGGCGCGTGCCGCCCGCGTGCGAGGTTCGCGGCCGTGCTCGGCAGGCCGATGCCGACGAAGCAGACCTCGCCGTCACGCAGCTCGCGGGCCGCGGCCACGGTCATCATCTCGTCGGCGCTGTGCTCCACAGGACGTGCTCCTCCATCCACGCCCGGAACGTGTCGCGATCGCGCGCGATCGGGTCCCAGGCCTTGTAGAAGTCGTTGTCGCGGTCGTAGTAGGAGTGCGCGTAGGACGGATACGCCCCGCGCGGCGCCTCGGCGACCGCCGTGATCGCCCAGCTCGGGATGACGACGGCCCCGGGTCGCGGCTCCAGTTCCTCGACGATCTCCTCGACCGTGACCAGCGAGCGGTCGGCGGCCAGCAGCGCCTCCTTCTGGATGCCGAGGATGCCCCACAGCTGCACGTTGCCCTTCCGATCGGCCCGCTGTGCGTGGACGATCGAGACGTCGGGGCGCAGCGCCGGCACGGCGTTGACCACCTCGCCGGTGAACGGGCACTCGATCGGCGCCACCCGGGTGTGCGGCACCAGGTCGGTGCCCGAGTAGCCCTTGAGCACCGCGAACGGCAGGCGCGCGGCGCCGGCGGCGTAGCGGTTGGCCATCCCGGCGTGGGTGTGCTCCTCGAGCTCGAGCGGCGCCGGCCAGCCCTTCTCGAGCGCGTCGCGGACCCGGTGCAGCGAGCCGACGCCGGGGTTGCCCGCGTAGGAGAACACCAGCTTGCGCGCGCAGCCCATCCCGACCATCTGGTCGTAGACGAGGTCCGGCGTCATGCGGATCAGCTCGAGGTCGCGCCGGCCCTGGCGGATCACCTCGTGGCCCGCCGCGAACGGGATCAGGTGGGTGAAGCCCTCGATCGCCACGGCGTCCCCGTCGTGCACGAGGCCCGCGATCCCGTCCGTGAGGCTGGTGACCTCAGCCACCCCAGATTTCCTCCGCCACCTCGACGATCAGGCGCAGCTTGTCGGCCTGCTGCTCGCGCGACAGCACGTTGCCCTCGACGGTCGACGAGAAGCCGCACTGCGGCGACAGGCAGAGCTGGTCGACGTCCACGTACTGCGACGCCTCCTCGACCCGGCGCTTGAGCTCGTCCTTGGACTCCAGCTCGCCGCGCTTGGTGGTGACCAGGCCGAGGACGACGACCTTGCCCTTGGGCACGAACCGCAGCGGCTCGAAGCCGCCCGAGCGCGCGTCGTCCCACTCCATGAAGAAGCCGTCGACGCCGAGCTGGTTGAACAGCGCCTCGGCGACGAAGTCGTAGCCGCCCTCGGCCACCCACGACGAGCGGAAGTTGCCGCGGCACATGTGCGTGGTGATGGCCATGCCCTCTGGCCGGCCCGCGAGCGCCTCGTTGATGTGGCTGATGTAGGCCTCGTGCAGGTGCTCGGCGTCGGACCCCTGCGCGGCGACCATCTCGCGCTGCTTGGGGTCGTTGAGGTAGGCCAGGCTCGTGTCGTCGAACTGCAGGTACGTGCAGCCGAGCTCGCCGACCCGGCGCACCTGCTCGGCGTACGCCGCCGTGAGGTCGGCCCAGAACTCGTCGAGGTCCGGGTAGACGCTCTCGTCGATCGCCGCCCGCCCGCCGCGGTAGTGGACCATGCTGGGGGAGGGGATCGTCAGCTTGGGCGTCTGGTCGGGCCCGGCGATCGACTGCAGGAACGAGAAGTCCTCGCCGAAGATCGTCTCGCTGACGCCGAGCTTGCCGTCGATGAGCATCGCGGCCGGCGTGAACTCGATGTCGCCGTCGGCGTTGTGGAACTTCACCGTGAGGTTGCCCGGAGCCTTGCTGATGCCGTCCAGCGAGTAGATGAAGTCCATGTGCCACGACGCGCGCCGGAACTCGCCGTCGGTCGCCGTCCGCAATCCGACGTCCTGCTGCAGCTTCACGACATCTCGGATCGCGGCGTCCTCGGCCGCGCGCAGCGCCTCGTCGTCGATCCGCCCCGCGGCGTGATCCTCACGTGCCTGCAGCAGCTCCGGCGGGCGCAGGAGGCTGCCGACGTGGTCGGCGCGGTATGGGGGTGAGGTCCTGGCGGTCGTGGCCATTACGTCAGACTATTTCCTTTTCCCAGGTGAAGCCCGTGTAGTTCTCCGCGAGCGTGGTCGCGGCCGCCTCCGAGCGGCACACGTAGTCGAGCTGCGCGCGCTGCAGGTGCTCCTCGAAGTCGGCGTCGTCGCCCGGGAAGCGGTGGAGCATCGAGGTCATCCACCACGAGAAGTGCTCGGCGCGCCAGACGCGGCGCAGGCAGCGGTCCGAGTACGCGTCGAGTGCGGCCCGGTCGTCGGCGGCCAGCGCCTGGGCGAGCTCGCGGACGTCGCCGACGGCGAGGTTGAGGCCCTTGGCGCCGGTCGGCGGGACGATGTGGGCGGCGTCGCCGGCCAGGAACAGGTTGCCGTGCTGCATCGGCTCGACCACGTAACTGCGCATCGGCGTGACGCCCTTCTCGATGATCGGGCCACCGGTGTTCAGCGTGAAGCCGTCGCGCTCGAGCCGGACCTCCAGCTCCTCCCAGATCTGCTCGTCGCTCCAGTCGTCCGGGTCGTCGTCGGGCGCGCACTGCAGGTAGAAGCGGCTGAGCTCCGGCGTGCGCATGCTGTGCAGCGCGAAGCCGCGCTCGTGGCGGGCGTAGATGAGCTCCTCGGTCGACGGCGGGACCTCGGCGAGGATCCCGAGCCAGGCGAACGGGTACTCGCGCTGGTGCTCGGCCAGCGCCCCGGCCGGGATCGATGGGCGGCAGACGCCGTGGAAGCCGTCGCAGCCGGCGATCACGTCGCAGCGCAGCTCGTGCTGCTCGCCGCCGTGCCGATAGCGGATCCGCGGCTCGCCCTCGAGGTCGTGCACGCTCACGTCCTCGACGTCGAACCGCAGCGGCAGGCCGGCGTCGAGCCGCGCCGCGATCAGGTCCTTGACGACCTCGGTCTGCCCGTAGACGGTGATCGTGCGCCCGCCGGTGAGCTTCGGGAAGTCGATCCGGTGGCCACGGCGGTCGAACCGCAGCTCGATGCCGCCGTGCTGCATCCCCTCGCGCTCGAGCCGCTCGCCCACGCCCGCCTCCTTGAGCAGCTGCACGGTGCCGTGCTCGAGCACGCCGGCGCGGATCCGGTGCTCGACGTAGTGGCGGCTGCGCGCCTCGAGCACGACGGACTCGATGCCGTGCCGGTGGAGGAGGTGGCCGAGCAGGAGGCCGGCCGGCCCGGCGCCGACGATCCCCACCTGGGTCCGCTGGTCCCTCGTCACGGCGGGCTCACCCTACCTGGCGTGTCCGGCCCGCCGCCATGCCGGCGGCGAACAGCGGGACGAGCACCGCGAGCAGCAGGACCAGCGGCGCGCTCCAGCCGCCGGTCGCCTCTCGCAGCACCCCGATCAGCAGCGGTCCGACGGCCGCGACGCCATAGCCGACGGTCTGCGCCATCGCCGAGAGCTGCGCAGCGTGTGCTTGGTCGGGCGCCCGCAGGCCGAACAGCAGGAAGGCCAGCGCCAGCAGCGCGCCCTGGGCGAAGCCGAGCAGCGTCGCCCACACCGCGGGCGCCGCGTCCGGGGCCGCGAGCAGTCCGGCGAGCCCGGCGCCGTAGACGGCGACCGAGAGCGCGATGGCGCCGCGCTGGTCGCGCGCGCGATTCGCCCACACCGGGACGAGCAGGCAGGTCGGGATCGCCGTCAACAGCATCACCGACAGCAGCGCGCCGGCCGTCCCGCGGTCGATCCCCTCCGAGCGCAGCAGCGCCGGCAGCCACGACAGGCAGCTGTAGAAGAGCAGCGACTGGAGGCCCATGAACGCGGTGACCTGCCAGGCCAGGCGGTCGCGCCACAGCGACGGCAGGTGCGCGTCGCGGGCCGGCTTCCCGCCGCGCCTGATCCACGGGATCCACACGGCGGCCGCGACCAGCGCGGGGACGGCCCAGACCGCCAGCGCCGGGCGCCAGCCATGGCCGATGGCGTCCTCGACCGGGATGGTGAGCGCGGCCGCGATCGCGCCGCTGGCACTGATCGCCATCGTGTAGCCGCCGGTCATCGGCCCCACCTGGTGCGGGAAGTCGCGCTTGATCAGCGACGGCACGAGGACGTTCCCGAGCGCGATGCCCAGCCCGGCGACGATCGTGCCCGCGAACAGGGCGAAGACTCCGGGAATCCAGCGGATCACGATGCCGACGGCGATCGTCACGCACAGCCCGGCCACGGCGACCTCGGTGCCGAGCCGGCGCGCCACGCGGGGCGCCACCACCGCGCCGAGCGCCATGCAGACCACGGGCGTCGTGGTCAGCGCACCGGCCGCCGTGGCCGAGAGCGGGACGTCGGCGCGCAGCTCGTCGAGCAGCGGGGGAACGCTGGCCACGGCCGTGCGCAGGTTGAGCGCCGTGAAGACGATCGTGGCGGCGAGCAGCCCGAGGCGGCGCGTATACGATCCGGAAATTGTCAAGCCAAATACGTTGAGCTATCCAAGGACGAACAGATCGCCACGGTAGAGCTCGAGCAGCAGCGGCGGCTGATCGGTGAGTCCGCAACTTCGGAGGGGGGCTTGGCGTTCAAGAGCAAGCATGAAGCGCCTGCTCCCCCTCCTGATCGCGCTCCTCGTCGTCGTCCCCGCGGCGGCGGCGAGCGCCAAGAAGACCGAGATCGGCATCACCGACGACCGCATCCTGCTCGCCGGTGGCCCGAAGGCCGACGCGGCCGTCGCCGAGTGGAAGAAGCTCGGCGTCGACAACGTGCGCATCTTCGCGCAGTGGTCGAAGATCGCCCCCAGGACGAAGCCGGCCGGCTTCAACGGGGCCGACCCCGCGACGCCCGGCTACAACTGGTTCTACGTCGACAACGCGGTGGCCCGCGTGCGCAACGCCGGCATGACCGTGACGCTCACGGTCACCGGGCCCGGCCCGGTGTGGACGAGCTCGGCGCCGAAGAAGCGCAAGGGCGCCTACAAGCCGCGGTCCGGCATGTACCGCTCGTTCGCCACGGCGGTGGCCAAGCGGTACGGCGCGCAGGTCAACCGCTACATCCTCTGGAACGAGCCGAACATCTCCACGTGGCTCGCGCCGCAGGCGACCTGCAAGCGGGGCCGCTGCACGCCGGTCGCCCCGAACCTGTACCGCTCGCTCGTGCGTGCCGCGTACCCGGCGGTCAAGGCGGCCGACCCGGGCTCGCAGGTGATCGTCGGCGCGCTCTCGCCGCGCGGCCAGCGCCTGCGCAGCGCCAACACGGTCATGCGCCCGCTGCTGTTCCTGCGCCGGCTCGGCTGCCGGAACGATCGCTTCCTGCGCATCCGCTCCGGCTCCTGCAAGAAGTTCAAGCGGCTCACCGGCGACGGCTTCGCGATCCATCCCTACAGCGGCCGCCTCCCGCCGCAGCGCTCGCATCCGAATCCGGACGACGTCGCGCTCGCCTCGGTGCCGCGGCTGACCAGGACGCTCGACCGGCTGCAGGCCGTCGCGGCCCTCAAGCCCACGACCCGGCGGTTCGGCATCTACATCGACGAGTACGCCTACCAGACCAATCCGCCCGACAAGGCGGGCGGGGTGGCGCCGTTCAAGCAGGACCGCTGGCTCCAGGAGGCCGCGTACATCGCCTGGCGCAACTCCCGCGTCCGTCTGTTCTCGCAGTACCTGTGGCGCGACGAGCCGCGCGGCCGGCGCAACTACAGCGGCTGGCAGTCGGGCCTGCGCACGTCGAGCGGCCGGGCGAAGGTCGCGCTCAAGCACTTCGACACGCCGTTCGAGCTCGACGCCGGGCGCAACCGGCTGTGGGGTCAGGTGCGTCCCGGCGGTCGCCACACGGTCACCGTCCAGCACCGCCCGCACAAGTCGGGGGGCTGGCGTAAGCTCGCGACCGTGAGGACCGACTCGCGCGGCTACTGGTCGATCGTCCGCAAGCTCCGCCGGGGCACCGCCTACCGGTTCCGGACCGGCTCGATCGTCAGCGCCCCGCTGCGCCGCTGACGGCGATGCGCCGGGTCGCCGTCATCGCATCGGCGAGCGGCAACGGCAAGACCACGCTCGGCCGCGCGCTCGCCGCGCGGCTCGGCGTGCCGTTCGTGGAGCTCGACGCGCTCGTGCTCGACGCGGCCGACACCGTCGTGTGGCTCGACCTGCCGCTGTACGTCTGGCTCCCGCGGCTGCTGCGGCGCACCGGCCGCCGGCTCACGGGCCGCGAGCGGATCTGGAACGACAACCGCGAAACGCTCCGCGGCGCCTTCTGGGGCCGGAAGTCGCTGTTCGGGTATGCGCTCGAGTCGCACTTCCGGCGGCGCCGCTCGTGGCCGGCCGAGCTGGCCGGGCGGCGGGTCGTGCACCTCCGCAGCACTCGCGAGGTCGAGCGCTGGCTGGCGACGGCGTAGCCTAGGTCGCATGCGAGTAGCCATCGCCGGAGGCCACGGCCAGATCGCCCTGCGTCTCGAGAAGATCCTCAAGCAACAGGGGGACGAGCCCGTCGCCCTGATCCGCAACCCCGACCACGCCGGCGACGTCGAGCAGGCCGGGGCCGAGCCCGCGGTGGTCGACCTCGAGCACGCGGGCGACGACGAGGTCGCGAATGCGATCGCCGGGTCCGACGCGGTCGTGTTCGCGGCCGGCGCCGGGCCGGGGAGCGGACCCGAGCGCAAGGAGACGATGGACTACGGCGGCGCGGTCAAGCTGATCGAGGCGGCCAAGCGGGCCGGCGTCAGCCGCTACGTGATCGTCAGCAGCATGGGCGCCGACGCCGGCGCCTCGGGGGACGAAACGTTCGCCGTCTACCTGCGCGCCAAGGGCCGCGCCGACGACGCCGTGCGAGCCAGCGGGCTCGACTGGACGGTCATCCGCCCGGGCGGGCTGACCAACGACCCGGGCACGGGCCGCGTCAACCTCGGCGCCGACGTCCCGCGCGGCCAGGTCAGCCGCGACGACGTCGCCGCCGTGCTCGCCGCCGCGCTGCACGAGCCGAACACGATCGGGAAGACCGCCGACCTGATCGAGGGCGACGTCCCTGTCGCGGAGGCCGCGAAGGGGATCTAGTGGGCGAGGTGCACCGCCGGCTGCCGGACGGCTCGTGGGACGGCGTGCCCGCCCGCGAGTACGGCGCCGGCGGCCGCCGCCACGAGCTGGTCGGCACCGATCGCTACAGCGTCCGCTGGTTCGAGGTCCCGCCCGGAGAGACCAGCACGCTGGAGCGCCACGGGCACGACCACAGCGTCGTGATCCAGCGCGGGCGCGCGCGGGTCACGCTCGAGGCCGACACGCACGAGCTCGGCCCGGGCGACGTGGTCTACGTCGCGCCGGGCGAGCTGCATGCCTTCGAGGCGATCGGCGACGAGCCGCTCGCCTTCATCTGCGTCAGAGGCGCAGCTGACGCCGCTTGATCGACTTGCTGACGCGCGGCGAGTGGGCGCCGTGACGCATCCATACGACGACGCGGTAGCGACCACCGCGCTTCTGGCGGATGCGCTTGCTGTAGCGCGAGTAGCCCTTGCTGGTGTGCTGGGCGCTCGTCTGGCCGACGTTGACCCATGTGCCGCGGCGCAGCTTCTGGATAACCACGGGCGCGCCGTCGAGCGCGGGCCGGATCGTGCCCCAGAAGTGGATCCGGCCGCGCTTGGAACCGCGCCGGACCTTCGCGTGCCGCGTGATCTTGTTGGTCGTCCCGAGCGACGACGATCGGGCTCGACGACCGCGGGCTTCGCGGGCATGAGCACGCGGTACTGCGTGTTGACCGCCACCGACAGCAGCGTGAACGCGAAGCCGCCGGTCGCGCCCGTCACGACGTTGTTACCGACAGCGAGGAAGCCCTGCGTGTACGGCCACGGGTTCGCCTGGAGCTGCACCTGGCGGGCGCTGTTGCCGGTGCCGCTGAGGACGCCAGCGAGCGTCGTCGACCTGCCGATGCGGATCGGGTTCGGGCGTCGCCGCGAGTGACACGCCGAGCGGCTGGCGCTTGGTCTTGAACGTGCGGTCCTTGCCGAAGAACGGCCTTGGTGCCGCGCAGACCGACGAGCCGGTAGTGGTAGGTCGTCGTCGGAGCGAGGCCGCTGATGCCGGCCGCGACGGCCACGCCGCTTCTTGCCGGCACCCGCCGGCAGCTCGTGGCCGGCGTCTGGGCCCCGTACAGCCTCGTCGTGCCGTACTGGAACATGTACGACGTCGCAGTGCCGTTGGGATCGACGCGTGCCCTTGAGCACCGCCGTGGTGGGTGCGACGTTCGCCACGCCGCCCGTTGTGATCGCCGGCGCGGCGGCGAGCGCGCTCGCCGGCGCCCACAGCGCGCCGACGAGCACAGCTGTCGTCAGCACACCGCGTATTGAGATGTTTCCCATGCCTGCCCCTCCAGTGGACGGATTTCCACCGGAACTCAACACGAGCGCGATCCGATCGGTGCGGTGGGGTGTTGCTCAGCCCAACGCGCGGGCCAGATCGACGAAGTCCGTCGCGACGACGTCGTAGGCGCCTTCGGCTCGCAGGTCGGTCGTCTGGCCGGGCCCCTGCTCGGACGGCCGCGGGACGAACGCGGTCATCAACCCGACCGCCCCGGCGGCGACGAGGTCGTCGTTGTGGGCGGCGACCATCATCGCCTCGCCGGGCTCGATCGCGAGCGCCTCGGCGCTGCGCAGGTAGGCCTCCGGCTGCGGCTTGTAGGCGCGCGCGACCTCGGCGCCGAGCACCACGTCCCACGGCAGCCCGGCGTGCTTGGCCATGTTGACGATCAGCGCGATGTTGCCGTTCGAGACCGGCGCGATCACGAAGCGCTCCTTGAGCCGCGTCAGCCCCTCGACGGCGTCCGGCCACGGGTCGAGCCGGTGCCAGGCGAGGTTCAGCTCGGCGCGCTGCTCCTCGGCCAGGTCGACCTCGTAGGCGGCGAGCAGCTCGTCGAGCGACTCGCGGTGCAGCACGTCGAGCACCGTCCACGGCCGCGCGCCGCTGCGCACGGACTCCAACTGGGGTTGGTAGCGCGCCCGCCAGTCGTCGGCGAACCCGGGCTGGAGGCCGTAGGCTGCCGCGGCGCGGATCAGGCTCGTGCGCCAGTCCACGCAGGTGCCGAAAACGTCGAAGAAGAGGGCCTTTGGAGCGGGCATCGCCGGGTAAGGGGCCGAGTATGGCCATCGAGACGTTCCACGCGCTCGTCGGCGACCTCGAGTACCCGATGTTCATCGTCACGGCGCGGGCCGGCGACGAGCCGCTCGGCTGCCTCGTCGGGTTCGCGACCCAGATCAGCATCGATCCGCCGCGCTTCCTCGTCGCCCTTTCGCACACCAACCACACGTTTCGCCGCGGGCGGGACGCCGAGGCTCTCGGCGTGCATCTCGTTCCCGCCGACCGGGACGACCTCGCGAAGCTGTTCGGCGGCGAGACGCAGGACGAGATCGACAAGTTCGCGCGCTGCGCCTGGCACGAGGGACCGGAGGGCGTGCCGCTGCTCGACGACTGCGGGAACCGGTTCGTCGGCCGCGTGGTCTGGCACGCCGACGCCGGCGACCACGACGCCTACGTGCTCGAGCCGATCGCCGCCGACCGCCAGGGCGGCGAGGAGGAGTTCAGCTTCCACCGCGCCAGGGTCATCGAGCCCGGCCACGCACCGTGACCGAGACGTTCACGCGGCTGCTGCCGGACGTCGCGACCGGGTTCACGGCCGCCGACCTCGCCGCCGCCGTCCCGGGCGAGCCGCCCGGCGACCGGCCCTTCCTGCTCGTGAACATGATCGCCACGGCCGACGGCCGCGCCACCATCGCCGGCCGCACCGGGCCGATCGCCAACCGCGCCGACTACGAGCTGTTCCACGCGCTGCGCACGCAGGTGGACGCCGTGATGGTGGGCGCCGAGACCGTGCGCGTCGAGAGCTACGGCCCGATGGAGGCGACGGCCGTGCTGGTGACCCGCGGCGCGAACGTGCCGGCCGAGGTCGGCCTCCTCCAGGCGCCCGGCAACCGGGTCGTCGTGCTCACCCCGTCGCCCGACGCCGAGCTGCCGCCATGCCCGGCTCAGGTGAGCTACGTGCGCGCCGGCATCGACGACGGGGTCCGACGCCTGCGCACCGAGCTCGGCATCCGCTCGGTGCTGTGCGAGGGCGGCCCGCACCTGCTCGCGGCGCTGCTGCGGGCGCGGCTCGTCGACGAGCTGCACCTCGTGATCGCGCCGAAGCTCGCAGGCGGGCCGGACCCGCTCACGATCGTCACCGGGCCCACGCTCGACCCGCCGGCCGAGCTCGAGCTCCTATCGCTGCACGAGTCCGGCGGCTATCTGTTCCTGCGCTACGGCGCGTAGGAACGCATCGACCGCCACAGGCGAGAACTGCGTGCCGCGCTGGCGGCGCAGCTCGTCCAGTGCCTCGGCCTCGGTGAGGGCACGCGCGTACGGCCGCTCGGAGGTCATTGCCGAGAAGGCGTCGCAGACGAAGACGATCTGGGCGCCGAGCGAGATGTCCTCGCCGGCCAGCCCGTCCGGGTAGCCGCGCCCGTCCCAGCGCTCGTGGCTGGAGCGGATCATCTTGGCCACGCCGACCAGCGCGGGAGCGCCGGACACGATGCGCTCGCCGATCAGCGTGTGGCGGCGGATGAACTCGCGCTCGTCGGCGTCGAGCGGCCCGGTCTTGGCCAGCAGCGGGCGCGGGATGGCGATCTTGCCGATGTCATGGAGCTCGGCGGCGGTGGCGACGCGCTCGATCGCCTCGTCGTCGAGCTCGAGCTCGCGCGCGGTGGCGGCCGCGAGCGCGGCGACGGCCTGGCCGCGCGCGCTCAGCTCGGCATCCCACTCGCCGACGGCACGCAGCAGGACCGACTTGCTCTGGGCCAGCGCGGAGATGCGGCCGCTGTTCTTCTCGGCGTATAGGCGGCGGTCGGCCACCCGCAGCGCCTCCGACGCCTCCAGGCTCTCGGCCGGGATACGCGCGAAGCCGCACGACGCGCCGACCTTGAAGCCGTCGCCGTCGCTGGACAGTGCGGCGCGCGTGCGGTCGATCAGTGCGTCGGGCGCCCGCTCGGGGTCCCACGGCGCCAGCACGCAGAACTCGTCGCCGCCCATGCGGTAGGCGAGCGCCTCGCCGTCGACCTCTGCCTGCAGCTGGGTGCCGAGCTGCTTGAGCAGCGCGTCGCCGGCCGGGTGGCCGTAGCTGTCGTTGTAGAGCTTGAAGCCGTCGAGGTCGAACAGCAGCAGCAGGTGCGGCTGCGTCACGTCGTCGGCGCGCAGGACCTCGAGGTCGCGCAGCAGCTTGAGGCGGTTGCCGAGGCCGGTCAGCGAGTCGGTCCGCGCCTGGTGGCGCGAGAAGGTGAGGTTCTCGCGGCTCTGGCGGTGCGTGACCGCGAGCCGGCAGATGACCGCGAGCATCGACGCGGCGGCGAGGGCGACCGCGAGCGTCTCAGTCGAGGAGCCGTGGTCCTGCACGAGGAGCGCCAGGCTGCCGAGCGACAGCACGACGGGCAGGGCGATGCTCGGCACGTCGTCGATCGGCGCGGTCTCGCGCCGGCCCGGCTGCCATGCGGCGATGCTCACGATGAACGCGCCGAAGATCCAGCCGAGGTCGAGCACGGTGCCGGTGACGTAGGTCTCGCGCGCCACCTGGTACAGGTAGATCGAGTCGGAGACCGCGAACACGCCGAGGCCGAGCCCGAGTGCGATCCACGTGCGGTCGAGCCGCTTGCGCCCGGCGGCCATGACGCCGGCGACGATGCCGAACAGCACCATGTCGGCCAGCGGGTAGGCGAGGTTGGTCCAGATCGCGGCGGTGTCGCCACCGGTGGCCGAGCGCACGGTCTTGAAGACGATGGCGGCGCTGATCGCCGCGACGGTGAGGGCGGCGATGATGCCGTCGAGCCACAGGCGGACACCGAGGCGCGGCATCCGCGCCTTCGCCAGCAGCGCGATCGCGACGTAGGCGAGCGGATAGAAGCTCAGCCACAGGCCGTCGGCGATCGACGGGAACGGGGCCTCGTCGAGGTCGGCGAGCGCGACCGACCAGTAGATGTTGCCGCCGGCGTACAGCGCGAGCCCGAGCGCCAACAGCGACCACGCGACCCGCTCGTCGGGGCGGGCGATGACGCGCATCGCGCAGAGCAGCGCCGAGCCGAGCAGGACGCCGTCGTAGATCGTCTCCATGAACGCGCCGTCGAGCGTCTCGTTCGGCCACGGGCCGAACGTCACCACGACCTGCACAAGCAGGCCGGCCACGAGCACGGCAGCCCAGGCACGGGAGAGTCGAGCGGTCATCGGTACGTATATCGGCCGCTTGGGGCGCCGACCGTAGGGGTACGCCGGAGAAGCGATGTCGACGCTGCACGACGTCCACACCGTGTGGGACAACTCGATCGCCCCGCTGGCCGAGGTCGAGTCGGGCGAGACCGTCGAGTTCGAGGTCACGGACGCCTCCGGCGGGCAGCTGGACCGCGACTCCGGCGTCGAGGCGGTCGCCGCGCTCGACTTCTCGCGCGTGAACCCGGTGACCGGGCCGGTGTTCGTCAAGGGCGCGCGGCCGGGCGACGTGCTGGAGGCCGAGATCGTGTCGCTGCGCCCGCGCGACTGGGGCTGGACCGCGATCATCCCCGGCTTCGGCCTGCTGGCCGAGGAGTTCCCGGAGCCGTGGCTGCGGATCTCCACGATCGAGGCCGGGCGCGTGAGGTTCCTCGACGACGTCACGCTGCCGTTCGAGCCGTTCCCCGGCACCATCGGGGTCGCGCCGGCCGAGCCGGGCGAGCATTCGATCGTGCCGCCGAGCCGCTGGGGCGGCAACATGGACATCAAGCACCTGCGCGCCGGCACCCGCCTCCTGCTGCCGGTCGGCGTCGAGGGCGCGCTGTTCTCGGTCGGCGACACGCACGCCGCGATGGGCGACGGCGAGGTCTGCGGCACTGCTGTCGAGGCCCCGATGGAGATCGCCGTGCGGCTGTCCGTCCGCCGCGATCTGACGATCGCGGCGCCGCAGTTCGTCGTGCCGCCGGGCGAGCTGGCCCGGACCGAGCCCGGCGGCTACCACGTGTGCACCGGCGTGGGGCCGGACCTGATGGAGGCCACGCGCGATGCGACGCGGGCGGCCATCGCGCACATCGTCGAGCGACGGGGCGGGACCGCCCAGGAGGCCTACGCGCTGGTCTCGGTCGCCTGCGACCTGCGGATCCACGAGGTCGTGGACATGCCCAACTGGGTGGTGGGGTGCTTCGTGCCGGACGCGCTGTTCGAGAGCCGGGCATGAGCGCGCCCGGCCTGCGGCGCGAGCTGCACTTCTGGGAGGCGATCGCCCTCTCGATCGCGATCATGGCGCCGACCGCGGCGATGGCGCTCAACGGCGTCGGGATCGCGGCGCTGATCGGCCGCGCGGTCCCGCTCGCGTTCCTGTTCGCGCTGATCGGCGTGCTGTTCGTCGCCTACGGGATCTCGCAGCTCACGCGCGAGGTCTCGCACGCCGGCTCGGTCTACGCGCTCACCGGCTTCACGCTGGGACCCCGCGCCGGCTTCCTGGCCGGCTGGGCGCTGCTCGGCACGTACCTGTGCTTCACGGTCGCGTCGAGCGCCGAGGTCGGGCTGTTCTTCTCGTCGTTCCTGGCCTCCACCGGGATCGACGAGAGCGCCGACTGGATCTGGATCGCGCTCGTCTCCGCCGTGCTGATCGCGTTCATCGCGGGCGGCGACATCCGGGTGGCGACGCGCTCGCTGCTGACCATCGAGGGCATCTCGGTCGGGCTGATCGTGATCCTCGTGGTGGTCATCTTCGTACGGCTGATCGCCGGCTCGACGCCCGACGGCCACGAGTCGTCGCTGGGCGATGCGTTCAGCCTGCCGTCCGGCACGACGCTCGATGCGATCGCCACCGCGGCGGTGTTCGGATTCCTGTCGTTCGCCGGCTTCGAGGGCGCCGCGACGCTCGGCGAGGAGACCGCCGAGCCGCGCCGCAACATCCCGCGCGCCGTGTTCCTGGCGCCGCTCGACGATCGGCATCTTCTACTTCTTCGTGATCCTCAGCCAGACGCTCGGCTTCGGCACCGGCGAGGCGGGCGTCGCGGCGTTCGCCGGCTCCGCGTCGCCGCTCGGCGACCTGTCGAAGACGTACGTCGGCGCAGGGCTCGAGGACGCCATCAACCTCGGCGCCACGCTCAGCGCGTTCGCCAGCGCGCTCGGGACGGCGACCGCCGGCTCGCGCGTCCTGTTCGCGCTGTCGCGCGACAGCCTGCGGGAGAATCACCCGCTCGCGCGCATCTCGCAGCGGTCCGGCGCGCCGATCGGCGCCCTCGCGCTCGTGATGGCGGTCGGCTTCGCCGGCCTGATCGGCCAACGGATCGCGGGGACGAACGCGGTCAACGCGTTCTTCTATCCCGGCACGATCGGCGTGCTGTCGCTGATGATCGCCTACATCGCCACCAACCTCGGCGCGATCAAGCACCTGTTCCTCGGCCATCGCCGCCCGGCCTGGCAGGTGGTCTTCCCGGTGCTCGGGATCGCGTTCCTGGTGTTGACGATCTACAAGAACGTGGCCGGCACGGTCACGCCGTACGACCGCTTCCCGTGGATCGTGCTCGGCTGGCTGGTGATCGGCGGCCTGATCATCGCGGCGGCGCCGCACCTCGTCCGCCGCATCGGCGAGCGGCTCACGTCCGAGATCGGCGACGCTCCGCGGCCGTAGCTCGCGCGGGCGGAGGTGTTGGCGGGGGCTGCCAACAGCCCTCCCCCGACACGCGCTTCGCGCTCGGGCAGGGATGTGTCGGCGGAGGGCCGCCGCAGCCCCCGCCTACCGTCGCTCGCGGCCAGCCAGCGCGTGTTCCTCGTGAGCGAGCGGCAGACGGTCTCCGCCGAGGGCCAAGTGGATGTCTCCTTGATCGACGCGCACGAATCGCAGTCGAAGGCCTGGACCGCGATTCGCGCGCGACACGCGGGCGCCGCCCCCACGGCAACCCGGCCACGCCCGATCGGCGAGACTGCGCAGGACATGGTGCGGCTGTTCACGTGGGCGGAGCGGCCTGAGCTCGCCGAGCGCGGGCCGGCGTCGGCGGACGTGTGGCCCGAGTACAACCGCCACGGCGACGTCGTCGAGCCCTTGTGGGGGCCGCTGCTCGATGAGCTTCCCGAGTACCAGTTCGCGCTCGTCGACGAGGACGACGCGGTGCTCGCCGAGGGGCACACCGGCCCGCTCGCCTGGGACGGCGACGACGCCCACCTCCCGAGCGGCATCGACGACACGCTGCGGCAGGTCGTGACCGCGCGGCGGGAAGGGAGCGCGGTCGACACGCTGAGCGCGCTCGCCGCGGAGGTCGGTCCCGGCGCGCGCGGGCGGGGCCTGGCCGGCGAGCTGCTCGCCGGTATGCGCGAGCTTGCGCGCCGGCAGGGGCTGCCGCGCCTGATCGCGCCGGTGCGCCCGTCATGGAAGGAGCGCTACCCGCTGGCACCGATCGAGCGCTATGTGACCTGGCGGCGCCCGGACGGCGAGCTGCTCGACCCCTGGCTGCGCCTGCACGTACGGCTCGGGGCGCGGATCTCCACGCCGCTTCCCCGCTCGCTGCTCATCAGCGGGTCGGTCGCGGACTGGGAGCAGTGGACCGGCCTCGCCTTCCCGGAGTCGGGCGCCTACACGTTCCCGCATGGGCTCGCCACGGTCGAGATCGACCGCGACGCGGACACCGGCACCTACTGGGAGCCGAACGTGTGGCTGGTCCACCCCGAGATCGGCGCGTAGCGACCTTCTGCCGCTAGTCAGCCCACCAGTCGCGCTGACCCTCTACGTCTTCGCGCGGAGCGTCGCCGAGATTGGGCGCGCCGATGACGAGGATCTCGAGGCCCTTCGGCCCGGCCTCGTAGCCTCGCCACGTACCGGGCGGGATGCGCACGGCGTCCCATTGCTTGAGCTCGACGATCTCGTCGTCGAGCTTCATCCGCCCGCTCCCGCGCAGGACCACGTACACCTCCTCCTGCGTCTTGTGCGTGTGGCCGTACGGAAAGCGATAACCGGGTGGGACGCGCTGGTAGCCCAGTCCGGACTGCTCGAGCTCGAGCGGCGCGGTCGCCAAGCGGAACTCCAGGTCCGGCGCGCCGTCAAAGTTGGACCCGACATCCTTCAGGTCCTCCTTGAGGTTCCTGAGCGTGAACGGCACGGCGCAATCCTATTCGGCCTGATCGCCGCAGCTAGTCCGAACCGGCAGGGCGGAGCAGTCCGAGGGCGGCGCGCCGCGCCAGCTCCTCGTCGTCGCCGATCCGGCCGGCGAGCGCGATCACGACGCTCTCGACCGCGGACATGAAGGCCCTCGCGAGGACGGGGGCCGGTGGGCCGGGCGCGATGCTGCCGTCCCGGCGGCCGGCCACGATCAGGCGCCGCACGTGCTCGAGGAGCGTCCTCGTCTGCGCGCGCACGGCATCGCCGACCGGGTGCTCGCGCGCGGCGAACTCCACGCGCAGCGCGACCATCATGCGGGCGATGTCGCGGCGGCAGTAGACCGCGTGCCGGCGCGCGAGCTCCACCAGCGCCTCGACGGGGGGAAGGTCTTCGTCGAACACGGAGCCGACCTCCGCGTACCAGGTCTCGTTCACCCACTCGAGCGTCGCGAGGACGAGCGCATCCTTGTCGCGGAACTGGTGGTAGAGCGCCCCGCGGGTGTAGCCGGCCGCTGCGGCGACGTCCTCCAGCACGAGGTGGCCATAGCCGACGCGGGAGATCCCGCGTGCGGTGGCCTCGAGCAGCGCCGCGCGGGAGCGAGCCCGGCGGTCCGCCTGAGTCAGGCGCGCACGGCCGCGCCGTGCAGTCTGCTCAGGCACGCTCGCCCGGGTTTCGGCTGCCGCGCGCGCTGAGGAACATGAACGGTGGGATGAGCAGCCGGTAGACGGGACGGACGGTACAGGCGGGCAGGTACCGATGGCGCTCCTCCTCCGCCACTCGTGCCCGGGGATGGGGCTGGATCAGCGGGCCGCGCATCAGCGCGCGTTCGAGAACACTCATGTGGCCGTTCGACTGCCGCGGCGCGGCGGCGCGGACGTCGATGCGGCACAGGTGCTTGGTGCTGACGAAGCCGTACTGCTTCGGGCTCACGAGTCGGACCGGCGCGCCGTGATCGGGGTCGAGCGGGCGGCCGTCGAGGTGCTCGGCGATCAGCACGTCCTCGGTCAGGGCATCCTCGATCGCCACGATCGACCGGTAGCCGTCAAACCCGCCGAACGCGAGGTGGGTGATCGATGCATCCGGCCGGAGCGCGGGCTCGATGATCGCGCTGTAGAACGCCTCGAACGGCACCCCCTCCCAGCGCAGGCCCGTGGCCGACCACCCGGCCACGCAGTGGAAGTCGGCGGCGAGCTCACGGCGCGGCAGCTCTTGAAGCCGGCCCAGGGACACGGAGAACGGCTCGGTCACCTCGCCGCGGATCTCGATGACCGGATCGGGCGGGATGTGGGGCGGGGGCCGGTGCAGGTGCGCGCCGAAGCGCGGGAACCCATCAACGGCGCGCTGTCCGGGCGGGAGGGTCACAGCGCAAAGCTAGCATACGTACATGAATGTATGTAACTTCGCGCAGAGGCTGACGCGGCGAAGCCGCCGGTCGAACAGCGGGTGGCGTCAGCCTCCGCCTGCGACCGCGACGGGGGCGAGGTCGGGGCGCTTGGGTGGGCGGCCGTCGCCGGATGACCGCCCGCGCACGCGGCGCACGATCCACGGCGTGAAGTGGCGCTGGGTCCACACGAGCTCGGCGGTGACGAGCGCGTGCGGCGGGCGCCGGGGCGCGGGCGGCAGCAGCGTCCGCCACGACCCGTCGGACCCCGGGAGCCCGAGCGCCTCGGCGAACGCGGCCGCGATCCGTTCGTGCCCGAGCGGGCCGGCGTGCAGGCGGTCGAGGCTCCACATCCGCGGGTCGAGCGACACCGGCTCGGTGGCCATGTCGACCACCACCGTGCCGGTGCGCGCGCCGATCTCCCGGATCGCCTCGTTGTACGCGGTCAGCCGCGCGCGGACGATCCGCGCGATCGGCACGACGCATGAGAGATCGGGCAGCGTGAATGTGGCGACCGTCGCCCCCGACCGCCGCAGCTCCGTGAGCATCGCCTCGAGGTGGTCGGCCGTCGTGTCCGGGTCGCACTGCCGGCGCAGCAGGTCGTTGAGACCCGCGACCACGGTCACGAGGTCGGGCCGCAGCGCGAGCGCGGCCGGCAGCTGCTCCTCGCGCACCTGCGGGCTCCGCCGGCCGCGGATCGCCAGGTTCGCGTACAGCAGGTCGGGGTTCTCGCGTGCGACCTGCTCGGCCAGGCGGTCCGCCCATCCCCGGAAGCCGCCATCGGCCGTGGGATCGTCCAGCCCCTCTGTGGTGCTGTCACCCAAGGCCACATAGCGGTGGAACATCTCTCTAGTTTGCAGCCTCCCGCAGCGCGGCTTCAAGGATTCCTAGCCCTTCGTCCAAGTCACCGTCGGAGATCGTGACCGGCGGGAGAAGCCGGATGACGTTGCCGTGGAGGCCGCAGGTGAGCAGCAGCAGGCCGCGCTGGCGCGCCGCGGCGAGCGTGGCCGCGGCCCGGGCGCCGTCGCGCAGCTCGATCGCCTGCATCGGCCCGAGGCCGCGCACCTCGACCACCGCGTCGCCCAGGTCGGCGGCGACCGCGTCGAGCCGCGAGCGCATCCGCTCGCCGAGCTGGTCGGCGTGCGCGCGGAACTCCGGCGTCGCCACGGCGTCGAGCACGACGGTCGCGGCTGCGCAGGCGGCCGGGTTGCCGCCGAACGTGCCGCCCAGGCCGCCGGGGTGCACGGCGTCCATGAGCTCGGTGCGGCCGGTGATCGCGGCAAGCGGCAGGCCGCCGCCGAGCGACTTGCCCGAGACGAGGATGTCGGGCTCGACGCCGTAGTGCTCGATCGCCCACACCGGGCCGGTGCGGCCGACGCCGGACTGGACCTCGTCGTCGACGTAGAGGATCCCGTGCGCCGCGAGCACCGCCTTCAGGCGCTCCGGGAAGTCCTGCGGCATCGGCACGAAGCCGCCTTCGCCCTGCACGGGCTCGAGCACCGCGCAGGCCACGCTCTCGGGATCGACCTCGGCCTGCAGCAGCCGCCGCAGCGCGTCGATGGCGTCGTCGCTCGTGACGCCGAGCGGGCCGTACGGCGCGGGCGCGCGGTAGACCTCGGGCGCGAACGGCCCGAAGCCGCGCTTGTAGGCGACCTTGCTGGTCATGGTCATCGTCAGCAGCGTGCGCCCGTGGAACGCGCGGTCGAACACGATCACCGCCGGGCGGCCGGTCGCGGCGCGCGCGACCTTGACGGCGTTCTCGACCGCCTCGGCGCCGGAGTTGAGCAGCACGCTCTTGTAGTCGTCCCCCGGCCCCGGGAACAGCTCGGCGAGGCGGCGGCAGACGGCCACGTACGGCTCGTACATGCCGACCATGAAGCACTGGTGCAGGTAGCGGTCGACCTGCTCGTGGATCGCCGCGACGACGTCGGCCGGCCCGTGGCCGAGGTTCTGGCACCCGATGCCGCCCGCGAAGTCGAGGTACGTGCGCCCGTCGTCGCCCGTGATGCGGGCGCCCTCGGCGCCGGTCACGACGATCGGCGGCGTGGCGACCGCGCGCGAGACGTAGCGCTCGCGGGCCTCGTGGACGTCGCCGGTGATCGATGCGGTCATTCGGTGTCCTCCAGCCCGCACCAGTCGGCGATGAAGAGCGCGATCGCCTGTGCGGTCTCGGTGACGGAAGGGAGATGGACGCGCTCATCCACTCCGTGCTCGTTCTCTGCGTTGGGGCCGAAGCACACGGCCGGTGTGTCGCCGTACAGGTGAAACGTACGCGCGTCGGTCGTCGCCGTCGAGGCGAACAGGCCGGGAGTGCGCCCGGTCGTGCGCGTGACGGCGTCGGTGAGATGGGTGACCAGTGGGTTGTCGGCCGCCAGCTCGTAGCCCTCGCACTGGAAGCCGTCGTAGAGGACCTCGATCCGGTGCCCCGGATCGCCCTCCGCGACCTCGGCCACGACGGCCTCGACGCGCTCGCGCAGCTCGGCGACCGGCTCGCCGGGGTAGCACGCCAGCCGGAAGTGCGTGAGGCACTCGCCGGCGACGGTCGACGGCCAGTCGCCGCCGTTGATCTGGCCGACGTTGAGGTTGATCGGGTGCGGATAGGCGGCGTACAGCGCCGGCTTGGGCGCGGCATTGAGCTCGGCCTCGAGCGCCCGCAGCGCCGCGATCACGCGGTAGGACGCCTCGATCGCGTTCGCCCCGGCGCCGGACTCGCCCGCGTGGGCGGGGGCGCCGAGCACGCGCACCTGGAACCACAGCACGCCGACCTGCGCGTTCCAGATCGCGCCCTTGGTCGGCTCGGTGAGCACGGCGGCGTCGGCCGTGTGGCCCGCCAACACGCACGCGAGCGCGCCGTTGCCCGTGCACTCCTCCTCGACGACCGACTGCAGCTGCACGCGGCCGCGTGGCCTGAGGCCCAGGCGCTGCAGGCCGGCGACGGCGCCGACCATCGCCGCGAGCCCGGACTTCATGTCGCCCGCGCCGCGGCCGTAGATCCACTCGCCGTCGCGCCGCGCGACGAACGGGTCGCCGGTCCAGAGGGTGCTCGGCTCCGGGCTCACCACGTCGATGTGCCCGTTGAGGATCAGCGAGCGCCCGCCGTTCGGGGCGCCCCAGTCCGCGACGACGTTGACCTTGCCGTTCAGGTCCCAGCTGAACGGCGCGCCGCCCGCGTGCCGCTCGAGCGCCTCGCGCTCCAGCGGCACGTCGACCGGCTCCATCCCCAACCCGACGAACGCCTGCCGCATCACGGCCTGCCCGTCCTCCTCGCGGCCGAGCGTCGTCGGGGCGGCGACCAGCTCGGCGATCAGGCCGGCCATCGCCTCCTCCCCGGCGGCCACGGCCGCCAAGATGTCTGCGTCGGGCCGCGGCACAGGGCAACCGTACGCCGCCGATCGCGGACGCGCCATAGGATCGGCCGATGGAGCCCTCCGAGCAGCCGACCGCCCCGTACCTGGATGCGGTCGTCGGGTACGCGTTCCGCGGACCGGGGCGCTACCACGTGCCCGGCCACAAAGGCGGCCCGGGCGCCGACCCGGGCCTGCGCAAGGCGATGGGGCCCGACGGCCTGGCGATGGACATCCCGCAGGACATCCACGGGATCGACCTCGGGCCGTCGCCGACTCCGTACGAGCGGGCCGAGCTGCTCGCCGCCGAGGCCTACGGCGCCGAGCGCACGTTCTTCCTCACCAACGGCGCCACCCAGGGCAACCACGCGCTGTGCCTGGCGCTGGCGCCGCTCGGCGCGCGGATCGTCGCCCAGCGCAACTCGCACGCGTCGATCGTCGACGGCCTGGTCCTGTCCGGCGGCGTGCCGGCGTTCGTCGCGCCCGAGTACGACGACGAGCTCGGCATCACGCACTGCGTGACGCCGGACGCGCTGGCCGGCGCGCTGGCGGAGACGCCCGACGCGCGGGCGGCGTTCATCGTGTCGCCGACGTACTACGGGATGGCCGCGGACATCGCGGGCATGGCCGAGGTGGCGCACGCGGCCGGCGTGCCGCTCGTGGTCGACCAGTCGTGGGGCCCGCACTTCGGCTTCAACGAGGCGCTGCCGCCGACGGCGCTGTCGCAGGGCGCCGACGCGATGCTCACGAGCACGCACAAGATCGCCGGCTCGCTGACGCAGAGCGCCATGCTGCACATCTCGGCCACCGGCCGGATCGACGTCGGCGCGGTGGCACGCGTGCTGCGGCTCCTGCGGTCGACCTCGCCGTCGTCGCTGCTGATCTCGTCGCTCGACGCCGCGCGGCGCCAGCTCGCGCTGCACGGCGAGCAGCTGCTGTTCGAGACGCTCGAGGCGATCGAGGTCGCGCGCGCGAAGTTCGAGACGATCCCGGGGATCGCGATGGTCGACGCCGGGTTGGTCGGCCGCATGGGCGTCGCGGGCTACGACCCGCTGCGGATGGTGCTCGACGTGCGCGGCACCGGCCGCACCGGCTACGAGATCTCCGACGCGCTGCGCCGCTCCTACGACGTCCACCTCGAGCTGCCGATGCAGGCGACCGTCGTGTTCATCGTCGGGCTCGGCGAGTCGGCGGCCACGCTGCGGCGGCTGGCCGGCGACGTCGACGAGGTCGTCAAGCGCCTGAGCGAGCCGGGGGCGACGGCGCCGATCGTGCCGCCGGTGACGGCGCTGCGCCACGAGGTGGCGCTGCCGCCGCGGGAGGCGTTCCTCGGCGAGGCCGAGCAGGTCGCGGTCGACGACGCGGTGGGCCGCATCTCCTGCGAGTCGATCGCCTCGTACCCGCCGGGCGTGCCTGCGCTGCTTCCGGGCGAGCGGATCTCCGCGGAGACCGTCGCCTACCTGCGTGAGCTGGCGGGCAGCGGCGCGCGCCTGCACGGCGCCAGCGACCCCGCGTTCGAGACCATCAACGTGCTACGGGAGGGCCCGTGATCGACCCCCAGAAGCGGTGGGCGCAGTACGGCGAGAAGCCCGACTACGCGGGGCTGCTGACGTTCTCGGGCGTGCCCTACACCGAGGACGCGGCGGAGCTCGAGGGCTACGACGTGGCGGTGCTCGGCGCGCCGATGGACGACCTCGTTTCAGACCGCCCGGGCGCCCGCTTCGCGCCGCGCGCGATCCGCGCGGCGAGCTGCCCGCCCGGCCCGCACCTGGAGGCGAAGGTCGACGCGCTCGAGGTCCTGCGGGTGGTCGACTTCGGCGACGCCCCGGTCATCCCCGCCGACCCGGGTGTGTCCCACGCGGCGATCGAGGCGACCGTGGCAGCCGTCCTCGGCGCCGGCGCGATCCCGGTCACCCTCGGCGGCGACCACTCGATCACGAAGCCCTGCGTGCAGGCGGTCGCCGGCGCCCACGGGCCGGTCGGCGTCATCCACTTCGACACGCACACCGACACGGGCGCCGAGGTCTTCGGGGTCGAGCGCTCGCACGGCACCTTCATGAAGCACCTCGTCGACGACGGGCACGTGGCCGGCGCCCGCTACGCCCAGATCGGCCTGCGTGGGTACTGGCCCGGGCCGGTCGAGTTCGGCTGGCAGGCCGAGCACGGCATCACGTCGCTGTTCGCCCACGACGTGCGCGACCTCGGGATCCGCGAGGTGGTGGCGCGCGCGATCGCCGCGGTGGGGGAGGGCCCGGTCTACCTGACGGTCGACGTCGACGTGCTCGACCCGGCGTACCTGCCGGGCGGCACCGGCACTCCCGAGCCCGGCGGCCTGACCGCGATGGACCTCCTGCTCGCCGTGCGGCTCGTGTGCACGCAGCTCGCGGTGGTCGGCGCCGACGTGGTCGAGGTGATCCCGACCGCCGTCGGCTCCGCGGACTAGCTCGGCGCTGGTGGCCGAGCGGGTCGTGCGCGAGGCGCTGACGGGCATCGCCGTCCGGCGAACTTCAACCCCGGGCATGTAAGGAGGCGGGCTCGGTCGAGGGTGTGGTCGAGCTCGCCTCCCTACCCAGCGGGGTTTGACGCCGATCCCTCCACGCGGCCACGGGGAACCACCACGACCGGGACCGGCGAGTGCCGGATGATCTTCGTCGCCCGCGAGCCGAGGAACACCCGGGCGATCGGGCCGATCGAGGACGAGCCGACGACCAGCACGTCGCCGTCCGCCCACGGGATGTCTTCGATCGCCTCGGCCCAGTCCTCGCCCACGCCGACCGCGCACTCCGCGTCGGGCACGACCGCGCGGGCCGCCTTCTCGACCTCATCGATCCACTGGGCGACGATCGAGTCGTCGGCGTCGCGGCCGACGCCGGACGTGTAGGGCGCGCGCGGGTGCACGGCGAACATCGCCACGCGCAGTGACGTGCCGACCCGGGCGGCGACGCTTGCGGTCGCGGCCACGAGGTCCTCGTGGCGGCCGCCGAACGCGACGGTCACGCGCTCCACACGCGCGCGCTCGCCCGTGCGGAACCCGCGCGGCGCCACCGCCACCGGCACCTGCGAGCTGTGCAGCAGCCGCGACGACGTGGTGCCGAGCGACACGCCGTCGGCCGAGGATCCGACCACGATCATGCTCGCGGAGACATCGTCGGCCGTCTCCAGCAGCCCCGCCGCGTCCGAGCGCGAGTGCACGACCTCGAACCGCGCCGCCACGTCAGACGCGAGCCGCGCGCGGGCCCGGCTGAGCGCGTTCTCGGCCACGCCCTGCAGGTACGACTGGTACTCGGCGTCGACCTTGGCCGGCGACGGCGGCCACGGGGCCGGGACGACCGCGCACACCACGAGGTCCTCGCCGCCGGAGCGGGCGAGCATCGCGGCCAGATGCAGCACCGCGTGGCCGCGCCCGTCGGGCGCGAAGCCCACCACCATGGTCATGACTGCGCCTTGCCCAGCGTCGAGTTGCGCCGGCTGTAGGCGAAGTACCAGCACAGGGCCACTGCGGTCCAGATGAGGAAGACGTAGATCGTCACCGCCCGCAGGTCCTTGATGATCCAGAAGCAGCCGGCGATCGACAGGATCGGGATCACCGGGAACAGCGGGACCCGGAACCCCCGCGGCAGGTCCGGCTGCGTGTAGCGCAGCACCATCACCCCGATCGAGACGACCAGGAACGCCACCAGCGTGCCGATGCTCGTCATCTCGAAGAGGAAGTTGATCGGCACCACGCCGGCCAGCAGCGAGATCACGGTCGCCACGAAGAACGTCGACGTGACCGGCGTCAGCGTCCGCGGGTTCAGGCGGTGGAAGAACCGCGGGATCATGCCGTCGCGGCTCATCGCGAACAGGATCCGCGTCTGCCCGTAGATGACGACCAGCGTCACGCTGAAGATCGAGACCACGGCCCCGGCGGCCAGCACGGTTGCGGGCCAGGTGGAGCCCGTGACCTCCTCGAGGATGTTCGACAGTCCGGCCTCCTGACCCTCGAACGCCGACACGGGCTGCGCCGCCACGGCGACGACCGCGACCGCGACGTAGATCGAGGTCACGATGACCAGCGCACCGAGGATCGCCAGCGGCAGGTTCCGGCGTGGGTTCTTGACCTCCTCGCCGGCTGTCGACACCGCGTCGAGCCCGATGTAGGAGAAGAAGATGATCCCGGCCGCGGCGTTGATGCCGTCGAAGCCGTCCGGGGCGAAGTTCGACAGGTTGTCCGACTCCCAGCCCGAGAGCCCGACGACCACGAACAGCGCGAGGACGCCGAGCTTGATCAGCACCATCACCGCGTTGACCTTCGCCGACTCGCTTGCGCCGCGCAGCAGCAGGAACGCGCAGAGCCAGATCAGGATCACCGCCGGCAGGTTGAACACCCCGCCCTGCTCCGGCGCCTGCGAGATCGAGTCCGGGATCGTGAACCCGAACAGGTTGTCGAGCAGCTCGTTGAGGTACTGCGACCAGCCGACGGCGACGCCCGCCGCCGACACCCCGTACTCGAGCAGCAGGCAGGCGGCGACGACCATCGCGACCGCCTCGCCGAGCGTCGCGTAGGCGTACGAGTACGACGAGCCCGAGACCGGCACCGCGCCCGCCAGCTCGGCGTAGCAGATGGCGGTCAGGCCGGCCACGACGCCGGCCATCACGAACGCCAGGATCACCGACGGCCCGGCGATCGGCACGGCCTCGGTGAGGATCACGAAGATGCCGGTGCCGATCGTGGCGCCGACGCCGAACAGCGTCAGCTGGAACAGCCCGATCGAGCGCTTGAGCTCACCGCCGCCGGTGTCCGCACCCGTTTCGTCGGTCATCACCCCCACCGGCTTGCGGCGGAGCATCTGATCGATGAGTCGGGGCGGTAGATTGACGCTGCTCATGCTGCGCGGCATCTCGGAGATCCGAGCGTTCTTCCGCACGAACCGTACGCCGATCTACTTCATCTCGCCGACCGCGTTCAACCTGCTCGGGATCGATCGCTGGCTGCGGAACTTCTTCTACGTCAACTACTTCGACTCGTTCGAGGGCACGCACCCGCGCGTGTTCGTGCCCAAGGAGCTGCCGTACCGCGAGTTCGAGTCGATGGAGGACATCTGCAACTACCTCCTCGAGCACAAGGAGTGCCTCGACCGGTTCGCGGCCGCGGGCGACGGCGGGCGGTGCGTGTTCGTGATGTTCGACGACGAGACCGAGCGGCTCGCCGCCGCCGCCGGCCTCGAGGTCGCGCACCCGCCGGCCGAGCTGCGCCACCGGCTGGACTCCAAGATCGTCACCACCCAGCTCGGCAACGAGGCGGGCGTACCGAGCGCGCCGAACATCCTCGGCCGCGCGGCGAGCTACGAGGAGCTGTCCGCGCTGGCCGACCCGGCCGGCCTCGGCGACGACCTCGTCGTGCAGACCCCGTACGGCGACTCCGGCAAGACCACGTTCTTCATCCGCGGCGAGCGCGACTGGGACCGCTACGCGGGCGACATGAAGGACCAGGAGCTCAAGGTCATGAAGCGGATCAACAACCGCGCCGCCGCCGTCGAGGCCGTGATCACGCGCCACGGCACGGTGGTCGGCCCGCTGATGACCGACCTCACGGGCTACCCCGAGCTGACCCCGCACAAGGGCGGCTGGTGCGGCAACGACATCTTCCCCGAGGCGCTCTCGCCCG
Source organism: uncultured Solirubrobacteraceae bacterium (assembly GCA_963759375.1). Lineage (GTDB taxonomy): Bacteria > Actinomycetota > Thermoleophilia > Solirubrobacterales > Solirubrobacteraceae > DASSUW01. The sequence continues at coordinate 268,724 of CAVWYY010000008.1, read as the reverse complement.
AGCACCGCGAGCGCGCCCGCGTGCTCACGCAGATGCTCGGCGACCGGCTCGCCGGCGAGGGCTACCGCGGCTTCCTGGAGATCGACTACCTCGCGGACGTCGACACCGGCGAGCTGTATCTCGGCGAGATCAACCCGCGCATCAGCGGCGTGACGTCGATGACCAACGTCACGGCCGGCGCGTACGCCGACATGCCGCTGTTCCTCTTCCACATGCTCGAGTTCATGGACGTCGACTACGAGATCGACGTCGCCGACATCAACCGCCGCTGGGCCGCTGCCGCGAGCGTCGACGTCTGGAGCCAGATCATCCTCAAGGACACCGGCGACGAGGTCGAGCAGCTCACGCGGGCGCCGAAGACCGGCATCTGGCGGATGGACTCCGCCGGCGCGCTGGAGTTCGCCCGCTGGGGCAACGACTGGCACAGCCTCCAGGACGAGACCGAGGCGTTCTACCTCCGGGTGCTCGCGCCCGGCGACTACCGCTACCCCGGCGCCGACCTCGGCGTGCTCGTGGCACGCTCGCGGATGCAGACCGAAGACAACGAGCTCACGGAGCGGGCACACCAGTGGATCGACGGGATCACGGGCCAGTTCGCCGGTGCCGCCCCGCCTCCGGCGCAGGAGCCGGTTCCGGCGGGGGCGATGGCGTTCAAGACCGCCTGACCGACTCGTACCCTTCCGGGGTGTTCGAGTTCCAGGCGGTCGCAGAGCCGCAGCCCGGCCCGCTGCTACGGGCGCGCTTCGAGGCCAGCTGGCCGGCGTACCGGCGGTGGTACCTGCGCGACGGCGACGCCGCGCGTCCGTCGTACCCGGTGGTGCGCGACGCGCTGCACGCGCACATGCCCGAGCTCGTGCCCGCGTGGGAGCGGATCGTGGCGCTCGCCGGCGGCGGAGACCTGGCCGCGCGGATGCTCTCGCTCTACGACCCGCCGCCGCTGGTCACGGGCTGCTCGCAGGCCGTGTTCGGGCCGCTGCTCGTGCGCAACTACGACTTCGACCCGATGCTGCTCGAGGGCGTGATCGCGCAGAACGGAGCTGACCCGCCCCGTGATCGGGATGACCGACTGCATCTGGGGCCTGCTCGACGGCGTCAACGACGCCGGCCTGAGCATGTCGCTGGCCTTCGGCGGCCGCCGCGCCACGGCGCCCGGCTTCGCCATGCCGCTCGTCGTCCGCTACCTGCTCGAGTGCTGCGACACGACCGGCGAGGCTGTGTCGACGCTCGCGCGGCTGCCCGTTCAGGCCTCCTACAACCTCACGATCCTCGACCGCGCGGGCGAGGCCGCGACCGCGCACGTCGCGCCCGATCGCCCGCTGTCGATCGGCAAGACCGTCGTCGCCACCAATCACCAGCACGTCGTCGAATGGCCCGAACACGCCGAGGCCGTGCGGTCGGAGGAACGCGAACGGCACATGCTCGACCTGATCGAGAAGGGCGACCTGGCCGTCGACCGGTTCCTCGAGCCGCCGCTCTACAGCACCGACTACGACGACGGCTTCGGGACGCTCTACACGGCGGCCTACCGGCCGGCCGACGCCGCCGTCGAGTACCGCTGGCCCGGGCTGGTCTGGCGTCAGTCCTGCGCAGCGTTCGAGGAGGGGATCCGCGCCGTCCGGCTCCCTTCCTGGAAGTCGTCGAGCGACAGCTCCCACGAGGCGCCGGGCCACGAGAACTCGGCCCTGCCGTCCGCCGGGTGATACGCGGCCGTGTAGAGCGTCCCGAACCCGGCGGCGTACTGGGTGCTGCGTAGCGGCGGCTCGAGGAACGCCGCCACGAAGCGGTCGCGGGTCATCTCGGGGTCGGCGAGCAGTTCGATCACGCACGCCTCGCGCTCCTCGGAGCGGATCGCGGCGGCGTACTCGGGCCACTCGACGCGTCCCTGGTGATTGGTCGTCGCCGCGACGGCGTGGAACGTCGGCGGCCGCCCAGGCCCGACGTAGGCGGTCAGGAAGTCGCCCGACCGGTCGAGCAGCGTGAGGTTCTGCGGCGCGTGCACGGGGATGCGCTCCAGCGCGGTGCGCGCCTCGGCGACCGTGGAGCAGGTCTCCAGCACGTAGCGGACGACGATCGGGATCGCGAACCCTTCGCCGACGTCCGGGCGCCCGCCGAACGTGAGCGAGATGGCGAGACCGGCATCGTTGACGCCGTCGAGCAGCCCCCACAGGCAGTCGCTCATCCCGAGCACGCGGCGGCCGGCCCACTCGGTCAGGTAGACGATGCCCTCGAGGCGATCGGCCGGGTAGTCGTAGTTGCGCACGAGCACCGGCTCGCCGCGCGTCCATGCGCCCTGCGAGCAGCCGACGACGAACCCCGGAGGCCGGTAGAGGCTGAGCATCCGCGCCGCCAGCTCGTCGCCGCCCGGCGAGCTCGACGAGCCGCTCGTACGTGGGCACCAGCTCGGGCATGTGGCGCTCGAGCGCCGCCCGGCAGCTGGCGAGGTCGGGACGCGCGGCCTCGCCCTCCTGCAGATACCAGGCCCGGTAGCCGGGCCACATCGCCTCGAACCGGGTCCGCCATTTCTCACCCGGCTCGAGCTCCTCCACCGATTCGAGCTCGAGCTCCTCCCCGGGCGCACGGTGCGCGGGGAGGAGCTTGAGCGTGTCCCAGAGCTGCTTCCAGTAGCGGTCGATCGCCTCGACGGCCTCGGACGGCAGCCACCTCACCCAGTCGGGGAGGTCCTCACTCACCGATCGCGCTCATCACGTGCTTGATGCGCGTGTAGTCCTCGAGGCCGTACATGGACAGGTCCTTCCCGTAGCCGGAGTGCCTGAAGCCGCCGTGCGGCATCTCGGCGACGAGCGGGATGTGGCAGTTGATCCACACGCAGCCGAAGTTCAGCCGCCGCGACATCCGCATCGCGCGCCCGTGGTCCTGCGTCCAGACGCTGGACGCGAGGCCGTACTCCACGCCGTTGGCCCACTTGGCCGCCTCGTCCTCGTCGCTGAACTGCTGCACGGTGATGACCGGACCGAAGATCTCGTTCTGGATCATCTCGTCGCTCTGCTTGAGGCCGTCGACGATCGTCGGCTCCCAGAAGTAGCCCGTGTCGCCCTGGCGGTGGCCGCCGGCCACGACCGTCGCGTGGTCGGGCGTGCGATCCAGGAAGCCGCTCACCTGGGTGAGCTGGTTGGCGTTGTTCAGCGGGCCGTAGAGGACCTCGCCGTCGGTCGGCGGGCCGGTCTTCGTGCCCTTGGCCTGCTCATCGAGCGCGGCGACGAAGTCGTCGTGCACCCGCGGGCCGGCGAGCACGCGCGTGGCCGCCGTGCAGTCCTGCCCGGCGTTGAAGTAGCCGGCGATCGCGATGTCCTCGGCCGCCTGCGCCACGTCGGCGTCGTCGAACACGACCACCGGCGCCTTGCCGCCGAGCTCGAGGTGCACGCGCTTGACGTCGTCGGCCGCCGACTTGGCGACCGCCATGCCGGCCCGCACGCTGCCGGTGATCGACACCATCTGCGGCGTGGGGTGGGCGACCAGCGTGGCGCCCGTGTCGCGGTCGCCGGTGACGACGTTGAACACGCCCTCGGGCAGGAACTCGGCCATGACCTCGGCCATCCAGACGCTCGACGCCGGCGTGGTGTCGGACGGCTTGAGCACCATCGTGTTGCCGGCCGCCAGCGCGGGCGCCCACTTCCAGACGCCCATCATCGCCGGGTAGTTCCACGGCGTCACCGCCGCGCACACGCCCACCGGCTCGCGCCGGACGAACGACGTGAAGCCGCGCATGTACTCGCCGGCCGACTTGCCCTCCAGCACCCGGGCGGCGCCGGCGAAGAAGCGGATCTGGTCGACCATCGGAGGGATCTCCTCGTCCATGGTCAGCTGCTTCGGCTTGCCGGTGTTCTCCGACTCGATGTCGACGAGCTCCTGGGCGCGCGACTCGATCGCGTCGGCGATCTTCAGCAGCGCGGCCTGGCGCTCGGACGGCGTGGTCTGGCCCCACTCCTCGAACGCGCGCTCGGCCGACGTGAACGCGGCGTCGACGTCCGCCTCGCGCGACAGCGCCGCGGTGGCGAAGACGTCGCCGGTGCTGGGGTCGACCAGCTCGGTCGTCGCCCCGTCGGCGGCGGAGACGTGCTTTCCGTTGATGAAGTTCGTGATCTCTCTGCTCATCAGCTCTCCTCGGTATGGCAATGGTCGGTGCGCGGCACGTCCAGCGCCGGGTTGCGCTCGAAGAAGCCGGTGGGCTTCAACCAGAACGACACGACGTCCACCGACATCACGGGCCACTCCTCGGGGCGCGTCACGTGGTGGATACCGAAGACGTACCACAGCACCACATCCGTGTTCTCGATCGGGCGGTCCTGCGCGGTCCAGACCGGCAGCCCGCGGTCCTGCTCGCTCTGCACGACGAACTCGCCGCACGGCCAGCGCTCGTCCTCGTGGAACGGGGTCACCCACAGCGTGTGGTCGATCGCCCGGGCGCGCCGCAGGACGGGCGAGTCCGGGTGCAGCATGCTCGGGAACGCCCCGCCGGGGACCAGCTTGTAGCCGACCGGCGTGCCGAGCCCGTTCGTCACGTTCTCGTTGACCACCTTCCAGGCACGCTGCTTGCCCCAGTCGTAGTCCTGGATCCCCTCGCGCTCGGTGCGCAGCGGCGTGCTGCGCTGTACGAGCGCCAGGCCGTGCGGGTTTTCGGGCCCGAGTGGCAACGCCTCGGACTCGGTCATCTGCACGGTGTTGGCCTCGCCGTCGACGTCGAGGTCCAGCCGTGCGACGAGGAAGTGCTGGTGGAACGGCGCGTAGGTGCGCTCGTCGACGAGCGTCCCGTACGGCGGTTGGCGCCCCTCGGGGAACGACGTCGTGACCATGATCCCGGTCGCCCGCACCTCGCACTCGATGTTGCCGTCCTGGTACAGCCGCCAGTAGACGAGGTACTCGTAGTTGGCGACCGTCGCGTGGAACGAGAGCACGAGCCGGCGCGAGCGGCGGACCTCGGCGCCGGTCTGCGCGTCGACGTGCTTCCAGAGGATCGCGTCGTCCTCCTCGTGGATGCAGACCGCGTTCTTGATCGTGTACGGCTCGCCGCGCGTGTCGTGCAGCGTCGCGTCGATGTACGCGATCTCGCCCACGCAGTCGCAGCCGAGCTCGAGCGATGTCGTCATGAAGCCGAGGCCCCACTCGCCGATGTCGAACGCGGTGCGGCGATAGTGGTCGGTCGTCGGGTCCCGGTAGGGGACGACCATCTCGGCGAACGAGAGGCGGTGCGCGACCGAGCGCCCGTCGTAGGCGACGGTGTGCAGGACCATCCCCTCACGGTGGTTGAAGCCGACGCGCAGCGACCACTTCTGCCAGCGCAGCGCGTTGCCGTCGAGCGTGAACGAGACGCCGTCGGGCTGGGTGACCTCGAGCGGCTTGAGGTCGTCGCGGGCCCGCTGCCCGGGGACGAGGTGCGGCGCGTACTCGCCCATCGTGCGCGGCGGGTCGACGCGGTGGGTGTCCTCGATCTCCACCAGCTCCATGCGGTTGAGGTCGACGACGAAGTGCAGGCCGGTGACCGGGTTGGCGTACGGGCTCGAGCCGTCCTGGCTGCGATACCAGACGTCGGCCCAGCCGACGCGGCCGCCGATGTGCGCCTCGGGGACCAGGTGCGCGCCGTAGGCCCACGTGTCGATCAGGACCCGGTCCATGTCGGTGACGCCGCGGGCGGCGAGCGCCTCGATCACGCGCGGGTCCGCGCGCAGCGTCTCGTCGCACTCGTGGAACTCGTCGACCGTCATGTTCGGCTGGCCGTCGGGCTGATGCTCCCAGGAGGTCACCCGGTCGTCGCCGAGCGCCACGAACGCCTTGTAGACGCGGCCGTCGTCGCGGTTCCAGCACACCACCTCGGCCGTGCGTCCTGGATTGGGTCCCCGCCCGCCCCGCTTGGGCGGCTCGCGCAGGGCGATCGAGGCGAAGCGCCAGCGCTCGCCGACGGCCTGGTCGCGCCGCAGGATGCCCGCCGCGGCCCGGATCTCGTCGGCGGACAGCGGGTCGAGCGGATGCGGGGTCACAGGACGCTCCTGGCCAGCAGGTCGTCCATCGTCTCGCGCCGCACGCCGACGCGGGCGTTCCCGTCGCGGCAGATGATCACCGGCGGCCGGCGCGCGCCGTTGTAGTTGTTCGAGAGCGAGTAGCAGTAGGCGCCGGTCACGGGCACGACGACATGATCTCCGACGCGGGGGGTCGCGAGGCTAGACGCCCCGCTCGAGCACGTCGCCGCTCTCGCAGTGGTGGCCGACCAGCTCGCACGTCTCGCCCGGCCGGTCGGCGTCGAGCACGAACGGCGCGAAGCGCTGGCCGTAGAGCATCGGCTCGAGGTTGTCGCCCATCCCGCCGTCGACGGCCACGTGCGTGACCACGCCGCGCTTGACCGTGACGACCGAGTAGAGCGTGACCAGCGAGCGGCCGACCACCGAGCGGCCCGGCTCGACGATCAGCTGCGCCTCCGGGTCCAGGAAGGTGTGCAGCGCGCTCACCGTCGCCTCGGCGTAGTCCTCCACGGTCGGCGCGTCGTCCTGCGGCCGGTAGCGGATGCCGAGCCCGCCCCCGAGGTCGTAGACCGGGAAGCGGCCGAGGCCGGCGATCGCCTCGGCGGCGCGGGCGAAGCCGTCGAGGTCGAGCAGCTGCGAGCCGATGTGCACGTGCAGGCCGTCGAGCTGGAGGCCGGGAACTGCGCCGATCTGCTCGAGCAGTCCGGGCGCCGCCTCGAGCGCGACGCCGAACTTCGCCTCCGGGCTTCCGGTGTCCATCGCCGCGTGCGTCACGCCGGGCACGGCGGGGTTCACGCGCAGCAGCACGCGCTGGCGCTCGGGAGCGAAGCGCTCCAGCCGGTCGACGTCATCGGGCCCGTCGATGACGATCACGCCGACGCCGGCTTCGAGCGCCGCACCGATGTCGCGGTCGCTCTTGGCGTTGCCGTGGAGGAGGATGTGCGCTGGGTCGAACCCGGCGGCGAGCGCGATCGCCAGCTCGCCGGCCGACGCGACGTCGCAGCCGAGACCCTCCTCGGCCAGGATCCGCGTGACGGGCGCGCACGGCAGCGCCTTGGACGCGAAGTGCACGTCGGTGCCCGGGTGGCGGCGCCCGAACACGTCGAGGTACTCGCGGGCGGTCGCTCGCAGGCCGTCCTCGTCGACGACGAAGGCCGGCGTGCCGAACTCGGCCGCGATGTCGGCGAGCGCGCAGCCGCCGATCGTCAGCCGCCCGTCGTCCTCGGCGGCGGTGCGGGGCAGCACGTCAAAGGGACCCATCGGCCCGGAGTATCCGTGTCGCGTGCCGGTCGCGGCAATGGGAGGATTGCCCAGACGTGGGCTTCGCGGCTGTGTTCCTGTACGAAGTGGACAACGACGGGCACGACGCGAGCGCGCCGTAGCGCACGCCAAGCATTCGGTAAGGCCGCGGCAACGTGCAGGGCGGATGCTCCGCTCGATGGCCGCACCGAAGCCCCAGCCGATCGCACCGCCGCCGAAGGTCGCGGCCGTCGCCGAGCCCCGGCACCTGTACGGGCTGCCCGAGGTGCGCGAGATCCCACAGCGCCCGGCGGGCGGCCCGTGGGAGGCCGGCTGGTGAGTCACCCGACCCTGGAGCAGCAATGCCGCTGAAGTCGTATGGAGTTCTCGTCGGGCGCCCCGCCGAGCGCCGCCGCGAAGGCGGGACCGACAGCCCGCACTACCAGATCCGCATCGACGCGGGCGGGGCGCAGTACCGCGCCGCGGTCAACGTCCTCTCGCAGGAGTCGCCGTCCGAGCTGCTCTACCTGGTCGACGACGACCTGCGACACCCGATCACCGCTTCGCTGACTGCCCTCGGCGCCGGCTGGAACCCGCTGGCGCCGCGCGCCGGGCTCGACTTCATCCGCGCGAACCTGTTCGACCGCGCCGCGATGCGGGCGCTGCCGCCCGACGTGGCCGGCCCCGACAACGATCTCGCCGACCTGCTCGACCACTACGTCCAGCGGGCGATCGGCGAGCCGGACGCGGCCGTGTACGTGTTCGGCGAGCGCTGGGGCCCCGAGACCATCAAGGACAAGGTGTTCGGCTTCAAGCCCGGCAACGGCGTCCACGACATCCACATGAACCAGGGCAACAGCCCGCGGTTCAAGGGCGACGACGGCATCTGGCAGGACGGCGGCATGCTCCTCCACTTCCCCGGCGAGAACCGCTGGGTCGGCATCTTCCTCGCCTTCCAGAGCCAGGCCTGGCACACCGACGACACGACCGGCCACGCGCTCCCCGGCCCGGCCCCGACGCCCACGCCCACGCCGGTGGAGGGCGAGCCGGTGCTGCGGATCCTCGCCGCGATGGTCAACCCGCGCGGCGGCGACCCGGAGCGTGAGTCCGTGCTGCTGCTCAACGCGTCGCCCGAGGCGATCGACCTCACCGGCTGGCGGCTCGCCGACCGCATGGGCCAGACCTCGGCCCTGCCGCCGCTGGCGCTCAACGCGGGCGCGTCGATCGACGTCGAGCTCGGCAACGGGATGAAGCTCGGAAACAAGGGCGGCGCGATCACGCTGCTCGACGCAGCCGGCCTCAAGGTGGCCGGCGTGTCCTACACCGCCGACCAGGCGAGGCGCGAAGGATGGACGGTCACGTTCTGACCCTCGACGAGGCCGCCTGGGACCGGCTGGTCGCCCGCTACGGCGGGCTCGTCTGGTCGGTCGCCCGTGCCCACCGGCTGTCGGACGCCGACGCGGCCGACGCGTGCCAGGCCACCTGGCTGCGGCTCGTCGAGCACCTGGATCGGGTGCGCGATCGCGGCGCGCTGGGCGGCTGGCTCGCGACGACGGCGCGGCGGGAGTGCCTGCGCGTCCTGCGCGCCGCCGGGCGCACCGTGCCGGTGGCCGAGCCGCCGGACTCGATCGACGACCGCGCGACGGTGGACGGGCGGCTGCTGGAGTCCGAGCGCGACGACCGGCTGTGGAGCGCTTTCGGGCGGCTCGAGCGCCGCGACCGCTCGCTCCTGCGCATGCTGGCCGCCGACCCGCGGCCGAGCTACGAGGAGATCGCCGGCGCGCTCGGCATGCCGATCGGCTCGATCGGACCGACGCGGGCGCGCGCGCTCGAGCGTCTGCGCCGCGCGTATCTACTGGCTGGTGCTGCCGCGTAGCACCGACAGGCCGGAGTGGCCGGGATCCCCGTCACCCGGCTCGCGCGAGACGTCGAAGTAGGCGAACCGCGCCGGGTCGACCGGCAGCGGCACGCTCAGGCGCGCCTTGCCGTCCGCGCCCACCGCAAACGACCCGAGCGACACCAGCCGCTTGTCGTCGCCGAGCAGCCACAGCTCGTAGAAGTCGCCGGCACGCGACGGCGGCAGGCCGGACACGTCGAGCGAGACGCCGTCCGCCACGGTGACGCGGCCGCTCGCCGCGCGCGGCGCGTCGAGCGGCGCCAGCGCGATCCGCGCGCCGCCCGGCTCGTCATCGCCTCCGCCGGCCAGCGCGCCGATCCCGACGCCGGCGGCGACGAGCACGAGCGCGCACGCGGCCGCGACGACCGGCCGCAGCACCAGCCGGCGGCGCGGGCGCGCCGGCTCGGGCGGCGTCAGCGGCGGCGGCTGCGCTGGCTCCCAGGCCGCAGGGGGGAGGCGGTGCAGCCGTGTGACCACCGGCCGCAGGCGTTCGACCTCGGCGCGCAGGGCCGGGTCGGCGGCCATCGCGCGCTCGAACGCCGCGGTCTCCTCGCCGCTGAGCTCGCCGAGCAGGTAGGCGGTCGGCTCGTTCATCGCTGCTCGGCCTCCAGCTCCACGGCCAAGCGGCGCAGCCCGCTGGCCATGCGCGACTTGACGGTCCCGAGCGGGATCCCGGTCTCGGCGGCGATCTGTGCCTGCGTGTGGTCGTCGTAGAAGCGGCGCCGAAGCAGGTCGGCCTCCTCGTCCGGCAGGCAGCGCAGCAGGTGCGCCATGCGCCAGTGCTCGAGCAGCTCGTCGACGTACTCGTCGCCCTCCTCGAACAGCGCGATGCCGCCGATCGGGTCGCGCGGCTCGGGGATGCGGCGGCGCAGATGGTCGATCGCCCGGCTGCGGGCGATCACCAGGATCCACGTGAGCAGGCTCGCCCGCCCCGGGTCGTAGCTCCCACTGCGCTGCCAGACCTCGAGGAACACCTGTTGCTGTACGTCCTCGGCCGTCGCGCGGTCGTTGAGCATCTGGATCAGGAAGCCGAAGACGGCGCCGCCGAACTCGTCGTAGACCTCGCGCAGCGCATCCGGGTCGCGGCGGCGCAGGCGCTTGGCCAGGCGACGGTCGTCGCTGCGTGGGCGGGAGGGCACGACCCTCTCCATCCTGACGAGCGTTTCGGGTATCGCGTTAAACCGGTCGCATGGGCGTTCGCGTAGGTATGTACGGATGACGGCGCTGCTCTGGTTTCGCCGCGACCTGCGCGTGGCGGACCACGTCGCGCTGCACGCGGCTCTCGAACACGACCGGGTCGTGCCGGTGTTCTGCCTGGACGACCGGCTGCTGGACGGCCGCCACGCCTCGGGGCCGCGCACGCAGTTCCTGCTCGAGTGCCTGCAGGACCTCGACGGCTCGCTGCGCGAGCGCGGCAGCGGGCTGGTGATCCGCCACGGCGCGCCGGAGCGCGAGCTGCCGGCCCTGGCCCGCGAGGTGGGCGCGAGCGCCATCCACTGCACCGGCGACGTCGGCCCGTTCGCGCGGCGGCGTGACCGCGGGATCGGCGAGCTCGTCGCACATCCCGGGCTCAACGTCGTCGACGAGGTCGAGGCGCTGTGTACGCAGCAGGGTCGGCCGTACACGGTCTTCTCACCGTTCCACCGCACCTGGCTCGGCGCACCTCGGCGCGCCGTGCTGCGCGCGCCGCAGGAGTTGCCGCCGCTGCCGTCCGGCGTCACCAAGGGGCGGATCCCGTCGCTGCGGTCGCTGGGGCTCGAGCAGGAGGTGTCCGAGCCGCTCCCCGGCGGCGAGGCCGCCGGCCGCGAGCGGCTCAAGGGATACCTGGCGGACGGGGTGCGCAGCTACCACGACGACCACGACCAGCTCGGCGGCGACCGCTCGTCGCGGCTCTCGGCCTACCTGCACTTCGGGTGCGTGTCGGCCCGCGAGGTGGAGGACCGGCTGCCGCCCGGCGCCGGACCCGACGCGTTCCGGCGCCAGCTCTGCTGGCGGGATTTCTACGCCCACGTGCTCTTCCACCATCCGCGCAACGCGCGCTCGGAATTCCAGGAGCGCTACCGCGGCATGCGCTGGAGCCGGGCCGAGCAGGCGTTCACGGCCTGGTGCGACGGCCGGACGGGCTTCCCGTTGGTCGACGCCGGGATGCGCCAGCTGCGCCGCGAGGGGTGGATGCACAACCGCGCGCGGCTCGTGGTCGGGTCGTTCCTCACCAAGGACCTGGGCATCGACTGGCGCTGGGGCGAGCGGCACTTCATGCGGCTTCTGATCGACGGCGACGAGGCCAACAACAACGGCAACTGGCAGTGGATCGCGTCGGTCGGCGTGGACCCGCAGCCGGCCTACCGGCGGATCTACAACCCGGCGCGGCACATGGAGCGCTACGACCCGGACGGCGAGTACGTGCGCCGCTACGTGCCCGAGCTCGCCGACGTGCCCGGCCGCTACCTGGGCGAGCCGTGGACGATGCCCGAGGACGTCCAGCGCGAGGCGGGCTGCGTGATCGGCACCGACTACCCCGAGCCGATCGTCGACCACGCCGAGGCACGGCGGGCAGCGCTCGATCGCTACCGCGTCTGATGCGCGCGCCGCAGCGCGTCGACGAACGGCCGCGGCGTGACGTCGAACAGCGCGGCTCCGCTCGGGTCGGTCACCACGGTCCGCGAGCGCAGGCTCTCGACCAGCGGCCGAGCCACGCCGACGTCGACCGGCGTGACGAGCCCGATCCACAGCGACGACAGCCACGGTGTGATCAGCGGCACCGGGATACGTGGGCGGTGGCGCTTGCCGAGCACGTCGGCCATCACGTCGAGCATCTCGGCGTACGTGAGCACGTCCGGGCCGCCGATCTGCACCTCGCGCCCGGCCGTGGCCGGGATCTCCGGCGCCTGCGCGAGGTACTCGAGCACGTCGTCGATGCCGATCGGCTGCGTGTCGGTGTTCAGCCAGGCCGGGGCGATCATCACCGGCAGGCGGTTGACGAGGTGTCGCAGCGTCTCGTACGACTCGCTGCCGGAGCCGACGACCATGCCGGCGCGGAAGTACGTCAGCGGCGGTCCGTGCTCGCCGAGGATGCGCGCGGTCTCGTGGCGGGCGCGCAGGTGCTTGGACGCCTCGCCGTCGCCGAGCCCGCCGAGGTAGACGACGCGGCCGACGCCGTCGCGCGCGGCCATGTCGGCGAACGCGCGCGCCGCCCGGCGCTCGCGCTCCTCGAACTCGGCGTCGCCCCCACGGCCCATCTGGTGGATCAGGTAGTACGCGACGTCGATGTCGCGGCCTGCGCCCGCGAGCGTGGGCGGGTCGAGCACGTCGCCCTCGTGCAGCTCGGCTCCGAGCGCGGCGAGGTGCTTGGGACGGGTGCGGTCGCGTACCAGCGCGCGCACGTCCGCGCCGCCGGCGACCAGCCGCTCGGCGAGCCGCCCGCCGACGAATCCGGTGCCGCCGGTGACGAGGGCCCGCAGGGATGAGGACGCACGTCCTCCGGCGGGAGCAGTTGGTTCCGAAGCCATTGGACGAGGTCTTCCCGTTCTTCGCCCAGGCCGTAAACCTCGAGCGGATCACGCCGCCCTGGCTCGGCTTCCGCGTGCTCACGCCCGAGCCGATCGAGATGCGGCCCGGGACGCTGATCGAGTACCGCCTGCGCCTGCACGGCGTCCCGGTGCGGTGGCTGACCCGGATCGAGGAGTTCGAGGAGGGCCGCGGGTTCGTCGACGCGCAGCTGCGCGGCCCGTACCGCCTCTGGCATCACCGGCACGAGTTCGAGGCCCGCGGCGGGCAGACGCTGGTCCGCGACACCGTCCACTACGCGCTGCCGTTCGGCATTTTCGGCGCGCTCGCGCACCTGGCAGTCGTGCGCCGCGACCTGGAGCGGATCTTCAGCTACAGAAGGGATGCTGTTACTAGAATTTTATAGTCGCTATACTTTGTCGCATGACCTCCCCTGACCTCACTCGTCGCCAGGTCCTGCTGACCTTCGGTGGCCTCCTGCTGGCGATGCTGCTGGCATCGCTCGACCAGACGATCGTCGCCACGGCGCTGCCGACGATCGTCGGCGACCTTGGCGGGCTCGACCAGCTGTCCTGGGTCGTCACCGCCTACCTCGTGGGCGCGACCGTGACCATGCCGCTGTGGGGTCGTGCCAGCGACCTCTACGGGCGCAAGACGTTGTTCATGGCCGCGATCGGGGTGTTCCTCGCGGGCTCGGCGCTGAGCGGCGTGTCCGCGAGTATCGGCGAGCTGATCGGCTTCCGCGCGCTGCAGGGCATCGGCGCCGGCGGGCTGATGACGCTCGCGATGGCGATCGTCGGCGAGATCATCGAGCCGCGCGAGCGCGGCCGCTACCAGGGCTACATCCAGATGGTGTTCGTGATCGCGAGCATCGCCGGGCCGCTGCTCGGCGGCGTGTTCGCCGACCAGCTGTCGTGGCGCTGGGTCTTCTACGTCAACGTGCCGATCGGCGCCGCCGCGCTGGCGCTGACCGCCTCGTCGCTGCACCTGCCCGGCCGCCGCGCCGAGAACGTGCGGATCGACTACCTGGGCAGCGCGCTGCTCGCCGCGGGCCTCACATGCCTGCTGCTCGTCGCCACCTGGGGTGGGACGCAGTACGCCTGGGGCTCTGCCGAGATCGTCGGCCTGGGCGTCGCGGCCGTCGCGCTGTTGATCGGCTTCGTCGCGCGCGAGCGACGGGCGGCCGAGCCGATCATGCCGCTGCGTCTGTTCCGCGACCCGGTGTTCGACGTCGTGTCCGCGACGATGTTCCTCACGCTCCTGGCGTTCTTCGCGGTCGTCGTCTTCATGCCGATCTACTTCCAGGCGGTCACCGGCGCCACCGCGACCGAGTCCGGCCTGCTGCTGCTCCCGATGCTGCTGGCCGGCCTGGCGAGCACGGCGATCTCGGGACGGGTGATCTCTCGCACCGGGCGCTACAAGGTGTTCCCGGTCACCGGCCTCGCGGTGATGACGGCCGGCCTCGGGCTGCTCTCGCAGATCGACGCCGGCACGAGCCAGGCGACCGCCTCGCTGCTGCTCGTCGTGTTCGGCATCGGGTTCGGGATGGTCACGCAGGTCCTGACCATCGCGATCCAGAACACCGTCGACCGCAGCGATCTCGGGATCGCCACCGCGACGGCGAACCTGTTCCGCTCGCTCGGCGGGTCGGTCGGCGTCGCCGTCTTCGGCGCGGTGTTCGCGAGCCGGGTCGGCACGGCGAGCACCGACGCCGCGAGCCTGACGGCGAGCCCGACGGCGATCGCGGACGCGCTCTCGACCGTGTTCCTGATCGCGACCCCGATCGCCGCGCTCGGCCTGCTCGTCGTGCTGCTCCTGCACGAGTCGCCGCTGCGCGGCGGCCCGGCCCCGGCGAAGGCGTAGCCATGTACGACTGGCTCGTCTTCGTCCACGTCCTCGCGGCGATGGTCTGGCTCGGAGGCATCACGGTGCTGGGTGCCTTCGCCGTCCGGATCCTCCGCGAGGACGACCCGGCCGCCGTCCGCGGCTTCCTCGGCGCCCTGCGCCGGATCGGGCCGCTCGTGCTCGCCCCGGCGCCGGTGCTGCTGCTCGGCTTCGGGATCTGGGCCGTGCTCGACTCCGACGCGTGGGACTTCGGCCAGCTCTGGATCGACCTCGCGCTCGGGCTCTTCGTGGTCGCTTTCCTGATCGGCGCCGCGCACCAGAGCCGTGCGGCGCTGGCGGCCGAGCGCGCGAGCGATCCGGCAGTGGCGCTGCACCACCTGCGCCGCTGGGCGTGGGGGATGGGCGTGATCGTCGCGCTGCTCGTCGTCGCGACGTGGGTGATGGTCGCTAAGCCCGGGTTGTAGTGCGGGCGAACGTCAACTGCCTGCTGGGTAGGGAGGCGGAGGGTGCGTCGCGTCGCCGCTCGTCCGCCGGCCTGTGCATTTCGTCGCACGAATCGCCGCGGGCGCGATCGGTGCGACGAAGTGCACACCAGAGGTGCGTTTCGTCGCACGAATCGCCGCGGGCGCGATCGGTGTGACGAAATGCACAGCGCAACGTCGCACGGATCGCCGCGCGCGCGATGTGTGCGACGAAGTACTGGCTATAGGGGACGAACGTCGCACGAATCGTCGCGGGCTCGATGCGTGCGACGAAATGCTGCCTCGGTTGTGTGGGTTTCGTCGCACGGATCGAACTCGCGCGGCGATCACGTGCGACGAAACCCACGCCAGAGGACGGTTTCGTCGCACCAACGGCGTGGCCACCCACGATTGCGACGAAACCCACGCGGGCGTCCCCGCTCCCCTACCCAGCCGCAGTTGACGTTCCCGGCGAGTAGCCGTACCGCTCACGGGCCTCGTTGGCGACCGGGCACGAACCACGAGTGTGCCCGCACGCGTCGGCGTTGCACAGCCGGCACATCCAGCGCGTCGCACCGGGCGTGCGCATCATCCCCACCAGCATGCGGCCGGCGAGCTCGTCGAGCATCGCCCGCTCCTCGTCGTCGAGCACCGACAGCGCCTCGTCGAGCACGCCCAGCCGGGCGTCGGCCACCCGCCGGGCGACGCGGCGCCCGCCCGCAGTCAGACCCGACCGAGGTCGACCGGCCGTCGCCGCCCGGGCCGCGCCGGACGAACCCGTCGGCCTCGAGCTTGTCGATCATCCGCACGGCGCCGCTGGGCGTCAGGCCGAGCGCCTGGTGGAGCAGACCCACGCGCGGCTGTTCGAGGAAGTTCGCGAGCATCGACAGGGCGGCGGCGCCGTTCTCCGGCTGGTCGGCCGCCTCGGAGACGGCGGCCGACATGCGGTCGTGGAGGACGAGCGCCAGCGCCCCGAGGACGTTGGCACCGTGGTCACTCGAAGTCATAGTCGAGCGAGAGGGCGGGCTCGCCGCCCATCGGGGCGCGGAAGGTGCCGCCGCCGGTGATGCCGGCGAGCTCGCCGGTGCCGGTGCCGGGCACGATCGTGAGCGGGCCCGCCGCCTCCGACCCGTCGAACGCGCCGGTGCTCTGGAACACGACCGAGCCCGACCTGCCGCCGACATCGCCGTCCACCCGCAGGTAGCCGGCGAAGTCGGCGGTCTTGTCGGCCCGGTACCACATCAGCCACTCGGCCTGGCCGGTGCCTTCGATGTCGCCGCTGAACGTCTGCTTGACGACGGCGCGGGCGATCCCGCCGTCGTCGCCATGCGGCTCCTCGTCCCAGGAGTCGATCTTGAAGGTGCCTGTCGCTTGCGTGCTCACAACCTGCCTCCAATCATTGTGTGAGTCACTCAACTATCTACCCGACCACCCCATCGAGAAACGCGGTCGTGCGCCGCTCGTACTCGGCCGGGTGCGTGCGCAGGCCGGCGGTGTGCCCGGTGCCGGGCACGGTCCACAGGTCGACGGAGTCCCCGCCGAGCTCGCGGTAGCGCCGGTTGGTGAGCACCTCGGACTCCTCGGCCCCGCCGGCGATCAGTAGCACCGGCCGGGGCGCGATCCGCGGGACCAGCCCGAACAGCGACGGCGCCGCGTGGGTGCCGGCCACGCCGCGGGCGGCGTGCAGGATCGCCCAGCCGACGGCATCCTCGACGGGACCCGGGTCCGACAGCTCGGAGGCGTCCTCGGGGCGCGCCGCGCCGTCGGACACCACCGCGCGGATCCGCGGGTCGCTCGCGGCGGCCTCGAGCAGCACCTCGCCGCCCAGGGAAGTCCCGAACGCCGCGATCCGCGACGGATCCACGTCGGGTCGCCGCGCCAGCCAGTCGACGGCCGCGCGCAGTCCGGGCTGGGCGTTGTCGCCGAGCCCGTTGGAGTGGCCCTCGCTCTCCCCGTTGCCGGGGTTGTCGAGGGCGAGCACGCCGTAGCCGTGGCGGGCGAGCATGCGGATGTGGCCGACCACGCGCTCGCGGCTGCCGCCCGAGCCGTGGCTCAGGAGGACGGCCGCGCCGTTGCGGGACGGCACGTACCAGGCGGATTGGCCGTCGCCGATGGTGACCTCCTCGTGCGGGATGGAGAGCGAGGTCTCCTGGATCTCCCAGCGGGGGGCGTGGTTGATCTCCAGCACCATCCGGACCGACATGAGGACGAACAGGAACAAGAACGCGCCGACGAGCCAGGCGACCCAGCCGAGCAGCGGGCGCCGCGGCCGGCGGGGAGCGGCGACGGCCGCGATGCCGGAGGCGACGAGCAGGAGGCCGCCGATCGCCATGCCGACGCCGGTGACGTCGGGCCACGAAGGCCCGTTGTTCACCACGTGGAGCCCGTGCGAGGCGACGCCGTAGCCGAAGCAGAGCAGGCCGATGGCGGCGCCGACCAACAGCCGCGTCGGCCGGGCCAGGTGCGGCAGGGCGAGCGCCCAGCCGGCGGGCACCGCCACGATCGCGAGCACGCCGAGCGCCGAGGTGGCGGACCCGGAGAGCGCGATGTCGAGCAGGTGCAGCGTGATGAGCGCGAGGCCCGCCAGTAGCAGCGGGCGCTCGAGCCGCGCGAGCCGCGCGCGGCTCCGCCTCAGGGGCGGAGCCGCGGCGGGCCGCGGAGTGGTGAGAGTGGCCGTCATGGCTACTCGTAGTGCAGGGCGTCCAGCACGTTCAGCCGCGACGCCCGTCGCGCGGGCACGATCGCTGCCCCGATGCCGGCCAGGATCGCCACCACCGTGAAGGCGGCCAGCGAGCCCAGCGGCAGCGTGAGCGCCAGCCCGTAGTCGGACATCGCCTGGGTCACGAGCGCGGCGAGGAACACGCCGAGCCCGAGCCCGAGCGCAGCGCCGATCAGCGCCGTGATCACGCTCTCGTGCCGGATCATGCGGCGGGCCTGGCGGCGGGTCATGCCGATCGCCCGCAGCATCCCGAGCTCACGTGTGCGCTCGAAGACCGACAGGACGAGCGTGTTGACCATGCCGAACAGGCTCACCACGACCGAGAAGCCGAGCAGCACGTAGAGCATCGCCAGGAAGGTCGCCATGTCCTTCGTGGAGTCCTTCACGTACGCGGCGCCGGTGTGCAGCGTCGCGTCGCCGGAGCCCTTGACCGCGGCCTCGAGCCCTGCACGTGCGGACGCATCCGCATTGAGGAACGTGAACGCGTTCTTCGGGCTCGGGAACGCGGCGTCGAACGCCGCCTGGGTGATGCTCACGTCATACAGCAGGTGCTTCGCCTTCGGGGGGTCGTAGATGCCGCGCACGACGACCGTGCTCTTCGCGCCGGACGGCGACTGGAGTGCGAGCTTCCCGCCGACGGCCACGTTGTGGTCCTCGGCGTAGTCCTTCGTCACAAGCGCACCGTCCTCGTCGAGCTGCGACACGGTCTTGTCGGAGCCGTTCGTCCACTCGAACGAGTAGAAGCGGCCGATCGTGGTCGGGTCGATGCCGGTCACGTCGGTCTCCTCGCCCTTCAGGAGCGCCACGTCGGAGCGCACGTGCGACGTCGCCGTGACGCCTGGCACGCCCGCGAGCTCTTCGCCCTCGGCCGTGCTGAACGTCAGCCCGTTCGTGCCGTCGACGACGTAGCCCGCGTGGAGCTGGTCGGTCACGGCCTTCTCGGTCGCCTTGTTCATCGCCGCGCCGAGCACGGCCACGACCGTGACGAGCGTGAGCCCGATCATCAGCGCGGCTGCCGTCGAGGCCGTGCGGCCCGGGTTGCGGACGGCGTTGGCGCTCGCCAGCTCGCCCGCCAGCCCGCCGGCGCGGCGCGCCGGCCAGCCCACGACGCGGGCCAGCGGCGTCACGAGCCGCGGAGCCAGCAGCGCGATGCCCAGGAACAGGCCGATCACGCCGAGGCCGAGCAGGAGGCCGACGGCCCCGCCGCTCAGGCCTGAGGCGAACACGCCCGCGGCGATCGCGGCGACCGAAGCCAGCGTCACGCCGAGGCCGGCCTTGAGCGAGTGCGCGGCCATCCGCGACTGCGGGAGCGTCGATCCCTCGCGGACCGCGGCGATCGGCGGCACGCGGGTGGCCCGGCGCGCCGGGATGATCGACGCCAGCAAGGTCACGCCGGTGCCGACGATCAGCGACACGATGACCGTGCGCAGCGCGAACACCGTCCCGCCGTCGGGCAGGTCGACGCCGAGCGCGCTGAACAGGGCGACCATGCCCTTCGCGATCCCGAAGCCCAGCACGAGGCCGAGCACCGAGGCGAGCAGGCCCACGGCCAGCGCCTCGAGCCGGACGGACCTGAGCACCTGCTTGCGCGAGGCGCCGAGCGTCCGCAGGGTCGCGAACTCGCGCGTGCGCTGGGCGACCGTGATCGACAGGGTGTTGAAGATCACGAACGCGCCGACGAACAGGGCGATGGCGCCGAAGCCGAGGAGGAAGTAGCGGATATAGGACATTCCCTTGTCGACCTGCGCCGAAGCCTCCTCGGCCTGCTTGTCGCTGTCCTTGACCTCGAGGGTGTCCGGGACCAGCGGCTGCACGGCGCGGACCAGCTCGGCAGGCGACGTGCCCTTCTTCGCGGCCAGCGAGATCGAGTCGTACTGATCGCGGCGATCGAGGACCGCCTGCGCGGTGTCGACGTCCCAGACGGCGAAGCTGCCGAAGCCGAGCGAGTCGACCTCGCCGTAGGAGGCGATGCCGCTGACGCGGTAGTCGTGGCGCCCGGTGGCGGTCTCGATCTGCACCGTGTCGCCGGTCTTGTAGTGCTCCTTCGAGGCGGTGCCGGCGTCGATGACGACCTGCTCCGGCCCTGCCGGCCAATCACCGGACTTGAGCTTGAACGGGCTGAACCGCTCGTTCGTGGGGTCGATGCTGGCGCCCAGGCTCTCCTGGGCGACGGCGTCGCCGTCACGACCGATGATGTCGGCGGCGTTGACCTCGGCTGGCGAGACCGTGCCGCTGGCGGCTTCGACCTCCGGAAGCGCGTTCACCTTGGTGAGCAGCGACTCCGGGATCGTCGCCGAGCCGCTGGTGGACGTGTCGACGATCTGCTTGCCCGCGATGACCGCGTCGGTCTGCTCGTACGACGCCGCGAACAGACCGTCGAAGGTCTTCTGCATCGTGTCGGTGAGGATGAACGTGCCGCTGACCATCGAGACGCCGATGACCACGGCGAGCGCGGTGAGGAGGGCTCGGACCTTGCGTGCAGCAAGGCCCTTGAGGGCGACGGCGATCATCGGCCCGACACCTGCTCGAGCGTCGCGAGGATCTCGTGGGCGCTGGAGCGGCCGAGGTCGCGGACGATGTCGCCGTCGGCCAGGAACAGCACCCGGTCGGCGATCGCGGCGGCGTGGGCGTCGTGCGTGACCATGACGGTGGTCTGGCCGAGCTGGTCGACCGAGCGGCGCAGCAGACCGAGGATCTCCCCGGACGTGGTGGAGTCGAGGTTGCCGGTCGGCTCGTCGGCGAACATCACCGTCGGCCGCGACACGAGGGCGCGAGCGACGGCGACGCGCTGCTGCTGGCCGCCGGAGAGCTCCGACGGGCGATGCGTGAGCCGGTCGGCGAGGCCGACGGTGTCGATGATCTCGTCGAGCCAGGCGGCGTCAGGCTTCTGGCCGGCGAGCTTGAGCGGCAGCGCGATGTTCTCGGCCGCCGTGAGCATGGGGAGCAGGTTGAAGAACTGGAAGATGAAGCCGATGTGGTCGCGTCGCAGGTTGGTCAGGGCGGTGTCGTCGAGCTGCGTGATGTCGGTGCCGGCGACGGTGACCTCACCGGCGGTGGGGCGGTCGAGGCCGGCGAGGATGTGCATGAGCGTGGACTTGCCCGAGCCTGAGGGACCCATGACGGCGGTCAGGCGGCTCTCGGTGATGTCGACTGACACGCCGCGCAGCGCGTCGACCGCGGTGTCGCCCTCGCCGTAGCGGCGGACGACGTTGCGAGCGCTCACGACGGCGTCCGAAGTCTGGACGAGGCGGGAGCGGAGTTCCGGGGAGGTGATGGACATGCAGCGAGGGTCCCGTGACGGGCCTCGACGGGCCACGGGGCTCGCCCGCGTCCCCGCTCCCGGTCGGCTGGTGAGCCGGCGGTTCGGTTGTCCGCCGCCTACGCCCTCAGGTACTCGAGCACCGCCAGCACGCGCCGGTGCTCGGACCCGGTGTCCGGCAGGCCGAGCTTGGTGAAGATGCTCGACACGTACTTCTCGGCGCTGCGCAGCGTGATCACCATGCGCTCGGCGATCGCCTGGTTGGACAGCCCCTCGGCCGCAAGCTGGAGCACCTCGCGCTCGCGCGGGGTCAGCGCCTGCAACGGCCCGTCGTCGCGCCGCGCGCCCAGCAGCCCGCTGACGACCTGCGGGTCGAGCGCCGAGCCGCCCGCGACCACCCGGCGCAGCGTGCCCACGAATTCGCCAATGTCGGTGACGCGCTGCTTGAGCAGGTAGCCGAGGCCCTCCGGGCTCCCGGCCAGCGCCTGGGTCGCCACGCCGACCTCGACGTGCTCGGACACGATCACGATTCCCGTGTGCGGGTGCCGGCGGCGGATCTCCAGCGCCGCCCGCAGCCCTTCGTCGGTGTGGGTCGGGGGCATCCGGATGTCGACGATCGCCACGTCCGGCTTGTGCTCGTCGACGAGGACCAGCAGCTCATCGCCGTCCGACGCCTCGGCTGCGATCTCGACGCCGCGGTCGCCGAGCAGGCCGACGATCCCGCGGCGGACGAGCAGGTTGTCGTCCGCGATCACGGCCCGCACGGCAGCTCCGCGGTGACCATGGTGCCCTCGCCGGGTGGGCTCATCACGCGCAGTGTGCCGTCGAGCGCCTCGACGCGGTCGGCGAGCCCCCGCAGGCCCGAGCCGCGTGCGTCGTCGGCGCCGCCGACCCCGTCGTCGGCGATCTCGATCGTCATCGTCCCGCCGGCGTCCGACACGCGGATCGCGACGCCGCTCGCCTCGGCGTACTTGCCGACGTTCGCGAGCGCCTCCGAGGCCACGAAGTACGCGGCGAGCGCGATCGTCTCCGGCGGCCGCTTTGGCCCTGCGTACTCCACGTCGGTGGGAACCGTCGAGCGCGCGGCGAGCGCGTGCAGGGCGGCGTCGAGCCCGTGCTCGAGCACGGCGGGGTGCAGCCCGCGCGCGAGCTCGCGCAGCTCCTGCAGCGACTGGGTCAGCTCGTCGGTGGCGGCGGACGCCAGCTCTTCGGCCAGCCCCGGGTCGGCCCGGATGCGGCTCTTGAGCATCTGCAGCTGCATCGCGATGCCGACCAGGCGCTGCTGTGCGCCGTCGTGCAGGTTGCGCTCGAGCCGGCGGCGCTCGGAGTCGCTGGCTTCGACAAGTCGCGCGCGCGAGCCCTTGAGCTCCTCCAGCCGCGCTCGCAGCTCCGCGTGCAGGCGCGCGTTCTCGAGCGCGATCGCCGCGGCCGCGGCGACGCCGTCGAGCAGCTCCGGCTCGCCGTCCAGCCCCGGGTCGTGGATCAGCACGGCCACGCGGTGCCCTTCGCTGTTGATCATCGTCGTGGTGCGGCCCTCGCTCAGCGTGGCGAGCGCGACCGGCCGGCCGTTGAGGTCGGCCCAGCTCTCGAACTCCGGGAGCCAGTAGGCGAGCGTCAGCGTCGGGTCGCGCAGCGCGCGGGCGAGCGCGTCGCGAAGATGGCTCGGCGCCGGGTCGGCGCGCAGCTCGACCAGCAGCTCGCCGACGGCCGAGCGCGCCAGCCGCGTGTACAGCAGCCCGGCGAGGAAGGCGATCGGCGCCAGGCCGATGACGAAGAACGTCGCGCGCCGCAGCATCTCGAACGCGTTCTGGCCGGAGATCAGCCCGAGCGCGCCGGACAGGTAGAGCGTCGCGAGCATGACGAGCCCGAGCGCGAACACGTCGACGAGCAGCCGCAGTGGCCGGCGCAGCGGCCGCCGCGTGCCGAGGTGGCGCACGACGATGCCGGCCAGGCACAGCGTGGCAAGGATCACCAGCTGCACGCGCAGCAGCGTGTACGCGGTGTCGGGCGCGTCGATGATCGTCAGCGCGTCGTCGGGCCCGAAGCCGCCGAGCAGCAGCCCGACGAGCTGCAGGCCGAGCGCGGTGAAGTAGGCGATGCCGACGAGCCAGCGCTCGACCGGTCGCTCGAGCCGCCCGCTCGGGAACGCGAGGAACACGTGCAGGTAGATCGCCGCCGGGACGAGGTCGAAGAAGATCCCGATCGTGAACGGGACGCTGGCGTTCGACCACGACAGCACCGACAGGAAGAACGTGAAGCCGCCGGCCACCATGAGCGGCCCGAAGCGGCTGTCCGGCCGCCGCCACCACGCGACCGCGCCAGAGATCACGTAGCCGAGCACGATCCAGCCCACGAGCAGCGCCTGCACGCCGGGCGTCTCGACGTGATCGCTGGTCAGTGCCAACGCAGTGGCGATGGCGGTTGCGACGCAACCGGCCAGCGCTATGGCCCACACCATGTCGGCCGACGGGGCACGTGCCGTTTCGGCCTGCACTGCCCGACTATAGGTCGCGCGGCGGAGTCGTGCAGACCTCCGCCGCGCCAGGCTCGCTACGGGTAGAGCTCGCCGGCGAACCAGGTGCTCGCCGTGATCCACTCGTTCCCCGAGCCGCCCCAGCCCTGGTTGACGTAGAAGCTGCGGTCGTAGACGACCTCGTCCCAGCAGAAGATCGCGCACTTGCGCACGATCCGCTCCTGGTAGGCGTAGCCGATCGCCAGCGGGTAGTGCTGGAGCCAGCCGGTGCCGAGGACCGCCGGCGTGTGGTGCACCTTGATCTGGTCACGCACGATGTCGCGCAACCGCGTCTCGTGGATGCCGACGCTGTTGTAGCTCGTCTTCAGCGTCGCGGACGTGCGCCCGCTGAGGTAGTCGCTCGCACCGTCCATCGACCACGGGTACGTCGCGCCCTGGCCGTCGACGCAGAACGTGCCGACGTCGTCGTGGATCTCGCGGATCATGGTCTCGACGCCGCTGTCCTGCGTGAGCGGTGCCATCGCGCTGCCGCTGCGCCCGCCGTTGGGGCGGTACAGGCCGGTGCGGCCGGCCCAGTACGAGCTGCCGGACTCCGCCTGGCGGTCGGCCCACGCGAACAGCATCGCCCAGGCGACCGGCCCGCAGCCGACCTGGCAGTTGCCGTCCTGGAACTGGTAGTAGGCGGGCGAGCCGGACGAGCCTCCGGTGGCCCAGTAGTAGCTCCACGTCATGGGTCAGCCCTCCTTGGCGGTCCGGCGATTGGACTTCGTGTTGGGGGCGACCAGGAAGAACGGCAGCGTCTCCGTGGCACCGCTGCCGTACGAGATCGTGAGCGTGAAGTCCGCCTCGTGGTCGAACGGGAACGTCGAGGCGGACAGCTCGAGCACGGGCGGGGTTCCCGGGCGCTCGAGCCGCTTCACCTGCACGACACTCGCGGCGTCGCCGCTGAGCTTCGCGCTCGCGGCCGGTTCGAGCAGCGCGACACGGTGGGGCCGGCCGACCATCATGCCCTCGCCGTACTTTGCGACCTGGTCGTCGACCGACCACGCCTCCGCCGCGCGTCTGGCCAGCTCGTCGAGCAGCGGGCGCAGGTTCGTGGCGTACGCGGCGCGCATCTCGCGCCACGTGGCCTTTCGCGTGCGCACGGCCGACGCGACCGGGCCGATGACGGTCCGCGTGTGCTGGACGTCGGCGGCGCCGTTGTCGTCCGCCTTGCGGACGGTCGGCTCCACGATGGCAGTGGTGATCTGCCCGCGCAGCGGCTCGAGGTCGGCCGGCAGGCCGTCGAGCGGCATCGCGAGCTGGCCGACCTGTCCGACCTTCTCGCCCGCCGCGTCCTCCGCGACGTACGACAGCGCGTCGACCTTGTAGACGCGCGCCGGGGCGGCGCTCTTCGCCGAGGCCTCGAGGCGCCGGCCGACCGGCTCGGCGTCGAAGCTCCAGTGCGGCACGGGATGGTCGTGCCGCCCGGCCGAGACGACGATGAAGCCCTTCGCCGGGCCGCTCGTCGTGCCGAGCTCGACCTCGAACTCGTAGTAGGCCGGCTCCTTCAGGTCGGGCCGGTAGATCGGCAGCACCTGATCTCCGAGCCGCGCTCGCCGCGCGCGGACGCCGATCTCGGTGTCGCGCACGGCCTCGAGGTGCTGCGCCGCCCTGCGGCGCACGGGAACCGGCACTTGTGCTGCCGGGATCCGCATGGATGGGGTTGGCATTCCTGCCTCCTTGGCATTGACCGGCGCCGCTCCTCGGAGCCGGTGCAGCTATGACGCCGCACCGGCTCCGTTATTCCGCGCGGGGAGCATCCGCGAGGCCACGACGATCCCTGCCGCCACGACGGCGAGCTGGATCAGGCTCAGCTCGAACGCATGGCCGACGCCGTCGTCGGCCGCGCCGAAGTAGATGACGCCGGTCACGGCGACGCCGAGGGCGAAGCCGATCTGCTGCGTCGTCGACAGGGCGCCGGACGCGCTGCCGGCCCGGGAGGCCGCGACGTTGGCCAGCACCGTGGAGGTCAGCGGCGTGAAGCACAGCCCGATGCCGGTCCCGGCCAGCGCGAGGCCCGGGGCGAACGCGAGCAGCGAGCCGCCGGTACCGAGCTCCGCCACGGCGAGCGCGAGCAGCGCCAGCCCGAGCGCGAGGCTCGTGCCGCCGATGGCGACGACGCTCCGCCCGTAGCGCTGTGCGAGCTGCGGCGCCGGGCCGGAGACCGCCACGTAGGCGACGGCGATGATCGTGAACACCAGGCCGGCCTCCAGCGGGCCGAGCCCGCGCCCGAGCTGCAGGTACAGCGCGAGGTAGACGAAGAACGACGCCTGCGCGCAGGCCAGGAACAGCTGGGTCGCCAGCCCGGCGCTGAACGCGCGCTCGCGGAACAGCGAGAGCTCGAGCAGCGGCGTCCGGCCCTCACGTATCAGCCGGTGCTGACGGGTGAGGAACACGCCGAGCAGGACGGGCGAGACGGCGAGCGAGAGCCACGTCCACAGCGGCCAGCCGAGCTGGCGGCCCTCGATCAGCGGCAGCAGGATCGCCGCCAGGCCCGCGGCCAGGATCGACGCGCCCGCGACGTCGAGCTTGGTGCCGCGCTCGTCGCGCGTCTCCGGCACGACGCCGGTGAGCGCCAGCGCGGCGAGGCCGACCGGCACGTTGATCAGGAAGCAGCTCCGCCAGCCGATGGTCTCGACCAGCGCGCCGCCGATCAGCTGCCCGCTGACCGCGGCCAGCCCGAGGACGACGCCGTAGATGCTCACCGCCCGCACGTAGTCCGGGCCGCGGTAGGTGACGCCGATGATCGCCAGCACCTGCGGCATCACGATGGCGCCGGCGACGCCCTGCGCGATGCGCGCGATGACGAGCGTGGTGGGGGAGGGGGCGAGCCCGCACGCGAGCGACGCGATCGTGAACAGGCCCAGCCCGATCGCGTACACGCGCCGGCGGCCGAGCCCGTCGCCGAGCCGGCCCGCGGTGATCAGGAACGCCGCGAACGTGAGCCCGTAGCCCGCGACGACCCATTCGAGCGAGCTCTCGCCCGCGCCGAGCTCGGTGGCGATCGACGGCAGCGCGACGTTGACGATGAAGAAGTCCAGCACGACCATGAACGCGCCGGCGAGCAGCACGGGGAGCGCCGCCCAGGGATTCCGATGGGAGAGGGAGGAAGGCATGGCGCGGACGGTGCCAGCGCCATTTCGTCCTCTCAATTACCTGCCAGGTATGTGAGATCGAGCCGGGCGAGGCGCTCGGGGTCGGCGAGGATGTCGATCGCGACGATCCTGCCGCCCTGCACGGTGAAGCCGCCGACGGAGAACAGCTCGCCGTTCAGCTTCGTCACGGCGCCGACCGTGCCGTTGACCAGCGCCGGCGTGACGTCGAGGTCCAGGCGCGAGTAGCCCATGGCCTGGCGGGCGACGAGCTCGGCGCCGCGGACCTCCTGGGCGCCTTCGGCCGTCTCCGCGCGGAGCACGACGTCGGGGTCGAGGACTGCGAGCAGCGCCTCGAAGTCACCGTTGCGTCCGGCCGCCAGGAACGCCTCGAGCAGCTCGCGCTGGGTGGCGAGGTCGGCGTCCGGCACGGTCCGCTCGCCCTGGACGCGGCGGCGCGCGCGGCTGGCGAGCTGCCGGGTCGCGGCCGGCGAGCGGTCGACGATCCGCGCGATGTCGTCGAACGGCACCGCGAACATGTCGTGCAGCACGAACGCGAGCCGCTCGGCCGGCGACAGCGTCTCGAGGACGACGAGCAGGGCGAGGCCGACGGAGTCGGCCAGCAGCGCCTCGTGCTCGGGGTCGGTCCCGTCCGCGCGGTCGACGATCGGCTCGGGCATGTGCACGCCGAGCGGCTCCTCGCGCCGCGATCGGCGCGAGCGCAGCATGTTCAGCGATAGGCGCGAGACGACGGTGGTCAGCCAGGCGCCGAGGTCCTCGATCTGGTCCGCGTCGGACCGGCTCAGCCGCAGCCAGGC
Organism: uncultured Solirubrobacteraceae bacterium; assembly: GCA_963759375.1. GTDB lineage: Bacteria > Actinomycetota > Thermoleophilia > Solirubrobacterales > Solirubrobacteraceae > DASSUW01. Next base: position 241,400 of record CAVWYY010000008.1, on the reverse strand, counting down.
CTCCTGCACCGCGTCGTCGGCGTCGGTCAGCGAGCCGAGCATCCGGTACGCCACGGCGCGCAGGCGGGTCCGGTGCTCCTCGAACCGCTCCGCCAGCCAGTCGCGCTCATTCATCGGTCACATTCCTCTGTCGCCTCGGGTCTGACAGGTGGACCCCCGAAATCCCTCTGATGTGACAGGAGCGATGATGCGCGTATTCGTCGCCGGGGCGAGCGGTGCCATCGGCACCCGGCTCGTCCCGCAGTTGATCGACCGAGGCCATGACGTCATCGGCACCTACCGGTCGCCGGGACGCGCCGACCGCATACGGGCGCTCGGCGCCACGCCGGTGGCGCTCGACCTCCTCGACCGCCGCGCCGTGCGCCTCGCCGTGCTCGAGGCCGAGCCTGACGCGATCGTCCACCAGGCCACGGCCTTGTCGGATCTGCGTGACTTCAAGCACTTCGACCGCAGCTTTGCGCAGACGAACCGTCTGCGCACTGCCGGCACCGACGCGCTGCTGGCCGCCGCGCGCGAGGCGGGCGTGCCGCGGTTCGTCGCGCAGAGCTACGCCAGCGCGCGCTACGAGCGCGCCGGCGGCCCGGTCAAGACCGAGGACGACCCGCTCGACCCCACGCCGGTGCCGGCCATGCGCGAGTCCGTCGCCGCGATGCGCTATCTCGACGAGACGGTCAGCGAGGCCGGCGGGATCGCCCTCCGCTACGGCGGCTTCTACGGCCCGACCGACGACGGCATGGTGACGGCGGTGCGCAAGCGGATGTTCCCGATCGTCGGCGACGGCTCCGGCGTCTCCTCGTTCATCCACCTCGACGACGCGGCGGCGGCGACCGTGCTCGCGCTCGAGCACGACGGCTCCGGCATCTTCAACGTCGTCGACGACGAGCCGGCCCCGATGCGCGAGTGGCTCCCGGTGCTCGCCAGGGTGGTGGGCGCGAAGCCGCCCCGCCGTGTCCCGCGCTGGCTCGCACGGCTGTTCGCCGGCGACGCCGCCGTGATGATGGGCACGGAGTCCCGCGGCGCGTCGAATGCGAAGGCCAAGCGCGTGCTGGGCTGGGCGCCGAGCTACCCGAGCTGGCGCGAGGGCTTTGCGGCCGCGTACGCGCCGGCCTGACGGCGCTAGTCGAGCGGCAATTCGGACTCGAGCGTCTCGAGCACGTGGTCAGCGCCGGCGTCGCGCAGCGCGGCGACGTCGTAGTGGCCCGTGGCCACGCCGATCGCGGAGCAGCCGGCCGCGTGCGCGGCGTCGATGTCCCGGGGCGTGTCCCCGATCACGAAGATCGCCGAGTTCGGCACGTCCTCGCCGAACATCGCCTCGCCGCGGGCGACGGCCTCGCGGACGATGTCGGCACGCTCGGCTCCTGCCGCCGCGTAGGCGCCGAACGTGAACCAGCGGTTGAGGTCGGCGCGCGCGAGCTTCACGTGAGCGGCGCCGTCGCCGTTGCCGGTGATGAGGCCGAGCAGGTGCCCGGCCCGGCTGAGCTGGCGCAGGCGCTCGGGCACGCCCGGCAGGACCTTGTAGCCCTCGCTCGCCGCCACCGCCTCGGGCAGGTGCTCGAGGCGGCGCTGGATCAGCGTCGTCAGCTCGAGCGGGGTCGGCTTGCGGCCGAGCACGGCTTCGAACGTCTTGGCCCCGACGTCGGGGTCGGTCATCCCCGCGTCGGTGAACTTGCCGATGTCGGCGGGCACGCCGTGCAGCTCCTCGAACGCCTGTCGCCAGGCGACCGCGCCGGCGCCGCCGGTGGACACCAGCGTGCCGTCGATGTCGAACAGCAGGATGTGCGGGTCGGCCACACCGGCGAGAATAGTCGGATGCGAGTCCTTGTCACGGGCAGTGCGGGTCATCTCGGGGAGGCGCTCGTGCGCACCCTCCCGGATCAGGGTCACGAGGCGATCGGCCTCGACATCCTCGCCTCGCCGCACACGTCCGTGGTCGGCTCGATCGCCGACCGCGAGCTCGTGCGGCGCACCCTCGTCGGCGTGGACGCTGTGATCAACGCCGCGACGCTGCACAAGCCGCACGTCGGCTCGCACGAGCGCGAGCAGTTCGTCGAGACCAACATCACCGGCACGCTCACGCTGCTCGAGGAGGCGGTCGCGGCCGGCGTCGGGCGCTTCATCTTCACCAGCACCACGAGCGCGTTCGGCCGCGCGCTGACGCCGATCGAGGGCGCGCCGGCGGCATGGATCACCGAGGACGTGACGCCGGTCCCGCGCAACATCTACGGAGCCACCAAGTGCGCCGCCGAGGACCTGTGCGAGCTCGTCCACCGCGATCACGGGCTGCCGGTCCTGATCCTGCGGACGTCGCGCTTCTTTCCCGAGGCCGACGACCGCGACGAGGTCCGCACCGCCTACGAGGACCTGAACCTCAAGATCAACGAGCTGCTGTACCGCCGGGTCGATCTCGAGGACGTGGTGTCGGCGCACCGGCTGGCGCTCGATCGCGTGCCGGACATCGGCTTTGGGCGCTACATCGTCAGCGCCACGACCCCGTTCACCCGCGACGACCTGGCTGACCTGCGGGACGATGCGCCCTCCGTCGTCGCCCGGCTGTTCCCCGGCTACGACGCGGTCTACGCCGAGCGCGGCTGGCGGATGTTCCCGAGCATCGAGCGCGTCTACGTCAACCAGCGGGCCCGCAACGAGCTCGGCTGGGAGCCGCGATACGACTTCCGGTACGCGCTGGACCGGGTCGCGGCCGGTGAGGACCCGCGCAGTGCGCTCGCCCTGGCGGTGGGCGCCAAGGGCTACCACGCTGAGTCAACGGGTCCCTACACCGTGCGCTGACGGCATCCGCCTGTCCCGGCACCGGATCAGCGACCGGCGGCGGCGTGTGATCGCGAGTTCCATGTACAGCAGCATCCCGCCGCCGGGGCACCCTGACATCGGGGGACCTCCCTGATACCGACCCTGAGATCCGTTCAAGGGGGTCGATGAGCGATTTGTTGTCGTTTCTGTGCGTTTGCCCGCGATGTGGTATCCAACGCACATGACCGGTGCCAGGAGCTCGATCCTGCCGGACGAGCGGCGCCGGATGATCACGGAGCGGCTGCGCCAGCACGGCAGCGTGTCGGTTTCCGCGCTCGAGTCCGAGTTCGGCGTCTCGCCGATGACGGCGCGCCGCGACCTCGACGAGCTCGAGCGCCGCGGCGTGGCGCGGCGCACGCACGGCGGCGCGGTGCTGCCCGGTCTGTCCGGCCACGAGGACTCGTTCCAGCAGCGGCTCGAGGTCGAGGTCGCGGCCAAGGAGCGGCTTGCGGACGCCGCCTTCGCGCTGCTCGAGCCGGGCGAGGCCGTCTTCGTGGACAGCTCGACGACCGCCTACTTCGTCGCGCGCCGGATCGTCCGCGAGAACCTCAAGTGCACGCTGCTGACCAATGCCGTGGCCATCATGGACCTGCTCAGCGAGGTCGATGCGCCCCAGGTCGAGCTCGTCGGCGCCGGCGGCACGCTGCGCAAGCTCACGCGCTCGTTCGTAGGCCCGCAGGCGGTGCGCTCGATCGAGGCGCACTTCGCCGACCACGTCATCTTCTCGGTCCGCGGGCTCACGCCCGACGGTTATCTCACCGACCCCGATCCGCTCGAGGCGGAGGTCAAGCGGGCGATGATCAAGCGCGCCCGCCAGGCCGTCCTGCTGGTCGACAGCACCAAGTTCGACCGGCCCGCGCTGACGCAGATCGCCGAGGCGAGCGACGTCGGCGTGATCCTCGCCGCGGACGTCACCGATGCCGCGCTCAGGCCGCTCGTGCGGGCCGGCATCGATGTGCGCTCCGTGTGAGCTCGTGTGCTTGACATGAGCGGTTCTGAGCGTTTATGGTCGGTTGGGAGGAGAGAGGCGCGATTTCGCTCAACGTTCCCATTGTCGAGCTTCGCGATGCGGCGAAGTCGTACGGCGCGGTGCGCGCGCTGCGCGACGCCAACCTGGCGCTGCGGTCCGGAGAGGTCCGCGGGCTGATCGGCGAGAACGGCGCCGGCAAGTCGACGCTCGTGAAGGTCCTCGGCGGCGTCGTCCGGCGCGACGCCGGCGACATGCTGGCCAACGGCGAGAGCGTCGACTTCCACTCGCCGCACGACGCGCGCGACGCCGGGATCGCGGTCATCTACCAGGAGCCGACGCTGTTCCCGGACCTGAGCATCGCGGAGAACGTCGTGATGGGCTACCACCCCGTCGGCGCGCTCAATCGGATCGACCGGGGCGCGATGCACCGCCAGGTCCAGGGCCTGCTCGACCGGCTCGGCGTGCAGCTGGACTCCGACCGCCCGGTACGCGGGCTCTCGATCGCCGACCAGCAGATCGTCGAGATCGCCAAGGCGCTGAGCTTCGAGGCGCGCGTGCTGATCATGGACGAGCCGACCGCCGCGCTGTCCGGCCCGGAGGTCGAGCGGCTGTTCGCGGTCGTGCGCAACCTGCAGGAGCAGGGCGCGGCGGTCCTGTTCATCTCGCATCGCCTCGACGAGATCCAGGCGATCTGCGACACGGTGACCGTGATGCGCGACGGCGCCGTCGTGCACGACGCGCCGATCGCCGAGATGACGCCCGACGACATGGTGCGCCGGATGGTCGGGCGCGAGCTCGGTGCGCTGTTCCCGAAGCAGGAAGCGACGATCGGCGAGCCCGTCCTGAGCGTCCGGCGGCTGACCCGCGAGGGCGTGTTCTTCGACGTGAGCTTCGACGTCAAGGCCGGGGAGATCGTGGCGCTGGCCGGGCTCGTCGGCGCGGGCCGCAGCGAGGTCGCGCGCGCGATCTTCGGGATCGACCGCGCGGACGCGGGCCACGTCGAGATGGCCGGCACGAAGGTGCCGGCCGGCAACCCGATGGCGGCGATGCGCGCCGGCATCGCGTTCGTGCCCGAGGACCGCCGTCTGCAGGGACTGGTCATGGACCTGTCGATCGCCCGCAACGCGACGCTGACGCGGATCAAGGCCCTCGCGCGCCTCGGGCTGATCCGGGCCGGGGCCGAGAACCGCCTGGCGCGGGAGTGGGCCACCCGTCTGCAGCTCAAGTTCCACCGCCTCGAGGACCCGGTGGGGTTCCTGTCGGGCGGCAACCAGCAGAAGGTCGTGCTCGCCAAGTGGCTGGCCACCGAGCCGAAGCTGCTGATCGTCGACGAGCCGACCCGGGGGATCGACGTCGGCACCAAGGCCGAGGTCCACCGGCTGATGAGCGAGCTGGCCGGGCGCGGCGTCGCCGTGTTGATGATCTCCAGCGAGCTGCCCGAGGTGCTCGGCATGGCCGACCGCGTGCTGGTCATGCACGAGGGCCGCCTGACCAGCGAGCTCGCCCGTGCCGACGCCGACGAGGAGCGCGTGATCCGCGCCGCCACCGGGGTGGGCGTGTGAGCGTCCAGGCCGCACCCGCCGATGGAGCCCGTGCCCGGCGCCTGACCGAATGGGTGCTGCGCGTGCGCGAGCTCGGCATCGTCGCCGCGCTGGCGCTGCTGATCGCGGTCACGGCGGCGATCGAACCGCGCTTCGTGGAGACCAACTCGCTGCGCAACCTCGCGCTCAATGCGGCGATCTTCGCGATCCTCGCGGTCGGCCAGACGCTGGTCATCATCACCCGCAACGTCGACCTGTCGGTCGGCTCGGTGCTGGGCCTGAGCGCCTACCTGGCCGGCGATCTGCTGTCCAAGCACCCAGGGCTGTCGATCCCCCTCGTGTTCGTCCTCGGGATCGCGCTCGGCGCCGCGTGTGGGCTGGTCAACGGCGTGCTGGTCACCTGGGGGCAGGTGCCGGCGCTCGTCGTGACCCTGGGCACGCTCTACGTGTACCGGGGGCTCGCGTTCCTGTGGACCGGCGGGAGCCAGGTCAGCGCCAACCAGCTGCCCGACAGCTTCCTGAACCTCGGCAGCGACTCGATCGCCGGCATCCCGATCCTCGTGATCATCGCGCTGGTCGTGGTGCTCGTCGTCGGCCAGTGGCTGCGCGACTACCGTGCGGGCCGGGAGCTGTACGCGATCGGCTCGAACCCCGAGGGCGCGCGACTGGCCGGCGTCCGTTCACAGCGCCGCGTCCTTACCGCGTTCGTGATCGCCGGCGCGCTCGCCGGTCTCGGCGGCGTGCTGTTCACCGCGCGCTTCGGCACCGTCGACGCGACGGCCGGCGCCGGCTACGAGCTGACCGTCATCGCCGCCACTGTGGTCGGCGGCGTCGCGATCTTCGGTGGCACCGGCACGGTCTACGGCGCGGCGCTCGGCGCGCTGCTGCTGGGCACGATCACGTCCTCGCTGATCGTCCTGCGCGTGGCCGCGTTCTGGCAGCTGGCGGCGGTCGGCGCGCTGCTGCTGGTCGCGATCGGGCTCGACCGGTTCGTGGCCATCCGCATCGAAGCGGCCCTGCGCCGCAGGAGCGCACGGCGTGCAGACTGAGACCGCCGCGGCGCCCGAGACCACGCCCGTCGCCGCGAACGGCGGCCGTGACTGGCGCTCGCTGCTGGGCCGCTGGGAGACGCTGCTCTTCGGCCTGCTGATCGTCGTGGCGATCGGCGGCCAGGCGATCTCGAGCGAGTTCCTCACCGCGGACTCCTTCACCACCGGCTCGCTCGACCTGAGCGAGATCGCGCTGATGGCGCTGCCGCTGACGCTGGTGATCGTGGCGGCCGAGATCGACCTGTCGGTGGCCTCTGTGCTCGCGCTTTCGAGCGCGCTCATGGCCTACCTGTGGAACCACAACCAGCCGATCGAGACGATCATCCCGATCTGCATCCTGGCCGGCGCGCTGTGCGGCGCGTTCAACGGCGTGCTGGTGACGCGGTTCGGCCTGCCGTCGCTCGCCGTCACGATCGGCACGCTCGCGCTGTTCAAAGGGCTCGCCTTCGTCGTGATCGGCGACCAGTCGGCGACCGACTTCCCGGGCACGTGGACCGACCGCGCGTTCGGCAACTTCGCCGGCACGTTCGTCCCGAACACGATCGTGCTGTTCGCGATCCTGGCCATCGCGTTCGCCGTGCTGCTGCATGCCACGCCGTTCGGCCGCTCGGTGTTCGCGATCGGCGCCAACGAGGAGGCGGCCTACTTCTCGGGCCTGCGCGTCAAGCGCACCAAGCTGATCCTCTTCGCGCTGTCCGGCGCGGTCGCCGGCCTGGCCGGCGTCGTCTTCTCGCTGCGCAACTCGACCGCCGCCGCCAACGTCGGCACGGGCTTCGAGCTGACCGTCGTCACCGCCGTGTTGCTCGGCGGCGTGTCGATCTTCGGCGGCCGCGGCACGATCGCCGGCGTCGTGCTCGCGCTGCTGCTGCTCGGCGGCATCCAGAAGGCGATCCTGCTCAGCGAGTCGCTGTCGTCCTACTGGATCCAGATCGTCACCGGGACCCTGCTGGTGGGCTCGGTCCTGGGTCCCAACCTCGCTCGTCGCGCCGCCGAGAGCCGGCGGCGCCGCTCACGTCCACTCCCGGAGGAGGGTTCATGAAGTCCGCACATCTGCGTGTGCTGCTCGCTGCGCTGGCGCTCGTGGCGGCGTTCGCCGTCGCCGCCTGCGGCGAGACGAAGGATGAGAATGCCTCGGACAGCTCGTCCTCGTCGTCGTCCAGCCAGTCCGACTCGGGCGCGGCCGATCCGAGCGCCGAGATCCCCGAGGGCCTGAAGACCGTCTCGATCCCGAAGCAGCTCGGCAACCCGTACGAGGAGTTCGAGCACTCCGGCGTCGACGAGGCGCTGAAGGAGCTCGGCGGCTCGAACCGGATCTCCGGCGCCACCGACGCCGGCGCGTCGACCCAGATCCCGATCATCAACGCCGCCGTCCAGCAGAAGCCCGACGCGATCATCATCGCCGGCAACGACCCGGACGCCGTCGCGCCCGCCCTCAAGCAGGCGGCCCAGCGCGACATCAAGATCGTGGGCATGGACTCCGACGTCGCGCCCGACGCCCGGAGCGTGTTCGTCAACCAGGTCACCACCGAGCTGGTCGGCAAGAACCAGGTCGAGTCGATCGGCAAGCAGATCGACTACAAGGGCGACATCGCGATCCTCTCCGCGACCGCCAACGCCACGAACCAGAACGCCTGGATCAAGGTGATGAAGGAGACGCTGAAGGACCCCAAGTACAAGGACATGAAGCTGGTCAAGGTCGCCTACGGCGACGACGACGACCAGAAGTCCTTCCAGGAGACCCAGGGCCTCATCCAGGCCTATCCGAACCTGAAGGGCATCATCTCGCCGACGACCGTCGGCGTCGCCGCGGCCGCCCGGTACCTGTCGACCTCGCCGCAGAAGGGCAAGGTCAAGCTGACCGGCCTGGGCTTCCCGAACCAGATGCGCAAGTTCGTCAAGGACGGGACCGTCGAGGAGTTCCAGCTGTGGGTCCCCAAGGACGTCGGCTACCTGGCCGGCCAGGCCGCCGCGGCGCTCGTCGCCGGGCGCATCACCGGCAAGGAGGGCGAGAAGTTCGAGGCCGGGCGCCTGGGCGAGTACACGATCGGCGCCAACGGCGAGATCGTGCTCGGCCCGCTGACGACGTTCGACGCCAAGAACATCGACGACTTCGACTTCTGAGTCGATGAGCGCTCGCATCGGCATCTTCGGGATCGGGCTCGCGGCCTACTGGCCGCAGTTCGAAGGCCTGCGCGAGCGCATCGAGGGCTACCAGCGCCGCGTCGAGGAGCGCGTGGGCGAGCTCGGCGGCGACGTGGTGTCGGCGGGGCTGGTGGACTCGGCCGAGGGGGCGCGCGAGGCGGGAGACCGCTTCGCGCGCTCGCAGGTCGACCTCGTGCTGTGCCACGCCGTCACCTACGCGACGTCGAGCCAGGTGCTGCCCGCGGTCCAGGCGGCCAAGGTGCCGGTCGTGCTGCTCGGGCTGCAGCCGTCCGCGTCGCTCGACTACGAGAACACCGGCACGGGGGAGTGGCTGGCCAACTGCGCCGCCTGCTGCGTCCCGGAGCTGGCGGGCGCGTTCACCCGCGCGCGGATCCCCTACGACACCGTCGCCGGGACGATCGACGGCGACGAGCGAGCGTGGGAGAAGATCGCCGCCTGGGTGCGGGCGGCGGGCGTGGCCCGTGAGCTGCGCGGCGCCCGGATCGGCTTCATGGGCCACACCTATCCGGGCATGCTCGACATGTACTCGGACTTCACGGCCGTGCACGCCCAGCTCGGCGCCCACGTGGAGGTACTGGAGATCGACGACCTCGCGGCGCGCGTCCCCGACGGCCCGGTCGACGACAAGATCGAGGAGATCCGCGGGATGTTCGACTTCGCGGATCCGTCGGACGACCCGATCGCCGGGCCGATCGAGGACGACCAGCTCGACTGGTCCGCGCGCGTCGCGGTGGGGCTGGACCGGCTCGCGGCGGACTTCGACCTCAACGGGCTGACCTACTACTACCGCGGGATCGACGGCAACGAGGCCGAGCGCCTCGGCGCCGGCGTGATCGTCGGCAACTCGCTGCTCACCGCGCGTGGGATCCCCACGTCCGGCGAGGGCGACCTGAAGACCAACATCGCGCAGCTGATCCTCGACCGCTTGGGCGCCGGCGGCTCGTACACCGAGTACTACGCGCTCGACTTCGACGAGGACTTCGTGCTGATGGGCCACGACGGGCCCGGCCACGTCGCGATCGCCGAGGGCCGCCCGACGCTGCGCGCGCTCAAGCTCTACCACGGCAAGCGCGGCGCGGGCCTGAGCGTGGAGTTCAAGGTCCGCTACGGCCCGGTGACGATCTGCGGCTGCACGCAGACCGCCGACGGCCGGCTCAAGCTCGTGGTCGCCGAGGGCGAGTCGATCCCGGGCGCGACGTTCCGGATCGGCAACACGAACAGCCGCCTGCGGTTCGGGCACCCGCCGGCGGAGTTCTTCGAGCGCTGGTGCGCCGAGGGGCCGACGCACCACGTGGCGCTCGGCGTCGGCCACCGCGGGGCGGACCTGCGCCGGGTCGCGCGCCTGCTGGACCTCGAGTACGCGGAGGTCGCGTGATGGAGCGCGTCTGCTGGACGATGCGGGTGCGGCCCGAGAAGCTGGACGAGTACAAGGCGCGCCACCGCGAGGTGTGGCCGGACATGCTCGCCGCGCTGCGCGACACCGGATGGGGCAACTACTCGCTGTTCCTCACCGAGGACGGGCTGCTGATCGGCTACCTGGAGACCGACGACTTCGCCGCCGCGCAGGCGGCGATGGAGGCGCGCGACGTCAACACCCGCTGGCAGGCCGAGATGGCCGAGTTCCTCGTCCCGCCGCTGACGCGGATCGAGGAGGTCTTCCACCTTGACTAAGCCCCGATCCGCCGACCCCCGCGGCGCCTCGGCGCCGTGGCCGGCGCCCAGTGCCGACCGGCCGAGCGCCAAAGGGCCCACCCTGAAGCTGGCTCGGCCGGCCGGCCCTGAGCGGCGCCCACGGCGCCGAGGCATCCCCGGGTCTCGGCGGATCGGGGCTGACTTCGCCGCCGTCGACCTCGGGGCGGAGAGCGGGCGCGTGGTTCGCGGCCGGCTCGAGGACGGGCGCGTGGCGCTCGAGGTGGCGCACCGCTTCGCCAACCGACCCGTGCGGCTCGCCGACGGTCTGCGCTGGAACCTGCTGTCGCTGTTCACCGAGACGCTGGCGGGCCTGCGCGGGCTCGACGCCCCGCTGGCCGGCGTGGGGGTCGACACCTGGGGCGTCGACTACGCGCTGCTGGACGGGGAGAACCGCGTGCTCGGGCTGCCGTTCCACTACCGCGACGAGCGCACCGACGGGATGATCGACCGCGCGCACGCTCGCGTCCCGCGCGACGAGTTGTACGCGGCCACCGGCATCCAGACGATGCCGATCAACACCGTCTTCCAGCTGCTGGCCGACGAGGGCACGCCGGCCCTCGCGGCCGCCGAGCGCATCGCGCTGGTGCCCGACCTGATCGCGCTGTGGCTGAGTGGTGAGCTGGCCAACGAGATCACCAACGCGTCCACCACGGGGCTGCTCGACGCCCGCGCCGGCACCTGGGCGCGGCCGCTGATCGAGCGGCTGGGCCTGCCCGCCGCGCCGTTCGCGGGGGAGCCCGTCGAGGCCGGCACCACGCTGGGCCCGGTGCTCGGCCACCACGGCGTCGAGGCGCCGGTGCACGCGGTGGCCAGCCACGACACCGCGTCGGCGTTCGTGGCCGCGCCGCTGCGCAACCCGAACGCGGCGATCCTCTCGTCCGGTACGTGGTCGCTGCTCGGCCTCGAGATCGACGCACCCGTCCTGAGCGACGCCGCGCGCGACTACAACCTGACCAACGAGCGCGGCGTCGACGGCACGACCCGCCTGCTGCGCAACGTGATGGGGCTGTGGCTCGTGCAGGAGTGCGCCGCGCGCTGGGATGCCTCCTACGACGAGCTGCAGGACCTGGCCGCCGCGGCCCGGCCCGACGTGCCGCTGTTCGACCCCGACGACGAGGCGCTGCTGCGACCCGGCGACATGCCCGCGCGGATCGCCGAGGCGTGCCGGGCCGGAGGCCAGGAGCCGCCGGAGGGCCGCGGCGAGATCGTCCGCTCGATCCTCACCTCGCTCGCCTGCAAGTACCGCGTCGTGCTCGACCGGCTGCTGCGCGTGACCGGCCGCGACGTCGAGGTCGTGCACGTGATCGGCGGCGGCGCCCGCAACCGGCTGCTGTGCCGGCTGACCGCCGACCTGCTCGGGCGCACCGTGCTGGCCGGCCCGGTGGAGGCGACCGCGCTCGGCAACGTCCTCGTCCAGGCGCGCGCCGTCGGCGAGCTCGGCTCGCTGGCCGACATGCGCGCCGTCGCCGCCGCGTCGAGCGACCCCACCGCCTACGAGCCGTCCGCGGACGCCGGCGAGACCTTCCAGCGCTTCCTGTCAGTGACCGGCCAGAACGTGAAGGAGACCGTCCCGTGAAACTCGAGATCGAGACTCCGTCCTGGGGCTACGGGGACTCCGGGACCCGCTTCGCGACGTTCCAGCAGCCCGGCCGCCCGCGGGACGTGTTCGAGCGCGTCGACGACGCCGCCGAGGTGCACCGGCTGACCGGGACCGCGCCCGCCGTCGCGCTGCACTTCCCGTGGGACCACGTCGACGACCTCGCGGCCCTGCGCCGCCACGTCGAAGAGCGCGGGCTGCGCGTCGGCGCCGTCAACCCGAACCTGTTCCAGGACCCCGACTACAAGCTCGGCTCGATCACCCATCCCGATGCGGGCGTGCGCCGCAAGGCGACCGATCACCTGCTCGAGTGCGCGGAGGTCGCCACCGCGCTCGGCTCGACGGCGCAGTCGCTGTGGTTCGCCGACGGCACGAACTACCCGGGCCAGGACGACCTGCGCGCGCGCCGCGCGCGGCTGCTCGAGGCGCTCGGCGAGTTGTACGCCGCGCTGCCCGCCGAGCAGGAGCTGCTGCTCGAGTACAAGCCGTTCGAGCCCGCGTTCTACGCGACCGACCTCGCCGACTGGGGCTCGGCGCTGCTCGCCTGCCTGAAGCTGGGCGACCGGGCGAAGGTGCTGGTCGACCTCGGCCACCACCTGCACGGCACGAACATCGAGCAGATCGTGGCGCTGCTGAGCACCGAGGACCGGCTCGGCGGCTTCCACTTCAACAACCGCAAGTACGCCGACGACGACCTGATCGTCGGCTCGGTCAACCCGTTCGAGCTGTTCCTGATCTTCTTCGAGCTCGGCGATCGGCTGCCGCGCCTCACGATCGACCAGGCGCACAACGTGGAGGCGAAGGTCGAGGCGATGGTGCTCAGCGTGCTCAACCTGCAGGAGGCGTACGCCAAGGCGCGGCTCGTCGACCGCGACGCCCTCGCCGACGCGCAGCAGGAGGGCGACGTGCTGCGCGCCCACGAGGTGCTGCTCGACGCGTACCGGACCGACGTGCGCCCGCAGTGCGCGGCGGAGCGGACGGCGTTCGGCGCGGCCGAGGACCCGATCGCCGAGGTTCGCCCGTACGTCGAGCGCATCGTCGCCGAGCGAGGATCCACCGTCTCGGTGGCCGGGGGCTGGGGCCGATGACGACGCTGGAGCAGATGATCGCGCCGGCCGAGGATCGCTGGCCGGACAGCGGGATCCCCGACGACGCGCTCGGGCAGGTCCTGCTCGCCTCGCACCTGCTCGGGTCCGACCGGGCGGTGGCGAACTTCGGCGGCGGCAACACGTCGGCCAAGGGCACGGCGACCGACCACGTGGGCCGCGAGGTCGAGGTCATGTGGGTCAAGGGGTCGGGCAGCGACCTGGCGACGATGCAGGGCTCCGACTTCACGCCGCTGCGGCTCGACGAGATGCTCGCCGTCTTCGAGCGCGACGAGATGAGCGACGAGGACATGGTCGCCCACCTGGCTCGCTGCCAGGTGGATCCCGCGGCCCCGCGCTCGTCGATCGAGACCCTGCTCCACGCGTTCGTCCCGGCGCCACACGTGCATCACACGCACCCGGACGGCATCAACGTGCTGGCCGGCACGCGCGACGGCGAGCGGCTGGTGGCCGAGTGCTTCGGCGACGAGGCCGCGTGGATCCCGTACATCCGGCCCGGCTTCACGCTGGCCAAGCAGGTCGGCACGGCGGTGCGGGAGAACCCGGACCTCAAGCTCGTCGTGCTCGCCAAGCACGGCCTCGTGGTGTGGGGCGACAGCGCCGAGGAGGCGTACCGGCGCACGATCGAGGTCATCAACCGGGCGGTCGAGTTCGTCAACGCGCGCACGGCCGGCGCCCAGCGCTTCGACGGCCCGGCGGGTGACGGGGGCGACCACGGGGCGCTGCTGGCCGAGGTCCTGCCGTCGTTGCGCGGCGCGGTCTCCAGCGAGCGCGCCAAGGTGCTGGTGGTCGATACCTCGCCGCGCGCCCGCGAGTTCGTCTCCTCGCGCGCGGCGCCCGAGCTGGTGACCGTGGGCGCCGCGTGCCCCGACCACCTCGTGCACACCAAGCGCGTGCCGCTGTGGATCCCGTACGACCCGGCCGCCGACGACGCCGAGACCCTGGCCGCGCGGATCCGCGAGCGCGCCGCCGCGTTCCGCGAGGACTACCGCGCGTACGTGGCCGCATACGGCGACGACTCGACCGTGCCGGCCGACCCCGACGCCCGCGTCGTGCTGATCCAGCACGTGGGGCTCGTCGGAGTGGCGCCGACCACCAAGGGCGCCCGGCTGTCCCGTGACCTCTACCACCGCGCGATCGAGGTGATGGCCGGGGCGCACGCGCTCGGCGGCTTCGTGTCGCTCGACGCGGCGGAGAGCTTCGCGATCGAGTACTGGCCGCTCGAGCTCTACAAGCTCTCGCTGGCGCCGCCGCCCGGCGAGCTCCAGGGCCGCGTGGCCCTGGTCACCGGCGCGGCCGGCGGCATCGGCCGCGCCGTCGTCGAATCGCTCGCCGCGGCCGGCGCCTGCGTCGTCGCGTTCGACCTCGACGAGGAGGGCGCCGCGGAGGCCGTCGCGGGGCTGGGCGACGCCGGCATCGCCGCGGCCGGCGACGTGACGTCCGAGCAGGCGGTGGCCGACGCGTTCGGCGCCGCCGTCGAGGCGTTCGGCGGCGTCGACATCGTCGTCTCGAACGCCGGCGTGGCGTCGAGCGCCGGCATCGAGGAGACCACGCTGGCCGAGTGGGAGCGCAACCACGCGATCCTCGGTACCGGCTACTTCCTGGTCGCGCGCGCGGCGTTCGGCGTGCTGCGCCGGCAGGGCCGCGGCGGGTCGGTCGTGTTCGTCGCGTCCAAGAACGCGCTGGTCGCGGGCAAGAACGCGGCCGCCTACTCGTCGGCCAAGGCAGCCGAGCTGCACCTCGCCCGCTGCCTGGCGGAGGAGGGCGGCGCGGACGGCATCCGGGTCAACACGGTGAACCCGGACGCCGTCCTGCAGGGGTCGCGGATCTGGGACTCCAGCTGGCGCGAGGAACGCGCCGCCGCCTACGGCATCGAGCCCGACGAGCTCGAGGAGCACTACCGCCTCCGGACCACCCTCGGCGTCAACATCGTCCCGGAGGACATCGCCGAGGCGGTCCTGCACTTCGCTTCGGCGGGGCGGTCGGGCAAGAGCACCGGGAACGTCTTGAACGTGGACGGCGGTGTGCCGGCGGCGTATCCGCGCTGAACACGAGCGAACGTCAACCCCGGCTGGGTAGGGGAGCGGAGAAGTGGCGCGTGGCCGCTCGTCCGTCGAGCAATCGCTGCGATCGTCGACTTGATTCCCCTGAGGGGAACCAACCCGACAATCGCTCGGCGGACGAGCGGCAACGCGCCAGGCAACCCGCCTCCCTACCCAGCCGCAGTTCGCCGGAGCCCTACGACCGCGGCCGCGACCTCGGGCGTTCGCGCCGCCCACCCGGACCGCAGTGACGCGAGCCACAGCGCGCCCAGACCCAGCGCGACCCAGGCCACCAGCACCGCGACGTGCTGCCCCGCGGCCGCGCCGTCGAAGAACCCGGTGCTGCGCAACAGGTTCCCGCCCGCGCCGGGCGGCAGGAGCTGGCCGATGGCGCCGGCAGGCGACGGCAGCATCTCGGGCCCGGCGGCGACCCCCGAGAACGGGTTGCCGATGAACACCATGGTCAGCGCGGCCACGATCGCGCCGACGCGGCCGAACAGCACGCCGAGGCCGGTGACCGTCGCCGAGATCGCGAGCACGGCCAGGCTGAGCACGCCGGCGTTGGTGAGCCAGTCACCCGCCACGACGCCGAGCCAGCTCTGGATGATCAGCGCCGCCACGAGGCCGGTGAGCGCCGAGCCGGCGACCAGCACGCCGGTGCGCCGCAGCGCGCTGCCGCCCGTCACGAGCGCGAAGGCGCCGGTGAGGATGCCGGCGAGCACCATCGGCAGGACCGATGCGGCGAGCGCGCCGCCCGCCTGCGTGGCCGGCACGACGTCCTCGATCTCCACAGGCCGGCCGCTCTCGCCGGCGGCGTGGGTGAGCATCTGCGAGACCGCCGGGCTCGAAGCCGACGAGGTGAGCAGCTTGCCAGGGACGAACGCGCCGTAGACGTCGCGGTCCTCGATCGCCGCGCGGGCGTCTGCCTCGCTCGCGTAGCGGTGCACGTCGAACTTGCCGTCCTGCGCAGCGAGCTGCTGCTCGATGGGAGGAACGCCGGCGACGCCGATCGGCACGTCGCGCGGCCCGACCTTGGCCGACGGCCAGGCGAACAGCGTGAGGATCACGGCGACGACGACCGGCACGACGAGCAGTGCGGCGAGCGGTGGCTTGTGAGACGAATCGGTATGGGAGCTCATGTACTGCACCGTCCCGCGCCACGACCCCGGCCACATCAGGAGTCCACCCTGATTCGAACCCTGAGACGCCGAGAGGCCCGCCGGTGGGCGGGCCTCTCGTGTTTCACCTCCGTTGTCGGGGGCCAGCGGGTCAGGACAGGCTGCGCGCGAGCTTCTCGCCCTCGATGTCGAGGTCCGGCAGCAGGCGGCCGAGCCACCGCGGCAGGCGCCACGCGCTGCGCCCGAGCAGCGCCATCACGGCGGGCACGAGCGTCATGCGGACCACGAACGCGTCGAACAGGACGCCGGCCGCGAGCGACAGGCCGATCGACTTGACGATCGGGTCGTTGTCGAGCACGAAGCCGCCGAAGACGCCGATCATGATCAGCGCGGCCGCGACCACGACCCGGCCGCTCTGGCCGTAGCCGGTGATGATCGACTCGCGCGCCCTGTTGGTGTGGACGAAGTTCTCGCGCATCCGCGAGACGAGGAACACCTCGTAGTCCATCGCGAGCCCGAACAGGATGCCGATCAGCAGCACCGGGAGGAAGCTGACGATCGGGCCCGTCGAGCCGACGTTGAACAGGTCGGCCATGTTGCCGTCCTGGAAGATCCAGACGGTCAGGCCCATCGAGGCGGCGATGCTCAGCAGGAAGCCGAGGGCGGCCTTGACGGGGACCAGGATCGACCGGAAGACCATCGTCAGCAGCAGCAGGGCCAGGCCGACGACGACGGCGATGTACCGCGGCAGCGCCGCACTCAGGGTGTCGTTGGTGTCGATGTTCAGGGCGGTGGTGCCGGTGACGTACGCCCGGATGTCGGTGCCGGCGGTGACCTCGTCGGCCTTGTCGCGGATCAGCGCGACCAGGTCCTTGGTCTCGTCGGACGCCGGCGAGGAGGTCGGCGTGACCGACGCGATCGTCAGGTCACCGGCCTCGTTCTGCACGGCGGGAGCCACCGCGGCGACGCCCGGCAGGTCCTCGAGGTCCTTCACGGCCGCGTTGGCGACCTGCTTCTGCTGATCCTCGGTGAGGCCCGGCGCGTCGACCACCACGGTCAGCGGGCCGTTGAAGCCCGGGCCGAAGCCGTCGGTGAGCATGTCGTACGCGCGGCGCTCGGTCGTCGACGTCGGCTTGGAGCCGCCGTCCGGCAGGCCGAGCTTCATGTGCAGGGCCGGCAGGGCGATGATGGCGAGCAGCGCGACCGACACGACCGACACGGCCAGCGGCCGGCGGGTGACGAAGCGCGCCCAGCGCACGGCCATCGTCTCGCCGCCCTCGGAACGCTTCCACGGGCGAGCAACGACCACGCGGTTGCGGCGGGCCATGCGGTGCCCGGACAGGCCGAGGATCGCCGGCAGCATCGTGATCGCGATCAGGACCGCGATCGCCACCGTACCGGCGGCCGCGAGGCCCATGACGGTGAGGAACGGGATGTTGATGACGAGCAGGCCGACCAGCGCGATGATCACGGTCAGGCCCGCGAAGACGACGGCGCTGCCGGCGGTTGCGGTGGCCCGCGCCGCTGCCTCGCCCATCTCCATGCCCTCGTCGAGGTTCTGCCTGTAGCGGGTGAGGATGAACAGCGCGTAGTCGATGCCGACGGCCAGGCCGAGCATCGTCGCCAGCGTGGGGGCGACCGAGGAGACCTCGATGGCACCGGACACGGCGGTGATGCCGGCGATGCCGATGCCGACGCCGATCAGCGCGGTCAGCAGTGGCATGCCCGCGGCCAGCAGTGAGCCGAGCGTGATCGCCAGGACCACGAAGCCGATCAGCATGCCCATCGTCTCCGAGCTGGCGTGCGCCTCCTCGGCGACGAGGCCGCCGCCGTACTCGACCTGCAGGCCGGCCTGCTCGGCCGGTGCGGCCGTGTCGGCGAGCTCGTCACGCGCGGCGTCGTCGATCTCGTGCGCCGGCACCGGGTAGATCACGTCGCCGTAGGCCACCCGGCCGTCGCTGGTGATCGCCTTGGTCTTGTATGGGTCGCTGACCCCGGAGACGTCGGCTGCATGCGACGCCTGCTCGAGGGTCGCCTGGACAGCGGCCTTGTTCTCCGGGTCGGTGAGCTTCTCGCCCTCCGGGGCCGCGAAGACGATGCGGGCGTAGGTGCCGGAGGCGGCGGGGAACTTCGCCTCGAGCAGGTCCTGCGCCTCCTGGGACTCGGTGCCCGGCACCGAGAACTTGTCGTTGGTCGGGCCGCCGAACGCCACGGCGCTCGCGATGACCGCGGCGAGCACCGCGGCCCACAGGGCCAGGACGGTCTTGCGGCGCCGGAACGCCCAACCTCCCAGCCGGTACAGGTGAGTTGCCATCGTCTGCCTTTCCTCCATCGGGGGTGCGATGGAGGCAGCTTCCCGGCGCGGGGGCACCCCTACATCGGGGCGCCACCCTGATCCTGTACCCCGATCAGCCGGCGCGCTCGGCGCGCTCGACGACGCGCGCCACCTCCACGCGCGAGGACACGTCGAGCTTCTGGAACAGGTTCCGGATGTGCGTCTCGACGGTCTTGCGGCTGAGGAACAGCTCGGCGGCGATCTCCGCGTTCGTCTTGCGGTCGACGATCAGGCGGGCGACCTGCAGCTCGCGCTCGGTCAGCGCCTCGATCGGGCTGCCGTCGGTCCGGCCGGCGCGCGTGCGGCGGTGCTTGCGGACGCCGAGCTTCCCGAGCTCCTGCTCCGCGGCGTCGCGGTAGCGCACGGCGCCGCACTCGTCGAGTTCGGTGGCGGCGCGGTGGAGCTGCTCGATCGCCACCTCGGTCTGGCCGGCGGCGGCCAGTGCACGCCCGGCGACCGTGCGCGCGAGCCCGGCCTGCACGCGCGCGCCGATCTCCTCGTTCTGCGCGGCGGCGGCGAGCGCCCGGTCGGCCGCACCGGCCGCGTCGCCCGCGTCGAGCATGATCGCGGCGCGCGAGCGGCTCCCGGCCGCGACGCCGAAGCGCAGGCCGGTGCGCGCCGCGGCGGCCTCGGCCGCGGCGGCGGCCGCCTCGGCCTCCGCGCGGCGGCCCAGCGCGAGCCAGGCGGGGACGAGCCGGTCGAGGAAGAACGGCCGCGACACCGCGGCGAAGCGGGGGAGGAGCGGCCCACCCGCGCCGTCGGCGGCCATCTCGAGCCCGGGCTCGAGCTCGCCCGCCTCCACCAGCGCGACGCCGTAGGTGGACAGCGAGAAGCAGCGGACGATGCTGCTCGGGTCGAGCTCGCGGCACAGCTCCACGCTCTCCTCGCCGTCGGCCAGCGCGGCCTCGAGGTCGCCGCGTTCGAGTTGCGCGATCGCGCGGGCGAACAGCACCCAGGCCATCGCGTGCGGGCTGCCGGTCAGACGCGCCGCCTCGGCGGCCCCGTCCAGCAGCTCGACCGCCGCGCCGGGCCGGCCGGTCAGCGACAGGAGCCAGCCGAGCGTCGGGGCGAACGACGGGAACAGCTGCGCCTGGCCGGTCGCGCGCGCGATCGCCAGCGCGTGCTCGCAGCGCGCGATGCCCTCGTGCAGGCGGTCGAGGTATCCCTCGGTGGAGGCCACCTGACTCAGTGCCGCGACCGCCGGCGCGATCTCCTCGTCGGTCATCCCGTCGAGCAGACGCCACCGCCTCATCACGGTGTGCCGTCGGCCTCCGCGATGCGCGCGTCCAGCGCCTCCGACAGCGCCTGCATCGCCGTGGCGGCCGCGAGCAGCAGCGGTGTCCCGCTCTGCTCGGCGAGCTCGCGTGCGCGCGCGGCCGCGTCGCACGCCGCGGGAAAGTCCTGCCGGTAGACCGCGCCGGCGGCGAGCTGCAGCACGAGCGCGACGGCCTGCGGGTCGGGCACGCCGTCGAGCCGGTCGGCCGCGGCCTCGAGCCGCGCCCGCGCGCGATCGTGGCGGCCCATCAAGCCGTCCACCATCGACAGGCCGGACACGAGCTGCGCGCGCAGCTCGCCCGCCTCCGGCGGCGCCAGCGTCTCGCACTCCTTCAGCGCCGCGCGTGCCTCGCTGAACCGCGCGGCGGCCGCCAGCGCCGCGGCGTTCGCGAGCAGCAGCCGCATCCGCTCCTCCGGCGGCGTCGTGTCCGGCAGCAGCCGCAGCGCGGCGGAGTACCAACGCGCGGCGCCGGCGGGGGTGCGCTGGGCGACGGTCTCGCCCGCCTCGCGCAGCACGGCGATCGCCTCCAGGTCGCCCGGCCGCGCGGCGTGCTCCACGTGGTGCGCGCGCGCCGAGGCCGGAGCGCCGCGGGCGGCCAGCGCCTCGGCGCTGCGCTCATGCGCGGCGAGCCGCCAGCCTCCGGGCGCGGTCTCGTAGACGGCGCTGCGCACCAGCGGGTGGCGGAAGCGGAAGCGGCGCGGCACGTCGGTGTGGCGCACGAGATCGCTCGCCAGCAGCTCGTCGAGCGCGGCGAGCGCCGCGGCGTCGCCGACCCCGGCCGCCGCCGCGGCCAGCTCGGGCTCGAACGGGTCGCCTGCGACCGCGGCGCCGCGCAGCACCGTGCGCGCGTCGTCGCCGAGCGTGGCCAGCTCCTCGGCCAGCGCCGCGCCCACCGAGCGCGCGTCCGGGAAACGGGCGAGCTGCTGCAGGTAGAACGGGTTGCCGCCGCTCTCGGTGAACAGCCGGTCCGCGTCGCCGCGGCGCCGATCAGCTCGCGCGTCTCGGCCGCGGTCAGGCCCGCCAGGTCGAGCCGGGTGAGCGTCCCGGCCGCGTGCGCGCGCTCGAGCGGGCCGGAGAGCCGCTCCGGGATCTGCCGCGGCCGCACGGCCATCGCGATGAGCACCGCGCCGCTCGGCGGCCGGCGCAGGAGCATCCCGAGCAGGTCCACCGAGCCCGAGTCCCCCCAGTGCAGGTCGTCGAGCAGCAGCACGAGCGGCTTGGACGCCGCCAGCGTCTCCAGCAGCTCGCGGATCGCCCGGTGGATGCGGAAGCGCTCGACGGCGCCGTCAGCGGAGCCGAACGACGGGAGCACGTGCCCGAGCTCGGCGCGGGCGTCGTCGTCCATCGCGTCCAGATCGCGCGGCGGCAGGCTCTGGACGTACTCGTCGAGCGCGTCGACGAACACCCAGAACGGCAGGTCGCCCTCCAGCTCGGAGGCGCTCCCGGAAAGCACGAGCTGCCCCCGCTCGTCCGCGCGCGCGGCCAGCTCGCCGAGCAGGCGGGTCTTGCCGATCCCGGGCTCGCCGACCAGTTCCAGGGCAGCCGGGCGGCCCCGCCCGAGCCGGTCGAGCGCCTGGTCGAGCGCCGTCAGCTCGGCGGTGCGCCCGACGAGGTGCTCGGCAAGCGCGGCCATGTGCCTGTGATCACAACCATACGGGACCTCAGGGTGCGAAATCGGGGTGCGCTCCTGATGTGAGGGTGCGCGTTCTGGCGGCAATCTCGTCGCATGCCCCGTTTCCTGATCCACCACCGCCACGAGCCGCACGAGTGCGGCGTCGTGTTCGCCTCCTTCCGGGGGCACGAGAGCCCGCTCCGCCATCAGGCCACGGTCGCGTCGTGCGCCTTCGGCGGGCACGCGATCTGGTGGTCGGTCGAGGCGATGGGCGAGGCCGACGCGCTGGGCCTCCTTCCGTTCTACGTCGCCCAGCGCTCCACCGCAACGAGGGTCGACGACGTCGACATCCCCTGACGGAGATCACATGAACTCGCAGACGCGCAACGCCCGTGGCGGCACCCTGGTCCTCGGCGGCGGCTTCGCCGGCGGGTACGTCGCCCGCCGGATCGGGCGCAGTGGCGCCACCATCGTCAACCCGGCGAACTACATGCTCTACACGCCGCTGCTGCCGGAGGCGGCGGCCGGCACGATCGAGCCGCGGCACGTGACCGTGCCGCTGCGCACGATGGCCCCGCACGCCGACCTGCTGCTCGGCTCGGTCGTCGCCATCGACCCGGAGCGCCGGGCCGTGCAGGTCGAGTCCGAGGCCGGCTCGTTCAGCGTCGAGTACGAAGACCTCGTGGTCGCGCTCGGCGCGGTGACCCGCATGCCGAACGTGCCCGGCCTGCGCGAGCACGCCCTCGGCGTCAAGGACGTGGCCGACGCGATCCGCCTGCGCAACCAGGTGCTGCGGCAGATCGAGCTCGCCGACGCGGACCCCGACAGCGCCGAGCGGCGGCTCACCTTCCTGTTCGCAGGCGCCGGTTTCGCCGGCGTCGAGACGATCGCCGAGCTGCAGGAGCTGGCCGCGTTCGCGCTGCGCCGCCACCCGCGGCTGGCGGGCGTCGAGCCGCGCTGGCTGCTGGTCGACCCGGCGGAGCGCATCCTCGGCCAGACCCCGGAGGGGCTCGCCCACTTCGCGGAGCGCACGCTCACCAAGCGCGGCATCGAGATCCTCGGCGGCACCGCGCTGGCGTCGGTCGACGCCGGCGGCGCCGTGCTCTCCGACGGCCGCCGGGTCGACACCGACACCGTCGTGTGGACGGCCGGCGTGGCCGCCAACCCGCTCGTCGCGCAGCTCGGCCTGCCGGTCGACGACCGCGGCCGCGTGCAGGTTGACGAGACGCTCCAGGTGGTCGGCATGCCCGGCGTGTGGTCGCTCGGCGACTGCGCCGCGGTGCCCAACGAGGCCACCGGCGAGTTCGACCCGCCCACCTGCCAGCACGCGCTGCGTCAGGCCCGCCGCCTCGCCCGCAACCTGCGCGGCACGCCGCGCGCGTACGCCTACAAGACGCGCGGCCAGATGGCCACGCTCGGCCGCCGGCACGGCATCGCGGTCCTCGGCCGCGTGCACGTCCGCGGTGCGATCGGCTGGGCCGTCGCGCGCGGCTACCACCTCGTCCAGCTGCCCTTCACCTCACGGCGGATCCGCGTCATGGCCGACTGGCTGACCGCGGCGTGCTTCCGCCGAGACGTCTCCGAGCTCACCCTCCCCACCGGTCCGAAAGCGACCCCGACCGATGTCCATGATCGCCCAGTCCTATCCCTCGCTTGACACGTTCTAGCCGGCGCTGTCCACCTTCGTGCCCGGGTCACCGTCGGCGGCGGCGGCGAGCCTGGGCACGAGCTCGTCGAGCAGCAGCGGGATGCTCAGCACGCTCACGAACGAGGTCGCCTCGTAGAGCGCGCCCTTCTCGGCCATGAAGTAGTCGCGGCCCTGCTTGTGGACGGCGAGCCGGCTGTAGAGGGCGTTGTCGCGGATCTTGGCCGCCGGGCCTGGGTTCGCGAACCACACCAGGGCGCCGACGTCGAGCAGGTCGAGCTTCTCTGCCGAGACGTTGCCGCCGAAGCCCTCGTCGCCTCCGACCCCCTCGAGGTCCTTCGGGAACGTGAAGCCGAGGTCGGTGAGGAAGCGCGTACGGGCGTCCTGCGGGCCGTAGACGTAGACGCCCTCGTACGGGGTCGCGACCGCCGCGGTCTGGCCCTTGAACTCGGGGTGCGCCTCCGCGGCGTCGGCGATCTTCGCCTCGGTCTCGTCCTTGAGCTTCTCGGCCTCCTCGGGCTTGCCGATCGCCTTGCCCACCGTGAGCAGCTCCTCCTGCCACGACGAGCCCCAGTCGACCTCGCCGCGCGGCTGGGCGATCGTCGGCGCGAGCTTCGACAGCGTGTCGTAGTCCTTCTGCTTGAGGCCGGAGTAGACCGCGAGGATCAGGTCCGGCCGCTGGGCGGCGATCTTCTCGAACTGGATGCCGTCGGTGAAACCGAGGACGGTCGGCTTCGGCGCGTCGCCGAGCGCGTCTTCGGCCCACGGGAAGATCGCGCCCGGATGGTTGCCGTACCACTCGGTGGTGGCGACCGGGACGACGCCGAGGGCGAGCAGCGAGTCCTGCTCGCGCAGACCGGCGACGACGACGCGCTCGGGCGCCTCGTCGATCGTCGTCTCGCCGAACTTGTGCGGGATCGTCACGGGGAAGGCGGACGGCTCGGCCGTAGGCGCCGAGGCGCCGCTGCTGCCGGTGTCGGCATCGTCACCGCACCCGGCGACCAGCGCGGTGAGGAGCAGGGTGAGAGCGAGAAGTCTCGACATGATTAGGGCACCCTAACCCGTCCCGGGTTAGGGTGCCCTAATGACTAGTACTTGAAGCCCATTTGGGGAGTCCTTTCCGCGTGCCGTGACCTGTCACCGGTAATCGACCGGTACGGCGGTTTCCCTTAGCGCGGGCGCGCGTATTCCCGCACGCGGCGCTCGAACTCGAGCTCGGCGTCGAACTCGGCGTCGTCGGCGTGGCGGAAGGAGATGTCCTTGGCGGACAGCAGGTCGACGAACGCGTCGACGACCGCGGGATCGAGCTGCGAGCCGGCGACGCGACGCAGCTCGGCGATCGCGGCTTCGGACGTGACGGGCTGGCGATAGGAGTCCCGTGCAGTGAGCACGTCGTAGGTGTCGGCCACCGAGATCAGGCGCGCCGCGATCGGGATCTCCTCGCCGATCAGCCCGCGTGGATACCCCCGGCCGTCCCACCGCTCGTGGTGGCTGAGGATGATGTCGGCGACCGGCCCGTAGCCGTCGAGCAGTCGCACGATGCGCGCGCCGTCTGCCGGGTGGCGGCGGACGATGGTCCAGTGCTCCTCGGCGAGGCGGGGCGTGGCCAGCAGGATCTCGTCGGGGAACGAGAACTTGCCGATGTCGTGCAGCAGCCCGGCCGTATGCGCGAGGTCGGCTTCGTCGTCGCCGAGCCCCATCGCGAGCGCCAGCTCGCGGCCGTAGCGGGCGACGGCGGCGGAGTGGCGGGCGGTCATGCGGTCGCGCAGCGCGAGCGTCTCGATCATCGCCGTCAGCACGCCGAGCTGCACCCCGGCCAGTCGCTCGGCCCGGCTCTGCGAGCGCAGGAGCTCACGCAGCAGGTACTGGAACGTGATGATGACGACCGCGAGCAGCGACAGCGCCCAGAGCCCGGTCTGGACGTACACGTACGCCACGCCCACGCAGAGGACGGCGCTGACC
Organism: uncultured Solirubrobacteraceae bacterium; assembly: GCA_963759375.1. Classification (GTDB taxonomy): domain Bacteria; phylum Actinomycetota; class Thermoleophilia; order Solirubrobacterales; family Solirubrobacteraceae; genus DASSUW01. The sequence goes on along the minus strand of CAVWYY010000008.1, from coordinate 216,484 downwards.
ATCTCGGACGGCAGGACGGGCAGGAAGATCGTCCGGAACTCGTGGGCGAGCGAGCCGCGGTGATGGAACACGTAGTCGCCGGCGATCCCCAGGAAGTTCAGGAGGTTGGCGACGAGGAACGCGGCGAAGATCAGGACGTAGAACGCGAAGTCGGTCTCCGCGATGTCGAACGTGTTCACCGCCCAGTCGATGAGCAGGCCGCCGACGAGCGGGAACGTGGCCCACGTGGCCAGGTTGGTGATCAGTCGGGGGAGCGGGTTACGGGCGCTGACCTGGTCGACGAGCACCGCGACGACGCCGATCAGCGCCGCGGGTGCCGGCCCGAGCAGCGCCATCGCGAGCACGAGTGCGAGGAACGAGCCGGAGATCCGCTGCACGCGGTGCTGGACCGCGAGCATGTCGCTCGCCAGCGCGAGCGCGAGCAGGACGAGGACGAGCTCGGGGGGCCGCCACTGATCGGCTGTCGAGTCGAGCGCGGCGATCACCCCTGCCGCGACGAGCACGAGGACCTCGCAGGCGAGGAGGCGCTTCGAGCGAACCGGCATCGTCCAGCGCGAGCCTACGCCCAGTCGACCGCCTGAACAATGGGTGTCAGCGTGTATGCGCCGGGCGCAGTAGCGACACGCCGGCGCCGACCATCGAGGTCGCGGCCAGCACCCACAGCGCGACGTGCATGTTGTGCACGAACGGCTCGAGCGTCGCGTCCGACAGCCCGGTGGTCACGCCGGAGAAGATCGACAGCAGCACCTGCGTCGGCACCGACGACGTGACGACGGCCAGCACGAACGCGATCGAGATCACGGCGCCGGTGTTCTGCAGCATCGTGCGTGCGCCGGCGGCGATGCCGCGGCGGTTGGGCGGCACGGTGCCCATCATCGCCGCGGTGTTCGGGCTGTTGAACATGCCCGACGCGACGCCGACGATGAACAGCCACAGCGTGCTCTGCCAATCCGGGCTGTCGATGCCGAGCGTGGTCATACCCGCGAGCGCCCCCGCGCCGAGGACCATGCCAAGGGCCGCCAGCATGCGCGAGCCGTGGCGGTCGGCCCAGATGCCGGCCAGTGGCGACGCGATGAGCATGCCGATCGCCATCGGCGCGAGCTTGATCCCGGCGGTGATCGGGTCGTCGCCCTTGACGCCCTGGAAGTAGAAGACGAACACGAACAGCAGCGCGAAGCGCGACAGGCCGTTGATGAACGCGGCCGCCGTGGCCGCCGAGAACATGCGGTTCTCGAAGATCGTGAGGTCGAGCATCGGGGCGCGCTGATGGCGCTCGATGAGCACGAACAGCGGGATCAGCACGACGCCGGCGATCAGCCCGCCGATCGTCAGCGGGTCGTTCCAGCCCGAGATCCCGCCGCGTGAGACGCCGAAGACGAGCCCGGTGAGGCCGACGACGAACACCGATGTGCCAAGCACGTCGTACCCGCGCACCTGGTCGGGCCGCGCGAGCTCGCGGAGCACGAGCGCCGCCCAGATCGAGCCGATCGCGGTGAACGGGACGTTGAACCAGAACACCCACTCCCAGGAGATGCCGACGAGCGCGCCGCCGAGCACCGGGCCGATCACCAGGCCGACTGCCGCGACCATCGTGTTCGTGCCCATCGCCAGGCCGAGCTGCTCGCGCGGGAACGCGTCGGTCACCACCGCGCCCGCGTTGGCGAACAGGAACGCGCCGCCGATGCCCTGCACCACGCGCCAGAGGATCAGAACCGTGCCGCCGGTGGCGAAGCCGGCGCCCAGCGAGGCGATGCCGAACAGCACGAACCCGCCGACGTAGGCGCGCTTGCGGCCGAACAGGTCCGACAGGCGTCCGGCGGTCAGGACCAGAACCGTCGAGGCGATCATGTACGCGAGGATCACCCAGACGAGCTGGAGGATCGTCGTGCCGAGCGCACGTTCGAGGTCGGGCAGCGCGATGATGAGCGTGCCCGAGTTGATCGTGGCGAGCAGCATGCCGAGGCTTGTGCACGACAGCGCCCACCACTTGTAGTGCTCGTGCTCGGCATTGACGCCGAGCGATCGCATCCGAGGTCTGTAAACGGTTTTTGACGTAAACGTAAGATAGCTGAGATGACCGAAGAGGAGCCCAGGTATCGGATCGGCGAGGTGGCCGAGCTCGTCTCGACCACGCCGCGCACGATCCGCTACTACGAGGAGTTCGGGCTGCTGCCGCCGCCGAGCCACGAGAAGGGCCGCCACCGCACGTACGGCGAGAGCGACGTGCGCCGGCTCCAGGAGCTGCTGCGGCTGCGCGATGTCCTCGGCGTCTCGCTCGAGGAGCTCAAGAGCCTGGTCGAGGCCGAGGAGGCCCGCGCGGTCCTGCGCGAGCGCTGGCAGCACACGGCAGGCGACGCCGACCGCCGCGCGATCCTCGAGCAGTCCTTCGGTCACGTCACCGCGCAGCTCGCGCTCGTGCGGTCGCGCCGCGAGGCGCTCGACCGGCTGGAGTCCGAGCTCGCGGCCAAGCTCGAGCGCGTGACCGCGCTCCTCCGCGAGATCGAAGAGGGTGAGTCATGAAGATCCGCTGGTTCGGCCAGTCCGCGTTCCTGCTGAGCGGGAGCGCACGGGTGGCGATCGACCCGTTCGGCGACGTCCAGGCCGCCGGGGCCGAGCGCGGCCTGCAGTTCGGCTATCCGCTGATCGAGGGCGTCGACGCCGACCTGCTGCTCGTCACGCATGAGCACTTCGACCACAACGGCGCGGACGCCATCGGGGGCGACCCGCACACGATCCGCTCGACGGCCGGGACGTTCGAGTCACCGGTGGGCGAGGTGACGGCGATCGCGTCCGAGCACGACGACGCGGCGGGCACGGGCCGCGGCCCGAACACGATCTTCGTCTTCGCGCTCGACGGGCTGCGGATCGCCCATTTCGGCGACTTCGGGCAGCGCTCGCTGCGGCCGGAGCAGCGCGAGGCGATCGGCGCGATCGACGTGCTGATGCTGCCGGTCGGCGGCGGTCCGACGGTGGGCGGCGAGGCGGCCGCGGCGATCGTCCACGAGCTGTCGCCCCGGCTCGTCGTGGCGATGCACTACCGCACCGACGCGGTGAACTTCCTCGACCCCCCGGACGAGTTCCTGGCCGCGGCCGGCGGTGACGTGCGCCGCCTGGACACGTCCGAGGCGGACGCCGAGGACCTGCTCGGCAGCGCCGAGCGGCCGGTCATCGCGCTGTTCGCGCCGCCTACGTGAGCCGCCGGACCTCGGCCGCGGTGAGCGCGACGAGGTCGGCGGGAGCGAGCTCGATCTCCAGGCCGCGCCGCCCGGCGCTGACGAACACCGTGGCGTGGCCGAGCGCGCTCTCGTCGACCAGCGTGTCGAGCCGCTTGCGCTGGCCGAGCGGGCTGATCCCGCCCGCCACGTAGCCGGTCACGCTCTCGGCGCGGGCGGTCGGCGCGAGCTGGACCTTCTTGCCGAGCGACCGCAGGTCGAGCTGCTCGGCGGCCGGGACGATGCAGACCACGAACCGGTCGCCGGCCGCGACGACCAGCGTCTTGTACACCCGCTCGGGGTCGAGCCCGAGCGCCTCGGCCGCTTCGAGCGCGTACGACTCGGCGCGCGCGTCGTGGCGGTACTCGTGGACCGTGAACTCGACGCCGGCCGACCGCGCCGCGCGCGTCGCGGGTGTCTCGCGCGCCGGCATCGCGCTACCGCGGCTCGCCGTAGGCGACGACCATGCGCCAAAGGTACTTGAGGTGCTGGAGCGTCTCGGCGTCGTGCGGCGCCGCCGCCGCCGTGGCGCCGATGTTGGCGGCGTCGAGCGGAAGCACGCGGCCCGGGCGCCACTCGGCGGCGAAGCCGTGCCGTTCGGCGGCGCCGACGAGGAGGTCGCCGGCGGGCGTGTCCGCGAACGCGGGGTCGATCACGACCGCCTCGACGTCGGCGCCGAGCTCGAGCGGTCCGTGGACCTGGGCCTCGACGTAGTCCTCGAGCGCGCGGGTGAGGACGGGCTGCGGGGAGGGAGTGAACCAGTCGCTCTCGAGCAGCGGCGCCAGGACCGGCTCGAGCACGTCGGCCACGGCGATGTCGGTGGGCTCGAAGACGCTGTCGCCGTAGATCAGCGTGGTCCGCTCGAGCACCGGCGCGCGCAGCCGCAGGTGGCAGGAGCCGAAGCCCGGGCAGGCGCCGTTGAGGTGGTGCATCACGTTCAGGCCGCCGTACTTGGGGCGTTCGGCCATGGCGGCCGCCTGGTAGGCGCCGCCGAACATCGCGGCCTCCCAGCGGTCGCGGTCGCCGCCGGGGTACGCGGTCAGCCCGCCGTTGGAGATCCGCGTCTCGAACTGGCTGCGGTACACGCCCTCGTCGTGCAGCGCCAGCGCGACCGGGCGGCCGTCGGCGAGCAGCCGGTCGGGATGGAAGTTGATCGTGACCGGCGCGCGGCGGAGCGCGGCCGCGGCGGCGTCGGCGCCGACGAGGCGGGGCCGGTCGCGCAGCGCGGCGGCCCGGACGTGCGCGAGCGCCGCGCGATTCGCCGGCGACAGCGTCACGCGGTGGGCGTCACCACGTACTGGCGCAGGTACAGGTCGCGGAACGTGACCGGCCCGCGCGGACCCGGGACGTGGTCGACGTTGATCCCCGTCTCCGGTGCGCCGAGCAGTTCGAAGCCGTCGAGCAGGCGGGTGCTGGCGTTCCAGAACGCCCCGGTCCCGGCGTAGACGGTGAGGAAGCGCCGCGCGGCCGCCTCGTCGGCGGTCACGATCGCGGCAGCGAGGCCCGACGTCTCGTCGTTGGCGATCCGCGCCGCGCCCGCGGCGTCCGCGGCCGGCGCCACGGTCACGGTGGCGGAGCGCGTGTCGTCCAGCGCCCACTCGTAGCCGAGCGGGTGATCGTGGGGCGGCAGCGACGGCTCGATGCCGAGCCCCTCCAGCCGGGCGGTCATGCGCGGCAGCAGCTCGTCCCAGCGCGACTCGGCGAGCAACAGCAGGTTCAGGCGGTTGCAGACGCCGAGGCGGTCGAGGCTGTCGCCGACCAGCCGCAGCGCCAGGTCGGCGTCGGCCGCGTCATCGACGTAGAGGACGCCGCCGCCCTCGGCGTGCGCGAGCGTGCGGACGCCGTGGGCCGCCGCGTGGCGGGCGAGCGCGGCGGTCGTCTCGCCGCTGCCGCGCAGGATCACCAGCGGGACGAGATCCGGGAACGAGACGAGCGCGCGGGCCGCCTCGCGGTCGCTCGACCGGGCGAGCTGGATCGCCGCCGGGTCGAGCCCGGCGTCGCCGTACGCGGGCGCCACCACACGGTCGATCAGCTCGGAGGCCGAGCGCAGCGCGGCACCGCCGGTCCGCAGCACGCCGGCGTTGCGCGACTTGAGCAGCTGCGACGCGACGTCGACGGTCACGTTCGGCCGCGCCTCGTAGTTCGCGCCGATCACGCCGACGGGCCGGCGGCGCTCCTCCACGCGCACGCCGCCGGGCAGCTCGCGCACGGCGCCGTCCGGCTCCGCGTCGGGCGACGCGGCGAGCGCGACGATCTGGTCGGCCATCTTGGTCAGTCGCTCCGGAGTGAGCTTCAGGCGGTCCGCGAACGCGGGCGACGTGCCCTCCGGCAGCTCCGCCACGTCGCGCTCGTTCGCGGCCAGCACCGGCTCGCGCTCGCTCTCCAGGCGGGCGGCGATGCCGTGCAGCGCCGCGGTGATGGCGTCCGGCCCCGCCTCGGCGATGCTGGCGCTCGCCGCCTTGGCGGACCGGGCCGCCGCGGCGACCAGCTCGTGCACGTCACCACTCACCGACGCGATGCTACTCGCGCACGCGCATCGCTCCCGCCGCGGAGGCGCGCAACGCCAGCCGCGCGCTCACCGCCCCCGCCGCCAGGCCGAGGAGCGCGGCACCGCCCGCCATGGCCGCCAGCAGCGGGCCGGGCACGACGATGTCGATGCCATCCACGCCACGCGGCAGGTGCATCACGGCGATCGCGACGATGCCGGCCCCGGCGGCCAGCGCCACCAGCACCGTCGGGACCAGCTCGAGCGCGATCATCCGCACCGCCTGGCCGCCGGTCCCGCCGAGCAGCCGGATGGTGGCGAGCTCGTCGCGGCGCTCACCGGTCGCCATCGCCGCCGTGTTGATCAGCGCCAGCGTCGCGAACGCGGCCGCGAGGCCGACGATCAGCCACACGGCCCAGGACTCCGCCTGCTCGTCGGCCTCGACGGTGTCGAGGTACTCCGCGCGGGTCAGCGCGCCGCGCGGCCCGCGGCCATCGACGAACACGGCGTCCGGGGATGCGGACGCTGCGTGCCGGTGGGCGACGGCCGGGTCGAGCACGACGTCGCCGAGGCCCGCCGCGCGGTCGTAGATCGCCGCCACCCGTAGCGTGCGCGGCGCTGTGTCGGCCAGCCGGGCGTGCACCGCATCGCCGACCTGGAGGCCGCCGTCACGCGCAACCACGCGGCTGATGCCGATCCGGTCGCCGCGCACGTCGCGCAGCGAGCCGGCGACCACGCCGAGGTCGAGCGTGCCGCGCGGGTCACCGAGCCCGGCGGCGGGCCACGGCCCGTCGTCGCCCTCGAGGCCCTTGTCGAGCAGGAACACCTCTGTGCTCGTCACGGCGGTCGCGTTGCGCACGCCGGGCAGGCGCCCGACGTCCGCGGCGGCGGTGGCCGGTAGCGGTGCTCCGGCGTGTCCGACCACGACGTGATCGGCCGTCACGCGCGCCGCGGTCACGCGCTCGGTGTTGCGCTGGTCGCTGGTCTGCAGCAGCGCCTGCGAGCCAGCCAGGACCGCGACCAGCAGGATCGGCGCGGCCAGTGCCGCGGTGCGCCACCGGTTGGCGGCCAGGCTCGCGCTCGCGAGCAGCCCCGTCACGCCGAAGGCGCGCAGCGGCCGTGCCAACGCCGCGGCGGGCAGTCCGAGCAGCCAGCGGCCGAGCAGGCCGACGCCGCCGGCGAGCAGGATGCCGGTGAGGATCGCGAACGACAGCGTGTCACGGCCGGAGAAGACCATCGCCATCGCGATCCCGCCGCCGATCGCGAGGACGCCGCTCAGCAACGCGAGCCACCCCGGGCGGGCGTGTTCGATCGCCGCCTCGCGGAGCGCCTCCGCGGGCCGCACGCGGCCCGCGCGCCAGGCCGCTGCCATGACGGCGAGCTGCGAGATGCCGACGCCCATGCCGAGCGCGGCGACGAGCGGGATCCACGAGTGGCCGGGGCCATAGCCGGCGGGCGCGATGCCGTGGTCCGCGAGCGCCTCCGCGATCGCGTCGGCCAGCGGGCTCCCGGCCAAGAGGCCGAGCCCGCCGGCGACCAGCGCGACGATCAGCGCCTCCGCGGCGATCAGCCGCCGCACCTGCAGCGGCGTGGCGCCGAGCGCGCGCAGCACCGCGGTCTCGCGGCGCCGCTGCGCGATCGCCAGGGCGAACGTGCCGGCGACGACGAACAGCGCCACGGCGCCCGAGATGCCACCCATCGCGCCGAAGATCGCCACGAGGGTCTGGCGGTCGGTCGAGGCGGAGTCGCCGGCGTCGGCGCCGGCCGCGTGCGAACGGTCGAGCACCTCGCCGATCTGCTCGAGGCCGGGGCCGGGCCTGCCGACGATGCCGACCGCGTTGACCTCGCCCGGCCGGCCGGACAGCATCCGCGCCGTGTCAGGCGTGAAGAACACCGCGGTCTGGGCGGCGTTCGGCGCCGTGGCGACGCCGGTCACGCGGTAGCGGCCGGCGCCCATCGGGGTAGCGATCCGCAGCGTCGTGCCGACCCGGACGTGCAGCCGCGCATCCGCAACGACGTCGCGGGCGTGCGCCGGGGCCCGGCCGGCGGTCAGGCGGTACGGCGTGAGCACCGCGCTGTCCCAGCCGTGCCCGTGCAGGTCGCTCGCGCCCAGCGCGCCCGCCGGGAACGTGATGTCGCCGACGGCGCGCGTGACGCCGGGCACCGCCGCGGCGCGAGCGACCGCCGAGCGCGGCAGGCGCGGTGCGACGTGGGCGTCGGCGCCGAAGGCGTCCTCGCCGCGACCCATCTGCACGGTCGGGTCGGCCCGCACGACGGCGTCGGCGGCGGCGAAGCGGCCCGGGCCCGGCGCGTCGAGCGCTCCGGTCATCAGCAGGCCGGTGGCATAGGCGAGCGTCACGGCCAGCCAGACGGCGGCGAACGCGCCCGCGAGTGCGCCGGGGCGGGCGCGCAGGGTCTGCCAGGAGATCCGCAGCATGGCTTCAGCTCCCCAGGGCGGTCAGGCGCTCGGCGACCTCTTCGGCGCTCGGCGCCAGAAGCTCGCCCGCCAGGCGGCCGTCGGCCATGAACACGACGCGGTCGGCCCACGCGGCGGCTGACGGATCGTGCGTGACCATCACCAGCGTCTTCCCGCCGTCGTCGATCGTGCGCCGGAGCAGCGCCAGCACCGAGCGGCCGGACTTGGAGTCGAGGGCACCCGTGGGCTCGTCCGCGAACAGGATCTCGGGTTCGCCCACGAGCGCGCGGGCGATCGCCACGCGCTGCTGCTGGCCGCCCGAGAGCTGCGCCGGGCGGTGGCGGGCGCGGTCACCCAGTCCGACGCGCTCGAGCGCGTCCCGCACGGTCGCGCGCCGCAGCCTGCGGCCGGCGAGCCGCGACGGGAGCGCGACGTTCTGCTCGGCGGTCAGCGAGCCGAGCAGATTGAACGACTGGAAGACGAACCCGACGCGCTCGCGGCGGAGGCGTGCGAGCGCCCGTTCGCCGAGACCGCCGAGGTCCTGCCCGCCGAGTCGCACGGCGCCGTGCGTGGGGCGGTCCAGGCCGGCCGCGTTCTGCAGCAGCGTGGACTTGCCGGAGCCGGACGGGCCCATGATGGCGGTGAACGTGCCGGGCTCGAGGGCGAGCGACACCCCGTCGAGGGCGCGCACCGCGCCGTCTCCTCGCCCAAAGACGCGGACCACGTCTTCGAGCTCGATGCTGCCTTGGGTTGTGAGCGTGGTCGTTGTCATGGCAACTACCTTGCCGTGGCGCGACGGCGATGTCGCGGCGGGCGAGCGGAGGTCCGGGGTAGGGCAACCCCCCGGATAGGCTGCGCACGAGGTGGACGCGACCCTCGGCAGACCCGCCGCCCGGGCACGGCGCCTCGAGGCGCTCGTGGCGCTCATCTGCCTCGTCTCGGTCGCCGTCGGCGTGGCGGTGCTCGCGGCGACGCCCGACGCGACGCGGCTGCCACCCGGCGGCCGCGCGGTGCCGCCGATGGCCGTGCTCGCCGGCTGGAGCTTCGTCGGCGCGGGCGTCTATGTGTGGCTGCGGCGCCCCGACAACCCCACCGGAGCGATCATGGCGGCGTTCGGGATCGCCGCGGAGGTCAGCGTGCTCTCGATCTCCGACGCGGCGGTGCCATACGTGCTCGCGGCGCTGGCCGACCCGCTGTCGACCGCGATCTTCATCCACCTGCTGCTCGCGTTTCCGACGGGGCGGCTGGAGAGCACTGCGGCTCGCGTGGTGGTCGGAGCGGGATATGCCACCGCGATCGTGACCCAGGTGGTGGCGCTGCTGTTCGGCGATCGTCCCGGCGACGAGAACTGCGCGGACTGCCCCGACAACCTGCTCCGGGTCGCGGGCCACCAGGGGATCGCCGACGTCGCCGGCGACGTCCAACGCATCCTCGGCGCCGCGATCGCCCTGACGGCCCTGGCGCTCGTCGTGCGCGGCTGGCGGCGCGCCGATGCGTTCCACCGCCGCGGCTACGCGCCGCTGGCCGCTGCCGCGGCCGGGTTCCTCGCGCTGGGCCTGATCTCGGCGGCCACGCAGGAGACGGGCACGAGCGACGGCGTCCAGAAGGCGGCGCAGCTGGTGTTCGTCGCCTCCTTCGCCACGCTGCCGGCCGCGTTCCTCCTCGGGCTCGCGCGCACGCGGTTCTTCCGCGGCGCGGCGGTGAGCGACCTGATCGGCCGGCTCACCGCCGAAGGCGGCGCCGTCGAGGCCGTGCTCGCCGATGCCCTCGGCGACCCCTCGCTGGTCGTCGCCTACTGGCTGCCGGAGCGCGGCCGCTACACCGACGGCCGCGGCCGCCCGCTGGCGGTCCCCGACGATGCGACCGAGGTGGTCCACCAGGGCCGCCGCGTCGGCGCCCTCGTGCACGACGCGGCGCTCCGGCAGGACCCGCAACTGCTGCGGGCGGCCGCCGCGGCGGCCGCGCTCGCGCTCGAGAACGGCCGCCTCGAGGTCGAGCTGCGTGCCCGGGTGGAGGCGCTGCGGGCGTCGCGAGCCCGCATCGTCGAGGTGGGCGACGAGGAGCGGCGCAGGCTCGGGCGCGACCTGCACGACGGCGCGCAGCAGCGGCTGGTGACGCTGCTCATCGAGCTGCGGATGGCCCGCGACCGCTGGGACGACACGCCCGAGGCGTCCCGCTCGATGGTCGACAGCGCGCTCGAGAACGCGGGCGCAGCCGTGCAGGAGCTGCGCGAGCTCGCCGCCGGCATCCATCCGGCGATCCTGTCCCAGCGCGGTCTCGACGCCGCGATCGACACGCTCGCCTCGCGCTCGGCCGTGCCCGTGGAGACCGACGTGGAGCTCGACGAGCGACCGCCCCCGAACGTCGAGACGGCCGCCTACTTCGTGGTCGCCGAGGCCCTCACCAACGTGGCGAAGTACGCCGATGCCACGCACGCGCGCGTCGTGGTGCGCCGGCTCGGCGGCAGCCTGATCATCGAGATCCGTGACGACGGGAAGGGCGGCGCCAAGGTCGGCGCGGGCAGTGGCCTGCGCGGTCTCGAGGACCGCGTCGGCGCGGTCGACGGCACGCTCGAGCTCGAGAGCCCGCCCGGCCGCGGGACCGTGGTCCGCGCGCGTTTCCCGCTAGCCGCGTAGGAAGGTCAGCACCGCGAGCACGCGCCGGTGGCTCTCGGGTGCGTTGCCGATGCCGAGCTTGGTGAAGATGCTCGTGGTGTGCTTCTCGACCGCGTGCGAGGTGACGACGAGCGCCTCGGCGATCCCGCGGTTCGACCGACCCTCGGCCATGAGCTCGAGCACTGTCCGCTCGCGTTCGCTGAGTCGCTCGAGCGGATCCTCACGGCGGCGGCGACCGAGCATCCCGGTCACGACCGCGGGGTCCAGCACGGTGCCGCCGGCGGCGACCCGGCGCACGGCCTCCTCGAACACCTCGAGGTCGGCCACGCGGTCCTTGAGCAGGTAGCCGACGCCCTCGGCGTCGTCCCCGATCAGGTCGATCGCGTAGCGCTCCTCGGCGAACTGCGACAGGACGAGCACGCCGATACCCGGCTGCGAGGCGCGGATCTCGAGCGCCGCGCGCAGCCCGTCGTCCGTGTTGTCCGGCGGCATCTGGACGTCCACGACGACCACGTCCGGCCGGTGTGCGCCGACCTTGCGCAGCAGGTCCGGAGCGTCCGCCGCCTGCCCGACCACCTCGAAGCCGGCGTCCTCGAGCAACCGCACGAGGCTCTGCCGCAACAGCGCCTGGTCTTCGGCGACGACGATGCGCACAGCGGGATCATCCCACCCTCGCGTTACGGTCTTGGGGATGCCTTCGACAGCTTTCGCAGAACTGAACTTCCACAATCTGGACTATGAGTACCTGATCGGGAAGGCCGTTTCGATCCTCGTGATCGTCGTCGTCGCCTTCATCGTCAACCGCCTTGTGCGGCGGGCCGTCAAGCGCACGTTGCGCGGCCTCCAGCACGGCGGCATCCAGGAGCGGCTCGGCGCCGTCCGCCGCGCCACGCCGGATGCGCTGCTGGAGACCGGCCAGCTGAGCCTGCGCTCCGAGCAACGGATCGAGGCGCTGGCGAGTGTGCTCCGGAGTGTCATGAGCTTCACGATCATGGCCATCGCCGCAGTGATGATCCTCGGCGAGCTGGGCGTGGAGCTCGGGCCGCTGATCGCCGGCGCCGGGATCATCGGCGTCGCGCTCGGCTTCGGCTCGCAGTCGCTGGTCCGCGACTTCCTGTCCGGGATCTTCATCCTCGTCGAGGACCAGTTCGGGATCGGCGACATCGTCAGCCTCGATGGCACGACCACCGGCACCGTCGAGGCCGTCAGCCTGCGCACGACACGCCTGCGCTCGGTCGACGGCACGGTCTGGCACGTGCCGAACGGCGAGATCCGCCGCGTCGGCAACATGAGCCAGCACTGGTCGCGCGCGCTGCTGGACATCGAGGTCGCCTACGCGACCGACCTCGCGCGCGCCCAGGAGGTCATCAAGCAGGTCGCCCACGACGTCTGGGACGAGGACAAGCACGTGCTCGAGGAGCCGGAGGTGTGGGGCGTCGAGCAGCTTGGCGCCAACGGCGTCGTGATCCGGCTCGTCGTGAAGACCACGCCGTCCGAGCAGTACCGGGTCAGCCGGATGCTGCGCGAGCGGCTGAAGGTCGCCTTCGACGAGTACGGCATCGAGATCCCGTTCCCGCAGCAGACGATCTGGCACCGCAGCGACCCGCGCGACCCGGTGGCGTCGTGAAGCCGCCGTTCGCCATCCTCGCGGCCGACCACGGCCGGCCGCTCGAGGACATGCTCGAAGGCCTCGGGCTCCCCAGCGGACCCGACGCCCAGCGCGCCTTCAAGGCCGATCTGATCGACGCCGTCGGCGCCGACGCGAGCGCCGTGCTGCTCGACCCCGACGTGTCGCTGCCCGCGCTGCGCGACCGGGTGCGGACCGACCTGCTCGTGCGCATCGAGGCCGACGACGTCGAGATCGCCGACGGGCTGCGCCGCACGCAGATGGTGCCGGACCTCGGGGCCGACGGCGCCCGTGGGCTTGGCGCCGACGCCGCCAAGCTCATGGTCTTCATGCGCGCCGACCGCGAGGACGAGTACCCGGCGCGGCTCGTGCGCGAGGTGCTGGCGGACTGCCGCCGCGCCGGCCTGCCGTGCGTGGTCGAGCTGATGACCTACCGGCTCGAGGACGAATCGCCGGAGGCGTTCGCCGCCCGCCGCGAGGACCTGATCGTGAACGGCGCCGTGGCGCTGGACGAGAGCGGGGCGGAGGTGCTCAAGCTCGAGTACCCCGGCAGTGCGGCGGCCTGCCGGCGGGTGACGGACGCGCATCGGCGTCCCGTGGGCGGTGCTGTCGGCAGGCGTCGACCACGAGGCGTTCCGCGACCAGCTGCGCGACGCGATGGACGGCGGGGCCGCCGGGTTCATCGCCGGCCGGTCGGTGTGGAAGGAGGCGGTCGGCCTCCCGGCCGACGAGCGCCGCGCGTTCCTTCAGGACACCGCGCGGCGGCGCTTCGCTGAGCTCGTCGACATCGTCGCCGCGGCGTAGGAGCCGAGCACCACGACGAGGGCGATCCCCTGGGCGGCGAACGTCTCGACGTTCGGGAAGATCGCGAACCACGTCCCGGCCCAGCCGGGGATGTGCAGCCAGCCGATCGTCGTCGTGCCGATCCAGCCGGCGAGCTGCATCTCGTTGACCTCCTCGCCGACCATGACCACGAGCACGACGGCGAGCATCACGCCGGTGATGATCAGCAGCCGCCGGTACGGCAGCCGCTGGTGCAGCGCAAACGTGAACAGGCCGACGGCGGCCGTGAACAACAGCCCGAGCACGACGCCCTCGAGCACGACGCTCGTCCCGGCCGTCACGCGCAGGTTCTGCAGGAACACGACGACCTCGAAGCCCTCGCGGTAGACCGACGTGAAGCCGAGCAGGCCGAGGCCGAACAGCATGCGCCGCATGCCGATCTCGTCGCCGGCGGCCAGCAGCGTGCGCCGCCGCTTGTGATGGTGCGAGATCCACCCGGTCCAGTAGACCTTGTGGAAGAACCAGTTCATGACCACGAGCAGGACGAGGATCGCCGGGATCCCGGTCGCCGCCTGCACGTCGAGTCCGCCGTCGCCGAACAGGCCGATGAACCACACGGCGATGAACCACGTCGCGACCGAGGCGGCCAGCGCGATCGCGCCGCCGATCGCCACGGGCCGGCGATAGACCTTGTTGCCGCCGAGGAAGCTGGCGGTGATCGCGGCCAGCACGAGGATCGTCTCAAGCCCTTCGCGGAAGACGAGCACCGCGCTGTCGACCACCGCGGTCGTGCGGCTCAGGTGCGCGGCGGAGTCCGTCGGGTCCACAGGCCCGCCGTGCGCGTGCCAGCCGAGCACGACGGCCACCACCGCGACGGCCAGGACGATCCCGACCCACACGTAGAAGCTCATGCGCTCACCCGGCTTCATGGCCGCGAATTAGGCCACCCTAAGCTCAGAGTTCGCTGAGAGTTTCGTATCAGGGCGTCCGGGCGCGGCTCTGCAAGGTGTGCGCCGGAATAGCCCGCAGGCCCAGGGCGTCGTCCTGGGCATGAAGCTCGCTCCCCAGCCTGCCGGCCCGGCGCCCTCGGCGTTCCCGCGCCTGCGAATCCTCTTCCTCGTCTCCGCCCACAACAGCCTCAGCCAGCGCGTCGAGGTCGCGCTGACCGAGCTCGGCCACCGCGTTGCGGTGGAGGTCGTGAGCTCGGGCGCCGAGATGGAGGCCGCGGTGGCCAGGCACCGGCCCGGGCTGATCGTCTGCCCGATGCTCAAGGCGATCATCCCCGAGTCGATCTGGGCCCGGCATCGCTGCCTGGTCGTCCATCCCGGCCCGCAGGGCGATCGTGGCCCGTCGTCGCTGGACTGGGCGATCGAGACCGGTGCCGCCGAATGGGGCGTGACTGTGCTCCAGGCCGCGGACGAGGTCGACGCAGGCGACATCTGGGCGACGCGCATGTTCCCGGTCCCGGAGGGCGCGACCAAGTCGGGCCTGTACCGCCACGAGGTGCGGCGCGCCGCGGTCGACGCCGTCGTGCACGCCGTGAGCGGCGACGTCACGCCCGAGCCGCTGGACTACGACGACCCGCGCACGCGGGGCCGCCTGCGCCCGCTGCTCCGGCAGGCCGACCGCGCGATCGACTGGACGCGCGACACGACCGAGACCGTCCTGCGCCGCATCCGCGCCGCCGAGGGCCACCCCGGCGTGCTCGACCATTTCGACGATGCGCCGTTCCACCTGTTCGGCGGCCACCGCGAGACCGCGCTGCGCGGCGAGCCCGGGGCGATCATCGCCCAGCGCCACGGCGCGATCTGCCGCGCCACGGTCGACGGCGCCGTGTGGATCAGCCACCTCAAGTCGCCGGCCGCGTTCAAGCTGCCGGCCGCCCGGGCGCTCGCCCTCGCCGGCCAGCCCGTCGAAGCGCCCGAGATCCCCGCGCCGGTCCACTCAGCGCCGCCGCCCGGCAACACGTTCCGCGAGATCGCCTACGGCGAGCGCGACGGCGTCGGCTACCTGAGCTTCGACTTCTACAACGGCGCCATGAGCACCGACCAGTGCCGCCGGCTGCTCGAGGCGTACCGCTACGCCGCCTCGCGCGAGCAGACGCGCGTGATCGTGCTGATGGGCGGCCGCGACTTCTTCTCCAACGGGATCCACCTCAACGTCATCGAGGCGTCCGACGACCCAGCGGCCGAGTCGTGGTGGAACCTGCTGGCGATCGACGACCTGGTGCGCGAGATCATCGAGACCGAGTCGCACATCGTCGTGTCCGCAGTCGCCGGCGACGCCGCCGCCGGCGGCGTGCCGCTCGCGCTGGCCGCCGACCACGTCGTGGCCCGCCGCGACGTCGTGCTCAACCCGTACTACCGCCACATGGGCGGGCTCTACGGCTCCGAGTACTGGACGTACGTGCTCCCGCGCCGCGTCGGCGCCGACACGACCGCCCGGCTGACCGCGGCCCCGTTCAAGGCCGTCGGCACGCGCCGGGCGGTGGAGATCGGCCTGCTCGACGACGCGTTCGGCGAAAGCGCCGAGGCGTTCCGCGCGCAGGCGCGCGCCTTCGCCGAGACGCTGGCGGCCGACCCCGGCCTGCCGGGCATGCTCGAGCACAAGCGCCGCGTCAGGGACCGCGACGAGCGCATGAAGCCGCTCGCCGCCTACCGGACCGAGGAGCTCGCCCGCTCACATGAGTGCTTCTTCGGCGAGGACCGCAGCTACCACGAGGCGCGCCGGCGCTTCGTGTACAAGCTCGGCGCGCCCTGCACCGTCTAGGCGGCACGAGCCACGTATTTCGGGAGCACCAGGGGCGGCGCCTCAGGCGCCGCAGGAGCGGGCCGCGTCCGCGTACATCTGAGCGCGCGCCCGGTAGCCGGTCGACGTCGCGTGGACGCCGTCGCGACCCAGCCAGCTCGGGTTCGCGGCGGTCGTCTCCGCCCAGGGGACGACCCGTAGCCGCGGGTTCTGCGTGGCGAGTTGCTTGAGCATCCGGTTGGCCGCCGCGTAGCTGACGCCCTTGAACGGCGGCCGCCGGATCGTGGCCCACACGGCGCAGCCGTTCGGGCCGGCCCGCTGGAGTGACGTGCGCACCGCCGACTCGAGCCCCGCCACGTTGCTCGGGCTGTCGTTGGTGAACAGGCTGAACGCGAGCACCGTCGGGCCGCTGACCGGCGTGTTGGCGAGGATGCCCATGCCGGTGCCGAGCGGGCGGCTCGTCTTCGAGTCGCTCTGCACGGACCAGCCGGGCAGCAGGCCCGGGAGATACGGCTCGATGCCCTCGCCGAGCGAGTCGCCGATCAGGACCAGCTTGCGCGGCGGCGTCGGCGTGGCGGTGGGGGCCGGCGTTGCGGTCTGCGTGGCGCCCGGCTTCGGCTGCCTCTTCGCGGCCTGCTTCTTCTTGGGCTTCTTCTTCGGCGGCGGCGGCTTCTTGCCGAACAGCGTCACGTCCACACTCGCCCGGTCGGTCGGGTCGGCGGCGTTGATCGCGACGATCGTCGTGAACGGCGTGCTGCGCTGCACCATCACCTGGACGTGCGCCTCCCACTGGCCGTCGATCTTCGCCCGCACGGTCTGCGCGCACCGCGCCACCGCGCAGCCGGAGTTCACGACCACCTGGGCGTCGGCCTCCACGCGGCCGCGCACGGTCACCGTCGAGCGCATCGAGTCGGTGAGCGACGTCTTCGCCTTGATCCGCTGATCGGGCTTCGGCTCGTAGATCGTCATCGGCGTGCCCACGGAGACCTCGCCCGCCGGCGTGGGGGCGGGCTTCTCCTCGTCGCCGAAGCAGCCGCCGCATGCGAGCGCCAGGACGGCCACGGCGGCCGCCAGCGCGCGCCGCTCGATCACGGCGAGCACCGTAGCGCGCTAGATCACGCCATCCCGCCGCATGGCGCGGACGATCATCGTCGCGGCGATCGACGCGCCGGTGACGTTCAGGTGGATGCCGTCGCCCTGTCGCACGCTCACCGTGCGCCCGCCCCAGCGGATCGTCTGCCGGAACCGGTAACCGGGCGTGAAGCGCCTCGCCAGCGGCACGATGTGCACCTCGCCCGGGTGCCGGCGCGCGGCGTCGCGCAGCGCGGCGTTGATCTTGCGGTAGATCGCCCGGTACGACGCCTTGCGCGGCGCCGGCAGCGTCGCCCAGTAGACCGTGCCGGCCCCGTGCCGCGCGTAGCTGGACATCATCGCGCTGGCCCGGCGCGCGTACGCGGAGACCCAGCCGCGGCCGCAGCAGTCCACGCGCCGGCCGGAGCGCGAGCGGAGCGGGAAGCCGTCGTTGGCGCCGATGAACACCACGCTGACGTCCGGCCGCAGCTGCCGCGCCTGCACGCGGGCGTGCAGCGGCCAGTTGAGCAGGAACGGCTTGGTGATCCCGGTGGAGATGCGGGCGTCCGTATGCACCGAGACACGGGACCGGGCCAGCCGCGCGTCGAGGAAGCCGTCGATGATCTGGATCATCGAGTCGCCGGTGGCGAGCAGGCTCAGCCTGCCGTCGTGGGGCCGGACGAAGGCGCTCTCGCGCCGGATCGGCGCGCCCGGGGTGCGGACGCGCATCCGCCAGCGGCCGGCCGCTCCGGGGCGGATGCGCCACGCGGCGCGCGTCTGCCCCTCGGCGAGCGAGAGCTTGCGGCACCGGCCACGCCCGCCCGGCCCGCGCACGCACGCACGCGAGCTCGTCCCGCCGATCCGCCAGCGGTCCACGAGCAGGATGGTCAGCGGCCGGCCGGTGCGCGGCCGCGACGGCCGCACGTGGAGGCTGAAACGGCTGCGGCAGCGGGGCGTGGTGCGCGCGGCGTCGGCGGTCAGGCCCTCCGGCGTCACGGCGCGGAACGTGCGATGACGCTGCGTGCAGCTCCAGCGGACCGCGCGCCGCAGATCGCCCGGCACCGCGAGTTGGCCGAGCGCCACCGGCGTCCCGCCGGTCGTCTCGTACACGGTCGCCGTCACTCCGGCCGGCCCGGTCGCGCGCATGCCCAGGTAGCCGGTCCCGTCGCGATACGGCTCGAGCGTGAGCGGCTCCTGGGCGGCTGCCGGCGCTGCGAGGGCGAGGAAAAGAAGCACCGGAACGACCGCCTTCACGATCCGGCAATCCTACGGACGGGTACGATCGAGGTGAATGGGGACCGCGGCCATCGGATGGCTGGGGCTCGGGGTGGTGTTGCACCTCGCGAACCAGGTCGCCCGCGGTCAGGGCTGGCACGCGGTGATCCGGGCTGCCTGCCCGGACACGCCGGTCCGGCGGCGCGACGCGGTCGGCGCCTGGGTGGCAGGCGCCGGAGCGAGCGGCGTGCTGTCGGCGCGCGGGGGAGACGGGGTGCGGCTCCTGCTCCTGCGCCCGCGCACCGGTGAGCACGGGTACCCGGTGCTCACGGGCACGCTCGTGGCGGAGGGCGCGGGTGAGGCGGCGATCGGCTTCGCGCTGCTCGGCGCCGCGTTCGCGGCCGGCATCTCGCCGGGCGTCGGGCTCCCGGCTCCGGCGCTGCTCGCCGTCGTCGCGGTCGTGCTGGTGCTGCTCAGCCTCGTCCCGGCCGTGCGGCGGCTCGCGGCGCGGATCGCCTGCGGCGCGTGCGCGCTCAAGCGGCCCGGCATGTACGCGTGCCGCGTGCTGCCCTGGCAGGTCGCCAGCCGGCTCGCCCGCGGGCTGTCGATCGCCTGTTTCCTGGTGGCGTTCGGGCTGCCCGCCACGATCCCCGCGGTCCTGCTCGTGATGTTCGCGCAGGTCGGTGGGCGGACGATCCCGTTCGCCCCCGCCAGCCTCGGCGCCGGCGCGGCGATCCTGGCCGCCGCGTTCGAACCGGTCACCGGCACCGCGGTCTCGGCCTCGACGGTCGCGACGTTCTTCGTCGTCAACAGCGCGGTGCTGACCGCGGTCGGCGTCGCGCTCGCGGTGGGGATCGCCGCGCGCTACACGCCGGACTACCGCTGGGCACGCCAACCGGTCGCCTCATGGAAGCGCTGGCTCGAGACCCGCTCGCCGAGCAGCCCGAGGGCGACGCCGCCCACGGCCCAAGCTCCGAGCGTCAGCAGCGGCCAGAGCGTGCCGGCCCAGTCGAAGTACTGAACGTTGCGCACCGCGGTGAGCGCGGCGCCCGGCGGTAGCAGCTGCGACACCGCGCCGTAGAACCCAGGCTCGAACTGGTAGGTGACCGCGCCGCCTGCGGAGCTCACGCCGACCAGGAGCAGCAGCAGGACCGCGGTCACGATCCCGATCGGGCCGCCGAGGTGTCCGAGGCCGTGCGCGGCGGCGCTGACCGCCAATGCGAGCAGCGCGGTCACGAGCGCGATGCCGAGAAAGTGGCCGTTCAGCGCGCCGACCAGGACGTCGACGTCGAAGGCGGTCACGAGCCCGGCGACCGCTGCGAAGACGACCACGGCGGGCCAGCGCACGCGCGCCGGGACGCGGCGCCCGAACACCGACAGCAGGACGCCGAAGACCAGGCTCGGGATCAGGGTGCCGAGGACCGCGAACAGAGGGGAGAGGCCGCGGCGGTCGCTCGGCGGCAGCGGCCGCAGGTCCTCGACCTGTCGGGGTCCCCCGGCGGCGGCGACCGTCTCCGCCGGGACGGCCCCGCTCGCCGAGGCGACGAGCACGCGGTCGCCGGCGAAGACGCCGCGCACGTCGGTGTCCAGCAGCGCTTCGCGGGCCTGGGCCTCGCTGGCGTAGCGGTGGACGTCGAAGGCCTGCGGGTCGAGCTCGGGTGCCGGGCCGACGACTGCCACGTCCACGCCGCGCGGCTTCGGCTCGTGGAACGCCTCCACGTAGAGGGCGGTGAAGGCGAATACGAGCACGAGTCCGGCGAGGGTGAGGCGGGCGGCGAGCTTCATTTCAACACCGTTGACTTTACGCTGTTGAATTGTTCTGTCAAGCTGATAGTCATGGCACGGACGGGCCGCAGGCCGGGGGAGACCGGCACACGTCAGGCGATCCTCGATGCGGCACGCGAGCTGTTCGCCGAGCGCGGCTACGAGGGCGCGTCGGTACGGGCGATCGCCGGCCAGGCGGGTGTCGACGCGTCGCTCGTGATGCACTTCTTCGGGAGCAAGATCGGGCTGCTCGAGGCGGCGATCGAGTGGCCGTTCGACCCGGACGTGGAGATCCCGCGGCTGCTCGAGGACGGACGCGAGCAGGTGGGCGCACGGCTCGTGCGGCTGCTCGTGGAGACCTGGGACCGCGACGGCAGCCGGCACGCGATCATCACGCTGCTGGCGTCGGCCGCGACCGAGCCGCGGGCCGCCGAGCTGCTGCGGACGTTCCTGCAGCTGCGGCTGTACGGCCCGCTGGCGGAGCGCCTGGGCTGCGACCAGCCCGAGATCCGCGGTGAGCTCTGCGCGGCGCAGATGCTCGGGCTCGGGCTGGCCCGCTACGTGCTGCGCTTCGAGCCGCTGGCGTCGGCCGACCCGTCACGCGTGGTCGCGTGGGCCGGCCCGACGCTGCAGCGCTATCTCACCGGGCCGCTCGACTAGCCCTTGACCGACGCGACGTAGCCGCGCACGTCGCCGGCCGGCTCCGAGTACGCCTCGCCGAGCGTGGACTCCATGCGCTCCATGTAGTCCTCCGCCCACTGCGGGAAGTCGAAGTCGATCGCCCGCAGGAACTCGAGCGTGGCCGCCAGGCGGATGTCGGCGATCGACGGCTTGTCGCCGCCGATGAACGGGCGGCCCGCGATGAAGTAGGTGTTGAAGACCTCGAGCGGATCGCGCAGCGCGTCCTCGGCGTCCTTGGCCGCCTTCGCCTTCATTCCGTCGTCGGCGTCCGGCGCCGTCGCCACCTCGCCCGCGTACTGGCCGAACGCGAGCGTCGGGTACGTCGCGCGCGCCAGGAGCGGATAGAAGGTCCCGATCAAATAGAACATCGCGTTGTCGACCATCGCGCGCTCTCCCGGATCGCTCGGGTAGAACGCGTCGAGCCCGTGCTTGTTGCACAGGAAGGCCATGATCGCGCAGCTCTCGCCGAGCGTCCCGCGTGGCAGGCCGTCGGTCTCGAGCATCGGCGTCAGATGCGCCGGATACTTGCTCAGATACTCCGGCTCCGTCGTCTTGCCCCAGACGTCGACCTCCTCGAAGTCGAGCCCCGCGGCTCGCACGAAGATCCGGACGCTCAGGTTGTTCACGCTCGGCGTGAGGATGTTGAGCGTGTTCGCAGCCATGGTCTCCTCCTCCTTAGCTGTACGGGTCCTTCGCCGATCTGTCGTCCGACAACGACTCCCGCGATCGCAGGACGAGCCCTTCCAGCGCGTCCGCCAGGTGCGCCCGGTCGATGTGGTGGTCCCCGCGTTCCACCCGCAGCTTGTGCGCCTCCAGCAGCACGTCGGCGTGCGTGTAGCCGAACGGCGGCTCGAAGCGGTAGGACGCGAGCTCGATCAGCAGGCCGAGCGGGTCCTCGAAGTAGATCGAGTCCATGAACCCGCGGTCCTTGACGCCGCTGTGCTTGATCCCGCGCTCGTCCAGGCGCTCCACGGTCTGCGCGAACGTGGCCTGGGAGATGCTGAACGCGATGTGGTGGACCGCGCCCTGGTCGGTCGACGTGCGGGTCGGGTCCGGCGTGCGCTCCTCGTTGGTGAAGATCGTGATCAGCCGGCCGTCGCCCGGGTCGAAGTACAGGTGGCTCTCGGCCTCCCGGTCGAGGTTGGGCTGCTCGAAGATGAACGGCATCCCGAGCACGCCCTCCCAGAAGTCGATCGACGTCTGCCGGTCGGCTCCGACGATCGTGATGTGGTGGACACCCTGGCTCTGAAGCTTTCTCATGTTCCTCGTGTCTCGACGAGTTTCGACTTGTACTCGCTGCGCTGCAGGCTCCCGTGGGGGACGAGGTCCACTTGTGTCTGAACCACGAGTACGGCCCGCAGTCTCTCGCGGATCGACTCCGCGAGGGCTTGATCCTGTCGCGCGTCCGGCGCGAGCTCGACGGCGACGGGAAGCGGCGGCTCCTGCTTGACGCCGGGGGCGGTGGGTCGGACCAGGATGTGGCCGCTCACCCGTGGCTGGAAGCCGTTGACCACCTCGCGGACCGCCGACGGGAAGACGTTGACGCCGCGCACGATGAGCATGTCGTCCGTGCGGCCGATGCAGCGGATGCGCGGGCCGGTGCGGCCGCACGGGCAAGGGCTCGTCCTCACCTGCACGTGGTCGCGCGTGCGAAAGCGCAGCAGCGGCGCAGCTCGGTGTTGCAGGTGCGTCAGCACGAGCTCGCCCGTGGCTCCGTCTTCGAGTTGCCGCGCCTTGCCCGTGTCGGGATCGATCAGCTCGGGATGCACGAAGCCATGGGCACCGAGGTGCATCCCGTCCTGCTGCTCGCATTCGCCCCACAGCGAGACGCCGATGTCGCCGATGCCCATCGCCTCGGTGACCTTCGCGCCCCAGCCGTCTTCGAGCGTGGCGCGGAACGCGGGCTCGCCGCCGCCGGGCTCCCCGGCCACGAGCACCCGCTTGACGCTCGAGTTCTCGAGGTCGAACCGCTCGGCCAGGGATGCCGCGTACGACGGCGTCAAGACCGCGTTCTCGGGTCGCAGCAGCTCGATCGCCTTGATCAGCCGCTCGGTGTTCCCGGTGCCGACGGGGATGTGGGCGAGGCCGAGCCGGTCGAACGACGCGAGCGCGGCACCGGCCACGAACGGGCCCGCGTTGTACGTGCTCACGATCCGCTCGCCGGCCTGGATGCCCGAGGCCGCGTAGCTCCGGGCCGAGCCGGTGATCCAGTTGTCGAGGTCCTGGGCCGTCAGCGGGATGTAGCTCGGCGCGCCGGTCGTACCGCTCGTGCTGTAGATCCGGACGATCTCGTCCGGTGCCGCGCAGAGGTGGGCGCCGAACGGGTTCTCCGGCGTGACCGTCGCGCGGATCTCCTGCTTGGTCGTCAGCGGCAGCTCGCCGATCTGCTCGAGGCCGCCGACGTCCGTCGTGCCGAGCTTGTCCTTGTAGAACGCGGACCGCTCGAGCAGGTAGGCGATCTGCGCTCGATACGACTCGTCGTCACTCATCGCGCTCGTACTCGATGGCCTCCTCGGCCTGCGCCGCCATCAGGAAGCCGACCGGGTTCTGCTGCTCCTCGGCCAGATGCGCCAGCAGCCCGCCCGTCCTCGCGAGGATCGGGACGGCCTTCACCGCGCTGGCCGGGAACCCGAGGTCGAGCATCACGGCCGCGATCGGCATGGACACGTTCATCGTCAACGGCCGTCCCCACGCCTCGCTCACCGCGTCGCGCACCTGCCGGGCCCGCTCGACGTACGTCCCGCTCGACGTCACGCGCGTCCGCCAGCTCGAGGATCCGCTCCGCTCGCGGATCGAGCGGCTTGTGCACGGGATGCCCGAAGCCGGGCACCTTGCCGCCGGCCGCCCGCAGCTCCTTCACCGCTGCCACGGGGTCGTCCCGCTCCAGCAGCCGCGCACACTCCTGGGCCGTTCCGAGGATCACCGGCCCGCACCCGAGGATCCCCGCCGCGACCGCGCCCTGCAGCGAGCCGGGATCGGCCGCCAGCGTCATTCGCGCCGCCACGTTCGTCGGCATCATCCCGTGCTCGGCGATCGCCACGAGCAGCACGTCCAGGAAGTACTCCTGCTCCTCGGTCGGCTCCTGCCCGGTGAGCAGCAGGTGGAAGTACGCGGTGAAGCTCAGGCGCCCCATCACGTCGCCGGTGAGATCTCTGCCGCGGACCTCGACCCGGTCGGGATATGCCTGGCTGATGTGGCTGACTGGCGCGCCGGCCTTTCCGATCTGCATGAGCCTCGCCGACGCCGCTCAGGCCTGCAGGAAGGCCAGGAGGTCCGCGTTGATCGTCTCGGCCTGCGTGGTCGGCATGCCGTGCGGGAACCCTTCGTACGTCTTCAGTGTGCCGTTCTGCACGAGCTTCGCGGACAGCGGACCGGAGTCGGCGTAGGGCACGATCTGGTCGTCGTCGCCGTGCATCACCAGCACCGGCACCGAGATCTTCTTGAGGTCCTCGGTGAAGTCGGTCTGCGAGAACGCGACGATGCCGTCGTAGTGCGCCTTCGCCCCGCCCATCATCCCCTGGCGCCACCAGTTCTCGATGATCGCTTCCGAAGACTCCACGCCGGGCCGGTTGAAGCCGTAGAAGGGACCTGACGGCAGGGCGCGGTAGAACTCGGAGCGGTTGGCGGCCAGCTGGGCCTGGAGGTCGTCGAACACGCTCTTCGGCAGCCCTCCGGGGTTGGCGTCGGTCTGCACCATCAGCGGCGGCACCGCGCTGATCAGCACCGCTTTCGCGACGCGGCCCTCGCCGTGTCGGGCGATGTAGTGCACGACTTCGCCGCCACCGGTGGAGTGGCCGACGTGGACCGCGTCCTGGAGATCGAGATGGGCCGTCACCGCGGCGAGGTCGTCGGCGTAGTGGTCCATGTCGTGCCCGTCGCCGGTCTGCGTCGAGCGGCCGTGCCCGCGCCGGTCATGGGCGATGACGCGGTAGCCCTGCCCGAGGAAGAACAGCATCTGCGTGTCCCAGTCGTCGGCCGAGAGCGGCCAGCCATGGCTGAAGACGATCGGCTGTCCAGAGCCCCAGTCCTTGAAGAAGATCTCGATGCCGTCGGCCGTGGTGATCGTGGGCATGCGCAGCCTCCGCTTGTTCCGAGCGTTGTCTCCCCTCGCGGTCGCAGCCTACCGGGCCGCGACCGCGAGCCCCGCGTGCCAGCCCGGTGCGCGGCCGCGGGCGGGCGGGGAGATCGTGGTGGTGTCGTGGCCGCTGCGCGCGAGCAGCCACGCGGTCAGCGAGTTGGAGTTCCACATCTCGCCGGTGTGCTGCTCGTCGCGCCCCCAGGTGGCGGTCGGGAAGCGCGGCACGAGCTCGAGGACGTGTCGCGCGCGATGCGGATCCGAGCTGACGCGCTGCGGGCTGTCCACCGCTTCTCCGCGATCGGGGATGACCCCGTTGCGCCAGCAGCGGATCTCGTAGCGGAAGAGCTTGAAGCGGCCCAGCCACCGTGCGCCGACCGGACCCTCGCCGACGACGCCGCGGTCGGCCTCCCGCAGGTTCCAGACCGGTCCCTGCTCGATCACATAGCGCTCGCCGGCGAGGTGGACCTCTAGCGCGGAGTGGTAGAGGTCGCTGCGCTCGCGATGCTGCAGGCGGGCGGCGAGCGCCTCGTAGACGCGGCCGTTGGTGCGCACGAAGTGCCCGCCGGCGCCGAGCGGCAGCCAGAGCAGATCGACGCCGTTCACACGCGTGACGACGGCTCGCCGAGACCGTGGCGCCGAGGGCCGAAACCCGGCAGCTGCTCGCCCAGCTCGATGACCGCCAACGCCTCCGCGAGCTCGCAGTACGCGCGCTCCGGGCGGGAGAAGCGTGCGAGCAGTGGACGCGCCTCGCTCGTGTTGACGATCTCGGGCGGCGCAAGCGTGAGGGTGCGTCCCGCACGGATGACGTGGCCGCCGCCGTGGCGCAGGTTCCGAAGCCAGTCCGACTGCTGGCCGTAGAGCAGTGCGATGACCAGCGTCTGATCGCGTCTGAACGCGAAGAGCGGCGTCCGGTACTCGCGACCCGAGCGCCGACCGCGGTGGAGGATGACCGCCCACGGCGGCACGAGCCAGGCGTACACGCCCTGGACGGGGTTGGTGACCCGGCTGTTGAAGTGCGCGAATCGCCGGGACAGCGCTATTTCGAGCCCGCCATGCGTTCGAGATCCACGACGCTGAGCCTCGCAGTCACCCAGCACCGTGTCCAGCAGCGCGGCTCCCGTCCCTGCGCTGCTCGCCGGCGGGTAATACTCGACGTCTGACGGCGGCTCGGCTGAGTCGCCGAACCAGAGGAGGGACGATGCCGCTGTACCTGTCGAAGTTCAGCTATACGCCGGAGACTTGGGCCAGGCTGACCAGCAAGCCAGAAGACCGCCGAAAGGCCGCTCAGGAGTACATCGAGTCGGTCGGCGGGAAGCTCCACGGGTTCTGGTACGCCTTCGGCACACACGACGGGTACAACCTGTGGGAGGCGCCGGACAACGTGTCCATGGCGGCGGTTGCGCTGGCCATCAGTGGTGGCGGTGCGCTCAGCTCGTTGGAAACGACGGTCCTGCTGAGCGTCGAGGACACGCTTGAGGCGCTGCGCCGGGCCGAGGAGGTCCGGTACCGGCCGCCTGGGGCGTAACACGGAGCGACGGGCGCGCTACTCTGGGGGTGTCAGACAGCGAGGGCAACCTGAGGGCGAGACCTTCAACTGAACGTCCCCTTCCCGCGTAAGCCGCCTGATCTTCTGATGGCCGAGAGTCCGCCCACGGGTGGGCTTTCCGCGTTAACGGGCCGCTCGACGCAGACGGCGCCGGATCAGGGCAGGATGTCGTTCAGCGTCGCCGTGAAGCCCTCGCCCGACTCCTCTAGCTCGCCCTCGATGTGCAGCCGCGCCGGGCCGGTCTCGGTCCACAGCTCGAGGAAGTAGGCCCAACCCGGCAGGTCCGGGTCGTCGGACTTGGCGATCGTCTCGACCCGGTAGATCTCGCGCGGCGGCAGGACCAGGGACTCGGGGCACTCGTCCTCGATGCGACGGCGCATGTCCTCGATTCCGAGCCGATTGCGAGAGAGGACGCGGAGCTCCTCGTAGTCGCCGTCGACGACGAGTTCGACGATGTCCTCGAGCGCCCTGTACATCGCGTCGGGCATCAGCTCCAGCCCTTCGGGGATCTCCTCCGGTCCACCCAACTCGTAGCTCGGCGTCAGGCTGAGCCGGTTGTAGAAGTAGTCCTCGCACGCCGCACGCGCCTGGCGGCGGATGCCCTTGGACAACCCCGCGGCGCCGAGCGCAAAGATCCCCGCCTCGATCGCGTCCTCGAGCGTGCCGTGGCGGCGCGTCAGCTGCGCGGTGACCGCGCGACCGTGCTCGGTGTCGCGCGCCATCGACGAACCTTCCATCAGAATCGAGGGAGCGTCGTGGCGGTTGTAGCCCGGGCAGGCACGCACCGCGGAGTGAAGGACGATGAGGTGGTCACCCACGGCCCTGCATCCTACGAACGACCTCCGCGGGCGGCGCTGATGTGTGAGGTCGAGCCCACATAGACTTGCCGGGTGCTGGCGGCACTCACGCTGATCCTCCCGCTCGGCCTCGGGGGAGCAGTCAGTCCGGTGCTGCTGACGGAGCAGACCCTGCTTCTCGCTGGGCCTGACGGCCGTCGGGCGGGCGTGCGCTTCGCCGCCGGGGCCGTACTCACGTTGCTGCTTGTCGTCGGCGCAGTCCTGTTGTTCGGCGCGGCGGTATCGCTGCCGAGCGAGCCACGCCTCGACGCATCGCTCGATCTCGCCCTCGGCGTGGTACTCATCGGGTTGGCCGTTCTCGTCGATCTCTGGCCTCGTCGGCGCTCGTCCCGGCCAGGCCACCCCGACGGCGAGCGTCGGCACGACTCGACCCGGTTTCGAGCGGCGTTGCCGTTCGGCGTCTTCTCGATGGCGACGAACTTCACGACGCTGGCTCTCGTCATTCCGGCGGCAAAGGAGATCTCGAGCGCCGATCTGGACATCGTGGAGAAGATGGTGCTCGTCGGGCTGCTTGTGGCGCTGGCCGCGTCGCCGGCCTGGGCGCCGGTCGCGCTGGTGAGGGTCGCACCAGGTCCTGGTCGCCGCATCCTCGACATGACCGAAAGCCTGATCGCCCGCTATGGGCGGGTGGCCGTCGTCATGCTGCTTGGCGCCGCTGGGCTCTTCTTCACCGCGCGCGGGTTGATCCGGTTGCTCGGCTGAGGACGGTCAGGGGAGCCGTTCAATCTGGGTCGGAGGGGTGATCATGCGTGTGCTTTCGCTGGTGTGGGTCGGAACGCGAACGAGCGAGTACTCCGCCACCGTGACGTTCTTCAAAGACGTGCTCGGCCTGGGCGAGCACGTGCTGGAGCCCGACTTCGCGGTGCTGGACGTGCCCGACGGTGCGACGGTCGAGGTCTTCGGACCCACGAGCGAGTACAACCGGCACCTCACTCATCCGGTGGCCGGCTTCCGCGTGGATGACCTGCAGAGCGCCGTCACCGAGTTGGAAGCTGCCGGCGTCGAGATCGTGTTGCCACCGCAGGACGGCGGAGAGCGGTCGTGGCTGCACTTCCGCGCTCCCGACGGGTTCGTCTATGAGCTCATGGAGGATCGCTCCGCCTGACCACAGTCGAGATGGGGCCCTGTCCATTACGCTTCGTGGATGAGTCCTCCAGCGACCCTTCTCATCTGGTTTCAGCTGCGTTCGCCGGAGCTGGCCGAGGACTTTGAGCGTCTGATGACGGACGATCGCGACATCGTCCGCGGGTCGCTGGACACGATCTCGGATTATCGGCTTACGCGGCCGTCGGACGTGCCCGGACAGTCCATCGGTCAAGCCGATTACGTGCTGATCGCCGAAATCGTCGAAGTCGAGCGCTTCGAGCAACAGGCGAGCGAACACGTCGAACGCTTGGCGGACGACTTGGCGCATCTCGTCTCGAGCCGAGGGATGCTCATCGTGCGTCCTGTTACGCGACGATGAACGTGTAGTCGCGCTCGATCCGGCCGTCCGCGGCGAGGATGAGGATGCTGAGCCCGACGGCGAACACCGTGCCGTCCTTGGCGACCGCCTCCCAGTGGAGCTTGACGGCGTCACCGAGTCGGTCGGCGTCGTCGCGCCCGCGGAAGCTGAGCCCTTCGGACCCGACCCAGTGCTCGTAGACACTGGCCGCGCGCGTCTCGATCTCCGCGTATCCCTGTGCGGTGAAGATCGCCGTCATCGCGATACCGGGTTGCGCCGCGATCTCGCGGACCTCCTGCGGCGGCTGGAGAATGTGCCTTCCGTCCGCCACCCAGAGCTCGGCGATCATCCGCCGGCGGCGGTCGGCATCGGGCTCGTTCCAGAGTGCGACGTACTTCGCTGCCAACTCGGCCGCGCTCCGCGATGAGATGTCGACAAGAGCCTGTGTATCGGTCATCGGTTGCCTCCGCTGATCGTCTGGTTGCATCGCCTTGGACGGTCGCGGAGCGAAGGCCGCGCGTCGATTACCTCTCGTGTAATGCCGCTAACTTCAAGCGGGTGGTCGTCCAGACCGAGCAGGAGCCCCAGACCGCGGGCGAGCTGATCCGCTTCTGGCGCATGCGACGTGGCCTCACCCAACTCGAGCTGTCCCTGGACGCGAACGTCTCGACCAAGCACCTGAGCTTCGTCGAGACCGGCCGGTCCAGCCCGAGTCGCCAGCTCCTCGTCCACCTGGCCCAGCACCTCGATCTGCCGATCACCGAGCGCAACCGACTGTTACTGGCCGGCGGCTTCGCGCCTCCCTATCTGGAGCTGCCCTACGACGGGGAGGTGATGCAGCCGCTTCGAGAGTCGCTGGAGCGGCTGCTCGAGGCGTACGAGCCGAACCCGGCGTTGATCGTCGACGGGCTCTGGAACGTGATCGATTCCAATCGAGCCGCGTCGCTTCTCTGGGACGGGGTCGACCCGGCGCTCCTCGAGCCGCCGATCAACCTGCTCCGGCTCGGCGTTCACCCGGGCGGTCTGCCGCGGATCTCGTCGATGACCGCCGCGTGCAACGCGCCGCTGATTCACCGGCTGAAGCGGAGGAGCCGCGAGGACGCCGATCCCGGCCTCGCCGAGCTCATCGAGGAGGTGGAGTCCTACCTCCCCGGCGAGCCGCCGGCCGGCGCGGCCACCCAGCCGGTGGTCTCGCTCAGGCTGCAGACCCGCCTCGGCGAGGTCGAGCTGTTCACGGTCATCGCCACTCTCGGGGCCCCGCTTGACGTCACGGCGGCGAACCTCGCGATCGAGACGTTCCTGCCGATGGACCCCAGGAGCGCCGCGCGGCTCGCCGAGCTCAGCGCTGCCTAAGGCCAGTGTGGGGTGGCGCGGCGGGCAGCTGCATCGTGACGCAGAGCCCGCCGGCGGCCCGCGGGGCGAGGGTGAGTGTCCCGTCGTGTGCTCGGGTGATGCTCTTGACGATCGCTAGGCCGAGACCGACGCCTGCGTGCTCGGTGCGTACGCGCTTGCTGCCGCGCTGAAACGGCTCGGCAAGTGTGGCGACGAGCTGTGGGGTGAGCTTCTCGCCGGTGTTCTCGACGGTGAGCACCACGCTCTCAGGGTGAACGGTGGTCGTGACCCACACGGTGCCCTGTTCAGCCACGTTGTGGACGATCGCGTTGTGCACGAGGTTCGTAGCCGTCTGCAGCAGGAGGGCGGGTGAGCCGATCGTAGGCGTCGCGTCGCCGGAGGTCTCGAGGGTCACGCCGCGCTCCTCTGCGAAGGGGAGCAGCGTCTCGGTGGCTTCTTCGGCTATGAGGGACAGGTCGACGTGCTCTCGGGCGAAAGAGCGCTGGTCGGCGCGGCTGAGCACGAGCAGTGCTTCGGTGAGGTCGATCGCGCGGGTGTTGACGAAGTGGAGGCGTTCGACCAGTTCGCCGTTGTCACGGTTCGGATCGTTGCGAGCCACGTCGAGGAGCGTCTGCGTGATCGCCAGCGGGGTCCGCAGCTCGTGGGAGGCGTTGGCGGCGAATCGCTGCTGTTCGGCGACGTGTGCTTCGAGCCGTGCGAGCATGCTGTCGAAGGCGTCGGCGAGCTCGCGGAACTCGTCTCCGCGGCCTTCCAACTGGATCCGGTGGGAGAGCGATCCGGTCGCGGCCATGCGTGCCGCGTTCGTGATGCGGGTCAGCGGGGCGAGCATCTGGCCGGCGAGAAGCCAGCCTCCCACGAGAGCGAACACGAGCAGGAACGCCAGCATGATCGCCGCCTTCGGAACGAACGCGCGGAGGAGGTCGGAGCGGGTCGGGACGAGCGGGGCGGGGCCGGGTCCTCTAAGGACCGCATGGTCGGGGACGTACCGCAGCAGGAACACCCACACGACGGCGAGCAGCAAGGCACCGGCGAGCATGACCAGGCCGGCGTAGCTGAGGGTGAGCTTGAGGCGGACGCTCAGACCAGGGGCTCTATCCACCGTCTCGTCCCTCGGTCTCCGGTGGGTCTCGATGCGGTACCCGGCGCCGGCCACCGTGGCGATGATCCTGGGCTCGCCGAGGCGCTTGCGCAGTGCCGAGACGGTGATGCGCACGGCGTTGGTGAACGGGTCGGCGTTTTGATCCCACGCCCGTTCCAGCAGCTGTTCGGCGCTGACGACGCCGCCTTCGGCAGCAACGAGGACCTCGAGCACGGCGAACTGCTTCCGCGTGAGCGGGACGTAGCGGCCGTCGCGGTAGACCTCGCGGCGGAACGGATCCAGCCGCAGACCGGCGATCTCGTCGCACGGGCGGCCTGCTGTGGGCGCGCCTGCGGTCGAGTGCTCTGAGGCGGAGCACGAGCTCCTTGAGCTCGAACGGCTTGGTGAGGTAGTCGTCGGCGCCGAGCTCGAACCCGGTGGCCTTGTCGTCGAGACGGTCGGCGGCGGTGAGCATCAGGATCGGCATGCCGCTGCCGGAGGCGACGATGCGTGCGGCGATCTCGTCACCGGAGGGCCCGGGGATGTCTCGGTCGAGGACGGCGATGTCGTAGGCGTTGACGCTCAGCAGCTCCAGAGCGGTGTCGCCGTCACCGGCGATGTCTGCCGCGATCGCTTCCAGGCGGAGGCCGTCGCGGATCGCGTCCGCCATATAGGGCTCGTCCTCGACGAGCAACACACGCATGCTCCGATGCTAGGGCGGGCGCATATCGTCGGC
Source organism: uncultured Solirubrobacteraceae bacterium (assembly GCA_963759375.1). GTDB lineage: Bacteria > Actinomycetota > Thermoleophilia > Solirubrobacterales > Solirubrobacteraceae > DASSUW01. The sequence goes on along the minus strand of CAVWYY010000008.1, from coordinate 184,775 downwards.
ATATCGAAAACCACATACGTGGCGGCAACACCACGCTGCCTTGACTGGGGGCGTGTCGTACAGCCAACGAGCACGAACACCGCCCCGCCGGATGCGGATCCGCATCGCCGGCCTGCTCGTCGTCATCGCGGCGATCGCGGCGGCCCTCGGCTACCAGTTGCCGGCGTCCTCGTCGTCGACGACCCCCTCACCCATCGACGTCCCTCGCCGAGAGCACCGTGGTGCGCTCGGCGAGGCCGGTGGTGCCGTCCCCGACGGCACGACGGTCTTCGATGACGAAGTTCCGGGCGTGGCCAACCTCGACTCCGGTCTGCTCGGTGCCCTGCGTCGAGCGGCAACCGACGCCGCGGACGACGGGGTCGAGTTCGTCGTCGACAGCGGCTGGCGTTCCCCGGAGTACCAGGAGCAGCTCCTCCGTGAGGCGGTCTCGAAGTACGGCTCCGAAGCGGAGGCTGCTCGATGGGTGGCCACTCCCAACACGTCGGCTCACGTGTCGGGGGACGCGGTCGACATCGGGCCGTCCGGCGCCGCGGCGTGGCTGTCCGAGCACGGCGCCGCGTACGGGCTGTGCCAGATCTACGGCAACGAGCCCTGGCACTACGAGCTGCGCCCGGAAGCCGGCGATCGCGGTTGCCCTCCCGTATACGCCGACCCGACGCACGATCCAAGGATGCAGCAATGACCATGCGACGATGTCCAGGTGGCCTTCGTCCCTGATGACTTTCAGCCGCCAGCTCGACTTGTCGCGGATCGCTTCCTGCTCGAACCGCTCGGTCCCGAGCACAACGAGGACGACCACGAGGCGTGGTCGTCCTCGATCGAGCACATCCGGGCGACGCCGGGCTTCCTAGACAGTCGCTGGCCGCGCGCGATGACTCTGGAAGAGAACCGCGCGGACCTGGAGCGCCACGCCCGCGACTTCGCGGCGCGTTCCGGCTTCACCTACACGGTCCTCGATCCGTCGGACCGCGGCGTGATCGGCTGCGTCTACATCTATCCCGACAAGGGTGGAGTAGACGACGCCGTCGTCACGTCGTGGGTGCGTGCCACTCGCGCGGACTGCGATGCCGCGCTTCGGGAGCTCGTTTCCCGCTGGCTCGTCGAGGCGTGGCCATTCGAGCGGATCTCATACGCCGGGCCGGCGTAGGCGTCGATCCAGCGGCGCCTCGATCAGGACGGTCGGCCCGCCGCTGTGGCTGATCCGGACGCCTCTTGCCGCGTGCTCGGCAGCGCCGCCTGCTCGAGCGCCCAGTCGAGCGCGTAGTCGGCGACCTTCTCCCAGCCCGGCGACGCGGGCAGCAGATGCGGCCCCTCGAACTCCTTGACCTCGGTGATGACGTTGTCGTTGTAGTGCTTGGCGTTCGAGCGCTGGATCGACGGCGGCATCAGGTGGTCGGCGCTGCCGGAGATGAACAGCAGCGGCGCGCGCCCCTCGTTCTTGTAGTTCACCCAGGTCTCGTCCTTGCCAGGGTGGATGTTCGCCAGCGCGCTGCCCCAGAACACCTCTCCGGACGCGGGGACGTGGTAGCGCTCGTACAGCCGCCGCGACTCGTCCTCGGGGAGGCCGTTGGTGAACGTGTAGCTCCACTGCTCGAAGGTGAGGCCGACGGCCTTGTGGCGGTTCGCCGGGTTCTTGAGCACCGGGAAGCTGGCGCGCACCTGCGACAGCGGGATGCGCTTGACACCCTCGGTCGGCGCCGAGTTGATCGCCACACCGGCGGCGCCGAAGCCGTGGTCGAGCAGGATCTGGGTGAACACGCCGCCGGCGGAGTGGCCGATGATGATCGGAGGCGATTCGAGCTCGCTGACGATCGCCTCGAGGCGCTCGATGATCGCCGGGACTTTGAGCTGCTCGATCGGCGTGGGGTCGGCGTTCAGCGCCTCGACCTCGACCTCGAACCCGGGGTAGGCGGGGGCGATCACGCGCAGCCCCTTGCCCTCGTAGCGCTCGATCCAGTGCTCCCAACTGCGGGGTGTCACCCAGAAGCCGTGGACCAGGACGATCGTGTCAGGCGTGGACGTGGCAGGACTCATCGGCCGTCCTTTCGTTCGTGGCGTTCAAGAACTCGATCAGGGCCGCCGGCGCTGGCCGCCCACCGCGAAGCCCGCTTACGCATCTCGTGTCATGCCTTCGCTCATGTGATCCCGAGTCACGCTGGTGTGATCGGTGGTGCATTAGCAAGGACCGGATAGCGGCTGGGTCTGTGACATGACGATCGAACGAGATGGCGCCGCTCGTCCGCGCCGAGCGCCGCCCCGTTCACGAGTCCGAGGAGGGTCATGTCCGAGCTGCTGCTCGACCGTGCTGGCCATACTTGCGTCAATGCCCGCGCCGCTCATCGAATTCCCAGCCGACGATCCCGATCGCGCGCTGCGGTTCTGGCATGGAGTCCTCGGGGTCGCCCTCTCGCCACGGCCCGCTGCGGCCGGATCGGGGTGGGAGGCCGACACCGACAACCTACGCCTGGGAGTCCACGATCGTGGACCCGGTCCCGGCGATACCGCTTCCCTTCCGTACTTCACCGTCGCGGACCTGCCCAGAACGCTCGACCGCGTCCGCGAACTCGGCGGCTCGATCATCCACCCCGGCGATCAGTGGGCCGTATGCCGGGACTCCGAGGGCAGCCCGTTCGCGCTGGCCGCCGCGTCCGCAATCGCGGAATAGCACAGGACAATCGCTGCTCGCGCGGAGCGTGGGCGGATTCGAACCACGCCCTGGCGTTCTATCGCGCACGCCGCCGACGCCCAAACGCTCACACCAGCGCCGACCGCGTCACGATGTCGGCGGCCGGCGCCAACCCGAAGCGACGGAGCATCGCGACGTCGGCTGGGTCGAGAGGGACCCGGGGTGATGTGGCGAGCTGTGCGGTGAACCACTCCGTGGCGTTGCCCGACGCGTCGGGGCCGTTGAGTCGGTAGCGGGGTGGGAGCAGGGGCCCGAACAGCAGCGCCTCGGTGAGCTCGGGGCGGGCGAGCAGGTCGGGCGCGACACCGAGCTCGTCGGCGAGCGTCATGGCTAGCGCATTGTGCGCGTCAAGGGGTGGCCGCGGCTCAAGAATCGTTACCCGCATCTGTGTCTCGTCGGGTGGCGCCACGTCGCCGGCCCAGGTCGCGACGATCCAGCGCGCCTGTAGTTCGAGCAGCGGGAAATACGGGCCCTGGGCGAGGAACTGGCCGATGAAGCCGAAGCCGGGAAGGTCTGGATGCCACGTGCGCTGGTAGAGCGCAAGGTCCGCGCCGAGCACGTCCCATACGTCCTCGGACAGGTAGGGGATATCGAGGTCGTAGCCGGTTGCGCACACAATGGCGTCGACGGTCTCGGACGAGCCGTCGATGAACGTGACGGTGCGGTCATCGATCGCCGCGATCGCGGGACGACAGACGATGCTGCCGTCGGCGACCTGCGCCAGGTAGTCCTGACACAGGGAGAGTCCCGCGGTGAGGATGTCGCCGTGCGGCTCGGGGGCGCCGAACGCGGCAGGATTGCCGGCCACGCGCAGCACGCGGTCACGGACCGTGCGGCTCCACTCCTCGCGCGCAAGCAGGCGCCGCTCGAGCGCCCCGAACGCCGTGTACCACTGCCAGTCTGACGGCACGCCGTCGACGACCTTCTGGATCACGTAGCGGGGCTTGCGGAAGGCGGATATCACCGATGTGACCGCCGCGAGATCGGACGCGATCTCAAGACCGCTGATCCCGTTGCCATAGACCAGTGTGCGCCGGTTGCGGTACGGCGCGGCGCCGGGGTAATTGAACGCATGGATGACGTCGCCGCGGAAGGCGCCGAGCCCGGGGGCGAGCCGCGGCTTGCGGAAACGGCCCGACGCGACGACGACCCCGTCGAACCGCTCCCCGTCGACCTCCCCGATCGGGGATACATGGCCGACGGGTGCGTGCAGGCGGACCCGGTCGGTGACGTCGAAATGCTCCGCGTAGGTGCGCAGGTAGGTGTGGATCTGCTCGGCGGCCGGATGAAGCGGATACTCGGTAGGGGCGGCGAAATCCGAGAACGCGGTCATCGCGCGGCTCGTGTTCGTGCGCATTCCCGGCCACACGCCGCTGTGGGCAGCGGTCGTGTGCCACTGGCCCCCGAGGTCCTCGCTCGCCTCGAACACCGTCACGTCGAACCCGGCCTGGATCGCGTGCTTGGCGGCGGTCAAACCGCTCGGGCCGGCGCCGATGATCGCGACACGTGCACCAGGACGCAGCCTCACGTCACGACGCTAACCGATCGGCAACCACACCAGATCAGCCACGCTCGCGTGGCTGTAAGCGTCGTTGACTCTCACCGTGGGGCTTGAGAGGGTCGGCGGCCGGTGCTCGAGTCCGACGTGGCGTTCGACGGTGCGGCCGCTCAGGCCGAGCTCGTGCGAGGTGGCGGGGCGTCCGCGCGCGAGCTCGTCGAACTGGCACTTGGACGGATCGAGCGGCTCGACGGCGACCTCAACGCGTTCGGCGCGGTCTTCGCCGATCGAGCGCTCGCGGACGCCGATCGCGTGGACGAGCGCCAGGCGCGAGGTGATCGCGGGCCGCTGTTCGGGGTGCCGGTGGCGGTCAAGGACGAGATCGACATCGCTGGCGAGGTCACCAGCCGTGGGACAGGAGCGATCACGGCAAGGGCGACCGCAGACGCCGAAGTGGTCCGGCGCTTGCGCGACGCCGGCGCGATCGTCGTCGGCAAGACGACCATGCCCGAGCTGGGGTTGTGGCCGTTCACGGAGTCGATCACCTGGGGCGTGACGCGCAACCCATGGGACGTCGAGCGAACTCCCGGCGGGTCCAGCGGAGGATCCGCAGCCGCTGTCGCGGCGGGCCTCGTGCCGGCGGCGATCGGCGTCGACGGCGCCGGCTCGATCCGGATCCCAGCCGCGTGCTGTGGCGTGTTCGGCCTCAAGCCGCAGAGCGGCCGGGTGCCGCGCACGCCGCACGACCGCGACGGGAACCACTGGATCTGCTTCGGGCCGCTGACCCGCTCGGTGCTCGACAGCGCGATCCTGCTCGACGTCATCCACGGCCCGGCGGCCCGCAGCGACGCTCCGGGCGAGTTCGAGCGAGCCGCGCGCCAGCGGCCACCGCGCCTGCGCGTGGCCGTCTGTGACGCGTTCCCGGCCGGGACTCGCGGGACGCTGTCGGCAGAGGTCCGGGAGGCACTTCACAGCACCGCCGACCTGCTCCGTTCGATCGGCCACGAGGTGGTCGAGCGAGACATCGATTTCCGCGTTCGCGACAATCCCGTGATCGTCGGGCTCATGTTCCGCGCGATCCGCGACTTCGTGGAGGAGGTCGAACAGCCTCAGCGACTCGAGCGCCGCACCCGCGCGCTCGCCCGGCCCGGCGCATTCGTCTCGGACGGGGTGGTGGAGCGACTGCTCAAGGCGGAGGGCCGCATCGGCGAGCGCCTCGGCCGGCTGTTCGCCGACCACGACGTGCTCATGACGCCGGTCATGTCGCAGCCGGCCGTGCCCGCCGGGATCATGGAGGGCCGCGGCGCCACCGCGACCTATCTCTGGGAAACGGGCTGGGTGCCCTTCAACGTTCTCTGGAACTCGACGGGGCAGCCCGCCGTGTCCGTACCGGCCGGGCTCTCGCCTGCCGGGCTACCGGTCGCCGTGCAGTTGGTCGCGCGGCCCAACCAGGAGGCGATCCTCCTCTCCCTCGCCGCTCAGCTCGAGCACGAGCGACCGTGGGCCGATCGCCGGCCGCCCGTGTCATAGCACCGAGCACTAGTAGCGTCTGGGCGCATGGCGCAGATGCGAGCGGTGGTCGCAGAGCGGCCGGACGGGCCCGACGGGCTCGTCGTCCGCGAGGTGCCGCGGCCCGAGCCGCGTCCGGGCTGGGCGCTGGTCAGGGTCGAGGCGTTCGGACTGAACCGGTCCGAGTACAAGACGCTCAAGGGCTTCGCCGGCGACGCGGTGACGTTCCCCCGGATCCTCGGGATCGAGCTGGTGGGCGTGGTGGAGGCGGTACACGGAGACGCGCCCGCGGTGCCGCCGGGGGAGACCGTCGCGGCGCTGATGGGGGAGATGGGCCGCGCGTTCGACGGCGGCTACGCCGAGTACGCGCTCGTCCCCGAGCACCAGCTGATCGCGCTCGACACCACGCTGCCGTGGGACGTGCTCGGCGCCCTGCCCGAGACGTTCGTGACCGCCGCCGGCTCGCTCGAGCACCTCGGCCTGAACGAGGGGGAGACGCTGCTGCTTCGCGGCGCGACGTCGTCGGTCGGGCTCGCCTGCCTCGAGCTTGCCCGCGCCGCCGGCGTGCGCGTGATCGCGACGACGCGCAGCGAGGCGAAGGGCCGGCGGCTGACCGAGCTCGGCGCCGCGGGCATCGTGCTCGAGGGTGACGGCTTTGCCGAGCGCGCCCGGGGCGCGCTGCCCGAGGGCGGCGCCGACGGCGCCGTCGACTTCATCGGCGGCCCCGCGGTGCTCGAGACGCTGCGCGTGCTGCGCCCCGGCGCGACGGCCTGCAACTCCGGCTCGCTCTCCGACACTTGGGTGATCGCGGACTTCGAGCCGATCGCGATGATCCCGTCAGGGCGCAAGCTGACGGCGTTTCACTCCAACGACGTGCACGACGCGCGGGTCGGGGGGCCGCTGCTGCGCGCCGTCGTCGTGCAGGTCGAGCGCGGCGAGGTGGCGCCGAACATCGACGCGGTCTACACGCTCGAGCAGACGATCGACGCGCACCGCCGGATGGCGGCGAACGAGGCGACCGGCAAGCTCGTGGTCCTGCCGCATGCCGCAACCGGCTGAGCGACGTGGGCAGGGCTACCTCGTGCCGGGACCTCGCCCTCCGAGTCCGGCGGGGCTAGCGCGAAAGGCTGTAGAAACGTAGGAGCGTCCACGACGGGAGCGGCAGCGATGGAGTCCTACTTCGATCTTGGCACCTACACGCGCGGGACGTCGACGGCCTCGACGAGCGCCCAGACGTGGTTCGACCGCGGACTGGTGTGGTCCTACGCGTTCCACCACGAGGAGGCGATCCGGTGCTTCGAGCGCGCGGTCGAGCACGACCCCGGGTTCGCACTGGCCCACTGGGGTATCGCCTACGCGATCGGGCCGAACTACAACAAGCAGTGGGAGGCGTTCGACCCGGTCGACCTCGCGGCGTCGCTGGAGAAGGCGTGCGAGGAGGCCGCGGCGGCGCGCGCGTGCGCGGACCGCGCCGCGCCGGTCGAGCGGGCGCTCGTCGAGGCGCTCGGGAGCCGCTACCAGGCCAACGACCCGTCGGCCGACCTCGTCGCATGGAACGCTGACTACGCCGAGGCGATGCGTGACGTGTATCGCGCGCATCCCGACGAGCTCGACGTCGCGGCACTCTTCGCCGACGCGCTGATGAACCTCACGCCGTGGGCGCTGTGGGATCGCTACACGGGCCTCCCGTCCGAGGATGCGGCGACGCTCGAGGCCAAGGAGGTGCTCGAGCGCGCGCTCGGGCAGCCCGGTGGCCGCACACACCCCGGACTCGTGCACCTCTACGTGCACCTGATGGAGATGTCGCCGTTCCCCGAGCAGGCGCTGCCGGTCGCCGACGAGCTGCGGTCGCTCGTCCCCGACGCCGGCCACCTCGTGCACATGCCCACGCACATCGACGTGCTGTGCGGCGACTACAAGAGCACGCTCGAGTGGAACCTGCGCGCGATCGAGGTCAATGAGAAGTACGTCGCGCGCGAGGGCCGGGTCGGGTTCTACGCGCTCTACCACGCGCACGACCGCCACTTCGCGATCTACGGGGCGATGTTCCTCGGCCGGTCACAGGTCGCGCTGCGCGTCGCCGCCGACCTCGAGGACTCGCTGCCGGAGGACCTGCTGCGGATCGAGCAGCCGCCGATGGCCGACTACCTCGAGGCGTTCGTCCCCATGCGCCTGCACGTGCTCATCCGCTTCGGGATGTGGGAGGACATCCTCGCGCTGCCGCTGCCCAGTGACCCCGGGCTCTACTGCACCACGACGGCGATGACGCATTACGCGCAGGGCGTCGCGTACGCGGCGACCGGGCGGATGGAGGAAGCCGAAGCGGCGCGCGACGCGTTCCTGGCTGCCCTCCCGCGCGTACCCGAATCGCGCTATCTGTTCAACAACACGTGCCAGGACATCCTCGCTGTCGCCGGCGCAATGCTCGACGGCGAGCTCGAGTACCGGCGCGGGAAGTTCGACGCGGCGTTCGAGCACCTGCGCCGAGCGATCGCGCTTGACGACGCACTGCCCTACGACGAGCCGTGGGGCTGGATGCAGCCCACGCGCCACGCCTACGGCGCGCTGCTGCTCGAGCAGGGCCGGGTCGAGGAGGCCGAGACCGTCTACGCCGAGGACCTCGGCTACGTCCCGTCGATCCCGCGTTCGTCCTGGCACCCCGGGAACGTGTGGAGCCTGCACGGCTACCACGAGTGCCTGCTTCGGCTGGGCAAGGCCGAGCCGGCGCGGATCGTCAAGCAGCAGCTCGACGTCGCCCTCGCCCGCGCCGACGTCCCGATCAACTCGTCATGCTTCTGCCGCATCACGAACCACGCGGCGGTCGCCTAGCGCTGCGGAGCTAGACCGCCAGCTCCCATTCCTTGACGCGTACGACGTTCCCGTCCTCGTCCGCATCATCGATCTCTCGCACCATCGCGAAGCCCGCCTTTTCGAGCACGCGGGCGCTCTCGGGGCGCTCGAGCGGCGTGTGGGCCACGATGCGACGCACTTCGGAGGCCTCGCGCGCCTTCGTCACGAGTGCCTCGACGGCCGAGGTCGCGTACCCGCGGTTCCACTGCGACTCGACCACGGCGTAGCCGATCTCGATTGTCCCCTCCTCATCGACGAACGCGCCACCGATCTCGCCGACCACGAGGTCATCTTCAGGGCGCTGGAGGAAGTAGGGGCCGAACTGCCCCGCGGCGCCGACGAACTGCGCCACGCCCGCGGAGAACTCCGTCGGGTAGTCGTCAGCGACGCGCACGCCGCCGGGCCGCTCGCCGGCGAGGATCGCGTCGGCCGCGTCGCGCGTCACCTCACGGAGCACGATGGTCATCCCGCGAGCCTATGACTGGCGAGGACGATCGCCGCCGCGCCAGTATCGCCGGAGCAGGGCGAGCACGTTGTCCGAGCAGATCTTGCGCGCGACGTCCTCGCCGTAGCGCGCGATCAGCGCGTCCTGGAGCGGCTTCATGCTTCCCTCGTGCTCGAGGCCCGCGAGCGCGGGCTTGATGTAGCCGTCGAGGTCCGTGCCGAGCGCGATGTTGTCGTCGGACCGCGTGACGCGCCGGATCCGGTCGATGTGCGTGCAGATGACCTCGACCGACTCGTGGAACGTCTTGGGCTTGGACAGCCCGTCCGTAGCCCAGTGCTCGCAGACGATCGCGCCGATGACGCCGCCGCGGCGCCCGATCTCGCGGATCGCGTCGTCGGTCAGGTTGTACTCGTGCTTCGTCCGGCACGCGATGTGCGATGCGATGAGCGGCGTGTCGCGATCCATGATCCGGAACGTGTGCTCCAGGGCGCGGTCGTTCGCATGCGTGACGTCCACGAGCACGCGGTGCTCGGCCATCGCCCGCACCGCGGCCTCGCCGAGCGGCGTGAGGCCCGCGGAGCCCTTCTGCGGAAACACGATGCGGTAGAGCGCGTCGGGCATGAACGGCAGCGCCGGCGCGTTCTGGGCGACGCCCCGGTAGAAGAGATGGGCCAGCGTCACGTAGGCGACGCCCCGCTCGGCGAACTCCTTGACGGTGTCGGCGATCTCGGTCTCGGTGGCGCCCAAGGCGAATGCGCCCTCGATGCAGTGGACGATCCCGACGCGCCCGGCTGCGATCGCCGCGTCGAGCTGCTCGGGATTGCGGGCCATCTCGGCGTCGCCGTCGCTGTCGACCTCCGCCTCGACCAGGGTCATCTGATCGCGCAGCGACTGCACGTAGCGCGAGAGCGGGGGAGCGCCGTACGGCTCGCTGAGGTCCATCTCGTCGAACGGCGCGTAGAGCACGGACAGCGCGGCGCCGACGTCACCCTCCTTCATCAGCGGCACCGTCACGCTCGGCCCCCCGGCGGGCCCCTGGTAGTTGCCCAGCCGCGACAGGATCTCGAGGACCACGCTGCGCCAGCGCGACCCCGGCCACGGCGCCAGCACCCACCGGTGCGTGTCCCGCTGCTCCGGTGGCATGAGGTGCATCGGGTAGTGCGCGTGCAGATCAACGATCATGCCGACTCCCGACCAACCCTCTCCCACATGACTTCCTCCGGTCAAGACAGAGTTGCCGTTATCGGCGCAGGACTCGCCGGCCTCGCCGCCGCTGAGGCGCTGCAGGCCGCCGGCCGCGAGGTGATCGTGCTCGAGGCGCGCGACCGCGTCGGCGGCCGCACGCACTCGCGCGAGCTGCCCAACGGCGCGGTCGTGGAGATGGGCGCGGAGTTCATCCTGCCCGGCAACACCGTCGTCGAGGAGACCGCCGCCAGGCTCGGCCTCGGCCTGTGGGAGAAGGGCATGGCCTACGGCCGGCGGGAGCCGCGCGGCGGCGGCGCGGTCACCCAGGACGATCTCCGCGCGGCGGCGGCGGCGATCGCCCAGGCGCTGCAGAACCCCGAGGCCGAGCGCGGATCGGCGGCGGCGCTGCTCGACGGCCTGCCGATCGACGACCAGGTGCGCGAGGCGATCCTCTCGCGTGTGGAGATCTCGACGGCGGCGCGCGCCGAGGACGTCGGCGCCGACGAGCTGGCGGGCGTGGCGGCGTACGACGACGCGCCGTCGCGCGGCGTGGCCGGCGGCAACCAGTCGATCGCGCGGGCGCTCGCGGAGACGCTGGACGTGCGGCTGAGCAGCCCGGTGACGCGGATCGACGTGGGCGACGACGGCGTCACGCTGCACGCGAACGGCGAGCTGCACGCCGGCGCAGTGGTGGTCGCGGTGCCGGCCCCGCTGGTCGAGACGATCGAGGGGGTCCCGGAACCCGTGCGGCAGGTCGTCGCCCGCGTCCGGTACGGGCACGCCGCCAAGCTCTTCGTCCCGCTGCGTGAACGGCCCGAGCCGAGCGCGGTGCTGGCGGTGCCGGAGCGGTACTGGACGTGGACCGCGCGCGCGGGCGGCGACGTCCAGCCGATAGTCAACGCCTTCGCGGGCTCGAAGCCCGCGCTGGACGCGCTCGAGGTCGCCGACGGGCCGGAGCGCTGGCTGCACTCGGTCCAGGCGCTACGGCACGAGCTCGCGTTCGAGCCCGACGGAGCGCTGCTCTCGACCTGGGCGGACGACCGCTGGGCCCGGGGCGCGTACTCCGTGCACACCCCGGGCGGCAACGATCCGCAGCTCGCCGAGCGCTACGGGCGTCTCGTCCTGGCCGGCGAGTACACCGCCGGCCCGTTCGCCGCGCTGATGGAGGGAGCGCTGCGCAGCGGCGCCAGGGCCGCCGCGCAGCTGCTGCTCATCAGCGAGCCTTCTTGAGCCCCTTACGCAGTGCGAAGTACGCGGGGCGCTTCTTGCCGTTCGCCGACAGGAACGCGGAGTCCCAGGTGCGGTCGTCGCGGTGGACCCACTGGTAGAAGTAGATCCGCGCGATCCGCTTGTTCTGGCGGGCCAGCGTGAACACCCGCTTGACCGCCTTGGCCTGGCCCTTGAGCCCGCCGCGGTTGCGCAGGCCGCCGGTCTCGGTGATCCACACCGGTCCGCGCGTGATGGCGAGGAACTGGCGCGTGGTGCCGCGCTTGCGCGTCGCGTCCTTGTAGTTGTGCATCGCCCACGCCTTGGGCCGGCCCTTGATCTTGCGCTGGTACGCGCGCGTCCAGCTCACCATGTTCTTGTTGTCGTAGACGTCGCCGGCCGTGACCGTGCACTTGCGGCACACCGAGCGCATGGCGTTGTAGAGCTTGGCCGCCGCGGCGGGCTTGCGCGTGAACGGCTGCTCCGGCGCGTTGGGCTCGTTCCACGGCGAGAAGTCACGCACCCGCGGATACTTCTTGCGGAACTTCTTGAAGCTGGTCTTGTACGCCTTGACCGAGGGGATCTTCCGCTTGCCCTTGCGGTCCCACTTGCGCGTGAAGGTGATCATCGGGCGCATGTGCGCCTTCTTGACGGCCTTCAGCCACGTGGACGCGACGTAGCGGTCGTATGGGTGCTTGTACCAGTCCCACGTGATGACGAGACGGGCGATCTTGAGCTTCTTGAGCTTCTTCATCGCCGGGTCTGAATACGACGCGGGATTGTTGTCCCCGATGCCGACGAGCGGCTTTGCGGATGCCGTCGCCGGGACGGCGAGGCAAAGGAGTACGGCAAGTATCAGAACGGGACGCATCGTCCTCTTTTCGGCGTGACTTTCCATTGGCAAACGTCGTACAACAACACGCGAACCGGCAAGAGGTTCCGCCGAGCGACCGGAATACGCCTCGCCACGCGGGCGTCTTGATCGATCATGGACGCCGCATTTCCCCTGTCGCTGTCGGAGCAGCTGGACGCGATGTTGCACGGCTGGCTCGAGCGCGCGGCGGTCCTCCGGGCGCCGGTCCGCCCGGGGTTGCGGGCGACGTCGCCGATCGCCGTCTCCGACCGTGATCTGGCAGAGGTCGAGCGCGTCTGCGCCGGCTGGGACGTGACCGTGCGGCGGCCTGCGCGCGGATCGATCGCGCTCGTCGAGGGCCCGACGCGCGTCGTCGAGGGCCTGGCGACGATCTTCCGCCGGTAGCCTCCGTTCGTGGCCAAGAGCGAGTACACGATGCTCGAGGCGGCGGGCGTCGAGGTCCGGCTGTCGAACCCCGCGAAGGTCTACTTTCCCAAGCCCGGCTGGACGAAGCTCGACCTGGCGCAGTACTACCTGGACAACGCCGAGGCCGTGCTCGTGCATGTGCGCGAGCGTCCGACGGTCATGAAGCGCTTCGTCAACGGCATCATGGAGGAGCCGATCTGGCAGAAGCGCGTACCGCAGAAGGTGCCCGACTGGCTGCAGACGGCGACCGTGGCGTTCCCGTCCGGGCGCACCGCCGAGGAGCTCGTCGCCAACGACGCGGCGCACCTCGCCTGGGCGGTCAACCTCGGGGTCATCGACTTCAACCCGTGGCCCGCGCGCCGCGCCGACCTCGACCATCCCGACGAGCTGCGCGTCGACCTCGATCCCACTCCCGGCATCGGCTGGGACGCTGTGCGCAAGACCGCGATGGTCGTGCGCGACGTGCTCGCCGACCACGACCTGCACGGCTATCCGAAGACGTCGGGATCCAAGGGGATCCACGTCAACGTCCGGATCGAGCCGGTCTGGGACCACCTCGAGGTGCGCCGAGCCGCCCTGGCGCTCGCTCGCGAGGTCGAGCGGCGCGCGCCGGACCTGGCGACGAGCAAGTGGTGGAAGGAGGAGCGCCACGGCGTGTTCGTCGACTACAACCAGAACGCGCGCGACCGCACGGTCGCCTCCTGCTACTCGGTGCGCCCGACGCCGGACGCCCGCGTGTCCTGCGCGCTGGCCTGGGACGAGGTTCCCGACGTCGAGCCCGGCGATCTGCGACTCGACACGGTGCCGGAGCGCCTGCGCACCGTCGGCGACCCGGCCGCCGACATCGACGAGAACCCCGGGTCGCTCGACGCCCTGCACGACCTCGCGCGGCGCGACGAGGAGGGCGGCCTCGGCGACGCGCCGTGGCCGCCGCACTTCCCGAAGCAGAAGGGCGAGCCCAAGCGGGTCCAGCCGAGCCGCGACAGCGATCGCCCCTCGCACCGCGGCCGCGCCGGTGACCCGCAGCCGGGCGGTCCGCCGCCCGGCGTGAGCCTCCAGCGCGGCTTCGGCTCCAAGCCTCGGACCGGCCAGGGCTACGAGGACGAGTTCGGCGAGGATTAGGGCGTCAGGTCGTACGCGTACGGCGTGAGGGTCTCGCTGCCGGTCTCGGTGACCAGCAGCAGATCCTCGAATCGCACCTCGCCGACGCCCTGCTGCCAGAGCCCGGGCTCGATCGCGATCACATCGCCGGCGACGAGCTCGTCGTGCCCGGACAGACCGAGCGCCGGGTCCTCGTGGACCTCGAGCCCGACGCCGTGGCCGAGCGACCACTGGAAGCCCTCGTCGGGGTCATCGCCCGGTCCGGTCCGCTGCGTGCGGTGGCCGGCGGCCTCGAAGACTTCGCAGGCGATCGCGTGCAGCGCGCGCCCCGTGATGCCCGGCCGGACCGCCTCGCGGGTGCGCTCGAACGACTCTCGCAAGACCGCCTCGTGCGCGCGGATGGCGTCGCCGGCCTCGCCGACGACAAAGGTGCGGGTCATGTCGGACCAGCACCCCGACGCCTCGTCGCGCGGCCACAGGTCGACCACGATCGGCAGGTTCACCGGCAGCGGGCCCGCGCCGGGGTCGTGGCCGGTGCCCTGCCAGGGCGAGGAGACGATGACGTCCGGCGGCGCCGGGGCGCCGTGCTGCCGGCACGCCTCGCGCAGCGCGGCGCGCACGGTCTCGGCCGTGAGCACCTCGCCGTCGAGCGTGAGCCGGTCGCCGTCGGGCGCTGCGGCTCGCAGCACGGCCGCGGCGGCACCGATCCCGGCCACGGCGGCGGCCGATGCCCGGCGGACGCCCTCGATCTCGGCCGCCGACTTCACACGGCGCCGCGCCGCGACCGCCCGGGCGTCCGGCTCGAGCGTGATGCCGTCGGCCCGCAGCCGGTCGGCGACGAGGACGGGCATGTTCGGGTCGGCGATCGCCTCGCGGACACCCATCGCGGCGGCGGCGCGCGAGGCCAGCTCGAGCTCGACCTCGTGATGGCCCATCCCGCTCTCGCGCAGCTCCTGCAACCCGAGGTCGACGATGTCGTGCAGGACCGCGCCGGGCGCGGCCACCGCCATCCGGTCTCGCTCGAGCATGTTCGTCATCACGTGCAGGCGCCCGCCGACGATCCCGAGCAGGAACGGGTCGCCGATCGAGATGGGGAGCTCGTGCCGCACCGCGGCGTTGCGCTCGCTGTCGCCGTAGAACAGGAAGTCGGGCATCAGGCGCGCTTGCGCGTTCGTGCGGGCTTGCGCGCGTTCGGCTTGAGCCGCACCGATATCGGACCGGGGGCATCGCGTACCTCCACGTACGGCTGTGCACGGACGAGCTCCCCGAGCCGCGTGTGGCCGTAGTCACGCGCGTCGAACGCGGCATTGTTCTTGCTGAGGATCGACCCGACTTCGCCGAGGTGGGACCAGCCGTCGTCCTTCGAGGTGCTGCTGATCGCCGCGGACAGCATCGGCCGGAGGTCGGGCCGCGGCGCCGGCGCCGGCTCGGCCGGCTCCGGGCTCAGGAGGTCGAGGTAGATGAAGCGGTCGCAGGCCGCCACGAACGCCGCCGGCGTGCTGCGGCGCCCGAGCCCGTAGACGGTCATCCCGGACTCGCGCAGACGCGTGGCCAGCCGCGTGAAGTCGCTGTCGCTCGAGACGATGACGAAGCCCTCCAGGTTCCCCGCGTAGAGCAGGTCCATCGCATCGATGATCAGCGCTGAGTCGGTGGAGTTCTTGCCGCGTGTGTACGCGAACTGCTGCACGGGCTGGATCGCGTGGAGCAGCAGCTCGTCCTTCCAGCCGGCGAGGTTCGGCGTCGTCCAGTCGCCGTACGCGCGCTTGATCGTCGGCGTGCCGTACTTCGCGATCTCCTCGAGCAGCTCGGTGGTCACGCTCGCCGTCGTGTTGTCCGAGTCGATCAGCACGGCGAGGCGCGTGGCGTCGGGGTCGGGCATCGCCCGGGGGACGGTAACCCACTCACACGGCGTAGCGCCGCTCCAGCCGCTGCGCGTCGGGCAGCCGATCAGGTCGGTGAACTCGTCGAACTGCAGCGGGACCTCGCCGTCGCCGCCCGCCCGCAGCCGGGCGAGCGTGTCGCGCACCGCCGCGGCGGCCGCGAACAGCGTCGTCACCGGCAGGATCACGAGGCTGAAGCCGAGCTCGGCGATGCGGTCGAGCCCGAGCAGCGGCGTCCGCCCGCCGTCGACCCGGTTGAACACCAGCGGGACGCCCGGGAAGGCGGCGGCGACCGCCGCGATCTCGTCCTCGGTCTCCGGCGCCTCGACGAACAGGGCGTCGGCGCCGGCGTCGAGGTAGGCCCGCGCGCGGGCCAGCGCCGCGTCGAGGCCCTCGACCGCGCGGGCGTCCGTACGCGCGATGATCAGCACCTCGCGACGCGCCTCCACCGCGGCGCGGACCTTCTCGACCATCTCAGCGGCGTCGATCACGTCCTTGCCGGACATGTGGCCGCAGCGCTTCGGCGCGACCTGGTCCTCGATGTGGAGCGCCGCCACCCCGGCCGACTCGTACTCGCGCACCGTGCGTTGCACGTTCAGCGGGTTGCCGTATCCGTCGTCGGCGTCGGCGATCAGTGGCACCGACACCGCCGCCGCGAGCCGCCGCGCGTGATCGACCATCTCGGCGAACGACAGCAGCCCGATGTCCGGCCGTCCGAGAAGTGACGCGGAGGCGCCGAAGCCGGTCATGTAGACCGCTCCGAACCCGGCCTGCTCGGCGAGCCGGGCGGACAGCGCGTCGTAGGCGCCGGGCGCCACCACGGGCTCGGCGGCCGACAGCATCTGGCGTAACGTTTTGGCTCGCATTGCCACAGGGAACCACGCGCCGCCGCCGGAGGTGATTTCCTTCCACGCGGAGTGAGGAGCTGGTTGGGTGAGAGTGCAGCGCTGGGGGTGCTCAGCTTCGATGTCGACGCCGAGTCGCCGATCCTCGCGCAAGGGCGGCGCTACGCCGACCACGCGATGGTCATGACGCACCAGGCGTACGGCCCGCAGGTGGGCGTACCCCGGCTGCTGGCACTCCTCGACGACTTCGGGATCAAGGCCACGTTCTTCATCCCGGGGCTGACCGCCGACCGGTATCCGCACACGGTCGAGCGGATCGTCGAGGCCGGCCACGAGGTCGGCCACCACTCGTACAGCCACATCAGCCCGGTCGACCTGGGGGAGGCCGGCGAGCGGGAGGACTTCGAGCGCGCGCTGGCGTCGCTGCACCGGCTCGGCGTCACGCCCAAGGGCCACCGATCGGCCCTGTGGGAGGCGAGCTGGAACACGCCGTCCCTGGTCGCCGAGTACGGCCTCGAGTACGACTCGACGCTGATGGACGACGACAAGCCGTACCTGCTCGAGACGCCGAAGGGCACGATCGCCGAGCTGCCGCCGCACTGGAGCCTCGACGACTGGGAGCAGTACGCCTACCTGCCGCGCCCGGAGATCGGGACGAACATCGAGTCGCCGTCCAAGGTGCTCGACCTGTGGACGAACGAGATCGACGCGATGCGCAGGCACGGCTGCCTGTTCATGCTCACCAACCACCCGTTCCTGTCGGGGCGCCCGGGGCGGGTGGAGACGCTGCGCAAGGTCGTCGAGCACGCGTTGAGCCGCGGGGACGTGGAGTTCGTCACCGCGGCCGAGGTCGCCGCGCGCGTGCGCGAGGACCCGGAGGCGACCAAGAGGACGCTGCGTCCGGTGCGGGTGGACGCCGCCGTGTATCCCGACCTGTAGGGGGTCTGAGGTGTCGATTGCAGAGCACGAGCGTCACGAGCTCCAAGAGGCGGTACACGTCGACCCTCATGGGATCGAGCCGATTCCCGACGGCGATCGCGACTCGACCCCCATCCAGCAGTTCTGGATCTGGGCCGGCGCGAACATCGCGCCGATCAACTGGGTGCTCGGCGCGCTCGGCATCGTCCTCGGCCTGAGCCTCGTCGAGACGATCATCGTCGTCACGCTCGGCAACCTCGCGGGCTGCGCGCTGTTCGGCCTGTTCTGCGTGATGGGCCACCGCACCGGCGTCAACCAGATGGTGCTGAGCCGCAGCGCGTTCGGCCGCCGCGGCGCCTACGTGCCCGGCGTCGCCCAGCTGCTGCTGACCATGGGCTGGGTCGGCGTCAACACCTGGGTGGTGCTCGACCTCACGCTCGGCGTGCTAGACGAGATCGGTGTCTCCGGCGGCACCGGCCTCAAGTACGGGATCGGGTTCCTCCTGATGGTCGTGCAGGTCGCGATCGCGATCTACGGCTTCTACCTGATCCGCACCTTCGAGAAGTACACGGTGCCGATCGCCGCGCTGGTCATGGTCGTGATGAGCGTGCTGGCGTGGACGAAGTCCGACGTCACGTGGAGCAACTCGACCGTGAGCGGCGCCGACAAGATCACGTCGATCTCGCAGCTGCTGACCGCGATCGGCATCGGCTGGGGCATCTCGTGGTTCACCTACTCGGCCGACTACACGCGCTTCGTGGCACGCAAGTACACCGACAGACAGGTGTGGACGGCGACCGCGCTCGGCATGTTCCTCCCGACGGTCTGGCTCGCGGCGCTCGGGGCGTCGATCGCGTCGAGCGGGTCCGAGACCGATCCGTCGCAGCTCGTCGCCTCGGTGTTCGGCGTGATGACGATCCCGGTGCTGCTGCTGATCATGCACGGGCCCATCGCCACCAACATCCTCAACCTCTACTCGTGCTCGCTGGCCGCGCTCTCGATCGGCCTGAAGGCGGCCCGCTGGAAGATCACCGCGGTCGCCGGGGTGATCGGGAGCGGCGTGCTGATCGCGTTCATCCAGTCCGAGAGCTTCGCGACGTCGTTCGACAACTGGATCGTCTCGATCGTCGTGTGGATCAGCCCGTGGGCCGGCGTGACGCTCGTCGAGTACTTCGTGCTGCGGCGCGGGAACGTCGACGTGGCGGCGCTCTACGACCCGCCCGAGACGTCGAAGTACGGCGACGTCAACTGGGCGGCGATCGTCTCGCTCGTGCTCGGCCTGGCGGCCGGATGGGCGTGGCAGTTCGGGCTCGTCGGCCCGCTGCAGGGCCCGATCGCCAAGACGCTCGGCGACACGGACTTCTCGTGGGCGGCGGGCATGATCGTGGCGGGCGGCCTGTACTGGATCCTCGCGCGCAACCGCGTGCGCGACACCACCGCGGAGCGGTTCGCGAGGACGACGTGAGGTCCGTCGACGTCCCGGCCCGGGAGGGCCGCGGCGTGCGCGTCTCCGCCGGGCAGCGCTTCCGCGTGATCGACGTGGAGGGCGGCCAGGTGGCCGACACGTTCGCCTTCCGGGCCGACGACGTCACCGAGTACCACTCGGCCGAGCACACGCGCGCGTACGTGAGCCGCCTGTTCCCGCGGCCGGGCGAGCATTTCGTGACCAACCACCGGCGCCCGATCCTCCGGCTCGAGGAGGACTCGTCCCCGGGGATCCACGACATGCTGTGCGCCGCCTGCGATCCCGAGCGCTACACCGGCCTCGGGGTCGAGGGCTGGCACGCGTCGTGCCAGGAGAACCTGCGCACGGCGATGGCCGAGCTCGGGTTCGACGGCGTCGAGGTCCCGCAGCCCATCAACCTGTTCATGAACATCCCGGTCCGCGAGGGAGGCGAGCTCGGCTGGGAGCCCGCGCCCACGCGGCCAGGGGATTCGGTGACGATGCTCGCCGAGATGGACTGCGTGGTCGTCGTGTCCGCTTGCCCGCAGGACCTCGTGCCCATCAACAACGGCAATCCCACCGCGATCGCGATCGAGTTGCTCGGCTGACGTACACGCCGTAGCGTCTTCCCATGAGCGGGCTCCGCCGGGCGCTGATCGGGCTTGCCGTCGCCGGCTTCGTGCTCGGGCTGGGCGCGCTCGCGCTCGTCACGTCGAGCGACCACGAGTCCGCTCCGGCCGGGCCCGTCGTGCTCGCGCTGACCATGGGGTGGGCCTTCGCCGCCGCCGGCATCTACGCGTGGTGGCGGCGGCCGGAGAACCGCACCGGGCCGTTGATGACGCTGGTCGGCTTCTCGTGGTTCCTGGGGTCGCTGACCAGCGCGGACACGGCGTGGGTGTTCACGCTCGGCGCCGTGCTCCAGAGCGTGTGGGTCGGCGCGCTCGTGCACATGCTCATCGCGTACCCGTCCGGGCGCGTGGAGCCGGGGCTCGAGCGCGCGATGGTGACCTTCGGCTGGGTGGCGGCGTTCGTGCTGCCACTGGCCGGCGCGCTGCTCACCGCGGACCCGGCCGACTGCGGCGACTGCCCGGACAACCTGCTGCTGATCACCGACAGCGACGTGGCGGAGGCGATCTTCAACGTCGCCAACGTGCTGGCCACGCTCGTCCTGCTCGCGGGCATCGGCGTGGTCCTGATCCGCCGCTGGCGCGGCTACGGAAAGGTGCAGCGACGCGCGCTGGCTCCGGTCGTGTGGACGGGCGCGGCGGTCGTGGTCGTCGGCATCGGAACCGTCGTGTGGGATGCGATCGCCGGGGACGAGGCGGCGGAGCCCGGCGGCGCGGTGCTGCTGGTCCTCGTCACGGCGCTGCCCTTTGCGTTCCTCCTCGGCTTGATGCGCTCGAGCCTCTCCCGCGTCGGCGCGGTCAGCGCGCTGTTCGAGCGCCTCGGCGGCACCAGCGCGCGCGACGCGCTGGCCGAGGCGCTGGGCGACGACACGCTGGCGCTCGCCTACTGGCTGCCGGACTCGCGCCGCTTCGTCGACGCCGCGGGCCACACGGTGGTCCTGCCCGAGCCCGGAGCCGGCCGCGCGGTGACGGAGATCGAGCGCGACGGCGCGCCGGTCGCGGCGATCGTGCACGACCCCGCGCTGCTCGACGACCGCGAGCTCGTGCGCACCGCCGGCGCCGCGGCCGCGTTGGCGCTGGAGAACGAACGGCTGTCGGCCGAGGTGCGCGCCCGCTACGACGACCTGCGCGCGGCCAGCGCCCGGCTCGTCGCCGCCGGTGACGCGGCGCGCCGCCGCATCGAGCGCGACCTGCACGACGGCGCACAGCAGCGGCTCGTCTCCCTCTCCGTGACGCTCAACCTCGCGCGCAAGCACGCGGAGCCCGACTCGCGCACCGCCGCGCTGCTCGAGAGCGCGGTGGGGGAGCTGACCGCCGGGCTGTCCGAGCTGCGCGAGCTGGCCCGCGGCATCCACCCGGCCGTATTGACCGAGCGCGGCCTGTCCGCCGCGCTCGAGGCGCTCGCCGCCCGGGCCCCGCTGCCGGTCACGATCAGCGGCGCCCTCGACGAGCGGCTCCCGCCGGCCGTCGAGTCGGCCGCGTACTTCGTGGTCATGGAGGCGCTCACCAACGTCGCCAAGTACGCGTCGGCGAACACGGCGGACGTGACGATCGAACGGGCCGACGGGCACGTCGTCGTGGGGATCGCCGACGACGGCATCGGCGGCGCCGATCCCGCGGCCGGAAGCGGCCTGTCGGGCCTCGCCGACCGCGTGTCGGCGCTCGGCGGGAGGCTGGTCGTGCAGAGCCCGAGGGGCGGTGGCACTATCGTCCGCGCGGAGATGCCCGCGGGGGCGGAAAGGAGTGGAGGAGGATGATCGATCCCGGCAGGCCCGTGGTGCTGCGCGGTGGCACGGTGCTGACCATGAACGACGCCCACGACGTTCTGCAGAACGCGGACGTGCTGGTCGTGGGCGACGAGATCGCGGAGGTCGGCCACGGGCTCGAGGCGCCCGGCGACGCCTATGAGATCGACGCGTCGGACGGGGTCGTGATGCCCGGCATGGTCGACACCCACCGGCACATGTGGCAGACGGCGCTACGGGGCTACGGCGCCGACTGGACGCTCGCGCAGTACTTCGTCTTCTTCTACCTCGAGTGGGGCAAGGTCTTCCGGCCTCAGGACATCGCCGCCGGCAACCTGCTGTCGGCGATCGAGTCGGTCGACGCCGGCGTGACCACGACCGTCGACTGGTCGCACGGCCTCCAGACCGTCGACCACGCCGACGCGGCGGTCGACGCCCTGCAGTCGGTCCCCGGCCGCTTCGTGCTCGCCTACGGCAATATCCAGCAGGGCCCGTGGGAGTGGTCGGCGTCGAAGGACTTCCGCAACTTCGTCGAGCGCCGGTTCGGCAGCCGGGACGACATGCTCGGCTTCCAGATGGCGTTTGACGTGACCGGCGACCCGGAGTTCCCGGAGCAGGAGGCCTTCAAGGTCGCGCGCGAGCTCGGCGTGCCGGTCACCACGCACGCCGGGGTGTGGGGCGCCACCAACGACGACGGCATCCGTCTCATGCACGAGCACGGGTTCATGACGCCGGAGAACATCTACGTGCACGCGGCGACGCTGACCGAGGACTCCTACAACCGGATCGCGGCGACCGGCGGCAGCGTGTCGGTCTCCACGGAGAGCGAGCAGAGCGCGGGCCAGGGCTACCCGCCGACCTGGCAGCTGCGCAAGCACGACATCCCGGTGTCGCTGTCGATGGACACCAGCGTGTGGTGGAGCGGCGACATCTTCTGCGCGATGCGCAGCACGCTCGGCGCCGACCGCTCGCGCGAGCACCTCGAGGCCCACGCCAAGCAGGAGACCGTGACCAATCACCACCTGCGCGCCGAGCAGGTGGTCGACTGGGCGACCCGCGGCGGCTCGAAGGCGCTCGGCATGGACGGCCTGATCGGCAGCCTGGAGAAGGGCAAGAAGGCCGACGTCGTGCTCGTCAAGAACGAGCACTCGCCGGTGATGTTCCCGGTGCTGCACCCGTACGGGCACGTCGCTTTCCAGGCCCAGCGGGCCGACGTCCACACCGTCCTCGTCAACGGCCGCGTGGTCAAGCACGAGGGCCGGCTCGTGGGCATCGATCTCGCGCGGGCGCGTGCCGCGGTCGACGAGACCGTCGAGTTCGCGCAGCGCACGCTCGGCGACGACGCGTGGGCGAGCGGGATGCACCCTGAGATCCCCGAGAGGCAGATCCTGGAGAATCCCTACCAGTACACCGAGTGGGGGAAGGCCCAGTGAGCGTCACGACAAGCAACGAGCGGGTGGCAGAGGTGGTACAGGACGCGCTCAACGCGCTGCACGAGGTGCTCGAGCGGCACCGGGTGACCGAGGAGGAGTGGCACGCGGCGCTCGCGTTCCTCACCGAGGTCGGCCGCGCCGACGAGTTCGTCCTGCTTTCCGACGTCACGCGCACGTCGGTGCTGATCGACGCGCTGTCGCACGGCGGCGACGAGTCCGGCGCCACGGCGAGCGACGTCGAGGGCCCGATGTACACCGTCGAGCCGCCGTTCCGGACGAAGATCTACGAGGAGTACGACGGGATCTCGCCCGACGACGACGTCCTGTTCGTGCGCGGGTCGGTCACCTCGACGGCGGGCGGCCCGCTACCCGAGGCGATCATCGACGTCTGGCAGACCGGCCCGGCCGGCGGCTACGACGTCTGGGACGAGCGCCAGCCCGAGGGCAACTTCCGCGGCCGCATCCGCCCCGAGGCGGACGGCTCGTACGAGTTCCAGACGATGCTGCCGAAGCCGTACACGGTGCCGACCAAAGGACCCGTGGGCCGGTACCTGGAGGCCGTCGACCAGCACCCGTGGCGGCCGGCGCACATCCACTTCAAGGTCACCGCGCCCGGCCACAAGCCGCTGATCACGCAGATGTTCTTCCCCGACGACCCGTACCTCGAGAACGACACGATCGGCGCGGTCAAGCCGGCGCTCGTGAGGCCGGTCTCCAAGCACGGCGACCACCTCACGTGCGACTTCGACATCGCGCTGGCACCGGCCTGAGCTTCGACAACCTCGGCGAGGTCACGGCGCTGGCCCGCGGCGAGTGGCCCGCGGGCGCGCCGGTGGGAGAGCACTGGTCGGTGACTCGCGCGTTGCCGCGGCTGCTGGCGCTGCTCGACGACGTCGGCCTGAAGGCCACGTTCTTCGTCGAGGCCCTCAACGCCGAGCTGTACCCGGACGCGCTGCGCGAGCTCGACGCCGCCGGTCACGAGGTCGCGTTCCACGGCTGGCGCCACGAGCCGTGGAGCGGCCTCGACCCGGCTGGCGAGCGCGAGCTGTTCGAGCGCGGCGTCGAGGCGTTCGGCGCGCTCGGGCTTCGCCCGGTCGGTTTCCGGCCGCCCGGCGGCGAGCTGACCGAGGCGACGATCCCGCTGCTGCGCGAGCTCGGCTTCACGTACTGCTCGCCGGCGGGCGACGAGCCCGGCGAGGCCGACGGGATCGCGATCCTGCCGTTCCGCTGGGAGCTCGTCGATGCCTGGTACTACCTGCCGGGCTTCGAGGGGCCGCCGTCGGCGGCCGCCCTGCGCGAGGCGGTGCTCGAAGCCCTCGGCGAGGGTGGCTTCGTGACGCTGGTGTTCCACCCGTTCCTCACCGAGCCCGAGGAGCGGCTGGACCTCCTGCGCGAGGTGCTCGAGCGGGCGCCGGACGCGCGCCCTATGCGCGAGCTCGTCTGACGAGCTCCGCGCCCTGCACAAGCGCGCGCAGCTTCGCGAACGCGAGGTCGCGCGACAGGTACTTCATGCCGCAGTCGGGGCCGACCTGCAAGCGCTCGGGCGGGATCACGGTGAGCGCCGCCTCGATCCGCTCGGCCACCTGCTCGGCAGTCTCGGGCTCCGGATCCGACAGATCGAGCACGCCGACGATCACGGTCTTGCCGCCGAGCGGCTCGAGCACCGCCGGGTCGAGCCGCGGCTGCGCGGCCTCGATGGCGAGGATGTCCGCCGCGCACCCGGCGAGCTCGGTCAGGAACGGGTAGCCGTCTGGCCGGTCGTGGACGACGTGGGCGTACCCGAAGCACGTATGCAGCGCGGTGGTGCCGCCGACCCCGTCGAGCGCGCGGTCGATCGCCGGCAGCGCGAACTCTCGCGCCTTCTCCGCGCGCGACTGCAGCCACGGCTCGTCGATCTGCACGATGTCGGCGCCGGCCGCGAACAGGTCGCGGATCTCCTCGTTGACCGCGGCGGCGAAGTCCAGCGCCAGCTCCGCCTCGTCGTCGTAGGCCTCGTTGTAGGCCTGCTGGCTCATCGTGAACGGGCCGGGCAACGTGATCTTGATCGTCCGGTCGGTCCGGGCGCGCAGGAACCGCAGATCATCGACCTCGACCGGCCGCGTGCGGCGGACCTTGCCGACCACCCGCGGCACCGCGTTGGTGCCGCCCGCTCGCCCGGGGACCATCGCCGGGTCGTCGAGGTCGAGTCCCTCGAGCGCGGTCGCGAAGCGGTTCGAGTAGCTCTCCCGACGGATCTCGCCGTCGGTGACGATGTCCACGCCCGCCCGCTCCTGATCGGCGATAGCGAGTGCCGTGGCGTCGTCCTGCGCCTGTCCGAGGAACGGCTCCTCGACGCGCCACAGCTCCCGCGCCCGCACCCGCGGCGGCAGCGAGCCCCGCAGCCGGTCCCGGTCGATGAGCCAGTCCGGCTGCGGGTAGCTGCCGATGACGGTGGTCTTGATCACCGGCGGGACGCTAGTCGCACGTCAACACCGGCTGGGTAGGGAGGGAGGGAATCGGCCGGTTCGGCGGTCCCCTGGCGACTTTGGTCGCATGCCGACCCCAACGCGCCAAGGACCGCCAGCGACGTGGCGCACCCGCTCCCCTCCTAGCCGCAGTTGACGTTCCTAGGCGCCGGCGCGGCCTCCTCGCCCTCGGCGCCGGGCTCCTCGACCGGCGGCGGCTTCTCCTTGGGCAGCAGCGGCGTGGCGATCACGAACGCCAGCACTGTGAGGCCGAGCGCCCACCAGTAGGTCGACCCGAACGCCTCGGCCATGAGGTTCGCCACTTCGGCGCGCTGGCCGGGCGGGGCGGCCGCGAGCGCCCCGATGCCGGCGTCGGTGCCGAGCTTGTTCTGCAGCGCGGTGGCGAGCAGGACCGACAGCACTGCGGTGCCGATCGAGGCGCCGACCTGCTGGTTGATGTTCAGCGTCGTGCTGGCGCGCGCGACCTGCGCCTGGCGCAGGGTCTGCATGGCGCCGGAGAACGTCGGCATCATCGTGGCGCCCATGCCCAGGCCCATGATGAACAGGACGGCGCCGAAGGCCCAGTAGGAAGTGTCGGCTTCGAGCTGGGTGAGCGCGAGGAACGACACCGCGACGATCACCAGGCCGACGGGCACGATGCGCCCGACGCCCGTCCGGTCGCTCAGGCGGCCGGCGATCGGCATCGAGAGCATCGCGCCGAAGCCCTGCGGGGCGAGCAGCAGGCCGGTGTCCAGCGCGCTCTCGCCGCGCACGCCCTGCAGGTACAGCGGGAGCAGCAGCATCCCACCGAACACCGAGATCACGACGAGCACGAGCGTGATCGTCGAGACCGTGAAGACGCGGTTCTTGAACAGCCGCAGGTCGATCAGCGGGTTGGTCGCCCGCAGGGCGTGCCAGACGAAGACCGCGAGCACGAGCAGGCCGGCGAAGATCGGCACGAGCACCTGGGCCCCGCCGAAACCGCCGTTCGAGCCCGACTCGGCGAGCCCGTAGATCACTGCGGCGAGGCCGGGGGAGAGCAGCACGAGGCCGACCCAGTCGAGCGTCTCGTCGTGCTTGGCGACGTCGCGCGGGAGCACCCGCTGCGCCATGGTCAGTGCGGCGACGGCGATCGGCACGTTGATGAAGAAGATCCAGCGCCAGGAGAAGGAGTCGACCAGCCAGCCGCCGAGGATGGGGCCGAAGATCGGGCCGAGCAGCATCGGGATGCCGATCACGGCCATCACGCGGCCGATGCGGTCGGTGCCCGCGGCGCGCGTGAGGATCGTCATGCCCGCCGGCATGATCATGCCGCCGCCGAGGCCCTGCAGGATGCGGAACCCGATCAGCGACTCGGCCGACCAGGCGAGACCCGACAGCACCGAGCCGAGCGTGAACAGCAGGAGCGAGAGCATGTACAGGCGCTTGGTGCCGAAGCGGTCCGCACCCCAGCCCGTGAGCGGGATGACGGTGGCGAGCGCCAGCGTGTAGCCGGTCACGACCCACTGGATCGTGGAGAGCGTGGTCTCGAACTCGCGCGCGAGGGTCGGGATCGCGACGTTGACGACCGTCACGTCCAGGATCGACATGATCGCGCCGAGTACGACGACGTACGCGACCATCATCAGGTCGCGATCGAGCTTTGCGGAGTCCGGGCAGGCCATCCCGGCAGCCTAGCGAAAGCGGAGGAACCTCCTCCGCTTTCGGTACTCTGGGCACGTGACCGCGCCTGTCGACCGTCCGCTCCGGCGCGACGCCTCACGCAACCGGGACCGTCTCCTGCAGGCCGCGCGGGAGCTGTTCGCCGAGCGCGGGCTCGACGTGCCGATGGATGACATCGCCGAGCGTGCCGGCGTCGGCGTCGGCACCGCCTACCGGCGCTTCGCCAACCGCGACGCGATCATCGACGCCCTGTTCGAGGACCGCATGGCCGACTACGTGGCGCTGGCCGACGCGGCGCTGGCCGAGCCGGACCCGTGGGCCGGGCTCGTCGCGTTCCTCGAGCGCTCGCTGGCGGTCCAGGCGGCCGACCGCGGGCTCAAGGAGCTGCTGATGCGCGACCGCCGGACCCTCGACCGGGTCGCCAGCGCGCGGGAGCGCCTGCTGCCGCTGCTCGGGCGCATCGTCGCCCGTGCGCAGAAGGCCGGGGTGCTGCGGCCGGGCGTAACCGCGGACGACGTCGGGATGCTCTCCCACATGCTCGGGGCGACGGCAGACTTCGCGCCCGACCTGTGGCGCCGCTACCTGCCGCTGGTCCTCGACGGCCTGCGCGCCGGCGACCCGCTGCCGGGCGAGCCGCTCACAGACCCGCTTCGAGCCAGTCGATGATCCCGGCGACGGCGGTCCAGTCCTCCCGCCGGCGGGCGGCGATCAAGTCGCACAGCGCCTGTGGCTCCACCGCCATCATTGCCTCGGAGCCGGCCGCCGCCCAGCGCACCAGCGCGTAGTGGACGAGCTCGTCGACCGGCACGCCGGTCTCCTCGGACAGCGCGCGGAACGTGGGCATCGGGTCCGCGAGCGCGGCCGCGCGCGTCTGCTCGGCGAACGCGCGGTGCTGCGGCGGCACGGTCACGGCGGCTTGACGACCCCGTTGGCCAGCAGCCGCTCGAAGTGCGCCCGCGCGTCGGCCACGCTCTCCCGGATCGGGCGGCCGACGGTCTCGCCGAGCAGGTCGGCCAGACTCGTGCCGTCCACGTCGGCCGGGAACGGCAGCGGGTCCTCGCCCGCCGTGATCAGGGCAGGGTCGAGCAGCTCGGCCAGCTCGGCCATCGTCACGACCGGCCCGCCGAGGTCGTGGACCGACGCGCCCTCGTACCCGAGCTCGGCCGCGCGCGCGAACACCTCGCCGACGTCGGGCGCGTACTGGAGCTGGACGCCGCCGCCGAACGAGATCCGGTAGGCGATGCCCGCGGCCGCCGCCACGGTGGCCGTGGTGGGCGACGAGGTCAGGCCCTGGTCGCGCCCGGGCCCGTAGACCGTGTGCGGCCGTAGGCCGATCGAGGAGACGCCGTAGTCCCCGAAGTAGCGGAACGCGGTGCCCTCGTTGTCGCGCTTCTGCACGCCGTAGAGCGTGCCCGGCAGGTCATCCGCGGCGAGCGTCCCGCCCGCGCCGTACACCGCGATCGACGAGGCGTACACGACCGGGCCGACGCGGCCCGAGCGCCGCCGCACGGCCTCGAACACGTTCACGGTGCCGAGCACGTTCACGCGCGTGCCGAGCGCGGGGTCCGCGCGCACGAACGGCACCTGGAGCGCCGCCAGATGCACCACGCCGCGCACGTCGTGCTCGTCGATGACGCGCTCGACGGCGCCGAGGTCGGTCACGTCGGCCCGCACGCGGATCAGCGCGGCCGCCTGCTCCTCGGTCAGCGCGACCGGCAGGCGATGCGTGTCGTCCCCGGCGTCGAGGGCGACGACCTCGTGCCCGCGCTCGAGGAGGCTGCGGGCCGTCCAGACGCCGATCGCGCCCAGCGCGCCCGTGATGAGAAAACGCGTCACGGGTGGAACCGTCGCATAGTCTTGGGTCAACGCGAGTCGAATGACGAAGAGGGGGACCAGCTCATGAGCGACGCGACCCTGTTGCAGGGCGGACGCGTGGTCAGCGCGGACGGCGAGTACGACGCCGACGTGCTCATCATCGGTGAGAAGATCGCGGCCGTCGGGAGCGTGGACGCTCCAGGCGACGCGCAGGTCGTCGACGTCAGCGGCTGCCGCCTCCTGCCCGGCCTCATCGACAACCACACGCACCTGTCGATGCCGTTCATGGGCATGTGGTCCTCGGACGACTACGACACGGGCACGCAGGCCGCCGCGGCCGGCGGCGTCACCTGCCTGGTCGACTTCGCGATCCAGCGCGAGCCCGACGAATTGCGCTCGGCGCTCGCCGACTGGCAGGGCCGCGCCGAGGGCGCCGCTCACGTGGACTACGGCTTCCACATGGCGATCACCAACGCCAACGAGGCGACGCTCGAGGACATGCAGGCGATGGTCGACGCCGGCGTCAGCACCTTCAAGCTGTTCATGGCCTACAAGGGCGAGCTGATGACGCGCGACGACGCGCTCACGGCCACGATGGACCGCGCGCGCGATCTCGGCGCGATGATCATGGTCCACGCCGAGAACGGCGACGTGGTCGACCTGCTGGTCAAGCGCGCGCTGGCGGCCGGCGACACGTCGGCGATCCACCACGCGCTCACGCGCCCCGAGTTCGTCGAGGCCGAGGCCACCGGCCGGGCCGCGCGGCTGGCCGAGTACACCGGCGCGTCGCTGTTCGTCGTGCACGTGACCTGCGAGGCGGCGGCCGCGGAGATCGAGGCCGCCCAGCAGCGCGGCGCCGACGTCAGCGCCGAGACGTGCACGCAGTACCTCGTCAACACGATCGACGACCTGCGCAAGCCGGGCGTCGAGGGCGCCCGCTACATCTGCTCGCCGCCGCTGCGCGACGCGTCCAACCACGAGCCCCTGTGGGCGTACGTGCGCCGTGGCGTGCTCGAGAGCATCTCGACCGACCACTGCCCGTTCAACTACGAGCAGAAGTCTCGCGGGCTGGACAACTTCAGCCTCGTCCCGAACGGGTTGCCGGTCATCCAGCACCGGCTCGCCAAGCTGTGGGACGAGGGGGTCGTGGCCGGGCGGATCACGCCGAGCCAATTGGTCGACCGCACGAGCACGACGATCGCGCGGCGGTTCGGCCTGGAGTCCAAGGGCGCCATCGCCCCGGGCAAGGACGCCGACATCGCGGTGTTCGACCCGTCTGCGCCGCGGGCCTACGGCGTCGACAACTCGTTCATGAACGTGGACTACGACCTCTACGAGGGTGAGACCGCCAGTGGCAGCGTGCGCCACACGTACTGTCGCGGCACGCTGGTCTACGACCGCGGGGAGATCCGCACGTCGCCGGGCCACGGCCACTTCGTGGCGCGCACCGGTAGCCGCGCGGCGGTGCCGGCATGACGCTGCGGATCGACGCCGACCGCGTCCTGGCCGATCTGCACGAGCTGGCCGCGGCCAGCGGCGGCGAGCACGCCGGCGCCAAGCGGCTCGCGTGGTCGCCGGACTGGCTGAAGGCGCGCGAGTGGCTCGGCGGCAAGCTCGACGAGCTGCCGGTGAACGTCGACCGCGACGTGGCCGGGAACATCTGGGCCGAGCTGGAGGGCGAGGGCGACGGGTTCGTCATCGTCGGCTCGCACATCGACGCCGTGCCGTCGGGCGGCTGGCTCGACGGCGCGCTCGGCATCTGCGCCGCGCTCGGGGCCGTGCGGGCGCTGGCGGACGCCGGCACGCCGCCGGTGAGCGTGCGGTTCGTCGACTGGGCCGACGAGGAGGGCGCGCGCTTCGGCCGCAGCCTGCTCGGCTCGTCGGCCGTGGCCGGCACGCTCGACCCCGACGACGTGCGCGAGCTCAAGGACGCGGGCGGCACGCGGCTCGAGGACGCGCTGAAGGAGTGCGGCGTCGACCTCGACGAGGCACCGAACGCGCACGACCGACTCGACGGCGCGCTCGCCTACTTCGAGCTGCACATCGAGCAGGGTCCGGTGCTGCTCGACACCGGGCGGCTTGCCTCGGCGGTCAGCGGCACGTTCGGCGACGAGCGGTTCCTGATCCAGTTCAGCGGCCAGGCCGCGCATGCCGGCTCGACGCCGATGCACCTGCGGCGCGACACGCTCGCCGCGGCGGCGACCGCCGCGCTGGAGATCCGCGAGGTCGGCATCCGCCACGAGGGCGTCACGACGGTCGGCAGCATGCGCTCCGAGCCGGCCGTGATCACCGCGATCGCCGGCGAGACCGAGATGATGCTCGACCTCCGGCACCTCGAGGCGGACACGCTCGCCACGATGGTGCAGGAGTGCAAGCAGGCGTGCGACGACGCGGCCGCCAGGTTCGACTGCGGGGTCGAGGCGCGGCGCGTGTTCGGCGCCACGCCGACCCCGTTCCACCCCGACCTCGTGGCGATCGCCCGCGACGCGGTGGCCGAGGCGGGAGGGGACGATGGGCCGCCCATCCCCAGCGGCCCGCTGCACGACGCGACCGAGATCGGCCGCCTCGTGCCGACGGTGATGATCTTCGCCCAGTCCGATCCGCCGATCTCGCACACCGAGGTCGAGGACTCCGCAGAGGACGCGCTCAAGGTGGCGATCGAGGCCTACGGGATCACTGTCGGCCGCGCGCTCGAGCGGATCGGCGCGGGTGAGCTCACGGAGGTGGCGCGATGATGGACTTCGGGCTGGTGCTGCAGGCGGACCCGCCGGCGTCGCAGGTGGTCGACTACGCCAAACGCGCGGAGACGGCCGGGTTCAGCCACGTGTGGACGTTCGACTCCCACCTGCTGTGGGAGGAGCCGTTCGTCATCTACAGCCGGATCCTCGCGGAGACCGAGCGGGTGATGGTCGGCCCGATGGTCACCAACCCGGCGACCCGTGACTGGACGGTCACCGCGTCGCTGTTCGCGACGCTCAACGAGATGTACGGCAACCGCACCGTGTGCGGGATCGGTCGGGGCGACTCCGCCGTGCGCGTGATCGCCGGCAAGCCGGTGCGGCTGGCGTACCTGCGCGAGTCGATCGAGATCATCCGCGGGCTGGCCAACGGGCAGACGGTCAACTACAAGGGCACCGAGCTCAGCTTCGCCTGGAACCCGGAAAGCCGGCTGGAGATCTGGGTCGCCGCGTACGGCCCGAAGGCGCTGGCGGTGGCCGGCGAGGTCGGCGACGGATTCATCCTCCAGCTCGCGGACCCGCAGATCACCGAGTGGAGCATCGCCGCCGTGCGGCACGCGGCCGAGGCGGCCGGCAAGGACCCGGACGACGTGACGATCTGCGTCGCGGCGCCCGCCTACGTGACCGACGGCAGCGAAGAGCAGCTGGCGCACGCGCGCGAGCAGTGCCGCTGGTTCGGCGGCATGGTCGGCAACCACGTCGCCGACATCGTCGCCCGCTACGGCGCCGACGGCGCCGCGGTCCCGACCGCGCTCACCGACTACATCAAGGGCCGCGAGGGCTACGACTACAAGGAGCACGGGCGCGCCGGCAACACGCACACGACGTTCGTGCCCGACGAGATCGTGGACCGCTTCTGCATCATCGGGCCGGTCGAGGACCAGGTCGCCAAGCTCGAGGAGCTCGCCGGCCTCGGAGCGGACCAGTTCGCGCTCTACCTCCAGCACGACGACAAGGACGGGACGCTCGCCGCCTACGGCGAGCACGTGATCCCGCAGGTCGTGGCGCTGAAACGCTAGTTCACGTGAACGTTCTGTAACCGACGCGCGCGCTCCCGCCGAACGCGGGTAGCCCGGCTTTGATGGATTCGGGAGACGTAATCGTCGCTCTGGTGGTGGCCGCAGCGCTGAGCTTCGACTTTACGAACGGCTTCCACGACACCGCCAACGCGATGGCGACGACCATCGCCACCGGCGCATTGCGCCCGCGGATCGCGGTGACGATCGCCGCCATCCTGAACTTCGTCGGCGCGTTCATCTCGCTCAAGGTCGCCGCGACCGTTGCGGAGGGCATCGTCGAGTCCGGCGCGATCACGCCGACCGTCGTCTTCGGCGGGCTGATCGGCGCAATCGCCTGGAACCTGACGACATGGTGGTTCGGGCTGCCGTCGTCGTCCTCCCACGCGCTGATCGGCGGAATCGTCGGCGCCACGCTGGCGGCCGTCGGCTCCAGTGCCGTGCAGTTCGACGGGCTCCTCTCCGACGTGCTGATTCCGGCCGTCGCATCACCGGTCGTGGCCGGTCTCGTCGCCGCGACCGGCGTCTTCCTCGTCTACAAGATGATTCGCCGCTACTCGCCGGAGCGCTCCGAGCGCGAGTTCCGCTGGGGGCAGGTGGCCTCGTCGTCGATGGTTGCGCTCGCCCATGGCACCAACGACGCGCAGAAGACCATGGGCGTCATCTGCCTGGCGCTCATCGCCAACGGCTCGCTCTCCGGGGGCGAGAACTTCGACGTGCCCACCTGGGTCGTGGTCAGCTGCGCGACGGCGATCGCGCTCGGCACCTACCTGGGCGGCTGGCGCATCATCAAGACGCTCGGCACCAAGGTCGTCGAGGTCCGCCCGCCGCAGGGCTTCGGCTCCGAGACCGTCGCCGCGTCGGTGATCCTCGCGTCCTCGCACGTCGGCTTCCCGCTCTCCACCACGCAGGTCGTGTCCGGCGCCGTGGCCGGCTCGGGCGTCGGCCGGCCGGGCGCCGCGGTCAATTGGCGCGTGGCGGGCAACATCGTCGTGGGCTGGGTGCTGACCCTCCCGGCCGCCGCCGCGGTCGCCGCCGCCGTCTACGGCGTGATCGACGTGCTGGGCGGCGGTGAGACCGGCGTCGTCGTCGTCAGCGCCGTGATGGTCGTCGTCGCCGTCCTGCTGTGGCGCGCCAACCGTGCGCAGCCGACCGAGCCCGACGAGGCCGTGTCCGAGAACCCGGCCTTCGGCCCGGCGCGGCAGCCGCACCCGCAGGCGGTGGCGGTGTGACCCTCGCCGAGGTCGAGTGGAGCAAGCTGCTCGAGGCCGCGTACGTGTCGGCCGCCTTCGGGATCGGCGTGATCCTCGTGGCGGGCATCGCCGTCGTCGCGTCGCTGCGCGCGCAGGACCGCCGCAGCGCCCACGCGGGCGGCGCCGTCGCACTCGACGCGGTCACGATCGCGTGCGTTGTACTGATCGCGGGCGCGATCGCGCTCGGCATCTACATCATGACCCAGAAATGACCGATCCCTTCGACTCCGGCCGCCCGCGTCCGATCGTCACCGCGCTCGACATGCTGCGGCGGCAGATCGACCACGACGACTTCGACGCCGCCGTGTTCTCGCTCGACGCCGTGGCGGCCGACTTGGGCTACGGCGACGTGCGCGCGCTGCCCGGGGCCGTCGCCTGGATCGACCGGCTGCGCGCGGAGGACAAGCGCATCGCGCTGGCCGCCGCCGCCGAGCGGGCGCAGGCCGCGCTCGAGATCGCCGGCATCGCCGACCGGTTCGACGTCGTCGTCACCGGCTCGCCCGCGTCCGCGCGGGTGGCGCGCGCGCTCGAGGATCTGGACGTACCGGCCGACCGCGCGGTCGTCGTCGGCGTCGACCCCGCCGAGCTCAACGCGGCGCGCGCCGCCGGCGTCGAGCTGGCGATCGGCATCGCCCGCGGGGCCGCGAGCCCGGAGGATCTCCGGCGCGCCGGGGCGATCGCGGTCGTCGCTGATCTGCAGGAACTGCTGCGTTAGCCGGGCGCCACCGCGCCCTATCCGTGGGCTCGCCCCCGGTTTATGCTCGCCCCGAGGGTGATCGGGCTACGCCGCGCACTGCTGGCGCTGGCGGCCGCGGGCCTCGGATTCGGAGTGGTCCTCGCGCTTGTCCTGGCGTCGAGTCGCCACGTCGACGTTCGTGGCGCCGAAACCGTGCTCGCGCTGATCATCGGCTGGGGGTTCATCGGCGCCGGCCTCTACGCGTGGGCGCGCCGCCCGCAGAACAACTTCGGCCCGCTCATGACGGTGACGGGCTTCCTGTTCTTCGTGTCGGAGATGGCGGCGTCGGACACTCCGGCCGTCTACGTCGCCTGCACGTTGCTGGGCAACCTGTTCCTGGCCGTCGTCGTCCACATGCTGCTGGCGATGCCCTCCGGTCGGTTGCGATCGAGGGAGGACCGCGCGCTGGTGTGGTTCGCCTACATCTTCGCGTCGCCGCTCTCGCGCAGCTACATCTTCTTCGCCGAGCCGCAGGATCTCGGGTGCGACCAGTGTCCCGAGAATCCCGTGCTGATCAGCCACCAGCCCGATCTGGCGCATGCGATCGACACCGCGGTCAACGTCACCGCGCTCGTGGTCTTCGGCCTCACATTGCTCGTCCTGGGCCGGCGCTGGTGGCTGGCGAACGCTGCGGAGCGCCGGGCGCTGGGCCCCGTCTCGCTGGCCGGCGCATCGGTGCTCGTGCTGCTCGAGGTCGGAATCGTCGCGGAGCTGTCGGGGCACGCCACCGTTGCTGAGCTCGGGTACTACGCGACGCAGGTCGCGATCCTCCCGCTGCCCTACGCGTTCCTCGTCTCGCTGGCGCGCGGTCGGCTCACGCGCGGCGACACGGTGAGCGAGCTGGTGACCCGCCTGGGGCAGATGCCCGAGCAGGGAGAGATGCGCGACGCGATCGCTCGCGCGCTCGGGGACCCATCCCTCGAGCTGGCCTATTGGCTGCCCGAGTTCGGCACCTACGCCGACCTCGACGGTCGCCCGATCGACCTGGGCGCCGACGACAGCAGGAGGGCGACGACGTTCATCGGGCGCAACGGGCAGGCGATCGCCGCGTTGCGCCACGACCCGTCGCTGCGCGATACGCCGGACCTGCTGGAGGCCGTGGCGGGCGCGGCGACGATCGCGCTCGAGAACGTGCGGCTCAACGTCGAGCTGCGAGCGCGGCTCGACGAGCTGAAGGGGTCGCGCGCGAGGATCGTCGAGGCGGCCGATGCCGAGCGGAGGCGGCTGGAGCGCAACCTGCACGACGGCGCTCAGCAGCGGCTCGTCGGCGTGGCGCTGCAGCTGCGCCTGATCGAGAGCCGGATCCTCAGCGACCCGGAGACGGCGGTGGGGCTCGCGCACACCGCGGCCGACGAGCTCGCGCTGTCGCTCAACGAGCTGCGCGACCTGGCCCGCGGACTGCATCCGGCGATCCTCGAGCACGGCCTCGGGGCTGCGCTCAACGCCCTGGCCACGCGCTCGGGCATCCCGACGACGGTGGCGTACGACGTTCGCGGCTCGCTCCCCAAGCAGGTCGAGCTGGCGGCGTACTTCGTGGCCTGCGAGGCGCTGACGAACGTGACGAAGTACGCCTCTGCATCGGAGGCGACGATCCGCGCCTGGCGACGTGACGGCTCGGCGGTGATCGAGGTCACCGATGACGGCGTCGGCGGCGCCGAGGATTCGCTCGGCTCCGGCCTGCGCGGTCTCGCGGACCGCGTCGAGGCGCTCGACGGTCGACTGCGCGTTGCGAGCCCGGCCGGCCATGGGACCGTCGTCACGGCCGAGATGCCCTGCGCGCAGCGATAGACTCCGCGCCTCGCAGGTGGACTCGCGCACGACCATTGACGCCTCGCTGCAGGCGGTCCTCGACTGCGTTGCACTGCCGGTCTGGGTGGTCGACCACGGTGGGCGCGTGGTCCTGGCCAACCCGGCGGCCCTCGACGTGTTCGGCTACGAGCTGGCCGAGCTCCAAGGCCGTCACGGGCACGACACCGTGCACTACAAGCACCCGGACGGGACGCCCTACCCGGCCTCGGAGTGCCCGATCCTCAGCCCCAGCCGGACGGGTGAGCCCGTGAGCGGCGAGGACTGGTTCATCCGCCGCGACGGCAGCTTCTTCCCGGTGTCATACACCGCCGTCCCGATCGCGCTGCCGAACGGGCGCGGCGTCGTCATGACGTTCACGGACGTGACCGCCCAGCGCGAGGCCGAGGCGGGCCTGAGACGACGCGACGCGATCCTCGCCGCCGTCGCCCAGCCGGTGTGGGTCGTCGACCACCGCGGCCGCTTCTACTACGTCAACCCCGCCGCCGCGACGGCGCTCGGCTACGACGATCCGTCCGAGCTGGTCGGCAGCCCCGGGCATCAGACCGTGCACTACAAGTACCCCGACGGGACGCCGTACCCGGAGGAGGACTGCCCAGTCGCGAACGCCCGCTGGGCGGGCGAGACCGGCGCCGACGACGAGAGCTGGCTCGTCCGCAAGGACGGCTCGATCATGCGCATCGCCTACTCGACCGCGCCCTTCGAGCTGCCCGGCGGCCTCGGCGCGGTGACCGCGTTCACCGACATCGAGGAGCACCTCGAGGCCGAGCGCGTCCGTCGCGAGCGCGATGTCGCCGAGGCGCGCGAGAAGGAGCTGCGCGCCGCGCGCCGGCGCGTGATCGAGGCGGCCGACGCGGCCCGCGCGCGCCTGACGCGCGACCTGCACGACGGTGCGCAGCAGCAGTTCGTCAGCGCACTGCTCACGCTCCAGCTCGCCGAGCGCAAGATCGCCGGCGACCCCGACGGTGCGGCGCAGCTCCGGCAGACGGCGATCGAGCAGGCGACGACCGGCATCGCCGAGCTGCGCGACCTCGCGGCCGGCATCCACCCGGGGATCCTCAGCGATCGCGGGCTCGTCGCCGCCGTCGAGGCGCTGGCGGGGCGCAGCCCGGTGCCGGTGACGGTCACGCACGCGCTCGAGGAGCGGCTGCCCGGCCCGGTCGAGGCGAGCGTCTACTTCTTCGTGTCCGAGGCCCTGACCAACGCGGTCAAGCACGCCGCCGCGTCACAGGTCACGGTGTCGGTCACCGCCTCCGCCGGCCGGCTGACGCTCGATGTGCGCGACGACGGCCGGGGCGGCGCCGCCGCCACCGCGTCCGGGATCGGCCTGGCCGGGCTCGGCGATCGCATCGCGGCGCTCGACGGCGAGCTGACGATCACGAGCCCGGCCGGGCAGGGCACCACGCTGCACGCGGTCGTGCCGCTGCCCTGATCTATCCTCGGCCGGATGGCTTCAGCGATCACGCAGAACGGACGGGCGCGTGCGCTCGCCGACGGTAACGAGATCCCCCTGCTCGGGCTCGGCGTCTGGCAGGTGAAGGACGGTGCGGAGTGCGAGAACGCGGTCCGCTGGGCGCTCGAGCTCGGCTACCGCCACATCGACACGGCGCAGGCCTACGGCAACGAGCGCAGCGTCGGCCGCGCGCT
This sequence comes from uncultured Solirubrobacteraceae bacterium, assembly GCA_963759375.1. GTDB lineage: Bacteria > Actinomycetota > Thermoleophilia > Solirubrobacterales > Solirubrobacteraceae > DASSUW01. Next base: position 147,008 of record CAVWYY010000008.1, on the reverse strand, counting down.
CGGCGACAGCGGCGTCCCGCGCGACGAGGTCTTCATCACGACGAAGTTCTATCCCGTCAAGGACGACCCGGAGGTCGAGGCGCAGCGCAGCCTCGAGCGTCTGGGCGTCGACCAGGTCGACCTCTACATCATCCACTGGCCCCAGGGCGGCGCGACCTGGGCGTGGGACGGCATGCAGCGCGCGCAGCAGGCCGGCTACGCGAAGTCGATCGGCGTCTCCAACTTCAACGTCGCCGAGATCGACGAGCTGCTCGGCATCGCGGAGGCCCGGCCCGTCGTCAACCAGGTGCAGTTCAGCCCGTTCAAGTTCCGGCGCGCGCTGCTCGACGCCTGCGAGGAGCGCGACATCGCGCTCGAGGCGTACAGCCCGCTCGGCACCGGCCGGCACCTCTCGGACGCCGACGTGACGCAGATCGCCGAGCGCGTCGGCCGCACGCCCGCGCAGGTGCTCGTGCGCTGGTGCCTGGAGCGCGACCTGATCGTGCTACCGAAGTCCACCCACCGCGAGCGCATCGAGGAGAACGCCGCGATCTTCGACTTCGAGCTGTCCGGTGAGGACATGGCGGCGCTCGACGCGCTCGACACGACCGACGGGACCGACGAGGCCCAGGAGGGCCAGTGGTGGTGACCTCCGGTCAGTCGGCGCCGCGGGGGTCGGGCAGGGCGGACGGCTGCGGCACGGTCGTCTCCGCGGCCCGATGGACGGTCATCTCGGAGGGCCGCGCGAGCAGGTCGAACAGCCCGCGCTGGTAGTCGCGGAAGGCCGGCGAGCGCTGGTGGGCGACCCAGCTCTGCTCGTCGGCCCACTCCTGCACGTGGACGTACTCGTCGGCGTCGTCGAGCGTCGCCGCGAAGCGGTACAGCCGGCAGCCCGGCTCGGCGGCCGTGCGCGCCTCGGTGTCCGCCATCAGCGCGCGCAGGTCGCTGCGCCGCCCGGCGATGCCGTGGATGTGCGTGATCGCCACGACCCGCCCGCTCACGACGCCTCGACCGCTCGCTTGATGGCGTTGGCAAAGTCGTCCGCACCCTTGCGGGCCGAGCGCAGCGCGAGCGGCGCGAGCAGCTTGCCGATGCCGTGGCCCTCGAGCGTGTTGAAGACGCGCACCCGCGTCCCGGCTCCCTCGGGCGCGAGGTCGTAGCCGCCCTCGGGTGCAGTGACGATGTTCTTGGATCGCTCGGCCCAGCGGATCCTGGTCGGCGGCGCGAAATCGGTGATCTCGAACTCGCGCTTGGTCGTCATGCCGGCGTCCTTGACGGTGCTGGCGAACCGCGTGCCGACGCCCGGCGGACCGTCGGTGGTCTTGGCGATCTCCTGCACGCGCGGGCTGAACTTCGGGTCGTTCGTGCCCTCGGCGAGGAACGCGAACACCTCCTCGATCGGGCGATCGATCACGGCGCTGCCTTCGAACTGTCCTGCCATGCCGCCTCCTCTCCGGTCGTCACCCACAGCTGCTGCGGTCCGCGGAACGAGATGTTGGGATGGAACGTGAGCTCCTGGCCGCCGACCAGGCGCAGATCGGGGAACCGGCGCGTGAGCTCCTCGAGCGCGAGCTTCGCCTCGAGCCGGCCGAGCGCCGACCCCAGGCAGAAGTGGATGCCCTTGCCGAACGCCAGATGTCGCCGCGCGTTCTCGCGCTCGATGTCGAACGTGCCGGGGTCGTCGAAGACTGCGGGATCCCGGCCGCCGGCGGCGAGCCACAGGAACAGCTTCGCGCCCTCGGGCAGGTCGACGCCGCCGAGCGTGACCGGTCGCGTCGTCACGCGGCGCCAGACCGGCACCGACGGGTCGTAGCGCAGCGTCTCATCGACCGCCCCGGGGATCAGCGCCGGATCGGCGACCAGGGCCGCCCAGCGCGCCGGGTCCTCGAGCAGGCGCCGAGCGGCGTTGCCGATCAGGTAGTTCGTCGTCTCGTGGCCGGCGAAGCTCAGCGAGAACAGGATCGAGGCGATGTCCTCCTGCGTGAGCGCGTCGGGATCCTCGTCGTGGATCGCCAGCAGCGCGCTCGCGAAGTCATCGGCGCGGTCGATCGCCTTGGCCGCGACGAGGTCGCGCAGGTAGCGCCGGTAGGCGGCCATGTTCGTCGCGTGCTCGACCTGCTCGTCCGGCGACGGGCGTCCCCAGGCGAGCGTCGCCCGGTGGCCGCCCCACACCTTCAGCTGCGCGTAGTCATCCGGCGGGACGCCCATGAACGAGAAGATCACCGTCGCCGGAAGCGGGAACGTCAGCGTGCTCACGAGGTCGAACGGCGCGGCCGGGTCGATGGCGCCCAGCAGCTCGTCGAGCGTGGCGCGGATCGTCGGCTCCATGGCGGCGACGCGCCGCGGGGTCAGCGCCCGGGCGGCCGGGCCGCGCAGCTTGCGGTGCTCGGGCTCGTCGAGGCTGACCATCGACGGCTGCGGCTTGTGGCCGCCCGCCAGGAGGATGCGCCCGGCCTCGGGGGCGAGCGGCACCAGCGGGAGCTGCGCATTGGCGGCCGAGAACGTCTCGTTGTCGTGGAACACCGCGTCGATGTCCGCGTGCCGCGTCACCACGTAGTAGTCGATCGACGGCGCGTAGAACACCGGCTCGTCGTCGCTCAGCGTCGCGAGCACCGCGAACGGATCGCGGAGGAACTCGGGCGCCAGCGGGTCGAAGTCGTGTGCGACAGGGCAGCCCGTGGCGGGTGGCGCCATGCCGCCGATCATAGTTCGCCCGTATTGTCGGGGGCCGTGGGCGTCCTCGCGCTCTGGCGCTATCCGGTCAAGGCGATGCTCGGCGAGCTGCTCGACGCCGTCGAGATCGGGCCCGGCGGCTGCACTGGCGACCGGCGCTGGATCGTGGTCGACGCGCGCACCGGCGAGCGGATCGCCAACAAGCGCGGGCCGACCGACCCGCGGCTCCGCGCCTGCCGCGCGTCGCTCGGCGAGAACGGCGAGCTGCGCGTGACGCTGCCCGACGGCGCGGTGCTCGAGGGGGCGGAGATCGCGGCCGCGCTGTCCGAGCTGCTCGAGCGCCCGGTGCGCCTCGAGAGCGGCGCGCACCACGACCTCGCGCCGATCCACCTGATCACGACGAGCACGCTCGCGCGCCTGCGGTCCAGCGCGCCGGACTGCGACTGGGACGTCCGGCGGTTCCGACCCAACCTCGTGCTCGACGACGGCGCGGTGGCCGGCGGCTTCGCCGAGGACGCGCTGCTCGGCGGCCGGCTGCGCGGGCCGTCAGGCGTCGAGCTCGCCGTCGGGCTGCCGACGCCGCGTTGCGTCGTGCCCACCCGCGCGCACGACGAGCTCCCGGCCGACCCGCGCATCCTGCGCACGGTCGTAGCAGCAGCACCGGCTCGACCTCGGGCCGTTCGGGCGCCAGGGGTGCGCCGGCGCGTACGCCGAGGTCGCCCGTGGCGGGGAGGTCCGCGTCGGGCAGCGCCTCGACGTCGAGCCGGGCGATACGACCGTGGAGGCCGCCGTCGCCCGGCTCGTCGAGCAGCTCGCCGGCGCCTAGCGTTGTTAGTCCGGGCGACGCGCCTCGTCGAGCAGTTGCTCGAACTCCGGCGAGTCGAACTCGGCCACCGCGCGGTCGTACTTCTCCATGCCCCACGTCCAGAAGTCGAAGTCGATGTCCGACACCCCGTCCTGGATCGACGCCCACAGCGTCCACCCGTACTTGGACATCAGGCCCCACAGCCGGGCGCGCGCGACCTTGTGCCGCAGCGGGCGCCCGTAGTAGGCGGTGACGAGCTCCTCGAGCTGGGCGAGTGAGAGGTTCGACTCGCTCCACACGTTGCCGAGCTCGAAGCAGGCGTCGTTGTTGCCCGAGTACTCGTAGTCGATCAGGCGGAAGCCGTCGGCGCCGAGGATGAAGTTCTCGGCCAGCAGGTCGTTGTTGCACGGGACGGTGGGCTCCGCGCGCACGGTGAACGCCTCGCGGATGGCCGCGGCCTGCGGGGCAAACTCGAGGTAGCGGTCCGGCAGCCGGAAGCCGCGCTCCTGGACGATGCCGAGGTAGCGCGGCTGGGTCTCGAACATGTTGAAGTCGTCCCGGAAGCGGCGCCCGGCATGCAGGCGACGGCAGGCGTCGGCGGCGCGCTCCATGTGATCGCCCCCGCGCAGGTCCTCGGGGCTCATCGTGCGCCCCTCGAGGAACTCGAACGCCATCGTGTTGTGCTCCGGGAGGTAGGCGATCACCGGCGCGCCCACGCCGGTCTCGGCCGCGCACACCGAGTTGTGGTGCTCGTTGTCGCGATCGATCGCCAGCAGGCCGGTGTCGTCGCTCCAGCGGCGCACCACGTAGGCGCCCGCGTCGGTCGTGACCTTGTAGTTGGCGTTGGTCAACCCGCCCGGGAGCTCGGCCACCGAGTGGGCTCCGGCCACCTCCGGGATCAGCGCCAGCACCTCATCGAGCGACGCGGTCAGTGCCATGCGGGAGATCATCTACGAAATGGACCGAGCGAGTGTGATTGTCATCGGCGGCGGGATCGCGGGGTGCAGCGCCGCCTACCACCTGGCCAGGGCGGGCTGGCGGGACGTGCTGCTGCTCGAGAAGGGCGAGCTCACGAGCGGGTCGACGCACCACGCCGCGGGCCTGGTGACCCAGTTCAACCCGTCGTCGACGATGATGCGGTTCCGGCGCTACAGCGTCGAGATGTACCGCGAGCTCGGGGTGTTCGAGCCGGTCGGCAGCGTGCGTATCGCGTCGAGCGAGCGCAGTCTGGTCGACCTGCGGCGCGCCGTCAGCGTGGCTGCGGGCATCGGCCTCGACGCTGAGCTGATCTCGCGCGAGGAGGTGCTCGAGCGGCTGCCGGAGGCCGACGGCGCGCCGATCCTCGGCGCCGTGTGGATGCCGGGCGACGGGCACGTCGACCCGCACATCGCCACCCACGCGGTGGCCGACGCGGCGCGGGCGCTCGGTGTGGAGATCCGGCTGCGCACGCGCGTCACCGGGATCGAGCTCGGCGACCGGCGGGAGGTGCGCGCGGTGCTCACCGACGGCGGGCGGATCGAGACCGAGCACGTGGTCAACGCGGCCGGCATCTGGGCGCCGCAGGTGGCGGCGCTCGTCGGCGCGTTCGTCCCGTCCGTGCCGGTCGACCACCAGCACGTCGCGATGCAGGCCGTGGCCGGCCACGAGATCGCGCGCGACGCGCCGTGCTTCCGCGACCCGGACCACCTGGTCTACGGGCGCGCGGAGGCCGGCGGGCTGCTCATCGGCGGCTACGAGCCCGACCCGCCGGCACGGTGGACCGACGGCGTGCCGTGGGATCACGGCGCCAGCCCCGTCGAGTCGGACATGGACCGGTTCGCGCCGCTGCTCGAGGGAGCGATCCGGCGGTTCCCGTACCTCGAGGACGCCGGGGTCGTGCGGCTGCTCTGCCACCCGGACGCGATGACGCCGGACGGCAACCCGCTGCTGGGGCCGCTGCCGGGCGTGCGCGGGTTCTGGGTCGCCGCGGGCCTTTCGCTCAACGGGTTCGGCGCCGCCGGGGGGCTCGGCAAGGCGCTCGCCGAGTGGATGACCGACGGACGGACCGAGGTCGACGTCGTGCCGTACCGCGCGTGGCGGTTCGGGCGCGTGTACCGCGATCCGGTCGTGGCGTCGGAGACCGCGCGCGAGGTCTACCGCTACTACTACCGGCTGCGCTATCCGCTCGACACGAGCCGCGCCGGCCGGGGGCGGCGGCTGAGCCCGCTGCACGGACGCCTGGAGGAGCTCGGCGCGGTGTTCGGCGCCAAGAACGGCTGGGAGCGGGCCGACTACTTCGAGCCCGGCGAGCCGTGGCGGCGGGCGGGGGAGGACCAGCGCGCGTTCGGCTGGACGGCGCCGCCGTACCTCGACCGGCTGGCCGACGAGCACCGCGCCGTCCGCGAGCGGGTCGGCATCTTCGACTTCACGTCGTTCGGCAAGATCGAGGTGTCCGGCCCTGGCGCGCTCGACCTCCTCGAGCGCGTCTGTGACGCCGCCATGGACCGTGACGTCGGGCGCGTCACGTACACGCAGTTCGTCGACGACGCGGGCGGCATCGTCGCCGACCTCACGGTCACCCGCCTCGCGGACGACCGCTTCCGCCTGATCACCGGCGCCGGCGCGGTCGACTCCGACCGCGGCTGGCTCGAGCACCAGGCCGACGGGGGCGTCGAGATCCGCGACGTCAGCGACGACCTCGCGGTCATCGGCATCTGGGGGCCGCGCGCCCGCGACGTGCTCGGCACGGTCACCGACGACGACCTGTCGATCCCGTTCAGCCACGCTCACGAGATCGCGATCGGCGGCGCCGCGGTGCTCGCCCAGCGGATCACGTTCGTCGGCGAGCTCGGCTTCGAGCTCTACGTGGCGCCCGAGTGGGCGGTGCAGGTGTGGGACCGCCTGATGGCGGCGGGCGCCGGGGACGGGATCCGGCCGGGCGGCTACCGCGTGCTGGAGTCGCTGCGGATCGAGAAGGGCTACCGCTACTTCGGCACCGACCTCACCGCGTCCGACACGCCGTTCGAGGGCGGCGTCGGCTTCTGCGTGGCGGACAAGGGCCGCACGTTCGCGCCGCCGCGCCACCGCGTGCGGACCGTCGTGCTCGACGGTGACGCATACCGGTGCGTCTATGGGGGCGAGGCGGTGCGCGTCGGCGGTGAGGTCGTGGGCCGCGTCCGCTCGGCCGCCTACGGCTTCACGGTCGGCCGCATGGTCGCGCTCGCCAGCGTGCCGCCGGACCTCGAGCCGGGCGCCCGCGTCACCGTCGACGTGCTCGGCGAGCCCGCCGGGGCGCAGGTCTCGCCGGACGTGCTCTACGACGCCGAGAGCGCGCGCATCCGCTGAGACAGGACGTCGTCGAGCGGGCGGCGGAGCGAGCGCGTGGACGGCGGCGCGCTCAGCGACAGCCGCAGGACGAGCAGGACCGGCCGCTTGCGGTCGAGCGGCACGACGGCGCCGAACGCGGCGGCCGCATCGGTCAGCGCCGAGCGCTCCCAGTCCGTCAACTCGCCGGCCTCGAACAGCGGCTGGAACAGGAACGGCGAGCCCCACGGGTGGACGGCGATGCCCTGCCGCGTCGCTTCGAGCCACAGCCGCATCAGGCCGCGGCCCGCCTCGACCAGGGCGGCACGCCCGGTGCTCGGGGCCTGCAGGACGAGCGCGCCGCCCGACCCGGCGAACGCGTCGCGCGACGCGTTGGCGAGACCCCAGCCGCGGTCGAGATCCGCGAGCAGGTCCATTCCCGCGCCGGTCCGGAGCACGTCCATCGCCGCGCGGTCGGTGGCGTCGAGCTCGAGCGAGGCGACGTCGATCCCGTCCCGCGAGCCGCCGTCGAAGCGCAGCTCGCCGAGCATGTCGCGGCGCAGGCGCTCCGACAGGAAGCGGACACGGTCGAGCGCGCCGAGCGCGGCGCCGAGCGGGACGAGCGCGTCGTGGGGGACGACGGACGCGCCGGCGTGCCGGGCGAGCCGCACGAGCGCGTCCCGCGGGATCCGCGGCGAGGCATCGGTGCGGCGGTTGCAGCTGCGTTCCCACAGGATCGCGGCGGCGCGGTCGTCGCGAGTCCGGCCCGACGGGTTCAGCGCGAGCTCCCACACCGGCCCGGCGGCCGGGACCGCGGCCACGGCGTCGAGGCCGCGGGCACGCGCGCCGATCGCGGCGGCCTCCAGCGCGGCGCCGAGCGCGAGCACCGAGGCGCGCCCACGGAAGTCGAGCAGCGACGATCGGGTCCCGTCGGCCCATGCGCGGACGACGTTGCCGTCGGCCTCGAACCGCCACGGCTGCATGTTGCCGCCGGACGGCGCCGTGCATGCGCAGGCGACGACGAAGCGCACGTCGTCGGCGTCCGCCGGCATGGGCTCCGGCCGTCGGGCCGCGACGCGGTCGGCCGGCGGCCGCGGCGCCAGCTGTCGCCCGTCCGCGGTCAGCTCGTCGAGATCGGCGTGGAAGCGGCCCGACGCGGTCAGCTCCCCGAGCGCGATCCGCCGCACGGCGTTGGCGACCATCGCACCGCCGAGCGCGACGTCGGACGCGAGCTGCGGCCACGTCGACACCGTCTCCTTGACCTCGACGAGCGAGGCCGCGGCCCGGTCGGACAGGCCGGCCGGGTCGAGGATGCGGATCACGTACGGGACCTTCTGCTTGGTCGTCAGGCCGCGGAGCTCGCCCGAGGTGACATCGCCGAGGAGCCCGTGGAAGACCGGACGGGCGGGCTCGAGGTCGAAGCGCTCGACGTCGAGCATCCCGCGGTGGCTGGTGGCCATCACGACCGGGATGCCGGCGGCGCGTGCGTGCTCGCGCAGCCGCACCTTCATCTCCAGGTCGTCGCACTCGTCGACGATCACGTCCGCGTTCGCGACGAACGCCTCGATCGTCGTCTCGTCGACGCCGTCGGGGTAGGCGACGACGCGGACGTAGGGATCCAGCTCGGCGACCTCGCGCGCGGCGAGCACGACCTTGTTGATGCCGACGTCGGCGATGCCACCGGCGATCCGGTTGAGGTTCGAGAGGTCGAGGACGTCGAAGTCGGCGAGCCGGAGCTCGCCGCCGATCCCCTCGTGGGCCATCGCCGACACGATCGCGCGGCCCACCGACAGGCCGGCGACGGCGACGCGCAGCCCGGTCAGCCGCTCCTGCTCGGCGGCGGTGATCGCGTAGCGGTTGCGGTCGAACCGCAGCTCGCGGTGGAGCCGCTCGGGGAGGACACGGACGAGCGTGCGGCGCCACGGGTAGTACGCCCACGCGGACTCGACGTCCTCGACCGGCCGCACGTGGCCGTTGCGCGGCGCGCGGCAGCGCGCGAGCTGGTCGAGCTGCGCGGCCAGCTCGTCCACGACGACCACGCCGGGGTCCGCGGCGAGCCGCCGGGCTTCGGGAGCGTCGTCCGCGAGCAGCAGCGGCTGGAGCGAGGTGACGTCGCGGTTCATCGCGCGTGCTCGAGGTCGCGCACGAGCAGGTGCGAGCGGAAGCGCCAGCCCGGCTTGGGCTCGACGGTCCGCGTCTCGATCACCGCATAGCCCATCTCGCCGTACATGCGAACGAGCTCGTCGGGACAGGCGCCGAGCACGTAGCGGCATCCGGCCTGGGCCGCGACCCGGTCCACCTCCGCCATCAGCGGCCCGTACAGCCCGGCGCGCTGGAAGTCCGGGTGCACGGCGCCGGCGCCGGCCTCCACGAAGCCGGCGTCCCACAGCCACTGCGGCACCACGTGTCCGCCCATCGAGACGTACTGGCTCCGGGCCGGGTCGGCGTCGACGAAGATCACGCGCACGTAGCCGACGATCCGCCCGCCGAAGCGGCACGTGACGTGCCGCGAGTGCGCGTCGTAGGGCGAGCGCATGTCGGCGATCGTCTGCCCGTCGAGGTGCCCCTCGGCCTGGTGCGCGACGAGCCGCAGCGCGATGACCTCCTCGACGTCCGCCGCTGTGGTCGCGAAGTCGTACGTGAACGCATGGGCGGCGTTGCCGAGCGGGAGCCCCGCCGCGCGCAGCGCCCGGGGCGTGAGCGTCTCGTCCGCGCTCAGCAGGTAGCGCGCGAGCGCCTTCGGCGGCGCGTCGACCCAGCGGACGTCGCGCGGCGACGACCATCGCACCCGCGCGGGCTCGACGCCGACGAGCGGGAGGTGCAGGCGGAGGTCGAGCTCGGCGCCGGGCAGGACCGCCTGGGCCGTCCGCAGCGTCAGGCCGTCGGCGCCGGCGTCGAGCACGCGGAAGCGCAGCTGCTCGGCCGGGAACCACGGGCACGGCGCGGTCGCGAACGCCGGTAGTGCATCGGGGCACGCGAAGCGTGGGCCGCCCTCCGCCTCGAGCAGCTCCAGGCCCACGCGTGGAAGCGTCCGCCGCGCCGTGTGCAGCTCGCCGACGTGCCGGACCACGGCCTGCGCCGGCTCGCCCGACGCGCCGGGACCCGTGTAGCGGACCGTCACGGGCGCGCCGGGGCGCGGCAGCAGCGCGGGCCGCGTGAAGGCGAGGCCGAGGCCGGCGGGCGACACGTCGATGGCCTCGGCGGCACTCGACTGGATCTCGAACGTCAGGCCCTCGCCGAGGTAGACGGGGCGGCGGGGGAGTGAGCGGGCGTCGGGCGGGAACGCCTGTGCGATGAGGGCGAGGTCGGCGGACATGGCTCCTTAGAGCCGTTCGCCACGGCGGTGATACGCAAGCTCGGGATCAGCTGGCGCGGCTGGAGCTCAGCGCCGTGCCCTGAGCACCAGTCCGACCGTGAGGCCGAAGGCCACGTGGTCGGCCCACTGGCGCCCCTGCGGGAGCGCGCGGATGGCCGGGAGCCGGCGCCCGACGACGCCGAGGTCGAGCGCCGCGATCGCGAGCCCGGCGGCGGCGCCCCACGCGGGCTCGGCACGGTGCGGGAGCACGGCGGCCATCGCCGCGGCCCAGCCGAGCGACAGCCCGAGGTGGACGGGAACCGCGAGCGCCAGCAGCACCGGTGTGCGGGTCTCGCCCGGACGCACGATCGCTCCGGCGGCCCGCGCTCCCTCGAGCACGTCACCGCCGCCGAGCAGCGTCCACGCCGTCGACGGGATGCCCGCGGTCGCAGCGGCGGCCAGGCCCGCGGCGACCGCGTCGGACGGCGATCGACGGTTCGACGCATCGCCCACGCCGGCGACGAGGACTCGTTTGGACATGACCGGGACGCTACGACGCCCGCACCGTCCTCGCACCGGCGATCTCACCGGTGCGGCGCGAGAGCGCAAGCCGGGGCCGGGCGGCGACCACGATCAGCGCGGCCTCGACCGCGAGCGCAGCGATCCCGAGCGGGTCCGCCCAGTCGCCGATGTCGTCGGTCGCGCCCGGCAGGCCGGTGGTGCGGCTCACGACGTAGCCGACGATCGGGAGGACGGCGAGCGCGAGCACCGCGGCCGGGGCGCGGCGGTCGCGCCCGAGGGCGAGCCGCATGGCGACCACGCCGCACGCACCGGCAAGCGCCATGAACAGCCAGAACACCCCGCGGGCGTCCTCCCACTCCTCGCCGGCGGCCGCGACGTGGAGCACTGCGACGGCGAGGAGTCCGGCCGCCGCGGTGGCCCGCCACCGCACGCCGCCGCGGTCGGCCGGCGCGGGGAGCGCCAGCGGTACGAGGACGGCGACGGCCACGAGCTCGGCGGCGATGGCGGTCACGACGGCAGGACGCAGCGTGCTCTCCTGCCAGCCGAACAGCCCCACGGTCGACGAGAGCGCGAGACCGGCCAGCGCGCCGGCGCTGACGAGCGCGCCGGCCGCGGCGGCGAGGCGGCGGCGGGTGACCAGCAGCGCGACCGCGACGGCGGCGGACGCGACGGCGTCGGCGGCGAACAGCGGCCCGATCCACGGCACGGCGTGGAAGATCGAGACGAGCTGGGCGACGTGCACCGCGGCGCCCACCAAGAGCGCGGCGGCGCCGATGACGATCAGGGCGGGCACGTCAGCTCACCGTGAGCGTGCCCTTCATGCCGGCCTGCAGATGGCCCGGCACCGGGCAGTAGAAGGTGTACGTGCCCTTCTTGAGCGTGACGGTGACGCTCGAGACGTTGCCAGGGGCGACCGTCGGGCCGTCGCTGTCGACCCCGTTGCCCTCGACGGCGATGCCGTGGTCCATGCCCGCCGACGACGGGTTCGTCATGCGGAGCGTGACCTTGCCGGGCTTGGCCGTGAGGTTCGACGTGTTGAAGCGCAGCTGGCCGCCAGGGTCGGCGCTCAGCTTGATGAGCTGACCGCCGCCGCTCTGGGGGGTGGGGGTGGCCGTGGCGGCGGCGTTCTGACTCGAGTTCGAGCTGCCGCAGCCGGCGACGAGAAGTGCGACGGCGACCGGGGCGACGGCGATGAATGAGAGGCGTCTGGACATGCCGTCACGGTCCCGCCGATCAGGTACCGCCCACAAGTGGACATTGGTCGCGGTACCCCCTCGGCACAATCATTGATGTGCGGCGTACATGGTCGATCCCCTCAACGGTGGCGGCCTTCGCCGCACTCGGGCTCGCGGCTGTCGCGGTCGTCGCCGTCGTGGCCGGCATCGCCATCCGCCGGACCACCGACGACGAGGCCCTGCGTCACGCCCGGCAGCTCACTCGCCTGACCGCGCTGAGCGCGGTCGAGCCCGACCTCACCGACTCGCTGCTGCGTGGCAATCCGCAAGCGCTGGAGCGGCTCGATCGGGCGGTGCGCACGCGGGTGCTGCGCAACCCGGTCGTGCGCGTGAAGCTGTGGACGCTCGACGGCCGGATCGCCTACTCCGACGCGACCGCGCTGATCGGCCGTCGCTTCGCGCTCGACCCGGCGCAGCAGCGGGCGGCCCGCACCGGCGAGGTCGCGGCCGACATCAGCAACGCGGCCGAGCCCGAGAACATCTTCGAGCGCGGTGAGGGCAAGCTGCTCGAGGTCTACCTCCCGATCCGCACGCCAGCCGGTCGGCGGCTGCTCTACGAGGAATACCTGCGCTACTCGGCGGTGGCCGAGAGCGGCCGGCGGCAGTGGCTCGCGCTGCTCCCCGCGTTCGGCGGCGCGCTGCTCGTCCTCGTGCTCGCGCAGCTGCCGCTGGCGTGGTGGCTGGCCCGGCGCCTGCAGCGGCGCGAGGAGGAGCGCGAGGGGCTGCTCGTGCGCCTCGTCGAGTCGTCCGACCGCGAGCGGCGGCGCCTGGCCGAGGAGCTGCACCGCGGCCCCGTCCAGGCGATCGCGGGGCTCGGGTGGCGGCTCGACGCGGCCGCGCGCCGAGCGGACGAGCCACTGGCCGGCACCCTGCGCGAGGGCGGCGCCGACGCCCGTGACACCGTGCGCGAGATGCGCAGCCTGCTCGTCACGCTGCACCCGCCGAACCTGCGCCGCGTCGGCCTCGAGGCCGCGGTGGCCGACGTCGCCGCGCCGCTCCGAGGCGACGGGGTGGAGGTCGACGTCGACGTGGCCGCCGACCTGGCGCCCGAGACCGAGGCGCTCGTCTACCGCGTGGCCGGCGAGGCGCTGCGCAACGCCCACCAGCACGCCCAGGCCCGCCACGTGTCGGTGCGGGTGCGCGACGACGACGGACGCATCCACCTGACCGTGCGCGACGACGGTGCCGGCTTCGCCGCCGGGACAGCCCGGTCCGACGGGCACCGCGGCCTGGTCATCCTCAAGGACCTGGCCGCCGACGCCGGTGGCCGCCTCACCGTCGAGAGCGCGCCGGGGCGGGGCACGAGCGTGGAGCTGGAGGCGCCGAGCCGATGATCCGCGTGCTCGCCGCGGACGACCATCCGCTCGCCCTCGCCGGGCTCGAGCAGCTGCTCGGCGCGCTCGACGACATCACGTTGGTCGGCGCGGCCGGAAGCGGGGAGGAGGCGGTCCGCCTGGCCGCCCAGCACGAGCCCGACGTCGTGCTCATGGACCTCGAGATGCCGGGCAAGGACGGCATCCAGACGACCCGCGAGCTCCTTGCCCGGCGACCCGGCACCGCGGTCGTCGTCCTCACATCGTTCTCCGACCGCGAGCGCATCCTCGCCGCGCTCGACGCCGGCGCGGTCGGCTACCTGCTCAAGGACGTCGAGCCGGACGAGCTCGCGCGGGCGATCCATGCCGCGGCGCCGCGGCCAGTCGCCGCTCGACCCGCGCGCCGCGCGCGAGCTGCTGGCCCGCGCGACCTCCACCGGCCCCGAGCTCACCGACCGCGAGGAGGAGGTGCTGGCGCTGCTCGCCCAGGGCCTGCCGAACAAGCTGATCGCGCGCCGGCTGGCGATCAGCGAGCGCACCGTGAAGGGCCACCTGACCCGCATCTTCGAGCGCATCGGCGTCACCGACCGCACGCAGGCGGCGCTCTGGGCCCGCGAGCGGGGGCTGGCCTGAGTTAGAGAAGGGCCCTGGCTCCACGGGCGGCCGCGCGCAGGTCTCGGTCCGCGACGGCGGCAACGAGGTCGTTGATCGCGGCGTCGATGCGCGTGAGGGTCACCTCGTCGAGCGCCGCGGCCAGCCGGTCGCGGATCCAGCCGAGCGTGGCGACGTCCCCGCCGACCCCGTGCACGTTCCCGGCCCGGGCGTCGGTGATCACCCGGCGCGCCCACAGCCCGAGCCGGGCCCGGTCGACGGCAGCGGGCGGGCGGTGGAGGAGCTCGATGTCGAGCGCGGCCTGCGCAGTGCCGAGTGCCGCCTGCGCCGTGGCGGCCCCGGCGAGCGCGCGATCCATAGGCCCGACGAGGCGCGGCGGGACCGGCCCGCGCGCCCGCCACGCGCGGCGGGCGCGATCGACTGCGCGCCCCGCGGCGCGCCGCCGACCGGCCCGCGCCTTGCGGAACTCGGTGATGGCAGCCGCGCGCAGCCGCGTGAGCCAGCGCGGAGGCGCGCCGCCCTGAGCGTCGGCCGGCACCGCGACCGCGAGCGCCTCGAGGTCGCCGCCGGCGGCCGAGCGGAACTCGCCGTAGCCGGGGGCGAAGACCTTGTCCTCGCGCTTGCCGTCGTCGTGGAGCTCGCTCCCGACGATTGCGCCGTGGACCGGCCCGCGCGGGCCACGCAACGTCTCGCCGACTGCCTTGATCGTGACCTCCTCAAAGACGAGCCCGGGCACGTTCTCGCTGCGGTGCACGTCGCCCACCCGCGGGTGCGCTGGCATGATCATCGCGGCGGGGCCGTCCGGGCCGGCCAGCCACGTGCCCTCGGTGTCGGCGACGACGCCGTCGCGGTAGTTGAAGACGTCCTCACCGAAGTACCAGACCGACCCGTCGTCAGCCTGCGCGTAGCGGTCGAGCGCGACCTCCTCGATCCGCCCGTCGACGTAGGCGACGAACTGCGATACGAGCGTGCGCACGCACTGGCCCGGCGCCCATTCCTCGACGCGCGTCTCGGGCAACAGCGTCGTCTCGATCTTCAGCGGCCTGCCGTCGACGCGGCCATTGAGGATCGCGGAGCGCAGCTCGCTGATCGGGAAGAGCGGGTTCGTCACGCTCGTCGGGTTGGAGAACGGCGGCGCGACGAGGTCGACGCGCATTACGTCAGGCGCCAGCGGCAGCCGGCCCAGCCCGGCGGCGGCGAGACGGGCCGGCGTCGCCTGCGGGATAGGGGTGGCGACGCTCGGCTCACAGGCCCCGGCCGCGTCGCTCGGCGCAGGAAGGAGTCCGATGGTGATGAGTCCGGCGAGCGGGCCGATCCAGCGTCGAGACTGCATCTCTTCCTCCGTCCCTTGGTCGTCGGAGCGGACGCTAGGACGCCTGGATGAGACCGCCATGAGGCGCGTAGACTCCGCCCATGCGGCACCGGGATCGCCTGCCCCAGCTGGACGGCGGCTTCTTCCTCACCGACGGCGGCATCGAGACCGTCCTGATCTTCCACGAGGGCCTCGACCTGCCCCAGTTCGCCGCGTTCGACCTGCTCAAGGACGACGAGGGCATGGCGGCGCTGCGCCGCTACTACGAGCCGTACGCCGCGCTGGCGCGCGACCGCGAGGTCGGCTTCGTGCTCGAGAGCCCGACCTGGCGGGCGAGCCCGCGCTGGGCGGCCGAGCTCGGCTACTCGGAGGCGGAGCTCGACCAGCTCAACCGCAAGGCGATCGCGCTGATGGAGGAGCTGCGGGACGAGTACGCCGACGGCGCGCCGGTCGTCATCAGCGGCTGCGTCGGGCCGAGCGACGACGGCTACAACCCGGCCGAGATGCTGTCGGCCAACGCCGCGCACGAGTACCACCGGACGCAGATCGGCACGTTCGCCGACACCGCGGCGGACATGGTCACGGCGATCACGATGACGTACGCCGAGGAGGCGACCGGCGTCGCCCGGGCGGCGGCCGAGGGCGGCATCCCCGCGGCGATCTCGTTCACGGTCGAGACCGACGGGCGGCTGCCCAGCGGCCAGACGCTGGCGGACGCGATCGAGCAGGTCGACGCCGACACGCCGCCCGCCTACTTCATGATCAACTGCGCGCATCCGACGCACTTCGAGGACGTGCTCGGCGACGGCGGCGCGTGGACCGAGCGGATCCGCGGCCTGCGCGCCAATGCTTCGACCCGCAGTCACGCCGAGCTCGACGAGGCGACGGAGCTCGACGAAGGCGATCCGGAGGATCTCGGTGCGCGCTACGCGGCGCTCCGGGCGGGGCTGCCCAGGCTCAACGTCGTCGGGGGATGCTGCGGCACCGATCACCGCCACGTGGCGGCGATCCGGGACGCCTGGCCGGGAGGCTGAGGTGGCTGGCGATCGCCGCCGTACTCGCCTGGCCCGGGGCGGCGGAGGCGCGTGTCCGCGTGAGCGTGACGCCGCGCGCGCCGCACGCCGGCGAGCCGCTCCGGGTTGATCTGCGCGGGCGCGGCGAGGTCCGGGTCTGCATCTCGTCGCCGGCGGGCGTCGCAGGCTGCCGGCGGACGCCGGTCCCGGGCTCGGCCGCGTTCACGGCGCCGCGGGTCGGGCCGCTGGCGCATGACCGTGCGCGGGGACGGCGTGCGGATCCGCAGGCCGCTGACCGTCCGCCCGCTCGGCCGCCGGCTGACCGTGCTCGCGGCCGGCGACTCGATGATGGTCCGCGTCGCCCGCCACCTCACCAAGCAGCTCGAGGGGCGGGACGTGCACGTGGTCCCCGAGATCCACTTCGGCGCCGGCATCTCGGACGACTTCGTGCTCGACTGGCGCGCGCAGGCACGGGCCGACGTGGCGCAGGCGCCCGCGGACGTCGTCGTGCTGTTCCTGGGCGGCAGCGAGGGGTGGCCGTTCGGCGCGATCGAGTGCTGCGGCCCGAAGTGGGTCGCCGAGTACGCGGCACGCGCTCGCGCGGTCATGCAGACGTACATGCGCGGCGGCGCCGCGCAGGTGTACTGGCTGACGCTGCCGGCGGCGCGCGCCGCGGACAAGACCGCGGCGCTGCGGGCGGCGAACGAGGGCCTGCGCCGCGCGGCGGCCGGGCTCGCGCCGTGGACGCGCCTGGTGGACGTGGCCGGCCTGCTCACGCCGGGCGACGTGTTCCGCAGCTCGATGCTGCTCGACGGCGAGCCGGTCACGCTCCGGATGGCCGACGGCCTGCACCTCAGCCGCGCCGGGGGGATCTACAGCGCGCGCATGGTGGCGTCACAGCTCCGCGCGGACGATGTACTCCCGTACAGCGCCGACCCGGACGGCCGCTACCGCCGCGGCTAAGCGGCGGCGGCGGCGTCAACGGATCAGGTCTCGGGATCCTCGTCGTCGGCGGCCCCGTAGCGGTCGTCGTCGAGCCCGGGGATCTCCTCCTCGGCGAAGCCGGCGGCGTCGTGCCAGATGGGGTCGGTCCCGTGCTCGTCGCCGTGCGAGGCGTTCTCGATGAGGTCGGCCTCCGCGAGCTCGAAGCCCTCGGCTTCGCCCTCGCCGGCCTCGATCAGCGGCGCGAGCGCGGGGTCGACAGGATCGTCTGGGTTCTCAGGCCAGTTGGGCATGCCCGCAAGGCTACCGCCGCGGTCAGGCGGCGACGGGCTGCGCCGCCGCCTGTACCACCTTGAGCTCGATGCCGTCCTCGCCGCCGGTCGCGTTGACCGCCGATCCGTCCGGCAGGTCGCCGCGCACGATCGCCGACGTGAGCTCGCGCTCGAGCGTGCGGCGCACGTGGCGCTGCAGCGGGCGGGCGCCGAACTCGTCGTCGAACCCCTCGCGCGCGAGCTGCGTGACGAGCTCCGGGTCGACCGTCAGCTCGATCCCGCGCTCGGCGCGCAGGCGCTCGGCCACGCGGTCGACGATCGCGGCCGTGATCCGCTCCACGTGCTCGGGGGTGAGCGGGTGGAACGTGACCGTCTCGTCGATGCGGTTGAGGAACTCCGGCAGGAACGCCTCCTTGGCCGCGGACCGCATGCGGTCCTCAGCGGCCGCCGGCTCGGCGGCCGTGAAGCCGATGCCGCGCCGGGCGTGGCTGGCGCCGAGGTTCGAGGTCATCACCAGCACCGTGTTCGTGAAGTCCACGGTGCGGCCCTCGCCGTCGGTCAGCCGGCCGTCGTCCATGACCTGCAGGAGCACGTTCCAGACCTCCGGGTGCGCCTTCTCGATCTCGTCGAGCAGCACCACCGAGTACGGACGGCGGCGCACCGGCTCCGTCAGCTGGCCGCCCTCGCCGTACCCGACGTAGCCGGGCGGCGAGCCGATCAGCCGCGCCACCGTGTGCGGCGCGCGGAACTCGGACATGTCGATCCGGACGAGCGACTTCTCGGTGCCGAACAGCCGCTCGGCCAGCGCCTTGACCAGCTCGGTCTTGCCGACGCCGGTCGGGCCGAGGAACAGGAACGTCCCCAGCGGCTGGTCGCCGCCGGCCAGGCCGACGCGGGCGCGCCGCACGGTGTCGGACACGATGCCGACCGCCTTGTCCTGGCCGACCACGCGCCGATGGAGGTCCTCCTCCAGCGTGTGCAGGCGCTCGAGCTCGCCGGCGACGAGCTCGCCGACCGGGATGCCGGTGCGGCCCGCGATGACCGCGGCCACGTCGGACTCACCGACCACGCGCTCGCCGGCCGCAACGGGCTCGTCCAGCGCCTGGAGCCGCTCCTCGACCGCCTCGGCACGGGCCTTGAGCTCGGCCGCGTCCTCGTACGCCTCGTCGCGCACCGCGGCGGCCTTCTCGTCGGACAGGTGCTGCAGCTCGCGCCGCAGCCGGTCGGCCTCCGTGTCGCCGCCGCCGCGCAGGCGCACCTTCGCGGCCGCCTGGTCGATCAGGTCGATCGCCTTGTCCGGCAGCTGGTACTCGCTGATGTAGCGGTCCGACAGCCGCGCCGCGGCCAGCAGCGCCTCGTCGGTGATACGGGCGTCGTGGTGGAACTCGTAGCGCTCGCGCAGGCCGCGCAGGATCTCGACGGTCTCCTCGACCGACGGCTCCTCGACCATGACCGGCGAGAACCGGCGCGCCAGCGCCGAGTCGCGCTCGATCTTGCGGTACTCGGACAGCGTGGTGGCGCCGATCACGCGCAGCTCGCCGCGCGCCAGCATCGGCTTGAGCATGTTCGCCGCGTCCATCGCGCCCTCGGCGTTGCCGGCTCCGAGGACCGTGTGCAGCTCGTCGAGGAACAGCACGATCTTGCCCTCGGCGGCCACGACCTCCTCGAGCGCGGCCTTGAGCCGCTGCTCGAACTGGCCGCGGAACTGCGCGCCGGCGATCATGCCGCCGAGGTCGAGCGCGACCACGCGGCAGCCGGCCAGGCTGTCGTCGACGTCGCCGTCGGCGATGCGCAGGGCCAGGCCCTCCGCGATCGCGGTCTTGCCGACGCCGGCCTCGCCGATCAGCACGACGTTGTTCTTGCGCCGGCGGGCGAGGGTCTCGATCGTCTGCTCGATCTCGGTGGCGCGCCCGACGACCGGGTCGATCCGGCCGGCCTGGGCCTCGGCGGTCAGGTCGCGACCGAAGTCGTCCAGGGCGGGCGTGCCGCTCTTGGAGGCGGTATCGGGCTGCGCCGCGGGGATCCCGCGGGACTGCGCAAAGCGCATCGCGCACTGGTCGCACACGGCGACCTCGCCGCGCGTGCCGGCGTTCTCATACTGAAGTCTCACGGAAGCCGGCCGCTGCCCACAGGCGGAGCAGAGCTGGCGCCCTGCGGAGAAGGGCTCAACTGGCATTTCCAACATCCTCTGGCTCGAAAATCTCAGTCACTACGACTAAGATTCTAGCGGGCGCTAACGTCAGGTAAGCGATGGCACGGATCTGGGTTCTGGACACGGAGACGAAGGGCACGGGGGCCGAGATGGTCCCGCTCGACACCGTGCTCAAGAAGCCGCGGCGCGACGAGCCGCGGCTCGCAGCGCCGAAGCGCAAGGCACCCGAGGCGAAGCCGGCGCCGCGCGAGCCGCGCCGGTTCCGCGTCATCGACGTCGCGACGCGGGCGGTGCTGGCCGATGACGTGGGCGCGCGCGAGGCGCTGGGCGCGCTGCACGACGTCCGCAGCATGGTGGACGTTCACGTGTACGTGTGGGAGCCCGAGGACGACCGCTGGCGACTGCTCACGCTCGCAGAGCAGAGGCTGCTCTGGGAGCGCCGCGGCGGGTAGATACCTGACATGGGCCTCGTGTTCGTGCGCTACGTGCTCCCGGCCGTGATCGCCGTCACCGGCGTCGTCCTCGTGATCGTCGGCGGCGACAGCGCGCGCGGGGCGGGGATCGTGCTCATCGGCGTCGCGTTCCTCGTGGTGCTGGCGAACCTGTTCATCCGGCTCGGCCTGCTCAGCGAGCGCGACCGCGAGCAAGAGGCGCGCCGCCGCGACTCGGCGTGACGGTACGGTCCTCGCGGTGAGCGAGAACCTCGGCTGGCCCGTGCGACGCGCCGCGCGGCTGTTCGGCGACGCGGCCGCGGTCGTGGACGTCGCGTCGGGTATGCAGGTCACCTATCGGGAGCTGGAACGGCGGATCGGCGCGCTGGGTGCGGCGCTGGACGTGCCCGAAGGCGGCCGCGTCGGCGTCCTGGCGGCCAACTCGCTCGCGCACCTCGAATGCGTCCTGGGCGTGCCGGCGGCCGGCCGGGTCGTCGTCTCGCTCAACACGCGGCTGGCCGAGGGCGAGCTGTGCGTGCTGGCCGAGGACGCCGGCCTCTCGGTCCTGATCGCCGACGACGCGAACCGGGTGGTGGCCGAGGCGGTCGCGCGGCGGGCGGGGGTGCCGCGTCTCGTCATGGTGGGCGAGGAGTACGAGGCGCTGGTGGCGGGCTCCGGTGTGGTCGCGCCGTCCCTCGGCCCGGATTCGCTGGCCGCCATCTCGTACACCGGCGGCACCACCGGCCGGCCCAAGGGCGTGATGCTCAGCCACGGCAACCTGCTGGCCAACGCCCGGCACAACCTCATCACCACCGGCCACAGCGCCGACGACCGCTGGCTGCACGTGTGCCCGATGTTCCACGTCGCCGGCACCGCGAACGTCCTGGCGGCCACCTGGGTGGGCGCGCGGCACGTCGTGCTCCCGCGGTTCGACGCGGCGCAGGTCTGCCGCGCGATCGACGAGCACGCGATCACGCACGTCGTGCTCGTGCCGACGATGCTCGCGATGCTCCTGCAGCACGAGGCCGACCACCCGGCGGACCTCTCCTCGCTGCGCCACATCCAGTACGCCGCCTCGCCGATCACGCCGGAGCTCCAGCGCCGCGTGCTCGACCGCTTCCCGGACTGCGACGTGGCGCAGTTCTACGGCATGACCGAGGCCGCGCCCACCGTGACGACGTGCACGCCCGCGGACCACCGCCGGCCGGACGGCGCCCGACTGGCGTCGGTGGGCGCGCCGGTCGTCGGCGTCGAGGCCGAGCTCCGGGACCCCGAGTCCGGTCGTCCGGTGCCCGTCGGCGCGGTCGGCGAGATCTGGGTCCGCGGGCCGAACGTCATGCTCGGCTACTGGCAGCAGCCCGAGGCGACCGCGGCCGCGACGGTCGACGGCTGGTACCGCTCCGGGGACGCGGCCTACGCGGACGCCGACGGCTACCTGTTCCTCGTCGACCGCCTGAAGGACATGATCATCTCGGGCGGCGAGAACGTGTACTCGGTGGAGGTCGAGGCCGTCCTGGCCGAGCACCCCGCGGTGCTCGAGGTCGCCGTGTTCGGCATCCCGCACGAGCGCTGGGGTGAGGCGGTCCACGCGGTCGTCGTGGTCGAGGACGACGGCGCGGTGAGCGCGGACGAGCTCGTCGCGCACTGCCGGGGCGCGATCGCAGGCTTCAAGATCCCGCGGTCGATCGACCTCACGACGGAGCCGCTCCCGAAGTCGGGCGCCGGCAAGCTCCTCAAGCACCGGCTCCGCGAGCGGTTCTAATCGTGTGAGCGCTCGTCCCAGGGCCTCGCCGCGAGGCGTGCGACACGGGCCGCGTCATTGCGCGCGATCCGCTCACGAACCTCTTCGGCGATCGACTGGTGCGGCCGGGTCCTGAGCGCCCGGAGTCCGAGCAGATCCGCGGCGCGCTCAACCGGCTCCAGCGGCCCACCGCAGCCCGGGCAGAGGTCGCCCGCGTGGTCGGCGGCGCTGCCGTCGCGCCACACGCGGGCGATGCAGGTCGTGCATTTGAAATGAGCCATGCCGGGCCTAGCGGCCCCGGGCCTGGCGCACCCGGTCGTCGGCACCTGCGGAGATTCGCTCCAGCTCACGGAGGCGGCCGGGGCTCGTCGGATGCGAGCTCAGGGAGCGGGCCCGGTAGAGGGCGAGGCGGTCGCGGTGGTACTGCGCCTCCGCCTCGAGGCGCTTCAGCTCGTTCGCCGCGTTCCCGGTGGTCGACATGATCGGCCCTCCGTCGAGCTCTTCGGGACGGGCCGCGTCGGGGAGAAGCTCCAGAACCCGGCGGCGGCAGGACGCTACGCGTCCTCACGGAGCATAGACCCCCTCGGCTCAGAGGACGGGGATCTCGGCCGTGACGCGCGTCCCGCCGCCCCGTGGGCTCTCGACGTCGAGCCGGCCGTTCAGCGCCTCGACCCGCGCCGCGAGTCCGCGCAGCCCCGAGCCGCCCGCGGGATCGGCGCCGCCGACGCCGTCGTCGGCCACCACGACGGTGGCCGCGCCGTTCGCGCGATCGACGCTGACCGTCACGCCCGCCGCGTGCGCGTACTTGGCCACGTTCGTGATCGACTCGGCCACGACGTAGTACATCGCCGCCTCGACCGGTGGCGCGAGGCGCTCGTCGGGCATCGCCGTGAGCTCCACCGGGACGGGGGCGCGCGCCGCGAGGGCATCGAGCGCGGGGCCCAGGCCGCGCTCGGTGAGGACGGCCGGGTGGATGCCGCGCGCCAGCTCTCGCAGCTCGTCCAGCCCGCGCGTGAGCTCCGCCTGCGCGTTGGCCAGCAGCTCCCGCGCCGCGGCCGGGTCGCTCTCGAGCCTGGAGGACACCATGCCGAGGCCGAGCGCCACCGAGACGAGGCGCTGCTGCGCGCCGTCGTGCAGGTTGCGCTCGAGGCGCCGCCGCTCGGCGTCGCCGACCTCCACGAGCCGCGCACGCGAATCCGCGAGCTTCTCGTAGGCGTCGGCGTTGGCGAGCGCCTGGGCCACGAGGTCCGCGAAGTCGTTGAGGCGCTGCTCGATGCCCTCCGGAGGCGGATCCTCCGAGTCGCTCGCCGCGGCCAACACGCCCCAGGTCCGGCCGCCGACGATGACCGGTGCCGCGACCGCGGAGCGGTAGCCGGCGCTGCGGACCGTCTCCGCGAGTGTGCCGGTCGCCTGCTCGTAGTCGACGCGCGCGGCCTTCCCGGTGCGCACGACGCGGGCGACGACGGTGTCACCGTCCACGTCGAGGTATGCGCCGACGGCGAACCGCGGCGGCCCGACCTCGCTCCAGGCGCCCACGACGGTGGCTCGGCGCACGCCGTCGTAGTGCATGACGTTGGCGCCCGGCATCTCGAGCAGCCGCCCGACCTCCTCGGTGACCTGCTCGAACACCCGGCTCGGCGGCGCGTTGCCCGCCACGAGCGCGGCGACGCGGCGGAGCGCCGCCTGCTCGTCGGCCAGCGCATGCTGCGCCGCTTCCGTCGCCGAAAGCGCGCGTGCCGTGCGGATGCGCTCGGCGGTCACCGCCGCCAGGAGGAGCGACGTGATCGCGGCGGTCGCGATGAACAGCTGCGTCGAGAGCAGGCTGTCGGTCAGCGAGTCGCGCACGAACGGCCCGGTGTTCTGCGCCGTGTTCCAGACCGTGATCGAGCACACGATCAGCGTCGCCGTGGCGGCACCACGAGGCCCGAAGCGCAGCGCCGCCCACAGCAGCGCCGGGAACACGACGTAGGGCACGTCGCGCTGGGGCGGCAGTTCGGCGAGGAGGACGAGCACGACGAGCAGCACGCCGGCCTCGACGAGCTCGTACCGGCGCATGCCGCGCGCGCTGCCCGTCGCCCACGTGAGCAACACCGGGGCGACGACGAGCGCACCGGCCGCATCGCCGAGCGTCCATGTGCGGAACACCTCGCCGAGCTCGTTCGTCGGGATCACGCCGCCGAGGCGCAGCGCCATGGGGCCGAAGGCGGCGCTGATGAGCGCGGCGATGAGCGCGCACGCGATGAACGCGAGCACGTCGGCCACCCGGTCGAGCCCGGTGCGCCCGTGGGTCAGCCGGCGCAGCAGCGCGGCGGTGACGACGAGCGCCACGGTGTTCCCGACGGTCTGCGCCAGCACGGTCCCGAGCGGCGTCGAGTAGTCACCGAGGAAGAGGTCGCCGATCACGATGCCCGGCACCATCCACGGCCCGTACAGGACCAGGACGGCGAGGCCCAGGCCGGCCGGCGGCCACAGAGCCGCGACCGCGCCGTCGAGATACGCGAGCTCCAGCCCGAGCCGCCCGGCGAGGTAGTAGGCGAGGGCGACGGCGCCGATCGCGAGCACGTACCGCGGCGATCGCGTCTGCGTCGCGTCGAAGGGGCGGCCCAGGCCCGCCCTGGTGAACGGCGGAGCGGTCATGGCCTCGGCGCGAGTCTATTCGCCCCACCCGTCGGCTGCGCGAGCGCGCAGCCGGGCCGCTGAGGCCACGTTCTCCTTCGCGTCGTACAGCGCCAGAGCGGCGGTCGTGGCGCTGCGCGCCTCCGCGTGCCGGCCGCAGCGCGCGGCAACCTCGGCCAGGTCGCCGTGCGCGTCGGCGCGGAACGTGAACATCTCGGTCGCATCGGCGAGCGCGGTGGCTCGCCGCGCCTCGTGCAGCGCGCGATCGGCGTCGCCCTCGCGCGCGGCCAGCTTCCCCCGTGCGGTATGCCGCTTGACGAGCCATTCCATGTCGCTGTGGGCCGGGACGTCCTCGATACGCGCGACGGCCTCGGCCGCCGCCTCTAGGCGGTCCTGCGCGAGGATCGCGTGCGCGCGGTCGACGAGGATCGTCGACACGAACCATTGGTCGCCGATCTCCACGGCGGTCTGCTCCGCGTCGTCGAGCGCCTGCTCGGCGGCGGCGCCGTCGCCGCCCAGCATCTCCGCCTGCGCGTCGTACACCGCCATCCACACGGAGGCCTGCTTGAGCCCGAGCTCGGCCAGTCCGCTGCGCGCCGTCGCGAGCTTGCCGCGCGCACGTTCGAAGCGCCCGGCCATGGCGTCGAGCACCGCCCCGAACCCGTGTGCGCTCATCGCCGCGAAGCGCCCGGCGACCTCACGCTCCAACCGGGCGCACCGTCGGCTCGCCTCGGACACGGGGACCGCGTTGACGACGAGCGCCCACGCCATGAGGGCGGCGCCCGTGTCGATCTCGAAGCCGCTGCGGGCACGGCGCCCGTGCTGCACCACGCGTGCGGCCTCCTGGTACCCGGCGCCCGGGCTTCCCTTGAGCCACAGCGCCTCGCACCAGAGGGTGTAGGCACGGGCGACCCCGAGATCGTCGCCGAGGCGACGCATCGTGGCCGCCGCCCGGCGGGCCACGGCCAGCGACGCATCCGGGTCCACCACATCGGGCTGCCGGAAGGCGCGGAGGCGCGCGCGCTCGACGGCGGCCGACGCAGCGGACGCGCTCGAGGCCGAGCCGCTCGCCGAGGGCGAGCGCCGCGTCCGCCACCTCGGCCGCCCGATCCAGGTTGCCTGCCTCGGCGAGCGCGCACGCGAGCGCGGGCAGCAGCTCGGCTCGCATCCGGTCGTCGCCGGCGAGCAGCCTGACGGCGCGAGAGAGGAACGCGATCTCGCTCGGGAGGTCGCCGCGGCGGTGCGCCCAGCTCGCCGCCTCGGCGAGGTGCTGCGCAGCCCGCGCGGCGAGCGCATGCAATTCCGGCGCCGCGCGCCCGAGCTCGACACCGGCGTCGTGGGCTCGCTCGAGGTGCGCGCCGATATGGGCGTCGGCCTCGGGGACGCGGTCCTCGATCCGTGCGAGCCAGCTCGCGAGCCGCTCGTGGCCTCGCGCCCGCGTGGCCTTGGGCATCGACGCGTAGGCGGCGTCCCGCACCAGCGCGTGCCGGAAGTGCCACGCCTGCTCGCCGGCGATCTCGCCCGGCGCCGGCCGCAGGAGCTCCCGGTCGACGAGCGTGTCCAGGCTCCGCCTCGCGTCCGCCTCCGTCGACGTCCTCGACGAGGGCCAGCACGCCGCCGAGGTGGAAGCGCTCACCTTCGATCGCCGCCGCGTCGAGCAGCGACCGCTCCCGCGGCGCGAGCAGGTCGAGCCGCGCGGCCAGCAGCGCGTGCAGGGCGGGCGGCAGACCCGGCGCGCCCTCGTGCTCGGCCACGTGCACGGCGAGCTGCTCGAGGAACAGCGGGTTGCCGCCGCCGCGCTCGGCGACCGCCGTCCGCTGCGGCTCCGAGAGTCCACGGCGGCCGGCCAGCAGCCGGCGGCTGTCGTCGGCGCCGAGCGGTCCGAGCCGAACCGCCGTCGACCCCCACGCCGGGCGGACCGCGATGAGCTCGGGACGGGCGAGGCCGAGCAGCAGCACCGGCGTGTCGGTGAGCCGCGCGGCGAGGTCGTCCACGAGGTCGAGCAGCGGCGGCTCAGCCCAGTGGACGTCCTCGAAGCGGAGCACCAGGGGCGCGTCACGGGCCACCGCGGCGAACAGGCGCCGGAAGCCCCACGGCGTCGCCTCGCCGGGAGCGTCCTCGCCCAGGCCGAGTGTGCCGGCGACCGAGGCCGCGGCGGCCGCGCCGTCGTGCAGGCCCGCGGTGAGCGTCTCGAGCGGCCGTCCCTGCGCCGCCTGGAGGACCATCTCGCGGACCGGCCAGTAGGTGATCCCCTGCCCGTAGGGGAGACAGCGTCCCTCGAGTACCGTCGCCCGGCCGCGGAGGCGGGCGGCGAGCTCGCGGGCGAGCCGCGACTTGCCGATGCCCGGCTCGCCGATCACGGTCACCAGCTGCGGCGTGCGCTCCTGCACGGCGCGGTCGAAGGCCTCGTGCAACAGGCGCAGCTCGCGCTCTCGGCCGACGAGCGGCGAGTCGGATGTGGCTCGCGCGCCCAGCTCGCGCAGCACGAAGCGCCCGGACGTGGACGGAAGCGTGCGCCCGGCCTCACCGAGCAGCGCTTGCGTGCGCGCGTCGATCACGATCTCGCCCGGTGCCGCGTCGCGCGCGAGCCGCGCCGCGGCCTCGATGACGTCCCCGAGCGGGAGCCGGTCGGGTCGCGACGCGTCCGCGATCAGCGCCGTGCCCGCGGTGATGCCGGCGCGGGCGGTGAGGTCGATGCCGCGATCACGCGCGAGCGCTGTGGCCATTTCGGCCAGCTGCCGGCGGAGCGCGAGCGCGGCATGGGCGGCGCGGAGGGCGTCGTCCTCATGCGCGACGGGGGCGCCGAACGCCGCGATCATGCCGTTCCCGCGCATCTCCCGGGCCGGCCCGCCGTGGCGGTGCGCGACCGCTTCCATCTCGGCGTGGCACTGCTGCATCACCTCGTGCAGCACCTCGGGGTCGAGCGGCGTGCCGCGTTCGCTCACCCGCACGTCGGCCGCGACGCACACGACCTCGCGGCGCCCGGGCCGCGCCGCCGTCGGCGGGCCGACACGGTGGCGGAGGATGTCGCGCTCGAGCGCCTGCAGCTCGGGCGACGGGTCGAGGCCGAGGTCGTCCGCGAGCGTCCGGCGTGCCTCGGCGTACGCCGCGAGCGCGTCGGCCTGGCGGCCGCAGCGGTAGAGCGCGAGCATGAGCTGCGCGCGCAGCGACTCGCGCAGCGGGTGCTCCGCCACGAGGCCCTGCAGCTCGCCCACCAGGTCGGCGTGGCGCCCGAGCGCGAGATCGGCATCGATCCGCGCGCCCAGGCAGACGAGACGCAGCTCCTCGAGGCGCTCGGCCTCGCCGATCGCGAACTGCTCGTAACGGACGTCCTGCAGCGCCGGGCCACGCCACAGCCCGAGCGCGTCGGCCAGCAGCCCGCTCGCCGCCGAGTGGTCACCGCGAGCGAGCGCGTCGCGCCCCTCGGAGGTCAGGCGCTCGAACCGCTGCGCGTCGACGGCGTCGGAGCTCTCGAGCCGCAGCTCGTACCCGTCGGCCCGCCAGACGATCGTCTCCTCGCCGAGCACCCGGCGCAGGCGCGAGACGACGAGCTGGAGCGCATTCGCGGGATGGTCGGGCAGCGCGTCCCCCCACAGCGCCTCGATGGCGAGGTCGGCGGGCACGACGCGCGCGCCTTCGACGAGCAGCATCGCGAGCAGCCGCAGCGGCCGTCCCGGGCACGGAAGCGCATGGCCGTCGGGGCCGATCGCTTCGACGGGTCCGAGGATGCGGAAGTGGGTCATGACAGCGCCGTGACAGCGCGCGCGCCCATTCTCGCCGCTGTGACCAGCCCGCACGACTCCTCCGGCGCATCTGCTGTCGCCGCCCCACGGCCGTTCTCGGCCTGGCTCATCACCGTCGCGGCCACCGCGGCGTCGACCTACGCGCTCGACGCCGTGGCGACGGCGGCCGGCGTGCTGCTCGTCGCGTCCCAGCTACTGAGCGGGATCGACCACTCGCTCGCGCTCGCCTTCCTCGCCGCGACCTACGTGCTGTGGGGCCTCGGCCTGCGCGCGAACCTGCGCGCCAACTGGCTGCTCCTGCGCCGGACGGGGACCAGCACCAACGTGCTGTCCAAGGCCGCATTCGAGCTCACGCGGCGGCGGGGCCCGCGTACGCAGGCGCTCGCCGCGGGGGCTGGATACGTCGCCACCGAGCTCGCCAAGGAGGCGCCGTACTACGCCGGCGCGTTCGGCGCAGCGGTCCTGACCGACAGCGTCTCGTCCAACGACGCGCTGCTCTTCCTCGCGGGCGCGAACCTCGGGGCGGCCGCCTACGAGTACATCCTCGCGCGCCTGACCCGGCGCGTGCTGCGCCGCCCGCGCACCGCCTCGTTCGACACGGACTGGGTGCCGCAGGACTACCTGCGCGACTACTACAGCGTCGTCGAGCCGGACGAGCGGGAGACGATCGCGTTCTTCGTCGACGCGATGGAAGAGGCCCCGGCGTTCGAGCCGGTCCTGTTCTTCGGCACCGGGCCCACGCTCCATCACGTCTTCCTCGCGGCGCCGAGGGCCGCGGAGATCCACCTCGCCGACTACCTGCCCGCGAACCTCGAGGAGATCGAGCGCTGGCTCAGGCGCGACCCCGCCGCGCACGACTGGAGCGAGTTCGTGCGCTACACGCTCGAGTGCGAGGGCCTGACGGCTCCGACCGACGACGACGTCGCGCGACGCGAGGAGCTCACGCGCTCCAAGGTCACGCGACTGCTCCAGGTCGACGCGCGCCGCTCGGTGCCGCTCGACCGCTACCCGACGGTCGTCAGCGCCTACTGCGCGGACTCCGCCACCGACGACCGCGCCACGTGGGAGACCTTCATGGCGAACATCGTCGATCTGGTCGCACCCGACGGGCTGTTCATCACGTCGGCGTTGCGGCGCTGCCGCTCGTACCTGGTCGGCGACAAGCGGTTCCCGAGCGCGAACGTCGACGAGCACGATCTGCGGCGGGTCCTGGAGCGAGGCTTCAATCCGCGCGTCGAGGTCCGCCACCTGGAGGGGCACGAGGCCCAGGGCTACTCGGGCATCGTCCTCGCGTCCGCCCCGAGGCGCCCGCGCGAGCTGAGACCGGCGCGAGGCCTGCGCTCCGGCGTCCTCGTCGCGGACCGCTGAGCATGGCCGCGATCCCGCAGCTCGTCGGCACCGACACGACGGTGCCGTGCGTCGACGGGCGCCCGCGCCGCTACGCGAACCTCGACTACGCCGCCAGCGCGCCGGTGATGACCGCCGTGTGGGAGGCCGTCGAGGCGTTCCTGCCCTGGTACAGCAGCGTGCACCGCGGGAGCGGGGTGAAGTCCCAGGTGTCGACCGCCGCGTACGAGGACGCGCGCCACGCGGTCTGCGACTTCGTCGGCGGCCGTGCCGAGGACGCCGTCGTCTTCGTGCGCAACACGACCGAGGCGGTCAACGTCCTGTCGGCGGCGCTGCCCGCGGGCACCCGGGTCCTGTCGAGCGCGGTCGAGCACCACTCCGCGATGCTCCCGTGGCGGCGCCACGACCTGCGCCTGCTCGGGTTCACCGAGTCGCCGGACGAGCTGCTCGAGGAATGCGAACGGGCGTTGCGCGCCGCGCGGACCGACCTCGTCGCGGTCACCGGCGCCTCCAACGTCACCGGCGAGGTGTGGCCGGTCGCCGAGCTGGCCGCGCTCGCCCACGCGCACGGTGCACGCCTGTTCGTCGACGCCGCGCAGCTCGCGCCCCACCGTCCGATCGACATGGCGGGGACAGGCATCGACTTCCTGGCCTTCTCGGGCCACAAGCTCTACGCGCCGTTCGGGGCCGGTGCGCTGGTCGGCGACGCCCGCCTGCTGGAGGAAGCAGGCGCGCCGCTGCTCCAGGGCGGCGGGGCGATCGAGCTGGTCACACCGGACGACGTCATCTGGGCATGCGCGCCGGAGCGGCACGAGGCCGGCTCCCCGAACGTCGTGGGAGCCGTGGCGCTCGCGGCGGCCTGCCGGGCGCTGCTCGACTTCGGCATGGACGCCGTCGCCGCGCACGAGCGGGTGCTCTCCGCGCTCCTGTGGCGCGGCTTGGCGGACGTCCCCGGACTGCGGCGCCTGAGCCTCTGGCCGGACGACGCCGACCGCGTCGGTGTCGCCACCTTCACGCTCGCGGGCTACCGCCATCCGCTGTTGGCGGCCATCTTGAGCGCCGAGCACGCGATCGGGGTCCGGCACGGCTGCTTCTGCGCGCACCTGCTGATGACCCGGCTGCTCGGGGTGCCCGACGCCGAGGTCGGCCGCCTCGCGGCCGAGCTGCGGGCGGGCCGGCGTCCCGCCCTTCCGGGAGCCGTCCGGGCCAGCATCGGCCTCGGCACCACGGTCGACGACATCGACCGGCTGGTCGATGCGCTGCACGAGATCACCGCCGCCGGGCCGAGGGCGCGCTACGAGCACCTGCCGGGCGTCGACGAGTACGTGTCACGCGTAGAAGGTCCAGCCCGGGCCGAACACGGGCTCGAGCGCCGCGGCGTGCAGCGTGGCCGAGCGTTCGAACAGCACGCGGTCACCGTCGAGCCATCTGGCGTGGATGACCATGCCCTCGGCGAACGGCTCCGGGGCGCTCATCCAGACGTCGTTCTTGGAGCGGCAGAGCTGGTCACCGCCGGGCGACGAGATCGAGACGCCGTCCGCGGCCATCCCGATCGTGGCACCGGCGAACAGCACACGCGGCGCGCCGTCGATGGTGACCACGAAGGGCATCAGATCGCCGTTGAGGTCGCCGAGGTAGCGGCGGTCGGGGAGCTCCTCGGCGACCAGCCGTCCGGCGTCGGCCCGGCTGACCGCGAACGACCGGCCGGCAGGACCGCCGACGACGAGCAGCGTGCGTGAAGCGTCTGGCTCGTGACTAGCCACAGGAGAGGTTGTTGTACTTCTCCTGCGCCTCGACGTACCACACGCCGGCCAGCAGGGCGTAGCCCTCGCCGCGGGCACGCCAGGCGCGCAGGGGAGTGGCGGTGCAGCGGTACGTGGTGTGGACGCGGATGGTGGTCGCCCCGAGACCCGCAGTGGACGTGGTGTTCATGTGGTACCAGCGCGACTTGTAGTACTTCCACAGCGAGCCGTACAGCTCGTGCCTGGTCACGGTCGCGTAGCACTGGTTGGCGGCGTTCATCTGCGCCTTCCCGGCGGCCTTGTACGGCGAGTTCGGGTTGTCGGAGACCTTGATGGCGCACTGGGGGAAGAGGGTGCTGGTCCGCGCCACGTCCGCCGGGTCCCCGTATGAGGTCCAGCCGTCCTCCTCGGTGCCGTCGCCCGCGTAGACGATGGCCCGGGCCGGCGGGCACTCGGCCCGCGACGGATCGTTCGCACACGAGCCGATCGGAGCCCGCGCCATCATCTCCTCGACGGCGGGGTCGACCTGGATGCCGGCGGCCCGCGAGTTCGCGATGCCCTGCCGCGGGTCCGCCGCGTCTGCCTGCGCCTGCGCCATCGTCGCGCCCGTGATCAGGATCGCCGCGATCACCGTCCTGCCGACCATGTCCGCCCCCTTTGGTTGGCGTCGCTCACCGGTCGAAGCCGACGGTATGGGGGCGATCACGCGCCGAACAGAACCAACTTTGACCCTCTACATGTGCGGGGACGCAACGCTGCGGAGCCGGGAACCGAGCTGCGCCAGAACCCGTCCGGCCAACCGGCTCCGGCCGCGCAGAAAGCGGCTGACCTGCTCGCCGCGCAGGGGCACGTTGTCGCTTCCGATCCGGCGGAGGAGCCTGCCGTCTGCAGTGGTCACGACGCGGTCGGGCACGTGAGGCACGCGCACGACGGTCAGGTGCTGCCGGCCGACGATCAGCGCCTCGAGCTCGACCTCGATGCCGCACTCCTGGGCCCGCCGCATGACGGCGTCCAGCGTCCGCTGGTCGAGCCGGCAGCCCGCGAGCTGCCGGTCGTCGGTGACGCCGAGCACGATGTCGCCGCCCTGGGTCATCGCCATCGCCGGGATCACCTCGCGCAGGTTGTTCGCGGAGGCCTTGAACTCGAGACGCTCGTGCTCCACCCGGCCGAAGCGCGCCCAGAACTCGCGCTCGTCCAACGTCCTGCACACCCGGCCCGCCTGCATGTGCTCATCAACTTAGCGCCGGCATCGGACGGAGTGGATCGGTCGGGACCTGGTGGCACGATGGACCGCCATGACAGAGCGCCGGCTGCCTGATGTCCTCCGTGAAGCCCGCCGGCGCACCGGGATGTCGCTACGTGACGTGGAGCGGGCGACCGGCATCCGGAACGCGCACCTCTCGCAGATCGAGACGGGGAAGATCGCCAGGCCCGAGGTCGCGCTGCTGTGGGACCTCGCGAGCCTGTATTCGCTCGACTTCGAAGCGCTGATGCGCCTTGCCGGCCACGAGCTCGCCGCGGGCAACAATCTCACGATCGCGTTCCGCGCCATGAACGACCTGAGCGCCGAGGAGCAGCTCGAGGCTCTCCGGTACATGGCGAAGCTCAAGCAGCGATGACCGAGTACACGCAGGCCAGGATCGCCGAGCTGTGCGATGACGTCCTGCGCCGGGCCGGCGCGCTCGGGGTCGTCCCGACGCCGCTCGAGGCCGTGCAGCAGGCGCTCGGCGTCGAGCGGCGGCTCGACCTGGCGGGGCTGCCCGTCGACGACCGGATTCTCGGCGCCATGTGGTTCGACGAGCGGATCCTGTTCGTCGACACGAAGCAGACGCCCGGTCGCCGCCGCTTCACCGAGGCGCACGAGCTGACGCATCTGCTCTGCCCGTGGCATCGGGCGGTGATCCGGCTGGACACCGGCGCGCAGCTGTTCGGGCCCCTCGGGCGCGGGCTCGAAGCCGAGGCGAACCTGGGCGCCGCGGAGCTGATCTTCCAGGCCGAGGCGTTCGACGTTGCCGCACGCGATCACGACGCGTCGCTGGTCACCGCATTCGCTCTCGCGGAGCGGTTCGCCGCGTCCCGGCAGGCGGCCGCACATCACTACGTCCAACGCTCGCGGGACGCCGTCGCGCTCGCGATCGCCGGCCGCTGGCCCGGGCGCGACGGCCGGCTGCCGGTCTGGCGCACGGTCGAGTCATCGAGCTTCCTGCGCCGATTCGGACGCCTCGAGGTACCCGGCGGGAACCTCGCCGCCGCCGTCGAAGCGGCGCGGTGCTCGTCGGAGCCGGTGGCGGCCCGAGTCGAGCTGCACGATCGCGGCGGACGACCGCGCCGGCTCCACGCGGAGGTCTTCAACAATCGGCACTGCCACCTGATCTTCGTCGCGAACGCCTGACGTCCGTCACCGGCGGTACGTTGGCCATCGACATCAAGAGCGCCCCGGCGGCGAGTGCCATCGCCCCGGGGCCGGTACCGAAGAGAAGGCTTCGGCACCCTCCGCACGATACTGCGCGAGCGGTGCGCCTCCCTTCGGCGCCTGAGCGAAGGAGGGCGCGATGGCGGATCGCACGATCAGCGGTGCGATCGCTGCTTTAGAAGAGGCACCGGAGGTCAGGACTGGCGCTGTTGCGCCGGGGGATCCGGTGATCCAATCGGTCCGCAGCATGGCGACCGTTGACTCGTTCTTCGCGATCCGCACCATGGAGGCGATCGAGGTCCTCGCGTTCCAGCCGTCGACGGCACCGCAGGTCGCCGATGCGCTGCGCGTGGACACGCGGACGGCACGGCGGCTCCTCAACCGCCTGGCCAGCGAGGGATGGATCACTCGCACGGAGGGCCGGGTGCGGACGTACACCCTGTCCCTACGACTCGTCGCGCTCGCCTCCCACTTCCTCGAGCGTGCTCCGCTCACCATCGCCGCGGCAGCGGTGGTGCGTGCGCTCCACGATCGCACCGGTTGCGTGGCGCACGTGACGGTGCCGAGCTATCGGTCGGTGCTCTGTCTCGCCAGCAGCGCCGGCGACCCGCATCCGAGGAAGCTCATCCCGGCGCACGCGATCGCGGGCGGCAAGGTGCTGCTGGCGCATCGGCAACCGTGGCGCGAGAGCGTCCTCGAGCGGCCGCTCGAGCGCCTCACCGAACGGACCGTCGTCGATCCGGACGCCGTGCGCGACGAGTGTCGGGCGATCGTCGACTGCGGCTTCGCGTTCGAGGACGGTGAGTACCTGGACGGAGTTCAGAGCGTCGCCGCGCCCGTCGTCGACGAGACCGGCGAAGTCATGATCGCCGTCGCGCTGACCGGTCCGCACGTCGCCGCGCACATCGACGCGGTCAAAGACGCAGCGGACGCGCTGCAGCGGCAGCTCGAGGCGCTGCGAGCCGCGTCACGCCCATAGGCCGGGGACCGGCCGCGGGCCGGCCCGCTCGTGGCGCCGAACCGGAGCCTCGAGCTCCTCGCTCAGGGTCACCAGCTGGGTGAGAACACCACTCACAGCGACCCTCTGCGGTTCGGTGAGGGGTCGCGTCACCGAGTCGAGGCCGTGGGTGATCTTCGACTCGGCTCGCTCGAGCCGTTCGGCGGTGCGCGCCGACAGCCGGATCAGCGTGCTGCGGCGATCGGTGGGATGCGGCCGGCGCGTCACGTGGCCGGCCTGCTCGAGGCGCTGAACGAGCGCGGTGGCCCCGCCCGATGACAGGTCGCACAGCGCCCCGATGGCCGATGGAGACAGCGCCTCCTGCTCGGCGAGATGCACCAGCGCCTGCATCTCCACGTCGGTGACCCCGAGCGTGCGTGCCAACGCGGAGCGGTGGCGAGCAACGGCGACGTCGCGTCTGTAGAGCAGGCGGCGGATCGCCTCACCGGTCAGAATGCGCTCGTCGTCGATCACGTGCCTCCCTCGATCGAGCGTACACGTGCTTGGCGACGTGTCGCGCGTCTCGCTCGAGGCCGTGGATCATCGCCGACGACACGGAGTACATGAACAGCAGCCCGACGAAGTACAGACCGGGCTGGTCGGGCACGACGCCGCGCTCGGTGACCGGGTCGTCGTGGGCGACGCCCGGGATGTCGAGCCAGTCGAGACCGGGGTCGAACCCCGTGCACCAGATGACGTTCGCCACCTCGAGTACACGGCCGTCCTCGAGCTGCGGCAGCCCGTCCTGGACGCCGGAGACGCGCGGGACGCGCTCGATGCCGGCCGCGGCGAGGTGCTCGGGCTTGGTGCGTACGAGGGGGAGGCCGTGCGTGAACACCTCCGCCCGCTTGCGACGGCCCATCGGCGTCCGCGTCGTCAGCACGCGGTGGAAGGCGCCGCGCAGGATCAGCGGCAGCACGAAGCGCGCGGCGTAGGAGTCGATCCGGATCGGGATGTGCCCGACGTCGCGCCCGGACAGCCAGACCCGGCGGCCGCTGCGCGCCGCGTCGAGCGCGACCTCGGCCCCCGAGTTGCCGCCGCCGACGACCAGCACGTCGCCGTCCTGGAGCTGCTCCGCGTTGCGGTAGGCGGCGGAATGCAGTTGGAAGATCGTGGGCTTCAGTTCTGCGGCACGGTCGGGCAGGCGGGGGCGTTGCCAGCTCCCGATCGCGACCACGACGTTGTCGGCGAGCAGACGGCGCTCGCCCGCCGTCACGACGAACCCGGTCCCGTTGCGCGCCACGTGCTCCACGCGCACGCCGAGCCGCACCGGCAGCTCGAAGCGGCTCGCGTAGGCCTCGAGGTAGTCGGCCATCGCCTCCTTGGTCGGGTACGAGTGGCGCGGGGCGGGGAAGCGCATCCCGGCAAGACCGTCGTACCGCGCCGGCGTGAACAGGCGCAGCGAGTCCCAGCGGCGGCGCCAGGAGTCGCCGACCCGGTCGCCGGCGTCGAGGATCACGAACGGCAGGCCGCGGCGCGAGAGCTGGTAGCCGACGGAGAGTCCGGCCTGGCCTCCGCCCACGACAATCGTCTCGACGTGTTCCTCCGAGGTCCGCACGGTGCCTCCTGCGGTTGCTTGGCGACGACGCTACGGCCGCCCGCCGCCCGTGCCCATCGGGAGTTCTCCCTACTTGACGAGGCCGTGCTCCATCGCGAACAGCGTCGCCGCGGCGCGGGTCGAGACGCCGATCTTCGCGTAGGCGTTCTGGATGTGATGGTCCGCGGTCTTCGGCGCGATCCCGAGGCTCGCGGCGATCTGCTTCGTCTGGAGGCCGCGCGCGAGCAGGCCGACGACCTCCGCCTCGCGCTCGGTCAGTCCGGCGGGGCGCTCGATGCGAACGGCCGGCTGCCCTGTCGTCTCGAGCACTGCCGCGACCAGATCGGCATCCAGGCAGCCGGCGCGGCACTCGTCCGCGAGCGTGTCCGCGGCTTGCGCGGCGGGCATCGCCCTGCGGTGCGGTCGCGGCTCGGTCATCGCGTGGTAGGCGTCGACGGCCGCAAGGAGCCGGGCCGCTGGAGGCTGCCCGGCGGCCGGTGTCCCGCGGTGGTAACCGGAGCCGTCCAGCCGCTCGTGGTGGGCGCCGGCGATCGGCGCCAGCGGGGCGAGCGCGGACGACCGCAGGAGCACGCGCTCGGAGTGGTACGCGTGCAACCGCACCTGCTCCCAGTCGTCGGGACTGAGCGGCCCCGACCGGTGCCAGACGTTGACCGGCGTCGCGACCCGGCCGATGTCGTGCACGCTCGCCGCTCGGCGCACGGCGGCGACCGTCTCGTCGTCGAAGCGACAGCGGCGCGCGGTGGCGTCGGCCAGGCCGGCCACGCCCGCCGAGTGCCCGGCGAGGTAGGGCGAGGCGAGGTCGGCGAAGTCGCCGATCGCGGCGAGCGCCCGATCGATCGCATCGCCCTCGAGGCTCAGCCACGCGGCCGGCTCGGCGGCGAGCGCCTCGCCCCACGCAGACGTCTCCGGATCGAGCGCGAGGATCTCCGCGGCGTTGTCGGCGAGCACCGTCGCGATCTCGGGATCGAGTGCGCGGCCGCCGTGCTCGCGCACCACGTTCGCGGCGCGCTCGACACCGCCCAGCGCCCGCTGGATGGTCGCGTCCTGCGCGACGTGGATGACGCGCATGGGGAGCAAGATCTCCTCGTGTGCGGCACGCTTGAGCGGCCCGTTCCCGTCCCATCGCTCGGTGACGTGCGCGAACAGGCTCGACAACGGCGCCGACAGGCCGACGCGCTCGGCGAGCATCTCGGCCACCTCGCAGGCCGCGGTGATGTGCGGCCCGAGCTCGCGCACCGCTCTCGGCGCCCTGCGCGCGATCTCGAGCGCGGCGCGGGGACGCGAGCTGCCCGGCGGCGGCAGCGCGCGGAGCACCCCGAGCGTGCTCTCGCGTTGCGAGCCGTACATCACCGGTAGGTGGTGCCGCGTCATGCTGCCGCCGAAGATCTCGGCCCCGAGCTCGGCGTCGGTCGTGCAGCCGGAGTGGAACAGCAGGCACGCGTAATACGCCTGCCGGCGCGTCTCGACGTCGAGCCCGAGGCGCTCCCCGAGCCGGGCCGCGAAGATCGTGCTCTGGAGACCGTGCTCGAACGGCAGACCCATGCCGAGGTCGGTCGCCAAGCTGAGGGCGCCAGTCACTTCCGCGGCCCTTACGCGTTCCGGCACTAGGGCGATCGTAACCCACGCATTAGCGGCTCAGCTGAAGGTAGAGCACCGCCGTCGCCCCTCTCAGCGGCGATCGCCGACGACGAGCAGGTAGTCGCGCGTGTGGGCGATCTGCCCGCCGACCCGGTAGTTCGACTCGAAGAACTCGACCCAGGTCCGGCGCAGCTCATCGCGGCGCTCGCCGACCGCGCAGTGGCTGCCGAGGCGCCCTACGACGACCGGTTGGCAGCTGCGAACCGGCGCTTCTGGTCCGAGCGCCTCGCCCTCGACGGCGTCATCGTCGAGCGCGCGATCGAGCGCGGCGAGGCCGCCGCCGGCACCGACCCGCGGCAGGCGATCGAGGCGGTGCTCGGCCCGATCCACCTCCGGCTCCTGCTCACGGGCGAGCCGATCGATGACGCCTTCCTGCAGCAGGTCGTCGACACGGTGATCGACGGCCTCGCGCGACGGTAGGTGGTCAGGCCGCCTCGACCCTGACCGGCCGCCTCCGCATGCCGAGGCCCGCGGCCAACACGAGCGACAGCAATCCCGCTGCGGCGGTCGCTCCGATCGTCGCTGACACCCAGTCGAAGCTGGTCGGCGGTGACGGCTCGCGGGCGATCGGCGCCGACGCGGCGATCGTGCTGTCGTCCTGGCCGCTGCACGCGCGCAACGCCGCGTACTCCTTCGCGGCGGATACGGCGATCGAAGACGGGGGCGGCGGCACGGCCGACGGGTCGCAAGCGGTGGCGGTGGGCGGCTCGATGATCGGCCGCGCGTCCGCTGCCGGCGCGACGATTGCGGCCGTGACGGCCAGCGCCGCCAGCATGGTGATGAAGCGCATCTGGACTTCCCTTCGGATCGGCGACCGCCGTGTGCGGTCGATCGAAGGGCAGCGTCCTCCGGGCCGGTAACCGCGCACTCAGGCTGCGGTCATCGCCGCTAATCGCGTCAGGTGCCCGTGCAGACAGCCCGATAGGGGCGCCCGGGCAGCGCATCGTTCCACTCGGCGGGAGTGAGGTCGCGGCCGGCGACGAGGCAGGCGTGGCGCTTCCAGGCGTCCGGGGACATGTCGAAGCTGATGCCCTCGCCGCTTGTGGAGACGGCGAACAGCCGCGAGCCGTCGGGGCTGAGCGCGGCCGACGCGAACGTGTTGGGCGCGAGCTGGAAAGGCGATCCGATCGGCTTCTGGGTCTTCACGTCCCAGAGGACGACCGTCCCGTCGGCGGCAGCGGTGACGAGCGTGCGGGAGTCCGGTGAGAACTCGGCGGACGTGATCCGCGCAGTGTGCCCCTCCAGCGGCCGGCCGACCGGCTTCCAGGTCGCCGTCGAGAACAGGTGGCCGCGGCCGTCGTACTGCCCGACGAAGAGCAGCTCGCCGTCGGGCGAGAACGCCACCGAGCGCGCGAAGTCTGCGCTGACGAGCCGCTTGACGAGGCGCCCCGTGCCCGCCTCGCGCACCTCCGTCCCGCGCTCGGTCTCCGCGGCGGCGAGCAGGCTGCTATCCGGGCTGAACGCGATCGAGTTGGCGGCGCTGCCGCCGCGAAATGCCGTGGGCGTTCGCCGGTGAACGTCCCAGACCCGCAGCGGCCCGCCCTTCCGCAGCGGGTCTTGGACATCCTCCTCGGCCGCGGCGAGCAGCTTGCCGTCGGGCGAGAAGGCGATCGCGTCGGAGCCGACCGGCATATCGAGCTCGCCTGCCGGCGCCAGCGTCCGCGCGTCCCACAGCGTGACGAGGCCCCCGACTCCGGTGACCGCCAGCAGCCGTCCTTCAGGGCTGAAGGCGACCGCCGTGGCCGGCGCGTCCAGCGCGGGAACGACGCCGCGTCGTCGGAGCGTCGGAGCGTCGATCAGGTCCACTTTCCCGTCACTGTGCGTGACCGCGAGCGTGCGGTCATCGGGGCTGACCGCGATCCCCCTCGGCGTGAAGGAGAAGTCGAAGGCCGCGCCGACCGGGAAGCGCGGGTCGAGCCGCCGGTCGCCCGCGAGGTCCCAGAGGATCGCGCGGGCGTCGAGCGAAGCGGTGAGCAGCGTCCGTCCGTCAGCCGTGAGGTCGAGCCCGTCGACGGCGCGGCTGTGTCCGGCGAAGCGCTGGACGATGCTTCGCCGGTCGACGTCCCAGGCGAGCACCCGGCCATCCTGGTCCGAGGTCACGAGCGTCCGCCCGTCGGGTGTGAAGCGCATCCGGGAAACCTCGCCACGCTCCTCGTCCTCCATCGGCCGGACCCGGCCGGACGTCAGGTCGAGCAGCCGGATGCGTCCCGTCTCGGAGCCGAGTGCGAACTCCCGTCCATCGGGGCTGACGGCGCCGGCGAAGTCCCCGACCGGCCAGGACCGCACCACGCGCAGCCGCTGCGTGTCCAGCTCCCAGGTCCGGTCGTCCTGCCGGCTCGTGAGGAACATCCGCCGGCGGTCCGGGGTCTCGGTCGCGTTGTAGTTGGACGCGTACCGGCCCACCAGCAGTCGATCCGTCAGCGCTCCGGTCTCGCCGTCGACGCGGTACACCGGCGCGGCCTGACCGCCCGGTCCGGTGCCGTCGACCGGCCGCATGAGCAGGTCGTGGCCGTCTGCGAGGAACGCCACGTCTGCGTACACGAAGGGAGCGGGCCCGGGCAGCGCGGGCGCCCGCACGCGCAGCCGGCGCTCGCCGCTGCGCGGATCGATCAGGTCGAGCATGCCGCTGTGGTTCCCGGGCGCGTTCTCGTCGAGGTAGCTCACCGCGAGGGTGCCACCGTCGGGTGAGAAGTGGACGTCCTGGACGAGTCCTCCCCCCACCGGGTAGGGCCGCCCCAGCGGCTGGTGGGTGGCCGTGTCGTACACCACGACGACGCCGCGCTCATCGCCGATGGCCATGAGCTTGCCGTCCGGGCTGATGGCCGCGCCGTACATGCCCGCGCCGTGGTCCACGACCCCGAGCGCGGCCGGGATGCGCTGCAGCACGGACAGCAGGTTGCCCTCCGTGGCCGGGGTCTCGTCGAGCGCCACGGCTGCACGTGCGAACAGCAGGCCCTGATCGAGGCTCTTCTGGTTCAGGGCCTCCGCGCCCAGCCGCTGCGCGTCGGCGGTCAGCGCGGCGTCGCGCGCCTCTCCGCGCTGGTTGAGCGCCACGACCCCGGCCACTACCGCGATCGCCAGTAGCGCCGCCACGCCGGCGAGCAGCGCGCGCAGGCGGCGGTTCGTCCGCCGCTGGTACTCGTGCTCCTGCTCTGCCTCGACGCGGCTGTGGTGGAGGAACGTGCGCTCGAGCTCGTTCAGCTCGCCCTCGTGGCCGGCCTGCCAATCGAGCGCCGCGGCAAGCCTCGCGCCGCGGTAGAGCTCGCCGCTGTCGCGCCCGCCGGCCTGCCAGTCGCGCGACGCGTTGATCAGGCGCTGGTGGAGGCGGCGCCCGTCGGCGTCCTCCTCGAGCCAGGCGCGCAGGCGCGGCCACTCGCGCAGCAGCGCCTCATGCGCGACCTCGAGGGTCTCGCCGTCGGCGGTCACGAGCCGGCTGTCGATCAGGGCGGCCAGCGCGCCCGCGGTGTGCTCGTCGTGCTCGACGTCGAG
This sequence comes from uncultured Solirubrobacteraceae bacterium, assembly GCA_963759375.1. Taxonomy (GTDB): domain Bacteria; phylum Actinomycetota; class Thermoleophilia; order Solirubrobacterales; family Solirubrobacteraceae; genus DASSUW01. The sequence goes on along the minus strand of CAVWYY010000008.1, from coordinate 105,886 downwards.
CTCCTCGAGCGGCATCCGGCGGCGCACGAACCCGGCCTCGTGCTCGCCGGCGTCGGCGAGCCGCAGCAGGATCCGCTTGGCCGCCTCGCGCTCCGGCTCGCTCAGGCTCGCGTAGGTCTCCTCCGCCAGGCGGCCGACGGCGCCGCGTACGCCGCCGGTGCGCTCGTACACGGCATGCCGCATGACCCGACCTTCGCGCTCGCGCCACTGCTCGAGGAGCGCCGCGGAGAGCAGCGGCAGGCCGCCGGGCTGATCGAGCACGTCGGCGATCAACGCGTCCGTGAGCGATGCCTCGACCGTGAGGCCGACCCGTCGTGCCGGCTCTTCGATCGCGCGGCGCAGCTCGTCGCGGCGCATCGGGCCGACCAGCACCGGGCTCGCGCCCACCAGCCGCGCGAGCCGATCGTGCACCGCGCAGTGACCGTAGAAGTCGGCGCGCATCGCGACGACCACCTGGACGCTCCGCTCGCGGTCCTCGGCCAGTGCCGCGAGCGCGTCGAAGAAGCGGGTCCGCTCGTCATCGTCGCGGCAGACCGTGAACACCTCTTCGAACTGGTCGACCGCGAGCACCGCACGCTCGTCGGGCTCCGGGAGCACGCGCTCGAGCTGGTCCATGGGGTGCGGCCCCGGGCGCATCAGCCCCTGGCGCCAGCGCTCGGAGCCGGGTAGCACGCCCCCGGCGAGCGCCGGCAGCAGGCCGGCGCGCACCGCCGAGGACTTCCCGCTCCCGGAGGGTCCGATCACGGCCACCAGCGGCGAGCCCACGAGCCGGGCGACCAGCTCGGCCACGAGGCGCTCGCGACCGAAGAAGTACTCCGCGTGGGCCGCGTCGAACGTGGCGAGCCCCAGGAAGGGGCACACAGTCGCCAGCGGTGCGTCTCCGCCCCGGTAGCGCCGCGTGCGGTCGTCCAGCGCCTGGAGGTGGAGCAGATCTTCGGAGAGCTCCGCCTCGGTCGACCGCAGGTCTCCGCGCTCGCTCGTGGCGCGCCCCGCGCTCGCGCCGATCGCCTCTGACGCCTGCGCCCGCGCCCATTCCGCTGCCAGGCGATGCACGGCCTGCGGGACGCCTCCGCTCTCCGCCGCCAGGGCGTCGCTCGCAAGCGGCCCGGCAGGCATGTAGAGACGGGCGATCTCGGCCACCGCGTCGCTCCCGAGAGGACCGAGGGCGAGCCGGTGCGCCGGCTGCCCGTCGAAGATCGCCGGTGGCTCGGGCCGCCGGTGCAGCACGAGGACCATCAACCGCCGGCGAGCGCCGGAGCCCGTGAGCACGGCGACGCGAGCGAGCGCTTCGCCGGCCGCGTCGTCGGCGTCGTCCACGATGAGCAGAGTCGCTCGTTCGTCGTCCTCCGCCCGTGCGACCGTGGGCGGGTCGCCACCAGCCGTGTAGAGCACGATCATCCGGCGCCGCAGGGCGTCGCGGGCCAGCTCCTGTACGAGCCGCGTCTTGCCGATGCCGCGCGGACCCGAGACGAACACCAGGCCGCCGCGCCCGTCGCACGCTTCGGCCAGCAGCGCGACGAGCTCGGCGAGCTCGCGCGTCCGGCCCGCCAGCGTCGGGGAGCCGCCCGCCAGCCCGGCCGGCAGATCCATCAGCCCCGGCGGCGGATCGAGCGCCGCGTCCTGGGCGAGGATCGCCGCCTGCAGCGCTCGCAGCTCGACGCTCGGCTCGACGCCGATCTCCTCGACGAGCGTGGCGCGCGCCGCGCGGTACGCCTCGAGCGCTTCCGCCTGGCGCCCGGAGCGGTACAGCGCAAGCATCAGCTGGCCGTGCAGGCGCTCGCGGAGCGGCTGGGCCGCCACCGCTGCCTCCAGCTCGGCCACCAGATCCGCGTGCCGGCCGAGCGCCAGCTCTGCCTCGCTCCACGCCTCGAGCGTGGCCCACCGGCGCTCCTCCAGCCGCGCGATCTCCGTCTGGGCGAACGACTCGAACGCCAGGTCGGAGAGCGCATCGCCACGCCACAGGCCGAGCGCCTGTCTCAGCGTCTCGGCTGCGCGCTCCGGATCGGTCTCCATCGAGGCCCGACCGGCCGCGACCAGCTCCTCGAAGCGGTCGACATCCCGCTCGCCGCGGCCGACGTTCAACCGGTACGCGCTCCCGTGCGTCTCGAGCCGACCGTCTCGACCCAGCACCTTCCGCAAGGCAAAGACCTGGTTGTGCAACATCCGCTGGGCCGTCGGTGGAGGCGACTGCCCCCAGAGCGCCTCCACCAGCTGATCGCTCCCGATCAGCTGGTTGGCCCGGAGGATCAGCAGCCCGAGCAGTGCGCGCTGCCGGCCTGTCCCAATCGAAAGCTCGGCGCCGCCATCGCCGACAACTTCGAGAGGGCCGAGCAGTCGAAAGTCCAAGACTGTGGCAACCGTACACCCGGCGAGGTCGCCGGCCGAGCGCGTGCGCTCAGGCCGCCTCGACCCTGACCGGCACCGCGTTGAACGCGGCGTTGCCGGTGAGCGCGTCGACGACCGAAGGGTCGGTGATGTCGTTGACGCTCGCGCCGGCCTTCTCCGCGGCCAGTCGCCACCCGACGCCGGGGCGCGCGTGCCCGAAGCCGTGGGGGATCGAGACCACGCCCGGGCGGATCTCGTCGCTGACCTCGAGCGGCAGCTCGATCGCGCCGATGCGCGAGACCACGCGCACCTGGCCGCCGTCGTCGAGCCCGCGGGCGCCTGCGTCGTCGGGATGCAGCAGCGCGGTGCAGCGGTCGGCGCCCTTCATCAACCGCGCGCTGTTGTGCATCCACGAGTTGTTGCTCCGCAGCTGGCGGCGGCCGATGAGTGTCAGGTCGTAGCCGTCCGACAGCGCGTCCTCGCGCTCGCGCGCGTGCTCGGCGAGCTTCGCCGCCTCCCCGACGAGCAGCGGCGGCGCGAGCCGCACGCGCTTGTCCGCCGTGTCGAGCGCCCCGGGCAGCCGCGGCTCGAGCGGGCCGAGGTCGATCCCGTGCTTGGCGCGCTTGATCTTCGCGACGGTCAGGCCCTTGAGCGGGCCGCGCCGCAGGATGCCGTGTGGCCCGAGCGCGATACCGAGGTCGATCATCCGCTCGGGTGTCGTGAACGCGGACGGGAGGCTCGCGACCGCCGCCTCGGCGCGGCGCCCGACGCCGCGCCCGAGCCGGCTCGTCAGCGCGGTCAGGATCTGCCAGTCCTCGCGCCCGTCCTTCGGCTTCGGCACCGCGGCCGGGCTGTAGCGGATGTGGTTGCGCACGGAGACGAGCGGCATGACGACGTCGATGTCGGAGCGCTCGAGCGTCGAGACGGGCGGCAGGATCACGTTCGCGTGGCGCGTCGTCTCGGTGACGTACATGTCCACGGCCACGCACCACTCGAGCGTTGCGAGCGCCTCCTCCAGGCGCGCGCCGCCCGGCGTCGAGAGCACCGGGTTGCCGGCGACGATCAGCATGCCGCGGACCTGGCCCTCGCCTGGCGTCGTGATCTCGTCCGCCAGGCCGGCGACCGGCAGCTCGCCGTTCATCTCGGGCAGCCCGCTGACGCGCTGCGTGTGGCGGCCGTGGTCGCCGAAGCCGAGCAGCCGGGCGCGCTTCAGCACCGCGCCGACGTCGAACGCCGGGTTGGGGAACATCGCGCCGCCCGGGAACGTCGAGGTTGCCGGTGACGGCGTTGAGCACGTTGATGAGCCAGTGCGTGAGCGAGCCGGTCCGCTGCTGGCACACGCCGACGCGCCCGTACGCGACCGCCCGCTCGGCGTCCGCGAACTCGCGCGCCAGCCGTGCGATCGTCGCCTCGTCGACGCCCGCGATCGGCGCGGCGCGCGCCAGCGGCCAGTCCGCCGCAAGCGCCTCGATCGTGGCGATTCCGTCCGCGTGGTCCTCGAGGTGGCCGAGCCGGGTGCGGCCCTCCGCGAACAGCACGTGCAGCATCCCGAGCAGCAGGTACGGGTCGCCGCCGGGTGCGATCGCGACGTGCTCGGAGGCGTGCGCCGCGGTCTCGGTGCGGCGCGGGTCCACGACCACGACGGTGCCGCCGCGCGCGACGATCGCGCGCAGCCGGTGGCGCGCGCCGGGTGCCGTCATGAGCGAGCCGTTCGACACCGACGGGTTCGCGCCGAGCACGAGCATGTGGTCGGTCCGGTCGATGTCGGGGATCGGGAACAGCGCGAGGTTCCCGAACATCTCGGCCGACGTCAGGTGCTGCGGCAGCTGGTCGGCCGACGTCGCCGAGTAGTGGTTGCGCGTGTCGAGCACGTGGCGCAGCGGCAGCCCGGACAGCACCGCCATCGTGTGCGCGGTCGGGTTGCCGAAGTAGGTGGCGACCGCGTCGTTGCCGTGGCGCCGCTGGACCGCGCGCAGCCCGCCGGCGGCCATGTCGAGCGCCTCGTCCCAGCCGATCTCCTCCCACTCGGAGCCGACCCGGCGCACCGGCCGCCGGAGCCGGTCGGGATCTGCGTACAGGTCCGCGAGCGCGGCCGCCTTCGGGCAGATGTAGCCGCGCGAGATCGGGTCCTCCGCGTCGCCGGTGATCCGCAGCACGCGGTCGCCTTCGACCTCCACGTCGATGCCGCAGTGCGCTTCGCAGAGCGTGCACTGGCGATGAACCGTCTGCGGCATGCGCAGAGCCTACGGCGTGACCCTGCTATACGGACGGAGAGCGTCGCGATGGCGCTCCACCACCGAGGAGCGGACGGGATGCCCGACCACAAGGATCGACCGCCGACCACTCTGGCGCACGGGTCGGCAAAGAGCAGCGACATCGAGCGTGTGCGGCAGAACGTCGACAGCGCCGAGGAACGCGTGGCGAACGCCGCGCAGGCGTCCGCCACGCGCGAGCGACGCCGCCGCAGCCGCAAGGCCGCGAGCAAGCCGGGCGCGAAGTAAGCACAGCAGGTACGTGGCTCCCGGCCTGCCGGCGCTCGTGGCTCGGGCAGGACCAGGCGCTCGAGCGACAGCCCGAGCTGCATGGCGTAAAGGGCGACCATGAGCTTGCGCGGGTCGCCGGGCAGTTCGTAGCCGTGATCGTCGGCATGGCGCTCGAGCCCGGCGACGAGCGGCCGCTGACACGCGCGTGTGACACGCCGCGCTGTAGCGTCATTTCGATGAGTCGCGCGGATGCGCCGATCGGAGATGGGCGTAGCGAGGCGGCCGACGCGTCGGAACGCGTCCCGAGCGGCGCTTGGCTCGGTGAGCTGGTCGGCCGCCTACGCCGCTTCGGGCGGCGGCGGCGCGGGCCGATCACCGTCGTGGGCTCCGTGGCCACGGCCGCGGTGCTCGTCTGGTTGCTCTCCGGGCGACGGCAGGAGTTCGTCGACGCTCTCTCGTCCGTCGAGGCGTGGGTGCTCGCGGCGACGGTGGTGCTGCAGATCGGCGCGCTCGTCTCACGTAGCGAGGCGTGGCACCTGACGATCCAGGCGGCCGGCGGAACCGTCGCGCGGCGGGTCCTCTATCGCGCGTCGAGCATGCAGGTGCTGGGCAGCGTGATCAATGGGCAGCTGGGGGTGGCCGCGCGCATCGCGGCGCTGCGTCACTCGTCCCCGGAGGTCAGCCCGCAGGTGCCCACGCTGATCGCCGCGGAGGTTCCGATCCTCTCCATCGAGGCGGCGCTGGCCGTGCTGGCGTCCTTCACGCTTATCGCTCCGCTCGGCCTCCCGTGGTGGCTCCCGCTCATCGGTCTGCCGTTGATCGCCCTGGCGAGCGCCGGCCTGCGGCACCTCGCTCTTCGCAAGGGCCGCGAGTTGTGGCGGGGTCTGGCGGTGCTCCGCAGCCGCCGCGGCGGCAGCCTCGTGTTCGGCTTCGTCCTGCTGGCGGTTTTCGCGCAGATCTTCCGCAACTGGCTCTTGCTTCACGCCGTCGGCGTGGACGCCTCGTTCTTCGACTCAATCGCCGTGCTGATCGCGGTCGTGACTCTGGGTCAACTCCCGGTCGGTCCCAGCGTCGGCGCCGCGGCCGCGGTGCTCATCCTGGGCAGCGACGGCGTTGCGGCGGCAGCGGCGGCCGGGGTGTTGATGACCGTGACGGGCACGGTCGGCGGCCTGTGCTTCGCGGCGTGGGCGGGTGCCGACCGGCTCTGGTCCAGGAGCGACTGGGCGCTACGCCGTGCGCATGCCCGGCGGCGTCGTTGAGGTCCACGCAGCGGGGGCGGCGGGATCCGGCACATACGCGCAGTACGTCCCGGTGCGAACGGCGTGGTCGAGGTGCTCACCGAGCTCGCGGTGGTGTTCGCCGATCCGCACTATCGCCTGCCGCACCGCGCGGGTGACACCGGATCGAGCGCGCTCGGACGCAGATGCGGCGCGGCGATCGCGACCACCCAGACCGACGGCGCGCGCGAGCTCGCGCATCAGGAACTCACGCTCGGCGTCGGCTTGCATCTCGCGGCTCGTGTCGCCCAGGGTGCGCGCCTGCTCGATGTCATCTTCGATCTCGACGAGGCGGCGGCGGTAGGCGGTCTTGGCCCCCTCGTCGAGCATCTCTCCCGCGTCGCCGAGTCCCGTCTGCTGTCCCGTTTCCGCAGCGACCAGGTCCAGTACGTGGAACTCGCGACCAGGGTTGCCCAGGAGCTGTGCGAGATACCGCATGCCCTTGAGATCGCGGACGCGCACCGTGCGGCTCTCGAATACGACCGACCAGTAGTCGCCCTCGCGACGAAAGACGTTGGTGGCGGCCATGGCGACTTCGATCCGGTCAAGGGTCGTCCTGGCCGCCTGTAGCTCGAGGACGGCCTGGTCCTCGCTGCCACCGGCCCGGAGTGCCTCCGCGAGAACCATTCGCGCGAGCGCCGCCTCATAGGGCGCTCCGATCTGGTTCCAGAGTCGTGCGGCCTGAGAGCAACACCGTTCCGCCGCCGGCGCGTTGCCCTCCGCGAGCCGCAGCCTTCCGCGAGCCAGGGTCGCGCCGGCGACCAGCGCCTTGCTCTGGAATCGGGCGGCCACCCGGTCCAGCTCGTCGGCCGCGGCACGGGCTCGGTCGAGGTCGCCGGCCGCGATCTCGATCTCGACCTGCGCCTCGAGCGCTGGCGCCCGCTGCAGGTCGGTGTTGGGTGGCAGCTCCTTCGAGGGGACCCGCGAGGGACGATCCAACGCGTCGCGAATGGAGGTGGCCGCCGCCGCGGCGTCTCCTTGCGCCAGGCGCACCAGCGCGAGACCCGGCTGGGGCTCCCATCCAACGCGATGTGCAGCCAGGAAAGCCTCCTCGGCGCCCTCGATGTCCCCCTTGCGCAGGCGGATCCGTCCGAGTTCGTTCAGCGGCCATCCCATCTCCCGTCGCAGGTACGGGCTCAGCTCCTCGCACGCCGTCAGCGCCTCTCGCTCCGCCTCGTCGCACGCTCCGCGCAACCTCAGGATCTCCGCCCGGTGCACGCGGCAGCGCCCACGGAGGCTCCCGATGGCATTCGTCTGGCACCACCGCTCCATCGCCTCGGTCCACTCCTCGGCGACGTCGTACTGCGCGACTCCCTGCAGGGCGCAGACGAGCTCGCAGTAGACCAGCCCGGTCGAGAGCGGATCGAGATCTCCGGAGACGGCCGCCACGCCAACCTCGTCGAGCAGCGCCAGGCCCTCCTCAACATCGCCGTCGAGGATGCGGAGCCGTGCTGCCGCAACTCGTCCGACGGCGCACGCCGCAGCGTCGCACGTGGACCCCACCGCGATCGCGCGCTCGGACCACTGCCGAGCGCTGTCGAGGTTGCCAGTCAGCATCCGCTCGTATGCGCGGACGGCCGCGAGCCACGCGTACGCGGCCGTCTCCTCATGACCCTGGAGAAGCTGGTCTGCTCGGCCGAGCCACCCGCGCACCGGCGCCATGAGCGCGGTGTCCAGCAGGAGGTGCATCGCGACGCGAACCGCTGCGCGTGCCGCCGCGACGGCATCGCCGGCGTGTGCAGACAGCGCGTAGGCGCGCTCCCACGCCTCGATCGTCACGTCGAGATGGCCGGCCGGGTACGCGACCTCGCCGAGCAGCTGCAGATCGCCGGGATCGGCAAGGCCGGTGGCGTCGGCCTCCATCAGCAGGTCGTAGGCCTCGTCCCAACCTCCCCGCGCTGCCGCCTCTCGCGCCCGCTGAACGCTCATCGCACGCCACCGTGCCCGCGGCGGTTACAGCCGTGTCCAAGTTGCTCACGCATGTGGGTTGAGGACCACCAATCCAAGCCAGGAGGAGTCATGGACCAAGTAACGGTCAATGGGGTAGAGCTGGAATACGAGGTGCACGGTGCGGGTGAGCCCGTGCTGCTGATCGACATGCTCATCGCCGACTGCTTCCTGCCGCTCCTCCCCGAGCCGGTCCTGGCCGACAGGCACCAGCTGATCCGGTACCACAAGCGGGGTTGGGTTGGCAGCACGCACACGCCACCGCCGGTGAGCATCGCAGACCACGCCGCCGACGCGGCGGCGTTGCTCGAGCACCTCGGTGTGCGGCGCGCTCACATCGCGGGCCATTCCACCGGCGCGTCGATCGCAGCCCAGATGGCCCTCGACCACCCCGAGAAGGTGCACACGCTCGCTCTGCTCGAGCCGACGCTGGTGTCGTTGCCTCTCGGCGGTGCGTTCCTGCACGCCGCCGCCCCGGTGTTCGAGGCATACGCGAACGGCGACCATGCGGGCGCGGTTGCCATGTTCGTGAGCGCCGCGAGCGGCCTCGATCGGGAAGCGTGTCGAGCGTTGCTCGAGGAGCGGATCCCGGGCGTGGTTGCGCAGTCGATCAAGGACGCCGACACCTTCTTCGGTGTCGAGCTGCCCGCGGTCACGGAGTGGACGTTCGGGCCTGAGCAGGCGGCCGCCATTCGCAAGCCGGTCCTGTCCGTGGTCGGCGCGGAGACACAGGCGCTCTGGGTGGAGATCGCCGAGTTCCTCCGCTCCTCGCTCCCGCACGTCGAGGAGTGCACGATCGACGGGGTTGGCCATCTCCTGCAGATCCAACGTCCCGAGCCCGTCGCCCGAGCGATGGCGGAGTTCGTGGCGCGAAACTCCATGGCCGGCGAGGGGAGCCCGGCGGATTTCTCACCGGTCGGGGCGTAGCCACTAGCCCTTAGACCGCGCGTCCCACCTCTGGAGTCGCGGCAGCGGATCAAACGGCTCGCCGCCGGCGTACCAGCCCGGCTCCGTCCACAGCTCGAAGTGCAGGTGGCAGCCGGAAGCGTTGCCGGTGTCGCCCACGGAGCCGATCCGCTGGTCGGTCTCCACCGCTTCGCGCGCGTGGAGGCGCGGCCGGTGCGCGAGGTGCATATAGACGGCGTCGAGGCCGGTGATTTTCTCGGTGAGGACGACGAAGTTGCCGCCGACGGGGTGGTAGCCGGCCTTGCGGACCTTCCCGCCTTGTGAGGCGACGACCGGCGTCCCGCACTCCGCGAACATGTCCTGCCCGCTGTGCCCTCGCCCGCCGCCGAAGCCGTTCGTGGGGCTGCGTCCGAGGTCGTGCGGTCCGGCGATCGGGAACACGCGAACGGGAACCGGCGGCTGAACGGCGCCGATGTCTGTCATGCCGTGCGCCACGCTGGGCGCAAAAAGAACGAGCGCCGCGATAGCGACGCTCTTGACTGCTGATCCCCTGCTAATGACGGGTTTCAGTGTAGAGGACCGCGCCTCAAGAGCCGGGCGATGTCGCCCAGAACGACAAAAGCCCCGCTGTCGCGGGGCCTTTGCGTCATGCGCCGAAGAGGACTCTCGGCCCGGTTATCCAGGACCAGGGTCAGTCCGGGATGTCGGCTCGGCTGACTGAGAACGTGGGCACCGGCGCACCGTCCTCGTCCAGCCGCCATCCGCCAGGAGGCAGGAGCCGAGCCTTGAGCACAACGGTGTCAGCCTCCGCCAAGGCGGTCGTGGCCGCGGCGCCGGTCAGCTGCAGCCCTGTGGCGTCGAACACCTGGGTCGTGGCGCTGATGAGCGCGACCCCGTCGCCCTCAACGAGCTGGGCCGCCTCGGTCGCCAGCGACTGGGGCACGTCGCAGACGTCCTCGATCGAGATCGGGAGCTCGTCGCCGGTCATCCCATCCGCCGAGGCGGTGATGGTGGTGGTGATCGCGTAGAACGCGTTGCTGAAGGTCGGCGGCGGGTCGTCGTCTTGCGCAACCCGCGCGAGCGCGGCGTCCTCCGGCGGGGCGGCGCAGACCTTCGGGCCGCCGGGAACGCCGGGAACGCCGGGAACGCCGGGAGCGCCGGGAACGGTCGGAGCACCGGGAGCGCCGGGAGCGCCGTGAGCTCCCGGAGCGCCGGGAGCGCCGTGCGCGCCGGGAGTCACGATCCTCACGATCTCGCAGCCCCGCGCCTTGAACTCGTCGGCCGGGTCGACCCGACAGATGTCCTTGCCCGGTCCGCCCTTGACGACACGATCCGCGCGGCCGTCAACGGCGTTCAAGCGGTCGGCGCCACGCCCTCCAGAGAGTCGATCCCGGCCGGCCCCTCCGACGAGTCGATCCTTGCCGGCCCCGCCCGAGAGACGATCGCTGCCACCGCCGCCCTTGATGCGGTCATTGCCGCCGCGGGCCTTGATCACGTCGGCCCTTGCGGTGCCCACGATCCTGTCGGCCCCCTTGGTGCCGGACATCCGCTTCGCCTGCGCAGGGCCCGCCGAGGCGAGCATCAGCGAGGCAAGGGCGGCGACCACCACGAATGCGATGGATGGCTTGCCCAGCCGTGGGAACAGTCGGTCTTGAAACTCCATAGATCCTCCGTTATGTGGCGAACGGGCTGTCCGCCGTTTGGTCAGTTGTCGATGAGCCGGGCGACCTTGCGGCGCAACGCGCGGCTGATCACCAGGTCGAGTCGAACATGCCCGGGCGGACCTCGGGCAGGACCTCACGCACCGCGGGGAGGGTGTAGGCGCGAGCGGGGGCGGCGGGGCGGCGGGGTGTGACGATGACGGTCATTGGCAGGGATGGTCTCGTCACCCGCCAGGTCGGTCCATGACGCTGGCTGGCGTCATGCGGTCCGGCACCCCCGCCACCTAGGTATGGCCAGCCGGACATGCCTGAGCCCGGACAGGCCGCACCACGCCGAGTGCGGGATCTGCGCGTTGCGCTCCCACCCGGGTGTTCCGCTCATCGACCCGCGGTTCTGCCGGGGTGTTCGCGGGCGCGCCGCGGGCCCGGGCGGACGAAGCTTGCTGCGTCCGCACCCTCGTCAGTAAGGACCAACCGTGGACATCAAGGAGGAGATTCTCGTGACCTCGGCAGATGCGTTGACCACACTTGTATCGGACGGCCGGACCGAGCTTCGGGAGGGCTACGCCGATGTCGGCGACGTGCGGCTGCACTACGTCGAGGCCGGCGACGGGCCGCTGATCGTTCTGCTGCACGGCTTCCCGGAGTTCTGGTACGGCTGGCGGCGGCAGATCGCGCCGCTCGCGGCAGCCGGGTTCCGCGTCGTCGCGCCCGACCTGCGCGGCTACAACCTGTCCTCCAAGCCGGACGGCGTTGGCGCCTACGGCGCCGGCGAGCTGGCGGCCGACGTCCACGGTCTCATCCACGAGCGTGGGGCCGAGTCCGCGCTGGTGGTGGGCCACGACTGGGGCGGCACCGCCGCTTGGACGCTCGCGATGAACCACCCCGAGGTCGTCGACCGGCTGGCCATCCTCGACGCGGCGCATCCGCGCAAGCTCAATGAGGGGCTGCGCCACCCCAGCCAGCTGCGGCGGTCCTGGTACTTCTTCTACTTCCAGCTCCCGGAGTTGCCGGAGCGCCACGTGCAGGCCGACGACTGGGAGTTCTTCCAGGACTTCCTGCGAGACGCGCAGCCCCCGTACACGCCCGAGGAGATCAAGCGCTACATCGAAGCGTGGTCGCAGCCCGGGGCGGCGACGGCGATGATCAACTACTACCGGTTCGCGGTGCGACACTCGTCAGGCGAGATCCGTCCCATCACGGCGCCCACCCTCGTCATCTGGGGCGAACGCGACCGCTACCTCGGCCCCACGCTCGCCGAGCCTCACCACGACGACGTGCCCAACCTCGACCGCGTCGAGCGCTTGCCCGATGCCTCGCACTGGGTCCACCACGACGAGGCCGAGCGGGTCAACCAGCTGCTCGTCGAGTTCTTCGCTCCCGCCCGCGCAGCATCGACGACGTAACAGGGGGCCAGATGCCCACGACGTCGTCGCCGGCGTGATCAAGACCGCAGCGGCCGCGGTCAGCGGCCCGGTATCCGCCAGGGCGGGATAGCCAACCAGCCTCGGAGCGATCCCCCGATGTGGGTCCCCGGCTAGCGTCCGAGGAGTGGAGTTCAGCCGTGAGTTGCGCGACGACGTCCTGGCCGGCGATATCACGCTGTCGGTCCGGCTGTGGAAGCGGCCACAGGTCAAGGAGGGCGGCCGCTACCGGGTCGGGCCCGGTCTGATCGAGGTCGACGCCATCGAGCTCGTCCCGTTCGCGGCGATCACCGAGGCGGACGTCCGACGAGCCGGCGAGCCCGACCGCGAGACCCTGCGCGACCGCGCCGCGCACGCGGGGCCGATCGACGATGACACCCTCGTCTACCGGATCGAGCTCCATGCGGTGAGCCCTGAAGATGGAGCCCGCTAGGCCGCGACGTCTCGGTGCTGGTCGATCCGGGCCAGCCAACGATCGCGTCCAGCTCGGTGTAGATTCTGCCGCATCGCGTACGCCTCCCAGACCAGCTCGCCGCTTCGCTCACGCGAGTAGGAGTGCCTCCGCGCGCGCTCGACTTGACAAGCGTCGACGGCCCTGTATTTAATGTGCACGTTAATTAACGGCGCCATTAAGTATGCCGGCCGACCAGCTCGATCTCACCTTCGCCGCCCTCGCTGACCCCACGCGTCGTGCGATCCTCACGCGGCTCGCGGAGGGGGAGGCGACTGTGAACGAGCTGGCCGAGCCGTTCTCGGTGAGCCTGCCGGCGATCTCGCGCCACCTCAAGGTGCTCGAGCGCGCCGGGCTGATCGAACGCGGCCGCGAAGGGCAGGCGCGCCCGAGCCGTCTGCGGGCGCAGTCGCTTGACGACGCGGTGGAGTGGATGGAGACCCGTAAGCGCACCTGGGACGCGCGCATGAACCGGCTCGACGCACACCTTCGACAGCAGAGGACGTAGACCATGACCGACTCGACCAGCGCCGCCGCTTCCGATCAGCAGGTCCTGATCACGCGTGTCTTCGAGGCGCCGCGCGAGCGCGTGTTCGCGGCATGGATCGATCCCGATCAGGTTGCGAGCTGGTACGGGCCCGAGCACTTCGACACGCCGCGCGAGCGGATCCGCATCGACGCGCGGGTCGGGGGGCGCTACGAGCTCACGATGGTCCGGCGCGACGGTGGCGGCGAGTTCGCGGTCGGCTACGAGATCGTCGAGCTCGTGGAGCCGGAGCTGCTCGTCCTGCGGTCTGACCCGATGCCGGATATGGGCATGCACGAGCCCACGGTCACGCGCGTGGAGTTCCACGACCACGGCGACAGGACGCGGATGACGCTCACCGACGGGCCGTACCCGGGGGGCGGCGGACACGCCGCGGCCGGCTGGACCGGCGCTTTCGAGAAGCTCGCCGTGCTCCTCAGGAGCTGAGCACATCCTCGGCCCGAGTGCTGCGCTGCCAGTGCTCGCGGAGCAGCGTCGCCGTGCGCTCGGGCTCGGCCCGGTGGGGAGGGTCGAAGTGGTGCCGGTCCTCGAAGACCTCGAGCGTAATGTCGGCGAAGATCGTGCGCGCACGGTCGGCCATCCGACGGTAGAAGTCGGGGTTGCTCATGCCTCCGAGCACAAGGAGGACCGGTCTGTCGAATGCCCGGAGGCGGCCGAGATCCAGGTCCGACGTGGTGAAGGTCTCGATGAAGGCGCGCAGCCCCGCTGGACGGGTTGTCATCCAAGGCGGCCGTGGGTCGGGTGGAGGCGGCGGCGGCTCGACCCCCGGGGCGAGTTGGACGGCGACGAACGCGGGCAGCATCTGGTCGGGCGCCATGGCGGCGATGCGCTTGAAGTCGTCCCAGATTGCCCGCTCCTGTGGGCTCAGCCCGTCGTTTCCCATCCAAGCGGGCTCGATCAGCGAGAGCGTGGCCAAGCGCTCGGGGTGCTCAGCGGCGAACGCCAGGCTCGACGCGCCGCCGGCCGAGTAGCCGACCAGATGAAAGCGATCAAAGCCGGCGGACTCAGCGGTACGAAGGATGCCGTTGATCTCGTGCTGGAGCGTGTAACCAAGCGGGGGCGTGGAGTTGGCGTACATCTCGAGGTCCGTCGCGACCGCGTGGACGTCGTCGCCGAGCGCCTCGAGCAGCGCGCCATAGGCGAGCTCGGCGGGCATGACCGCGCCGGGGAGAAGAATCGCTTGCGTCGTCACTGTGGGTCGCTCGTGACGATCTCGTCGACGAAGGACAGCACCTCGGGTGCCGCAGGATCGATCAGATGGCCGCCGGCAACGAGCGCTGTGCGAGCGTTGGGCAGTGCTGCTGCGAGCGCGTCGACCGGCTGGCGGAACTCAGCCGGCGAGTCGGCTGCCGCAACCAGGAGCACCGGGTGATGAATCGTGGTCAGCGCTGTGGCGTCCGCGTTCACCCACCACTCGCCTTGCAGCTCGGCGAGAATCGCCGGACCGTTCTGTTCCAGGAGCTGGCGGACCTCGGCTGGGAACGCAAGCCAGGCATTCTCTCCGGCGACTTCGGTGACAAGCGCCTTGGCGACGGCGCGTACGCCGGCCTGGGCGGCGACACCGAGCAGGCGTTTGGTCAGCCGATCGACCCATTCGGCGACCGCCGGCGCCAGCTCCCGCGGCGCGTCGCCCTCGAGCAGGACGAGCGCGCGCACTCGGTTGGGATAGCGGAGCGCGAGGTCGGTTGCCACCGTGGCGCCGTAGCTGCGGCCTATGACCACCGCCGGTGCGGCCGCGAGCGCGTCGATGAGCGCGGCGGCGTCGTCGGCGTGCTCCGCGACGCTCGTGCGCTCATATGGCTGGGGGCGCTCGCTGCGCGCGCACCCGCGCCGGTCGTAGGCGATGACGCGACCCAGGTGCGACAGCTTCTGGATCGGGTCGGCCCACGCAAGCGCCGTGCCCCCGGCGCCGTGGATGCAGACGATCGGCGCGCCGCTGCCGTGCTCCTCGATGTAGAGGTCGACGCCGTTGATCGGAAGCCAGGAATCGGGGCTTGTAGCTGTCGAGGTCATGGCATCTCCCGAACGCTCTCGGATGCCGGTGACGCTACGCCGGCGAGCCGCTCGCGGCATCGGGAGAACTCCCCATCATCGGCGGCCGCGCTGCTAGTGGACGAGATCGTGCTGCATCGCAAACAGCGCGGCTCCGACGCGGGTCGAGACGCCCGTCTTCGCGTAGATGTGCTCGACGTGATGGCCCGCGGTCTTCTCCGTGATGGTGAGTGCGCGAGCGATCTCCTTGCTGGACTTCCCGCGCGAGATCAGCCGAAGCACCTCGACCTCCCGCTCGCTCAAGCCGGCCGGGTAGCCCTGACGGACATCGACCGGCGCAGCGCCGGCCGCCTCCAGCACGGCATCGACGGCGGCCTTCTCGCATGCTCGGGCGCTCACCATGTCGCCGAGCGCCGCGCGCGCCGGCTCCAGACCCAATGCGGGCCGGTATGGACGGTCGTGGGTCATCGCGTCATAGGCGTCGGCGACCGCTAGGAGTCGCGCTCCGACACCGATCCCGGCGGCCTTGGATCCGCGGTGATACCCCGAGCCGTCTAGCCGCTCGTGGTGAGCGCCGGCGATCGGGGCCAGTGCAGCGAGCACGTTGGCATGCTCGAGCACCCGCTCGGTGTAGTAGGGATGGAGGCGGACACGCTCAAGCTCGCCAGTGTTCAGAGCGGCCGGCTTCTCCCAGATGCCATTCGGCACCGCGACCCTGCCGACATCGTGAAGGAAGCCCGCAGCGCGAACCTCTGAGATCTCCTCGCGCGAGGACCCGAGCGCCGCTGTCGCCGTCGCCGCGAGCTCGGCCACTCGCGTGGAGTGACCATGCAGGAACCCGACCTTCACGTCGGTGAACTCGCCGAAGGCCCGGGCCACAGTCTCCAGCCCCGCGCTCGAGATCGTCGCGACCGGCCCGGGCTCGGAGTCGATGACTCGCTCCCACGCATCAGAAGCGTCCGCCACCGCCAGCAGCGCCTCCGAATCGGCGAGGGCCGCGTCGATGACCGCCGGGTCGTGGCCTCGGCCGCGGCGTCGGCTGAGCGCGACGATCGCGGCCTGCCGATCGATCGCGTGCGCGATCGCGACGAAGTCTTGGGCAACGCGCACGATGCGCAGCGGACGCGAGATCTGCTCGCCGGCCGCCAAACCCGGAAGACCCTTGCCGTCCCAGCGCTCGGTCAGCTGGGCGAGGGCGAGCGCCACCTGCTCGGGCAGATGCAGCCGCCTAGCGAGGAGCGTTGCCCCCTCGCACAGGTTCGCGGCCATCAGCTCAAATCGCCTCTGGCCACCCATCACCATCTGCCGCCTGAGGCGCATCCGCTCGGGGAATGGCCGGTCGTCGGCGAAACGCCGCAAGAAATACCGCAGTTCCTCGGACGGCTCGGAGACCGCGCCAAGGACCTGTGCGCCGCGCTGGAAGTGGATGTCATCGCCGCCCGCCCAGTCCGCGAAGAACGTGGCCGCACCCGTGCAGCCCACATGCGCCACCAGCGCGACGTAGTACACGTCTGAGCGCTCTTCCGTGGAGCAGCCGAGCCGGTCCGCCAACTCAAGCGCCGCAAGACACACGCCTAGCTCGTGTTGAAGCGGCTGTCCGAGACCAAGGTCCGTCGCCAGTGACAACGCCGCCATCAACTCGGCCGGGCGAATACTCTCCGGGGACCGCGGCCCCTCCATGTCCCGAGTCTAGGTCTAACGCGTCGTTCGCCGTGACCGGCCGTATCCCAGCGCCGCTTGGTCGATGCCCTGCACGAGACGCCGAGCCGCCGCTGGACCCGAAACGCGCTGCCGCGCGGGTGGCGCGACCTCCGCGGGGACGTCTGATCCTCAGCCGGCGGGCTTGCGCGCGCCGCGCCGTCGCGCAGCGTCGAGCTCCTCGGCATCGTCGCGACTGTCGAACTGGCGGCTCTTCTGCAGACCGTCCTCAGAGGCGTTGTCACGGACAACTCGCCCCTGTCTGAGCGCACAAGCCCAAGAACGACAAAAGCCCCGACTTGCGGGGCCTTCGCTCGATGCGCCGAAGAGGACTCGAACCTCCACCCGGTTATCCCGGACCAGGCCCTCAACCTGGCGCGTCTACCAATTCCGCCATCGGCGCGGGTGCCGGCGCAGTATAGCCCCGCTCGGAGGTCCCGATTGCGTCCGTCCTGACCCCCCGCTACTGTTCCCGAACAAGTGTTCGCATCGCAACCCACAGACGAGGAGCGCAAGCCCGTCATGGAGATCGGGAAAGACCTGACGAAGCGCCAACAGGAGATCTTCGACTTCATCAAGAAGTACTCCGCCAAGTACGGCTATCCGCCGACGGTGCGCGACATCGGCAAGGCGGTGGGTCTCGCCTCGTCGTCGACGGTCCATGCGCACCTGGCGAACCTGGAGAAGATCGGCCTGCTGCGGCGCGATCCCACGAAGCCGCGCGCGATCGAGCTGCTCGACCGGGCGGCCGACGCGGTGAAGTCCGTCGTCGGCTCGGCTGGTGGGCTCCCGCTCGTCGGCAACGTCGCGGCCGGTCAGCCGATCCTCGCCGACGAGAACGTCGAGGACACCGTGCAGGTCGATCCCCGCGTAGGCGGCGACGAGGGCGAGTACGTCCTCACCGTGCGCGGTGACTCGATGATCAATGCAGGCATCCTGGCCGGCGACCTGGTGGTCGTACGTCCCCAGGACACGGCGACCGACGGAGACATCGTGGTGGCCCTCCTGGGCGAGGACGCGACCGTCAAGCGCTTCTTCCGCGAGACCGACCACGTGCGCCTGCAGCCGGAGAACGACACGATGGAGCCCATCCGCTCGCGCGAGGTGCAGGTCCTCGGGCGCGTGGTCGGGGTACTACGGAAGGTGGCCTGAGACCATGACCGCAGTGCTGACGCGAAGTTCCCACAGAGAGCACATCCACGACGACGCCTGGCGTCCGCGCGCCGCGCGGGACGCCGGCCCAACGCTCGACGACGTTGTCTCCCGCGCGTGGGAGGTCCTGCGCGTGGAGCTTCCGGCGGCGTGCCCGGTCTGCGGCGGTGAGCTGGTCCCGCGCGCGTCCGCCGGCGCCGGCGTGGTCGGCGGCCGCTGCCAGTCCTGCGGCTCCACCCTCAGCTGAGCGGGCGGCCCGGGCGTGTAGCCTGCCGCCCGAGATGACCGTCGCCGAAGACCGCGCCCAGCTCGCCCAGCTCCAGAACGACTGGATGCAAGGGGTCCAGGAGCGCGACATGGACCGGCTCGAGGAGATCGTCGCGCAAGGGTTCCGCTTCACCGCGATCCACCTGAACCCCGAGCCGATGACGCGCGAGCAGTGGATGGCGGCGGCGCGCGAGGGCTACACGATCGTGTCGTTCGCCTACGAGTCGATGGACATCGACGTGTTCGGCGACACCGCCGTGGTGCACTCGCGCTACTCGCAGGTCGCGAGCTACCACCACACGAGCCTGTCGAACGCGTTCCGGCTGACCGACATCTGGAGCCGGATCGACGGCAGGTGGCAGGTCGTCGCCCGCCACAGCTCGATCCTTAGCTGACCTCCGCGATCCGTGCGGCGACGATCCGCCGCACCAACTCCTCCGGCAGCGGCGCGCCCGGCTTGAAGCGGATCGTGCCCTTCGACGTGTCGAGCCCGGCGAGCTCGTCGGCGAACGACTCCATCACCGCGGGGCTCATCACGTACAACGCGCAGTGCGCCTTCGCGGCGCCCATCGAGACGAGCCCGCGGCCGCCGAGCTTGAACGTCGGCACGCCGTAGCTCATCGCCAGCTCGGCGCCGGGCGCCGCCGACGCGATCACCGCACGCAGCGACTCGAGTGCGGCGCGCTGGTCGTCGGGCCGCGCCGCCAGGTACTCCTCGGGCGTCACTTCTTCGAGTAGTCGTAGAACCCGCGGCCGCTCTTGCGGCCCATGATCCCCGCCTCGACCATGCGGTTCAGCAGCGCCGGGGCGACCGACGCCGGGTCCCGGAACTCCTCGTAGAGCGACTCGCTCACCGCGAGCAGCGTGTCGAGCCCGATCAGGTCGCTCAGTTGCAGCGGCCCCATCGGGTGCGCGCAGCCGAGCACCATCCCGCGGTCGATGTCCTCGCGCGAGGCGAAGCCCGACTCGTACATCCGGATCGCCGACAGCAGGTAGGGGATCAGCAGCGCGTTGACGACGAAGCCGGCGCGGTCCTGGGAGTCGATGCACTGCTTGCCGAGCGTCCCCTCGGCGAACTCGCGGGCCCGGTCGGCGGTCTCGTCGGCGGTCATGATCGAGTGCACGATCTCGACCAGCGGCAGTACCGGGACCGGGTTGAAGAAGTGCAGCCCGATCACCTTGTGCGGCTGCGACGTCCCGGCGCCCAGCTTCATGATCGGCACCGACGACGTGTTCGAGGCCAGGAACTGCGCGTCGGGCAGGAGGTCGTCGAGCCGGCGGAACATCTCGCGCTTGAGCGTCTCGTCCTCGATGATCGCCTCGATCGCCGCGTCGGCGCCCGAGACGTCGTCCAGCGACGTGGTGAACGCCAGGTGCTCCAGCGCCGCGGTCCGGTCGTCCTCGGACACGTGGCCGCCGCGCACGCCCCGGTCCAGCGACTTGTTGATCGCCGCCTGCGACCTCTCGCAGCGCTCCGGATCCACCTCGACCACGGTGACGTCGACGCCCGAGCGTGCGCACACCTCCGCGATCCCCGAGCCCATCAGGCCGCCACCGATCACTCCCACTCTCATGGCGCGGCACGCTATCTCACGACGCGATCACGACTCCCGCCGCCACGAACGGGCGGCAACGGCGCGGCGGGCGCGCGAAGCTAGGCGGCTTCGTCGACCGGCACCACGCAGACGCAGTTGGGCAGCTTCGTCGACCCGGGGAGGACCATGCGGCCGGCGCCGCGCTCGGCGGCCGCCGCACGCGCGACGGACGTCGCCTCCGCCTTGTCGTCGACGTGCTGCGCCACAGGCGTCTCCGAGCCGTGGGCATCGATGTAGATCACGTCGTACATCTGGAGTCCAGTGTTTCGCCCCATGCGGACGAACTCCGTGGTCTGATCACAATACCTTTACCGGCGCTACCGTTCCACAACGCAGACCGAGCAGTTCGCGGAGGTGGCACAACCTTCGAGGAAAGTCCGGACACCACAGGGCACGGTGGTCGGTAACGCCGACCCGGGGAAACCCGCGGGAAAGTGCCACAGAAAACACACCGCCCAAGTCCCGCCAGGGACCGGCAAGGTTGAAATGGTGCGGTAAGAGCGCACCGGCGTCGCGGTGACGCGGCGCGTCATGGCAAACCCCACCGGGTGCAAGGCCAAGCAGGACCGTTTGAAGGTTGCCCGCCGAGGTCCAGGTCGGCCGCTGAGATGGATGGCTGCTCAAGACAAAATCCGGCTTACAGGTCTGCTAACGGAAGGGCCTCCGGAGACGGGGGCCCTTCCTACGTCCGTGGTGGGTACCCGCTTGCGGCACACGTACACAGATGCGAACATGTGTTCGTACATGATCGTCTGCGTCCTCATCCCGCGTTTCGAGCTCGCCGTCGCCGCCGGAAGCCGCGAGGCGCTGGCCGCGGGGCCGGTCGCGCTGGCGCCCGAGCCGGGCCGCGAGCAGCTGATCGGCGAGGTCTCCGCCGCCGCCGAGGCCTACGGCCTGAAGGCCGGCCTGCGGCTGGGGGAGGCGCTCGCGCGCTGCCCCACGCTGCGCCTGGTGTCGCCCGATCCCGCCGGCGTGGCCGACGAGTGGGACCGGCTGCTGGCGGCGCTGGAGGGGATCGGCGCGGCGGTCGAGGACGGTCGTCCGGGCCTCGCCTGGTTCGACGCCCGCGGCCTGCGCAACCTCTACGGCGGCTCCGTGGAGGGGGTGATCGCGGCGGCGCGGCGCGCGCTGAACACCTCTGCGCGCCTGGGAGCGGCGCCGTCGCGCTTCGCCGCCCTCGCCGCGGCGTCCAAGGCCCGCGTCCGGCGCCCCGAGATCGCGCCCGACGGGCCCGGCCGGCTCGCCGCCTACCTGGCCCCGCTGCCCGTCGGCCTGCTCGGCACGCGGCCGGAGACCGAGTCGCTCCCGGAGACGCTGGAGCGCTTCGGGGTCCGCACGCTCGGCGAGCTCACGAAGCTCCCGCGCGCCGCGCTGGCCGACCGTTTCGGCGCCGCCGGCCCGACGGCCCGTGACCTCGCGCGCGGCAAGGATCGCCCGCTGCGTCCCCGTCACCCGTCCGAGCGGCTGGAGGAGCGGCTCGAGCTGCCCGAGTCGGCGTCCGGGCTTCAGCTCGAGCGCGCGCTCGGCCTGCTGATCGACCGCCTGCTCGCCCGCCGCGAGCGTCGCAGCCGCTCCCTGCGCAGCGCCACCCTGTCCGCCAAGCTGGTGGAAGGAGGGACGTGGCGGATCCGCGTGACCTTCCGCGAGGCGCTGTCCGATCCGCGGCGGATGCGGCTCGCGCTCACGCCGCGCCTCGCCGAGCTGCCCTCGCCGGCCGACGTCCTGCGCCTGCGCGCCGAGGGCTTCGGCCCGCCGGCGGGCGACCAGCGCTCGCTGCTTTCCGAGCCCGCCGCCGTCCGCGCGGCCCGGCTGCGCGAGGCCGTCCACCAGGCCCGCGCCGCGGCGGGCCCGGAGGCCGCGCTGCGCATCCTCGCGGTCGACCCCGATTCGCGCGTGCCCGAGCGCCGCCTCGCGCTCACTCCCTGGGACCCGTGAAGCGCCTCTCCGAGCCCAGGCCCGCCGACGTCGAGGCCGGCGAGGACGGCCACCCCGAGACGATCGACGGCCGCGCGGTCGAGGCGGTCCGCGAGTCGTGGCTGATCGAGGACCGCTGGTGGACCGAGCGGCCGCTGCGCCGCCGCTACTGGGAGGTGGTGACCGCCGACGGCCGCAACCTGATCGCGTTCCGCGACCTCGTTCGCGGCCGCTGGTTCACGCAGCGGTAGGTAGGTTCCCGCCGTGACCATCGACCGCTCCCGCCTCCAGCGGCTCCTCGCCGACGAGCGCACCACCTACGCCGCGGCCCACCCGCGCAGCGCCAACGCCCACGCCGACGCGCAGCCGAACCTCCTCGGCGGCGTCCCGATGACCTGGATGAACATGGCTGCCGGCGGGTTCCCGCTGTACCTCGCGCGCGCACGCGGCGCGCGAGTGACTGACATCGACGACCACGAGTACGTCGACTTCGCGCTCGGCGACACCGGCGCGATGGCCGGCCACTCGCCGCAGCCGACGGTCGACGCGATCGTCCGCCGCGTGCAGGAGGAGGGTGGGATCACGGCGATGATGCCGACGTTCGACGCGGCCTGGGTCGGCGCCGAGCTCGCCCGTCGCTTCGGCCCGCCGGTGTGGTCGTTCACGCTCACGGCGACCGACGCCAATCGCTGGGCGATCCGCCTCGCCCGTCAGGTCACCGGCCGCCCGAAGATCCTCATCAACGCCTACTGCTACCACGGCAGCGTCGACGAGACGTTCGCGGTCCTGGACGAGGACGGCAACGTCGTCCCGCGCGCCGGGAACGTCGGTGCGCCGGTCGACGTCGCGGAGACCACGCGCGTCGTCGAGTACAACGACGTCGAGGGGCTCGCGCGCGCGCTCGCGCACGAGGACGTCGCGGTCGTGCTGATGGAGCCGGCGCTCACCAACATCGGCATCGTCCTGCCCGAGGACGGCTACCTGCAGGACGTCCGCCGCCTCACCCGCGAGCACGGGACGCTGCTCATCGACGACGAGACGCACACGTTCTCGGCCGGCCCCGGCGGGGCGACCCGCGCCTGGGGGCTCGAGCCGGACATCGTCACGATCGGCAAGTCGATCGCCGGCGGGATCCCGATCGGCGCCTACGGCATCTCGCAGGAGCTCGCGGACGCGATCACCACCGACGAGCAGGCCGACATCGAGGACGTCGGCGGCGTCGGCGGCACGCTGGCCGGCAATGCGCTCAGCCTCGCCGCCGCCCGCGCCACGCTCGAGTCCGTGCTCACGGACGCCGCGTTCGAGGGCATGATCGACCGCGCCACGCGCCTGGCCGAGGGCCAGCGCCGCGTGATCGATGACGCCGGCCTGCCGTGGACCGTCTCCCAGCTCGGCGCCCGCGCGGAGTACCGCTATGGGGCGCCGCGCACCGGCACGGAGTCGAACGCCGCCGCCGACGTCGAGCTCGACGACTACCTGCACGCCTACCTCGCCAACCGCGGCGTACTGATCACGCCGTTCCACAACATGGCGCTCATGTGCCCGGAGACCACCGACGCTGACGTGGACCGCCTGCTGGAGGCGTTCTCGGACGCGGTCGCAGCACTTTCTGGCTGATCTCCCAGCATTTCCTCAGGATGGGCCCCGACACTTGTCGGCATGACCCGCCTGCGACCTCTGGTGATCCCCGCGGCAGCGGTTCTGCTCGCGGCGGGGGCATCGAGCGCTGACGCGCGAAGTCGCAAGCCGGTCAGCGGTGTGTGGGTCACAGCCCCTGGGCCCGCACTCTCAACGGCCGCCGGCACGCGTGTTCCTACGCGTGCTGTCCCCGCTCAACCGGCGATACCCCTCCCCCTCGCCGGATGGGTTACCCCAGGGGAGGCGGCGGCCGTTCCGGGCGGCCGGCAACCGGCCGCGGCGGGACTTACCGGCACCGCCGCGGCCGGCCGCCCTACCGCAGCGACGGCGCGCGGCCCACCAGCTTGACCGGCTGACGCGGCGAGGGGACTGTGGCCCCTCGCCGCGGAGGCCGGATCCATCCGACCTACATGCGAACATGTGTTCGCAATGTACGTCGAGCTCCATGCCCACTCGGCCTTCTCGTTCCTCGACGGAGCCTCGCTCCCGGACGAGCTCGCCGGGGCCGCGGCGGAGCTCGGTTACGGGGCCATGGCCCTCACCGATCACAACGGCGTCTCCGGCTCGATGGAGTTCGCCCAAGCGGCCTCGCCGCTCGGCCTGCGGGCGATCCACGGCGCGGAGGTCGACCTCGATGACGGCCGCCATCTCACGCTGCTGGTCGAGACCGAGGAGGGCTGGCGGAACCTCTGTCACCTGCTCACGCGGGCGCACGCGCACACACGCGGGGCGGTCGACGAGAGCACCGAGGACCGGGAGACGCGCCGGGAGGGGAGAGGGCGCCACCAGGCGCTGGTCGGCACGCGCATGCGGCGGGTCGACGTGCCGCCGCAGCTGTCGCTCACCGCGGTGGCCGAGCACGCCGCCGGGCTCGTCTGCCTGAGCGGCTGCGCGACCGACGGGGTGCACGACGAGCCCACGCTGCGCGAGCTGCTGGCCGCCTTCGGGCCCGACCATCTACGCGTCGAGCTGCAGCGCCCGTTCCTGCGGAACGACCGCGCGCGCAACCGTGGGCTGGCCGATCTCGCGGCCCGTCTGAAGGTGGCGACGGTCGCCACCGGCAACGTCCACGTGCACGCGCGCGAGCGCGCGCCGCTGCAGGACGCGTTCGTCGCCCTCCGCAACCACACGTCGCTGGACGCGTCGGAGCCGCTGCGCCGCGGCAACTTCGCGCACGTGCTCGCCCCTCCGGAGGCGATGGCCGCGCGCTTCCCCGAGTACCCGGAGGCCGTGGCCGAGACCGTCACGCTCGCCGGCCGCCTGAAGTTCGACCTGCGGTGCGACCTCGGGTACCGCTACCCCGGCTCGGAGGACGAGGAGGCGCTCGGCAAGCTCGCCGAGATCTGCTGGGCCCGGCTGCAGGACCGCTATCCGGAGGGCAGCCCGCACGCGGCCGCCGCCCACGCGCGGCTCGAGCAGGAGCTGCGGGTGATCGACTCGCTGGGCCTGGCCGGCTTCTTCCTCCTGCACCGCGACCTGCTGGAGCTCGCGCGCGACGTGGCGGTCCAGGTGCGCGGCCCGTCGTCGGTCCGCGCGCTGCTGCCGCCGGGGCGCGGGCGCGGCTCGTCGGTGTCCTCGATCGTCTGCTACCTCACGGGCCTCTCGCACATCGACCCGATCAGCAACGAGCTGTTCCTCGGCCGCTTCCTCAACGAGGAGCTCACGTCGCTGCCGGACATCGACCTCGACTTCCCGCGCGACATCCGCGAGGTCCTGATCCCGCGGGTGCACGACCGCTATGGGCGCGAGCACTCGGCGCTGGTGGCCGCGTTCCCGACGTTCCGCTCGCGCGGCGCGATCCGCGAGCTCGGCAAGGTGCTCGGGCTGCCGCCGGGGGAGCTCGAGCGGGTGGCGCGCGGCGCCGAGCCGTTCGCGGTCCGCGGCGTGGTGCACGACGTCGAGTCCGCGCTCGGCCTCGAGCACGGCGGGCCGCCGCCGGCGCTCAACGACCCCGACAACCGCGCGCCGTTCGCCATGTCCACCGAGGAGTGGATGGCGATGGTCAACGGACTCGATCCGGCCGACGTCGCGGAGCGGATCCCCGACGAGACGCGCTTCGCTGCCCTGCCCGGGCGCTGGAGCTGGCTCGCCCGATTGTGCGACGAGGCGTACGGGCTGCCGCGGCACCTGTCCCAGCACTCGGGCGGCATGATCGTCTCGACCCGCCCGCTGGTCGACTGCTGCCCGGTCGTCCCGGCGGCGATGGAGGGCCGCCAGCTCTGCCAGTGGGACAAGGACTCGTGCGCCGACGCGGGCTTCCTGAAGATCGACCTGCTGGGCCTCGGGATGCTGTCGGCGGTCGAGCGCTGCGTGGAGTACATCGAACGCATGCGCGGCGAGCGGATCGACCTCTCGCGCATCCCCTTCGACGATCGCGAGACGTACACGGCGATCCAGGAGGCCGACACGATGGGGGTCTTCCAGATCGAGTCGCGCGCGCAGATGCAGTCGCTGTACCGGACGCGGCCCGAGAACCTGGACGACATCACGATCCAGGTGGCGATCGTGCGGCCCGGGCCGATCCTCGGCGGCGCCGTCAACCCGTACATCAAGCGCAAGCAGCTGCTGCGGGAGGACCCGGAGTACGAGGTGCCCTACGACCACCCGTCGCTGGAGCCCGTGCTGCGCGACACGCTGGGCACGATCATCTTCCAGGACCAGGTGATCGAGGTGGCGATGGCGTTCGCCGGCTTCTCGCCCGGCGAGGCCGAGGGGCTGCGGCGGGCGATGAGCCGCAAGCGGTCGGCGGCGGCGATCGAGGGCTACCACCGCCGCTTCGTGGAGGGCGCGATCCGCACCCACGGCGTCGACGAGGAGACCGCCGAGCGCGTCTACACGATGATCATGGGCTTCTCGGGCTTCGGCTTCCCCAAGGCGCACGGGGCCGCCTTCGGCCTGCTCGCCTACCAGTCCACCTGGCTGCGCGTGCATCACGGGCCGGAGTTCCTGTGCGCGTTGCTCAACGAGCAGCCGATGGGCTTCTACGCACCCGACACGCTGGCCCATGAGGCGCAGCGGCGCGGGATCGAGATGGCGCCGCCCGACGTCAACGCCAGCGAGGTCGAATGCACCGTCGAGACGATCGGCCCGCCCGCGTGCGTGCGCATCGGGCTCGGCTACGTGCTCGGCGTGCGGCGCGACGAGGTCGAGGCGCTGGTCGCCGCCCGCCGCGAGCGCGGGCCGTTCCGCTCGCTGGCCGACCTGGCGTCACGCGCGGGGGCGGGCCGGCCGGCGCTGGAGAAGCTTGCCTGGGCCGGTGCGTGCGACGCGCTGGGCGGCTCGCGCCGCACGGCGCTGTGGCAGCTCGGCGTCGCCGCGCCCGGCGAGAAGCTGCCCGAGGGCACGCAGCTGTCGCTGCCGCTCGAGGTGCCGGACGCGCCCGAGCTCCGGAAGCTCGACCGCTGGGAGAGCATGGTCGCCGACTACGCCACCACCAGCCTCACGCTCGGCCCGCACCCGATGAAGCTGCTGCGGGGCGGGCTGGAAGCGGGGATGGTGTCCTGCGAGGACCTCCCGCGCCTGCCGCACGACACGCCGATCCGGATCGGCGGGCTGGTGGTCGCCCGCCAGCGGCCCGGCACCGCCAAGGGGATCGTGTTCATCCTGCTCGAGGACGAGTTCGGGACGGTCAACCTGATCGTGCCGCCGCCGGTCTACGAGCGCCACCGCCTGATCGTGCGGACCGAGCCGCTGATCCTGGCCGAGGGCAAGCTCGAGCGGTTGCCGCAGGCGGGCGGCGCGATCAACGTCTACGTGCGCGACCTGCGCCCGCTGGTGACACCGGACGACGACGCCGGGGACGTCGTCGCGCTGGCCGAGCGGAGGGCCGCGGCGGCCGCCGCAGCCGCCGCGGCGAGCGACTTCCGGGGCGTGGCGCCGGCCGTCCAGAGCTTCGCCCAGGGGCGGCGGCGATGAGGGGTCGGCGTCCCGCGCCGCGCGAACCGTTAGATTCCGGCGTCGCATGCTGACGTTGATCTTCGTCCTTGTGTGGGTGGGGCTCGCCCTCGGCCTGCTGTTCGTCGCGTTCAGCGGCGGCACCAAGGGCGCCGCCGCTCAGCTGATGTCGACCAGCCGCGGGGCCCGCCGCGCGGCCACCGTCCTGTTCTTCGTCGCCGTACTGGTGCTGGGAGCCGGGATACCGGCGGCCGTGATCGCCGCCGTGTCGAACAACGACAGCATCCCGGAGGCGAACGTGACCGATCTCACGGCCTCCGAGCAGCACGGGCGCGACCTGTTCGGCCAGCGCTGCGCGAACTGCCACACCCTGAAGGCGTCCAACGCGATCGCCGAGATCGGCCCGGACCTCGACGAGATCCGGCCCAACAAGGCGCTCGTGCTCGACGCGCTGCAGAAGGGCCGCGCGGACGGCGACGGCCAGATGGCGGCCAACCTCTACACGGGCGAGGACGCCGAGGACGTGGCGAACTACGTCGCCAAGGCCGTCGGGCAGACGCAGCAGCAAGCAGCAGAGCGGCGGCTGAGCCGTTGGCGGCGAGTCGCCACTGAGCTCGAACTTCGGCTGGGTAGGGAGGCGGTGCGCCCGCGGCTGCATTTCGTCGCACTCGCCGCGCGGGCGTCGATGCGTGCGACGAAATACTGCCTGGCGCGCGCACATCCGCGCGGCGCATCGCAGCCGCCGTTTGCGGAATGCCGGTCGTTGCAACACGGTTGGCGGTTGCCGCCGAGACGACTGTTACCCTCGTGCCGTTCCGCTGAGTTCCCGAACCAGACGGGAAGCGGGGGACCCACTAGTTGGGGCGAATCGCCGTCCGGGAGGGCCGGACAGTCGTAGCGCCACTCTTCGGCGCGAGCCCGTCAGCTAACCCCGTAAGCCGTGAAGAGGATGGACATGCCAGATCACGAGGCCCGGGGCAGGGCCGTTTACGACCACGACAACGAGGAGCCGCGCCCAGGCGGGCGGCGTCGCCGTCAGGTCGCCGACTGGGGCGTGGGCGAGGAGATGTTCGATCACCTGCCCGGGCGCCGGTTCGAACGGCGCCAGCACCGGGAGATCCCGCGTGGCGACGCCGGTGACGGCCGCCGCACGATCGTGATCGAGACCGGCGACGAGGAACTGCCGCGCGAGAAGCCGGCACCTCCTGCCGACGAGGAGTTCACCAGCCGCGACGAGGCGCTGCGCGCCCGCGAGGAGCACGACGAGCTGTGGGCGGGCGACGAGGCATTCGCCGACGCGCCGCCCGCGCCGGAGGCGTGGGCCGAGGACGAGCCGTTCGCGGACGACGCGGCCGAGCCCGAGGCCAGGACCGAGGCCGAGGAGCGCTGGGCCGCGGCCGAGGCGTGGGCGGCCCGTGGCGACGCGGTTGGCGCCGACGAGATCGCCGCGCCGCGCGACGACGGGGTCGTGCGCGGCGGCGTCGAGGGCCGGCGCACCGTCAAGATCGGCGGGCGCCCCACGGAGTTCCACGGCACGCCCACCAGCCACCGCCGGCCCCCGCGCACCGTGCACGAGCGGCTGGGTCCGCGCCCGGAGCGGATCGCGGCCTGGGCGTTCGCGCTCGGGATGCTGCTGATCCTCATCGCGATCGCCACGCAGAACGCCTAGCTCGGTCCGGCAGCGGACCAAGGAAGACCCGGAAGGGCGTCTGCTGCGTATACGCAGTTGTAGGGCCTTACTTAGAGGCCTAAACTTACATCGCGTAAGGAGGGCTCAACGGCACTCCCGTGTGGCCCTCCGCCTCCCCGGATCCCCATTGGCAGGTCGCCATGCCCAAGACCAAAATCAGCCGCTTCCAAATCCACGACGAGCTCACCGCGCCCGAAGGCTCGGTCCCCGTGCTCAAGGGTGCCTCGTCCTCCGCCGGCCAACTGCCGAACTTCCTCGGCGTCCTCGCCGGCTCTCCTGCCGCGCTGCGCGGATACACGCGCTTCCGCGGCGAGTTGCGCCACGGCACGCTGCCGCTGGCCACGCTCGAGCGCATCGCGCTCGCCGTCGCCGAGCACTACCACTCGGTGCCGGGCATCAGCATCCACCAACGCACCGCACGGCAGGCGGGCGTCGGCATCGACGAGGTCACGCTCGCCCGCGAGTGGGAATCGCGCGACCCGCGCGAGGCCGCACTGCTGCGGTACCTCAAGGGCGTGCTCAACCAGCGCGGCGCGGTCCCGCACCACCTCCACGAGGAGGCGATCGAGGCGGGCTGGAGCGAGGAACAGCTCCTGGAAGCCATCGCCGTGCTCAGCCTGGAATGCTTCACGGCGATGATCAACGTCGCCGGCGAGGTTCCCGTGGACGGATCGTTTGAGGAGACTCGGGTGCTCCGGGCCGCCTGATCGCCATGTCGGGTCCTCCGGGCACCCACGTCAAGGTGGCGGTCGCAGACCGCTCGGAGGACCGACCCGCCTGCTGTCCGCACTTCCACCGCGCGGTGGAGCTGGTCGGCAAGCGGTGGACGGGCGCGATCCTCTACGTGCTCCTGCGGGCCGACGGCGGGCCGCTGCGGTTCTCGGAGATCGCCCACGCCGTGCCGGACCTGTCCGACCGGCTGCTGTCCGAGCGCATGAAGGAGCTCGAGAAGTGCGGGATCGTCGACCGGCACGTGGCGGCGACGAGCCCGGTGCGTGTCGAGTACGCGCTGACCGACCGCGGCCGCGACCTCGAGCTGGCGCTGGCCGAGCTCAAGGGCTGGGCCGACCGCTGGTCGGTGTGACCCCGGACCGGGGGTCCACCTCCTCATCGGCAACGGTTGGCTAGTCTCCCGGCCGTGCCGCCCGCCGGAGACAGGCCGCAGAACGCGGACGACGTCAAGGCGCTCGTCGAGGAGCGGGGAATCCGGTTCATCCGGCTCTGGTTCACCGACGTCCTGGGCCAGCTGAAGTCGTTCTCGATCAACGCCGACGAGCTCGACGACGCCTTCGAGGGCGGCATGGGGTTCGACGGCTCGTCGATCACCGGCTTCAACGCCATCGAGGAGTCGGACATGATCGCCATGCCCGACCCGACGACGTTCAACGTGCTCCCGTGGCGGCCGGAGGACGAGGGCGCCGGCGTGGCCCGCATGTTCGCCGACGTGCTCACGCCCGAGCGCGAGCCCTACGAGGGCGACCCGCGGCACGTGCTGCGCCGCGCCGTCCAGCGCGCCAACGAGATGGGCTTCGACCACTTCTACGTCGGCCCGGAGCTCGAGTACTTCCTGTTCCGCGACTCGCGCGGGACCGAGCCGCTCGATCTCGGCGGCTACTTCGACCTCACGACCCTCGACGCGGGCTCCGACGTGCGGCGCGACACCGTGCTGGCGCTGGAGCGGCTGGGGATCGAGGTCGAGTACTCGCACCACGAGGTCGGGCCCAGCCAGCACGAGATCGACATGCGGTACGCCGACGCGCTGAAGATGGCCGACGACTGCATGACCTACCGGATCACGGTCAAGGAGATCGCGCTCAAGTACGGCTGGCACGCGACGTTCATGCCCAAGCCGCTGTTCGGCGAGAACGGCTCCGGCATGCACACCCACCAGTCGCTGTTCAAGGACGGCCGCAACGCGTTCTACGACGCCGACGACAAGTACTTCCTGTCCGACACCGGCAAGGCGTTCATCGCCGGGCAGCTCCGCCACGCGCGCGAGATCTGCTCGATCTTCGCCCAGTGGGTGAACTCCTACAAGCGGCTGGTGCCGGGCTACGAGGCGCCGGTCTACGTCGCCTGGAGCCGGCGCAACCGCTCGGCGCTCGTGCGCGTGCCGCTCTACCACCCGGGCAAGGAGCAGGCCACGCGGATGGAGCTGCGCTGCCCGGATCCGGCCTGCAACCCGTACCTCACGTTCGCGGCGCTGCTGATGGCGGGGCTCGAGGGCGTCGAGCGCGGCTACGAGCTGCCCGAGCCGATGGAGAAGAACCTCTACCACCTGAGCCCGGACGAGCGGCGCCGGCTCGGGATCGAGCAGCTCCCGGAGACGCTCGGCGAGGCGATCGAGATCACCTCCGAGTCCGAGCTCGTGCTGCGCACGCTCGGCGAGCACATCTTCAACCGCTACATCGAGATCAAGCGCCAGGAGTGGGAGGACTACCGCGTGCAGGTCACGCCCTGGGAGCTCGACCGCTACCTGGCGATCCTGTAGGCGCTACTCGGGGCCCAGCGTGGCGTCGTACAGCTCGCGCTCGGTGATCGTGCGCTCACCGGGGTCGATCTTGCCGTTGCGATTGAGGTCGAAGACGAGCTTCTTGCCCGACGTGCCGGCGCTGCCGGTCCGCACGATGTCGTTGTCGCCGTTGGGGCCGTCGATGAAGTTGACGTTCAGGCCGCCGTTCGGGTGTAGGACGTAGCGCGCCACCGGCGGGAGATCGCCGCTGCGGATCATGCGCTCGATCTTGGCCACGCGGCCGGCACCCTGCGCATCCATCTGGTCCGAGACCTCCTTGGAGAAGGCCGGGTTGTCGTCATCGCCGCAGCCGCCGGCCGCGAGCGCCAGGGCGCCTACGACGAGAGCGGTGATCAGTTGACGGGCTGCCACGAGTTGCCGATCCTCTCGACGCGCTTCCAGTCGCCGTCGATGCGCATGTACGTTAGGTCGCTGTGCCCCTCGACCGGGAGGTGGTAAACGCCTTCCACCGGGTCCCAGCGTAGGTCGTCCTGGTGCGCGACGACGTGATCGCCGTTTGAGATCGTGCCTTCGCCGGGTGCGTCGAACGGCCAGTCCCACACCTTCTCGAACGTGCTCGGATTGTCGTTGTCGAGCCCGTCGGGCAGGTCGAGATCGTCGATGTCCGGCGGGTTCCGGCCGTCGTAGACCTTGTTGTAGAGCTCCCGCATGCCGTCGTTGGCGCCCTCCGCGGGCCCGAGCGTGGCGTCGTAGAGCTGGCGTTCGGTGATGTTCGTCTCCGGCGTCCCGTCGTGGTCGAGGTCCCACTCGAGCGGCTTGCCGTCGACCATGACGACGTCGTTGTCGCCATGTGGACCATCGACGAAGTTGACGTTCAGGCCGCCGTTGGCGTCGATCGTGTCCAGCGCCGCGACCGGCAGCTGACCCGCGTTCACCTGTGCCGCGACCGACAGGCGCTTGAGCGGCCCGAAGGCATCCATCTGCGCGGTCGTCTGCTCCTTGAGCGCGTTCTCCACCGCGTCCGTGGAGAACACCTCGCCCAGTGCGGCATCCGCGACCTCGCCGAAGCCCGGGATCTTGCCCGGAGGTGTGAGCGCGATGAGCTTGCCGCTCGCCGACTTGGCGAGGCCGTTCATCGTGTCGGCCGTCTTGGCGTCGTCGAGGTTCGCGTCGGCGGTCGCGATGACGGTCATCTCCGACAACGAGCCGGCGCTGTTGGCGTAGCTCGAGTCGTGCGTCACCACGGCCTGGTTCATGTCGTACGCCACGCGCTCGCCGATGACCGTCGTGGTGCCCTCGCGGGTCGCGTCGTCGCCGACGAGCGCCTTGACGTAGTCGTGGCTCTCCTCGTAGGTCAGGCCCGAGATGCCGTCGGTCGGCGCGTCGATGATCCCGGCCTCCGCCCGTTCGGTGGCGGCGTACTCGAAGTCCTGGATGTGGTCGTCGAGGATCGTGGTCAGGGCGGGCTTGGCGCCGTCGCCGAGGCCGTCCATGTACGTCGGGACGCCCTGGATGATCGCGTGCGACGCTGAGTTGGCCAGCGCCATGTCGGTTCCGCGCAGGTCGTGCGTGCCGGCCTGGATGAGCGCGCCGAGCGCCTCCCCGTCGTCGGTGAAGCGCGGGCCGTAGCGCAGCAGCGGGCCGACGTTGGACAGGTAGTCGTCCTGCCCGTGGTGCCCGGCCAGCAGCTCGCCCGCGGCCTGCGGGTTCTCGGCGATGAACTTCATGAAGTCCTGGTAGTCGGACAGCTCGACGAACGGCGGCGCGTCCTCGGCGTCCTGCGACTCGACGAGGACCTCCTCGCCCACTCGCGAGAGGAACTTGGAGCCGTAGTTCGCCGCTGCGCCCGCCATCACGAACGTGACCATGTGCAGGTGGCCCGGCAGCCGGTCGCGCAGCGTGCCGTCGCCGATGAACTCGTCGGTGAAGTCGCTGCGCAGGTCCTTGCTGCGGGTGGCGGTGCCGAGCAGCGTCGCGAACGGTGTCATCAGTGCCACCAGCGACGGGTCGTCGAGCCCTTCGCCCGACCCGTTGAACATGATGATGCTGCTGGCCAGCTCACGGGCGCCCCCGCCGCCGAGCTCGTTGTAGAAGCCGGTGGCGAACTCGTCGTCGTAGTCGAACTTGTCGACCACGTCGGCCATGTCCTGCATCGAGTGCGAGCCGTCGCCGTACGACGCCTTCAGGCTCTCGTCGGCGATCTCCGCCGCGACGGCCTTCTGGGTGTCCTCGGGCAGGTAGTTGAAGGCCACCTCGTCGAGCACCGAGTAGTCGCCCGCGCGCACGCGGGCGAGCACGGTGTTCTCGATCGCGTGCGGGGAGCCGCCGAACATTGCGGCGGCCGGCGTGTGGCCGGCGACGCCCTCGAACGCGCCCGCCGCGGTACGGGCGGCGCGCTTGGCGTCCTGCTCGGCCTGGTGGCCGCGCTGCTTGGCGTCGGCGAGGTCGTCCTGCGCCTGCTGCAGCCGCCGCCGAGCGGCGGTTTCCGCGCCCTGCGCGTTGGTCAGCGCGGTGTTCGCCGCGTCGCGGTCGGACATCGCGCCCACGTCGGGCACGCCGATCGAGCTGTTGATCCGGCTCTCGGCGGAGGCGATGTCGTTGCTCGCCTGCGTCTGCGCGCCGAGCGCCGCCTCGATGTCGGCGTTCGCGTCGTCGATCCGGCCCTGGGCGTCGCGCGCGTCGGCGATCGCCTGGCGGGCGTCCTTCTGCGCCTGCTCGAGCTCCTCGGCGAAGGTGCGCGCCGCCTGCGCGCACGTGGCCATGGCCTCGGCGCCGCTGTCGACGGCGCTCCCGTTCGTGATGGCCGTGCCGCTGAACGCCGCGGACGCCGGCCCCTTCCACTGCGAGACGAGGCCCGGGACGGACTGCAGGTCGGCGCTCGCGCCGTGGAGGCCGCCGGCGACGCCGGTGAAGGTCTGGGCGGCTTCGCGGATGGTCCCTGGCTCGCCCTCGGGGACGGTGATCCCTGCGTACGACTCCGCCATCTCAGCCTGCCGGGATCGCGGACTCGTCCACGTTCAGGTAGGCGACGGCCGAGCTGCTGAGGTTCGAGCCGATGCCACTGACGGACAGGGCGGTCATCGAGAGGGACGCCTGCCAGCTCTGGACGGCTGTTGCCATGGCCTCCTCGAGCGCAGGGTCGCCCGCGGCGGACGACGCGTCCGCGGCGGTGGTGAGGCGGCCAGAGAGCTCGTTCAGTGTG
Source organism: uncultured Solirubrobacteraceae bacterium (assembly GCA_963759375.1). Classification (GTDB taxonomy): domain Bacteria; phylum Actinomycetota; class Thermoleophilia; order Solirubrobacterales; family Solirubrobacteraceae; genus DASSUW01. Next base: position 71,350 of record CAVWYY010000008.1, on the reverse strand, counting down.
GCCGCGATGTCCGATTGACGGTTGCCGGCGTCGGTCAGCGCGCCCGGCTGCACTTCCATGCGCATAGGCATCCGGATACCCCTTCAGCCGCGCGATATGCCGGAATCCCCGGTCAGGAAGCGGACCGGTCAGCGCACCAGGCGCGACGGCCACCACATGCGGCGGTCGATGATGAAGGTGAGCGCGGGCACCAGGATCGAGCGCACGATGAACGTGTCGAGCAGCACGCCGAAGGCGACGATGAAGCCGATCTCGGTGAGGAAGACGAGCGGCAGCACGGCGAGCGCGGAGAACGTCCCGGCGAGCACGATGCCGGCCGACGTGATGACCGCGCCGGTGACCGCCAGCCCGCGCAGCATGCCCTCGCGCGTCCCGTGCCGGGCGGTCTCCTCCCGCACGCGGGCCATCAGGAAGATGTTGTAGTCGATCCCCAGCGCGACGAGGAACACGAAGCACAGCAGCGGCAGCGACGGGTCGATCCCCGGGAAGCCGAACACGGCGTCCGAGAAGAAGATGCCGGTGCCCATCGCGGCGCCGAACGACAGGATCACCGTGCCGACCAGCACGGCCGGCGCCACCAGCGACCGCAGCAGCACCGCGAGGATCGCGAACACCACCACGAGCGTGATCGGCATGATCACGTAGTTGTCGCGCGTGGAGGACTTGCGCACGTCGTAGGCCGCGGCGGTCTCGCCGCCCACCAGCACGTCCTGGCCGCCGGCGCGCTTGACGGTCTCGCGGAGCTGCGGGATCTGGTCGAACGCCTCGGTGGAGTACGGGTCGAGCTTGAGCTGCACGTCGAGCCGCGTGCCGGGCGGCCCGTTCACCGGCTCGCCGACCGAGGCCACCGCCGGGTCGTCCTGCAGCGCGCTGCGCACCGCCGCGGCCTTGTCGCGCTCCGGCACGATCACGGTCGTCGGCGTGTTGGCGCCGGCCGGGAAGTGGGCGGACAGCAGGTCCAGGCCGCGCACGGCCTCGACCTCGCCGCGGAACGAGTTGCCGCTGGTGAGCCCGGTGTCGAGCTGCACCCAGCCCAGGCACAGGATCAGCAGGCCCAGCACGGTGACGGTGGCGACCCGGCGCGGCGCGGCGGCGACGCGCTCGCCCACCCGCCGCCAGAAGCCGTGCGTCTCGTCGGTCAGCCGGTGGCGCGCGGCGAGCGGGCGCTCGATCCGGGGGTAGAGCTCCTTGACGTCGAGCCGGTGGAGCGCCGGAGCGAGCACGAAGAAGTTGAGCAGCGCGCCGGCCACGAACCCGATCAGCGCGGCCGCGCCGCCGCCCGCTGACGCGATCGCCGCGGCGAGGCCGCCGACCAGCAGCGAGAAGATCACGCGCCGGACCCGGCTGCTGTGCGGCTCGACCGGGCCACCCGGCCCGTCGGGCACGAACGGCCAGAACGCGCGGCGGCCGACGACCACCAGCGCGGCCGGCAGCATCGTGAGCATGAACGTCATCGCCAGGAAGATCCCCATGGCGCCGATCGGCCCGAGGCCGGCGGTGCTGTTGACCTCGGCGAGCACGAGCACGAGCAGCGAGGCGATGACCGTGAACGCGGAGAACACGATCGCCGGGCCGGCGGTGCGCAGAGCGAGCTGCATCGCCTCGTGGACGGAGTCGTGTCTTCGCAGCTCCTCGCGGTAGCGGGCGACGAGGAGCAGCGCGTAGTCGGTGCCCGCGCCGAACACCAGCACCGGGAGGATGCCGCCGGTCTGCCCGTTGATCGTCACGCCGGCCTCGGCCAGCAGGTAGCCGAACCCGCGGGCGCTCGCCTCCGCGAAGACCACCGTGAAGAACGGGATCGCCCAGAAGATCGGCGACCGGTAGATGAGGACCAGGAGGATCAGGACCAGCCCGCCCGCGGCGTACAGGAGCTGGCCGTTGATGTCGCCGAACACCTTGATCGCGTCGGCGCCGTAGCCCGCCGCGCCGGTGACCTCGACCGAGCGGCCGCCGCCGCGCAGCGCGTGCGCGCGGTCGCGGATGTCGTCCACGGAATCGAGGAACTCGTCCCCGGTGCCGCCGGTGTCCCGGACCTGCGTGACCACGAGCGCCGCGGCGCCGTCCTCGGACGGGATCGGGCCGGCGGTGCCGCTGGTGTGCGGCGGTGGGTCGTCCTTGAAGCTCTGCGCGAGGTCGGCGGCCGCCTTCTGGTCGGCGGCGGTCAGCCCACTCTCGCGGGCGATCACCGTGACGGCGGGGGAGGTCTGGCCGTCCGGGAACTCCTTGACGTCGTTGAGCACCTTGACCGACTCGGCGTCGCCGGGCAGGAACGACGTCGTCTCGTTGTCCTGCGCATCCTCGAACTTGCCCGAGAACGGGCCGACGGCCACGACCAGGAGGAGCGCGGCGATCAGGACGAAGAACTTCGGTCTTCGCTGCGCGGGGAGCGTGAGCAGCTTCGACACTGCCCGCCTCAATCTACCGGCGAGGCCTACTGCAGAAGCGCCCGGAGTTCGTCGGGCTCGGTGACCGGCCGCTGGCAGGTGAACCGCTCGCAGACGTAGGCCGCGGCACGGCCGTCGACGGGCTCGCGGCCCGCGAGCAGCGGCACGCCGTCGGCCGCGCCGCCGGCCAGCACGACGTGGGGGCGGAAGGTCTCGCGCACGACCTGCTCGAGCGCCTCGCGCTCGTCGCCCACGAGCGCGACCTCACGGACGTCGGCGAGCGCGAAGTCGACGGCCTGCAGCAGGTGGCCGAACGCGCCCGGGTGCTCCGGCGCGAGGTGGTGCAGCAGCTTGAGCTGGCCGATCGCCGCGTCCTCGTAGCGCGCCTCGCCGGTCAGCCGCGCGAGCCGCAACAGGCCGAACGCGGCGGCGGCGCCGCCGGACGGGGTCGGCGCGTCGTCGACGTCCTTGCGGCGCGCGATCAGCGCCTCGTGATCGGAGGCGGTGGAGAAGAACCCGCCGCGCGCGGGATCGGAGAAGCGCTCGAGCATCTGGTCGGCGAGCGCGCGCGCCTCCGTGAACCAGCGCGGGTCGAACGTCGCCTCGTAGAGCGTGAGCAGCGCCTCGAGCAGGAACGCGTGGTCCTCGAGGTAGGCGTTCAGGTGCGCGGTGCCGTGGTTGTACGTGCGCAGCAGCCGGCCCTGCTCGTCGCGCAGCTCGCGCAGGACGAAGTGGGCGGCGGCGGTGGCCGCCTCGAGATAGCGGGGCTCGGGCAGCGCGGCGCCGGCGTCGGCCAGCGCCGAGATCATCAACGCGTTCCAGGCGGTCAGCCGCTTGTCGTCGAGCGCGGGCCAGACACGCTGCTCGCGGGCGACGCGCAGCCGCTCCTTGAGCGCCGCGATGTTCTCGGGGTCGGCCGTGGCACGGACGGGGATGTTCGCGCCCTCGAAGTTGCCCGCCTCGGTCATGCCGAAGTACGCGATCGCGGTGTCGGCGTCCGGCCCGAGCACGTCGCGCACCTCGTCGAGCGTCCAGACGTAGAACTTGCCCTCGACGCCCTCGGAGTCGGCGTCGAGCGCGCTGGCGAAGCCGCCCTCCTCCTGGCGCAGGTCACGCAGCGCCCAGTCGAGCGTCTCGCGGCACACGCGCTCGAAGAACGGTTCGCCGCTGACCTGGAACCCGTGCAGGTACGCGCGGGCGAGCAGCGCGTTGTCGTAGAGCATCTTCTCGAAGTGGGGGACGAGCCACTGCGCGTCGACCGAGTAGCGGGCGAAGCCGCCGCCGACCTGGTCGTACATGCCGCCGCCGGCCATCCGGCGCAGCGTGTGCAGCGCCATCTCGCGCTCGCCGCGGCGCAGCAGGAACTCGACGACCGACGCGGACGGGAACTTCGGCGCGCCGCCCCAGCCGCCGTTGTCGGCGTCGTAGCGGCGCCGGGTGGCGGTGAGCGCGGCCTCGATGACCTCGGGATCGAGCTCGCCCGCGGGCGCCTCCATCGCGGCGGTCGCGTTGAGCCGGTCGACGATCCGCTGCGAGCCGTCGATGATGTCGTCGCGCTGCTCGTCCCAGCCGCGCGCGACGCCCTCGAGCACGTTGCGCCAGCTCGGCATCTGCTGGCGCGGCTCGGGCGGGAAGTAGGTTCCGGCGTAGAACGGCACGCCGTCGGGCGTGAGGAACGCGTTCAGCGGCCAGCCGCCGTGGCCGGTCATCAGCTGCACGGCCTCCATGTAGATCGCGTCGACGTCCGGCCGCTCCTCGCGGTCGACCTTGATGCAGACGAACAGGTCGTTCATCACGGACGCCACGTCGGAGTCCTCGAACGACTCGCGTTCCATCACGTGGCACCAGTGGCAGGCGCTGTAGCCGATCGACACGAGGATCGGCTTGTCCTCCCGTTTCGCCCGCTCGAGCGCCTCGTCGCCCCATGGATACCAGTCCACGGGGTTGTCCTTGTGCTGGAGCAGGTAGGGCGATGTCTCGTCGGCGAGGCGGTTCATGATCGGGTAATGCGGCTTACTCGCACTCGCTAGCTCGCGCGAGCGCCTTAGCATGCTGGCATGTCCCATCATCGCGAAACCGTCAACGCGGACCCGGGGCCGCCCGCGGCCGGCCCCTACTCGCACGCCGTCATCTCCAACGGCCTGATCTTCCTGTCCGGCCAGACGCCGGTCGATCCCGACACCGGCCAGCTCATCGAGGGCTCGATCGGCGACCAGACGCGCCGCTGCCTCGACAACCTCGCGATCGTCGCTGCCGCCGCGGGCGCGCAGCTGGCCGACGCGGTGCGCGTCGGCATCTACGTCACCGATATCTCGACCTTCAAGGACGTCAACGAGGCCTACGGCGCGTACTTCGAGACCGACCCGCCGGCTCGCAGCACGATCGGCGTCGCGGCGCTGCCGCTCGGCGCGGACGTGGAGATCGACATGGTCCTGGCCGTGCCCGACTGATGAGCCGCGTCTCGGCCGCAGACGTCGCCGCCGCGCGCCCGGCCGTCGAGTCGATCGCGCGGCGCACGCCGGTGCTGTCGTCGCGCACGATCTCCGAGCGCGCCGGCGGCGTCGTGGCGCTCAAGGCCGAGAACCTGCAGCGGACCGGCTCGTTCAAGATCCGCGGCGTCGCCAACAAGCTGGCCCGGCTCGGCGACGGCTGCACGGCCGGGGTGGTGGCGGCGTCGGCCGGCAACCACGCGCAGAGCCTGGCCGCGGCGGCTCGCGCCCGCGGGGTGCCCTGCGAGGTGTTCGTGCCCAGCGACGCGCCGCTCGCCAAGGTCGAGGCCGCGCGCGGCCAGGGCGCGATCGTCAACATCGGCGGCGACTCGGTCGACGCGTGCCTGGAGATGGCGCTCGAGCGGTCGCGCGCCGGCGGGCTCGCGTTCGTGCATCCGTTCGACGATCCGGACATCGTCGCCGGGCAGGGGTCGATGGGCCTCGAGCTGCTCGAGGACGTGCCCGACCTCGCGAAGGTCGTCGTCCCGGTCGGCGGGGGCGGGCTGTGCTCGGGCATCGCGATCGCCATCAAGGCGGCGCGGCCCGAGGTCGAGGTCGTCGGCGTGCAGGTCGCGGCGTGCGCGCCGTACCCGGAGTCGCTCGTGCGCGGCGAGCCGGTGCCCGCCTCGTCGGTGCTGACGATCGCCGACGGGATCGCGGTCAAGCGGCCGGGCGACCTGACGCTCGAGCTCCTGAGGGAGCATGCGGACGGCGTCGTGGTCGTGGAGGAGGACCCGGTCGCCGAGGCGATGGTCGTGCTCATGGAGCGCTGCAAGCTCGTGGTCGAGGGCGCGGGCGCCGTCGGCGTCGCGGCGCTGCTCGGCGGCCAGGTGCGCGCGGCCGAGCACGGCACGACGGTCGCCGTCCTTTCGGGCGGCAACGTCGACCCGGGGCTGCTCGCCTCGGTGGCGCGGCGGCACGAGACCGAGTCGGGCCGCCGGCTCGTCCTGCTCACGCGCGTGCCCGACCGCCCGGGCAACCTCGCGCGGCTGCTCGTCCAGGTGGCCGACACAGGCGCGAACATCGTCGACGTCTCTCACGTGCGCGAGGGGCTCGACCTGCACGTGCGCGAGACGGCGATCGAGCTGGTCATCGAGACGCGCGGGCACGACCACGCCGAGGACGTCGTCGGGACGCTCCGAGACGCGGGCTACGAGACGCGCGTCATTCATTGACAATAGTCTTTGTCGCATGCTCGACGTCGAGGTGATCGACGATCCCGCCGCGGCGGTCGTCGCGCTGGATCCCGTGCGCGCGCGGCTGCTGGCCGAGCTGACCGAGCCGGCCTCCGCGGCCGCCTTGGCCGAGCGGGTCGGCCTCGCCCGCCAGAAGGTCAACTACCACCTCCGCACGCTCGAGGCGCACGGGCTCGTCGAGCCCGCCGGCGAGCGCCGCTGGGGCGGGCTGACCGAGCGCCTGCTCGTCGCCACCGCCGCCTCGTACGTGGTCTCGCCGGCCGCGCTGGGCGCTGCGGCCAACGACCCGGAGCGGGCGGCCGACCGCCTGTCGGCCCGCTACCTGATCGCGGTCGCCGCGCGGATCGTCCGCGAGGTCGCCGCACTGGCGCGCAAGGACGAGCGGCCCGCGACGCTCGCGCTCGACACCGAGATCAGCTTCCGCTCAGCCGACGAGCGCGCCGCGTTCGCACGCGACCTCACCGGTGCCGTCACCGCGCTCGCGCAGCGCTACCACGACGAGTCCGGCCGCCCCCACCGCGTGGTGGTCGCCGCGCACCCGAAGCCCTAGACGGCCCAGGGACCGCCGACGTTCTTGTCGAACAGCGGGCGCGGATCCTCGGCGGGGTTCGGCTTCGGGCGCGACTCGACCGCGCCCTTCAGCGGATCGAGCCGCATGCCGCCCGGAATCGTCATCCTTACGACGTCCCAGTCGCCGCCGGTCTCGCGCGCGAGCCAGTGGTAGCGACCGCGCTCGGGATGCTCAGTGTTGAGCTCTTGGGCGCGATCTCGCGCTTGGTCCCGGGTCATGGAGGGGATGGTACGCCGCATGCTTCGGCCGACATTAATTTTCGTAGCAATCGTCACAACCGGTGTGTTGACCACCGACGTCGCCTCCGCGACGCCCAAGGACGACTGGCCCAAGATCACGGGCGAGCTGTGGATCAACACGCACGACAAGGACACGTCGCACACCGGAACCGCCAAGAACGACGAGCTCCTCGGCGGCCACGGTGACGACACGATCTACGGGACCGTCGGCCACGACGTGATCTGGACCGACCACAAGGCCACCGGCAACACGACGAAGCAGAAGGACAAGGTCTACGCCGGCGCCGGCAACGACTGGATCTACGCGAGCCACGGCCGCAACAACATCCACGGCGGCGCGGGGCAGGACACGATCCGGGTCTGGTTCGGCCGCGGATTCGTCGACTGCGGGCCGGGCGGCAACGACATCCTCTACGTGAGCAAGACGCAGAGCAAGAAGGTCAAGCGCAAGAACTGCGAGCGCGTGTCGCACAAGAGCGCCCGCAAGGCGATCCACGATCGCGACAACCTGCGCTACCCGTAGAGGCGTTTTACAGATCGCGCCGCTGGGGATGCGGTTCCGTGGAGGAGTCGTACGAGGGAGGCGCTAGTGCAGACCAAGTCCCGTACTCGGTCGATCGTGATCTGGACCACGGTCGCCGTCATCGGCGCGGTGTCGTGGGGGGTCATCGCGCTCGTTCGCGGAGAGCAGATATCGGCCGCCTGGTTGATCGCGGCCGCGGTGGGGTCGTACGCGATCGCGTACCGCTTCTACGCGCGGTTCATCGCGCGGAAGGTGCTCGGGGCCGACGACACCCGGGCCACTCCGGCCGAGCGTCTCGACAACAACATGGACTTCGAGCCGACGGATCGCCGCGTCCTGTTCGGCCATCACTTCGCCGCGATCGCCGGCGCCGGCCCGCTGGTCGGCCCGGTGCTGGCCGCGCAGATGGGCTACCTGCCGGGGACGATCTGGATCGTCGTCGGCGTCATCTTCGCCGGCGCCGTGCAGGACATGGTCATCCTGTTCTTCTCGATGCGCCGCGACGGCAAGTCGCTCGGGCAGATGGCGCGCGACGAGATCGGCCCGGTCGGCGGCGCCGCCGCCCTGATTGCCGTCTTCTCGATCATGATCATCCTGCTGGCTGTGCTGGCGCTGGTCGTGGTCAACGCGCTGGCCGAGTCCCCGTGGGGGACGTTCTCGCTCGCGATGACGATCCCGATCGCGTTCTTCATGGGCTTCTACCTGCGCGTGCTGCGGCCGGGCCGCGTGTGGGAGACGACCGCGATCGGCGTGACGCTGCTGCTCCTGGCGATCGCCGCCGGCGGCTGGGTGCAGGACTCTTCGCTGGCCGACACGTTCACGCTGTCGCCCGAGACGCTGACGATCTGTCTCATGGCCTACGGCTTCATCGCGTCGGTGCTGCCGGTGTGGATGCTGCTCACGCCGCGCGACTACCTGTCGACGTTCATGAAGATCGGAACGATCGTCCTGCTGGCCATCGGCATCCTCGTGACGCTGCCGCTGATGCAGAACGAGGCGGTGACGAAGTTCGCCTCGTCCGGCGAAGGCCCGGTGTTCGCCGGTTCGCTGTTCCCGTTCGTGTTCATCATCATCGCCTGCGGCGCGCTGTCCGGCTTCCATGCGCTGATCGCTTCCGGCACCACGCCGAAGATGATCGAGAAGGAGCGCCAGGTGCGCTTCATCGGCTACGGCGCGATGCTGATGGAGTCGTTCGTGGCCGTGATGGCGATCATCGCCGCCTCGATCATCGACCCGGGCCTCTACTACGCGATGAACGCGCCGGCGGCCGTGGTCGGCGACACCGTGCAGTCGGCCTCACAGGCCGTCAACGGGCTCGGCTTCGCGATCAGCCCGGGCGAGCTGCAGGCGGCTGCGACAGCGGTCGAGGAGCCGTCGCTGGTCGCCCGCACCGGCGGCGCCCCGACGCTCGCCGTCGGCATGTCGGAGATCTTCTCCGGCGCGACCGGTGAGGGCCTCAAAGCGTTCTGGTACCACTTCGCGATCATGTTCGAGGCCCTGTTCATCCTCACCACGGTGGACGCGGGCACGCGGGTCGGGCGGTTCATGTTGCAGGACACGCTCGGCAATGTCTGGAAGCCGATCGGGCGTGTTTCGTGGAAGCCCGGGCTGTGGGCGACGAGCGCGGTGGTCGTCGGGGCGTGGGGCTATTTCCTCTACACCGGCGTGACCAATCCCCTGGGCGGGATCAACCAGCTGTTCCCGCTGTTCGGCATCGCCAACCAGCTGCTCGCCGCGGTCGCGCTGACCGTGGCCACGACGCTGCTGATCAAGTCCGGGCGGGCGAAGTGGGCGTGGGTGACGGGTGTCCCGCTGGCCTGGGACGCGGCGGTGACGCTCACCGCCAGCTACCAGAAGGTGTTCTCGGACGACCCGAAGATCGGCTTCTTCGCGCAGCGCGACGCGTTCCAGGACGCGATCGCCGAGGGCAAGGTGCTGCCGCCGGCCAAGTCGATGGACGACATGCAGGCGGTGGTGACCAACTCGACGGTCGACGGCGTCCTCGCCGCGCTGTTCGCGGTGATGATCGTCGTCGTGATCGCCGACGCGGCCCGGATCTGGGTCAAGACTCTGCGTGCGGGCGGCCACCTGCCGACGTTCGAGGCCCCGAAGGTCCCGTCGACGCTCGTCGCCCCGGCCGCGCTGTTCGCGACCGAGGAGGACCGCGCGATCATGGCCACCATCGGCGACGGCGACGGGCGCTTCACGCGCGCCGACGAGCCCGAGCCGACCCGGACCGGAGGGTCGCCGTGACGGTCAAGCAGGCGTTCGCGGGCGTCCGCTGGTACCTGCGCGAGGTGTCCGGCGAGTCGGCCTACGACCGCTATGTGGAGCACGTGCGCCGGGATCATCCCGGGCAGCCGGTGATGTCGCGCCGCGACTTCGAGCGCCGGCGGCAGGACGCGCGCGAGGAGCGGCCTCGCGCGCGCTGCTGTTGAAGTTGACGCCTGCGTCACCTTCACCGGTAGAGTTCCATCCGTGGACTACGACTGGCTCGTCATCGGGTCCGGCTTCGGCGGCAGCGTCTCGGCGCTGCGACTCCGCGAGAAGGGCTACTCGGTCGGCGTCCTCGAGTGTGGCCGCCGGTTCGCCGACGACGAGTTCCCGAAGTCGACCTGGGATCTGCGCCGGTACTTCTGGGCGCCGCGCCTCGGCATGCGCGGGATCTTCCGCATGTCGACGTTCAAGGACGTGGCGATCGTCAGCGGAGCCGGGGTCGGCGGCGGCTCGCTCGGCTACGCGAACACGCTCTATCGCGCGCGGCGCCGGTTCTACGAGGATCCGCAGTGGGCCGGGCTCGACGACTGGGAGGCGGCGCTGGCGCCGCACTACGACGTGGCCGAGCGGATGCTCGGCGTCGTCGCCTACGACCGTGACGACCCCGCCGACGACCTGCTGCGCGAGTTCGCGCGCGAGATCGGCGTGGAGGACACGTACGCCAAGACGCGCGTGGGCGTGCTGCTCGACGGCCGGCCGGGGGAGAGGATCCCCGACCCGTTCTTCGGCGGCGCCGGGCCGGACCGCACGGCGTGCATGCGCTGCGGGCGCTGCATGATCGGCTGCCCGCACGGCGCCAAGAACACGCTGGTGAAGAACTACCTGTGGCTGGCCGAGCACGCCGGCGCCGACGTGTTCCCCGAGCGGCTGGTCGTCGACGTGAAGCCGCTCGGCGCGTCCGACGGGTCCGAAGGCTACGAGATCACCACCGAGCACCCGGGCGCGTGGTTCCGGCGCCGCCGACGCACGTTCACCGCGCGCGGCGTGGTGTTCGCCGCCGGCCCGCTCGGCACCAACAAGCTGCTCGCCGCGTGCCGGCTCCACGGCTCGCTGCCGAACCTCTCCGACCGCATCGGCAAGCTCGTGCGCACGAACTCCGAGGCGATCCTCGCCGTCACGCTGCCGAAGGACGCACCGGACATCCAGCAGCGGGTCGCGATCACCGGCTCGATCTACCCGGACCCGGATACGCACATCGAGACCGTCGTCTACGGCGACGCGGCCGACTCGATGAGCTCGCTCTACACGGCGCTGGTGGGCGACGGGACACGGGTCACGCGACCCGTCAAGCTGCTGGGCGCCGCCGTCCGCCATCCGCTGACGTTCCTCAGGCTGCTCGACCCGCGGGGCTGGTCGCGCCGCACGATCATCGTGCTGGTCATGCAGACGCTCGACAACGCGATCGAGCTGCGCGCCCACAAGACCCGTCGCGGCGCGCGACTGCAGACGCGCCGCGACAGCGAGCGGCCGATTCCGACGTTCATCCCGGTCGCAAACCAGTTCGCCGCGTGGCTGGCCAGGCGGACCGGCGGGATCGCGCAGACCGCGTTGATGGAGGCGGTCGCCAACGTGCCGACGACCGCGCACGTGCTCGGCGGCGCCGTCATTGGCGCCGACCCCTCAACCGGGGTGGTCGACGCCCGGCAGCGCGTGTTCGGCTACGAGAACCTGCTGGTCTGCGACGGCTCGGCGGTGCCGGCCAACATCGGCGTGAACCCGAGCCTGACGATCACGGCCATGGCCGAGCACGCGATGAGCCAGATCCCGCCGGCGCCGGGCTATGACGCCGACGTGACGTCGCGCGCGAAGGTCTCGAACACCTCGACGTAGCGCGCCAGATCCTCGTCGGTGTGGAGCACCGACAGCGTCCACTCCTCGTCGCGGCCCGGGGTCATGAAGATCCCGTGGTTCATGTGGTAGAGCCACGCGAGGTCCGACAAGTCGTGGTGGATCTTCGTGAGGTAGTCGCGGTACTCGCGCACCGGCTCGGCGCTGAACACGACGCAGCCCTTGGAGCCCATCCCGACCGTGTGGGCCGGGAGTCCGTACTCGGCGATCACGCGCTCGCAGCCGGCCATCAGGCGCTTGTTGGCGGCGTGCAGCTTGGCGTACGCCGCGTCGGTCAGTACCTCGGTGAGCGTCGCCTGCGCGGCGGCCATCACCAGCGGGTTGCCGTTGAACGTGCCCTGCTGGCGCACGCGGCCGTCGGCCATCAGCTCGGCCAGCTCGTCGGTGACACCGATGGCGCCGCCGGGCAGGCCGCCGCAGATCGCCTTGGCCAGGCACACGACGTCGGGCGTCACGCCGTAGAGCTCGGTGGCGCCGCCCGCGGCGACGGCCGCGCCGGTCTTGACCTCGTCGAAGATCAGCGTGATCCCGCGCGCGCTGGTGATCTCCCGCACGCGCTCGAGGTAGCCGGCGTCCGGCGGGACGATGTTCACGTTCATCATCGCCGGCTCCATGATCACGCCGGCGACACGGCCCTCGAGCTCGTCGAGCAGGCGCTCGAGCGCGGCGGCGTCGTTGAACGGGACGACGCGCGTGAGCTCGACCATGCCGTCCGGATAGCCGAGGCCGTAGGCGACCGAGGCGGGGCGCTCGCGCTCGCCCATCAGCTCGGCGGGCGGCTTGACCGACACCATCACGGCGTCGTGATGTCCGTGATAGGTGCCCTCGATCTTGACGATGATGTCCTCGCCGCTGACCGCGCGGGCGAGGTGGATCGCGTCCATCGTCGACTCGGTGCCGGAGTTCGTGAAGCGCCAGTGGGGGAGGCCCCAGCGGCGGCGCAGCTCGGCGGCGACGACGATCGAGCCCTCGGTCGGGGCGGCGAAGTGGGTGCCCAGGTCCATCTGCGCCTTGACGGCGGCGGCGATGACCGGGTTGGCGTGGCCGACGCACATGACGCCGAAGCCGTTATGGAAGTCGAGGTACTCGTTGCCGTCGACGTCCCAGACCCTGGAGCCCTGGCCGCGCTCGACGTAGACGGGCCACGGGTCGCCGGCCTGGAACTGCGAGGGGACACCACCGGGCATGACCTCGGCGGCCCGCGTGAACGTGCGCCCGGACTCGGCCGTGCGCTCACGGAGGACTGCACGCTGGCGCTCTGTCAGCGCGGCCACGCGGTCGCGGTCGATAGCGGCGGCGGCGGGTGAGGTCACGGTCATGACGATCAGCGTATCGGCGCCTCCGGCAGGGCGATGGTGCGGTTAACCCGCCATCAGGTCAGGGCTCGACAAGTGTTCGCCAACCTTTCGACAAGGCCGCGTGGGCATAGTGATCTCAGCGATAAGGAAGTCGCTCATATCCCCCCTCCGCAGGATCGCCCCCCGCGATCCTCGGCCGCGGCGGACGCGGCCTGACCCACCGCCATCCGCCACCCCCTCAACGAAGGGCCCGCTCCCCAGGCGGGCCCTTCGTCGTTAACCGAGCGGGTGTCACGGTCGACCCCTGTAGGGGCTAGGCCGCGCGGCGCTCCCGCGAGACAACCGCAGGCATGCTCAAGCACGCCTGCCTCACGGCCATCGTCGTCCTCTGTCTGTGCTCCACCGCGAGCGCGACCACGTACGGCGACCGGATGGGCAGCCACTCGATGCTGTACCTCGACACGCCGCCCGATCAGCAGCGGGCGATGTTCCGGGCGACCGCCGCCGCGGGCGTCGGGTCGCTGCGCATGGACTTCGCCGTGGGCCAGGTGTTCCCGCGCGGTGGGAGGGACTACTCCGCCGTCGACCGCGTGAACGCGCTCGCCGCCGAGTTCGACGTCGAGGTGCTCGGCGTGATCACGACGACGCCGTGGTACCTCGGCGACTGCCCGGCCGGCGTCGACGACCTGAATGCCGAGCGCTGTGCCCCGGCTGCGCGTTACGAGCCGCGCTGGCGGCGCATGGCGGCGCGGCTCGCCCGTCGTGCCTCGAACGTGCGCAGCTGGGAGCTCGGCAACGAGCCGGACGGCGCCGGGTTCGCCGGCGGCGCGCACCAGTACGCGGTGTGGGCCTCGCTGGCAGCCGAGGGCATCCGGGCCGCCCAGCCGGATGCGACGATCGTGATGGGCGGCCTCGCGCACTTCACCAACGAAGGGTTCGTCGCGCAGGCGCTCAACGACCGCGCGTACCCGCTCCGGCCGCTGATCGACGTCGCGAACGTGCACATCCGCGAGCCGCTCCGCGCGCTGCCGGGCTCGATCACCGCCGCCCAGGCGCTGTTCCGCCGGCTCGGCTTCGCCGGCCCGCTGTGGGTCACCGAGACCGGCTATCCGTCACGTCCCGACCACCAGTGGGAACCGGGCTTCCAGGGCGGCCTGCGCGACCAGGGCCGCTGGCTGTCCCGCGGCGTCCGGGCGCTCGTCGGCGCCGGCGCCGAGCGCGTGTTCGTCGCGTTCCGAGACACGCGCGAGTTCGGGCGCGACAGCGTGTTCGCCTCGGAGGGCGTCCTGCGCTGGCCGCGAGCGCGGCCCAAGCCCGCCTTCTGGACGCTGCGACAGCTCGCCCGGAAGCCGTGCCCGTGCTAGCCGGGCACGGCGCCGCGCTCGAACGCGCGATGGACGAGCTCGGCCCGCTTGCGGTTCTGCGGCATGTCGCCGATCTCGAACAGCTCGAACAGCGCGTGCATGTGACTCTTGATGGTCTCGACGCTGAGTACGAGCTCCTCGGCGATCTCGCGGTTGCTGGCGGGCGCGTTGAACGGCCCGTCGAGCGTGGGCCGGCAGAGCGCCGCCAGCACTCGGCTCTGGGCGGGGGAGAGCTGCGGCGGGGCGGTCCGGCGGGTCGTTTCGGTCGTCCGCGCCCCCGTCGGGCCGGCGACGAAGACGATCAGCGTGTCCCCGACCGTGATCGCGTCGCCGTCCTCGAGCCGCCGCCGTCCGCGCAGCCGCGTGCCGTTCACGAACGAGCCGTTCCGCGACAGCCCGTCGTCGGAGATCGTCCACGTCGTCCCGATCCGTTCCAGCACCGCGTGCACGCGTGAGACCTCGTCGTCCCACGGCAGCGGCACGTCGTTCTCCTCCTCACGGCCGATGCTCAGTGTCGGCGCCGTGAGCGCGACGAGCCGCTGCCGCCGGTCGCCGTCCAGGTAGACGAGGAACGGCGAGCCGCTCCGCTCGGCGGCGATGCGCTCCTGCAGCTCAGCGGGCGACACCTGGCGCAGCATCGGCGGCAGGCGGGGCATCTCAGGCTCCGTCCGCCCGTCCGATGCGGATGCGGGCGACCATCGGGTCGCGCACGTCGATCGTCCCGCGCAGCGGCCGCCAGACCTTCGTCTCCCCGGGCGCGAACGAGCCCTTCCCTCTGCCCTCGATGACGTACACGCTGTCCTGGATGCGGTCCGCGCCGCGGAGCGATACCGCGACGTCCGGCACGTCGTCCCCCGACGAGTCGAGCACGGCGAGCGACCAGCCTGTTCCTGTCTCGGCGGCGAGCTCGCGCGGGATCCCGTGGGTCGGGAAGAAGCGCGAGTTCCCAGACGTGGCCTTGCCCGAGCGGCCTCCGCGGAGCACGCTCACCGAGCCCACGTTGGTGAGGTTCAGTCCGTCCTTGAGCTCGTCCTCACCGGGCGCCGACACGACGATGTCGGCATAGCCATCGTCGTCGAGGTCGCCCGCGTCGACGGTGGCACCGAACTCGTCGCCCGGTTCATCGTTCCCGAGGATTGCGCCGGGGCTCTGGTCGAGCACGAACAGGTCGTCGCCGCTCGGTCCCGAGTGGCGGTGCCCGCGATAGACCCGCACCTCGCCGCCCGGCGCCGACTGCCCCGATGCGGCGAACTCGATGACGGAGTCGCCCTGGATCACGTCGTCGATCCGGTCGCCGTTGACGTCCGCGACGGCGAGGCCGGACGTCCCAGAGCTCACCGGGCCCACGACGGCGTGGCACGTGATCCGTCGGCCCTTGCGCGGGCTCGTGCAGACGCTGAGATGGCCCGGCGTCGTCTCGTCCGGCGCGCCCTCCACGAGGTCGACCCGATGGTCGCCATTCACGTCGCCGGCCCGCAGCTTGGTGCCGAACCCGGCCCAGGCGTCGACCGGGCGGGGGATCGTCTGCGTCGTGTTGGTGCGGATGCCGCGGGGGCCACCGAACAGGATCTGGATGACGCCCGACCCGCCGCCGTCCCGATCGGCGTTGGGCGCTCCCACGACGAGGTCGCCGTAGCTCGTCGCGGTTCATGTTGGCCGCAAGGAGCCGGCTGCCGAACCGCCCGGGCCCGTCGTTGGCCCGGATCTCGGACGCGCCGATGCGCTGCACGCGCCCGCCGCGCAGCCCTTTCGAGGTGCCGTGGATGACCGCGACCAGGTCGCGGCCCGGCGCGCTCACCGCGAGGTCGGCGCGCCCGTCCCCGTTGAAGTCGGCGCTGGCCAGGCTGGTGCCGAAGCCCTCGTTCCCGTTGAGCCGCTTGAGCCCTGCCGACTCCGGGCGTGAGCACCGCGTCCGAGGCGGCCTGGGCGCGCTGCCCGTCCCGTACGACCACGACACCGCCGTGCGACCGGCCGGAGCCGGGCATGCCCAGTGTGATCTCCTGGCTTCCGTCGCCGTCGAAGTCGTAGGGCACCGCGGCCTTCGCCGGCTTCGGTTGCGCCGCCTGCGCCTCCGGTGTCGATCGGTCGGGCGGGTCGGACTCCGAGACCATGATCACCGCCGCGCTCGTCGCGAGGAAGAGGAGCGCGACCGCGACGGCGCCGATCACGCGGTGGCGGTGCGGGCGCGGCTCGGGCACAGGCGCCAGCGCGAGAGGCGTGGGCTGCGACCCGGCGTCGATCATCGTCGTGCGGCCGTCCTCGGGCGTCCTCGGGCGGGACGATCGTGGCCAACCGGCGCCAGTACGGGCCGAGCTCGGCGACCGCGATCTCTTCGAGCGCCTGCGATGCCTCGGCGGCCGAGGCCGGGCGGTCCGCCGGCTTCTTGGCCAGCATCCGGTCGACCCAGCCGCGCACGGCCTCCGGGGTGTCCGGCGCCAGCTCGGCGAGCGGCGGCGGGGCCTTGTGGACGTGGCAGTAGAGGATCGCCATCGGCGTCCGGCCCGGGACGAACGGCGGGCGACCGGCCAGCATCTCGTAGGCCATGACGCCGAGCGCGTAGATGTCGGTGTGCGGGCCGAGCGGCTCGTCGAGCGCCTGCTCGGGCGCCATGTACGTCGGCGTGCCGATCGCGGTGCCGGTGCTGGTCAGCGACGGCGTCAGAGCGTTGTACGCGCGCGCGATCCCGAAGTCGGCGATCTTGACGGTCCCGCCCCGGCTGATCAGCACGTTCTCGGGCTTGAGGTCACGGTGCGCGATGCCCGCCGTCTCTGCGTGGGTGAGGCCGGCGAGCACACCCTCGAGGACGCCGAAGATCTGTGGCAGGCTCAGCTCGGCGACCAGCGGGCGCAGCGACCCGCCGCTCACGTACTCCATCGCGATGTACGGGACGCCGCCGTCCTCGTAGAAGTCGAACAACGTGACGATGTTCGGGTGGTCGAGCGCCGCGGCGAGCCGCGCCTCGCGCACGAACCGCTGCGCGAGCTGGGGCGACGAGCCCTGTAGGTCGAGCTGTTTGAGCGCCACGTCACGGTCCAGCGCCGGTTGGTGGGCGAGGTAGACAACCGCCATCCCACCGCGGGCGAGGACGCGCACGACTTCGTAGCTGCCGATGCGCTGCTTCACGAGCCCGAGGGCGAGCCTAACGCCGCGCGGGACGACTACGCAAGAACGCTCAGTGGCCGTCTCTCAACGCGGCGCGTCGCACCTTGCCGCTGGCGGTTTTCGGCAGCTCGGCGGCGAAATCGACGACCCGCGGATATTTGTACGGCGCCGTGTGGGTCTTGACGTGGTCCTGGAGCTCGCTGGCGAGGTCGCCGGAGGGCTCGTAGCCCTCGCGCAGCACCACCACGGCCCGCACCACGCTGCCGCGCTCGTCGTCCGGCGCGGCCACCACCGCGGCCTCCGCGACCGCGATGTGCGAGACCAGCGCGGACTCGACCTCGAACGGCCCGATCCGGTAGCCCGCGGAGATGATGACGTCGTCGGTGCGGGAGACGAAGTGCAGGAAGCCGTCGTCGTCGCGCGTCACGCGATCGCCGGTCCGCCACAGCTCGCCCGGCGCCGGCGGCTCCTCGCCGAGGTAGCGCAGGAAGAACGTCGGGATTGACGTCGGGTCGGCGACCAGCTCGCCGTCGTCGACGTCGAGCCGCACTCCCGGCAGCGGGATCCCCATCGACCCCGGGCGGGCCGGGATGCCGAGCGGCATGCCGGTGAGCTGGCCGGTCTCGGTCTGTCCGTAGCCGTCGCGGACCCAGATGTTGGTCGCCTCGTGCCACGTCTCCAGCACCTGCGGGTTGAGCGCCTCACCGGCCGCGACCGCCGCGCGCAGGTCGATCATCCCCGGCAGCGTCGCCCGCTTGGCGATCACGCGGTACTCGGTCGGCGCCATGCACAGCAGGTCCACGCGCTCGCGGTCGAGCAGCTCCAGCCGCTCGTGCGGGTCGAAGCGCGCGTCGTGCAGCAGCGCGGCGGCGCCGCGCAGCCACGGCGCGATGAACGCGTTCCGGGCGGACTTCGACCAGCCCGACGCGGCCGTGCACCACACGAGGTCGCCGGCGCGGGCGTCGAGCCAGTGGCGCGCCTGCAGCATCTGGCCGGAGAGGTAGCGCTGGCCGTGCAGCACGGCCTTGGGCTCGCCTGCGGTGCCGGAGGTGAAGGTGATCAGGCATGGATCGTCCGGCTCGAGGTCGACCGCGCCCGGAACGGCCGCGTCGCCCGGCAGCGCCCACGGCGCCCACAGCGTCGGCCCGTCCCAGCCTGCGGCCGCCAGCACCTCGGCGTTGCGCTCGTCGCAGACCACGTAGCGCGGCTGCGCCACCGCGAGCCGCTGCTCGAGATCCTTCGCGCGCAGCTGCTCGTTGCACGGCAGCGCGACGAGCCCCAGCCGGAAGCAGGCGACCAGCGTGAGCACCCACTCGGGGCGGTTCCCGACGAGCGTGAGCACGACGTCGCCACGCCGCAGCCCGGCGCCGGCGAGGTGCGCGGCGACAGCACCAGAGGCCTCGGCCACCTGGCCGAAGGTCCATTCCCGCCGCGCTCCGTCACGGGCGATCTCGAGCAGCGCCCGTTCACCCCGCGGCGCGGCCTCCACGACGTCACAGGCGAAGTTCATTCGGCGCGAAGGCTAACCAGCCGCAAGTATCCTCGCGCCATGGCCATTGCCACCCCCTTCTACGAGAAGACCGACGAGCAGAAGGCGATCCTCGAGATGGTGCGCCAGTTCGTCGACGAGCAGATCCTCCCGAAGGCCGAGCACTACGACCACGAGGACGAGTTTCCGGAGCCGATCGTCGAGCAGATGAAGGAGCTCGGCCTGTTCGGCACGACCATCCCTGAGGAGTACGGCGGGATGGGGCTCGACCTGACGACCTACGCGATGATCGTCGAGGAGCTCTCGCGCGGGTGGATCTCGATCTCCGGCGTGGTCAACACGCACTTCATCGGGTCCTACCTGCTGATGAAGTTCGGGACCGACGAGCAGAAGCAGCACTTCCTGCCGCGCATGGCCACCGGGGAGATCCGGGCGGCGTTCAGCCTGTCCGAGCCGGAGCTCGGCTCCGATGTGGCGGCGATCAAGACCTCGGGTGTGAAGACGAGCGACGGCGACTGGGAGATCAACGGCCAGAAGATGTGGGTCACCAACGGCCTGCGCTCCGCCCTCGTGTTCGTGCTCGTGCGCACGGACAAGGACTCCGAGACGCCGCAGAAGGGGATGACCTGCTTCATCTGCGAGAAGGAGCCGGGCGCCGCCGAGAACCCCGGCCTCACCGTCCCGCCGCAGATCAAGAAGCTCGGCTACAAGGGCGTCGAGTCGACCGAGCTGGTCTTCGACGGCTACCGCTGCCCGGCGAACATGGTCCTCGGCGGCGAGGACGCCGGGCTCAACAAGGGCTTCCCGCAGATGATGGACGCGCTCGAGGTCGGCCGTGTGAACGTGGCCGCCCGCGGCGTGGGCATCGCGCAGCGGGCGCTCGAGCTCGCCCTGCGCTACTCGCAGGAGCGCAAGGCGTTCGGCAAGCCGATCGCCCAGCACCAGGCGATCCAGTTCAAGCTCGCCGACATGGCCACGAAGGTGGAGGCCGCGCGCCTGCTCACGCTCAAGGCCGCGCGGATGAAGGATGCCGGTGAGCGGTCGGACCTGGAGGCCGGCATGGCGAAGCTGTTCGCCTCGGAGTCCGGCAAGGAGGTCGTCGAGGACTCGTTCCGCATCCACGGCGGCTACGGCTACTCGAAGGAGTACGAGATCGAGCGGCTCTACCGTGACGCGCCGCTGCTGCTGATCGGCGAGGGCACGAGCGAGATCCAGCGCATGATCATCGGCCGCACGTTGTTGCGCCGCCACAAGATTTGATGGCCGAGGCCGCGACGTCCTCGACCATCTGATGGCCCTCCCGATCGAGGACTACGCGCTCATCGGCGACACGCAGACGGCTGCGCTCGTCGGTCGCGACGGCTCGATCGACTGGTTGTGCCTGCCGCGGTTCGACTCGCCGGCCTGCTTCGCGGCGCTGCTCGGCGACCGGCGCAACGGGCGCTGGCGGATCGCCCCGAAGGGTGGCGTCCGACGCGCCGAGAGGCGCTACCGGGAGGACACGCTGATCCTCGAGACCGAGTTCCACACCGAGGACGGCGTGGTGCGGGTGGTCGACTGCATGCCGCCGCGCGGCGAGGCGCCCGACGTCGTCCGGCTCGTGCAGGGCGTGAAGGGCCGCGTCGAGGTCGAGATGGAGCTGGTCATCCGGTTCGACTACGGCCACGTCGTGCCGTGGACGCGCCGGCACGGCGACTACCTGCTCGCCGTCGCCGGGCCGGACGCACTACGGCTCGACACGTCGGTGGAGACCCGCGGCGAGAACTACACGACGCGGGCGTCGTTCGCCGTGTCGGAGGGCGACGAGGTGCCGTTCGTGCTCACGTGGTACGCGTCGCACGAGCCCGAGCCGGCGCCCGTCCCGGCGGCCGCCGCGGTCGCGGACACCGAGCGGTGGTGCCGCGAGTGGATCGACAGGTGCGATCACGGCGACCAGCTGGTGCGGCGCTCGCTGCTCACGCTGAAGGCGCTGACCTACGCGCCGACCGGCGGCATCGTCGCCGCGCCGACGACGTCGCTGCCCGAGAAGCTCGGCGGCGTGCGCAACTGGGACTACCGGTACTGCTGGGTGCGCGACGCCACGCTCGTGCTCGACGCGATGCTCAACGGCGGCTTCGTCGAGGAGGCCGGCGCGTGGCGCGACTGGCTGCTGCGCGCCGTCGCGGGGGACCCGCGCGACATGCAGATCATGTACGGCTGCGCCGGCGAACGCCGCCTCACGGAGCTCGAGCTCGACTGGCTGAGCGGCTACGAGGGCTCCCGGCCGGTGCGCATCGGGAACGCCGCATCGGAGCAGTTCCAGCTCGACGTGTACGGCGAGCTGATGGACGCGCTGCTGCGGGCCCGCGAGCACGGCCTGCCGCCGGACGAGCACGCCTGGCGGTTCCAGCGGGTGGTGCTCGACTTCCTGGAGGGCGCCTGGGACCAGCCCGACGAAGGCATCTGGGAAGTCCGCGGGC
This sequence comes from uncultured Solirubrobacteraceae bacterium, assembly GCA_963759375.1. Taxonomy (GTDB): domain Bacteria; phylum Actinomycetota; class Thermoleophilia; order Solirubrobacterales; family Solirubrobacteraceae; genus DASSUW01. Next base: position 50,111 of record CAVWYY010000008.1, on the reverse strand, counting down.
CGCGCCGGCACTTCGTGCACTCCAAGGTCATGGCGTGGGTGGCGTTCGACCGCGCGGCCCAGACGGTCGAGCGCTTCGGCCAGCCCGGGGACGCCGACCGCTGGCGCCGACAGGGCCAGGAGATCCACGCCCAGGTCTGCAAGGAGGGCTGGGACGCCGAGCGCAAAACGTTCACGCAGTCGTATGGCTCGCAGGCGCTCGACGCCGCGCTGCTGCTCATCCCGCGCGTCGGCTTCCTACCTGGCGACGACCCCCGCGTGGTCGGCACCATCGAGGCGATCCAGCGCGAGCTGGTCAGCGACGGCTTCGTGCTGCGCTACCCGACCGAGGAGGCCGACGACGGCCTACCGCCCGGCGAGGGCGCGTTCCTGCCCTGCAGCTTCTGGCTCGCCGACGCGCTGGCGATGGCCGGCCGCCGGGACGAGGCCCGCGCGCTGTACGACCGCCTGGCCGGCCTGGCCAACGACGTCGGCCTGTTCGCCGAGGAGTACGACCCGGCGACCGGCCGGCTGATCGGCAACTTCCCGCAGGCGTTCACGCACGTGGCGCTCGTGACCAGCGCCGGGACGGTCCTGTGAACGACGACCCGCTGCGGATGTACCTCGTGCTCCAGCGCGGAGTCGTGACCGCGCTCGCTCGCGCCGGTGAGCTGGCCGGCGCGGCGGCCGTGGCCTGCGTGCGGGAGTTCGCCGACGACCCGGCGCTCGCCGAGTGGCGGCCGCGGCCCGGCAAGGTCTGCCTGCGGGCCCGCAACCCGAGCCAGTGGCACCAGGTGCTCGAGGAGCCGCACGCGCTCTCCGGCGACCCCGACGGCGAGGCCGCGGTGGCGATCCCGCCCCGCCGGCGCTCCGAGCGGGGTCCGCTGCTCGAGCGCCTGCAGGCGATGAGCTCTGAGCTCGAGCCGCCGCCGGAGACCGCACCGCCGGGCGACGGCGTCACCTACCTGATCAACCCGGCCCTGGAGATGAGCTCCGGCAAGACGATCGCGCAGGTCGCGCACGCCGCCGTGCTGGCGGCCGACACCGGGACGCTCGAGGACTGGGTCGCCGCCGGCTGCCCGGCGCAGGTGCTCGTGCCGCCGCCCGACGCGTTCGCAAGCGCGTGTCGCCGCGACGACCTCGCCGCGCGCGTCGTCGACGCCGGCCTCACCGAGGTTGCGCCCGGCACGGTCACCGTGCTCGCGGTTGCGCCCTAGCTACCGCGGACGATGAGCACCGGCACGTCGGTCACGTGCGGCAGGCGCAGCGGCGTCGAGCCGACGATCAGCGCCTTCAGCGGCGGCTCGCTGTAGGAGCCGACGATGACCATCTGCGCGCCCTCGGAGGCGGCCAGGTCGGCCAAGCCCTCGGCGGGCTTGTCGTTGACCAGCTCGCCCCGGCCCTCGACGCCGGCGGCCTTCACCTGCTGGAGCGCCTCCTCCATCACCGTCCGGCCGCGGTCGCGCAGCAGGTCGTCCATCTCGTGCGGGTTCCCGCCGAGCGGGGTCGCGTGGTACGCGAAGCCGAGGACGATCTCGGCGCCGAGCGGGCCGGCCAGGCGCAGGGCCTCCGCGAGAGCGGCCTTGGCGCCCCCGGTTCCGTCATAGCCGACGAGGATCGGTCCGGGCATCTACTCGGTGACCGTGGGCCCCTGGAGAGGCATGCCGATGACCTCGCGCTTGCGCTTGAAGAAGTCCTTGTGCTCGATCCGCCACAGCAGCATGAGCACCACGCCGAGCAGCAGGAACCCGAGTCCGATGACCAGCGGCGGCCCGAGCCCGAACCACGAGTCGCCGGACTCCGAGTTCTCCGGCTTGGACAGGTCGTAACAGGACTTGACGAAGATCGCCGCCAGGATCAGGCCGCCGAGCGTCGGCCCGACGCCGATCAGGAAGAACGACTTCACCGACTCGAAGACCCGGTGCCGGTAGTAGACCGTGCACGCGAACCCGGTCAGGCCGTAGTAGAAGGCGATCATCAGGCCGAGCGCGGCGATCGAGTCGAACAGGATGTTCTCGCTGACGATGGTCAGCCCGACGTACCAGACGATCGACAGAACGCCCATGAGGATCGTCGAGACGTGCGGCGTCAGGAACCGCGGGTGGATCCTGCCGAGCGCCTCGGGCATCGCGCCCGCCCGCGCCATCGACAGGCTGGTCCTGGCCGTCGGCAGGATCGTCGTCTGGGTCGACGCGGCGGCCGACGTCAGCACGGCGATGATGAGGATCTTGTCGAGCGGCGAGCCGAACACCTCGGTGCCCGAGCACGCTGAGCACGTCGTCGGCGTTGTCGATCAGCTGCTGCGTCCCGCCGTAGGCCTGCGCCGCGTAGGCGACGATCACGTAGATCGCCAGCAGGATCACGGTCGCGAGAAGCGCCGCTTTGCCCGGGCCCTCGGTGGCATCCCGGCTCTCCTCGTTGACGGTGACAGTGCTGTCCCAGCCCCAGTAGATGAACACCGCGATCAGCACGCCGCTGATCAGCGCGCTCGTCGAGTCGATCGCGAACGGGTTCAGCCACGAGAGGCTCGGGTCGACGGACTCGGGGCCGGCGTCGCCGCTCGCCACCTTGACCAGCGCGACGACCGAGAACAGCACCAGCGTGATGATCTCGGCGCCGAGCAGCCCCACCTGCGTGCGCGCGGACAGCTCGATGCCGATCACGCAGATCGTGGTCATGACCGCGATCCACACGACGCCGACGAGCGTCACCGCGAACACCGAGTCGGCGGCGCTCTGCCAGCCGACGAGCAGGAACGAGTAGAGCCCCGCGATCTGCGCGAGGTTGGCCATGACGATCACGTCGGCGACGACGATCGCCCAGCCGCCGATCCAGCCGGTCGACGGCCCGAGCGCGCGGGTGACCCACGAGAACGTCGTGCCGCAGTCCGGGTCCGCGCGGTTCATGTAGTAGTAGGCCGACGCGATCAGCAGCATCGGGACGAACGCCACCAGCAGCACCGCCGGCGCCTGCAGCCCGACGCCCGCGACCGCGACGACGAAGCCGAGCGACGCCGCCAGCGAGTAGCCCGGCGCCGTCGAGGCGACGCCGATCACGCAGCTCGACACGAAGCCGAGCGCATCCTTTTTGAGACCCTTGTCGCCGACGGCGGGCGTTCCCGACCCGGTCGGCCCGACTTCGAGCACGCCCACGTGGCTAGCGTATGCGGTTCGTGGGGGCCGTGTAAAGCACCGTTGACGAGCCGACAGTCCGCAAAGCGGATCGCCGCGATTCTCTTCGGCGGCCTGGGCCTTCAGGTCGGCGTGTTCGCGGTCCTGATCCCGCACCTGGTCGCCACGCGCGATCTCACGCCGGCCGCCCTCGGCTCGGCGCTCGCCGTCATGTCCGCGACGTCGATCGGCACGCTGGCCGTCGCCGGGCCGCTCGCCGACCGCGTCGGCCGCCGCGCGGTGATCGTCGCCGGGGCCGCCGGGTTCGCGGCGAGCTTCGCGCTGCTGTCGGCCGTCGACGCCCGCGCCGCGCTGTGGCCGACCCTCGGGCTGTACGGGATCGCCAGCGGCTTCCTCGACCTGGGCGCCAACGCGGTCGGCGCCGACTACGAGCGGACCTACAGCGAGCGGGCGATGATCCACCTGCACGCCGGCTTCTCGGCGGCCGCCGCCATCGGCGCGCTGCTCGCGGGCGCCGCCGGAGCGAGCATGTACGGCATCGCGGCCGGCTTCTACGTCGCCGTGGCCGGCGCGGCCGTGTTCGTGCCGCTGCCGCCGCACCACGATCCCGACGCGCCCGAGGCCGCCGGGAGCCGCCTGCAGCTGCTGCGGATCCCCGCGATCGCGCTGGCGGTCGCGATGTGCACCCTCTGCTTCTTCGGCGACGGCGCCATCGAGGGCTACGCCGCGCTGTTCCTGCGCGACACGCTGGCAGCCGGCGGGCTGCTCGCCGGCGCGGGCCTGGCGGCGTTCCATGGCGCCTCGCTCGTCGGGCGGCTCCTGTTCGGCTCGGTGGCCGACGAGCGGCGCGTCATGACCACGGCCGGGCTGCTCGCGAGCGCCGGCATGGTCGTGGTGGTGGCCGCGGAGGCACCGGGCGTGGCGGCCGCCGGCCTGCTGATCGTGGGCTTCGCGCTGGCGCCGATCGTGCCGACGACGCTGTCGCTCGCCGGCCGCAGCGCGCCGGGCCGCAGCGCCACCGCGGTCTCACTGGTCACGACGATCGGCTACAGCGCGTTCGTCCTCGGCCCCCCGCTGGTCGGCGCGCTCGCGGGCGCGACGTCGTTCCGCACGGCGCTCGTGCCGGTCGTCGCGTCGACCGCTGCGATCGCCCTGCTCGCCCGCATCGCCCCCCTCACCCGAAAAGGAGGATTGCCTCAGGCGGACGACACCTGACACATTTCCACTCATGAGCCTGACCGAGCCGTACGGCGAGCTGGCGACCTGGGAGCCAGCGGCGCCGCGACTGCGGCCCTGGCGCCTGCTGATCGGGTGGGTCGTCGCGGCCGCGTCGGTCTGGCTCGCGTCCTGGATCGTGCCCGGGCTGACGCTCGACCACACCGGCGCGGCGTTCCTGGTCGCCGCCCTGGTCGCCGTGGTCAACGCGGTGCTGCCGCCGATCCTCGCCGCGTTCCGCCTGCCGTACATGATCGGGATCGGCTTCATCCTCGTCCTGCTCGCCGACGCCCTCGCGCTGCAGCTCGCCGCCGACGCGATCCCGTCCGACGTGCACATCGACGGGTTCGCCGACGCGCTGCTCGGCGCGCTGGCGATCTCGGCGATCAGCACGTGCCTGCAGGTGATCCTCGGCACCAACGACGACGACGAGTACACCGTCCGCGTCACACGCAGGATCGCCCGGCGGCTGGGCGGCGGGGAGCGTACGAACGCGCCGGGGATCATCTTCCTGGAGATCGACGGGCTCGCGCTGCCGGTGCTGCGCGACGCGATGCGCGACGGAAGCGCGCCGAACATGGCGAGCTGGATCGCCGAGGGCGACTACCGGCTGATCGAGTGGGAGACCGACCTGTCGTCGCAGACCGGCGCGAGCCAGGCCGGCATCCTGCTCGGGTCCAACGAGGACATCCCGGCGTTCCGCTGGGTCGAGAAGGAGAGCGGCCTGCTGATGGCGTGCTCGTCACCGGAGGACTGCGCCGAGATCGAGCGCCGCCACGCCACCGGGGTCGGGCTGCTCGTCGACGGCGGAACGAGCCGCGGCAACCTGCTCTCGGGCGAGGCCGAGGAGGCGATCCTCACCGTCAGCCGGATCGACGCCGAGAAGCAGGCGAACCCCGGCTACCGCGCGTTCCTGGCCAACGGGTTCAACGTCACGCGCACGCTGGTGCTGTTCTTCTGGGAGCTCGTCCTCGAGGTGACCGCCTCGACGCGCGCCACGCGCCGCGACGTCCGCCCGCGCGGCCACCGCGGCGGCATCTATCCGCTGATGCGCGCGGCGATGTGCGTGTTCGTCCGCGACCTCATCGTCTACGCGGTGATGACGGACATGATGCGCGGCCGGCCGGCGGTCTACGCGACGTTCTCGAGCTACGACGAGGTCGCGCACCACTCCGGCCTGTACCGGGCGGACACGCTCGAGGCGCTGCGCAAGCTCGACGAGCAGTTCGGCCGCCTGGCCCGGGCGCGCCGGTTCGCGCCGCGGCCGTACGAGATCGTCGTGCTCTCCGACCACGGGCAGACCCAGGGCGCCACGTTCAAGCAGCGCAACGGCTACGGGCTCGACGAGCTGGTCGAGCGCTCGCTCGGCCGCGGCCACGTCGCCGCCATCGCCGGCGGCGACGAGCAGGACGCCATGGTCAAGCACGCCGTCGGCGAGGCCACCGGCCGCACGCCGGACAAGCGCCCGAAGAACGACGTGTCCGACCGCGACGTCGTCGTCCTGGGCTCCGGCAACCTCGGGCTCGTCTACCTGATGGACGTCAAGCGGCGGATGACGCTCGAGGAGATCGACGAGCACCACCCGGAGCTGCTCAACGCGCTCCGCTCACACGAGCACGTCGGCTGGCTGCTCGTGCGCTCGGCGGCCCACGGCGCCGTGGTGCTCGGCGCGGACGGCGCGAACTATCTCGACGAGGGCCGGGTGGACGGCGCGGATCCGCTCGCCCCGTTCTCCGCTACGGCCGGCGAGCACCTGCGGCGCACCGACGGCTTCGCGCACGTGGCCGACATCATGATCGGCAGCTTCTACGACCCGGCACTGGACGACGCGTGCGCGTTCGAGGAGCTGATCTCGTTCCACGGCGGGCTGGGTGGCCCGCAGACCCGCGCGTTCATCCTCGCGTCCGAGCGTCTCGCGGTGCCCGACGCGCCGATCCTCGGCGCTGCCGCGGTCCACGGGCTGCTGCAGGGCTGGCGCCGGTCGCTGCAGGAGCCCGAGACCCCGGCGCTCAGCCCACCGCGGCCAGCGGCTGCGGGCTGAACGGCACCTGCTCGTCGGCACCGGCCTGCACGATCAGCGCGGTCGACTCGGGCACCTCGATCCACAGGCCCGGGAGGTCGGACAGCGGCTCGGAGACCACGACGCGATCCTCCTCGGTGAACTGCTTGAACCGCGGGTTGTCCGGGTGCAGCGCGACGACGCTGTCGCGATCGGCGGACACGAACAGGGTGCGCGAGTTGTGCTCGCTCGAGTAGCGGACCGCGTACAGGCGCTCGCCGTCACTGAAGCCGAGCGTCATCTGCACCGCGTGCTCGATGCCGTGGGCGCGCGCCGTGGCCTCGACGAGGCCGACCGCGCGCTCGACCGCGCCGATCGGGTCGTCGTCCAGCCCCTGGGTGATCGCGAGGTAGAACAGGACCTCAGAGTCGGTGGTCCCGTGGATGCCGTCGAACAGCGACGGGTCGACCGCGACCATCAGCGCGCGGCGGATCGTGTCGAACCCATTGAGGACGCCGTTGTGCACGAACAGCCAGCGGCCCTGGCGGAACGGGTGGCAGTTGGTCTGCTGCACGGGCGTCCCCGTCGTGGCGCGGATGTGGGCGAGGAAGAGCGGCGACTCGATGTGGGACGACAGGTCCTGCAGGTTCGCGTCGTTCCACGCCGGCGAGACGCTGCGGTAGCGGCCGGGCTGCGTCCGGTCCGCCTCGCGGTACCAGCCGATCCCGAAGCCGTCCCCGTTGGTGGTCTCGAAGCCCATGCGGGAGTGCAGCGACTGATCGATGAGGCCGTGCTGCGTCTTGTAGAGGAGCTCGCCGATCGCGAGCGGCTGTCCGAAGTAGGCGTTCCAGCGGCACATGCGATGATCGTCTTCGTCTGTCGCGGCCGCCGCGTCACCCGGATCGGGTGATGCGGGCCGCGCGCGACGGCACGAAGGTTGGCGTCCCGCACAGAAGGAGGAACGATGGACCACGGACAGCTCGAGGACATAGGCCCGATCGACTACATCGTGATCGAATGGCCCACCGGCGGCCCGACCGGCGAGGCCGTGCCGATGATCCTCGACCTCGTCGATCGCGGGATCATCCGGGTGCTCGACATCGCGCTCCTCGCCAAGGGCGAGGACGGCTCGGCGGCGTCCCTGGAGATCGGCGAGATCGACGAGCTCGCGGAGTTCGAGGGAGCGTCCACAGGGCTGATCGGCCAGGACGACCTCGACGAGGCGGCGGCGCTGCTCGAGCCGGGCACGTTCGCGGCGATCCTGATCTGGGAGAACCGCTGGGCGGCCCCGATCGCCGCCGCGATCCGGCGCTCCGGCGGCCAGCTCGCGTCCAGCGGCCGCATTCCCGTCCAGGCCATCCTCGCGTCCCTCGATGCCGCCGAAGCGGCGACCAGCTAGCCAAAGGAGCTTCTGATATGCCCGGACTGCTTCGCGGCATGGCCCGTACGGCGGTTGTCGCCGGCACGGCCACCGCAGTCAGCAACCGCGTGTCCCGCCGTCAGGCCTCGCGCTGGTCTCAGCAGGACCAGCCGCAGTACGCCGAGCCGGCCTACGAAGAGCCCCCGCCGGCGCCCGCCGCCCCCGAGGAGGACCCCATCGCCCAGCTCCGCGAGCTGGCCAAGCTCAGGGATGACGGCATCCTCACCGAAGAGGAGTTCGCCGCCCAGAAGCAGAAGATCCTCGGCTAGGAGACAGCTCGAGGCGTACAACCCGCGCATGGCGCGGCTCGAGTACGTCGGCCACTCGACGGTGCTCGTCGAGCTCGACGGGATGCGGATCCTCACCGATCCGCTGGTGCGCGACCGCGTGGGATACGTCCTGCGCGACGCGCCCGTCCCGCGGCTCGACGACCTGCGCGACCTCGACGCGATCCTCATCTCGCACGCCCACGCCGACCACCTCGACGTGCCGTCGCTCAAGCGGCTCGCACACCGCGGGCCGGTGGTCGCTCCGCAGGGCCTCGGGCCTCTCCTGCGCAAGGCGGGCGCCACCGAGGTGATCGAGTTGACCGCCGGCGAGCACTGCACGATCGGCGCGCTCGGGATCGAGGCGGTGCACGCGGAGCACGACGGGCGCCGCTACCCGCTGTCCCGGCAGCTGCCCGCGCTCGGCTACCTGCTCGACGGCCCGCCGCGGATCTACTTCGCGGGCGACACCGACCTGTACCCCGAGATGGAGTCGCTCGCGGGCCGGGTCGACGTCGCGCTGCTACCGATCTCCGGCTGGGGACCGCGGGTCCCGGAGGGGCATCTCGACCCGGCCGGCGCCGCGCGTGCCGTGGCGCTCATCCGCCCGTCCGTCGTGGTCCCGATCCACTGGGGGACGATGCGCCGGGTCGCATTGCGCCCGATCGGGGACACGCACGCCGTCGCCTTCGCGGACGCGGTGGCGGCGGTCGCCCCATCCACCGAGGTGCGCACGCTGCAGCCGGGCGAGTCGATGCCCCTGTGATCTCGGGTGCGCACACCATCGCGCATGGCTCCGGCCGGCGGTACGGTCGCGGCATGGCCACCAAGACAGCGATCGGGTTGGTGCTGGCGACGCTCCTGCTGGCGGCGTGCGGCGAGTCCAAGGAGGAGAAGGCGATGGCCGACGTGTGCTCGGCGAGGGACGACATCGCCACCCAGGTCGATGACCTCAAGGGGCTCACGCTGACCACCGCGACCGGGGACAAGGTGCGCTCGAGCCTGCAGGCAATCCAGGACGACCTCGGCAAGATCCGCAACGCGCGCGGGGACCTTGCCGAGGATCGCCGCAAAGAGGTGCAGGACGCCAACGACCAGTTCGCCGGCACTGTGAAGAGCGTGTCCGCCGACGTCGGGTCGTCGACGTCGCTCGCCGATGCGGCCACGCAGATCAAGAGCGGGCTGGCGAGCCTCGCGTCGAGCTACGAGAGCACGTTCGCCAAGATCGACTGCTCGTAGGAGCGTGCGCGCACCCATGCCGAACGGGCGTGGGCATCCTTGTCGGCGGAGCGGCGGAAGCGGGATCGTCCCGCCATGGCTGCGACCACCGAAGCCACGGCCTGGCATGTTCTGACGCGCGAGGGAGCAGTCCAGGAGCTGCGCGTCGAGCCCGAGACCGGGCTGACCGGCGCGGAGGCGGCCGAACGGCTCGCCCACTACGGGCCGAACCGCTTCGCTGAGGCGAAGACCGAGTCGCGCTGGCACGCCTTCCTGCGCCAGTACCAGGACCCCATGCAGATCGTGCTGGTGGTCGCCGGGATCATCTCCATCTACCCGGTCAAGCAGGCGGGAACGGGCATCGTGATCCTGCTGCTGACGCTGCTCAACGCGGCGCTCGGGCTCAGCCAGGAGGGCAAGGCCGCGGCCGCGGTGGCCGCGCTGGCGAAGATGATGATCGTCAAGGCGCGCGTCCGTCGCGACGGCGCGCTGACCCTGCTGCCGGCCGAGCAGCTCGTGCCTGGCGACGTCGTCGAGATCGAGGCGGGCGACGTGGTCCCCGCCGACGGGCGCGTGCTCGCGGCAGCCACGCTGGAGGTCGCGGAGGCCGCCCTGACCGGGGAGAGCCTGCCGGTCGGCAAGAGCGTCGAGTCCGTGGTGGCGCCCGATGCCGCGCTCGGCGACCGCACCGACATGGTGTACATGAACACGAACGTCACGCGGGGGACGGGCGAGTTCGTCGTGACGGCGACCGGGATGGCGACCGAGGTGGGCCATATCTCGGGGATGCTGCAGCAGCAGGACGAGTCGAAGTCGCCGCTGACCGTCCAGCTCGAGAAGCTCACCAAGCAGCTCGTGACGATCGCCGGTGTCGCGCTGGTCGCATCGATCGTGATCAACATGGCGCGCGGGCAGACCTTCACCGAGGTGTTCACCGTCGCGGTGGCGTTCGCGATCGCCGCGATCCCGACCGGCCTGCCCGCGGTGGTGACCACGATCCTCTCGCGCGGCACGCGCCTGCTGGCCGACGCCAACGCGATCGTCAAGCGCCTGCGGTCGACCGAGACGCTGGGCGCAACGTCGGCGATCTGCTCGGACAAGACCGGCACGCTGACGCTCAACCAGATGACCGCGGTCGAGCTGACCCTTCCCGGGCGCCGCTACACGGTGTCCGGCAGCGGCTACTCGACGGACGGGCAGGTCAAGCACGTGGCGGGCGAGCCGGAGGTCCCGCTCGAGCCGTTCATGTTCCCGCTCGCGCTCGCCTGCGACGCCGTCCTGACGCCGACCGGCGAGATGATCGGGGACCCGACGGAGGGCGCGCTGGTCGTGCTGGCGGAGAAGGGCGGCGTGGACATCGTGACGACACGCGAGCGCTACCCGCGCGTCGCCGAGCTCCCGTTCGACACCGCCTACAAGCTGATGGCGACATTCCACCAGATGACCGACGAGGCGGGCGCGGATGTCGTGCGCTGCTACGTCAAGGGCGCGCCCGACCAGCTGCTCGCCCGCGCCGGCTCCCATCTCGACCCCACGCTGGCCTCGGCGCGGGTCGACGAGGACTTCCGCAAGCGGTACCTCGATGAGAACGAGCGGCTCGCCAAGCAGGGGCTGCGGGTGATGGCCACCGCGCGCAGGGACTTCCCCGCCGCGCGCTTCGACGGCGGCGGCGACCTGCTGGCGCTGATGGACGATCTCACGCTGCTCGCGCTGGTCGGGATCGTCGACCCGCCGCGACCGGCCGCCAAGGCCGCGATCGCGACCGCGCACAGCGCCGGCATCCAGATCCGGATGATCACCGGCGACCACGCGGTCACCGCCGAGGCGATCGCGCGCGAGCTCGGCATCGAGGGCCGGGCGATCACGGGCGCCCAGTTCGCCGACCTCAGCGACGAGGAGGCCGACCGCGAGATCGACGAGATCGGCGTCATCGCCCGCGTGACGCCCGAGCAGAAGGTCCGCCTCGTCGACATCCTCAAGCGCAAGGGCCACGTCGTGGGCATGACCGGCGACGGCGTCAACGACGCGCCGGCGCTCAAGCAGGCCGACATCGGGATCGCGATGGGCATCACCGGCACCGAGGTCTCCAAGGAGGCCGCGGCGATGATCCTCACCGACGACAACTTCGCGACGATCGTCAAGGCGGTCGAGCTCGGGCGTGGGCTCTACGACAACCTCGTCAAGTACATCCGCTTCCAGATGGGCGTGCTCGCCGGCCTGATCGTGACGTTCGTCGGCGCCAGCGTCCTGAACGTCGCATCCGGGATCCCGTTCCTCCCTCTGCAGACGCTGTGGGTGAACTTCACCACGCAGGTGTTCCAGTCGATCGGTCTCGGCTACGGTGCGCCCAGCGCCGGGCTCATGGAGCGCCGGCCACGCACGCCCGGACAGCCGATCCTCACGCGCGCCGACACCCGCTGGTTCGTCGTCGCCGGGCTCGTCATGGCCGCCGCCACGCTGGCGGTGGTCGCAGGCGCCGAGCACGAGGAGGGCGAGGTCCTGGCGCGCACGATGGGTCTCACGACGTTCGGCATCGCCAACCTCGTCTTCTCGTTCACGGCGCGCGACGAGCTGCGCTCGGTCTTCAGCCTCGACACGTTCAACGACCGTCGTTTCCTCGTCACGACGCTGATGTCGGTCGCGGCGATCGTGTTCGCCACCGAGCTGCGGTTCTTCCAGAGGATCCTGGACACGGTCGAGTTGACCGGCAACCAGTGGCTGATCTGCATCGGCGCGGGCCTGACCATCGTCGTCGCCTCGGAGATCCGCAAGTTCCTGCTGCGGCGGGAGGCGGCGTGAGCGACCGGGGCCGGCTTCTCGAACAGCTGGTCGTCACGCCGGGTGAACCGGCCGGGATCGCCAGCCGGGACCCGGGCGGCCCCGACTTCGAGGACCTCGCGCACGAGACGCTCGATCAGCGGGCCAAGGCGGCGCTGGCGCGCGGGGTCGAGGAGCTCAAGGAGGCGCAGGAGCTCCTGTGGGCAAGCGACCGCTACGCCGTGCTCGTGGTCCTGCAGGCGATGGACGCGGCGGGCAAGGACTCGGCGATCGAGCACGTGATGTCGGGAGTGAACCCGCAGGGCGTGCAGGTCTTCGGCTTCAAGAAGCCGTCAGCCGAGGAGCTCGACCACGACTTCCTCTGGCGCGCCGCGAAGGCGCTGCCCGAGCGCGGCCGTATCGGCATCTTCAACCGCTCGCACTACGAGGAGGTCGTGGCACTGCGGGTGCATCCCGAGTGGCTCACGGCGCAGCGGCTCCCGGCCAGCGTGTATGACGAACGCTTCTGGCAGGAGCGCTACGAGGACATCAACGGCTTCGAGCGCCATCTCGCCCGCAACGGGACGAAGATCGTCAAGCTCTTCCTCCACGTCTCCAAGGCGGTGCAGAAGGAACGCTTCCTCGCCCGGCTCGACACGCCCGGCAAGGAGTGGAAGTTCAACGCTGCCGACGTCGACGAGCGCGAGCGCTGGGACGACCACATGGCCGCGTTCGAGGCGGCGATCACCGCCACTTCGACCCTGTGGGCCCCGTGGTACGTGATCCCGGCCGACTCCAAGCGGCTCACCCAAGCGCTCGTCGCGCTCGTGCTCGCCGAGACGCTCAGTTCGCTGGACCTGAGCTGGCCCGAGGTCACGGCCGCCGAGCATGCGGCCAACCTCGAGGCGCGCCGCCGGCTTGAGGCCGAGAGTGGCGGCGACTGATCGCCCGGTAGCGACGCAGCGCCTCGCGCTCCTGCTCGCGATGGCGATGTTCGTGCTCGTCGTCGACACGTCGCTCATGAACGTGTCGATCTCGGCAGTGGTTCGGGATCTCGATACGACCGTCAGCGGCGTGCAGTCGGCGATCGCGCTCGAGGCGCTGGTGTCCGCCGCGTTCATCCTCATCGGCAGCAAGGTCGGCGACCTGTTCGGCCGTAAGCGCGCGTACGTGCTCGGGCTGCTCGGCTACGCAATCGGCGGCCTGGCGATGACGGTGGCCCAGGACCTCACGGCGATCATCGTCTTCTGGGCGATCATCGGCGGGATCGGCGCGTCGCTGTTGCTGCCGGCGATGCAGTCGCTCATCCACGGCAACTTCGAGGGCGAGACGCGCACGAAGGTGTACGCGCTCGTGGGGGCGTCGGCCGCGATCGCCACCGCGGTCGGCCCGCTCATCGGCGGCTTCATCACCACGTACCTGTCGTGGCGCATCGCGTTTCTGGGCGAGGTCGTGATCATCGCCATCGTGCTGTCGGGCATCAAGCTCGTCCGTGACGTCCCGTACACGGGCCCGCGCCGCGTCGACCCGGTCGGTGCGCTCCTCTCCGTCGTGGGGATGGGCGGCGTCGTGCTCGGCATCCTCGTGTGGCAGGAGGGCGGCGAGTCGGTGGGTGCGCTGCTCGCGCTCGGCGCGTTCGCCCTCGGCTCGCTCGTCTACTGGCTCCGGCGGCGCAAGCGCGAGGGCAAGCCGGCGCTGCTCGACATCGGGCTGTTCGACTCGCCGTACTTCCGTCTCGGCGTCACACAGCAGACGACGCAGCAGATCGCCCTCGGCGGCCTGATCATCGCGCTGCCGATCTTCCTGCAGATGGTGCTCGAGTACGACGCGATGCAGGCCGGCCTGTCGCTGGCCCCGCTGTCGCTGAGCATGTTCGGCGTCGCACTGCTCGCCGGGAGGAAGGGTGGTGGGCGGCGCCCGGCGAGCCTCGTCCGCGCCGGGTTCGCGCTCGTCGCGCTGGGTACGGCCGTGCTGCTCCCGATCGTCCCCCGCGCGGACTCCGGCTGGGCGCTGGCGATCCCGCTCCTGATCGCCGGCTGCGGGCTCGGGCTGCTGGTGTCCCAGCTCAACAACTACACGCTTTCGCCCATCTCGGAGGAGCGCTCGAGCGAGGCCGCGGGCGTGAACTCGGCGGGCGGCTCGTTCGGGCTGTCATTCGGGCTCGCATTCGCCGGCGCGATCATGCTGGCGACGCTCTCGATCGCGTTCACGGAGACGTCGGACGCGAGCAAGGTGCTGCCGCCCGCCGAGAAGCAGCAGGTCGCCGACGTGCTCGAGGACGACGCTCAGGTGATGAGCAACACCGCGCTCGCGGAGCTGCTCGCCGATCAGCCGCCGGCGATCCGCGACGAGATCATCCGAATCAACACCGACGCCCGGCCGCTGGCGCTCCAGGTCGCGCTGCTCGTGCCGCTGCTGGCGGCGCTCGCCGGCCTCTTCAACGCCTTCCGCATGATGCGCCTGCCGGACCCCGTGCCCGCGGGGTCCGGCGAGGTCGCTGCGTTCGGGTGACGCTCAGGCGAGCGCCTTGGCCTTCAGCCGGTCGAACTCGGCCTGGTCGATCGCGCCGCTGTCGAGCAGGCTCTTTGCGCGCTCGATCTGCTCGGCCGGCGAGGACGGAGGGGCTGCGGCCACCTCGCGGATGCGGTCCTCCATCGCGGCGTTCGAGGCCTGCACCTCGGCGGTCCGGCGCTCGGTCATGCCCCGGCCCTGGGTGATGATGTAGATGAACACGCCCAGGTACGGCAGCACGATCACGAAGACCATCCAGGCGGCCTTGGCCCAGCCGCTGATGTCATGCCGGCGGAACAGGTCGATGAAGACGGTGATCAGGATCCAGATCCAGATCACCCAGAAGAAGAAGATCAGCATCGACCAGAAGACGTCGATGAATGGGTAGTCGGCTGCGAACACGAACGCTCCTTCGAGAGGTGTTTACCGGAGCCTCCAGCGGCAGGTTGACTTCGCCAAGGGCGCGCGCATCCCTCCGTCGTGTGGTGCGGGCGCTACTGGCGCGTGAGGCCGGTCTCCGCGAGAAGCATAAGCGTGGCCTTGACGCGCTTGCTGACATCGTGCGCGTCGGCCAGGCCGAGCTTGAGGAAAATCGCATTGATGTGCTTCTCGACTGCGCGCTTGGTGAGGAACAGCGATTCGGCGATCGCGGTGTTGTTCTTCCCCTGCGCGATCTCGCTCAGCACCTCGCGCTCGCGCGTGGTGAGGTCGTTGAGCGGGGAGTGCTCCATGCGCCCGCGCGCGTGCACGAGCTGCTCGACGATCTTCGGGTCGATCATCGAGCCGCCGGACGCCACCGCGTGGATCGCCGCCGTCAGCTCGGCGCGGTTGTGCACGCGCTCCTTGAGCAGGTAGGCACGGCGGTCGGAGCCCCGATCGAGCAACGCGAGGGCGTATATCGGGTCGGAGTACTGGCTGAGCACCACAACGCCGATCTCCGGCTGGCTGTCGCGCAGCTCGGTGGCGAGCCTGATGCCGTCATCGGTGTGCGTCGGCGGCATCCGGATGTCGGTGATGACAACGTCGGGCCGCTCGATGTCGCACACCGCTCGCAGCGCCGGCAAGTCACCGACGCTGGCTACAACGTCCAGCGCCGGGTCGCCGGAGAGCAGCTGCCGGACGCCCTCGCGGACGATCAGGTTGTCATCGCCCAGCGCGACCCGGATCTGCATGGCGCCAACCCTAGCGGGCAGTGAGGGCCTTGCATCGGCGAGCGAGTTCATGCCACGCTTCGCGCGCTGGGTCACGTGGCGGGTGCGCCGATGGCCGCTCAAACCGCTCAACAGCCTCACGGGCCGCACAGTCGGCCCCAACGCTCGGGTTTGGCGGCAATCGCCGTCCTGGCTGCCGCTGCGCTGTGTGCCTGCGCGGTGGCGCTCGTCGTCGCGCACGCGCCGATCGAGGAGCGCGGCGAGCGCGGCCTGCTGGAGGCGCTGATCGTCGGCGTCCCGTTGGCGGCGGGCTTCGCGACGCTGCACTCCGGAGGCGATCGGCGGTTCAGCCTGATGCTGATCGGGGCCGGTGTCGTCTGGTCGCTCAGCGCCCTGGCAGAGTCGCCTGACAGCCTCGCGTACAGCGTCGGGCGCGTGGCCTCCTGGCTGATCTTCCCCGTGCTGGTCTACCTGATGCTCGCGTTCCCCACCGGGCGGCTCACACGCGGGGTCGACCGGAACCTGTTCGGCGGCGTCACCGCCGTGATCGTCGTGCTGTACATCGGGTCGTCGCTGTTCGTGGACGCGTACCCGCGGTTCACGCCGTGGGCGACCTGCGATCTCGGTTGCCCGCCGAACGCCTTCTTCGTGCTCGACGCCGAGCCCGCGATCATGCAGGACGTCGTCGGGCCGCTGCGCGAGCTGATCGGCGCGGCGCTGCTGATCGGCGTCACCGCGCGGCTCGCGTGGCGCACGTACGCGGCGACGCCGATGCGGCGACGCGTGATCGCACCCGTACTGCTCGCAAGCGCCGTCTCGACAGCCACGCTGGTCGCCTTCTTCGTCGCGCGGCGGACCTCCGCGAACGCGGAGACGATCGAGACGCTCGGCGGCATCTGGAGCCTCACCGTGCCCGGTGTCACGCTGGCGTTCATGATCGGGCTGCTGCGGCGCCGCGCGGTCACCGGCGAGATGCTCGCTCGCCTGAGCGTCGCGCTGAGCCGGCCGCTCGACGCACGGCAGCTCCGCGCGCGGCTGGCGACCGCGCTCGACGACCCGACGCTCGAGGTGCTCGTGCCCGACGGCGTGCCCGGGCGCTGGCGCGACTCCTCAGGCCGCGTCGTGGCGCGTCCGTCACAGGCCGGGCGCGCGATCACGCCGATCGCGGATCGGGCCGGCCCGGTCGCGGCGCTCGTGCACGACGCCGCGCTGTGGGAGGACGACGAGCTCCGGGAGCCCGTGCGGGCGCTCGTGCTGGTCACCGTGCGCAACGAGCGGATCACGCAGGAGCTCGCCAGCTCGCTCAACGCGCTCGAGGACTCGCGCAAGCGGATCGCTCGTGCTGCCGACCTCGAGCGGTCGCGGATCGAGCGCGACCTGCACGATGGCGCCCAGCAGAGTCTGATCGGCCTGCGCATCCGGCTCACGCTCGCGGAGGAGCTGACGAGGACCGACCCCGCGGCGGGGGCGGTGGCCATGCACGCGCTGGGCGACGAGATCGATCGCACGCTGGAGGAGCTCCGCTCGCTCGCGCACGGCGTCTATCCCTCGCTGCTGAGCGACCGTGGGTTGGTAGATGCCCTGCGCAGCGTCGCGGCGCAGTGCCCGCTGCCGGCGCACCTCGTGACCCATGCGGTCAGCCGCCAGCCGCCGGAGGTGGAGACGGCGGTCTACTTCACGTGCCTGGAGGCGGTGCAGAACGCGACGAAGCACGCGGATGGGGCGACCGGGGTATGGGTGACGCTCCGCCAGGACGACGACCTCGTCTTCGAGGTCCGCGACAACGGGCCGGGGTTCATGGTGCCCAACGGCAACCACAACGGCGGGCTGCGCAACATGCGCGACCGCGTCGAGGCGGTCGGCGGCCGGCTGACGATCGACGCGGGCCCGGGCCGCGGCGCCCGCATCATCGGCGTGGTCCCGCTCAGTTGAGCGCGACCCGGTGCCGTTCGCCGGCCGTCAGCACGGCGCGGGCGAGCGATCCGGAGAGCCCCGACGCCCGGGCGATCAGCTCCACGTGGAACGGGCGCGCGAGCAGACGGAGCGCGCGCAGCTCGTCGGCGGTGAGGCCGGCGACCAGGAGCTCGTGCTCGCTGGCCGCGCCGTTCTCGATGACCGGCAGGAGCCATGCGACGGCGCGCGCCTCTCGCGGCGCGGCAGCGGCGACGCGAGCGGCGTGCCACAGGAGCGGCATGCCGTCTGGTGCCCTGGCCCCGTCGAGGCGACGTTCGGCGATGTCGCGTGCGTCCGCAATTTCCACGATTGCGCCATCGTCCCCGAGCCGGTCACCCGACTGCCAGGGGGCGTGCACCACCTGCACCGTGGTGGCGCCACCGCTGTGCTGAGATGGCGCCGTGTACGTGTTCGTGTACGGCTCGCTGCTCGGCATCGAGGTCGCCGAGCCCTGTGTCCTGCGCGACCACGCGCGCGGCTGGGACGTCGCGATGGACAACCGCAAGACGATTCCGGGCTACAAGTACTACCTGGACGGGGCGGGCGGGCGGCCAGCCGTCTACGTGGCGTTCCTGGCCATCCGCCCGCAGCCGGGCGCGTCCGTGGCCGGCGCCGTGTTCGCGGTCGACGACGGGATTCTGGCCGCGCTCGACCGCCGGGAGCGCAACTACGACCGGCGCGACGTGAGCGACCTGGTCGACGTCGACGGGCGGGTGTGGGCGTATGTCGGCAGCGAGGCCGGCCGCGCGCGCTGTGCGGCCGGGCGCGCGGACGGCACCGCGGTCGTGGCGCAGCAGTACCTCGAGCAGGTGCGGCACGCCGAGCCGCCGGACCTGCCGGTGCAGCCGCTACTGCGGCGTGACGTAGGCGCCTGACAGCCCGCCGTCGACCAGGAAGGTCGAGGCGGTCACGTAGGTCGAGTCGTCGGAGGCGAGGAACAGCACGGCGTTGGCGATCTCCCGCGCCTCGGCGAAGCGGCCCATCGGCAGGTGCACGAGCCGGCGCGCCGCCTGCTCGGGATCGTTGGCGTACAGCTCCTGCAGCAGCGGCGTGTTGACCGGGCCTGGGCAGAGCGCGTTCACGCGCACGCCCTGCCGGGCGAACTGGACGCCGAGCTCGCGCGACAGCGCCAGCACCGCGCCCTTGGACGCCGTGTAGGAGATCTGCGACGTCGCCGCGCCCATCACCGCGACGAACGACGCGGTGTTGATCACCGAGCCGCCGCCGTTCTGGAGCAGGTAGGGGATGCCGTGCTTGCAGCACAGGTAGACCGACTTCGTGTTGACGTCCTGCACCCGCTGCCAGGCCTCGAGCGAGGTGTCGAGCACCGACGCGTCGTCGGTCGGCGAGATGCCGGCGTTGTTGAACAGCACGTCGAGCTTCCCGAAGGCCTCGTGTGCGCGCGCGTACATTTCGCGCACCGCGTCCTCGTCGGCGACGTCGCAGGCGAGCGCGAGGTCGACGCCGGGCGAGTCGTCGCGCAGGTCGACGCCGACGACCTTCGCGCCCTCCGAGCGGAACAGCGCCGCGGTCTCGGCGCCGATGCCGCTGGCGGCGCCGGTGATGACGCAGACCTTGCCCGCGAGCCGGCTCATGACGTCGCGTAGTACACGGATTTGACCTCGGTGTAGTGGTCGAGCGCGTGCGGCCCCAGCTCGCGGCCGTAGCCCGACTGCTTGAACCCCCCGAACGGGGTCGACACCCGCACGGACGTGTTGGAGTTGATGGACAGCACGCCGGTCTCGATCGCGCGCGCCACGCGCAGCGCCTTGCCGCCGTCGCGCGTCCAGATCGAGCCCGAGAGGCCGTAGATCGTGTCGTTGGCCAGCTCCACCGCCTCGGCCTCGTCGCGGAACGGCACGACCACCGCGACCGGGCCGAAGATCTCCTCGCGCACCGCGCGGTCGTCGCGGTCCACGGGACACAGGATCGTGGGCGGGAACCAGAAACCGGGCCCGTCGGGCGCACTCCCCCGGATGGCGACGGGCGCGCCGTCCGGCACGAAAGACGCGACGGCCTCGCGCTGGCCGGCTGAGATCAGCGGCCCCATCTCGGTCGCCTCGTCGAGCGGGTCGCCGACCCGGATCGCTTCGACGTGCTCCTCCAGCGCGTCCATGAACGCGTCGAGCGCCGAGCGCTCGACGAGGATGCGCGAGCGGGCGCAGCAGTCCTGGCCGGCGTTGCTGAATACCGCGCCGGGCGCTGCGGCGGCGGCGGCCTGCAGGTCGGCGTCCGCGAACACCACGTTGGCCGACTTGCCGCCCAGCTCGAGCGTCACGCGCTTGATCGTCTCGGCCGCGCCGGCGGCGATCCGGCGGCCGACCTCCGTCGAGCCCGTGAACGCGACCTTCGCCACATCGGGGTGCTCGACGAGCCGCGCGCCCGCCGTCGAGCCAGGGCCGACGAGCACGTTGACCACGCCCTCGGGGATGCCGGCTTCGAGCGCGATCCGCTCGAACTCGAGCGCGGTCAGCGGCGTCAGCTCGGCGGGCTTGAGCACTACCGTGTTGCCGGCAGCCAGTGCTGGCGCGAGCTTCCACGACGCGATCGCCAGCGGGAAGTTCCACGGCGTGATCAGCGCCACCACACCGAGCGGCTCACGGAACGTCATCGCCACGCCGCCCGCCACCGGGATCGTGTCCCCGAGCGCGCGCTCGGGCGCCGCCGCGTAGTAGCGGAACGTGTCGGCGACCATGCCCATCTCGCCCCGGGCGTCGCCGATCGGCTTGCCGGCGTTGCGCGCCTCGATCACCGCCAGCTCCTCCTGCCTGGCGGTCAGCGCGTCAGCCAGGCCGTGCAGCAGCCGCGCGCGGTCCGCCGGGGCGACCGCCCGCCAGGCCGGGTAGGCGGCCTTGGCGCGGGCCACCGCCGCGTCGGCCTCCTCGGGGCCGGCGCGCGGCAGCTCTGCCAGGACCTGCTCGGTCGCCGGCTCGAGGACGGTGAGTGTCAAGGGTTTCGTCCGGTGTTCTTGGAAGGGCCCTAGCCCGCCGGAGCCGTCGTGGGCGGCTCCGTGGGCTCGGCCGGCTCCTCGTCGATGATGCCCATCGCGTCATCGAAGCGGACAGTCCGCACCGGTCCGGTGTAGTGCCGCTTGGCGCTCGCCTCCCACCAGATCCAGACCGCGAGCATGACGACCGCGACAGTGATTGGTGCGTAGTTGACCGCCGTCCAGTCGAACTCGTCGCGCCACGGCACGCCGGCCGGCACGAACGGGAGGCAGAAGATGACGACTGCGATCGCGGTCCAGCCGACGGCGACGCGACACATCCACTTGTACTTGGCGCCGAGGTTCCAAGCGCCGGGCACGAACGAGTCGCCCGCCTTCAGGCGCAGGTAGACGGGGATGACATAGGCGATGTAGAGCCCGATGACCGTGATCGAGACGACGGCGAAGAACGCCCACGGGAAGCCTGCCGCGGTTCCCCAGAGCGCCGGGATCGTGACCAGCAGGCACAGCCCGGCCATGCCGAGCACCGCGCGCGCGGGGACGTGGCGGCTGTCGACCTGGCTCCAGAACTTCCAGCCCGGGACGGCGCGGTCACGCGAGAACGCGAAGAATGTGCGTGAAGCGCTCGTGAGGCCGGCCATACCGCAGAAAATCTGCCCGATCGTGGAGATCAGGATCACAGTCTCCGCCCAGCCCTCGCTCATCGACGACGTAAAGACGGAGAGCGACGTGCCGCCCGCGTCGTTGATCGCGGCGGTGTCGCTTGCCGCGAACGTGATGGCGAGAAGCACGAACCAGCCGAACAGCGCGGCATAGAACACCGACTGCCAGAGGCCGCGTGCGACGGCGATCTCGGCCTCGCGCGTCTCCTCGGCCACATGGGCGGAGGCGTCGTAGCCGGTCTGCGTGTACATCGTCAGCAGGAACCCGACCGGGAGCACGTACCACCAGAACATGGTTTCGCCGAATCCTGAGTTGTTGATCGTCTCGGTGACGACGAAGTCGACGCTCTGATGACGGTCCGGCACGATGACGAGGATTGCGATGATCACCGCGACGCCGATCACGTGCCAGAACACGGAGATGTTGTTGAGCAGCGCGACGAAGTGCGACGAGTAGATGTTCACCGCGGAGTGGAACGCCAGCAGCACGACGAAGACGGCGAAGATCTCGCTCAGCGACGCCCCGTCGGCGAAGTTGATGACCCCGAGGTCGAGCCCCCAGAGGGTGAACAGCGCGGCGGCGAAGGTTGCTGCGGCGTAGTCCACGGACGCGACGACGCCGACCAGTCCGATGACGTTGAACCAGCCGGTGAACCAGGACCAGCCCGGGCCGCCGAGCTTGGCAGCCCACCAGTAGGGGCCGCCCGCGGTCGGAAACGCGGACGCGAGCTCTGACATGCAGAGCGCCACAACGAGGACGAGCCCGCAGATGATCGGCCACGCCCAGGTGATGGCGATCGGGCCGCCGTTGTTCCATGCTTGGCCGTAGGTCGTGAAGCACCCGGCCAGCACCGAAATGATCGTGAACGAGATCGCGAAGTTTGAGAAGCCGCTCCAGGCGCGACTCAACTCCTGCTTGTACCCGAGCTCAGCGAGCTTCTGCTCGTCGCGGTCCGCCGTCGGATTCGACATCCCTCACCCCTCAGTGAAAGGTCTGCTCCTCCTGCCAATTTCGACTGTACGGACCCCTCCGGATGGAAGTCAAGCCGTGCAGCGCTACAACCGCTCGAATCCTCGGAAACGCTCCCAGTCGGTGACCGCTCGGTTGAACGCGGCGAGCTCGACTTCGGCGTAGTTGAGGTAGTGGTCTACGACCTCCTGGCCGAACGCGTCGCGTGCCACCTGGCTGCCGCCCCACAGATCGCGCGCGACCTGCAGCGTGTCCGGGACCCGCGGCTTGTCGGACTCGTAGGCGTTGCCCTCGAACGCGGGCTCCAGCTCCAGCCCCTGGTCCATGCCGTGCAGCCCGGCCGCGATGATCGCGCTGAGCGCCAGGTACGGGTTGACGTCGGCGCCGGGGAACCGCAGCTCGAGCCGCTTGGACGGGCCGTGGCCGACCACGCGCAGCGCGCAGGTGCGGTTGTCGTCGCCCCAGGCGACCGCGGTCGGCGCGAACGAGCCCTCGACGTAGCGCTTGTACGAGTTGACGTTCGGCGCGTAGAACAGCGTCAGCTCGCGCAGGCAGGCGAGCTGGCCGGCCAGGAAGGAGTCGTCCCAGGCCGAGTTGCCGTCGCCGTCGCGGACCGAGAGGTGGATGTGGCACGAGTTGCCCTCGCGCTCGTCGAACTTCGCCATGTAGGTGATCGCGCAGCCCTCCTGGTGGGCGATCTCCTTGGCGCCGGTCTTGTAGATCGAGTGGTTGTCCGCGGTCTCGAGCACCGGCCCGTACAGGAAGTTGATCTCGTGCTGGCCGAAGTTGCACTCGCCTTTGGCGTTCTCGACCTTCATGCCGGCCGCGGCCATCGCGTTGCGGATCCGCCGGACGAGCGGCTCGACGCGGGCGGTCCCGATCATCGAGTAGTCGACGTTGTAGTAGTTGGCCGGCTCGAGGTCCCGGTAGGCCTTGTTCCAGGCCTCCTCGTAGGTGTTGCGGAAGACCATGAACTCGAGCTCGGTGCCCGCGAACGCGGATAACCCGCGCTCGGCGAGGCGGTCGATCTGGCGGCGCAGGATCTGCCGCGGCGACGCGAGCACTGGGCTGTGATCGCTCCACGCGAGGTCGGCGATCACGAGCGCGGTGCCCTCGTGCCACGGCACGAGGCGCAGCGTGTCCATGTCCGGCGTCATCTCGAAGTCGCCGTAGCCCAGGTCCCACGACGACATCGCGTAACCGCTGACCGTGTTCATGTCCACGTCAACGGCCAGCAGGTAGTTGCACCCCTCCGCGCCGTGCTCCACGACCGAGTCCAGGAAGAACTCGCCGGTGAGGCGCTTGCCCTGCAGTCGGCCCTGCATGTCGGTGAAGCCGAGCAGCACGGTGTCGATCGCGCCGTCGCTCACCTGCCTCTTGAGCTCGTCGAGTTGCATGGTTGCGGAACGTATCCGCCTCAGAGCTCGACCGCCAACTGCACGAACCGTCGCCACGCCTCATGCTCGGCCTCGCGCCAGGCCGCGTCGCGCCGGGGCTCGACTCGGTCGGTGGTCGGGACGAGGTGCGCGATCTCCGCGACGGAGCCCAGCAGCCCGGCGCCGACCGCGGCGAGCGCGGCTGAGCCGGCGGCGGTGGCGTCGGCGAGCCCGCGCTCGACCGGGGCGCCGATCGCATCGGCCTGCAGCGCCAGCAGCGCCGGCTCGTTCGTGAGACCGCCATCGACGCGCAGGGTCTCGACGGCAACCGCCTCGCGCACGGCGGAGACGACGTCCGCGACCCGCCAGGCGATCCCCTCGAGCGCGGCGCGGGCCACCTGAGCGCGCTTGGTGCCGGCCGTAAGCCCGGCGATCGTGCCCCGCGCCTCGGGCTTCCACCACGGCGCTCCGACGCCGGTGATCCCCGGCAGGATCCGCACACCGTCGGAGGACTCGGCGCCGCGGGCCAGCTCGCCGAGCGCGGCCGGCTCGTCGGCCAGGCCGAGCTCACGGCACAGCCACTCGAGCATCTCGCCGGCCGCGAACACGCCGCCGTCGAGCGCGTACTCGGTCGTGCCGCCGGCCCGCCAGGCCGTGGTCGGCAGCAGCCCGCCGACCGACGCGGGCACCTCGTCGCCGACGTGGGCGAGCACGAACACGCCGGTGCCGTACGTCGCCTTGACCAGTCCGGCCGACACGCAGCCGGCGCCGGCCAGCGCGGCCTGCTGGTCCACGACCCGCGCGGTCAGCGGCAGGTCGACCGGCCAGCGCTCGTGGCGGAGCACGCCGAGGTCGCCGATGCTGTCGCCGACCGGCGGCAGCGCATCGATCGGCACGCCGAAGCGCTCGCACAGCCACGGGTCCCAGCCGGGGTCGCCGAGCCGGTGCAGCTGCGTGCGCGATGCGGTCGACGCGTCGGTGACGAAGCCCGCGCCGAGCCGGTCGGTGAGCCAGGCGTCGACGTTGCCGAGCCGCAGCGACGGCGTCACCTCGACCCCGTTGCGCAGCAGCCACGCGTATTTGCCGGCGGAGAAGTACGGGTCGAGCGGGAGGCCGCTGCGCGCGCGGATCTCGTCCTCGTCGCCGGCCAGCTCGGCGAGCAGCTCGGTCTGCCGCTTGTCCTGCCAGATCACGACGGGGGAGAGCGGCCTGCCGGTCTCCGCGTCCCATGCGAGCACGGACTCGCCCTGGTGGTCGAGCCCGCAGCCCACGACCTCGCCGGGCGCATCGTCGAGCAGCTCGGCGACGGCGTCGACGACCGCCTCGAGGATCTCCTCGCCCTCCTGCTCGACCCAGCCCGGGTTGGGGTGGCGCGACACCTTGCGGCGGCGGGCCTCGCGGAGCGGCGTCAGCGTTTCGTCGTAGAGGACGGCCTTTACGGCGGTGGTGCCCTCGTCGATTCCGATCAGGAGCGGCGCCACCACGGCTCCCTCGTCGGCGGGATCTCGACCGGCTCGAGCGGCGCCTCGGGCACGCCGGGCGCGATCAGCTCGGCCACGTGCTCGGCGATGCCGAGCGACGCCGTGAGCCCGGTCGAACGGATCGCCGCGACGTTGACGAGCTCGGGCGTGGCGCGCCCGATCACGTAGTTGCAGTCGCGGCCGGCGGGGCGCAGGCCGGCCCACGAGCCGATCGGCTCCGCGTCGGCGATCGCGGGCAGCAGCTCGGCCGCCTTCGCGCGCACCTCGTCGAGCGCCTCCGGCCGGACCGACCAGTCCTCCTTGTCCTCCAGGTCGACCGCCGTGGGCCCGGCGACGACCTTGCCGTCGAGCGTCGGGAACACCAGCACTCCTTTCGTGCGCTTGGTGGGCGTCGGCAGCAGGATCCGCTCGAGGTCGATGCCGTCGAACACGAAGAACTCGCCCTTGCGGGGATAGATCTCGAACGAGTCGTCGCCGAACAGGCGGGCGACCTCGTCGGCGTACAGCCCGGCGCAGTTGACGGTCAGCGGGGCGGGGATGTCGTCGCGGCCGGTCACGCGCGCGCCGGTGCGGATCTCGGCGCCGTGGGCGGTGGCCGCGCCGGCCAGCGCGTACGTGTAGCGGACCGGGTCGGTGATCGCCTCGCCGGGGATCTCCAGCGTGCCGTCGGCGTGGCGGATGGCCGGGACGCCGTTGGTCGCCTCGATGCCGCGCACCAGCGCCCCGCAGCGCCGGACCGGGATGCCGAGCGTGTCGATCACGGCGTCGCGCAGCTCCGCGGAGCGCAGGATCAGCGCTGTCTCGACGTCGTCCATCGTCGAGTCGAAGCCCGTGTGCAGGATCCCCGAGTTGCTGCCGCTTGCCGCGCCGGCGAGCTCGTCGCGCGCCTCGAGCAGCACCGTGTCGACGCCGCGGCGCGCGAGCGCCAGCGTCACCGCGGTCCCGACGACCCCGCCGCCGATGACCGCGACGTCGCTCATCGTCGCCGTGCCGCCTCGACCAGCGCCGCGATGACGTTCGAGCCCGGGTCCGCCTCCGGGTGCCACTGGACTCCGAGCGCGAACCGCAGCCGGCGGTCCTCGAGCGCCTCGGGCACCTCGTCGTCGTCGGACCAGCCGGTGATCTCGAGCCCTTCGCCGACGCGGTCGACGCCCTGGTGGTGGTGCGAGAGCGTGGCGTGCTCGGTCTCGCCCGCGGCGGCTGCCGCCAGCGACTGCTCGCCGAGGCGCACTGGATGGTCGTTGCCCTCGAACGTGCCGAGCGACCGGCGGTGGTTCTCGTGGCCGACGTGCTCGGGCAGGTCCTGGACCAGCGTGCCGCCGCGCGCCACGTTCATCACCTGCATGCCGCGGCAGATGCCGAGCAGCGGCAGGTCGCGCTCCATCGCGCGGCGGGCGAGCGCGATCTCGAACTCGTCGCGCTCGCTGCGCGGCGGATCGGTCCGCGGGTGGGGCTCGGCGCCGTAGGCCGCCGGGTCGACGTCGCGCCCGCCGGCGAGGATCAGGCCGTCGAGCCGTTCGAGCAGCGCGTCGGGGTCGCCGGCCAGCGCGGCGTCGGGCGGCAGCATCAGCGCGATGCCGCCCGCGCGCTGCACGGCGTCGACGTACTGGCGGTCGAGCAGCACGGTGTCGATCCCGTCCCAGACGCCGAAGCGCGCCTGCTCGAGCGCGGTGCAGACCCCGATCACCGGGCGGTCGGGCAACTCAGGGCATCAGGCCCACGAGGACCTGCTCGGTGCCCTTGAGGTGCTCACGCACGGTCTGCGCGGCGGCCCAGCCGTCGTGGCGCTCGAGCGCCGCCACGATCTCCGCGTGCTGCTCGTTCGAACGGAGGAGCACCGGACCGGGGTGCGCGATGTGACCGATCAGCTCGCTCATCTGGCCCTGCAGATCGGTCATCGCGGCGAGCAGGCGCCCGGATCCGGCGGTCTCGGCGATGCCGAGGTGGAAGAACACGTCGGCGCGCCGGTAGGCCGCGAAGTCCTCGCACACGCCGCGCATCGTCTCGACGTGCCCCTGCAGCCGGAGGACGTCCTCGGCGGTCGCGCGCTCGGCCGCCAGCACGACGGTCCCGACCTCGACCGCGATCCGCTCGTCGAGGACGTCGCGCCAGTGGCCCTCGCTGAGGTCGGCAGGGCTGCTCTCGGCCAGCGGCGGGGCGTCGGAGACGAAGGTGCCGCCGCCGCGGCCGCGCAGCGCGATCAGGTGACCGCTCTCGGTGAGCGACGTGAGCGCCTGGCGCAGCGTCGAGCGCGCGATCCCGAACTGGTCCGCGAGGTCGCGCTCGGGCGGGAGCCGGTCGCCGGGGCCGAGCAGGCCGAGACGGATCGCGGTGCCCAGACGCTCGACCGTCTCCTCGAGGGTCGTCGCAGTCTGCACCGGGTCGAACACGGCCGCCACAGCAGGTGAGGGAGCCTGCATCGCCGATGGAAGGTATCGGGCGCGGCCCATTTCCGGCAAGCTGTGCGCCGTGCCACGTCAGTCGCCACCGGACCGAGCGCGCTGCGTGATCGTCGGGGGCGGGGTGGCCGGCACGTCGATCGCCTTCCACCTCGCCGAGCTCGGCTTCAAGGACGTGGTGCTGCTCGACCGGCGCGAGCTCACGAGCGGGTCGACGTTCCACTCCGCGGGGCTCGTGGGGCAGCTGCGGTCGTCGGTGTCGCTGACCAAGATGATGATGTACTCGGTCGAGCTCTACCGGCGGCTGGGCGGCGGCGAGTTCGACCCGGGATGGATCGAGTGCGGCGGGATCCGGCTGGCCTGCACCCCCGAGCGCTGGGAGGAGACGCGGCGCCAGGCCGGGTGGGCGAAGACGTTCGGCCTGCCGCTCGAGCTGATCTCCGCCGAGGAGGCGCAGGAGCGCTTCCCGCCGATGGTCACCGACGAGGTGATCGGCGCCTCGTGGCTGCCGACCGACGGCTACCTCGATCCCAGCCAGCTCACCTACGCGCTCGCCGACGGGGCACGCCAGGGCGGCTGCCGGATCTTCACCAACACCCGCGTCACCGGGATCGACGTCGAGCGCGGGGCGGTCACCGGCGTGCGCACCGAGCACGGCGACATCGAGTGCGAGATCGTCGTGAACGCCGGCGGGATGTTCGCGGCCGAGATCGGCCGGCTGGCCGGCGTGCGCATTCCGATCGTGCCGATGGCGCACGAGTACGTCGTGACCCAGCCGTTCCGCGAGCGCGACGGCCACATCGCGACGATGCGCGACCCCGACCACCTCGTCTACTTCCGCGAGGAGGGCGGCGGGCTGGTGTGGGGCGGCTACGAGCGGGCCAGCGCCCCGTGGGCGCTGCGCGACGGCGGCCGCGGGCTCGACGACATCCCGGCCGACTTCAACGGCCGCCTGCTGGAGGAGGACTGGGACCGCTTCGAGGAGATCGTCGGCTACGCGCGGATGCGGGTGCCGGCGCTGGAAGAGGCACGCGTCACGCGGCTGATCAACGGCCCGGAGGCGTTCACGCCCGACGGCGAGTTCTGCCTCGGCGAGACCGAGGTGCGCGGGCTGTTCGTCGCCGCCGGGTTCTGCGCGCACGGCCTGGCGGGCGCGGGCGGCATCGGCAAGGTCATGGCCGAGTGGATCGCGGGCGGCGAGCCGGAGCTCGACCTGTGGGCGATGGACGTGCGCCGCTTCGGCGCCCACTACCGCTCACCGGGTTACACGCTCAAGCGCGTGCGCGAGGTCTATGAGACCTACTACGACATCAAGTACCCCAACCACGAGCGGGAGGCCGGGCGTCCGCTGCGGGTCTCGCCGTCCTACGACTGGCATCGCGAGCACGGCGCCGTGTTCGGCGAGAAGTCGGGCTGGGAGCGCGTGAACTGGTACGCGGCCAACGAGGCCGCCGGCGACGAGGGGCTGCGGCCGCGCGGCTGGGCGGGCATGCACTGGTCGCCGGCGATCGGCGCCGAGCACACGGCCTGCCGGGAGGCGGCGGCGCTGTTCGACGAGACGTCGTTCGCGAAGATCGAGGTCAGCGGACCGGGCGCCGCCGACCTGCTGGAACGCCTGTGCGACAACCGCGTGGCCCGCGAGGTCGGGCGGATCACCTACACGCAGATGCTCAACTCGCGCGGCGGCATCGAGTGCGACTTCACGGTGTCGCGGCTCGCCGAGGATCGCTTCGGGATCGTCACCGGCACCGCGTTCGGCCGTCACGACCTGAGCTGGATCCGCTCGCACGCCGGGGATGACGTGCTGGTCGAGGACGTCACGTCGCGCTGGGCGTGCGCCGGCCTGTGGGGGCCCCGGGCGCTCGACGTCCTGTCCGCCGTCTGCGCCGACGACCTGTCGTTCGGCTACATGCGCTGGAGCAACCTCGCGGTCGGCGACGTGCCGGTCCGGGCGCTGCGGGTCACCTACGTGGGGGAGATGGGCTGGGAGCTCTACTGCCCGATGGAGTACGGCGGCGCGCTGTGGCGGACGCTGTGGGAGGCGGGGCAGCCGCAGGGCCTGGCCGCCGCCGGCTACCGGGCGATCGACTCGCTGCGGCTGGAGAAGGGCTACCGCGTGTGGGGCGCCGACATCACGCCCGACGACTCGCCGTACGAGGGCGGCGTCGGTTTCGCCGTGCGGTCGGACAAGGACTTCCTGGGGCGCGACGCGGCTCGACGACTCACCGGCGCGCCGGCTGTGCTGCCTGGTGCTCGCCGACCCACGCTCGGTGGCGCTCGCGAACGAGCCCGTGCGGGTGGGCGGCGACATCGCCGGCCGCGTCACCAGCGGCGGCTACGGCTACTCGGTCGAGCGGTCGATCGCCTACGCCTATCTGCCGTCTGAGCACGCCGAACCGGGCACCGAGGTCGCGGTCGAGATCTTCGGCGAGTGGGTCGACGGCGAGGTGGCGCGCGAGCCGTTGTGGGATCCCGAGGGGCTCAGGATCCGTTAGTAACATCTTGATACATGTCGACCGCGGACACCAAGGCCCTGATCGAGGAGGGCATCGCGAACTTCCAGAAGGAGGTTCCGGCGCTCACCAAGCTCAAGCTCGTCATGGAGCTCGAGCTGCGCGGCCGCGGTGACATCCAGCTCTTCCGCGTCGAGGTCCCGGGGCCGAAGATCACCCGCGACATCGCCTCCGACGCCAAGGTCCGCCTCTCGGTGCCGCGC
The DNA here is from genome assembly GCA_963759375.1 of uncultured Solirubrobacteraceae bacterium. Taxonomy (GTDB): domain Bacteria; phylum Actinomycetota; class Thermoleophilia; order Solirubrobacterales; family Solirubrobacteraceae; genus DASSUW01. Next base: position 19,961 of record CAVWYY010000008.1, on the reverse strand, counting down.
TCGCACTTCAACGAGCTGGCCCGCGAGGGGTCGATCCGCCACTGGCGCGAGGCGTTCGAGTCCGGCACCGTCCGTGCGACGGGCCCGACCGAGATCCTCCGCCTGATCGCCAACGTGGTGGAGAAGCAGGAGGAGCGTACGCGGAGCCGGAAGCTCCGCGCACGCTGAGACAACCTGTGCGGCTTACTCACCCTCGCGAGCTCGGGTGAGCGCCTTGATTACCTAAACCGCATCGGATCGACGTAAACGTCGTCGATCTGCCAGTCGCCGAGCACCGGCGTGAACTGGAACGCCACCGGGGTGCGGTCGCCCGGGAGCAGCGGCAGCAGGTTGGCGACGATCAGCATCGCCGGAGTCGCCTTCCACTGGCCGTTGTTGAGCACCACGCCCACCGGCACCGGCACGACGAGGCCGAGCGAGGTCTTCACGTAGACCGAGACGGCAAGCGTCGAGATGCCGAGGAGGCCGCTGTTGCGCTTGGCGAAGAAGCGCAGCGTCGGCTCCTTGAGCCCCACGCACGAGGCCGGGGTGATGACGCTGCTGCCCTGCGGCAGCAGGAGCGACTTGCCGTGACCCGAGCCGCCGACCTTCCACGGCTCGTTGCCGGACACGACCTTCGCCCGGCCGATCAGCGACCAATCCGTGAGGGCGCCCTCGAAGTCGCCGCCCTTGACCTTCTTGTACTGCGCCTTGTCGCCGAAGCCGAGGAACGGCTGGGACAGGGTCTCGTCACCGCAGTCCTTGGCGGATGCGGTGAGGATGCCGGCGCTCGCGGTCGACGCGAACGCCATCGCCGCCACCGAAGCGGCGACTGCCGCGAGGGTGACGCGGCGGATGAGTCCATTCATGTGAGACGTGCCCTCCATTGGCTTGCCTGCTCCTAAAGTCGGCGCGTTGGGAGGCCGACATGATCAAACAGGCGTCTACTGACGCTCGATCACTCATGTCCGCCAGCACGACACCGTCAATGGACGCCGCCACAGAGCGGCGCATCGAGGAGTCCCTCGAGCGCCGGCAGCGCACGCTCGACCGCCGCGAGCTGATCGACACGATCGTGCTCACCGTCGGGTTCCTGGCGGCCGCGCTCGCCCTGGCGCTGTACACGGCGCCCGCGCGCGAGCTCTCGTGGCCGGTCGCCGTGGCGTTCGTGGCCGCGATCGCGGTCGCGGGGCGGATCGAGTTCACGGCCGGGGCCGGCTACGCGATCCCGACGCAGCTCGTGTTCGTTCCGATGCTGCTGCTCCTGCCCACGCCGTACGTGCCGCTGCTGGTGGCGTTCGCGAACGTCGCGTCCGCCGCCTGGGACGTCCGCGCCCGTCAGCTGGCGCCGGCGCGCGTGCTGTCCGCCCCGGCCAACGGGGCGTACGCGCTCGCGCCCGCGCTGGTGATCGTGGCGTTCGGCGCGCAGATCCCGGACTGGGACCACCTGCCCGTGTACGTCCTCGCGTTCGGCGCACAGATGGCGGTCGACGCAGCGATGTACGCGCTGCGGGGCCGGCTCGTCTACGGGCTGAGCCTCGCCGACGCGCTGCGCGAGGTGCGCATCGGCCAGCGTGTCGACGCCCTGCTGACCCCGATCGGACTGCTCGCCGCCCTCGCCGCGGCCGACCAGCCGCTCGGCGCGCTGCTGGTGCTCGCCCTGCTGCCGATGCTCCGGGGCTTCGAGAGCGAGCGCGAGGGGCGCATCCAGCACAGTCTCGAGCTCGGCCGCGCGTACCGCGGGACCGCGCTGCTGCTGCGCGACCTGCTCGAGGACGACGACGAGTACACCGGCCACCACACCGAGGACGTCGTCGAGCTGTCGGTCCAGGTCGCCGAGGAGATGGGCGTCGACGAGGACACGCTGCGCGCGACCGAGATGGGCGCGCTGCTGCACGACATCGGGAAGATCGCGGTCCCCGACGAGATCATCAACAAGCCGGGTCCGCTCGACGACGACGAGTGGGCGATCATGAAGACGCACACGGTCGAGGGCGAGCGCATGCTCCAGCAGGTCGGCGGCCTGCTCTCCAGCGTCGGCGTGGTCGTGCGGGCCTCGCACGAGCGCTGGGACGGCGGCGGCTACCCCGACGGGCTGGTCGGCGAGGCGATCCCGGTCGCCGCCCGGATCATCTCGGCCTGCGACGCGTTCAACGCGATGACGACCGACCGCTCGTACCGCAAGGCGCTGCCGCTCGAGGTGGCGATCGGCGAGCTGCACAAGAACTCCGGGACGCAGTTCGCGCCCGACGTCGTCACTGCGCTCGTCGCGGTGGTGACACGTGATCAGCCGGACTGGCAGCTGAGCATCAGCGAGCCGGCCGCCCCGTCACGTGTCGAAGCCAAGCCCCAGCCGGTCCAGCAGGCGTAGCCACGGGCCGCGGCGCCCGCCGTGCTCGTCGGCGTGCGCCAGCGCACGCTTGGTCGCCTGGATCACCGCCCAGCGGGCCGGCTCGGGCGGGAACGGCAGCGGCCGCTTGCGCACCAGCTCGAGCCGCGTGCGCGGCGTTTCGGCGCCGTCGAGCAGGTCGAGTGCCGTGCGGGCGCCCCAGCGCGTGGCCGCGACGCCCAGGCCGGTGTAGCCGACCGCGTACACCGCCGTGCCCCCGAGCGCGCGGCCGAAGGTCACGCAGAAGCGGCTGCAGGTGTCGATCGGGCCGCCCCAGGCGTGCGTGATGCCGATGCCCTCGAGCGCCGGGAACGTGGCCAGCAGGTGCTCGTGCAGCAGCGCGAACGTCCGCGGATCACGGTCGAGCTCAGGCCCGACCCGGTTGCCGAAGTGGTACAGCGCCTCGTAGCCGCCGAACAGCACCCGGTCGTCCGGGGTGAGGCGGTAGTAGTGGAAGCGGTTGCCGCGGTCGGCGATGCCCTGCCGGCCCTCCCAGCCGATCTCGCCGCGCTGTGCGGCGGTCAGCGGCTCGGTGACCAGCGCGTAGTCGTAGACCGGCGCCACGAGCCGCCGGATCGCGCGCGTGAGCGGGCGGTAGGCGCCGGTGGCGAGCAGGATCCGGCGGGCGCGCACCATCCCGCCGGGGGTCGTCAGCTCTCCGGGTGCCGCACGCGTGACCGGCGTGCGCTCGTACAGCCGCACGCCGAGGGCGAGCGCCGCGCGCCGCAGGCCGAGCGCGAGCGCCCCGGGGTCGACGAGAGCGACGCCGGTGCGCTGCAGGACGGCACCCAGGTACGTCGGCGAGGCCACCGCCGCGCGGACGGCGTCGCGGTCGAGCACCTCGGCGTCCCACCCGAAGCGCCGCAGCAGCGCCGCCTCCTCGCCCATGTCGGCCAGCTCGTGCGGCTGGGTCGCGACCGACAGCAGGCCGTGCTCCTCGAGCGCCGCGTCGATGCGATGGCGCTCGAGGTCGGCCTTGAGCTCGGCGAGGTTCTCCCGGCCGGCGGCGTCCAGCGCCTCCAGCTCGCGCGCGAAGCGCGAGGCGCCGTTCGGGAGCCCGTGGGTCAGCGAGGCGTCGACGAACCCGCCATTGCGCCCGCTCGCGCCCCAGCCCGCGGTCTCGGCCTCCAGGACCACGACCTCGCGCTCGGGCTGCTCGCGCTTGGCCAGCAGCGCAGCCCACAAGCCCGTGAAGCCGCCGCCGACGATCGCCAGGTCGGCGTCGGCCGCCCCGTCGAGGGGCGCGGCGTCGGCCGGACGCGGGCGATCGAGCCAAAACGGGGTGGGAGAGGCGTCGTGCACCGGACGGCAGCGTACGCTGCCCGCCAGTGATCTCGTTCGACACGGCGGCGCTCGTCTTCGGCGGGCTGCTGATCTTCGGCGCGCTGGCATCGGGCCTGGTGCATCGCAGCTTCCTGTCGCTGACCGCGCTGTTCGTGGTCGCCGGCTTCCTGCTGGGGGAGGGCGCCACCGGCGTGCTCGAGTTCGACCCGGAGTCGGGCTTCGTCGTCGACCTCGCCACGGTGGCGCTGATCGTGATCCTGTTCCGCGACGGCCTCGAGGTCGAGGCCGAGATGCTCCAGAAGGCGTGGCGGCTCCCGGCCCGCAAGCTGGTCGTGGCGATGCCGGTCACGTGCATCCTGGTCGCGCTCGTCGCCCACGCGCTCACCGACCTCTCTTGGACGGAGTCGTTCCTGCTCGGCGCCTTGCTGTCGCCCACCGATCCCGTGCTGTCGTCGAGCGTCGTCACCAACCCGCGGGTGCCGCGCCTCGTGCGCCACTCGCTGAACCTCGAATCCGGGCTCAACGACGGCCTCGCGCTGCCGGCCGTGCTGGCGTTCAGCGCGGCGCTGGCGAGCGATCAGGGTGACTTCGTCTGGTACGAGTTCGTCCTGCAGGACGTCGGCCTCGGCTTCGCGTTCGGGCTCGTGCTCGGGTTCGTGGCGTCATGGCTCATGCCGGGCGGGCGCGGCATCGTGGGCAGCGGGATCCCGGACCACCACAAGTCGCTGTACGTGCTCGGCGTGGCGTTCGCGACCTACGCCGTTACCGTCGCCGAGCCGGCGGGCAACGGGTTCATCGCGGTGTTCGTGTGCGCGATCGTGCTCGGCATCCGGCGGTCCGACCTCGCCCACACGTTCGCCGACCGCGCCGAGGACATCGTCGAGATCGTCAAGCTCGGGATCTTTGTCGTGTTCGGCGCGCTTCTGACGTTCGACGGCCTGTTCGGCGACGGCTGGGCGGCTGTCGGCATCGCCGCGTTCACGCTCCTGCTGGCGCGGCCGATCGCCATCGCGATCGCGCTCGTCGGCACCAGGCTCGACTTCGCCACCAAGGCATTCATCGCCTGGTTCGGCCCCAAGGGCGTGGCGACGATGGCGTTCTCGATCTTCGTGCTCACCCAGGGGGTCGCCGATGGCGAGCGGATCTTCAACCTCGCCGCGCTCGTGGTGTTCTGCTCGATCATCGCCCACGGGCTGACCGACACCCCGGGCTCGGAATGGCTCAGTCGCCGCGATGCGCGCGCGAGGAGCGCTTGACCTTCGTCGCGAAGCGCGACGGCTTGGCCCGGACCACCGGATTGTCGATGGCGCCGAGGCGGTCGATCAGCTTGATCCACTGATCGGGCTTGAGCACGGCGTTGATCTGCTTGGCCGCCTCGCGGTTCTCGCCGTACAGCGGCCGCCAGCCGACGTGGATGTGGTCGTCGTGATCGCCCATCGCCAGCGTGTTGTCCGCGCCGGAGAAGGTCATCAGCGAGATGATCTGGTGCGGCTTCATCGTGCCCTGGAGCTTGAGCAGCGCCTGGATCGTCACGTCGGTGATCGAGCCGGGGCCCTGCGTCGACGGGCGGATGACGATGCCGTTGATCGCGCCGATGTCCATCGCCGTGCCGGTCGAGTGCTCGGACACGTTGCCCGACGCGGTCAGGTAGCCGTGGCCGCACTTGAGCGACGTGACGGTGGGCTTGAGGCCCGAGCCGGCCAGGTAGAGCAGCGTGGCGAGCACGCGGCGGTCGATCTGGCCGGAGCGGACGTCGCCGATCCCGCAGCCGTAGAGCTGGATGCGCGAGTCGTGCAGCACCCGGCGCACCAGCTGCTCCTTGCTGAGCATGAGCATCTGGCCGATCGAAGGGTTCTCCGCGTCCTCGCCGAAGAACGGGTTCTTGCCCTTGGCGCGGTAGATCGCGGTGGACTCGAGCAGCTTCCAGCCGTCGAGGATCGGCTTCGGGTCGATCCGCGGCGCGCCGGCGCCGGCGGGGCGGATCTCGAAGAGCAGGTACGGCGCGCTCGCGGGCGTGCGCTCGCCGAGGTGGCCGATGATCGTGCCGCCGATCAGGCGGGCGCCCTTCTTGAGCGGTGCCGGATGGAAGTCGCGGGCGTCGAAGCCGAGCGGCGCGTCCTGGGTGGCCTTCTCGGCCTCAACGGTCGTCGCCAGCTGGACGTCGCCGCCTGCCGCCTTGGCGGCGGGGCGCTCGGGGTGCGCGAACAGGCGCTCCTTGACGGGCGGCGCCGCGGCGGGCTCCGGTGCCTTGACGATCTGCTTCGCGACCTTGCGGGCCGGCATGCGCGTCTTGGAGGCGGGGCCCTCCGGCTCGGCGTCGCGCGTCGGCGCCTTCGGCGTGCCGTTCCGGCGCGAGCGGTCCTTCGGTGCCGGGTAGGTCGCCGAGACCTCGCCGAGGTGGGCGTAGGTGTACGTGTTGCCGTAGACGTCCTGCAGCATCACGAACTTGCCGAGGCGCTTGTTGCGGCCGATCTTGACCACCTTGCCGTCGTTGACGGCGATGATCGGCGCCTTGGCCTTGGAGAAGACCTTGATGTCCTTCTGGGCCCCGTCGGACTCGACGACCATGGCCGCGTTGCCCTCGGTGACCTTGTTGCCCTTCTTGGTGAGCTGGCCGGCGTAGGTCGCCTTGGCGTGGACCGGGAAGCGGCCCTGCGTGAGGCCCGTGAGGGAGCCGACGAGGTCGCCCGGCAGGCCGCCGATGACCTGGGCGCGCATGAGCACGGAGTCGACGTACCAGTCGGCGTGGTTGTAGGCGAAGACCGCGCGCCGGATGTCGCTGTCGGCGCCCGCGGCCTTGAGGTACCGCGCGGCCGCGAAGATGGCGTCGACCGGGTTGAAGGGGTCCTTGACGCCGTCACCGTTGGCGTCCACGCCGTACATGGCCCAGGTGGGGGGCATGAACTGCATCCAGCCGACTGCGCCGGCCGAGGAGATGTTCAGGTTGCGCCCGTAGTCGGTCTCGATCTCGTTGATCGCGGCGAGGATCTCCCAGCGGACGCCGTACTGCATGCCGGCGGCCTGGTAGATCGGGAGCAGGAAGGGCGGGATCCGGAACTTGTCGATGAAGAAGTTCGGCACACCGACCCGGGCGGCCCCGACGGTGGCGAGCGAGTAGCCCGGGTTGGTCGGCGCGGGGGTCCCGTCGGCGTTGGTGAGGGTCGGCGCCGGCACCGGAGCCGGATCGTGCGATTCCTCACGAGCGGCCTCACACTCTCTAGCTGAAGTTGAGAGTGAGCCTGAGACGACCTTGTCGCCGCACTTGACGATCGAGCCGGCGCCGGAGTTCTTGTTCGCCTTCTTGCGCTTCTTGGCGCTTCTTGGCCTCCGGGGTCGCCGGTGGCGTCCGGCGTGGCGGTGCCCGTGGGCGTGGCCGTGGCGGTCGGCGCGGCCGTCGTCGCCGGGGACGGCGTCGCGGTCGCGGTCTGCGTGGGCGTGGCGGTCTGGGTGGCGGTGGCCGTGGGGCTCGCGGTCGGCGCCTGCGTGGGCGCCTGCGTGGGCGCGGCTGAGGCGGTGGGGGCCGGCGACGTGATCGGCGCCGGCGTCGATGTCGCCTGCTGCGTGGGATCCGGCGTCGGCGCCTGCGCCGGAGCGGCCGTGCCCAGCACGGCCGCGTACATGGCGGCCGCAGCCAGGCCGGCGGTGAGGATCCGCCGGATCACGAGCTGAGCGCGCGCGGGCGCAGGTAGGGGAGAAGGATGGCCGTCACGGGAGGTGGCAGGGGGAGGTCCGACCCTCTGAAAGTCGGCATCCGTGGGGCCGTTCTTGAGCTTGGGGCCTGGGGTCGCGGCCCCACTCGGCCTATCTAAGTCTCAAGTTGAGAGTTAGATATGACACAATTGAGTGGATGCCGACCTTCGCGACACGCCGCGCGACGCTCGACGACGTCGCGGTCCTGACCGCGACCGCGCGGCTCGGATTCGAGACCTACGCGGCCTTCCTGCCGGCCGGATGGACACCACCGGAGTCCGAGATCGAGGCCCCGGGCATCCGCGAGCGTCTGACCTGGCCGGACGCCTGGTGCGTAATCGCACATGACGACGGCGCCGTCGCGGGCCACGTGGCATTCCACGCCGCCCGGGAGCGCACCGAGCGGAGGGCGCCGATCCGGGGCCTCGCGCACCTGTGGATGCTGTTCATCCGCGAGCCGTGGTGGGGCACCGGCCTGGCCACGACGCTGCTGGCGATGGCGGTCGAGCAGGCGACCGCCGAGGGCTACGAGGCCATGCGCCTGTACACGCCGGCGCTCCAGGCCCGGGCGCGGCGGTTCTACGAGCGAGAAGGCTGGGCCACCGACGACGAGGCCGTCTACGAGCCGATGCTCGCCTTCGATCTCGTCGAGTACCGCCGCGGCCTGCCAGCATCCCCTCGGGATGCCGCGACTGCGGGAACGTGATGCGAGGCCGCTCGGCGAGCGCGCTGCGCCGCTGATCGAGGAGGCCGCCGAGCGCTCACGCGTGTCCATGCACACGCGGCTCGAGCGGCTCAAGCTCTCCTGGCGCTCGATCCTGCAGGCCGGCGTGGCCGCGGGGCTCGCCTGGGTCATCGCGACCGAGGTGCTCGGCCACAAGCAGCCGTTCTTCGCCCCGGTGGCGGCGATCATCACGCTCGGCCTGACGATCTCCCAGCGTGGGCGGCGGGCGTTCGAGGTGGCGGTCGGCGTCGCCGTCGGGATCGCGGTCGGCGACCTCCTGGTCCTCGCGATCGGCGTCGGGGCCGCGCAGCTCGCGATCGTCGTGATGCTCTCGATCTCGCTGGCGATCTTCGTCGGGAGCGGTCAGATGCTGGCCAACCAGGCGGCCGTGTCCGCCGCCCTGGTGGCGACGATCCAACCGCCCACCGACGGCATCACTTTCGCGCGGTTCCTCGATGCGCTGGTCGGCGGCGGCGTGGCCGTGGTCGTGAGCGGGCTGCTGCTGCCCGTGAACCCGCTGCGTACGGTGCGCCGGGCGGCGCGACCGGTGCTCGACGAGCTGGCGGCCACGCTCGACGACGTGGCGACGGCGATCCTGGAGCGCGACCGTGGCCTCGCCGAGGCCGCCCTCGTGCGCGCGCGCGAGATCGATGGGTTGCTCGCCGAGTTCGCGGACGCGGTGAGCGTGAGCCGTGAGACCGCTCGCTACGCGCCGCCGCGACGCCGCTACCGCGGGCGGGTCGAGGACTACGCCGGGGCCGCGTCGCGGATCGACCTCGCGGTGCGCAACGTGCGCGTGCTGGCCCGGGGGACGATCCGGGCGGTGCGCCTGAACGAGAACGTCCCGCCGGAGGTCGCCGAGGCGGTGCGCGACCTGGCGATCGCGGTCCGGGCGTTCAGCGACGCGGCCGAGTCAGAGGACTTCGAGGCCGTCCGCGAGCCGGCGCTGCGCGCGGCCGCAGTGGCCACCCGGGTGCTCGAGGACACGGGCAACATGTCGGTCAGCGTGATCGTCGGCCAGGTGCGCTCGACCGCGACCGACTTGATGGCCGGCACCGGCATGAGCCACGAGCAGGCCGCCGACGCGGTCACGCGCGCGTCGCGCGAGGCTGCGACTCACGCCTGATCGACCGGGCACCAGTACGTCGTCCGGCCGCCGACCGTCGCGCGCTCGAGCTCCGAGCCGCAGCGCGGGCAGCGGCCGCCCCGCACCCGGTGCGGGTTCAGGTGGCCGGTGTGGGCGCCGCCTTTGCGGACCGCGTCGCGGAGCGACGCCCGGATCGCCCGCCGCAGCGCGTCGAGCTCGTCGTCGGACAGGTCGTTGGCCGCGCGGCGGGGGTTCAGCCGCGCGCGCCACAGCGCCTCGTCGGCCAGCAGGTTGCCGACGCCGGAGAGCACGCCCTGGTCGAGCAGCCGCGCCTTGACCGGCGCGCCGCTACGGCCGAAGCGCTTGCGGAACTCGGCGCGGGTGATGGCCTCGGCGTCCGGGCCGACGTGGGCGAAGTCCGGGTTGAGCACCGCCCGGCCCAGGCGCCGCCGGTCGCGCAGCGCGAACCGCGTGCCGTCCTCGAACTCGACCGTGAAGCGGTCCCACAGCGGCTTGTCCTCCGGCGCCTCGAGCGCGATGTGGCCCGCCATCCCGAGATGGAGGCCGAGCGTCGGCCCGTCCTCGGTGTCCAGCCACAGGAACTTGCCGCGCCGGTGGGCGCTCACGAACCGGTGGCCGACGAGCGCGGACTCGATCTCGCCGGGCGCGTGCGGGCGGCAGACGTAGCCGTCGGTGTCGTCGACCGCGGCGATGGTGCGGCCGAGGACCCGCTCAAGCGTCTGCCGCGCCCGCTCGGCCTCGGGGAGCTCCGGCAAGTCAGTGCGCGGCGGCGATCGCCTGGTCCACGGCGTCCGGCGCGAGGACCGCCTCGATGACCATGACCGCGGCGCCGATCACGCCGGCGCGGTCGTCGAGGGTGGAGCGGCTGATGCGGATGCTGCGGGTGGCCAGGGCGGTGGAGCGGCGGTAGACGACTTCGCGGACGCCGGCGAGCAGGTGTTCGTCGGCGTGGGCGATGTCGCCGCCGATGACGATGACGCCGGGGTTGAAGAAGTTCACGGCTGAGGCGAGGACGCCGCCGAGTTCGCGGCCGGCTTGGCGGACGAGGCGCATGGCTTCGGGGCGGCCGTCGCGGACGTGTTTGACGACGTCGCGGCTGTTGGTGGCGGGGACGCCGAGTTCGGTGAGTTTGGTGGCCATGGCGCCGCCGCCGGCGATGGCTTCTAGGCAGCCGAGGTTGCCGCAGCGGCAGATGACGTCGTCGTGGTCGGGGACGTGGATGTGGCCGATGTCGCCGGCGGCGCCTTGGGCGCCGCGGTGGATGCGTCCGTCGGTGATCACGCCGCAGCCGATGCCGGTGCCGACTTTGACGAACAGCAGGTGTTGGGTGTCGCGCCAGCGTGCCCAGTACTCGCCCAGGGCCATGATGTTCACGTCGTTGTCGACGAGAACCGGCGCGCCGTAGCGCCCCTGCAGCCGGGCGGCGACGCCGTAGCCGTCCCAGCCGGGCATGATCGGCGGCGCCACCGGCGTGCCGGTCGCGAACTCGACCGGGCCGGGGATGCCGACGCCGACGCCGCGCACGTCGGCGACCGTGTGGCCGGTCTCGCCGAGCAGGCCGTCGAACGTCTCCTCCAGCCAGGACAGCACCGTGTCCGGGCCGTCGGCGATCGGGATGTCGGTGCGGGTCTGCACCAGGACGTCTCCGGCGAGGTCGGTGACCGCGACGCGCGAGTGGGTGGCGCCGAGGTCGGCGGCCAGGACAGCGCCGGCGTTGCGGTTGAACGCGAAGGTCTTGGGCGGCCGGCCGCCCGTGGAGGCGCTGGCGCCGGCGGGCACGACGAGGCGCTGGGCGAGCAGGGCGTCCATGCGCTGGGCGACCGTGGAGCGGGCGAGGCCGGTCAGCGCCACGAGCTCGGCGCGCGTGCTCGCGCGGCCGTCGCGGATCAGGCGCAGCATCGCGCCGGCCCCGGTGCTCGAGGCCGTTCCGTTCCCGCCGGTGGGTCCGATCATCTCGTCACGGGACGCTGCGTCGAAACGCCTCATCCCCGCCGCATCTTCGGCGTCCAGCATGTCCGACATCGCGCATCAGTATGCCTCACGTCACTGGTTGCGTCTCGATTCGCTCTTAGATTGCGGGAAAATGTCCGCCGTCTTGCAGCTTTTGCTTGACCATCGACAAAAGTCACGGTAGCGTCCGGCCACATGGAGAGAGGGCTGCTGCGGACGGCCGTTGAGGAGCCGGCTGCCGCTGAAGGAGGGCTGCGCGTGCGGGCCGCGGAGCTCGCCGAACGCTATGACGAGCTGGCCGCCGGCGCCGAGACGGCGGCCGTCCGGTGGCGCTGGGCGACCGCGACGTCGGGTCACGGGGACATCGAGCCGCTGCGGCTCCAGCGCCGGGGATGCGACCCGGGCCGCTGGCTGCATCGACCGCCGCCGCCGTGGCAGGAGCACGAGGCCATCGGGTTCGACGCGCTCGGGCGGGTCGTGTGCGTGCGCCAGTACGACGCGACCGGCGAGGTCTGGCTCGAGCGCTTCTCGTCCTGGGGGCGGGACGAGGTCGAGGTCGCGTGCTTCCGCGCGCCGCTCGAGTCCGACGGCGGCGAGCTGCCGGCCGAATTGCAGTCCGTGGTCAGGATGCGGCTCGCGGCCGGCAAGCCCGTGGAGAGCGAGCGCTACATGCCGCCGACGGGGTCCTGCACCCGCGAGCGCTACCGCCACGAGGGCGGCCGGCTTGCGCGCGTGGAGGAGGACTCCTGCGACGAGGGGGGAGGGCTGGCCACCGTCGTGAAGGAGGTGGTCTATGGCGAGGACGGGCGCGTCACGGGGGTCGACGCGCTCGGCCCGGAGGGCCGCCACGCCGTGTGGCGGAACGGTGGTCAGCCGCACCCGGCCCGACGGGAGGCTCGTCCTCCTGCGCCGGGGCGGCTGCGCCGTCAGGTCTGCGTGTAGTGGGACCGAACGTCAACCCCGGGCATTGAGGAGGCGGCGCGGGCGACTGGGGTTGTCTGTGATCGCATACCGATCATTTCCGACCCCACGGGCGCTTGGGGTCGTTCAGTCGCGCATACCGCGATCAAACAACCCCACCGCCGGCGTCACCGCCTCCCTACCCAGCCGCAGTTGACGTTCTACGCGCCATAGCCGGCCGCCCGCCCGGCCTCGGCCAGCCGCTCGGCCATCTTGCGGTTGGCCTCGTCGATCATCTCGCCCTCGAACATCGCGGCGCCGCGACCCTCGTCGCTGGCGCTGCGATAGGCGGCGAGCAGCGCCTCGGCCCGCTCCCACTCCTCGCGCGTGGGCGTGAAGACCTCGTTGACGACGGCGATCTGGCGCGGGTGGATCGTCCACTTCCCGTCCATCCCGAGGGCACGCGCCAGCCGTGACCGCGCGCGCAGGCCGTCCTCGTCGTCGAACGCGCCGTACGGGCCGTCGATCGCCTGGATGCCCGCCGCGCGCGCGGCCACGACCAGCCGCGAGAACACGTAGTTGAGGTGGTCGCCCGGATAGCCCTCGGGCGCGCCGCCGATCGTCGTGATCGGGATCCCGACCGCCGCGCTGTAGTCCCCGGGGCCGAAGATCAGCGTCTCCATCCGCGCTGATGCGGCGGCGATCGCCTCGCAGGCGACCAGGCCCGTCGCGTCCTCGATCTGGGCCTCGATCCCGATCCGGCCGACCGGTAGCGAGCGGGCCAGCTCGATCTGCGTGAGCAGCTTGTCGGTCATCTCGACGTCGCCGGGCGTGCGCACCTTCGGGACCATCACCGCGTCGAGCCGGTCGCCGGCCTGCTCGACCACCGCGATCAGGTCCCGGTAGTAGTGCGGCGTATCGGTGCCGTTCACCCGCACCACCACGGTCTTGCCGCCGAAGTCCTGTTCGCGGAGCGCGGCGATCACCAGCTCGCGGGCGCGGTCCTTCTCGCCGGCGGCGACGGCGTCCTCGAGGTCGAGGAACACCTGGTCGGCCTCGAGCTCCACCGCCTTGGCCAGGAAGCGCTCGTTGGAGCCGGGGACGGCGTGGCAGGTGCGGCGGGGGCGCATGTGAGCCGGGGACCCTAACGCCGTCGCTACCCTCACCGCTCCGGTGCGCTCTCTGTTGTTGGCCACACTCATGCTGCTCCTGGCGGCCCCGGCGGCGAGTGCCGCCACGTCCGTGAGCATCAAGGTCTCCCCGCCGGAGACCCAGTTCGGGAGCACCACGCGGATCACCGGCACCGTCGCGGTCGACGGCGTTCCCGCGGCCGGCCGGCCAGTCTCCGCTCGAGGGCCGCCGGTACCCGTACGAGGGCGAGTTCGCGCCGGTCGTCACGGGCACGACCGGGCCTGACGGGCGGTACACGTTCGAGCAGACGCGCGACCGCAACTGGCAGTTCCGCGTGGTCGCCACCGGCGCCACGTCCGAGCGGGTGCGCGCCTATGTGTTCCCGGACACGACGCTCACCTTCAAGGCGCGCAACTCGCGTGTGATCCGGCTCATCCAGCGGTACCGCGTGCCGAAGGGCGTCAAGCTCGAGCAGCCGACGATCTTCTACCTCGGCAAGCGGGGCCGCACGACGGCGCCGCGCGTGGCCACCGGCGAGCTCGAGCGGGTGCGTGCCGGGCGTTACACGTCGACCGCGCTCGTGCGCATTCCCGCCGCCTGGAACGGCAAGTTCCGGTACGCGAGCTGCTTCCGCTACACGGGCGACAGCGGGATGGGCAACCCGCGCGCGAGTTGCCCGAAGCGATTCGGGTTTCGCTGACCCGTCAGGACTTCGTCCAGACAGGACAGCGACGTTACGTCAGAGGCCGTACGCGGCTTTGAGCTCGGGGTCCTTGGCGGCGAGCATCTCCGCCAGGTCCACCATCACGCGGCACTGCTTCCAGGTCGCGTCGTCCTGCATCTTGCCGTCGATCATGTGCACGCCGCGGCCGTCCGGGATCGCCTCGATGACCTTCCTGGCGAACGCGACCTCGTCGGGGTCGGGTGAGAAGACCTTGCGCGCGATGTCGATCTGCACCGGGTGCAGCGACCACGTGCCGACGCAGCCCATCAGGTAGGCGGCGCGGAACTGCGCCTCGCAGCCCTCGACGTCGCGGATGTCGCCGAACGGCCCGTAGAACGGCAGGATCCCGGCGCTCACGCAGGCGTCCACCATGCGGCCGATCGTGTAGTGCCACAGGTCCTGCTGGGCGCTGGCGCGCGGCGCGTCGCCGTCCGGGTCCGACAGCACCCGGTAGCCGGGATGGCCGCCGCCCACGCGCGTGGTCTTCATCCGCCGCGACGCCGCGAGATCGGCCGGTCCGAGGCTCATCCCCTGCATGCGCGGTGAGGCGGTGGCGATCTCCTCGACGTTGGCCACGCCCTGCGCGGTCTCGAGGATCGCGTGGACGAGCAGCGGCCGCTCGAGCCCGTTGCGGGCCTCGAGCTGGGCGAGCAGGCGGTCGACGTAGTGGATGTCCCACGGCCCCTCGACCTTCGGGACCATCACGACCTCGAGCTTGTCGCCGATCTCGGCCACGAGCTGCGTGAGGTCGTCGAGCACCCACGGCGACTCGAGCGAGTTCACGCGCACCCACAGCGCCGTCTGGCCGAGGTCCATCTCCTTGCCGACCTTGATCAGCCCCGCGCGGGCGGCCTCCTTGCGGTCGGCCGGGATCGCGTCCTCGAGGTTGCCGAGCAGGATGTCGGTCTTCGTCGCGATGTCGGGCGCCTTGGCGACCATCTTCTCGTTCGAGAAGTCCAGGAAATGGATCATCCGCGACGGCTTGACGGGGATCTCCCGGAGCGGCTCGGGAGCGCCGAGCGCCAGTGGCTCGAAGAAGGAACGGGGGCTGCGCATGGGCGGGGGATCGTAGAGTCCCCGGGCCTATGAGCACCTCAGTCGACACCGATCAGCGGAGCCGCGAGGCCTCCGGAGCCCATCCCTACGGCCGCTACTTCGAGGAGTTCGAGGTTGGCGCCGTGTACAAGCACTGGCCGGCCAAGACGGTGACCGAGGCGGACGACCACCTGTTCTGCCTGATCACCATGAACCACCACCCGCTGCACATCAACGACGTCTACGCCGCCGGGTCGCAGCAGGGGCGCAACGTGGTCGTCGGCCCGTACGTCTACTCGCTGGCGCTCGGCATGAGCGTGTCTGACATCTCCGGCAAGGCGATCGCCAACCTCGCCACGGAGGAGCTCAGCCACCCGGCCCCGGTCTTCCACGGCGACACGCTGTTCGCCGAGACCGAGGTGCTCGAGGTGCGCGAGTCGCGCTCCAAGCCCGATCGCGGCACCGTGAAGGTGCACACGCGCGTGCTCAACCAGGACGGAGTCCTGGTCGCGGAGTTCAAGCGGCTCGTGCTGGTGCCTAAGCGCGAGGCTTGACGAGCGGCGGCGCGGTGCGGGCGCCCGAGAGGCGGCGGCGGGCCGCCGCGACGGCGCGTGCGGCCGGCGCGCGGAGCGCCAGGCCGGCCATGACGGCGACGGCGAGGATGACCTCGAGGATCAGCGGCGTCGCGCTCGGGCCGGCGGCGGCCTCGGTGGCGGCGGACGCGGGAGCGGCGGCGATGAGGGCGGTGAAGACGGCGGCGGGGATGACGCGGCGCAGGAGCATGGGCGGCAGAATTCCTGCCGGTCCTTGTCGAATCCTTGGCAGGACCTTGGCGATCAGTGGATGTCGACCGGCGTCCCGATCGGCATGATCCGCGCGAGCCGCAGGATGTCGGCGTTCCGCATGCGGATGCAGCCGTGGCTGACGCGGCCTGGGATCAGGTCCGGCCGGTCGGTGCCGTGGATGCCGACGAAGCCTCCGCCGGGCCAGTCCGTGAGCGTCTCCGAGCGTGCGCTGGTGCCCAGCGCCACCGGGCCGTAGAACGGGCTGCGGAAGCGCGTGAGGCGGTTGCGGACGTAGAACTCGCCGGCGGGGGTGGGTGCCGCGGCGGTACCGATGCCCACCGGGGCCCGGAAGACGCGGCGCCCGGCGCGGAGCAGCGTGGCGGTGAGCCGGCGGCGGTCGACCACCAGCCGCGTGGTCACGGTCGCGTAGCCGCCGAGGGCGGAGCGGGGGACCCAGGCCGTCGTGCCGTTCGGGAGCACCGCCAGGCGGACCTTGACCCAGATGCGGCCGTCCGGGGCGGTGGCCCGCGCCAGCGCGGCGACGACGTTGGTGGTGCCCTCCGGCGTGCGGCGGCCCAGCCGGGAGACGATCGGTCCCCCCGGCGCCGTCCGCGCCGCCACGGCGCGGCGCACGGGCGCCCAGCGCGACTCGTGCCGGCCGGTCTGGAGCGGCACCGGAGTGCCGACGGTGAACGCCGCGCGCGGCGGCTCCGGCACCGCATGGGCGCGCTGCGGGGGCGGCGGCGGGTCGTCCGACCCGCCCCGCACCACGACGGCGACCAACACGCCCACCGCCACGAGCGCAACCGTCAGCCGGTGAATTTCGGGCGCCTCCGGCTCGAGGCCTTCATCACCTCGAACTTGGTGGACGCGACGATCCCCAGCGTGCTCTTCGCCGAGCGCGGCTCGTCGAACGCGTGCGCGGCCGGCGTGAGGCCGGCCAGCCGCCGGATCCACGCCGCGTGGCGAGCCTCGACGGTGTGGATCGCCAGCGCCGGCACGAGGTACGCGCGGGCCTGGATCAGCGGCGCCTGCCCCTTGTAGGCGGCGACGGCGAGGTCCTCGAATGCGACCGCCGTGCGGCGGAACCGGTCGCCGTTCTCGGTGGCGCCGCGGAAGTCGAACCGCGGGCGCTTGACGGCCTTCTTGCCGAGCACCTCCCGGAACGCCTTCACGTGGGCTCGCTCGTGCGCGCCGACGACCCGGGCCTGCTCGGCGAGGCCGCCCTTCAGCGCGCCGATCCGCTCGACCTCGCCGTAGAACGCCTCCTGGATGTACTCCAGCGTCAGCGCGTAGTTGAGGATCGCCTCGTCGCGGCTCTCGGCCGCGGCCTGCGCGGGCGCGGCGCCCGCGCCCAGCAGCACCGCGCCGCCGACGACGGCGCGGCGCAGGAACGTCGCCCGGGTCTCGCCGTGCAGCGTGGCGATCGCCTCCTCGAGTGCGCCGTCGACGTCCAGCTCTCCCACCCGCAGCTCGTCGCTCACTTGAGGTACCCCGATCCGTTCAGCGTTTCGGTGGCACGCTTGACCGAGATCTGCGGCTCGGAGGCGTCCGGCGCGGGTGTGACCCCGGCGATCGACGCGGATCCATGCCGCGTGCCGCGCCTCGACGGACACGATCCGCGCGGCGGCGCCCAGCGCGGGCTTGGTGAGGCCCGGGGCCGCGGCGTTGTAGGCCTGCGTAGCGAGGTCCTCGAGCTTGAGGGCCGAGTCGGTGAACCTCTCCGGCGACGTCGTGTCGTCCCCGAAGTCCAGCTTCGGCGCCTTGCTCGCCTTGTCGCCGAGCGCCTTGCGCAGGTAGGCGACGTGGGCGCGCTCGTGGCCGCCGACCGTGCTGGCGTACTCGCGCAGCTCGCCGGTCAGGTTGCCGCGCTTGAGCGCGTCGGCGTAGAAGCCGGCTTGCACGTACTCGATCAGCAGCGCGAGATTGAGGATCTCGACATCCTGCTTGGCGGAGGGTTGTGAGTCGGCGAGATCCGGCAGCGCGGCGATGACCGCGACGCCGGCGGCGATCCCGCCGCCGGTCAGCAACGTTCGTTCGAGCATCTGTGCTCGGGTGGTGCGTTCAGGCATCTGCAGCCTTCCCGGTCAGCGGCTCGATCGGCCGCGGTTGTCCGTCCTGGCGCCACACGAACCGCTGGGCGTACCACGGCCCGGCGGACTCGACCCGGTCCCATCCTTGGTCCTCGAGCGCCTCCATCAGGTCCCGCAACACCGCCACCTTCTCGGGCGTCGGCGGATCGGGCTCACTCATCAATGTCCACATCACCGGCGCCGACTCCCCGAACGGCTCCCGGTGCGACTCGCCGGGCTGCGCCGCCATCGCGAGGAACCGCGACTTCCGGTACCCCGGCTTCCACTCGATCTCGCAGGTCCACAGGCCCGCGACCCCTTGCGGCCAGGGCCGTCGCCGCGCGAACCGCTCGGCGGGCGGTAGCTCCAGCTCCTTCACGACCGGCGGCGCGAACGTCGGGCGCGGCGCCGCTCTGGCAACGGGTGCGGGCGGTCGCGCGGGCGGAGCGATCTCGGGCTCGGGCTGCTGCGCCGCCGGCGCGGCTTCGGCGACGGGTTCGAGCTGCCGCTCGGTCGGCGCGGCCTCGACGAACCGGCTCGGGCTGCGGTTCCGGCGGGGCGGCCTCGACCACTGGTTCGGCCTGCGGCTCTGGCGGCGCGGCTTCGACCACCGGCTCGGGCTGCGGTTCCGGCGGCTCGGCCTCGACCACCGGTTCGGCCTGCGGTTCCGGCGGCGCGGCCTCGACCACCGGTTCGGGCTGCGGTTCCGGCGGCGCGGCCTCGACCACCGGTTCGGGCTGCGGTTCCGGCGGCGCGGCCTCGACCACCGGTTCGGACTGCGGTTCCGGCGGCGCAGCCTTGGCCACCGGCTCGGGCTGCGCTTCCGGCGGCGCGGCCTCGGACCACCGGTTCGGGCTGCGGTTCCGGCGGCGCGGCCTCGGCCACCGGCTCGGGCTGCGGCTCCGGCGGCGCGACTTCGGCCACCGGGCTCGGCCTGCCGGCTCTCGCGGGGCGGCTTCGGCCACCGGTTCGGCCTGCGGCTCTCGCGGCGCGACTTCGGCCACCGGCTCGGCCTGCGGCTCTAGCGGCGCGGCTTCGGAACCCGGTTCGGCCTGCGGTTCTCGCGCGGCCTCGACCGGCTCGGGGCGCGGCGCCGGCGGCGCGACTTCGGCAACGGGTTCGGGCTGCGGCGCCGGCGGGGCCTCCACGACCGGTTCGTCGCGCGGCTCCCGCCGGGCGGCCTCGACCGTCGGCTCGGCGCGCGGCGCCGGCCGGGCGGGCCGGTCGAGGGGCTTCCGCCCGTTGGTCTTCGCCTTAGCGGGCTTGCGGCGAGCGGGCTTCGCCTGGGCGGCCTTGCGACGAGTGGGCTTTGCCTGCGCGGGTTTGCGGCGCGGCTTCGGCGGGTCCGGTCTGCGGCGGGGGGTCAGCAGTGCGGCCGCGGGCTGCGCCGCCGTCGCCCGACGCCGGCGCCGCAGCAGCGCGCCGGCGGCGATCCCGACGCCGAACACCGCGATGCCGCTCATGATGAAGAGCAGTTCGGAGGGCCCGCCGCCGTCGGACGGCTTGGTCACCACGACTCGGCGCGGCTCCTGTGAGGGCGCAGCCGTCGGCGTGGGAGCCGGGTCGGGGGGCTCCGCCTTCTCGCTGCCGGGCTCGAGCGGGTAGGCGTCCCAGAGCTGCTCGGGATTCGGCTGGCCCTGCCCCTGCGCCATGGCCGACCCCCCCGCACCGAGCAGGCAGATCGCGATCAGGATCGCGGCGAGATATCCCCGACGCGCAGGCAGGACTCGATGGTGGCCGACTTTCGTCGACCTCCACCTAGACGTTCTTCCAGTATCCGGTCCACCCTCCGGAGCGCGCATCATGCGGGCTCTCCTCATCAGCCTTCGGGATCAGGGTTCCCGCCCGACCCCGCAAGCAGGCGCGATTTGGCGCGTCAGGGTCGGGGTGACTCCTCCATGTGCGGCTCGTCGATCGGGCGCGGGTCGCCTGAGCCGCGCCAGACGAAGCGCTGGGCGTACCACTCCTCGCCGCGCCCGATGTGCGACCAGCCGGCGGCCTCGAGTGCCTGCATCAGCGCGCGGACCCGGACCGCCAGCTCCGGCGTCGGCGGGTCCGGATCGGCCATCAGCGTCCATCCGATGGGCGGCGACTCCCCGAACGGCACGCGCGTGCCCGCGCGGGGTGCCGCGACCATGGCGCGGAACACGGACCGGCGATACCCCGCCTTCCAGTCGAGCTCGCAGGTCC